>NZ_CABPTR010000010.1:0-923 GCF_902460365.1 Streptococcus sp. Marseille-P7375 | reverse complement strand
ACTGATTGGCTCAGGCTCAATGATGCTGAGGCACTTGCACTTGTTGAAACGGATTGGCTCAAGCTTACTGATGCTGAAGTGCTTGTGCTTGCTGAGACAGACTGGCTCAGGCTTACTGATGCTGAAGCACTTGCGCTTGTTGAGACAGACTGGCTCAAGCTCATTGACGCTGAAGCACTTGCGCTTGTTGAGACAGATTGGCTGCCACTCAACGAAGCTGAGGCACTTGTGCTTACTGATACAGACTGGCTTGCGCTCAATGACGCTGAAGCTGATTCGCTTGCTGAAACTGATTGGCTCAGGCTCAATGATGCTGAGGCACTTGCACTTGCTGAGACAGACTGGCTCAAGCTCAATGACGCTGAAGCTGATTCGCTTGCTGAAACTGATTGGCTCAGGCTCAATGATGCTGAGGCACTTGCACTTGTTGAAACGGATTGGCTCAAGCTTACTGATGCTGAAGTGCTTGTGCTTGCTGAGACAGACTGGCTCAGGCTTACTGATGCTGAAGTGCTTGTGCTTGCTGAGACAGACCGGCTCAGGCTCAATGATGCTGAGGCACTTGCACTTGCTGAGACAGACTGGCTCAAGCTCAATGACGCTGAAGCTGATTCGCTTGCTGAGACAGACTGGCTCAAGCTCAATGACGCTGAAGCTGATTCGCTTGCTGAAACTGATTGGCTCAGGCTCAATGATGCTGAGGCACTTGCACTTGTTGAAACGGATTGGCTCAAGCTTACTGATGCTGAAGTGCTTGTGCTTGCTGAGACAGACCGGCTCAGGCTTACTGATGCTGAAGCACTGGCACTTGCTGAGACAGACTGGCTCAAGCTCAATGACGCTGAAGCTGATTCGCTTGCTGAAACTGATTGGCTCAGGCTCAATGATGCTGAGGCACTTGCACTTGTTGAAACGGATTGGCT
>NZ_CABPTR010000009.1:0-5237 GCF_902460365.1 Streptococcus sp. Marseille-P7375 | reverse complement strand
GACTTTAGCAGCACGGTGATATAGAGAATAAGGGAGAGGTAAGAGGGAGAGGATACCTTTCCCTTTTAGTTATTGATTTATCAGTGATATTGTAGGCATTAGGAAATAAATTTGTAAAAAAAAGATAAAAAAATTCAAAAAAGGTGTTGACAAGGGGATGGATAGGTGATATACTGATATAGTTGTCGCTTGAGAGAGCGATAAAGACCTTTGAAAACTGAACAAGACGAACCAATGTGCAGGGCGCTACAACATATGTTGTAGTACTGAACAAAGAAAAAACAATAAATCTGTCAGTGACAGAAATGAGTGAGAACTCAAACTTTTAATGAGAGTTTGATCCTGGCTCAGGACGAACGCTGGCGGCGTGCCTAATACATGCAAGTAGAACGCTGAAGGAGGAGCTTGCTCTTCTGGATGAGTTGCGAACGGGTGAGTAACGCGTAGGTAACCTGCCTGGTAGCGGGGGATAACTATTGGAAACGATAGCTAATACCGCATAACATTGACTATTGCATGATAGTCAATTGAAAGGTGCAAATGCACCACTACCAGATGGACCTGCGTTGTATTAGCTAGTTGGTGGGGTAACGGCTCACCAAGGCTACGATACATAGCCGACCTGAGAGGGTGATCGGCCACACTGGGACTGAGACACGGCCCAGACTCCTACGGGAGGCAGCAGTAGGGAATCTTCGGCAATGGACGGAAGTCTGACCGAGCAACGCCGCGTGAGTGAAGAAGGTTTTCGGATCGTAAAGCTCTGTTGTAAGAGAAGAACGAGTGTGAGAGTGGAAAGTTCACACTGTGACGGTATCTTACCAGAAAGGGACGGCTAACTACGTGCCAGCAGCCGCGGTAATACGTAGGTCCCGAGCGTTGTCCGGATTTATTGGGCGTAAAGCGAGCGCAGGCGGTTAGATAAGTCTGAAGTTAAAGGCTGTGGCTTAACCATAGTACGCTTTGGAAACTGTTTAACTTGAGTGCAGAAGGGGAGAGTGGAATTCCATGTGTAGCGGTGAAATGCGTAGATATATGGAGGAACACCGGTGGCGAAAGCGGCTCTCTGGTCTGTAACTGACGCTGAGGCTCGAAAGCGTGGGGAGCAAACAGGATTAGATACCCTGGTAGTCCACGCCGTAAACGATGAGTGCTAGGTGTTGGGTCCTTTCCGGGACTCAGTGCCGCAGCTAACGCATTAAGCACTCCGCCTGGGGAGTACGACCGCAAGGTTGAAACTCAAAGGAATTGACGGGGGCCCGCACAAGCGGTGGAGCATGTGGTTTAATTCGAAGCAACGCGAAGAACCTTACCAGGTCTTGACATCCCGGTGCCCGTCCTAGAGATAGGATTTTGCTTCGGCACACCGGTGACAGGTGGTGCATGGTTGTCGTCAGCTCGTGTCGTGAGATGTTGGGTTAAGTCCCGCAACGAGCGCAACCCTTATTGTTAGTTGCCATCATTAAGTTGGGCACTCTAGCGAGACTGCCGGTAATAAACCGGAGGAAGGTGGGGATGACGTCAAATCATCATGCCCCTTATGACCTGGGCTACACACGTGCTACAATGGCTGGTACAACGAGTCGCAAGTCGGTGACGGCAAGCTAATCTCTTAAAGCCAGTCTCAGTTCGGATTGTAGGCTGCAACTCGCCTACATGAAGTCGGAATCGCTAGTAATCGCGGATCAGCACGCCGCGGTGAATACGTTCCCGGGCCTTGTACACACCGCCCGTCACACCACGAGAGTTTGTAACACCCGAAGTCGGTGAGGTAACCTTTCAGGAGCCAGCCGCCTAAGGTGGGATAGATGATTGGGGTGAAGTCGTAACAAGGTAGCCGTATCGGAAGGTGCGGCTGGATCACCTCCTTTCTAAGGAAAAACGGAAGCCATTGGTCGTCATGTTTAGTTTTGAGAGGTCTTGTGGGGCCTTAGCTCAGCTGGGAGAGCGCCTGCTTTGCACGCAGGAGGTCAGCGGTTCGATCCCGCTAGGCTCCATTAGAATAGTGATGACTATTCTAAACTTGTCCATTGAAAATTGAATAACTATATCAAATAGTAACAAGAAAATAAACCGAAACGCTGTGAATATTAATGAGTTTAAGACTGAAAGGTCAAAAATAAGGTTAAGTTAGTAAGGGCGCACGGTGGATGCCTTGGCACTAGGAGCCGATGAAGGACGTGACAAACGACGAAATGCCTCGGGGAGCTGTAAGTAAGCGCAGATCCGGGGATGTCCGAATGGGGGAACCCAACAGGTACTACCTGTTACCCATCTCTGTTAAGGAGATGAGGAGGAAGACGCAGTGAACTGAAACATCTAAGTAGCTGCAGGAAGAGAAAGCAAAAGCGATTGCCTTAGTAGCGGCGAGCGAAACGGCAGGAGGGCAAACCGAAGAGTTTACTCTTCGGGGTTGTAGGACTGCAATGTGGACTCAGATTTTATAGAAGAATGACATGGGAAGGTCAGCCAAAGAGAGTAAGAGCCTCGTATTTTAAATAGAATCTGTACCTAGCAGAATCCTGAGTACGGCGGGACACGCGAAATCCCGTCGGAATCTGGGAGGACCATCTCCCAACCCTAAATACTCCCTAGTGACCGATAGTGAACCAGTACCGTGAGGGAAAGGTGAAAAGTACCCCGGAAGGGGAGTGAAATAGAACCTGAAACCGTGTGCCTACAACAAGTTCGAGCCCGTTAATGGGTGAGAGCGTGCCTTTTGTAGAATGAACCGGCGAGTTACGTTATGATGCGAGGTTAAGTTGAAGAGACGGAGCCGTAGGGAAACCGAGTCTGAATAGGGCGTCTTAGTATCATGATGTAGACCCGAAACCATGTGACCTACCCATGAGCAGGTTGAAGGTGCGGTAAAACGCACTGGAGGACCGAACCAGGGCACGTTGAAAAGTGCTTGGATGACTTGTGGGTAGCGGAGAAATTCCAAACGAACTTGGAGATAGCTGGTTCTCTCCGAAATAGCTTTAGGGCTAGCGTCGACATAGAGATTCTTGGAGGTAGAGCACTGTTTGGGTGAGGGGTCCATCCCGGATTACCAATCTCAGATAAACTCCGAATGCCAATGAATTATGGTCGGCAGTCAGACTGCGAGTGCTAAGATCCGTAGTCGAAAGGGAAACAGCCCAGACCACCAGCTAAGGTCCCAAAATAATTGTTAAGTGGAAAAGGATGTGGGGTTGCACAGACAACTAGGATGTTAGCTTAGAAGCAGCTATTCATTCAAAGAGTGCGTAATAGCTCACTAGTCGAGTGACCCTGCGCCGAAAATGTACCGGGGCTAAAACAATTTACCGAAGCTGTGGATACCTTTATAGGTATGGTAGGAGAGCGTTCTATGTGTGGAGAAGGTGTACCGTGAGGAGCGCTGGAACGCATAGAAGTGAGAATGCCGGTATGAGTAGCGAAAGATGGGTGAGAATCCCATCCACCGTAAGACTAAGGTTTCCAGGGGAAGGCTCGTCCGCCCTGGGTTAGTCGGGACCTAAGGAGAGACCGAAAGGTGTATCCGATGGACAACAGGTTGATATTCCTGTACTAGAGTATGAAGTGATGGAGGGACGCAGTAGGCTAACTCGTGCGTACGAATGGATGTACGTCTAAGCAGTGAGGCGTGGTATGAGTCAAATGCTTATACCTATAACGTTGAGCTGTGATGGGGAGCGAAGTTTAGTAGCGAGTGAGTGATGTCACACTGCCAAGAAAAGCTTCTAGCGTTGTATCATACTCTACCCGTACCGCAAACCGACACAGGTAGTCGAGGCGAGTAGCCTCAGGTGAGCGAGAGAACTCTCGTTAAGGAACTCGGCAAAATGACCCCGTAACTTCGGGAGAAGGGGTGCTGACTTTGGTCAGCCGCAGTGAATAGGCCCAAGCAACTGTTTATCAAAAACACAGCTCTCTGCTAAATCGTAAGATGATGTATAGGGGGTGACGCCTGCCCGGTGCTGGAAGGTTAAGAGGAGTGCTTAGCGGAAACGCGAAGGTATGAATTGAAGCCCCAGTAAACGGCGGCCGTAACTATAACGGTCCTAAGGTAGCGAAATTCCTTGTCGGGTAAGTTCCGACCCGCACGAAAGGCGTAATGATTTGGGCACTGTCTCAACGAGAGACTCGGTGAAATTTTAGTACCTGTGAAGATGCAGGTTACCCGCGACAGGACGGAAAGACCCCATGGAGCTTTACTGCAGTTTGATATTGAGTGTCTGTGCCACATGTACAGGATAGGTAGGAGCCTATGAGATCGGGACGCCAGTTTCGATGGAGGCGTTGTTGGGATACTACCCTTGTGTTATGGCCACTCTAACCCGGATAGGTGATCCCTATCGGAGACAGTGTCTGACGGGCAGTTTGACTGGGGCGGTCGCCTCCTAAAAGGTAACGGAGGCGCCCAAAGGTTCCCTCAGACTGGTTGGAAATCAGTCGCAGAGTGTAAAGGTATAAGGGAGCTTGACTGCGAGAGCTACAACTCGAGCAGGGACGAAAGTCGGGCTTAGTGATCCGGTGGTTCCGCATGGAAGGGCCATCGCTCAACGGATAAAAGCTACCCTGGGGATAACAGGCTTATCTCCCCCAAGAGTTCACATCGACGGGGAGGTTTGGCACCTCGATGTCGGCTCGTCGCATCCTGGGGCTGTAGTCGGTCCCAAGGGTTGGGCTGTTCGCCCATTAAAGCGGCACGCGAGCTGGGTTCAGAACGTCGTGAGACAGTTCGGTCCCTATCCGTCGCGGGCGTAGGAAATTTGAGAGGATCTGCTCCTAGTACGAGAGGACCAGAGTGGACTTACCGCTGGTGTACCAGTTGTCTCGCCAGAGGCATCGCTGGGTAGCTATGTAGGGAAGGGATAAACGCTGAAAGCATCTAAGTGTGAAACCCACCTCAAGATGAGATTTCCCATAACGCAAGTTAGTAAGAGCCCTGAGAGAAGATCAGGTAGATAGGTTAGGAGTGGAAGTGTGGCGACACATGTAGCGGACTAATACTAATAGCTCGAGGACTTATCCAATTTTCATTGAGCGCAGCTTTTGGCAAGTATTGTGAGGTTTGAGTAGTTATTCAATTTTGAGTTGACAAGGCAATAAGATATTGCAAGTTAATTCAGCTAGTTAAGTGACGATAGCCTAGGAGATACACCTGTACCCATGCCGAACACAGAAGTTAAGCCCTAGAACGCCGGAAGTAGTTGGGGGTTGCCCCCTGTGAGATATGGTAGTCGCTTAGC
>NZ_CABPTR010000008.1:0-31739 GCF_902460365.1 Streptococcus sp. Marseille-P7375 | reverse complement strand
AAAGGCGGTAGACGGATTAAATACTATTGATTTAATAGGCTTTATTAAGGTTTCGCCCCAAATTCGCCCCAAATTATGCAATCAGGAATATTTCTTTGATTTTTTCAAAATTCTTTTCTGCCAATGCCTCCATCTGATGCGAATAAACTTTCAAGGTTATATCTGGACTTTCATGTCCTAATAATTTCGATATGGTTACAATATCTACGCCCTTTAAAATCAAATATGATGCGTAAGTATGCCTTAGACTGTGGTTTCTGACAGGCCTGCCTACCAGTTTTTTTATAAGCTTGTTACAAGCCGAGTTTGAAACGCCAAAACATACCCTGTTTTTAATATTTGCTTGCCAGTGTTCTTTTTTATAAGTTTTCAAAGTCTCGATTGTGACTCTGTCAATTGGGATTTTCCTTTTCGAACTTTCATTTTTTAGACTAGCAAAATCTTGCGTTTTAGAGTAGTCAAAGCTCTTATTAATGTCTATTATCCCGCTCTGCAGGTCTATATCGTTCCATGTCAGCCCTAGAGCCTCTGAGAATCGCATACCAGTGACAGAAAGTAGGTAGAGGGTGAAATAGGACACGTACTGGATATTGGAGCGTGTAGAGGCTATTAGATCCTTATATTCAACCTCTTCTAAAAAGTCGTTATCCTCCGACCTAGTTTCTATCTGAGATTTGACTTTGGCATCTTCAGCGAAGTTGTAGCTGATCACTTGTTCTCTGACTGCTACCTTCAAAGCTCCCTTGATTTGATAGTGGAATTTCTCAAGTGTTTCCTGAGCGTATTTCTCGCCAAACTCATTGAGCCTTTTTTGATAATAAAGCGGAGTAATGTCCTTTACTTTCAAATCTCCAAAATAGGTCTTGATGTGCTTAAGGTTTTTGGTATAAGTATCCCAGGTCTTATCCTTGACGTGCGGTCGCTTATATACTTCAGACCAGGTTTTGACAAAATCATAAAGCGTGACGTCTTTGTCTGTCAGGATATTCTCGGATAGGTTATCCTCTACCTCCCTTGCTGCCGCTTGAGCTAGTTTTTTGGTCTTAAAGCCTGACTTTGATTTCTGCTTATATTTGCCGTCTCTATCCTTGTAAGAGATACGATATTCCCAGCCATTATCCCTTTTTCTAAAGTATGCCATTGTTTTTCACCTCATTTTCTGATAAAATGGGTATAGTAAAAAGGGCTTTTTAATGCCTTTTTGCTATACTAGCTCAGTCCTCACGCTGCCGGCCAAAGCAAAACGTGGGGATTTTTTTATTTTATATGCCAAATAGTCAAATCTAATTCAAAATAGAGTTCTTTTTGTTGTGTAACAACTTTCTCTAAATTTGATGATAACGTTTTATATGGTCCACCTCGTCCTGTCAAAATCGCATCATATCTATATTTAGGATTTCCAATGCAAGATGAAAATCTTTTGGCAATTCCTGCTGGAAGATAGCCAACAAATGTATCATTTATCAGTACTTTGACGGCATTTTTATCATGTGGATTAGTTGGCTCACGCTGCAACAAAACATCAACGGTCTTTAGCTTATTGTACTTATAGACAGGTTTCAGACTGCGTTGAAGATATGACTTGAGCTCTTTACCAGTTTTTCCGAAATAATGCTCATAACCACTTAAATAGTCAGCGGCAGCAAAAGCTTCCTGCTTATGATAGTTCGTTCCCATTAAACGAAATTCATCGTGGTAAATGATCCTGGATTTCTGTATTGCTGTGTTTCTATTAGCTGACTTCTTTTTACTATTTCCAAACCCTAAAAAGCTGAGAAGTCCCATAATTAGTATCCCCTTTAAAAATTACTAACTAAATTATTGTATTCTTCTTTAACCATTGCCTCATCAGCGATGGTTTTTAGTTTATATTTCTGCATAAAAGCTAAAAAGTTAAAGTGCTCTTTATCTTCGCAGGCTTCAATCTCTAATCGGATAAGCTGCTGGATCATAGCTCGATTCGCTTCTAGCTCGTATTTTTCTCTAAAAATTGCATATAAGTGAGGAAGATGGTTTTTGTGTCCTATCTCATGTAAGATGGTTTTAATGCGATTCTCTTCCATGATTTTGTCACTCAGAAACATTGTTCTAATGCCTGGGACAAAGAAGGCTTCATCTTCAAACAAAGAATCCTCAAACACAAATACTTTTATCCCTAGCTCCTCACAGAGCTCTTTTTCGGTCATATAGTATCATCCTTTATTTTCTTAAATAGATTTCGATGATGTTTTGAATCGCTTTCTTGTCTTCGTCGCTCAGTGGCTTGCCGTTATAGCGCATAGCTGTAGCAGCAAGTTCTTCCACATTGACTTCCTGACCTTCAAAGTAAAATTTTTCTTGGTCATCAGCGATTTTGGGATTGTTGGTTCTGCCCAGCAAATAATCAGTACTAACATTAAAATAGTCAGCAATTTCCTGAAGTCTATCTGATTTTGGATTTGCTTTCTTGATACCATAAAGAGTATTAGTACTGTAACCTAGTTTTTCTTCTAATTGATTCAAAGATATTCCTTGATTAGTAGCTAAATCTTTAATTCTGTCGAATGCTGTAGGCATTTATTTATCAACCTTTCTAAGCATACGAAAAAATATTTTAATTTTAATCTTAAAACTCTTGACTTTTATTAAGATTAGTATTAAAATAACATACGTAAGCTAAAGTTAGCGAACAATGCGACTAAAAAATAAAACTCCTGAAAACTGATTGGCGTCTGTTGAAATAGGATAGATTATGTTTTAGTAAGCTTTTTTCTGCATGCTTTAATTTTAATACTAGTTTTAAAATTTGTCAAGTGTGTTCGCTAACTTTTTAGCTAATTTATTAAAAACAGAAAGGGGGGAGGGGAGATGAGACTAAAGAAGTATCGATATACTAAAAAGCCTGTAAAAAAACAGACTAATAAAACTGCTTTAGGGAAAACATTGATACAGATTAGCGAAAATATTATCTATATCAATGCACCTAATATTAAGGTATCGGGGTTAGAGAACCATCAGGTTCTTGTTTCCAACGCCAATTAGTATCAACAGATATTTCATCGGCAGTTTGCTCAAAACTCAATATCAATCCATTAGGATAAGTGGTTCGAGATTTAATATGGTCGGCATCCATTTCTAAAATCTCTGTTTTGATATCTTCAGCTTTGAAACCAAAATGCTCAAGATTAATTTTCATATGAACCATAATTTCACCTCCTTTCTGCTTTTATTATAGCAGAAAAGATAACAAAAATTAGAAAGGAAAAAGATGAGCCAAAAACAGAAAATTTGGATTGCTCTTGTGAAAGAGCGACTGTACAACCTTGAATGGACTCAGACTCAGCTTGCTGAGGCTGTGGGAGTAACGAAATCAACTATCTCAGAATTGTTTAAATATGGAAAAGGTAGTCGGAAGCTCAAGGACAATATTTCAAAAGTTTTGGATATTGAGGGAAGCGAGGACTAGCTATGACGATTAGCAGAGACATGAATGAGATCGAGGTCAAGGTACTTAATGCAATCAGGAATTGTGCTAGCTTTGATTTACCTATCCAGGCAAGTGAGCTGAGAAATAGCACTGGACTGACTAAGCGAAAGCTTGAGGAAGTGATTGAGAGCTTGCGAGTCAACTTTCATCATCCAATCGTTGCCAAGAAACGAAAGCCAAATGGCTACTATCTGCCGAAAACAGCTACAGAACGAGATGATGGTCTGGCTCCGTACAAGCGACAAATCCTGACCGAGCAAAAGAACCTTGCGGCTGTCATGGCA
Source organism: Streptococcus sp. Marseille-P7375 (assembly GCF_902460365.1). NCBI lineage: Bacteria > Bacillati > Bacillota > Bacilli > Lactobacillales > Streptococcaceae > Streptococcus > Streptococcus sp. Marseille-P7375. The sequence continues at coordinate 27,989 of NZ_CABPTR010000008.1, read as the reverse complement.
GTAAATCTGGATGACTATTGGTCAGAAACAGAAAAAGCCTGACGGCAATCAGGCTTTGAAATAAATAAATATACAAGAGGATTATATCATGAATGAGCTAATGAATCAACTGTTAGACCAGTTTGAAGCTGGTTTGATGGATCGAGCCTTGAAAGTCATGCACGTCGTGACTGATGAAAAGAGGCGCTTCCCGATGGAGCTGAATAAATCTCAATGCTCAGAAATGCTTTTGGGTACGAGAGACACAGGAACATTTGATGAGCGTTTTAACTGTCACAAGGACTTTCCTCGTATCGAGGGGAGACGTGACAAATTTCCTCGTGATGCAGTTATTGACTGGTATCACGAAAATTGGGAACGTACGGCTGTGAGAAGTTGAGGAGAAAAATGGCAATAAAAAAAGAAATAGAAAACCTAGAATTTAAAAACAGAGCAATGAGAGACACAATCGCTAATCTTCAATTGGGATTGTTTACAATTTTTTGTGTCTTTACGCTTTTAGTTGTGATTTTGGTCAAGACGAATATTGAGCGAGAGCATCATTTGAAGGATCTGCAAGCTCAGATAAATGATAACAGGGACAGCATGCGGAGAAATGCTGTGCGCATCGTTCATTTGGAGCAGGAAGACAGGGTAATTAGAGAAAGGATTGAAAGCGATGAGTGAATTTCTGGGAAGCGTGATGATGATTGCATTCTTTTTCTTTGCAGGTGTGGTCGGTTGCTACGTTGACCATCGTAAAGCTGAAAAAAAGCGAAAAGAAGAAGAGATGCTTAATATGCAGGCTCTCTATGTGCTGTGGATGCAGGAGCAGGCTCTCTGTGAGGCTGCTGAGCAGATGGCTGAAGCTAGAAAGAAACAGCCTGCCGGGCTACGGGATTGGGGTGATCTGAGTGGCTGTCATGGATGAAATCAAAGTTTTGCCTCACGATCTAGTATCTGAGCAGGCAGTTCTTGGGTCGATCTTTATCAATCCTGACAAGATGATTGAGGTGACAGAGCTTCTCAAGCCAGAGGATTTCTATAGACCAGCGCACAAGATTTTATTTCAGGCTATGCTGGGTCTATTTGACAGCGGTGAAGCCATTGATATTGTGACTGTAAAATCAGCGCTAGAAGCTAGCAATGAGCTGGATTTGGTAGGGAGTGTCAGCTATTTAGCTGAGATTATCAATGCTGTACCCACTAGTTCAAATGCGAAGCATTATGCCAAAATTGTGGCCAAGAAATCAAGGTTGCGGTCAATCATTGCTAATCTGTCTGACTCGATTGGCAATGCTTATGATGAGGATATGGACCTTGATGAGATTATCGCTAAGGCTGAGAAATCACTTATGGAAGTGAGCCAGTCGAGCAATAAAGGGAGTTTTCGTCCGATCCATGATGTCCTCTTGGAAAATCATAGCAAAATTGAAGAACGGTCAAACAACACTACTGAAATTACTGGTATAGAATCAGGTTTTACTGATTTTGACAAGCTGACTACTGGGTTGCATGAGGATAATCTCATCATTTTAGCAGCACGGCCAGCGATGGGTAAGACGGCTTTTGCTCTCAATATCGCTCAAAATGTTGCTACAAAGGCCAATCAGCCTGTCGCTATCTTTTCTCTGGAAATGGGTGCTGAGAGCCTAGTTGAGCGGATGTTGTCCGCTGAAGGAGCGATTCCAAATCATCATATCAGGACAGGCTCTTTGTCCACAGACGAGTGGGAACGGCTGGTCTATGCTCAGAGTAGACTGGCTGAAGCACCGATTTTTATCGATGATTCGGCTGGTATCAGGATTTCAGACATTCGAGCGAGGGCTAGAAGACTAGCTCAGGAAACGAGCGGTTTAGGTCTGATTGTGATTGACTATTTGCAGCTTATCACAGGACGAAAGACTGATAATCGGCAACAGGAAGTGTCTGAGATTTCGAGGCAGTTGAAGATCATTGCTAAAGAGTTGAAAGTGCCAGTGATTGCTCTGTCTCAGCTTAGTCGTAGCGTTGAGCAACGTCAGGATAAAAGACCTATCATGTCTGATTTGAGGGATTCTGGGAGCATTGAGCAGGATGCTGATATTGTCGCTTTTCTGTATCGTGACGCATACTATCAAGATAAGACTGACGATCAACCAGAAAGCAATCTGACTGAGCTTCTTGTCAAAAAGAACCGATACGGCAGTCTCGGGACGGTGAAGCTGTATTTTCACAAGGAATACACAAAATTTTCAAGTGTGGAGGAATAGATGGCACAACGAAGAATGTTTAGTAGAAAAATCACTGAGACTGACCGTTTTCTTGAAATGCCACTATCGTCTCAGGCTCTCTATTTTCATCTGAATATGGGAGCTGATGATGAAGGGTTTATAGATAAGGCCAAGACGATTCAGAGAACCATTGGCGCTAGTGATGATGATATGAAATTACTTATTGCAAAAGGTTTTTTGATTCCATTTCATAGCGGTGTGGTGGTCATCCGTCATTGGAGGATTCACAACTATATTCGTTCGGATAGATTCCAATCAACATTGTACCAATCAGAAAAGGCTCAATTGGAATTTGATAAGTCAAAAACAGCTGACCTCAAGCCTTTAGAAAATGTCATACCAAATGGATACCAAATGGATACACAGGTTAGGTTAAGTGAGGGTAGCTTAGATGAGGATAGCTTAACTACCTATCCTACAGTTTCAGACAATGAGGAAGAAGATATTCCATACAAGGAAATCATTTCTTACCTGAATGAAAAAGCTAATAGAAATTACAGACCTAACATTCAGAAAAACAAAACTCTTATTAAGGCTAGATGGTCAGAAGGATTCAGGTTAGATGATTTCAAACATGTGATTGATACCACGGTCAAGGATTGGTCAGGCACTAAGTATGAAAAATATCTCAGACCTGAAACGCTCTTTGGTTCAAAGTTTGAAGGTTATCTAAATCAAGCACCACGAACCAAGAAAGAAATAATCGACGAAAGGTTAGGTTTTTGATGGATTATTTTAAAAATTTTGAGGCTAGGCAGGTCTTAGACGAGACTTGTGAAGTGCATGGTTGCCAGCTCTGGCTAACCAAAATGCCAATCAAGGGACGGCTGGAAGAAATCAAGCAGTGTCCTGAGTGCACCAAGGCTGCGATTAGCCTCTTCGAAAAAAAGCTAAACGAAACATCCGAGGTGCAAAGCAAGCTGGCTGATACTTATGCTGTCTTTGAGAGAGATAGCATTATCTCAGACAAGCTAAGAGATAAGACTTTGCGAAATTATGAGGTTATGAGCGATATTGACCAGGAAGCGGTGAATTTCGTGAAGCGGTTGGAACGTAGCTATGCGAAAGGTGAGAAAGGAAATGTCATCATCACTGGCCCGTCTGGTGTTGGGAAGAGCCATTTGACTTATGGCTTGGCTGCTTATCTTAATAAGCAGTTTAAGTCTTACAACGATCCGAAAAGTGTGCTTTTCGTGTCGGTTGTGAAGCTCTTTAGCTTAATCAAAGAGAGTTTTAAGGTTGACAATGGCTACTCTGAGTCTAAGATGATAAAGCTGTTGACCAACGTTGACTTTCTATTTCTTGACGATCTGGGGAAAGAGAGTCGCAAGGCTGACGCTCGTAGCAATGAGTGGGCGCATCGTGTGCTCTACGAGATTTTGGATAATCGTAGTAACACGATTATCAATACAAACTTGACTAGCGAGGAAATTAAGGCATTGTATGCGGATGATTTTGGGAATGGTGCTCTGTCAAGTCGTATCTTTGAGGGTGCAACTGGAAGGTGCTTTGTTTATCCCAGCGGGATGAAGGATAGGAGGTATTGATGGATATATTTATCAATGCAGATTGTTTTGAAGTGATGTGTCAATATCCAGATGATTATTTTGACCTTGCAATTGTAGATCCTCCATACTTTTCTGGACCAGAAAAAAGAAAGTATTACGGACGAAAAGTCAGTCCCATAGGTGTAAGCAGACTGTATGGCGAAACCTCAGAGTGGCAAATTCCAAACAGAGATTATTTTGATGAACTTTTTAGAGTGTCTAATAATCAAATTATTTGGGGTGTAAACTACTTTGACTATCCTTTTGGCTCTGGTCGTATTGTTTGGGATAAAGTTAATGGAAAATCGAGTTTTTCAGATTGTGAATTGGCATACTGCAGTTTACATGATAGCACACGGCTATTTCGCTACATGTGGAACGGTATGATGCAGGGAAAATCAATCTCTGAAGGTCACCTTCAACAAGGAAATAAAGCATTAAACGAAATTAGAATACATCCAACACAAAAACCAGTCAATCTTTATATCTGGCTGCTACAATCCTATGCAAAAAAAGGGGATAAAATTCTGGATACTCATGTCGGTTCAGCGAGCAGCCTGATTGCCTGTAAAGAACTTGGGTTTGAATACGTTGGCTGCGAATTAGATACAGATATTTTTAATAAAGCTAAACAACGACTTGAAAGGTATGAGAAGCAAGTAAAATTATTTTAAAGGAGAAAAAAAGATGAATAGTATAACACTTGAAGAAAAAGTAGAGCAATGGTTTGTAGAAAGAAATCTACATGAAGCAAATCCAGTCAAGCAATTTGAAAAGCTTATGGAAGAAGCTGGTGAATTGTTTGAGGGCATTGCTAAAGGCAAGAATGAGCTAATCAAGGATGCGCTGGGAGATATGCAAGTTGTCTTGACTGGTCTTGAGTTGCAGCTCAAAAATGACGCAGATATTCAAGCGACGCCAGAGGAGATGGAACTATTGCTGATGGTTACAAGTTTGGGTACTCTTGCAAATAAATTACACAAGCATATTTTTTACAGCGAGACAAAAACACCGCTCATCAAGCCAGATTTGATTATGCTACATAGCAACATACATTCAATAGCAATTCACAATTGCACTACAGCAGATACTTGCTTGCAGATTGCGTATGACGAAATCAAGGATCGGAAAGGCAAGATGATTGATGGCGTGTTTGTAAAAGAGGAGGATTTGACATGAAATTTTTGCCATTTTTATCCATAATTGTAATTTTGCTAGCGATTTTGATAGCAGCAATCATCAGGATTAACAGGCTCAACGAGCGAGTGGAACAGCTCGAAGCTAGAAAGCTTATCACAATCTACAGGGCGGATAATGCTGGTGCAGAAATGTACGGCAGGATCACGGACAAGGAAATCATAGACGGTCGCTACACAGTGACAGCTGGACCGTACGGAAAATTCCTTGTAACCAAGGAGCAATACGAGAGCTTGAGCGTAGGGGACGAAATTCCTGATTATTTGAGAGGACGGGTGAAGTAATGACAAAATGTGATTTTACTACTGAACAATCGAATATACCAACTGAAGAGGGTCAGTTTACAGGTATCAAAATTGTCCATGACAATGTACACAATCCAAGCCATTATCAAGGTAAGTATGGAATGGAATCAATTGATGTACTCAGGAATTTTATGACATCGGAACAGATTAAGGGTTTTTATCTTGGCAATGCTTTGAAATATCAGCTGCGTTTCCAAAAAAAGAACGGGCTTGAAGACCTAAAAAAAGCAAGAAAGAACCTTGATTGGTTGATTGAGGAATTGGAGGTGATTAAATGATATATCCATACAGAGGATTGTCTGTAGAGGGAGACAGTAAGGGGGAGTGGCAATACGGCTATCTTATTCAAGACCGAGGAAAATCATTTATTATCAATGAGGTCATAGAAGTTACCGAACAGTATATAACCATTGGGTCTTGGTGCCATGTAAATTCGGAGTCAGTAGGACGTTTTACCGGACTATTCGATAAAAATTGCAGAGAAATTTTCGAAAAAGACATTTTGTACGGAAACGATGGAGAAGATTTTTGGGATATTGTTGAATTTGACGAAACACAAGCAAAATGGGTCAGGAAAGACCAGAATTTGAACGAGTTGGATTTGAGCGACAATATTACAGAGTTGAAAATCGTCGGGAATGTATTTGAGAATCCAAAGCTTTTGGAGGTGGCAGATGATCAATAATGTTGTACTTGTGGGCCGAAGGTTTTGACAAGCCTTGAAAAATGAAAATACATAGAATTGAGGTGAGAGATGCCTTTTTTCCCAGAAATAAACGAAGCGAAAACGAAAGAAAATGCCAAGAAAATTTTAAAAGGCTATCCTCGCTGGCGTCGTGTGGCCAATGACAAGGACGGTCAAAAGGTGACGACTACCTACTCTTTCATGCCTCGCAATCCTGGAAGCGATACGACTAGTCAGGTTGAGAAGCTTGCTATTAGAAAAGTAGACGCAGAGATGGAGCTAGATGCTATTGAGCAGGCGGTCAGCGAGCTGCACGATCCATACTATCGTAGAATTATCTACGAGAAGTACCTTGTCTGGCATCGAAAGAAAGATGAGACGATATACAATGAGCTTTCGATCTCAGAAAGCTCATACTATGAAATTCTTGATAAAGCTCTATTAGCATTTGCAGAGCTTTATCGAAACGGTGAGCAGGTCGAGATTATGGAGTAAGAGCGGAGTAAGTCAAGAGTAAAGACCAATTTCAATGTGCTAAAATGGTATTATCTAATAATAGACAAAGGCAGGCACAACCTGCCTTTTATTGTAGTTTGGAGGTGATGTTGTGAAAAAAGTAGAACCAATTCGTGAACTTGATGATATCGAACGGATGAAAGACTTTTTGAAATCAAAAAGCGAACGAAATTATGTTCTGATCATGTGCGGTCTATATTCTGGAATGCGCATCAGCGACATCATACCTCTTCAGGTCAAACATGTTACGAGCGATAGAATCGAAGTCACTGAGAAAAAGACAGGAAAAGTCAAGCGTTTCGCAATCAATCCAGAGTTAAGAAAAGCTTTGAATCATTACATCAAAACTAACGAACTACAAGATTACGATTATCTGTTTCCAAGCAAAAAGAAAGTCAGAACGGACGGTGTGCGTATCGCTCACATTGGAAGGGTTGCAGCATACCAGATTTTAAAGCAAGCAGCTGAGCATATCGGCCTGAAGAACATTGGTACCCACTCTATGAGAAAATCATTTGGCTATCATCATTACAGACGAAATCAAAACGTAGCGATTTTGATGGAATTATTTAATCATTCATCACCAGACATCACACTTGATTATATTGGTATTAAGCAAGATGAACTTGATGATTCGATGATGAATTTTAGCTATTAAAACCTATTTATTTAACACAATGAGAAAATGTAAATTAGTTTTTAATAAAACAGATGTGAGCACTTGATACACTTGATTTTTGAGGATGTTAGTTTTATTTAACAGAATATAAGATATGTTAAATACGGGAGGGGTTCAAGTACAGAAAATACCCCCCTCCCCAGAACAAGCGGAGAGGTCTTGAAAACCTCCCTCCCAATCATAAAAAAAGGAAGGCCCAAGATGAACCTCCCCCGCCCTGACAGAAACGGACCCCACCGTGTTGCGTTTGAAAAAAACAAGAACATCATACTTAAAACCAGAAATACTTGTGGAATTTGTGGGTTACCCGTAGACAAGTCTCTGAAGTACCCGCACCCATTGAGCCCAGTCATTGACCACATCATTCCAATCAATAGAAACGGTCATCCATCAGATATCAATAATCTACAGCTGGCTCATTGGCAATGCAACAGACAGAAGTCTGATAAGCTCTATGCCGATAGCAGAACTGAAAGTTCAAAGGTTGTTGGTAATCGCAATCTTCCTCAGAGCAGAGATTGGGCAAAGTATAGATGTTAAAAGATTAAAAGGATATTTAAGCATGCAAACAAATGCTATTCTAAAATTTTTAAATAAAAATCAATAATGATATTTTTTGCTTAACGCTTGAAAAAAATAAAATAATGATTTTACAGCCAATCCGCCTTTTTGGCAGATAGGGGGGTAGTACCCTCCCCCAAGGCTCGGCGGGGCTTCACGCCGTCACTGTACATTTTTTCTCGCGCCAAAACCTAGAAATAGAAGGAGAATGACTTGGAATTAAGAGGAATTGATTATCTGAGGAGGAAACTTGCATCTTGCAGGTCAAGGGTCAATCTGAGATATAAGCATTATGCTATGCAGTATCAGGAAGCGCCAATAGGAATCACGATTCCTCCAAATGTCAGGGCACAGTACAGGGCGACTTTGGGATGGACTGCTAAAGGTGTGGATAGTCTTGCTGATCGTCTGGTTTTTCGGGAATTTGGAGATGATGTTTTTAATGTGACGGAAATTTTTGATAGAAACAATCCGGATATCTTTTTTGATAGTGCTATTCTGGCTGCGCTGATTGGTTCGTGTTGCTTCATCTACATCTCAAAAGGGGAAGATGATGAGGTTCGTTTGCAGGTGATTGAGGCTAGCAATGCGACTGGCGTGATTGATCCTATCACTGGTCTTCTTGTGGAAGGTTATGCGGTGCTGGCTCGTGATGATTATGGTCAGGCAACTTTAGAGGCTTACTTTGAGCCAAATGCTACGCATTTCATTCCGAAGGATGGTGATCCCTACCCAATCAGCAATCCAACGAATATTCCGCTGTTGGTTCCTGTGATTCATCGTCCTGATGCGGTCAGACCGTTTGGTCGTAGTCGTATCACGAGAGCTGGGATGTATTATCAGAAATATGCTAAGCGTACTTTGGAGCGGGCTGATATTACGGCAGAGTTTTACTCATGGCCTCAAAAGTATATTCTGGGGCTGGATCCTGATGCAGAGCCGTTGGAAAAATGGCAAGCGACAGTATCAAGCCTATTGACGATTTCTGCTAGTGACAATGGGGAAAAGCCAAACGTTGGCCAGTTTAGCACTGCTAGCATGTCACCTTTTACAGAGCAACTAAGAACGGCTGCTGCTGGCTTTGCTGGCGAAATGGGCTTGACTTTGGATGATTTGGGGTTTGTGTCTGACAATCCATCATCTGTGGAAGCTATCAAGGCTAGTCATGAGAATTTGCGTTTAGCTGGGCGGAAGGCTCAGCGGTCGCTAGGAGCAGGTTTTCTGAATGTGGCCTATGTGGCTACTTGTTTGCAAGATGATTTCCAGTATGCTCGTAGTCAATTTGTGAAAACGAAAGTGAAGTGGGAGCCGTTATTTGAAGCAGATGCCAATATGCTGACGATGATTGGGGATGGTGCTATCAAGCTCAATCAGGCTGTGCCTGGATATGTGGATGGTGAGACCATCCGAGACTTGACAGGTATCAAGGGTGCTGAGAATCTTGCCCCCGCCCCGATTGAGAAAGAGGTAAATGATGATCAAGGATATCGTGCCGGACTTGTTGACGAAAATTCAGACGGAATTTGAGGAGGCGAGGCTTGATAGCGAGGTGCTGAAGTCTCTCTTGTCAAAATTACAATCTAAGTCAGCTGGCTATCTGGATGCGAATGAGTATGCTATCGAATTAGGGGAAATTCTTTCTAAAGCTCTGAGAGGCTCTGTAAACTCCTCTAATCTGCCAGACGGTAAAATGTATTACAATATCGCTAAAAGGTTGCTGACGGAGACGCTAGGGAGGAATTTCGAGCTAATAAGTGGCTATGCTCAGCAAGTTCAGAAAAATTTGAATGAAGAGGCTAAAATAGGGCTGAGAGTTCAAGTCCCTGAACTAAATCAAGACAGGATAACTGGTTTAGTCAATCGGATTTCCAGTGAATCTGAGTTTAGTCAGATTGCTTGGATTTTGAAAGAGCCGATTGTCAATTTTAGTCAGAGCATTATTGATGATAGTATTCAGAAAAATGCTGAATTTCAGAAGAAAGTTGGGCTGGCTCCAGTCATTGAACGACATTCCACGGGACATTGCTGTGACTGGTGTCAATCGCTGGTTGGTAAATACTTGTACGGTGAAGAACCGCTAGGATTTTACCGAAGGCATCAACGTTGTCAATGCACCATTGATTATCATCCTAAAAATGGGAAGCAGCAAAACTCTTGGTCTAAAAAATGGTCAAAAGAAAGTGCCGATATCCTTGAACGGCGCAAGCAGCAGAATATTGATGTGCGTGATAATAATCGAAAGGTAGATATCCGAGAATACAAGAAGATTGTTGAAGTTTTGGGCCCACAAAATGCACCTATTTCACTAGCGCAATTTCAAGAGTTGAAGTATAATGATAGTGAAAGATATGAACGCTTAAGAGATGTAGTTTATATCCAGGAAAAATTTAAAAATGGCACTTGGCTGGATAAAATCAATCCAGAAAAACAAGCTAGACATATTCAATCAACATCACCGATTGGAAAGAGCTATTTTTATGATCATGTGGATGTCAATGCTCTGTACAATAAGTACAAGATGACTGGCTTTTTAGAAACAAGTAGAAAAGGTGCTCAAACCAGCAATGAAAAGGTTGATCTATTTGAAGATAGGCCGTTAGGAATTGATGTCTATACTGGTAAGCCAGTAAATGCTATGACAATCAAATATAGCAAAACTGGCGCACACTTGATACCGACATACTATGAAAGGGGAGACTGATGGAACTCAGGGAATTTAATAACAAGTTTGTCAGAATTACTGATATTGACAACCAAACATTTGAAGGTGTCTGTCTGTATGAGGACAAGGATGTCTATGATGAAGAATTTGATGGGTTATCCGTTAAGTCAGGAACCCGATGGACAAAACTCTTTGAGGACGAAATCAAGGAAGTTGAAATTATAGCATAAGCACGTTGACAGTGGTCAGGGTGCTTTTCTTTTTGAAAAATTGAAAGGAGGTTCTGTGTGAGGTATTTATAATTCTATTGCTATAAATCAATATAAACCGTTTGGCTTTCCATACGGTTTTCTTTATGTTCAGAAAGGAATAAAAAATGTTAAAAAAAGCAAAACAATTGGCATCGCAAGAATTTTCACGCTTAGCAGGTCGTGAAATCAAAGAAGAAGACTGCTTTGTAGTTTGGTTTAGCAAAACTTTGCAAAATTGGAAGGCTCTTGTTAGTACTAATCAAATCAAGTCTGGTGAAAAATGTGGCGATTATGCAGAAATCACGCATAACGGAGACAAGAAAGAGACTTACGTAGATGTATACACTAAAGTTTCAAACCGAGCTATTAAAGATTAGGAGGTGATCTGATATCTCCCAGCGATAGGGTTATCATGCGATGACGATTGAAAGGAAATTAGAATGGCGAGGAAGAAACTTGGCAATCAGAATCCTACTCAATCGGTGATTTTAAAATACGTCAAGAAAAATTCAAAAGCTAAAGAAGCGATTGAACTTTACGAACGGACGGGTCTTTCTTGCTATGCCTGGCAGAAAAATCTCTTACTGCCTATGATGGCCATTGACAAGAACGGTCTTTGGGTGCATCAGAAGTTTGGTTATTCTATCCCTCGGCGGAATGGGAAGTCTGAAATCCTTTATATTCTTGAAATTTGGGGCTTGCATAAGGGATTGAATATCCTACATACGGCTCACCGGATTTCTACATCTCACTCCTCTTTCGAAAAGGTCAAACGATACCTTGAGAAAATGGGGTATGTTGATGGTGAGGATTTCAATTCCATTCGAGCGAAGGGGCAGGAGAGAATTGAGCTGTATTCAACGGGTGGTGTTGTCCAATTTCGTACTAGGACATCAAATGGTGGTCTTGGTGAGGGATTTGACATGCTGATCATTGACGAGGCTCAAGAGTACACGACAGAGCAAGAATCTGCTTTGAAATACACGGTGACGGATAGTGCGAACCCTATCACAATCATGTGTGGGACACCTCCGACACCTGTATCAAGTGGTACGGTCTTTACTAAGTATCGTGAGACTTGTCTCTTTGGTAAAGGGAAGTATTCTGGCTGGGCTGAGTGGTCGGTTTCTGATGAAAAGGAAATTGATGATGTAGAAGCTTGGTATAATTCCAATCCATCCATGGGCTACCACTTAAATGAGCGGAAGATTGAGGCTGAGCTTGGTGAGGATAAGTTAGACCATAATATCCAACGTTTGGGATTTTGGCCGACTTACAACCAAAAATCTGCCATTTCTGAAACGGAGTGGAATGAGCTCAAGGTGGATGATGTACCAGAATTGTCTGGCAAGCTGTCTGTTGGTATTAAGTACGGTCAAGATGGAACGAACGTGGCATTGAGTATTGCTGCTAGGACCAAGGATGGCCGTTTCTTTATCGAGACAGTCGATTGTCAATCCGTTCGTAACGGAAATGAGTGGATGGTTGCTTTCTTGCGTCAAGCCGATGTGGCTCAAATTGTCATTGATGGCGCAAGTGGTCAAAAGATCCTAGACGAAGAGTTGAAGGACTACAGAATCAAGAATGTGATTCTGCCGACGGTGAAGGAAATCATCGTGGCCAATGCTCTTTGGGAACAGGGTATCTACCAGAAAACCATCTGTCACGCTGGCCAGCCATCGCTATCAAAAGTAGCCACTAACTGCGATAAGCGGAATATTGGCTCAAATGGTGGCTTTGGCTATCGATCGCACTTTGACGACATGGATATTTCTTTGATGGACAGCGCCTTGCTTGCGCATTGGGCTTGTGCTACGACCAAGCCTAAGAAAAAGCAAAAAATCAGTTATTAAAACGAGCGGTCTTGTGACTGCTTTTTTTGATGCCAAAAATTACCGAACTGCCGGGAAAGCAGGAGAAAGGAGACATGAGAATGTCAGAATTTAAACCAATCACTACACAAGAAGAATTTGATGCTGCTATTAAGGCTCGCTTATCTCGAGAGAAAGAGAAGTATGCCGACTATGACCAGATTAAATCTCTTGTTGAAGACTTGAAAAAAGAAAATGTTGATTTGAAGTCAACAATTGAAGCTAATCATCAAAGCAAGGCGGATGCTGACAAGAAACTTGAAGACATGCAGAAGCAAATCGCTGGTTATGAGACAGCTAGTCTGCGAACTCGTGTAGCTTTGCAACATGGATTGCCTTACGACCTTGCAGACCGTTTGCAGGGAATTGATGAAGAGAGCTTCAAAGCAGATGCGGAGCGCTTGGCTGGGTTTATGAAAAGTAATCAACCAGGTTATCCGCTTGGAATGAATGAGCCTAAATTAGGCGATGATAAGGATGCAGCATTAAAAGGAATGTTGCACAAAATGAGAGGAGAATAATTTATGGCAACACTACAAACAGGGGATCTTTTCCCAGTTGAGACAGTCCAAGACATTTTTAGTAAGGTAAAGGGACATTCAACCCTTGCAAAACTTACTACTCGAGAACCTATTCCGTTTTCTGGAACGGAAACATTTGTATTCAATCTCGAAGGAAATGCTGAAATCGTAGGTGAAGGAAATCCTTCGAATGCTGGAAGTGCAACTATGAAACCAAAGGTAATCAAACCTATTTTGATTACTTACCAAGCACGGGTATCTGAGGAATTTGTAAATTGTTCTGAAGAAAAACAATTATCTTACCTCAAATCTTTTATTGATGGCTTGTCTAAAAAAGTTGCACAAGCAATTGATATCGCTTCATTCCATGGGCTTGAACCAAAATCAATGACAGATGCTTCTTTCAAATCAACGAACTCATTTGATGGTTTGATCACTGGAAATGTAGTGACTTATGAAGCAGATAAAATTGATGAAAATATTGATACTGCTGTCGCAACCATCACAGCAAATGATTGCGAAGTAAACGGTATTGCATTGTCTCCAGCTGCAGGAGCAGCACTTGGGAAAATCAAGGTAAATGGGGTAGTCCAATATCCTGAATACCGTTTTGGCCAAAATCCAGGATCGTTTTATGGAATGAAGTCTGATATTAATAAAACATTGACTACCGTTGCAAGTTCGGCTAAAAAAGACCATGTTATCGTTGGTGATTTTGAAAATGCCGTCAAATGGGGATATGCAGAGGAAATTCCTCTTGAAATCATTAAGTACGGTGATCCAGACGGAGCTGGTCGTGACTTGAAACGCTACCGTGAAGTTTGCTTACGTACGCAAGTGTATGTAGGTTGGGGAATTCTTGACGAGCAGGCATTTGCTCGTGTGGAGGCTTAATATGGAATATATTAACAAAGAAACCTTAGTGATAATTGAAACAGATTGTAAATTGCTGGGCGACTGGATTCCCGCTGCTGAATTTGCAAAGTCACAAGAAGGACAAGTGGATGATCCAGAAAACCGGACCGTGCCAGAGATCAAGTCTAAGCTAGACGAGCTTGGTGTTGAGTACAGTGACAAAGCTAAGAAAGCAGAATTGATTGCTTTGCTGGAAGCGCATAAGGAGTAAGCTGAATGGGAGACTTTGCAACAGTTGAAGACCTGCAAACTTTGTGGCGTCTTTTAAAATCGGACGAACGCAAGCGAGCAGAGGCTCTGTTGAAAATTGTCTCTGACTCTCTGCGTGTCGAAGCTAAAAAGGTTGGGAAAGACTTGGATGTGCTTGCGGCTGAGGATTCGTCTTTTGCAAGTGTGGTCAAGTCAGTTACTGTCGATGTGGTAGCTCGTACCTTGATGATCTCTACTGAGCAGGAACCGATGACTCAATTTGCTGAGAGCGCCTTGGGCTATTCGGTGAGTGGGTCCTATTTGGTTCCAGGCGGGGGATTACATATCAAGGCAAGCGAATTGAAGCGTTTGGGCTTGAGAAAACAAAGATTTGGGGTGATGGAGATCTATGGGACGGATTAAGGGTATTACCGTGACCTTAATTGACAAGATCAAGACAGGACAGGATGATTTTGGTCATTCTGTCTTTGAAGATCGAGAAATTAAGGTTGAAAATGTGCTTGTGCGCCCAACCTCAACAGACGAGAAAGTCAATCAGCTCAATCTTACTGGCAAGGTAGCTGTCTATACCTTAGCAATACCTAAAGGCGATAATCATGATTGGGAAGATAAGGAAGTTCTTTTCTTTGGTCAGCGATGGCGCACTTTTGGCATCCCAACTGAAGGGATTGAGAGCCTGATTCCGCTGGAATGGAACAAGAAAGTGACGGTGGAGCGGTATGGCTAGTATGAAAGTCAAGCTAAATGGTGCTGGTGTCGGAGCCTTGCTGAAGTCAAAGGAAATCCAAAATCTACTGAATCAGGAAGCTACTAAAATCCGTAGTCGATGTGGTACAGGCTATGAGCAGGACAGTCATGTCGGTAAGACACGGGCAAATGCGATGGTCTATCCAAAAACCTATCAAGCTAAGAAAGATAATCTACGAAATAATACTTTGTTGAAGGCGGTGCGCTAAATGATTGAAATCATCATCAAGAAATACCTTGACGGGCATTTAGATGTGCCGTCTTTTTTTGAGCATGAAGCAAAGATGCCAGCCAGTTTTGTCATCATTGAAAAAACTGGTAGCAGTGAGTGGAATCATTCTGGTAGTGCGACCTTTGCTTTTCAAAGCTATGGTCCCACTATGCAGAAGGCTGCCGAGCTCAATGTCAAAGTGAAGCAGGCTGTAAAAGGGTTGATTGAGCTGGACTCAATCAGCGGTGTCCACTTGAACAGCGATTACAACTTTACGGACACAGAAACTAAACAATATCGCTATCAGGCGGTGTTTGATATTAACTATTACTAAAGGAGATATTGCAATGGCATTAGAAGCTAATGTAACAACTGCGAAACCTAAAGTTGGCGGAGCAGTGCATTCGGCACCGCTTGGAACCAAATTACCAACGGATGCAACAACCAAACTAGAGGCTGCTTTTAAGTCTTTAGGGTACATCTCGGATGACGGGATGACCAACAGCAACTCGCCTGAATCGGAAGATGTGAAGGCTTGGGGAGGAGCAATCGTCAACTCTTCCCAAAAAGAAAAGAAGGACACTTTCAGCTACACCTTAATTGAGGGTCTGAATATTGATGTCCTGAAAGAGGTTTATGGTTCTGAAAATGTTTCGGGCGATCTTGCTACTGGTATGGCCATCAAGGCAAACGCAAAAGAGCTAGAAAATCATTGTCTAGTTATAGAAATGGTTTTGAAAAACGGGGCTCTTAAGCGGATTGTCATCCCTTCAGGGAAAGTGACAGAAGTTGGCGAAATTACCTACAATGATGGGAATGTCATTGGATATAAAACAACTATCACAGCATTTCCGGACGCTAACGGAAATACTCACTACGAATACATCAAGGGGGCTTAATAGATGGCAAAACGCAAACGTAAAAAACGTAATCATGGTGCACAAGGAAAAACATTTAAAGGGAAAACTTCGACTGGTTTTGCCTTTGAAATCACGCAGGAACGATTGGATAACTATGAACTGTTGGAAGCAGTTGCAGAAGTCGATAAAAATCCTGCTGTCTTGCCAACCGTTATCAATCTGATGCTGGGTGATAAGGCTCAGGACTTGAAGGACCACGTCCGAACAGAAGCTGGGATGGTGCCAACAGGGAAATTGATGCAGGAAGTGGAAGAAATCTTTAAAAGCAGGACCAATCTAAAAAAATAGCCCTCCTTGCTAGAATGATCGACCTAGATGAAGATGCTCTCATCTGTGATCTTGCTGAAACTTATGGCATTTATGATTATAGGCAGCTACCTGCTCAACAGGTAGCTGTCTTTGCTTTTGGTTTAAAAGAGGACTCTCGGATCAAGATGGCTTTGAGTAATCAGAAGGTGCCTTTTGAGACTTTGTTGATGGCTAGTACGCTGGATAGACTGTCAACGCTCGTCTGGTTTAAGACCAAAGATGGTCAAAAGGGTGCTAACAGGCCAACCATGATAGCTCAGAAGCTGATCGGAGAAGAGAAAGAAAGGGATGAGATGGTCTTTAGTTCTGGTGAGGAATTTGAAGCGTATCGTCAACGAATTTTAGCCGAGGTAGGAGGTGAGAAGTAATGGCTACAGAAATCGCACAAGCGTATGTGCAGTTGATTCCGTCTGCGAGAGGAATAACTGGGAAAATCCAAGCTATTCTGAATCCAGAGGCATCGGCTGCTGGGCAAAGTGCTGGCCAATCGCTAGGAGCTAGCTTGGTCAGCGTGGCGACAAAAGCGATTGCAGCAGCTGGAATTGGTAAGGCCTTTTCAGCTGCTATTCATGAGGGGGCAGCCCTACAACAATCTCTAGGAGGGGTTGAGACCCTTTTCAAGGGCAGTGCTGACACTGTCAAGAAATATGCGGCTGAAGCTTATAAGACAACAGGTCTGTCAGCCAATGCGTACATGGAAAATGTAACAGGCTTCTCAGCAAGCCTCTTACAATCGTTAGGAGGCGATACAACGAAGGCTGCTGATGTGGCCAACATGGCCATGGTGGACATGTCCGATAATGCCAATAAAATGGGTACGGACATGGGGCGAATCCAAGATGCTTATCAAGGGTTTGCTAAGCAAAACTACACCATGCTAGATAACCTCAAGCTTGGATATGGCGGTACTAAATCCGAAATGGAACGGCTCTTGGCTGACGCTGAGAAACTGACCGGTGTCAAATACGACATCAACAATCTGTCTGATGTCTACAATGCCATTCACGCTATCCAAGAAAATCTGGATATTACAGGGACGACTGCTAAAGAGGCCGCATCAACCTTTAGTGGTTCCTTTTCTGCTATGAAAGCAGCGGCGCAGAATGTGCTTGGTCAGTTGGCCTTGGGACAGAATATTTTGCCAGCATTACATGCTCTATTTGATACTACCAAAACATTTTTGTTTGATAATTTCATTCCGATGATTGGAAATGTGTTTTCTGGTCTTGGATTGCTATTAACAGAAGGGATTAGCAAGATAGCTTCTGAGCTATTTGGAGATGCTTTTGGAAGTGCGGTGTATGATCAATTATCAAGGGTCACAGGAATTTTCCAGACTTTCTTTGACATGATTTTTGGCTCCTTAAACAAACAGGATAACATCGATATTCTGAAGGTGCTAGGTTTTAGTGATGATGCAGCGAAACAAATTGTCAACATAGCAGATAATATCCGTGTCACTTTTGAAAATGTTGGGGCGACTATTGGAAATATCGCTGGGATTGTTGGTAGTTTTATTGGAGAGCTATTAGGAGTAAGGGATGGTAAGCAAGAAGTCAATTTGCTTGGCACTGCATTTGAAATTCTGACAGGATTTATAAAAGAGGTGTCATCAATACTAAAAGATGTAACTAAGTTTTTTAAGGATAATCAGCTAGCAGCAGATTTACTTAAGACTTCTGTAGTTGCTTTAGGAGTTGGGCTTCCAGTGGCTAAAATTGCTACATTTGTGCAAGGCTTAGGTGGCATACCTGGTATTTTGGCAATTGCAAAAACAGCTATTTCAGGTTTTGCTACATCAGCGATAGCTGCTATTTCTTCAATCCCTCTTATTGGGTGGATTGCTGCTGCAATCGCAGCTTTAACTTGGTTTTTCACTCAAACTGAGACTGGCCGTCAGATTTGGGCTGCCTTTGTTGATTGGATAAAGGTGGCGTGGCAGGGGATTGCTGAGTTCTTTAGTGGTTTATGGTCTAGCATTTCTGAAGGAGCGAATAATCTCTGGTCTAGCGTGTCTGAAGCTTGGAGCTCGGCTGTTGAGAATGTTAAGAATTTGTGGAATGGGATTGTTGTATTTTTCGATGCTTTGTGGCTGACAATACAAACAGCTGCTTCGATTGCTTGGACCCAATTTACTACGACGATCATGTCTATCGTCCAGCCTTTTATTGATGGATTTTTGAATTTGTGGAATGGTGTCTCAAATGGGATTTCTCAGATTTTCGAAGGCATCAAGATGGTCTTTCAGGGAGCCTGGGAGTTTATCAAATCTATCTTCTTAGGTGCGATCTTGGTCATCATTGATCTAGTGACTGGGAATTTCACCCAGCTAGGTGCTGACCTAGCTCTGATTTGGGAGGGGATAAAAAATGGTGTTTCTCTGGTTTGGGAAGGTATCAAAGCCATTTTCATGGGCTTGGTTGATGCCATTGTAGGTTTTGGGAAAGCTGCATTTGAAAACTTTTCAGCTGCTTTATCTGCGATTTGGGAGTTTATCAAGTCGGCTGCTTCAGCGGCTTGGGAATGGGTTAAATCCACTGTAACAAACTTGATAACAGGTCTTGTACAGGGGGCGCAAAATACCTGGAACGGCTTTATGAACTTCCTGTCTGGCTTGTGGGAGAGCATCAAGTCAACGGCTGTGAATGGCTGGAATGCCCTTAAATCAGGGGTTATTTCTATCATAAATGGTCTGATCCAAGGCGCTCAGAATGCCTGGAATACCTTACAACAGGGTGTGACTAATGTGGTCAACAGTGTCACCAATATCTTTAAAGGTCTAGCTAATATCAATCTTTGGGATGCTGGTCGGGCTATCCTTGATGGCTTCCTGGGCGGTCTGAAATCTGCTTGGGGCAGTGTGACGGATTTTGTCGGCGGTATCGCAGGCTGGATCCGTGACCACAAGGGGCCAATCGAGTATGACCGCAAGCTCTTGATACCTGCTGGTAATGCAATCATGGGAGGGCTTGATAAGAGCCTAAAAGAAAAGTTTAAAGAGGTCAAAAAGACTGTTAGTGGCATGGCTGGTTCGATTGCTGACAGTTTTGGAGATGAAATATTAGCTCCTGATTTAGGAGTTTTGGGAAATAACGAGGTGCAAGTTGCCTTGACATCTAGTAAATTGCTGGATCAGATACTTGATCCTGATCATAACCGGGACAAGGAATCTACGCTTCTGGAAACCATTGCTAAGTTGGCTAATCGGCCAGTCATCGTGTCTCAGCAAGTAGATACGAGAGAAGTCTCTCAAATATTAGCTGAACCGATAGCAGAAGAACAAGAGAAACGACAGACTATTCTTAAAGCTGTCGACGGATTGGGGTGGACTTAATTGATAAAAGTACATTTTAACGACGTTGAATTGACAAGGTGGATTACTGTTTTAGATGGGTTCACCGCTTTTAACGGTGCAGACCATGACCCGACTTTTCAGGAGTATCCAACGATGAGTGGTGCAGAGTTTGTCAAGACTCGCAAGAAATTGAAGAAGATCTCTGTACCCTTTTATGTGGCATATGATAGTGTGGCTGATTATGATGCTTTACAGACGGCTCTCAATGTATCTGAGGCGAAAAAGTTGACCTTTAGCCACCTACCTGACCGTGTCTTTTATGCGATACCTAGCGGAAACCTGAATTTTAAAGAGATTCGGTTTAATGGGAAAGGCACTATCAATTTTACAGTAGCCGATGGTTTAGGGCATGCTAAGTTTCCAAAACGCTTTAATTTTGCTAAAAATGCTGAAGGACTGTGGGAAGCTACCATTATCAATACTGGTAGCGAACCTGTGCCAATAAACTATAAAGTCAAACTTAAAAAAGAGTCTGGCTTTGTCGCTATCGCTAGTAAACTTGGCGTAATCCAGTATGGGAAATTTGAGGAGACTGACTATGCTAGAGAAAAGAAGAACATTACTCTAGCTAGCAATCAGGGCGGAAACTTTGCTAACTGGCAAAATGGCACGGTGTTTTACGAGAATCAAGGAAAGAAAGCTGTCACAACGATGTCAGCTGATACGGCTTTTAATGGACGGTTGGGTATTTTACCTAGGGGATTTAATAATACAGGGAATAATCCCTTTTTTGGTGCTATCAAGGAGCTCAACTTGTCTGTAGGAGCTACAGAATGGTACATCTGGGCACGAGCTTGGTTTGAAACTGGGCTGATGGGGCAGACAGGCGCTTGGTGTTTGGCTGTTGTAGACAATGCCAATCGTTTTATCGCTGGGATGGCTATTGAGAAACATGACCGAGTTGGAAACCGGGCTAGCGTTTATTTTTTGCTTGGTGATGGCAAGGGAGGAAGTCATATCAAACATAAGATTGACTTTACTCCTAGTTTTTGGGTAACTGATAACCCCTACGGAACTGAAGCCAGAAATCAAAATAGGAATATGTTTGACTTGCGAAAAGAGGGTGATAAGGTCACTTTCTTTTGGTATGGTCAGTATTTCTCTTATTTTGAATCAGGAATTAAGAATGTAGAAGCTAGCAAGGTGCAGTTTTTCTGTGGGCAGATAAATGGCAGAAACACGAATGACCAAATCGTCACACATCAATATTTAAATGATTTTTCATTTTTTAAGCTGAATGTGCCTTTTTGGCGCGATGTACCTAATCGCTATCCTGCATTATCTGAACTTTTTATCGATGCTAGCGGTGAGATCAATCCGGATGAACCGGGTAGGCTGTATGTCAATGGCTTACTAGCTCCTGATGATGAGATTTTGGGGTCACAGTTTTTTTTAGCACCGCCTGGAGAAACAAAAGTACAGCTGTTAGTCTCTAGCTTCTCTGAGGTGGCTAGTGCCTATGCTGAGATTGAGGAGGCTTGGACTTAGTGAAAAACAATGTGAGAATTGCTATTAGAGACTCAACTGACACGCATGTTGTCGGTTTTTTTGATAATCAAAATGGAATTAAGTATCATGCAGCCGATCTGACTCGTTTTTTGAAAGGCTCGTGTAGTTATCTGGTCATCAAATATCGCTCAAAGGACATCACAAAAGTAAAAAGTGGTTGCCGTTTGGCATTTAGATATAAGGGAAAAGATTATTGGATGACTATCAAGTCTGTCAAGAAGACAGGCTATCAGATGGAAATCACGGCTTACTCTTTGAGTCTGGAAGCTAATGAGGAGAAGCGAGGAGCTTATAAGGCTAGCAGAGCTATGAGCATCCGAGAGTATGTGGATGTTTTTGATCCTGAGCATTCACTTGAAGTCGGAATTAACGAGATTGCTGATAAGACCATTAAGCTAGAATGGTCTGGGACTGACACGGTGCTAGCTCGACTATACTCTATCGCTAATAGCTTTGGAGCTGAGCTGGAGTTTGTAACGGAGCTTAACAGCGACTACTCGCTGAAACGGCATGTCCTCAATATCTACCGAGCTGGAAATCTCGGCAAGGTCAAGACTGGACTTCCTATTCGAGTAGGAAAGGACTTGAAAGTCATTAACTACTCAGATGATATCAATGACATCAAGACGGCTATCAGAGGGAGCGGAAAAGACGGCTTGACCATCGCTGGTCTTGATAAAAAGATCTATGATGATAAGGGGAAACTCCTCTTTTACAGTCAAGGAAATACTATCTACGCTCCACAATCTCGCGACCAATTTCCTTCCATCACCAAAAAGACAGATGATGGCTGGATCGTGCTGGAAAATGGAGAGACAGAGCATGACTCGAAAGAGTCTCTCTTTGGTTATCTGTTGGCAGAGCTGAAAAAGCGCTGTGTCCCTAAAATTGCTTATAGCACAGAGGGAAAAGTAAATGGTGAGATTGGCGACACATTGACGCTGATTGACTCAGAACATTATGATCCCCCCCTCTATGTCCAAGCGCGCATCAGTGAGCAGACAGAGTCCTTATTAGGCGCTAATACAGACAAAACTACTCTAACAAACTTTGAACGAAAGTCTAGCCAGATAGCTAGTGAACTGCTGAAACGAGTAGAGGAGCTGGCTGAAGAGGCAACTCCCTACGTTGTCAATCTCGCTACTGATAACGGCCACATCTTTAAGAACAACCAAGGTGAATCCACAGTTTTTCCAACACTTAAAAAGGGCAATAAGGCTGTGGAATGTACCTGGAAGTGGCTGATTGACAACGAGGATTTTGGACAAGCTCCAAGCCACAAGGTCACAGCGGCAGGAATGAGGGAATCCCTTACCTTGACGGCTATAGCCTTGGTAAACGGTCAGGAAGTGGCCAGAGAGCAGTTGACTTTTACTAATGTCAACGATGGTCAAAATGGAGCTAAAGGAGACCCTGGGCCGCAAGGACCGAAAGGTTCTACTGGAGCAACCGGAGCCAAAGGCGACAAAGGAGAGACAGGAGCTAGAGGACCTCAAGGCGAACGTGGGCCGCAGGGAGCTGTAGGACCGCAAGGACCAAAGGGAGAACGAGGAGACCCAGCTGATACTGCAGAACTAAAAAAAGCTGTAACAGCTGCTGAATCCCAATTGGCAGCTGTCAAAAATAATCTGGAAGGGGTTAGGGCGAACCTGACGCAAGCTCAAAATCAACTATCTGGCAACATCAGCCAAATCCGGTCTGATGTTGGGGCTATCCGCAATCAACAAACAATTTACGAGCAAAGCAATACGCAAAGCTTAGCTCGTATCACTGGCCAGCTGGCTGACAAAGCCAGCAAAACAGAGGTCAATCAGACCGCAGAAAGGATTCGTGAGGAACTGGCTAGCCTATCGGTTGGCGAGAATCTGTTTATCAACTCAGAATTTAAAAATCTGAGAGATAACGGACAGCGTTACACAGCTAACGGCAAAACCTATCAAAACATGATTGCGCCTTACTGGTACAATCCATACAACGCAGGTCTACCAAATGCTCAAAATAACCAGCATGGGTACTTTGATACAAGCATGTCAAGTGATACGGTCTTTGCATTTAACGAGAGCGACGGCTCCCGACACTGGAAAGCATTGTCAACTGATTTTAAAATCGGAGTCATTACAGCTGGAGAGTATTACTTTTCAGCTGATTTGTATGCGACCGATTTAGGCACGCATGTTAGATTTGGATTTTACTACCATAATTCGACTGGTAAACTCAATTTCTACGCAGGTCAAGCAAAAGTCGAAGTAAACGAAAAAGGTCGTTGGGTGCGGCTAGGAGCACCGTTAAAAGTCAATGATGATATTGACGTAACCAAAAAAGTCCAATTTTATATTTACGGCTATAACTTTAGCACCAACTCGATTTTATATATCAAAAAACCAAAAGTATCAAAAGGTCGCTTAAAAAGTGACTGGAGCCCTGCTCTCGAAGACACCGAAGGCCTCATTACAGAGGCCAAAGCTACCTTTGAGCGAACGGCTCAAGGGTTACGGACAGCCCTGTCGGCTATCCAGTCATACGTTAACGCTGACGGCACGAGGGCGGAATCCTTACGCACTTACAGTCGTGAGGAAACTGCACGTCAGCTAACTACTCTGCGCCAGATCGTTGAATCTGGCTATGTGGGCAGGGCTCAGCACGCAGAGGACGTGCGAGGGCTGATACGTAGGTTTGAGGAGTTAGCTGTAGGCGGGCGGAACTTGATGGGGATGTTTAACACAAAACCTGTCAAATCAAGCTTTGACAGAGAAACATACAAGTTTACAGCAAAGACTACCCAAAATACAACTAGACCAACTCTCCAATTGCAATTTCGATGGACAGATGGATCTTACAGTGCTGTGATAACGATTAGCGAGACAGGCCAATTTGCTCGTAAGTTTAAAATCACAAAACCGTACTCAGAATTACGCATAAAGTTTAATTGTAATAAGGAAGACGCGGTTTTGTTGTTTACAGGTAAACAATTTATCGAGCAGAATACAGACTATTATTTTACTGGTGACTTGATCAACCTGTCCCCAAACGACAGTCAAGCAGATTTTTTAAAAATCGAAAAAGCGACTATCACATCCGACTGGTCGCCAGCCCCTGAAGACGCCACAAGTTACGCAGATACCAAGCTAGCCGAGTATCGTCAGACAGTCGATGGCCAACTGTCCAGCGTACAAGCTGCTATTAACACGGCCAACGGATCGCTGACGAGCTTTAATATGTGGAAGCAGTCAGCGCAAGAAACCCTGAATAAAGTCGGCAAGGTCGAGACTGGCCTTAACGAGACTAAGACAAGTCTGGCGGAGTTTAAACGGACAGCTGAGGGGCAGTTGACCACGATTACTCAGCAAGTCTCTGGTAAAGTCTCACAAACAGAGCTGAATCAACGAGCTAATCAAATTACGCAAGCTGTGCAAGAGTTGAGCAACTCGGTCCTCAGAAAAAGCCAGGTCAAAATCAACGAAGGCGGTATCATCTCTAGTGTGGAGAAGACTGTCAACGGCCAGACCTTGGCTAGCATGATTGCTCAAAGCCCGGAAAATGTTGAGATTATCGCCCGTTTGCTAAAAGTAAAGGGCGACATGATTGTCAACGGCTCTGTCACAGTTGACAAGCTAAACATTGAGGGTGAGCTGTCTGCTTTGAGCGGTAAGCTTGGTAGAGTGACCTCTGGAGAAATCATCAATGAGTACGAAACATCTTACACAAGAGGTGAAATCAGAATCGCTGACAACATCCAGATTACGAATCACAACAAGTCAGGACCTCGCTCGAATTTAGGCAAGGAAGAAATCAAGATGCTGCCAAACGGCATTTTGATGAATGCTTACGACACCAATGAGAAGCCGATCCATACGATGCAAGTGTCGCCTGACGTTATTTCGTATCAACGCCTTAACTACTCGCTGAAAGGCGGAGGGACAGGCTCTTGGGATTTGGCGTATTCGAATGGCTATTCCGCTCTCAACATCGATACAGTCAACCAGAAAATCAGGTTACAGGCTGAGTCTAGTTTAATGTGGGGCGTCAACGCTACGTTTTTGCGAATCGGGAATCTGGTGACGGTGTCTGTGACGCGGATTATCTGCAATATCAACGAAATCATAGAAAATGGTAAAGCAAGAGAGCAAATCCCAAGCGGATTTCGACCTATTTCACAAGCTCACTTAACCCTGACTGGTAATTTGAACACGACTATTGACGCTACCTGCATTGTCCATTTGGAAACCGACGGAAGCATTCGTTATACCAACAACAAGAAAGGCAATCGAGTTTGGACTGGCACAGTCAGCTACACAACTGTTGACGAGTTTCCGCTTGCTGGAGATGTACCAAAAGGCAAAATTATATAGAGAGGTATCTATGGATAGTAAATTTTATAATCTCATGCTAGCTGGATATAAGAATCGGCTAGATAACTCGACTTTGGGAGAAATTGAACTAAAAGCTCGATTGATCCTGGAGCAAGAAAAAAATGCGGAATTGCAAGCAAAAGTAACAGAGCTGGAAGCTTTGCTTGAAGAACAAACGAAACCAGCTAAAGAAGGAGAATAACTATGACTTTAGAAATCGTAAAAACTACAAAATTGGTCGGAAGCCTAAAGGTTGGTGACACAGTCGTTAAGACAATGACTGCGGATATCGATGATAAGGGCGTGACCACATTTACCGAATGGATCAACGACAGCGAAGCGTATGCTGCGAATCGTCGCG
Source organism: Streptococcus sp. Marseille-P7375 (assembly GCF_902460365.1). Lineage (NCBI taxonomy): Bacteria > Bacillati > Bacillota > Bacilli > Lactobacillales > Streptococcaceae > Streptococcus > Streptococcus sp. Marseille-P7375. The sequence goes on along the minus strand of NZ_CABPTR010000008.1, from coordinate 2,056 downwards.
AAGTGCGTAAGCAAGAACAGGCATTTCAGGACGCAGTCTACGCTGCGGAGGATGCCATCATTGCAGAGCTGGAAACTGGGGCTAAAGAAAAGAAAGGGTGATGAATGCAGGCTAACGTTTTGGAATGGTCACACAGCTTGCGTACCTTAATTGATACGCAGGATGAACTGATTGTGTTTACTTTAGCACTCATCATGGGTGCTATGGCTATTGACTTCCTTACAGGAACTTTGGCCGCTAAGCTCAATCCCAACATTGAATTTCGCAGCAAAGAAGGAATCAACGGAATTATTCGCAAGATTGCTAGTATCGCTTTACTAGCTTTCTGCATTCCGCTGTCTATCTTGCTGCCTGAAGGAATTGGACTGGGAGCTCTACAGATACTTTATTTCGGTTATCTATTTTTTGAGCTAAAATCTATTCTGGAAAATTTCGACAAGCTCGGTATTAACACAACATTTTTTCGAGAGTTTATCGAAAAAATATCGAATTCGGATAAAAATGATAAAAAATAGAATAAAAGAGCAGGCGCTGAAGCTTGCTCTGTTTGCTTTTGCTGCAACCTATTTTTGGTTTGCGGTCTTTGAAAATTTGAAAGGAAAATAAAAAATGACAAAAGTAAAAGTAACTGATTACGCAGAAGGAAATTTCCGTTTTGGCTTCGGGTCAAAGCTTTATCTAGCTCGTAACGAAGAAGCTCAAGTACGAGCTCACATCTCTACCCCAGCCACACAACGCTGGGATAACGGCCAATATACCTTGACCGAAAGAATCGCAGAAGGCTTTAAGCCTGCGCATCCTGTAACATTTACAGCTAAGGTGATTTCTCAAGGCAAAATCCATCCACAAGCTACGATTGACTTTGTTTTGATGCCAGACGGTCGTGTGCTGGTCAATGCCAGCAATGTGCGCCAGCTGCCTACACCGCTTCAAATCGTGGGCGAAGTGACTTACATCGTTGACGCTAGCCAGTTTGATAAATAGGAGGAGAAAATATGCGTAAGTATAAATTATTTCAAGATGAAGTCCTTGGGTACGGCTTCGATATTGACGGTTGGTTTAGCTGGCAATGTTGGGACGGATACGCTAAATACTGCGTTTGGTTAGGTGTACCATTTGCCAACTGCACAGTCTCTGGCTTTGTTAAAGACATTTGGGAGCAACGCTATACTAATGGCATGCTGGACTATTTCGACGAAGTGGAAAACATGGAAGAAGGCGATGTAGCTGTCTTTATGGAAACAGACCTCACACCTGTTTCACATATCGCTATTTTCGCTGGGGACATCGATGGCACTCAAGGTTGGTTCCTTGGTCAGAACCAAGGTGGAGCTTCGGGGCCTGACGGTATCGGGGGTGTGTTTAACCTCGTTGCTTTTCCATACTCTATCTTGTATCCAACAGCATTTCGTCCAAAAGGCGAGTCTTTACCTAAAGCTGAGTTAAAAGAAACGATTACAGAAGTCATGGAAAATCATGAGGCTCCTTTCTTCCCAGAAGATGCTACTTTTACAGTCGGCGACTCTCCAATCAATGTCCGCCGAACGCCTAGCTTGGACGGTGAAATCGTGGCAGTTTATCAGCCGGGCGAAAAAGTCCATTACGACTCTAAAGGCTCAAATGATGGTTATCGCTGGATTTCGTACGTTGGTGAGTCTGGTAATCGCAATTACTTGGCGATTGGCCAAACGGACGAAGCAGGCAACCGCATTGACCTGTGGGGCCAATTGTCGTAAATAAAAAACCGCAGCGGAAACTGCGATAAATAAAAAATATGTTTTCTTAAATTTAATCTACCCTGGCCGAAAGGCTGGGGCTTTTTTATATAGTGTTAGATAAATAATTGTCTCTATAACGGAAAATCTCGAAAATGTCCGCTCTGACGGACTTGGCAGGCCGACAGTAATGTCGGCCTGTTTTCGCCCCAAATCCGCCCCAAAATATTTTTAAAGTTAGTCTGGTTTAACCTAACAGAAAATCAAAAAAGCCCGATTTCACGGGCTTTTCATTAGGTTGATTCCTGATAAGTCAGGTATTGAAAGGCGGTAGACGGATT
>NZ_CABPTR010000007.1:0-71170 GCF_902460365.1 Streptococcus sp. Marseille-P7375 | reverse complement strand
GCACTTGCTGAGACAGACTGGCTCAAGCTCAATGACGCTGAAGCTGATTCGCTTGCTGAAACTGATTGGCTCAGGCTCAATGATGCTGAGGCACTTGCACTTGTTGAAACGGATTGGCTCAAGCTTACTGATGCTGAAGTGCTTGTGCTTGCTGAGACAGACTGGCTCAGGCTTACTGATGCTGAAGCACTTGCGCTTGTTGAGACAGACTGGCTCAAGCTCATTGACGCTGAAGCAGACTCGCTTGCTGATACAGACTGGCTTGCGCTCATTGAGGTTGAAGCACTGGCACTTGCTGAGACAGACTGGCTTGCGCTCAATGACGCTGAAGCACTTGCGCTTATTGAAACAGATTGACTCAAGCTTACTGATGCTGAAGCACTGGCACTTGCTGAGACAGACTGGCTCAAGCTCAATGACGCTGAAGCTGATTCGCTTGCTGAAACTGATTGGCTCAGGCTCAATGATGCTGAGGCACTTGCACTTGTTGAAACGGATTGGCTACCGCTCAATGAAGTTGAGGCACTTGCACTTACTGAGACTGACTGACTTGTGCTCAATGAGGTTGAAACAGATTCACTTGCCGAAACTGACTGGCTCAAGCTCAACGATGCTGAAGCACTGGCACTTACTGAGACTGACTGGCTACCACTCAACGAAGCTGAAGCACTATTACTTAATGAGACGGATTGGCTACCGCTCAGCGATACTGAAGCACTATTGCTCAATGAGGCTGACTGACTCAAGCTCAGTGATGCTGAAGCGCTCTTGCTCAATGAAACTGACTGACTCAAGCTCAACGATGCTGAAGCACTATTACTTAATGAGACAGATTGACTACCACTCAACGATGCTGAGGCACTTTTACTCAATGAGACAGATTGACTCAAGCTCAATGAAGCGGAGGCACTCTTGCTTAGTGAGACTGACTGGCTACCACTCAATGACGCTGAAGCACTCTTGCTTAATGAGACGGATTGGCTACCACTCAATGAAGTTGATGCACTCTTACTTAGTGAGATGGATTGGCTCAAGCTTAATGATGCGGAGGCACTCTTACTCAATGAAACTGATTGGCTGCCGCTCAATGAGGTTGATGCGCTCTTGCTCAATGAAACTGAACGGCTCAAGCTCAATGAAGCAGCGCTCTGACTCACTGAGACAGACTGACTACCGCTCACTGAGGCCGAAACACTATTTCTCGCTGAAACCGAGCGGCTGGCGCTCATCGATGCCGATTGGCTATTGCGCAAGGAAGTAGACAAGCTCTGGCTAGCAGAAACTGAACGGCTGGCGCTCGTTGAAGCCGACGCACTCGCTGATGTACTTGCACTTACTGAGGCACTGGTTGACTGTCTTTGACTTAGACTAGTTGAAGTACTGCTACTCTTATACTCACTATCAGAAAGTTTTACAGTGAACGTATCCGTAGTCTTATCTTTATAGATAATGGTAACTGTTCCATTGTTACTAATAGTAAAGGAATCAATACGTTTTTCCTGCTTATTGTTTAGTTTCTCAACAGCCGCCAATATACGAGTTTTTTCTTGAGGTTTTAATTCAGAAACATTCTCTACTTGGAAGGTTTCGGTCGGTGCTACCCCTTCCATAATATCTGTCAGTCTACCTTGCACAATACGGACATTACCTGGCGAAGCATTTCCTGCACTATTTTTATTCCCAGCCTTATCCGTTGCTACTGCATTACGTTGCCAACTATTTCTACCATTTTTATCGTACTCTAGATTATCATTCAAATGAGCTCTTACTGTAATGCGAGCTGGACTAGCAGTAGTTGCTGTGATATTCCCCGTTAAATGATCTACTGTTCCCGTCCCATATTTATTATCTTCAAAGAAATTATTTTTAAGGGCTGAACCATTTGCATCTTCATTTGAAACAATCTTAAATTCTGATAATTGCCCGCTATTATCTGTAGCAGTGAAATTAATTTGAATATCATCTCCTGCGTACACAATATAGTTGCCGTTTACAGGTGTTAGAGTTTGACCGTTACGAGTCACCGTCGCACTTGGAACTGGAATAGCATCCACATTAGCTGGGATAACAGTTGTAGTATTATCACGGTAGGTAATGGTAATATTCCCATTTTCAGCTACCGCAATCGTTCCGGTTACGCCATCTTTCGTAAAATCACTACCAGATAAAAGCGACTGGTTTTTTTCTTTAAATTTTTCAAGTACTTGATTGCGTTCACTTACAGTCAAAGAAGAGGGATTCTTAACAATAACGGTATCCCCACTAACTGGGTTGTGGCGTTCGTTGAAGCCTTTGATATGGAAATTCGTACGTGCTGTCGCAGTCAGGCGATGAATATCTGTTACTGTGTACTCCAGAACATAGGTACCTGGTTTATAGGGTTTCCAAGTACCGTTTTCACGACCCACCATCCCTGTTATGTCAATGGTGTATGACCTTTGGGCACCTGTTTGTCTTCCCGATCTATCATAGGTATATAGATCTCCAAATCCCCTTTTCTTGCTAGCTGGATAGTTCGGTGCATTTAAACCTGTAATAATAGCATTGGATGGGGAAGCCGTGATTTTATCCATCCCTTGATCATCATTCAGCCTTATCTGGAAATTAACTGTTTCATCATTATAAATTGTGATAGTAGATGGCATAGAAATCGTAGGCGGATTAGAGGCTGCACGTGAGTGTGTCCCTCTAGCAATTTCTGTCCCATTTCGTGGATCACGCACACCAGAATTAGCCGCAAAAACAGCATTAATAATCGAATTACGTGCTAAAGTAGCTTTTTGCACTACTGTTGTTAAATCACTAGTCGGATCAGTCAGGGCTTTTTCAATTTCTGTTACTGCAGCATTGGCCTTAACAAGAGCTGAATCCGTATTTGGCAAACCAACTGCTTTTGCTAGATAGTCACCTATTTCAGCTGAAAGATTGGTCAACTTCCTACGGTTTTCTTCTTGTTGTTTAGCAGTGACAGACTCTTTTGGTGAAGTGGTCACGGTCTTATCTACCGTTTGACTCTTCTCAGCTTGTTTGAGCGCATCCTTGCCTTGAGCTTGGTTCTTATCCGCTAGCACACCAGCGGCCAAGTTGTTGCTGGTTGCTAGAGCTTGGCTATTGCTCAAAGTAGCGCTAGCTAAACTTTGTCCTGCACCAGATGAAACAAAGCTATCAGCAACATTGACTCTGATATCCAGTGAGACAGAATTAGAAGCTGAGACGGAAGCATCAGCTACTGACGCGCTAGTTAGCACTTTATCCTGCTCTAGAGAAGTTGTATTGTTAGCACTTTCTAGCTTAGCGGGCGCTTTGCTCTCTGATACTTTTGCAGCAGGCGCAGTACTCACTGATTTGCTAGTCAAGACTGAATTGCTAGCAGATACAGACCGGCTGATAGAAGTTAAGTTACTAGCGGAAACTGATTGGCTGAGCGATTGACTAACAGACTGGCTAGTCGAGATACTAAGAGAGACTGACTCACTTGTAGAGACTGAAGCGCTGACTGACTGACTAACTGAAACAGAGGCCAACTCAGAAGCCTGTTCTGCTTTTGCTTTTCGCATTTCTGCTTGCGCTTGAGCAATGATCGAATTTGTACTTGCTTCTGTTGCTTCTTCATTGTCCTTGACTTCAGCTGAAATAACTGCTTTATCAGTAGATTCAGATATTTCATCTGCATAGACAGACTGCTCCTGAGTCACCATTAGCCCCGCTGCCCCAGCGGCTAATATCCCTCCCAGACCTGCAAGAGTATTGAGGCTCAGATGGTCGTGATCAAGCTCTTCAGTATCTGACAAGCTGCTTGAGACAACTTCTCCCATTCCACCGATACGAAAGAGGTCGAGTTGAGAATTTGAAGCTTTTACCCAATTTTTCCCAGACTTATAGAGCTTATACCGCTTCTTTTCGTCAATAATCTCGAAATCTTTGTTATATTTCTTACTTCGAAACATCCTTTTCCTTTCCTTTTCCAACATGCCAGTTTTTGTTAATCTCATGACCATTAGCAAAGAAGCTGGCTTATTGCATGCTATAGTTTATAAGCAAAAATACACACTTTTTTACATTTTTATTCTAGGTGCCCTAATGCTCCAGATAGTATTTTAACAAAAATAAGACAAGAATTCAATCTATTGAAATCTTTATTTATTGACAATAAGCTTGATAAATCAAGCTATTTTAAACTATCCATATTAACCTAGAGATTTAAACTACAGGTTAATATAGTAATTAACAATAAGTAACTATTTATACAAAAAAGCTAGACGGCTGACCCAAGATACTTGACTCAGAACCGTCTAACTTTTTCTTTATCATATTTTGAATGAGTTAGCGAGAAAGGTGATTAATAATCCAAATCTTCTGCATACCCAGCTCCATTCCCTACAAAGTAGCCTGTCTTACAGTTCATACTAAATAGATAAGTACCATCTGGTTTATAGAGATTGTAGTAGCCATTCCCCTTGACAATGTTAACTTTTTCAAGGATAAACTGATCTCCTGTGATATAGCCACGCTCGCGAGACACCTTGAGGATCGTTTCTAAAACACCTGGATTGAATGTCCAAGCAGGATTGTTCACATCATCGATAGCTGCTTGATTGTAAGGCACACGGCTAAGGTGGCGCTGGAGGTTAACTCCTGCACTTGGCAGTCCGATACCAGTTTCTGCATTTCTAATGCCACTAGGATCACTAGGCGCTGGATTAACAGCTGGCGGCGTTGATGGTGCAGCTGGCACTGTTGGTGTTGTTGATGGCGCTGACGGTTCCACTGTTGGACTAGGCGCCGGTGCTGGTAGCTGCTGACTGCGTCCTTGAGCAATAGCCGCCTTCAAGACCTCATCCAACTTGCTATTACCTGTCGATACATCTGGAAGATTAGCGTTTTCTTTCACTTGGGCATCCGTCTTCAAGAGACCATCAACGATAGCACCCGTATTGAATTGCGAATTCACACTTTGGATAGCAGAAATTTGCTTGACAAGGTCATCATATTTCTTCTTAGCAGCTGTATATTCTGAGCTGCCAGTTAAGACATCTAACTTAGCTTTCAGCTTATCCAAATCGCCAAACTTGTCATTTTTGATAGCTGTCTGACTACTATCCGTAAAGAAGCTGGCATAAAGGTCTTCAAATTCTTTAGCAGCCTCTTTCTTAGCTTCACTGGAACTTGCAGATTTCTTTTTGCTAGAAGAAACGGTCGAACCGGAACCAGTTGTCGACTTGTGGCTCCCCCACCCTTGATGAAAATACCAAGTCGTTCCAGCGGCAAGTGCTACAAGACCTAAGGCCGAGTATAGGAAGCCTTTCTTCTTGTAGAAAGGTTTTGTCTCAGGATCGTCCTCATCTTCAAATACTGTCGGAACTGGATTTGATACCGGCTTTGTTGCCGGGATGATTGGTGCTTCAGCTGCAACTGTTAGCGCTGGTTGTGCGGCCTTTGTAGCCTCTACATTTGCCGAGTTTGCAGCTTCTGCTTTCACTGGCTGCACCGAAGGTAATGGCACATTGGCAGTATTTTCCTTCGCCTGAGACTGACTCTTAAGCTGTTTGATGGTCTCTTGTATCAAAGCTTCTTTTTGTTGTGCCAGCTCTTCCATGATTCTCAGCTTTTGGGTTTCAAATTTCCCAGCCTCGATTTCATCTCGGTGTTGCTTGATGTATTTATCAAGGATATTATCTCCTTCAGTCACACCAGCTTCGACTTCCTCGTTTTTCCGAGCAGCCTGACCGACCGTCATTTCTTTCGCATCTTCTAAGTCAAGAACGGTTTCCTTTGATTCTTGCTCTGTTGGCATCTTTTCTTCTTTGCTCACAGCATTTCCTTTCTAATCTAGTTGTCTTTTGACCCTTTGGCCAAAGTATTGATATAAATCAACTTTTAAAGTACCATTGTAAAGTTTTCGCTTTTTATCCGCCTGACTGCCATATTTGGCTTCAAAGGCCTCATCACTGGTCAAGATAAATTTACTCCAGGTCTTCAACGGAGCAAAGGTCTCTCCCATTTCTTGATAGAGCTTGGTCACCGCATCATCGTCCAACAAACGCTCACCATAAGGCGGATTGGAGATAATAACCCCATTGATTTTGTCCGTATGAAGGTCTTGTAGACGCATTTGCTTAAATTGAATCTGGTCAGCAACACCCGCTTCTTCCGCATTTTTCTTGGCAATCTCTACCAGACGAGCATCCAAATCGGAACCTGAAATATCCAGCTGGATGTCTTGGTCAATCTGAGCTAGGGCCTCTGCCCGAAGCCGACGTACCAAGTCCTTGTCAACCCAATTCCAGTCTTCAAAAGCAAAGGAACGATGTAAACCTGGCGCCATCTTCATCCCAATCATAGCCGCTTCGATACAGAAGGTTCCTGATCCGCAAGTCGGGTCAATCAAGGGTTTGTCCGGATACCAGTTCGACAAAAGCAAAATCGCTGCTGCCATATTTTCCTTGATTGGCGCTCCGCCTTTTTCTATCCGATAGCCACGTTTGAACAAGCTAGAACCGCTGGTATCAATCATGACCGTCACAAGGTCTTTTAAAATGGAAACTTCAATCTTAAACTCTGCTCCATTTTCCTGCAAGGGGACACCTTCTGGACGAGCATAATGCTTTTGCAGTTTTTTCACAACTGCTTTTTTTGAAATGGCTTGAACACTGGGCTCATTATTCAGTTTTGACTTGACGCATTTGGCTTTAGAAATGGGAAATTTGGCACCTAAGGGCAAATAATTTTCCCAGTCCAAAGCAAAGACGCCTTGAAAAAGCTCTTCAAACGTTTTGGCTGGAAATGTTCCCACAACAATCTTAATCCGATCTGCTGAGCGTAGCCAGAGATTGGTTTGAATGATGGTAGCCATGTCTCCACTAAAGCGAACACGGCCATTTTCAACCTGACAATCTATGCCCAAATCCCGAATCTCACGGCCAACCACAGCTTCCAGACCTGCCGCCGCTGTAGCAATTAAATTAAATTTTTCTTTCATTCTTTCTTACTCTATCAATTTCTGATTGGGCACACTCTAAAAGCTGGCCTCAGCTAGAAATCAGAATGTTCTTGCTTAACCACCCTCTTGAGAAAAGCCTTACTTTCCTCATTTTATCCCTTCAGCTCACTTCTGTCAAAGGGAATCTATACCTTAATCAAAAAGCTAGCATACGCTAGCTAACCTATGTGCAATTTTCTATAAGCCATGTTTTGTTCCAGAAATGACTAGGTACCATCTCCTTCGATAATCATCTGTCTACTGTTTCCAGTCAGAATGCTATGTTCGTTTCCACGCATTCCGTGCCCCGACCAAAGTTTGGGTTGCTAGCTTGAGGGGTTTACCGCGTTCCACTTCTTCTGTTTCCAGAAGAACTACGTCACTGTGGCACTTTCAGACCTATTCAGACCTATCTAAAGACTTAGCCTTTTCAGTCGCCGTAACGGATTGCTCCGTCCCTAGGCTTATTGTTTCGCCTAGCACAAACACTACCAGCATCACAGCCGGTGCTAGCATGGACTTTCCTCATGAAAATATTAAATCTTCACGCGATTATCCAAAAATTGCACTCTGCAGCATTATTGCTCCTCGCTGTCCAGAATTTGTTTACCAAAAACTTCCTTTTCCAAACGGCTTAAGCGTTTCAAAATATCGAAGTTTGTCGCTGTTCCCATCTGTGGCATCTCAATCGTTGGTTGAGCTGGCTGACTAGGCGTTGAAGGAGTAGCAGTTGCTTGATCAGATACTTGTTCCTTCAGAAGGGCAATCTCCTCACGTAACTCCTTTACCAAAGCTGCATAAGTTTCATAATCCTTAATCACATCATCCAAAAACTCATCCACTTCAGCCTTGCTATATCCTCGCACTTCACGCTTAAAGTCTTGATCAAAAATATCTTTTGCTGTATAAATAATACTCGCCATGCTCTCACTCCAATCTAGTTTATCATATCCAATTATATACGAAATCACCTATAAAAAGCAAGATTTATACCCTACTTTTCCGAAAAAATTTCTGCAACCTCATTCAGATCATCAAATGTTAATTTTTTGATAAAATACTGTTCTTGATTCTTCATCTCCCTGTAAAGATACTTAAGATTGGTCTCATTTTCCTCATCGTAAAACAGGTAAGCTCCATCCGTATTCTGAAGCAAAAATTGGTTGTACTCACGAAACTGACTCGGATTTTGGTAGCTAGGATAAGCATATTTGACAAAATCTACTTGTTTAAAATCTGCTAGTTTAGCCTGATTTCCTTCGTTCCAATTTTTTCCCTGATCCTCAAAAAGAAAAATTGTCGCAATCTTGAAATTATAATCTTCTCTCAATTCCTGAGCAACTTCCAAAACCCAAGTTTCAAAACCTAGATTTCCCGTAAAGATGAGCCACTCCAATCCTTCATCCAGCAGGCGCCGCAAATCCCGTCTGACCGCCTCTTTGATGATCTTGATCCGCATGTCTTTTTCATTCATAATGCCAAGTTCAAAAGCCTTGTAACCTACAATTAATAGACTTGTCATTTATTCTCCCTCAAAAAATATTTTTATGATATAATAGAGTGATGTTATTGTACCAATAAGGAGTTTTATGGTCAACTACCCTCACAAGCTAAAGATAAAAAGTAAACTAGCCCATCCAGGTTCAAAGACGACTGTTAACTTTGCCAATCGTGGGATGTCTTTTGAGAAGATGATCAACGAATCCAACAACTACTATTTGAGTAGGGGGCTCGCTGTCATTCATAAGAAGCCGACACCCATTCAGATTGTCAAAGTGGATTATCCTCAACGCAGTCGTGCAAAGATTGTGGAGGCCTATTTTCGACAGGCATCCACGACTGATTATTCTGGTGTCTTTAAGGGACATTATATTGATTTTGAAGCCAAGGAAACACGGCAAAAAACAGCCATGCCTCTGAAGAATTTCCATCTACACCAGATTGAACATATGGAGGCTGTCCTTCAGCAAAAAGGAATCTGCTTTGTCTTACTGCACTTCTCTAGCTTGCGGGAGACTTATCTACTTCCGGCATCTTATCTCATTACATTTTATAAGATGGATAAAGGTGGAAAATCCCTTCCTTTGTCTTACATTAAAGAACATGGATTTTTAATCGAAACAAAGCAATTTCCAAGCATCCCTTACCTTGAAATTATCGAACAAAAACTACTAGGTGGTATCACAAATGAATAAACAAACCCTTTTGCAGGCCTTAAAATATCTTGCAACTGCCCTCTTATCTCTCTTTATCATTGGAGTTGTGACTGGCGTTCTTGTCTTCACATACTATGTCGCCAAGTCTCCTACCCTTTCTGAGAAGGATCTTGTCGCAACAACTTCAAGTAAGATTTACGATAGCGATAACAATCTGATTGCGGACCTCGGTTCTGAAAAGCGTGTCAATGCGTCAACAGACCAGATCCCTACACAGCTAGTAGATGCCATCGTTGCGATTGAGGACCACCGCTTCTTTAATCACCGTGGGGTTGATTTCATTCGGATAGGAGGAGCCTTCCTAAGCAATCTGAAAGGAGGCGGACGTCAAGGGGGATCTACCTTAACCCAGCAGTTGATCAAGTTGACTTATTTCTCCACTTCCTCAGCGGATGCTACCCTTTCTCGGAAAATCCAAGAAGCATGGCTGGCAACTCAACTTGAGCGAAAGGCTACCAAGCAAGAAATCCTGACTTATTATGTCAATAAAGTCTATATGTCTAATGGAAATTACGGGATGCAAACAGCTTCTCAAAGTTACTATGGTAAAGATTTGAAAGATTTGACCCTTCCTCAGATTGCCCTGCTTGCAGGAATGCCTCAGGCTCCTAACCAATATGACCCTTACACAAATCCAGAAGCTGCCACTCAGCGTCGTAATCTCGTATTATCTGAAATGTATGAACTCAAGTACATCTCACCAGAACAATACGAACAAGCTATCAATACACCAGTGACCGACGGCTTACAGAGCTTGAAAAATTCAGCTAGCTATCCTGCCTATATGGATAACTACTTGAAAGAAGTTATTGAGCAAGTCGAAGAAGAAACTGGCTACAATGTCCTTACGACTGGTATGGAAGTTTATACCAACGTTAATACCGAAGCACAGAAAAAATTGTGGGATATTTACAACACGGAAGAATATGTTGCTTATCCAGATGATGAACTGCAAGTGGCATCAACCGTTATGGATGTTACCAACGGGAAAGTCATTGCCCAACTGGGTGCTCGCCATCAGTCTTCCAACGTTTCTTTTGGTACCAACCAAGCAGTCGAAACGAATCGCGACTGGGGTTCTACCATGAAACCAATCACTGATTATGCCCCAGCCTTGGAATACAATGTTTTCACTTCCACCGCTGCCTCAATCCAAGATGCTCCTTACTATTTCCCTGGAACCTCTACTCCTGTCTATAACTGGGATAAACGCTATTATGGCTGGATTACTATCCAATACGCTATCCAAGAATCCCGTAACGTACCAGCCGTCAAATCGCTGGAAGCAGTCGGATTAGATAATTCATTGAAATTCCTCAATGGCCTTGGCATTAATTATCCTGAAATGCATTATTCTAATGCGATTTCAAGTAATACAAGCGAATCTGGTAACCAATACGGAGCAAGTAGCGAAAAAATGGCTGCTGCCTACGCTGCCTTTGCTAATGGCGGTACATATTACAAACCACAATATGTAAACCGAGTTGTCTTTAGCGACGGTACAGAAAAAGTCTTTTCAAATGGCGGTTCAAAAGCTATGAAAGAGACGACAGCCTACATGATGACCGACATGATGAAGACCGTTCTTCAGTCTGGAACTGGTACTAATGCTGCAATTCCAGGAGTCTATCAAGCAGGTAAAACTGGTACTTCCAACTATGCAGATGATGAGCTAGAGAAGTTGACAAAACCTTATTACAGTTCTAGCATTGTGACACCAGACGAGCTGTTCGTTGGCTACACTCCACAATACTCTATGGCTGTTTGGACCGGTTACTCAAATCGCCTCACTCCTGTTTTAGACGATGGAGTTAAGGTGGCAACCGATGTTTACCGCTCTATGATGCTCTATCTGACAGGTTATAGCAATGAAGACTGGACACCACCAAGCGGACTTTTCCGTAGCGGATCCTATCTCTATCTCAATGGTACTTCAACTTACAGCCGCGCTTATAGCCAATCATCTTCAAGCTCCACTTCTGAGTCAAGCTCAGAGTCTTCAAGTCAAAGTACGAGTGAATCTAGCGAAGAACATAGTAGTACCAACTCTAGTTCCCAAACAAGTTCAACAAGTTCTGGAACAACCAGCAGCTCAACTAGTTCTAACCAAGGAGCTGAACATCGTTAAACTAAAAAAGCTTGGATTTTAGAAATCCAAGCTTTTTTATGTTTAAATAAATCAATAGCTTTCTGCAATTGCTCATCCTATCAAATCATTTCGCCATTAGCAAGAGCTCCCATTGGATCCCACGGTGCTAGGACAATTGGCTCTGCATTGTAGGCTGCCAACTCTTCTGGAGTCAAGAATTCTTTTCTGACTACGATTTGGTAAGTGTACTCATCCATCCAAGCGTCGCTGGCGACAAAGTAGCCCTTATCTCCAACCTTTTCACCCCAAGAATTTTCTACCTTCCATTTTTTAGCTTGACCCTTTTCATCCAAGTCTACTCCAGCCAGTACCATGGCATGAGTCATGAGGCTTTCGCTGTAATCAAGACGACCTGCTTTATCTTGAGTCAACTGGATATCCATACTAGAGGTTAAATCATGCATACCTGCTTCCATGATACCAGCCTTGCGATTGCTGGACTGACCCACATCAGAGCCAAACCAAACGGTCTCACCAGCCTGCATCTGAGCGATTGCCAATTCCTTGAGACGTTTCATTTCTACATTCAAATAGCGAACAGGCTTACTGCCGACTACATTGCCCAACATCTCGACTGTGTATGACTTGCCATAAGGTTTATCGGCCGTTGGCGCATTGATAATCGACACATAGTCATCCAGCTTGAGGTCAACATATTTTTGGTAAAAGGCCCGCGGAGTCAAATCAGCTTCCCTATGGTAATTACCGTCCTTGTCTCGATATGCAAAGTCAAATTTCCGAGGCGGTAAGCCCAACGACATCGCTAAAAAGTTGAAAATTTCCTGCAGCAAAGCTTCTTTCTTAGCTTGTAGCGTAGCCTCATCTGCACCATTCAGGGCCAATTCACGCAAGATTTGCGCATCCTGACGCAACAGTTTATTGAGAATTTGATTGAGCTCACGGCTATTGCTGGAAGAAATTGACTCTGGATAGACTGACTTAGGCACGACGCCGTATTTCTCAAAAAGTGCCACGACCATATCCCACTGACCGCCATCCTGCTGAGGCGTATCTAGGAGAAACTTGACCTTGCGACTAGTCAATTCTTGGTCAGACGTTGCCAAAACCTGCTCCAAGAACCAGTTGGACTTTTCATACTTATCCCAAAAGAAGGTATGAGCCTGAGATAGCTCAAAATCCTCCAATTGGAAACCTGCAATCATCTTGTGGCGGAAAGTATTGAGAGCCGCAAACATCCAGCAGCGGCCAGATGCTTTTTGGTCACTGACCTTGTCTTTGGTGAGATCCAGTGAGAAAACAGGTGCATTTTCTACAGCAGCAGTCCGTTTTTCTAAAGAAGTCAAGAGCCCATTGTGGCTAATAGCATTTTCCATCGCTGCATACTTGGGGTTAGCCTCATAAGCAGCGTACAACTTATCTGTAAAATCTTGTTTTAATGAATTCATAGAATCCTCCTTGTCATTATACATCTATTATAGAACTTTAAAAAAAGAGCGCAAGTAAAAAAGTTAGGCAAGCCTAACTTTTTCATTGCTTTCTCGTTTCTTGACTCAGACTAAAAAGTTTCGATCGAGATTCTCACTTCCAAAATTCATCAAAAATCGTAATCGGCAAATGGCGTTTGTGCTGACCTTTGTGCCACCAAGACTCGATCGTTTCTTGTGCTTGGGCTGAAACGGACTTCCCTTCGAGATAGTCGTCAATTTCATTATAGGTCACGCCTAAAGCTACTTCATCGGCAATCCCCGGTTTTTCCTCTTCCAAATCAGCCGTCGGCACCTTTTCATAGAGGGCCGGATCCGCTCCTAAGGCAGCCAAAAGTTGCTTACCTTGACGTTTATTGAGACGGTAAAGTGGTAAAATATCCGCTCCGCCATCCCCAAACTTGGTGAAAAAGGCCGTGACATTTTCTGCAGCATGGTCGGTCCCAATGACAGCCCCACTGTATGAACCAGCCAAAGCATACTGGGCAATCATACGACTGCGGGCCTTGATATTGCCCTTGTTAAAATCAGAGACTTTGGCACCCGTTGCTTCTACAGCCTTTGTCATGGCATCAGCGGATTCTTTGATATTGACTGTCAGACTGACATCAGGCTGGATGAAAGCCAAAGCTTTTTGGGCATCGTCTTCATCTGCCTGAACACCGTAAGGCAGGCGGACAGCGATAAAGCGGTAGCTATCATCCCCAGTCTCGGCCCGCATTTCCTCTACAGCCAGCTGAGCTAAGCGGCCAGCCAAGGTTGAGTCCTGACCACCAGAAATGCCCAAAACATAACTTTTCAAAAAAGGGTGCTTTCTCAGATAGGCCTTGAGAAAGTCCACCGATTTGCGGATTTCTTCCTCTGGATCAATGACTGGTTTGACGCCTAGTTGGCGGATGATTTCTTCTTGTAGGCTCATTTTTCTGCTCCTGTCTGGTAGGCTTTCTTGCGCATCTGGTCAATCAAGTCCATCTTGTCCTGCCAAATATCACGCGCCAAATCGACCGGATAATCTTGTGGATTGAGGACCCGCTTGTATTCGTCCCAGAGTTTGTCAAATTCTTGGCGGGCATAGTCCTGAATCTCAGACAGACTCGGCAAATCGTAAGCGAGCTGACCTTCTTTATAAATATCCACCAAGAGCGGCACCGCATCAAAATTCTTGACTGTTTTATTGATATAAGTATAAGTCGGATGGAACATTTCGAGCTCTTCCTGATGATTGACATCCACACCATCATAAGTGATGTAATCGCCCTCGGACTTGCCTTTTTCACGGCTGGTAATCCGCCAAACCTGCTTCTTGCCCGGAGTCGAAACCTTTTCAGCATTGTTGGAGAGCTTGATGGTGTTGCGTAAGTGTCCATTCTCATCTTCAATCGCTACAATTTTGTAAACAGCACCCAGAGCTGGCTGATCGTAGGCAGTAATGAGCTTAGTTCCCACGCCCCAGACATCAATCTTGGCCTTTTGCATTTTTAAGTTGAGGATGGTATTTTCATCCAAATCATTGGAAGCGTAAATTTTAGCATCTGGGAAGCCCGCTTCATCTAACTGCTGGCGAACTTTTTTAGAAATATAGGCCAAGTCTCCAGAATCGATCCGCACACCTAAGAAATTGATTTTATCCCCAAATTCACGCGCTACACGAATGGCCGTAGGAACCCCGATCCGAAGCGTATCGTAGGTGTCTACCAAGAACACACAGTCCCGATGAGTACTTGCATAAGCCTTGAAAGCCTCGTAATCATTGCCATAAACCTGCACAAGTGCATGGGCATGCGTCCCCAGAACGGGAATATCAAAGAGCTTACCTGCTCGAACATTGCTGGTGCCATTGGCTCCACCGATAACGGCCGCCCGCGTACCCCAAATCGCCGCATCCATTTCCTGAGCACGACGGGTACCAAACTCCATCAACGGCTCATCTTCGATCACAGAGCGGATGCGAGCTGCCTTGGTCGCAATCAAGGTTTGGAAATTCACGATATTTAAAATCGCTGTTTCCACCAACTGACATTGAGCCAGCGGTCCTTCGACCTGAACAATCGGCTCATTGGCAAAAACCAAATCTCCTTCTTTAGCTGAACGCACGGTCAGCTGCATCTTGAAATCGCGTAAATACTCTAAGAAAGCTCCATTATAGCCCAAAGACGCTAAATAGTCCAAATCCGTCTGACTGAATGTCAAATCATTCAGATAAGCCACAATCCTCTCTAAGCCCGCAAAAACGGCATAGCCATTATTAAAAGGATTCTTGCGAAAATAGACTTCAAAAACAGCACGCTTATTATGGATACCTTCGTTGAAATAAACCTGCATCATATTGATTTGGTATAAGTCTGTATGTAAAGTCAAACTGTCATCTGGAAACATAATTGAGCTCCTTTTATCATAGTTATTCTATATTATAACATAAATTGCAAGAAAGCCTTGATTCAATAGCAAAATACCTCCAGAATTTCTTCCGGAGGTATCTTCTTTTATCTTTCACTTGGAATTATTAGATTCCATAAGTCTTGTTCACGCGGCGCATCTGTTTGAATTCTTTTTTATAGGTTACTTTAACTGCTACTTTCATTTTTGCCACCTCGTTTCTTTTGATACTTTTATTATAGACCTCAAAGCTTAAGGAAGGCTTAGAATTTTCTTGCAGAAAGCTTAAACAAATAAATCCAAACTTTATCTAGCTAGTCCAGATAATCGCGTTTTTCTAGATGCAGGGATACTAGGTGCCAGTTGGCATCCTGCCGCCAGCTAGGATTGGCGACTATTTGACTGGCTACCTTGCGCGCTTCTTCCAGAATGGGATAATCCTCCACGATGTCCGCCACCTGAAACTCTGGAATACCAGACTGACGGGTACCGAAAATTTCACCAGAGCCACGCATCTTGAGGTCTTCCTCAGCCAGAACGAAGCCATCTGTTGTCTCGGTCATGATTTTCATCCGTTTCTTGCCAGACTCTGTCTTGGGATTGGCAACTAGAACGGCATACGATTGCTTATTTCCCCGACCAACTCGGCCCCGCAGCTGATGAAGCTGGCTGAGTCCGAAGCGATCAGCATCCATGATAACCATGATGGTCGCATTCGGAACATTGACGCCGACTTCAATAACTGTAGTTGACACTAGAATATCCGTTTTCCCATCCTTGAAATCCTGCATAATGGCTTCTTTTTCGTCATTTTTCATACGACCGTGAAGGAGAGCCACCTGAGCCTGATTGGCAAAGTAGGCCTTAAGTTCTTCCTCTAGAGCAATCGCATTTTTTAAATCCAAAGCCTCCGATTCCTCAATCAAGGGAGAAATAAAGTAGACTTGGGCGCCCTTGGCCAGCTCTTTTTTCATCCAGTCCAAAACCACTTCTAATTGCTCGTGCTTGACCCAGCGAGTAATGATGGGCTTGCGGCCAGCCGGCATCTGGTCAATGATGGAGACGTCCATATCGCCAAAAGCGGTAATAGCCAAAGTTCGAGGAATCGGCGTGGCTGTCATCATGAGAACGTCTGGATTATTTCCCTTTTCCCGCAAAATCCGACGCTGGTCCACCCCAAAACGATGCTGCTCATCAATGATGACTAAGCCAAGTCGATGATAAACTACCCCTTCCTGAATCAAGGCATGAGTGCCGACCACCATATCTACTTGCCCCGACTCTATGGCAGCTAAAGTCTCTCTGCGTTCAGCGGCTTTCATGCCACCAGTCAGGAGGGCCAAATTCAGCTCAGGAAAGAGCTGAGCCAGGCTGTCCAGATGCTGCTCAGCCAAGATTTCTGTCGGAACCATCAAAGCCGACTGGTAACCTGCCGTATAGGCGGCATACATGGCCAAACCAGCCACAACGGTCTTACCACTACCAACATCTCCCTGCAGGAGGCGGTTCATGTGGCCAGGCGATTGCAAATCACTAAGAATTTCTTCCAGACTCCGCTCCTGAGCTTCCGTCAGGGCAAAAGGCAGCTCAGCCTTCTTTTGAGCCAGCATTTTTTCCTGCCAAGGAATAGCCAGTCCCTGGCTGACATCCTTGGTCTCATGCTTCAGAACCTGCAGTTGCATCTGGAAATAAAAAAGTTCTTCAAACTTGACTCGACGCACAGCCTGCTTGTATTCCGCTAAGTCCCTAGGAAAGTGCATGGCACGCACAGCTTGAGTGCGCCCCAAAAGCTGGTAGCGTTCCAGAAGGATAGTAGGGAGATTTTCCTCCAATAACTGATCTAGACCTTGGTCAAAGGCCGCCTTAATCAGTTTAACTAGACTGGCCTGACTGATCCCTTGGGCAACTCGATAAACAGGCTGCAAGTCGTCTTCGACCTGAGCTAACACCTTCATCCCCGTCAGACTAGCCTTGGCTTTATCCCATTTACCAAAAATAGCCACCGTTGCTCCCAGCTCAATCTTATCTGCCAGATAAGGCTGATTGAAAAAATTGACTGCAATCGCGACTTCTCCCTGCTTGATTGTGAAACGCAGGCGATTGCGCTTGTAGCCATAATACTGAACATTAGCTGGAGTCGCGACGATCCCCGAAATGACCGCCTTTTCTCCATCTTCTAAATCAAGGACATTCTTACTCTTAAAATCTTCATAGCGAAAAGGAAAATAGAGCAGGAGATCCTGCAGGCTCTCAAGGCCTAGTTTTTTAAATTTTTCAGCCGATTTTGGCCCCACTCCTGGCAGAGCCGTCAAAGCCTGGTGCAGATTCATCCTGTCTCCTTTCCTTCTTCTTGATTGTCTTTTACTTTTTATACTCTCTCGGTACCCTATCGCTGATTAAGCAGACCACTTCATAATTGATCGTACCACGTTTGTCTGCCACATCCGTTGCTGTGATAAGCTCGGCGCCGCTCTGGCCAATCAAGACCACCTTCGTTCCCAAAGGATAGACTCGAGGCAGACGCACCGTGATCTGATCCATGGAAACACGACCGACAATTGGACAGCGCTGACCATCGATCAAGACATCAAAGCCCTGCATATCCCGGGTCCAGCCATCAGCGTAACCCAAAGGAATGGTTCCAATGATTTGCTGGCTATCACTGGTATAGGTTGCCCCATAGCCAACATGGACTCCCGCTTGAATTTCTTTGATATGAACCAAGGCAGATTCTAAACTCAAAGCTGGTTTAACCGCATATGGCAAGTCCAGCACTCGTCCGCTAGGATTCAACCCATAAATAATATCGCCCAGCCGAACAGCATTCATAATCGTTTCACTATGCCAAAGAGTTGTTGCAGAGTTACTAGCATGCACAACTGGCGGCAAGAAAGCTAACTCACTCAAGACCTCTTTAAATCGACTTAATTGGGCTACAAAATGACTTGTATCTAATTCATCTGCAGTTGCAAAATGAGTGAAAATTCCTTCTACCACAGCACCTGCTGCTTGCAGGCGACTAATTGCCTGCTGGGCTTCTTGACTATCACGGAAGCCAATACGTCCCATGCCTGAATCAATCTTGATATGAACAGTCAAGCCCGTCAGATTAGCTTGCTGGCTCAAGAGTTCCTCCAACCAAGCTAGGCTGGCCACTGTCAAAGTAATCTGCTGCTGGATCGCTAAAGACACAGCCTCTAGTGAGGAAACACCCAAAATAAGAATGGATTTAGCAATGCCAGCTTCTCGTAGTTCGAGGGCTTCGTCAATATTAGACACACAAAAACCATCTACAAGGGGCTGGACGTACTGAGAGACAGGAACCGCACCATGTCCATAAGCATTGGCCTTGACTACTGCCCACTTCTGGACCGACTGGGGAATATGAGCCGCAATTTGCTCAATATTAAATGCAATAGCAGACAGGTCTATGACTGCTTTAGTGGGTCTATGTAGACTAGCTTTCATTGTCTTCCTCCAAAATCACACTGGCGGTTACTAGATTTCCGGCATGACTGATTGATAGCCATACCGAACCAGCAAAGGGAGACTTACTAAAATAAGGTGCCCCCTTATCATCATTTAAAATTTCCAAATCTTGAAAAGTCACAGGGCCAATACCGGTCCCCCAAGCCTTGGCAAAGGCTTCTTTAGCTGACCAGCGACCCGCCAAATATTCCAGCTTGCGCTTTCCCTTTAAGGAGCCAAACCGAGCCAACTCCTGAGCTGTCAAGATTTTCTCAGCAAAGCGCTCATTCTTCTCATAGGCCCGACCAATGCTAGAAATCTCTTCTATATCTATTCCATGTCCTCTTATCATACTTCTATTAAGAATACAAGACAAGGCTCTTCTCCCAAGGAGATTGAAAGAAAATCTAATTTCGACAAGGCAAACCGATGAAAATGACACTGAAATGCATCAAAGAGGTTTAACATCATCAAAATTAGATTTCGTAGAGTATGAGCTTGCCTATATTCATTAGCAGACTTCTACCAAAGCCTCCTAATCCTTTCTTTTAAGCTTCTTTTTCTAAGGTATCATAGATTTCCTGAATGAGCTCTTCTGTCTTATCCCAGCCCAAGCAAGGATCGGTAATAGACTTACCAAAGACTTCTGGCTCATTCTGGCGGCCATCCTCCAAATAGGACTCAATCATGAATCCACGCACAGCCTTCTTGATTTGCTCATTCCAAGCACAGTTGATCAGAGTCTGACGGATAATCCGGATCTGCTCCAAATACTGCTTTCCAGAATTATCATGGTTGGTATCAATCAGGATAAAAGGATTGGTTAGTTTCATTTCTTCATAGCGTTTAATCACATCCAGAAGATTTTCGTAATAGAAGTTAGGCTTGTTCTTACCGTACTCATCTAACGCACCACGCAAAATCACATGCGCAAGAGGATTTCCTAACGTTTCTACTTCCTGACCATGATAAAGGAAGATTTGCTTATTTTGAGCAGCATAGACGGCATTAAACATGACCCCAAGATTGCCAGATGTTGGATTTTTCATACCAACCGGAGCGTCAATGCCAGACGCTACAAAGCGGTGTTCTTGGTCTTCAACCGATCGAGCACCTACGGCATGATAACTAACCAAATCATCTACCAGCACTAGATTGGAAGGATAGAGCATTTCATCAGCAGTAGTCAAGCCTGTCTCAGTAATGACTCGGTAATGAAGCTGGCGCACTGCCTTTAACCCATTGATCAAGCTTGGACTTTTTGAAGTATCTGGCTGGTGAACGAGCCCCTTATAGCCGTCCCCATTGGTCCGAGGCTTGGCAGTATAGACCCTCATGACGATAAAAATCTTATCCGCTACTTTCTGCTGGAGGTCGGCCAACCGGCGAGCGTACTCCAATACCGCCTCTTCATTGTCAGATGAGCAGGGTCCGATAACCAAGAGCAAACGTTGATCTTCTCCCTTGATGATGGCGGCTAATTCCTGATCACGCTGATGTTTCTTTTTCAGAGCTTGGTCTGACAAAATCGTTGCAGACTTGATCTGCTCGATGTCAATTTCCTGACCTTTTTCTATAAATGCCATATTATTTACCTAGTGTGTCGTATATCTCATGGACGAGTTCGACTGTCTTATCCCAGCCTAGGCATGGATCTGTGATAGATTTGCCAAAGACTTCTGGTTCATTTTGTCGGCCATCTTCCAAGTAAGATTCAATCATAAAGCCACGAACAACCTTCTTGATTTTATTATTCCAGTCGCGGTTGATCAAAGTCTGACGGACAATACGGACTTGCTCCAAATACTGCTTGCCAGAGTTGTCATGGTTGGTATCGATGATGATAAATGGATTTTCTAATCCCATTGCTTCATACTGGGCGATTGTGTCCAGCAGATTATCATAATAGTAGTTCGGAATATTCTTCCCATATTCATTGATGACACCGCGCAGAATCGCATGGGCCAAAGGATTTCCGCTCGTCTCTACTTCTCGATTTGCAAAGAGGAAGCTCTGCTTGTTCTGAGCCGCATAAATGCCATTAAACATGACATTTAGATTGCCAGATGTTGGATTTTTCAGGCCAGTTGGGAAATCCGCTCCACTGGCCACAAAGCGGTGCTGCTGATCCTCAACAGAACGAGCACCGATCGCCATATAGGAAATCAAATCATCTACTAGGGGAAGATTTTCTGGATAAAGCATCTCGTCAGCCGTCGTCATTCCAGTTTCTGAAATCACGCGGTAATGCAGATTGCGAACCGCCTTAATACCGTTGATTAGGCTAGGTGCCGATGTCGCATTAGGCTGGTGAATCAAGCCCTTGTAGCCATCACCATTGGTCCGTGGCTTGGCTGTATAAACCCGCATGACCATAAAGATCCGATCTTTGACTTCTTCCTGAAGAGCTGCCAAACGCTTAGCGTATTCCAAGACAGCTTCTTCATTGTCTGAGGAGCAAGGACCGATAACCAAAAGGATGCGATCATCCTCACCGCAGATAATAGCTTCTAGTTGGCGATCTCGTTCTTGCTTACGAGCCAAAATAGAACCTTCTAACTTAGCAAGCTGACGCACTTCTGCTACATTGATTGGTTGACTAGTTGCTTTAAAGGTCATCTTCTCTCCTTATAAACTACTTCTTGCGACCATGACAGTTTTTAAATTTCTTACCTGAACCACATGGACATAAATCATTTCTTTTTACAGAGGATAAATCAACATCTTTTGGAAGATTTGGGTTTTGGGCAGCAATGTTTCGAGTAGCTGTCGTGCTGATACTGTGCTCTGTACGTGGACGTTCTTGCTCATGGATCTGTGCTTTCATCATGAGACGAGTCACATCAAACTCGATAGAGCCGATCATATCATTAAACATCCGGAAACCTTCTGCCTGATATTCAACAACTGGGTTGTTCTGAGCATATCCGCGAAGCCCCACAGCCTGACGCAATTGATCCAAGGCGTCGATATGATCTGTCCATTTATTATCTACAACTCGTAGAATCAGCACTTTTTGGAACTCTTGAACTGCTTCTTCATCACGAAGTTTAGAAACCTGATTGGCATAAACTTCAGAAGCTCGCTCCATCAAGTAATCTTTGATCTCTTGATTTGATTTACCTTCTAAATCATCAGCTGAGATAGAATCCTCTGCTACAAGATTATATTTAGCAAAATTCAGAATCGCTTCTATCTTTTCATCATGATCTGAATGACTGCTTCCATCTACAATCCGATTAATCGTCCGACGGATCATAGCATGAATTTCTGGAGCCAAATCACGGTCTGCTGTGATGACATCATAGCGTTGAGAATAGATAATTTCACGTTGTTCGCGCATGACATCGTCATATTGGAGGACTTGCTTCCGAGTATCGTAGTTATTTCCTTCAACCCGTTTTTGGGCTGCTTCCACCTGACGCGTTAGCATCCGAGACTTGATGACAGACTCTTCTTCGCTCAGATTCATCCGGTCTAGCAAGGCCTTAATACGCTCAGAACCAAAGCGTTTCATCAAATCGTCTTCGAGAGATAGGTAGAATTGTGATTCACCTGGATCCCCTTGACGACCTGAACGTCCACGAAGTTGGTTATCAATCCGGCGGCTTTCATGGCGCTCTGTACCAATAACACAAAGTCCACCCAATTCACGGACACCTTCACCTAGCTTGATATCGGTACCACGTCCAGCCATGTTGGTCGCGATGGTAATAGCACCACGTTGACCAGCATTCATGATAATCTGTGCTTCTTTATAGTGGTTTTTAGCATTCAAAACTTCATGAGGAATTCCTGCAGCCACTAATTTTTGGGAAAGATAGTCACTCGTGTCAACCGATACTGTACCGACCAAGACAGGTTGACCTGTTTTGTAGCGTTCCTTGACGTCTTCCACGACTGCTTTAAACTTCGCTTCCAAGCTAGGATACAGCAAATCTGGATGGTCAATACGTTGAACCGGACGGTTAGTTGGAATTGGAATTACACGGATATTATAAATTTCGCGGAATTCTTCTTCTTCTGTTTTACCAGTCCCTGTCATCCCTGATAGTTTTTTATACATACGGAAAAGGTTCTGGTAAGTAATCGAAGCAGATGTTTTTGATTCTTCTTGAATAGGCACAGCTTCTTTGGCTTCAATCGCTTGGTGGAGTCCATCAGAGAAACGACGACCTTCCATTGTACGTCCAGTAAATTGGTCAACGATGAGGATTTCCTGCTTTTCACTCACGACATAATCCACATCTAAGGTCATGATATAGTTAGCACGTAAGGCATTGTCGATAAAGTGAGTCAAAGCAACATTCTCAAGGTCGTATAGATTTTCTAAGTTAAAGTAACTTTCAGCCTTGTCAATACCAGAATCTGACAAACCAATCGTCTTAGATGGGATATCAATGATATAGTCATCTTTTTGAAGTGTTTTCACAAAGCTATCCGCTCTGTAATAAAGCTGATTCGTATCAGAAGCTGTCGGTCCTGACACGATCAATGGCGTACGCGCTTCGTCAATCAAGATAGAATCCACCTCATCAACCAAGGCATAGTTAAGCGGACGCTGTACCATATTTTCAGCCCGAACCACCATGTTATCGCGCAGGTAGTCAAAACCAATTTCAGAGTTGGTTGAGTAGGTGATATCACAAGCATAAGCTTCTCTTTTTTCCATTGGTGACTTAGATGCTAGGTTGATACCAACAGAAAGTCCCAACCAAGAATAAAGTTCACCCATTTCAGTCGCATCACGCTCAGACAAGTATTCATTGACTGTAACAACGTGAACTCCTTGGCCAGATAAAGCATTCAGGTAAACAGGCATAGTCGCTGTTAGGGTTTTTCCTTCCCCCGTACGCATTTCTGGCACATCACCATGGTGAAGGACAATCCCCCCCATAATCTGAACCTTATATGGGAAAAGACCTAAGACACGCTTAGCTCCTTCGCGGACAACTGCAAATGCTTCAAACAAAAGTTGATCCAAAGTTTCACCATTAGCATAACGTTCCTTAAATTCAACCGTTTTTGCTTGCAATTCTTCATCGGTCAAGGCTGCCATTTCGTCTTCATAGGACATGACCTTGTCCGCCATCTTTTCTAATTTTCTTATTTCACCTTTATCATTTTCGATGATTTTTTTTAAAATATTAGCCATTTTATTCCTTACTCGCTATGTTCTGTTTATAAATGTTTCCTCTCATTATAGCATGTTTCCCCTTATCTTTCAAGAAATAATCCATTTAGCAATTGGCTTAAAAGGCTGTCGTTTCTCTATTTACACGCTTATCTGCCTAACTCTTCTTGCACTCAAATTTGCTAAATAATCATGATTTTCACGAAGTAGTTTCTCGCATAATTCTCATAATTTCGATATAATAATAGCAATGAATATCAAAGAAGAAATTATCAAATTATCAAAAGAAATTGGCATTTCTAAAATTGGTTTTACGACAGCGGATGACTTTGACTATCTGGAAAAGTCGCTGCGCTTGGCTGTAGAAGAAGGTCGAAATTCAGGATTTGAACATAAAAACATCGAGGAGCGAATTAAGCCCAAGCTGAGTTTGGCCTCAGCTAAGACCATCATCTCTATCGCAGTCGCCTATCCCCACAAGCTCAAACAACAGCCACAAAAAACAGCCTACAAACGAGGAAAGTTCACTCCCAACAGCTGGGGACTGGATTACCACTATGTCCTACAGGACAAGCTAGATCGGCTTGCAAAGGGAATTGAGGAGTTAACTGCCGACTTTGAATATAAAGGCATGGTAGATACAGGAGCCTTGGTCGACACCGCTGTAGCCCGGCGAGCAGGAATAGGCTTTATCGGAAAGAACGGCTTGGTTATCTCCAAGGAATTTGGTTCCTACATGTTTTTGGGTGAGCTCATTACCAATCTGGACATCGAACCTGACCAGCCTGTCGACTATGACTGCGGAGACTGCAATCGCTGCGTGACGGCCTGTCCTACCTCCTGTCTCATTGGCGATGGGACTATGAACGCCAAGCGCTGCCTATCTTTTCAAACCCAAGATAAGGGTATCATGGGTCTAGAATTTCGCAAAAAAATCAAGACAGTCATCTATGGTTGCGACATCTGCCAAATTTGCTGCCCCTATAATAAAGGTTTAGACAATCCACTCGCAACTGAGATCGACCCCGAACTGGCCCATCCAGAGCTCCTACCTTTCTTGGAACTTTCTAATGGTCAATTTAAGGAAAAATTTGGCCATATAGCAGGTAGCTGGCGGGGAAAAAACATCTTGCAACGCAATGCCATCATTGCTCTAGCCAATGCCAATGACCGCTCTGCTATTCCCAAACTACTAGAAATTATCGATAAAGGGCAAAATCCTATCCATATCGCTACGGCCATCTGGGCTCTCAGTCAGCTAGTACGCGAGGCCAATCCTGAAATGATTGAGATGATTCTTGCTGTGAAAAATCCCACAGAAGCTATCAAAGAGGAACAGGAACAATTCCTAAAAAAATTTCACTTAACTAACTAAAAATAAATACAGTCTGATTTAGAAACTGCCTTAGAACGCAGCTTATACTAAATCAGACTGTATTTTTATGTTATTCAATTAGAATCCATCTACGTTGGTGTAGATTTTTTGGACATCTTCATCGTCTTCAAGGACGCTATACAATTTTTCGAAGGTTTCTAAATCTTCTCCTGTTAATTCCACTTCAGACTGAGGAATCATTTCCAGCTCTGTCACTTGGAATTCTTGGATACCAGATTCACGCAAAGCTACAATTGCTTTATGTAGGTCAGTCGGCGCTGTATAAACAGTGATACTTCCTTCTTCAGCCTCTACATCGTCCACATCTACATCTGCTTCTAAAAGCAATTCAAAGATGCTATCTGCATCATCACCAGCAAAAACGATAACGCCTTTATTATCAAAAAGATAAGACACAGAGCCACTAGCTCCCATGTTTCCGCCATTTTTCCCAAAGGCTGCACGGACATTGGCCGCAGTTCGGTTGACATTCGAAGTCAATGTATCAACGATTAACATAGAGCCATTTGGCCCAAAGCCTTCATAACGACCTTCTGTAAAGGTCTCGTCTGTATTTCCCTTAGCCTTATCAATCGCCTTGTCAATAACATGCTTTGGCACTTGCGCTTGCTTAGCGCGATCAATAACGAACTTAAGGGCTGTGTTCAACTCAGGATCTGGTTCACCTTTTTTCGCTGCTACATAGATCTCTACACCGAATTTAGCATAAACTTTTGAGTTTGCGCCGTCTTTAGCTGTTTTCTTAGCTACAATATTGGCCCACTTACGTCCCATTGGAATTTCTCCTTTAACTATTCTACATTTTTAATCTTCCTTATTATAACACAGGAAAGGCGAAAAATCATCCAACAAAAACAGGAAAGTCCCCAATTCCCTAAAATTATCTGCTGAAGTACGAACTAGATATAGAAAAAATTAGAGTACTAGTTCCTTATACCTTTTAAAATACCGAGATCAGTCATTACATTCTCTCGATAGTAAAATGAATAATACCAATAACTTTGAGGTGATATCCCTATCATTCTCCAGTAAATCTCCTATTTTACTAGAATCTTCTCTCATTTCTTACTACCAAAGTCTGCTAATCAAATAAATAAAAAATCGATAACTTCTTTACGAAGTTATCGATTTTTGCGAGCTGTTAACTAATCGTTCACAACTCTTCAGTGATTACTATCCAAGCTAGAAAGAATTAATCTTCTTCTTTCAATCTTGGTTTAATCAAGCTGACACCTGCGAGTGTCGCAACAATTCCTAAACCAAGTACTGCTGCTGAAGATGATTTCTCACCTGTATTTGGCAGAGCAGTAGTTCCAGGAACTTTCGGTTCCACTGGCTTGTTCGGTACTTGTTTATTTGGTACCGGAGCTGGAGTTGGTGGAACAGGTTTCGGTTCTGGTTTTGGTTCTGGTTTTGGCTCCGGAGTAGGAGTTGGTTTTGGTTCCGGAGTTGGTGTCGGTGTAGGTGGAACTTCTACCTTCTTGTAAGTTACGACTTCATCAGTTGGTTTCGCTGAGTCTGCTGTAACCTTCACATCTGCTACGCTTGCTTTATCCGCTACGTAACCCTTGATGTCTGGTGAAGTTTGTCCCTTGATCACGTCATCTTGTGATGTCCATGGGCCTTTTTCTACGATCGCTTTCGTTACGACGTTGATCTTCAGAATACGCGTGAATTTAGCGCTGTCTGTGAAGCTTGGTGCTGCTTCTTTACCATCTTCGTATACATACTTGATCGTACGGCTCAATTCTTTCACAGCTTCTTGTTGAGCTGACTTGATCTTATCATCTGTCCACTTAGGTCCATCCGGATTGCTTGGATCCATTGGATCGTTTGGTTTCGGTGGATTATTCGGATCGAATGGTACTACGCCTTCTTCCAATTGAACAGTGAAGTTTTGGTCCTTGCTTGCATCATCATCAAAGTTTTGTGGATCCTTGAACTCATCGTTCACAACCTTGTAACCTTGGTTAGTCAATTCTTTCAACTTCGCAAGGTATTGGTCACGGCTAATTGGTTCGCCTGACTTACCGCCTTCTGAGATCTTAGCCAATTCTTTCTTAGCTTGGTCTACGAAGGTGATGGTTGCTTTTTGATCAGCCTTCTTGTAAGTTACGACTTCATCAGCTGGTTTAGCTGAGTCTGCTGTAACCTTCACATCTGCTACGCTTGGTTTGTCCGCTACGTAACCCTTGATGTCTGGTGAAGTTTGTCCCTTGATCACGTCATCTTGTGATGTCCATGGGCCTTTTTCTACGATCGCTTTCGTTACGACGTTGATCTTCAGAATACGCGTGAATTTAGCGCTGTCTGTGAAGCTTGGTGCTGCTTCTTTACCATCTTCGTATACATACTTGATCGTACGGCTCAATTCTTTCACAGCTTCTTGTTGAGCTGACTTGATCTTATCATCTGTCCACTTAGGTCCATCTGGATTCTTAGGATCCATTGGAGTATCTGGTTTCGGCGGATTATTCGGATCGAATGGTACTACAACCTGACGCATAGTAACGGTGAAGGTTTGATCCTTCTTATCGTCATTATCGAAGGTCTTAGGTCCTGCGAACTCATCCGTTACAACTTCGTAGCCCTTGTCTGTCAATTCTTTCAGACGAGCTGCGTAGTTGGTTGTACCGATTGGCTCACCTGACTTACCGCTTTCGACAACCTTAGTCAATTCCTTATTACCGTCAGTTTGGTCTACGAAGCTGATAATTGCTTTTTGACCATCNATAGTAACGGTGAAGGTTTGATCCTTCTTATCGTCATTATCGAAGGTCTTAGGTCCTGCGAACTCATCCGTTACAACTTCGTAGCCCTTGTCTGTCAATTCTTTCAGACGAGCTGCGTAGTTGGTTGTACCGATTGGCTCACCTGACTTACCGCTTTCGACAACCTTAGTCAATTCCTTATTACCGTCAGTTTGGTCTACGAAGCTGATAATTGCTTTTTGACCATCCTTCACGAAGTTGATTGGTGTATCCTTCGTTGGATCACTTGGAACTGGTGGTGGGTTGTAACCCTTGCTTGGATCGCTCGGATCTTTCGGTGTCAATGGTGTTGTGCCATCTGGGCCTACTGGTGTAGTTCCTGGTACATGTGGAATCACTGGAAGATCAGTACCTGGTTTGCTTGGATCTGTTGGATCGTTTGGATATGGAAGGTTTGGTACTTTTGGAAGTCCGTCTGGTACATTTGGTACGTATGAACCAAGTTTGCTGTACTTAACTGTTTCTTCGCTATCCTTATCATCAGGAGTGACTGTCTTCGCTGCTACATTGGCCTTATCTGCCACGAATCCAGTTACGACTGGTGTAGCTTCTTGTGCCAATTCTTTCGTAGCTGGTGTCCATGCACCGAAGGTTTCCTTACCAGTTACACGGTTACGTTCACCTGTACGTGTGAAGGCTGCTTCTTGAGTCACTGGAGCTTTCAGAGCTGGACGACCCGCTGTTTGACCATCTGCGTATTCGTACTTGATGGTACGTGATACTTTCTTGTTGAGCTTAGCTGGGTCTGTAATCTTCTCTGTACCTTGACGAAGAGTAACGGTGAAGGTTTGATCCTTCTTATCGTCATTATCGAAGGTCTTAGGTCCTGCGAACTCATCCGTTACAACTTCGTAGCCCTTGTCTGTCAATTCTTTCAGACGAGCTGCGTAGTTGGTTGTACCGATTGGCTCACCTGACTTACCGCTTTCGACAACCTTAGTCAATTCCTTATTACCGTCAGTTTGGTCTACGAAGCTGATAATTGCTTTTTGACCATCCTTCACGAAGTTGATTGGTGTATCCTTCGTTGGATCACTTGGAACTGGTGGTGGGTTGTAACCCTTGCTTGGATCGCTCGGATCTTTCGGTGTCAATGGTGTTGTGCCATCTGGGCCTACTGGTGTAGTTCCTGGTACATGTGGAATCACTGGAAGATCAGTACCTGGTTTGCTTGGATCTGTTGGATCGTTTGGATATGGAAGGTTTGGTACTTTTGGAAGTCCGTCTGGTACATTTGGTACGTATGAACCAAGTTTGCTGTACTTAACTGTTTCTTCGCTATCCTTATCATCAGGAGTGACTGTCTTCGCTGCTACATTGGCCTTATCTGCCACGAATCCAGTTACGACTGGTGTAGCTTCTTGTGCCAATTCTTTCGTAGCTGGTGTCCATGCACCGAAGGTTTCCTTACCAGTTACACGGTTACGTTCACCTGTACGTGTGAAGGCTGCTTCTTGAGTCACTGGAGCTTTCAGAGCTGGACGACCCGCTGTTTGACCATCTGCGTATTGATACTTGATGGTACGTGTAACCTTCTTGTTGAGTTCTGCTGGATCCTTGATTGCTTCTTTACCATGACGAAGAGTAACCACAAATTGTTGGTCCTTCTTATCATCGTTATCGAAGGTCTTAGGTCCCTTGAACTCATCGTTCACAACTTCGTAACCCTTGTCTGTCAATTCTTTCAGACGAGTTGCGTAGTTAGTTGTTCCGATTGGCTCACCTGACTTACCGCTTTCAACGACCTTACCAACTTCCTTGTTGTTATCATCTTGGTCTACGAATGTGATAATCGCTTTTTGACCATCTTTAACGTAGTTGATTGGTGTATCCTGAGTTGGATCACTTGGAATTGGTGGTGGGTTGTAACCCTTGCTTGGATCGCTCGGATCTTTCGGTGTCAATGGTGTTGTGCCATCTGGGCCGACTGGTGTTGTGCCTGGTACATTTGGTACCACTGGAAGATCAGTACCTGGTTTTGTTGGATCTGTTGGATCGTTTGGATATGGAAGGTTTGGTACTTTTGGAAGTCCGTCTGGTACATTTGGTACATATGAACCGAGCTTCTTGTATTGTACAACTTCTTCGCTGTTAGCATCGCCAGCTTTCACTGTCTTCGCTGCTACATTGGCCTTATCTGCCACGAATCCAGTTACGACTGGTGTAGCTTCTTGTGCCAATTCTTTCGTAGCTGGTGTCCATGCTGTGAAGGTCTTTTCACCAGTTACAGCATTTATTTTACCAGTACGTGTGAAGGTTGCTTCTTGAGTGACAGGAGCTTTCAGAGCTGGACGACCCGCTGTTTGACCATCTGCGTATTGATACTTGATGGTACGTGTAACCTTGCTGTTCAAATCAGCTGGATTCGTATTGTCATCCAAGCGTGGTGTTACAACAACTGTCCAAGTTTGGTCTTTTGTCTTATCGTTATCGAACTTCTGACCATTTGGTTGAGTAAAGCCATCGCTCACAAGCTTGTAACCTGCTTGTTGAAGTTGAGTGATACGATTTACAGTTGAGTAAGCTACTGGTTCACCTGACTTACCAGCAACAGAATCTGTATAAAGAGTCTTAACTGGAACGCCATTCTTACCATCTGTTACGTACTTGATAGAACCACGTTGTTCATCCAAGTTGTAGTTGACAACTTCAACTGAATCTCCAGTAGTAGGGTCAACAGTTACACCTGGAACTTTTGGTTTATCTGGGCTATAGCCTGTAATAGCAGGAGTGTTTACTTCTGGAAGGTTAGCATTTGGTTTATCCCAAGCGCCAGGAGTTTCCACACCTGTTACCTTGTTAACAGAAACTGGACGAGTGAATGATGTTGTTTGAGTAACTGTCTTAGGAAGCGCTGGGCGTCCTGCTGTTACACCGTCACCATATTGGTATTGGATAGTTCGAGTAACATCTTTCTTCTCTTGTTTTGTTTCAATAACCGGAGTAACGACAACTTTCCATACTTGGTCTTTTGTCTTATCGTTATCGAACTTCTGACCACTTGGTTGAGTGAAGCCATCACTTACAAGTTTGTAACCTGCTTGTTGAAGTTGAGTGATACGGTTAGCAGTTGAATAAACAACATCTTCACCTGATTTACCTGTAACACCGTCAGTATAAAGAGTCTTCGCTGGAACACCGTTTTGTCCATCTGTTACATACTCAATGATACCACGTTGATCATCTTGGCTGTAGCTTACTACTTCATCTTCGTTAGGAGATGTTGGAGTAACAGTTGAAGCTGGAACACTTGGTTTGTCTGGAGTGAAACCAGTAACTGCTGGAGAATCAACCTTTGGAAGTTCTTCACTTGGCTTGTTCCATTGACCAGGAGTTTCAACACCTGTCACCTTGTTCACAGAAACTGGGCGAGTAAATGTTGTTGTTTGAGTAACTGGGCGAGGAAGTGCTGGACGACCTGTGGTTACTCCATCCTTGTATTGGTAACGAACGTTACGAGTAACATCTTTCGTTTCTTGTTTTGTCTCAATACGTGGAGTAAGAACAACTTCCCATGTTTGATCTACATTGTTATTACTGTCAAATCTTTGACCGCCGGCTTTAGTAAAGCCGTCGCTAACAAGATCATAACCCAACTGTTTAAATTCGTTAATTTTCGCAGTTGTTGTATAGTTTACAGGTGTATCTGATTTACCAGTTACGTTGTCTGTGTGAAGGGTCTTAGCTGGAACACCATTTTTACCATCTGTACGGTAAACGATGCTTCCCTTTTGATCTGCAGCTGAATAGCTTACAATTTCACGCCAGCTTGGGTCTCTTGGTGAAACAGTAGCTGAATTTACACGTGCTTTATTTGGTGTGAATCCGGACACTTCTGGGCTGTCAACCGCATCTACAGTACGAGTATTTGGAGTCCAATTACCGTATGTTTTCTGACCAGTTACTGGATCTTCTGATACTTGACGAGTAAATTGAACTGTTTGTTCAACTGGTTGCGGAAGTGCTGGACGATTTCTAGTCACACCATCTTCATATTCGTAAGCGATTGTACGAGTAACGTCTTTTGTTTCTGTTGTTACTTTTGGATCATTCTTACGGTATGAAACGATTTCACGCCAGCTTGGATCTGTTGGTGAAACAGAAGCTGAATTTACACGAGTTTTATTCGGTGTAAAGCCTTTAATTGCTGGTGTATCAACTGCAGGTACAGTTTGACGAGTTGGTGTCCAATTGCCGTATGTCTTTCTACCAGTCGCTGGGTCTTCTGACACTTGACGAGTAAATTGTACATTTTGTTGTACTTCACGTGGAAGTGCTGGACGACCTGAAGTCACACCATCTTCATATTCGTAAGCGATTGTACGAGTAACATCTTTTGTTTCTGTTGTTACTCTTGGAGCATTCTTGTCGTAGTAAACCGTTACATCACTTGGAGTAGAACCTGGATTTACTGTAAGTCCTGGAACTGTCGCTATATCTGGTGTATATCCTGGTACATTTAGAGAATCTACAGGCGCAAAATTCTTAGATGAAGGGCTCCATGGACCTGGTCTACCACCTGTCACAGTTCGAGTGAACTCAGCTGTTTGAGTGTAAGTTGGCGGAAGTGTTGGTCCTGTCACACCTGGTTTGTATTTATAATAAATATTACGAGTGACAGTCTTCTTCTCTGTCTTAACATCTGTAGCACCTTTACGGTAAACGTAGGTTACTGTACCGTTGGTACCCCAGTCAGCCAGAGTTCCTGAAGGTGGCAAACTACCATTCTTCATCCGAACAAAGCCATAACCTGGGATTGTTTTTTGTTCAGTAGTATAAGGCTTACCTTTATAGGCACCTTTTGGATAAGTTACTGAACCTTCAGCGATTTCTCGACCTTGCTCATCTTCATAACGTACGTCAACAGAGGCACTTTGATAGAAATCAAAACGTTTGATTTGGAACTGTTGCAAGTTCTTGTAGTTACCAGTCGTAGCCGTAACCACCATGGACATCAGCTCTTCTGGAGTAGAAACTGTTTTCCTCCATTGCTTAATACCAAGATTACTTTCGTAAGAGATAGTTAATTCCTTGGTTACACCATCATACTGGATAGCAAATCTGTGGAAACGACCATCTAGGTCACTTGAGTCCAGACGTTGAGCACTATTAGCATCTGTCTCAGCCCACCAACGATCATATTCACCACCAGTGAAGATACCACCACCACGAACCTTTTTATGAGTGGTATTTACCCAGGCACCAAATTGTCCCAGTTGAGGGTCTTTATCCCAACCATATTGGAAAGAGTCCGTGTTGCTAGTATCAAAACGATTCCCTCTTGGTGGTGTGAAGACGTTCCAGAAAGTATCCAGTTTGAAACCAGTTGCGTTACGCAAACCACCGATACCCAGGTTACC
Organism: Streptococcus sp. Marseille-P7375; assembly: GCF_902460365.1. NCBI lineage: Bacteria > Bacillati > Bacillota > Bacilli > Lactobacillales > Streptococcaceae > Streptococcus > Streptococcus sp. Marseille-P7375. Next base: position 37,876 of record NZ_CABPTR010000007.1, on the reverse strand, counting down.
ACCATTTGCCCCTAGATCTGTTGTGTTCCCTGTATGGAAGGCAAAACCGATACCATCGGCACCATAACGATCTTGAGTTTTATCACCAAGGTTAACTCCACCAGTCAGCTTGAAGCTTTGGTTCATATTGATCTTACTCTTCAGACTGAAGTTACCTGTCTTGTGTTCTTCATCTGGAGTAAGGGTTACGATACCATCGTATGAATTATAGGTAGCTGAACCATTCAATCTGAAGTAGTCAAGGAAGTTTTCTTTCGTTACAGTTGTTTTTCCTGTTTGTGGGTCAAACGAACGGAAGCCACTTTCTCCTGATTTACGGAAATCAGCGTAACCTTTATTTACTTCGCTTTGAGCAGCTGCTAATGTTGAATTAGCTTCACTTTTGGCTACTGCATTTGTTGCTTGGCTAGCTGTTGCCAAACTAGCTGCTTGACTAGCTGCCTTTTCAACTGATACCTTAGCAGGTTCTACAGCGGCAGCTGATTCTGTAGCTGCTTCAGATGAAACTGCAGTTGACTCTGCAGTAGCTGAAGTAGCTGGGCTAACTCGAGCCTCAGACTGAGTTGCAGCAGTTGATTGGCTAGTCGCTACTGAAGCTTTAGATACTTGTGAAGTAGCTTCTTTTAAAGCTGCTTCACTTTTTGAAGCAACTTCTGATTTAACAGTTTTTTCTTCCACTTTGCTTGATAGGTCTTCAGCAGAGGTAGAAGATGCTGTAGATGCTACACTTGAAACTGCGTTGCTTTCAGCGACAGTTGCTACGGTAGAATTCTTTTCTATGGCCGACTCGGAGTCAGAATCATTCGCTCCCGAATCTTCTCCTGAATCTGGCACAGAGGTCGTTTTCTCCGTAGAGGTGCTTGAAGAATCCGTCTTAGCTAACGTATCGGCTGAAACGACATTCCCCCCAAAGAACATGAAAGCTGCGACTGCTACAGAAGCCACGCCCACATTAAACTTACGGACTGAGTATCGAAGTCGTTTCTCAGCACTCGCACGGTTTAATCTGCGTCTCGCATTTTTATCCATGAACATCTCTCCTTTTTAAAATATAGTTCAACCACTTATTACTCAACACCTTAACGCCTGAGCAGCAAAGTATTTTATAACATATGATTGGTGGTTCTAATGTCAAAGTTTAGACATTAAACCATACCAATAATTATACCGCTTTTTTCCTATTATATCAAGGATTTTACTATCTAATTTTTTTCTGTAACAAAAGTGTAATATCATATTATAGGGATAGCAAAAAGCTTTAGCGACGCCGTTTTAAGAGAATGAAAACAACAAAAATAATCTTTATAGTTTGATGATCAAAACAAAATAAAAAAGAGCCCCCACAGGGCTCTATTCAACAAAAATCGGTCATAAAACCCGACATTGAGATAGAAAATCTATTTAGGACTCTCTTTATTTTTATTGAAATTCTGCTTCGACTCGGTAAATAACCTGACCCTTGCTAGAGAATTTTTGCTCATATTCGGTTAGGACATTGCCTTCAAAGTCGCTGGCATGAAGATCCAGCCAAACACCTTTGAGAACCATGCCATACTGCGAAAAGCTGACCAGGCTGTACTCAAACAAGCCACGGTTGTCCGTTTTGAAGTGGATTTCACCTTTTTCTGGCAAAATTTGCTTGAAGGTATCCAAGAAAGACTTATAGGTCAAGCGACGTTTTTCATGCCGTTTCTTAGGCCATGGATCAGAGAAATTCAGGTAAAGTCGGTCAATTTCTCCATCTGCAAAATAGTTGGTCAATTCCGAACCATCCACCCAGAGCAACTTAATATTGGGTACATCAGCTTCCAAAACCTTGTCCAAGGCGTAACTAAGGACAGACTTCTGAATGTCAATCCCGATGTAATTGATGTTTGGATTAGCCTTAGCCATCCCTGTAATGAAAGCCCCTTTACCGCTTCCAACTTCAACATGGATCGGATGGTCGTTTCCAAAAATTTCTTGCCACTTTCCCTTGGCATCAACTGGATTTAGAACCACATAGTGGGGGTTAGCCTCTAATAACTCTGTTGCTCCCTTACGATTTCTTACTCTCATCTTACCTTTCCATACTTAGAACGGAAGTTGCGTAGAGCGTAAATCTCCCGGTTCACATTTTCTAAATCATTGTTTTCGTAATATTTAGCAATCTGCATCAGATAAGAGTATTGACCAAACCAATACAGTTTTTTGATAACCTTGTCATTGTACTTATAACCGTAGTAGGTCAGCCACTCCTGCCAATTGGTATCTGGGATATAGTGACTCAATATATGAGCAACATCCAACATCCTGTCCGTCAAGCGAACCGAATCCCAATCCACCAAATAAATCAAGCCACTATCCGTCTGAAACCAGTTGCTATGCCGTACATCACCATGGACAATCGTCGCATAGTCCTCACGAAAAGCAGGTACCGTTTGCCGCAAATCCCGAATAATAGACTGCAGATACTGATTGTTCCTCAAAACGACCGGCGCTTGATTGAGCCAGCTATTGATTAGATCGATTGGCGTTTCTAAAATATAACCCAATTTGGCTAACTGAGTCATCAGAGGCTTCGATCGATGCAAACGCGTTAAAATATTGATCACTTGCTTTTTAGACATATCATTAGGAGTTAAAATGGCACCTGAAAGCCATTCTTGCCCACTCATGACATTGCCGTCTGGCAAGCGTCGACTCCACAGAAGTTGCGGAGCAATTTGTTCTCTGGCTAAGCCTGCCAGAATCGGGGTCGTATTCATCTTGACGAAAACTCGCCCCCCGTCTGGATAAGTTCCCATATAGGCCTTTCCGCTCTTACCAGCTATTGGTGTCAGGGCTAGCTCGTTATCAACCAAGACCATGATTCCCCTCCTTAAAAAGTTTCCTCACTATTTTACTAATTTTCATTCTTTTAGTCAACCAATCTTTTTAGTTTATATGGCAAATAGACTAGATACAAAAAGATCGTCGCTCCAAGCATTGCTAACACTGCCATCTTATCTTGAAAAAAGAGCACTGCCACTAGCGTTTCAAAAAGCAAAACACTATGTCCAACCCCTGTGATAACCTGTCTTACTCCCTTGATTTTAGACTTACTATCCAGCGGGAAAAGCTGGGTTAAATACTGATAATCAAAGGCTTCATACAAAGCCAGCAACTGAAAAAGCAGAAGATAGTTGAAAAGGACGACAAAACCTGCAGCAATCCAAGACTGGCTGACAAAGACAATCGTTAAGAGGGCTAAAAGTAGAAGACGCAAGGTCAGAGGGAATAAATCGCCATTGCGAAGATAGGAGCGCAGAAACATATTTTGCCAAGTCTTGGCATGGGTCTTAGGTAAAAACCTCGTCACCCCGTCCAAGTAAGCTCTTCTTTTGACACTATTAGAAATGCCTTTTACATTTGTAAAGAGGGCAAAGAAACGAAGAACTTTCTGCTTACGACCTTCCTCAGCTGCGATTGCATATTGCCAATCAAGGCAGTCAGACAAGAAAAAGCGACGCCCCTTGAACTGAAAGACTAGCCATTTTAGCAATAACATAAGGAGGCAGTACAGCCCAAAGCCCCAGATTGGCAAACCTAAGGCCAAAAACAACGGCGCTAACAAGATCAGCAACAAGGTTTGCAGCAGACCAAAGAGAATATACGAACGCTGGATTTGTCCCTTGACAAACTCAATGACCGCCTGCTCCTGCACCAGCAAAAAGAGCATATCTGGCTTTTCCAGATAGGTTGCGGTATTCCCAAAAGGAAGAATGAGCACAGAGAATAAGACTAATCCGGCTACGATCGGCCAAGACTGACTAGGAAAATTCCGCAGCAATTGATTGTACTGAACCGCCAAAAATCCGAGAAAAATCAATAAGAACAGAACAAAGTGATCATTGAGAACATAGCGCAGATACTTCAGACACCGCTGACGGAAATCTTGCTTGCGTTTAGCAAATACTTCTTTCATAGCGCAGCCTCTTCCGTCAAGGCAAGATAGATGTCATTGAGACTAGCTTCCGGCATCTGAAATTGTCCTCGCAACTCAGCTAGATTGCCCTTAGCACGCACCTGCCCTTTATGCAAAATCACAAAGCTATCACACATCTTCTCAGCCGAATCCAGAACGTGGGTACTCATGAGGATGGACTTACCTTTTTTCTTTTCCTCATCCAAGAGCTGGATAAGATCTGCAATAGCTACTGGATCCAGTCCCAAAAAGGGCTCATCCACGATAAAAAGACTAGGATCCACCACGAAAGCACAGATAATCATGACTTTCTGCTTCATCCCCTTAGAGAAATGCACTGGAAACCAGTCCAACTTATCCTTGAGTCGGAAGATAGTTAAGAGGCGCTCCACGCGCTCAAAAGCGACTTCCTGCTCGATATCATAGGCCATGGCCACCGTTTCAATATGCTCGCGCAGGGTTAGCTCTTCATAAAGACTCGGCGTCTCTGGGATAAAGCCAATCTTCTTACGGTAGGCACTAGAGTTTTCTCGCAGCTGCAAACCATCAATCCGAATTTCTCCCTTGTAAGGTGTCAATAAACCGATAATTTCATTGATGGTAGTGGATTTACCAGCACCATTGAGACCAATCAAACCAACCAACTGGCCATTGCCCACTTCAAAGCTGACATCCTTTAAAACCGGGATATTTACATAACCGCCCGTAAGCTCTTTGATTTCTAACATATTTTCTCCAAATCTGGTATAATAGTTCTTATATTATAACAAAATCTAGCGAATAGAGGTATCATTTATGGCTGATTGTATTTTTTGTAAAATTATCGCAGGGGAAATTCCGTCTTCTAAAGTTTATGAAGATGACCAAGTAGTCGCCTTTCTAGACATTTCCCAGGTCACTCCAGGCCATACTTTGGTCGTTCCCAAGCAGCATTTCAGAAATCTTTTGGAAATGGATGCAGACAGTGCTAGTCAGCTCTTCGCTCGTGTACCTGGCATTGCTAGAAAGGTGATGAAAGCCACAGGTGCAGCTGGTATGAATATCATCAACAATAACGAAGAAATCGCCGGTCAGACCGTCTTTCATACCCATGTCCACCTAGCTCCTCGCTATGAAGAGACAGACGGTCTACAAATCAGCTTTGAAGCCCACGAACCAGATTTTCCAGCCTTGGCTCAATTGGCTGAAAAGATTGCTCAAGCCTAGGGAGGGACTATGAAATTTTCAAATCTCATGCTTTTCACAGGCGCAGCCTGGTCCAGCTACCATTTGGTCAAAAATCGGAAGGCAATTAACCAAGAAGTCGTCGAAACATCCGATATCTTGGATAAAATTCAAGATAATTTAGCTAACATCCAGCACAATCTCGCCATTATCCAAGAACAGCGAGACAATATTAAGGAAATGGCTCAAGACTTGACTTATAAATACAAGATTTTCGAAAAACAAGCCCAAGCTCAAATTTCACAAATACAGGATATCTGGCAATAGAAAACTTTCTCATAACAACAAAAACCATGGCACAACCATGGTTTTTTCATATTTGCGAGATAAAAACTTCAATCAAAACTTATCGACTATTCTTCCTTTAGTCCTTTCTCAAGAATTGATCCAAGTAATAGTCAAAGTAGGTTTTGCTTCCTGTGATGACTACTGCACGACCTTCAATACCGTAACGTATCTTCTTGGCTTGGACATCCGTTAAGCTTATTTCAGCTTCCACCTTGAAGAAGTTGCCTTTTTCCGTTTTCGTCGCATTGTTGTCAATGTTTGAAATTTTAGATTTGAGAACAAATTCTTTATTATTTCCATCCATTGCAGTGAAACGCAAAGTCTCACCTTTTTTCAGACTAGCAACATCTTTTGAGGTCACATAGGTTGTGATAACGACCTTTTTTTCCTTGGTCAAAACAGGATACAACTGAGCGAGCAACTTCCCTTCAGGAACTAGATTCGCTCCTGCTGTTTCAGGATTTAGGTGGAGAATACCATCTTCAGTTGCTGTGATCATGCCCTTTTGAGTGATACCACCTTGCACCTTGAGATTGTTTTCAACTTCTAAAATCTTTTGATTCAAGGCCGTCAATTCTTGACCAACTTTAGTCAACTGCTGAGCTTTCAAAGACTCAAGCTGGCTATCCAAGCTACCAGAATAGGCCTGCTGAGCACCAGAGCCCGCATACTGCACTCGATAACCTGCAAGAGCTGATTCAAACTGAGAAATTTGACTATCAATTTGCGAAAGAACCTGACTCTTTAGCTGACCTTGACTATCTGCAGCCGCTTGTGTCTCATAAGCCTGATAGATGCTATAGCCAGCATTAGTCGAAGGGACACTTGTCCCATTTTGGATAGCATTTCTAAGAGTCTGATAATCTGCTAATTTAGCATTTGTTTCATTGATCAAATTCCCCAGCTCTGCTTGTGAATTGCTAGCTGCTGAATTTTGAGAAGCAATGGTCGAATTTTGCTGTTCGGTATTGCTACGGATACTCGCAGCTTGATTCTTGTAATCATTAAATGCTTGCTCATAGCCGAAGCGATCCTCTCCTGAAAACTGGCTAGTCCCCGTCTTCAGACTTTCTTGCAGCAGCTCCAACTGACGTTTTTGCTCCTTCAAGCTTTCTACTTGAGAGGAGAAGGTTTCTTTTTGAGTATTTTCACTATCAGACTTATACTGAACTAAAAGATCCCCTTTTTTTACAACTTTATTTTCCTTCAAATTATTAGTGACAATGGCATTGTTACTGGTTGATTGGATGTTAGCCAGAATCTTGCTAGGTTCAATAGAAGCACCTGAAGTAATAGTGATTTCTTTTTTAGCAAAGAGGGAGAATAAGACCACAAAAATCAACAAGAAGAAAGTCGGTAAAATCACGCGCACAGAAAAGCTAGAATATCTACGGTTATAAAATTCGGCACTCTCTAAGTAATGTTCTTCCATCTTCTTTCTCCTTTCTAACTATTCACCAGATGAGCATAGAAGCCATCCTGAGCAACCAACTCTTCATGCGTTCCTTGCTCCACGATTTCACCCTTGTCCAGAACAACAACTTTTTCAGATCGCTCCGCAATAGTCAATCGATGGGCAATGAAAATGATGGTCTTGTCCAACTCTAAAAGGTTGTCAATAATCTTTTTCTCTGTCAAGATATCCAGATTGCTGGTCGCCTCATCAAGGATCAAAATAGGAGCATCGGTCAAAAGAGCCCGAGCCAAGGCCAAACGCTGACGCTGACCACCTGAAATCCCTGAACCATCTGATGTCAATTCTGTTTGATAATTTAAAGGCATCCGTTCAATATCTTCACGAATCTCTGCAATTTCCAGCGCCCGAATAATTTCTTTCTGAGTCGTTCCGGGCTTGGCACCCAAGAGAACATTCTCCAAGATGGTACCATTAAAAACATAAGGTTGTTGCGGCAAGTAATTGATATGACGGCGCAAGACATGCTTGTCAATCTGATTGAGGTTGATATTATTAACCAGAATTTCTCCCTCGTTTGGATCGTAAAAGTTCACGATCATCTTGGCAAGAGTCGTCTTTCCAGAACCAGAAATTCCGACAAAGGCCACCTTGCTGCCTCTTTCAATGGTCAAATTAATATCCGACAGAACATTTCGTCCATAGCCATACTTGTAGCTGACATTTCTCAACTCAATGTCGCCCTTGGTCATGCTCAAATCACGGATCGCTTTTTTATCCATAAATTCAGAGTCAACCAGATAAACCTCGTTCAAGCGATTATTGGCAACTTGTGCTGTCTGAAGCTTGGTTTGTAAATTGATAATGTTTTCCAGCGGATTTGTGAAATAAACCAACAAAGTATTATAAGTAATCAACTGCCCCAAGGTCATTTTATTGTCCATAACCAAAAGGGCTCCCATCCAAAGGATTGCAACATTCAGCAAGAGCTGAGCCGTCTTCTTCAAGCCGATTTGGATGTTTTCCATCCGACTATAGGCAAATGATTTCTTCAGATAGTCAACAAATTCTCTATCAATCTTTTGATAGCGGAAATCTTCACTTGTCAAGGATTTAATCGTCTCAATACCATTGATATCTTCGATAATAGAAGAAGACAGAATGGCATTGGATTCCATCGTATCACGATTCATTTTTTCAAATGGCTTCATGAAAGCGAAAATCACGATGATATAGATCGGCAGCGAGAGCAAACTGATAAAGAACAAATAGAAGTTTTGTGAGAACAAAACAATCGCCATAACGACAACGATAGAGACATCCAAAAAGATGGACAGAATAGTACTAGCCAAGGCATCAATGATACTATTAGCATCGTTGAAGCGCGATACGATTTCCCCTGTCCTTCTCGTCGCAAAAAAAGACATGGGTAGATGAAAGACATGCTTGATATAGGACAAAATCACATCAATCGAAAGGCGTTGGCCCAAAATGAGAAGCAGGTAGCTCTGAGCATAAGTTAGGACCTGTTGCAAAATGTAGACGACTATTAGACCGAGAGAAATAATTCCTAAGGTATTCCTCATCTGATTCGGTACGTAGGTATCAATAATCCCCTGCATGTAGTAAGAGCCCACGATATTAATAATCGTCACCAGCATCGTTGCAATAACGATATTGGCAATCAGTCCCTTTTGTTTCATTAAAATCGGAACAAAAGACCAGAGGCCATTTTTCTTTTCCTTGTGTGGTCTATATTCTGGCGCTGGGGCGATGAAAATAGAGACACCTGTCCACTCTTGCGCAAACTGTTCCTTAGAAAGCTTGGTCATTTTAACAGCCGGATCTGGATCCGCAATATAAACCGAATGTTTATCGTGCCCAGTCACAACATAATAGTGAAGCAATTTCTTATCTTTGATAACATGGGCGATAAAAGGATAAACGATGCCCTTCATGTCAAATAAAGACATATCCGCTTTAAAGGCTCGTGTTTCAAAACCTAACTCTTCCGAAACCTTCACTAGCCCAAAAGCAGTTGTTCCTCTTAAAGTTGTCTTGGCCATTTCACGCAAACTAGCCAAAGAATAATAGGAACCATAATAACCATATATCATGGCCAGCGCTGCTACACCACAATCTCTCGCGTCAACTTGAGCCCTATAATGACGCTTTGTAAATCTCATACAAACTCCTTTATTCACAAAAGTGTAAATTTGCTTTTATGGAGAACGACCCTCGCATAAAAACTCCTAATTAGTAAACATACTATTCAACACAAACTGCTTGTCAACTTTATCCATAGCGGTTCTCCCCCTAGTAAAAAACAAGTATAAATTAGGGGAAAATTTTCATAACAAGCAAAAAATAGATATCTCTATCATACACTAATGTGGCGTATTTTTCCAATGGTATCAGTCAATTTACTCCATGTAAACATAAAATTACTTAAAAAACAGACATAAAGTAACTTTATCAGACCATTCTACACTAAAAAGCCTCTTGTCCCAATCAAGACGAACAAGAGGCTCTATGTCGAAACAAAAAATATTAGTTAAAAACGTCTGGACTTGCAGCACCACCGTTGTTAGCACCACCACGATTGCTAGAACCAGATCCTGATCCAATTCTAGAACGAATACGACCATATGCACGAATAGCAAGTCCGCGTACAGTGCGACCAACTTCACGACCGATATCAAATACGGCACGTACAAGGTCACCACCAACCCATCCACCTTCTACTTCAACCAATTCAGCTTCAGTAAGAGGCATAAATTTTTGATCTAATGATTTAAAATCTTTGTTCATGAAATTCACCTTCTTCTATTTAAAATATTAAATTAGCTGAAAAGTCCTACAAAGAAACCTGAAACCAATGAGCCACCCAAAATAGCCAATGATACTGTGAAAATATCAACAGGGACTCCGTAGAATGACCATCCACCGTCGATCATCATCATTTCTTCTTCAGTCAACGCAGCAAATTGGTTGTCCATCATAGCAAAGTTTTCCATATGTGTTCTCCTTTTTTACAAGGCCTTCTTAACCTTGTTAATATATTGTTTGTGGTCAGTTTTATTCAAACATCGCTTCAACACCTATATTATACAACAACCCTATCGGGTTCAACATGACATCGATGTCATGTTTGAAAGAAAAATGTGTAATTTTTTTATAATATTTAAAATATCCTCTTTTTCCCATTCTCCCTAGTTTCATTTTGTGGTACAATAGGGGCTATGGAAAGTATTACTTTAAGTCCTAAACGAGAAGAAATTGAAGCTTTTATCCAGAAATATCGAGACAAGCTTGTGCCCAGTAAAAATCAGTATATCCAATATCTACTGAAATTGAACCAGGCAACTGTCAGTATCTATACTTCTGGCAAGGTTCTTTTCCAAGGAGAAAAAGCTGGGCATTATGCTGCTTTTTTCGGCCATCAAGTCGAGAAAACCAGCAAGACTTCTCAGAACATCTCCCTTATCGGTACTGATGAGGTCGGAAATGGCTCTTACTTTGGTGGTTTAGCAGTTGTTGCTTCCTTCGTTAGCCCAGAGCAGCACACTTTCCTGCATAATCTAGGTGTGGGCGACTCAAAAACCTTGACCGACCTCAAGATTCGCCAACTGGCACCGATTTTGAAAAAGGAAATCCAACATCAAGCTCTACTCTTGTCACCAGAAAAGTATAATGAAGTGATTGCCTCTGGTTACAATGCTGTGTCTGTCAAGGTGGCCCTTCACAATCAAGCCATTTATCTGCTGTTACAAAAAGGTCTGACACCAAAAAAAATCGTCATCGATGCCTTTACCAGCCAGCAGAATTATGACAAATACCTGCAAAATGAAAAGAATCATTTTCCAAATCCCGTTAGCCTCATTGAGAAAGCGGAAGGAAAGTTTCTAGCTGTCGCTGTTAGCTCCATTATCGCTCGCGACCTCTTCCTGGAAAATCTGGAAAATCTGAGCCAAGAGCTTGGCTACACCCTTCCGAGTGGAGCTGGAAGCAAGAGTGACCAGGTTGCTAGCCAAATCCTCCAAGCCTATGGAATGGCTGGCCTCCAGCATACCGCTAAACTTCATTTTAAAAATACAGAAAAAGCTAAAAAGCTCTTAGAAAGGTAGACTATGAAAAACAAACGCTTTGACTTCCGTGCCTTCCTCAAGGAGTGGGGAGTCTTTACCCTGATTATCTCTGTTATCTTACTCACTCGCTGGCTGCTCTGGGCACCTGTCAAGGTAGACGGCCACTCTATGGACCCAACCTTAGCAAATGGGGAGTATCTGATGGTTTTGAAACACCAGTCCATTGATCGTTTCGATATTGTTGTAGCCTCTGAAAAGGATGACGACGGCAAAAAGAAAGAAGTCGTCAAGCGAGTGATTGGCCTTCCGGGCGATACCATTCAGTACGAAAACGACACTCTTTATATCAATGGTAAAAAAACTGATGAATCTTACTTAACAGAATACATCAAGAAATTCAAAAAGGACAAGCTCCAGTCTACTTATGTAGGCAAGGATTACACGGACGACGGAACTTTCTTCCGCAAGCTAGCCTCTCAAGCCCAAGCCTTTACAGTGGACAAAGAAGGTAGCCCCGTCTTTACCATCAAACTCCTAGATGACGAGTACCTGCTTTTAGGTGACGATCGGATTGTGTCCAAGGATAGCCGGCAGGTCGGTGCCTTTAAATCCAGTCAGATTCAAGGCGAAGCTAAATTCCGCATCTGGCCAATCCTACCTTTCAAGACTTACTAATACTTAAGAGTATACCCCCATCCAAACTCAGTTGACTACTCAGCTGGGTTTGCTTTTTAAAGAGCATATATAAACAATGACAGAATTTTATTTTTCAGGCACTATTGAACGCATCATTTTTGAAAATCCCAGCAATTTCTTTCGAATCCTCCTCTTGGATATCCAAGACACAGATTGTGAAGATTTTGATGATTTTGAGATTATCGTGACCGGAACCATGGCCGATATTATCGAAGGTGAGGATTATACATTTTGGGGCAACCTAGTCCAACATCCAAAGTACGGACAGCAGCTAAAAATTTCCCGCTACGAGAGGACAAAACCGACTAGCAAGGGGCTGGTTAAATATTTTTCCAGTGACAACTTTAAAGGTATCGGGGTCAAGACAGCTCAAAAAATCGTGGAACTCTATGGGGAGGAAACCATTGACAAGATTTTAGCTGAGCCAGAAAAACTCAAAGAAATCACTGGCCTTTCCGCCAAGAACCGAGAATCCTTTGTGGCCAAACTGCAACTCAACTATGGAACAGAGCTGGTCTTAGCTAAACTGGCCGCCTACGGCATTCCCAACAAACTAGCCTTTCAGATTCAGGAAACCTACAAGGAAGAAACGCTAGAAATTGTCGAACAGTATCCCTACCGACTGGTTGAAGATATCCAAGGTATCGGTTTTAAAATCGCTGACCAGCTGGCCCAGAAGTTGGGAATTGAAAGTGATGCTCCTGAGCGTTTTCGAGCTGGCTTGCTTCATACCCTTCTGACCCAGTCCATGGAAACTGGCGACACCTATTTGGAGGCTAGAGACCTATTGGCTCATACGATTGAGCTTCTGGAAAGTTCGCGCCAAGTAGAGCTAGACCCTAGTCTGGTAGCCGATGAATTGGCTCACCTGATTGAAGAAGACAAAGTCCAAAATGTTGAGACTAAGATTTTTGAAAACAGCCTCTTCTTTGCCGAGGAAGGCATCCGCAGCAATCTGGTCCGCCTCTTGGAAAAAGGCTATCAGGATCGCTTTGAAGACGAAAAAATCCTCAGTGCCATCAGCCAAGCTGAAGATGACCTAGGCATCCACTATGATCAGATTCAGAAGAAAGCCATTTTCGACGCTATCACACAAAAAGTCTTTATCCTGACGGGTGGACCAGGAACAGGAAAAACAACCGTCATCAATGGTATCATCTCCGTCTATAGCCAGCTTCGAGACTTGGATTTGAAAAAGAAGGCAGATTTACCCATTCTCCTTGCTGCACCGACTGGGCGAGCTGCTCGCCGTATGAACGAGCTGACTGGCCTGCCCAGCGCTACGATTCACCGACATCTCGGTATGACTGGAGATGATGATACCAGTCATTTGGATGATTATCTGGATGCTGACTTTATCATCGTGGACGAATTCTCCATGGTAGACACTTGGCTGGCCAACCAGCTTCTCAGCAATATCTCCTCCAATACCAAACTGCTCTTGGTGGGCGATGCAGAGCAGTTGCCCTCTGTCAGTCCTGGGCAGGTATTAGCTGACCTATTGCAAATACCGAGTATCCCCCAGACCAAGCTGGAAAAAATTTACCGTCAGAGCCAAGATTCGACCATTGTCACTCTGGCTAGTCAAATCCAAAAAGGACTACTACCAGAAGATTTTACCGAGAAAAAAGCGGATCGTTCTTATTTTGAAGCTCGAAATGAACACATCCCGCCCATGATTGAACGAATTGCTAGCGCAGCTATTCGCAGTGGCATCCCAGCTCAGGATGTTCAGGTGCTGGCTCCCATGTACCGCGGACAGGCCGGCATTGACCAGATTAATAGCCTCATGCAAAATCTCATCAATCCTGTGGAAAAAGACCAGCTGACCTTTGAAGCACCCGATTGCCAATATCGACAAGGAGACAGGGTTATCCACTTGGTCAATGATGCTGAAAGCAATGTTTTTAACGGTGACTTAGGCTACATCGTCGACCTGCTCCCAGCTAAGTACACCGAGTCCAAGCAGGACGAATTAACCATCAACTTTGACGGCAATGAAATTAGCTACCAGCGCAGCGAATGGTACAAAATTCGCCTAGCCTATGCCATGAGCATCCACAAGTCTCAAGGTAGCGAGTTTCCCGTGGTTATCCTTCCCATTACCCGAAGCAGCCACCGCATGCTCCAGCGCAATCTGGTCTACACTGCTATTACCCGAGCCAAGAGCAAACTGATCCTACTTGGGGAAAAGTCAGCCTTTGACTACGCCATAAAAAATACCGGAACAGCCCGCAAAACCTATCTGATTGAGCGCTTTGGGGATATAGAACCCCCTCAAGAACTTATCCACATTCCTGTGGATAACAGCGAATCGCCTGTGGGAAACTATATCCTGACGGGGGAAAATATCCTAACAATCGATCCTCTAATCGGACTGACCGAGGAAGATATCAACAGTATATTTGGCAATGACAACCAAATAGAAACAGATGCCTAGGTCTACCTTTGAAGCTGTCCTAACAGTTTACAGAGTGCCTTATCAAATATTTCCCATAAAAATAGAGTCTGGGACAAATTGCCTCAGACTCTTTTCTATCTTATCCAAACCCCGTCACTGTCAGTCCTAATAAGCGAACGCCTCGCGGCTGCTCTTCCAGGCTGTCATAGATTTCATGACTAACCCGCTCAATCATTTCTCCTTCTTTCGTTTCTTGCTCCAAGGTCCTCCTTTTGGTTAGGGTTGAAAAGTCAGCATAGCGGATTTTTAGGACAACCGTCTTGCCAGCTTTCTGGTGTTTCTCTAAGCTGAGAGCGACCTTAGCTGCCAAACGAGATAGTTCTTTTTTTATATCCTCCTCGCCATGGAGCAATTTGGCATAGGTTCGCTCCTTACCGATAGACTTACGGATACGATTGGACTTGACGGGACTATTGCTGATGCCACGCACTTTTCGGTAAAGATCAAAGCCGAAGCGACCAAACTTATCAATCAAGGTCATTTCCGGTATCTTGAGCAGATCTGCACCAGTATAAACTCCCATTTCATGCAGTTTTTCAACGCTCTTCTTACCAACTCCGTGAAACTTAGCAATGTCCATGGACGCCAGAAAGGCCTCTGCCTCCTCGGGTAAAATAACCGTCAGACCGTGCGGCTTCTCATAATCACTGGCAATCTTGGCTAGAAACTTATTATAAGAAACGCCTGCCGAAGCCGTCAGCTGCAATTCATTCCAGATATCGTGCTGGATCAGCTTGGCAATTTTGACTGCAGATTTGATACCCAACTTATTTTCCGTCACATCCAGATAAGCCTCATCTATGCTCATGGGCTCAATTTTATCCGTGTAGCGCTTGAAAATCTCTCGAATCTGCAAACCAACTGTTTGATATTTTTCATAATTTCCCGAGATAAAAATCCCCTGCGGGCACCGCTCATAGGCTTCCTTGGAACTCATAGCTGAATGAACTCCGAACTTTCTGGCTTCATAATTACAAGTCGAAACCACACCACGTCCACCCGTCTGACGCGGATCACTACCTATAATCACAGGCTTTCCCTTGAGCTTAGGATTGTCCCGCTCTTCGACCGAAGCAAAAAAAGCATCCATATCAATATGAATGATCTTTCGCGATGTGTCATTAATTAGCGGAAAAATTAGCATGCCGTCTCCTATAAGTTAGAATAGCTCTTTAGCAAATTTTATCATTTTTAAAGCAAGTTTCAAAGGATTTTTATTCAAAAGCAAGACCGGAAAATGTGAGAAACTTTCTGAGGTGCATAGACAAAGTATTAAAATAGGAATTTCAGTATTGGACACATTTCTACATAGTAACGTTCAAAGCAAGTACAAAATAATTCAACTTATCAGCTTCTTTCTACTATTTTCATTTACCATTTTCAAAATTATAAAACAGTTTACAACAAAATATCAATCTGTATTATAAAAGAAAGCCTCTTTTAGCACTGAAATTCGTTTGTGAAACCGATTACCTTATGATATACTTTAATTATAAATGTAACAGTTTATGTTGCTAGAATAAAGAGGAAAATCTAATGGTTGTTAAAACAGTTGTGGAAGCTCAAGATATTTTTGACAAAGCTTGGGAAGGCTTCAAAGGTGAAGATTGGAAAGAGAAAGCAAGTGTTTCTCGCTTCGTTCAAGCCAACTACACACCTTATGATGGAGATGAAAGCTTCTTGGCGGGTCCTACTGAGCGCTCACTCCACATCAAGAAAATCGTAGAAGAAACAAAAGCTCACTACGAAGAAACTCGTTTCCCAATGGACACTCGTCCAACATCTATTGCAGATATCCCTGCTGGTTATATCGACAGAGATAACGAACTAATTTACGGTATTCAAAACGATGAACTCTTCAAATTGAACTTCATGCCAAAAGGTGGTATCCGTATGGCTGAAACAACTTTGAAGGAAAATGGTTATGAACCTGATCCAGCTGTTCACGAAATTTTCACAAAATATGTGACAACTGTTAACGACGGTATTTTCCGTGCTTATACTTCTAACATCCGCCGCGCTCGTCACGCTCACACTGTAACTGGTCTTCCAGATGCCTACTCACGTGGACGTATCATCGGTGTTTACGCACGTCTTGCTCTTTACGGTGCAGACTACTTGATGCAAGAAAAAGTCAACGACTGGAATGCAATCAAAGAAATCGACGAAGAAACAATCCGCCTTCGTGAAGAAGTAAACCTTCAATACCAAGCATTGCAACAAGTTGTTCGCTTGGGTGATCTTTACGGAGTTGATGTTCGTAAACCAGCGATGAACGTTAAAGAAGCGATCCAATGGGTTAACATCGCCTTTATGGCTGTCTGCCGTGTTATCAACGGTGCTGCAACATCTCTAGGACGTGTGCCAATCGTATTGGATATCTTTGCAGAACGTGACCTCGCTCGTGGTACATTTACTGAATCAGAAATCCAAGAATTTGTTGATGATTTCGTTATGAAACTTCGTACAGTTAAATTTGCTCGTACAAAAGCTTATGACCAATTGTACTCAGGTGATCCAACTTTCATCACCACTTCTATGGCTGGTATGGGTAACGACGGTCGTCACCGTGTTACTAAGATGGACTACCGTTTCTTGAACACTCTTGACAATATCGGTAACTCTCCAGAACCAAACTTGACAGTTCTCTGGACTGACAAACTTCCATACTCATTCCGTCGCTACTGTATGCACATGAGCCACAAACACTCTTCTATCCAATACGAAGGTGTAACAACAATGGCTAAAGACGGATACGGAGAAATGAGCTGTATCTCATGCTGTGTGTCACCACTTGACCCAGAAAACGAAGATCAACGCCACAACATCCAGTACTTCGGTGCTCGTGTGAACGTTTTGAAAGCCCTTCTTACTGGTTTGAACGGTGGTTACGACGATGTTCACAAAGACTACAAAGTATTTGACATCGATCCTATCCGTGACGAAGTTCTTGAATTTGAATCAGTTAAAGCGAACTTTGAAAAATCTCTTGACTGGTTGACTGACACTTACGTAGATGCTTTGAACATCATCCACTACATGACTGACAAGTACAACTACGAAGCTGTTCAAATGGCCTTCTTGCCAACTAAACAACGTGCCAACATGGGATTCGGTATCTGTGGATTTGCTAACACTGTTGATACATTGTCAGCTATCAAATACGCTACAGTTAAACCAATCCGTGACGAAAATGGCTACATCTATGATTACGAAACAATCGGTGAATACCCACGTTGGGGTGAAGATGACCCACGTTCAAACGAATTGGCAGAATGGTTGATCGAAGCTTACACAACTCGTCTACGTAGCCACAAACTTTACAAAGACGCAGAAGCTACTGTATCACTTTTGACAATCACATCTAACGTTGCTTACTCTAAACAAACTGGTAACTCACCAGTCCACAAAGGTGTATACCTCAACGAAGATGGTTCTGTGAACTTGTCTAAACTTGAATTCTTCTCACCAGGTGCTAACCCATCTAACAAAGCTAAAGGTGGCTGGTTGCAAAACTTGAACTCACTTGCTAGCCTAGACTTTGGTTACGCAGCTGACGGTATCTCATTGACAACTCAAGTTTCTCCACGCGCTCTTGGTAAGACTCGTGACGAACAAGTTGATAACTTGGTAACAATCCTTGATGGTTACTTTGAAAACGGTGGACAACACGTTAACTTGAACGTTATGGACTTGCAAGATGTTTACGACAAGATCATGTCTGGCGAAGACGTTATCGTACGTATCTCTGGATACTGTGTAAACACTAAATACCTCACTCCAGAACAAAAAACTGAATTGACACAACGTGTCTTCCACGAAGTTCTTTCAATGGATGACGCACTT
This sequence comes from Streptococcus sp. Marseille-P7375, assembly GCF_902460365.1. Classification (NCBI taxonomy): domain Bacteria; kingdom Bacillati; phylum Bacillota; class Bacilli; order Lactobacillales; family Streptococcaceae; genus Streptococcus; species Streptococcus sp. Marseille-P7375. The sequence goes on along the minus strand of NZ_CABPTR010000007.1, from coordinate 19,913 downwards.
AGCTAAGCCTCTTTCCTAATTGTAAAACCAGCTGAAAATCAGCTGGTTTTCTTTTACTTTGGAGAGATAGCTTTAAGCATTTGTGTTATAATAGAGTTATTGTAAAATGAAAAAGGGGGATATAATGGCTGAGAAAATGTCTACAGATGAAAAAAATCTTAATCTGGCCGTCGATGTTATCATGCTAGCTGGGACCTTGCTATTACAAAGCGGCTCAGAGATTTATCGGGTCGAAGACACTATGATCCGGATTGCCCATTCACAAGGCATCCTGGACTGCAATGCCTTAGCCATGCCCGTTGCCATATTCTTTTCAATTGAAAATACTAATATTTCTCGAATGAAGCGAAATATCCATATGAACTACAATATCGAGAAAGTCTGCGATGTCAATCAGGTTTCTCGGCAATTAGTCAGTGGAGCAATCAATTTGGAAGAAGCTCTTGAACAGCTAAAGGCGCTTAAAACAAAAGGGGTTCCCTATAGCAAAAGAGAACTCATCACAGCAGCTACACTCAGTGCTCCTTTCTTTTCTATCATGTTCGGTGGAAATTTCTACGATGCTCTTGGAGCCGGTATCGCGACTCTATTTGGCTTCTCTTTCTCTCTTTATGTCGATAAATATATTCGAATTCCTTTTGTTTCAGCCTTTGCTGGAGCTTTTGTCTTCGGATTATTAGCCCAGATTTGGGCTTACTATTCGGGATTCGATTCAACAGCAGACTTGATCATCGCAGGAGCTGTCATGCCCTTCGTCCCAGGAATCGCTCTGACCAACTCAGTTAGAGATATCATGACCAACCATATCAATTCTGGGATGAGCAAGCTCTTCGAATCGCTCCTCATTACCCTTGCTCTCGGCGCCGGCACCTCTGTCGCCCTCATTCTTATGAAATAAGCCTATGACAATCTTGACTTTCTTACTGCAAGCCCTTGCCAGCCTACTGGCTATCATCACTTTTCTAATCGTTCTAAATGTCCAGCGTAGTATGCTGATTCCCGGCGGAGTTTTAGGAATGGCTACTTGGCTACTCTATCTCTTGCTCAAGGGACCGACTAATGTTATCATTGCAACCTTCGTGGCTGCCATCATTGGTTCCTGTGCCAGCCAAATCCTCAGCATCATCTATAGAACGCCGGCTGTCGTCTTTATTTTGGCTATTCTAGCGCCTCTAGTACCTGGATATATTTCTTACCGGACAACTGCCTTCTTTGTGACAGGTGATTACAGTCATGCTATGGTCAATGCTACCTTGGTCGTTATCCTAGCTTTGGTCATCTCTATCGGAATGGCTAGCGGTACGGTTGTTTTAAAGATTTACAGCTACCTTAAAAAACATCCTCTTCACTATAAAAAATGAGAGTGGGACAGAAATCGGTAATTCGTTAGAATTCGATTTCGTCGTCCCACCTCCGCACAGTTGAGTAGGGCTGTAAAAACTGATGAAATCAGCCTAGTAGAGCCCACTCAACCACTGCGGCTTGCTCGACAATCCAAAGACAATTGAGAGGCTAGGACTTTTGTCCCAGCCTCATTTTTCTTTACGCATTTTGGTTAGAATTTCCTTAGCTTTTGCTTGACTAAATTGCTTCTCTTTAAGAAGTTCTGCAACGACAGTAGCAATCTCATCTTCCTGAGCACCTGCCAATAAAGCTAGGGATTTAGCTTGGAGCTTCATGTGCCCAGCCTGAATTCCCGTAGTCACCAGCGCTCTTAAAGCCGCAAAATTTTGCGCTAAGCCGACAGAAGCGATAATCGAAGCTAATTCTTTGGCTGTCGGTTGCCCCAATAAATCAAAACTGGCGACAACCATTGGATTAAGACCGATGGAGCCTCCCTTAGCCGCAACCGGCATGGGTAGAGTCAACTGGCCATAGAGTTTTCTTTCCTCTAAATTGGCCTCCCAGTTACTCAATCCTTGATAACGGCCATCGCGAGCAGCATAGGCATGGGCCCCTGCTTCAATAGCGCGCCAATCATTACCTGTCGCCAAAAGAACTGCATCAATTCCGTTGAAAATCCCTTTATTATGCGTGCTGGCCCGATAAGGATCCTGCTTTGCAAACTGACTAGCTAGAGCGATTCTTTGGGCGGTGCGTTCGGCTTCTGCCTTATCTCGACTGAGTGAGTGGAAATCAATTTCGCAAGAGGCTGTTACAAGCGCTTCAGTCGCATAGTTAGATAAGATAGCCATCAAGCTCTGTCCACCTGTTAACTCCTCTAACCGTTCTTTTAGGGCTTCTAGCATTGTATTAAGGATATTGGCACCCATGGCTTCCTGAGTGTCCACGACAAGGTAGACAACTAGAAAGTCCGTCTCTCCCTCCAGGAAATCCGTTCTCAAATCACGCGCCCCACCTCCTCGCTTGACGATGGAAGGATGGGCTTGATTTGCCAATTCTAATAAAGCTGACTTCTCATTTTGGATTTGCTCTAAGGCTTTAGCTACATCGGGCACATCATAGAGTGCGACCTGCCCAACCATCTGCCGATTATGAATCTTGGTCTTGAAACCGCCGTTGCGCTGAATGATTTTTGCTGCAAAACTAGCAGCAGCAACGACAGAGGGCTCCTCTGTTGCAAAAGGTACCTGATAAACCTGCTCATCTATGAGAAAGTCCGGTGCAATCGAATAAGGCAAAGCCAGAATAGAAAGCACATTTTCACTCATTTGATTGGCTGTCTCCAGCGGTAAATGGCTTTGATTAGCAAGGTTTTGCCAATTCTCAGTCTGGAGTAGCTCATGGGCTTTCAGAAACTCTAGCCGCTCTGCAGGCGTTTTTTTAGAAAATCCGGTCCAATTTATTTTCATGATGATTTCTCAACTTTGATATACTTGCGCTGGTGTTGATCGATTTGAACTAAGGCGTAAATTTGGTCATCGTAGTCAGAGAAAACAGCTGAGCCGTTTTCATCTAGCTGGGCTTCGGCAAAGAAAAGCTCTTCATAAGCAGCAACCGTCAGTTCTTGACGTTGATTTAATTTCTCCAAACGATTAGTCGTCAGCTGTTTCTCATAACCTTCTACCAGATTGGCACTAAAAATCTCGGCCACAGCGCCACTCCCATAACTAAAGAGAGCAATCTTGTCACCAGCCTTAAGATCTTCAGAGTTTTCTAAGAGAGACAAGAGCCCCAAGAAGAGGGAGCCTGTATAGATATTCCCAACCTTTTGGCTATAGAGAATAGACTTGTCAAAGTTTTCTTGCAGACCCTTTTGCTCCTCCTGAGACAAGCTTTTATCCATAATTTTATTCAGCCCCTTCAGCGCCAATTTTGGATAGGGAAGATGGAAACAAACCGCTGCAAAGTCTCCCAAAGCTAAACCATGACGCTTTTGGTATTCGTTCCAAGTCGTCTTGAGACAATCCAGGTACTGCTGGGTTGAGTAAACACCATTGACGTAAGGAGTCGTAGAGTAATTTGGGCGCCAGAAATCCATAATATCACGAGTTTGAGCCACATTATCTTCATTGAATTCAAGGATGCGTGGATTTTGACTGATCACCATAGCGACAGCGCCTGCACCTTGAGTCGGCTCGCCTGGCGTCTCTTTCCCATATTTGGCAATGTCGCTAGCGATAACCAAGACCTTGCTTTCTGGATATTGTCTGATATGCAGCTTGGCATAGTCTAGAGCAGCAGTTGCTCCATAGCAAGCCTCTTTAATTTCAAAGCTACGAGCAAAGGGCTGAATGCCCAAAAGACCATGAATAAAGACCGAAGCCGCCTTGCTTTGGTCGATGCTAGACTCTGTTGCGACAATGACCATATCAATGGCCTTCTTGTCCTCCACAGTCAAGATTTGCTCAGCCGCTGTCGCACCCAAAGTGACAATATCCTCAGTTAAAGGAGCAATGCTGATCTCCTTCATCAATAATCCCTTGCTGAGCTTGTTGGGATCAATGCCCCGCTCCTCAGCCAGATGATCTAATTTTAAAACATAATTGCTGGTCGCAAAACCGATTTGATCGATTCCGATTTTCATCATAAAGACCTCATTCAATTCATTTGATAGCTAATAGTATTCAGACATTATTTTACCATAATTAAGGCTAAAACTCTTTTAAAAACCATTTTTTAAGCCCAAATCCGACTTGAGACGGAGAAAGCTCATCATCAAAAAATGAGAGAAACTCAATTTTTCCAATTCAGTTTCCCTCATCAGTCTATTCCAATTTTGAGCTAGCAAGTTTAGGGTTTTAAGGATAAACTTTCCGCCCACGAATTCCCTGAAATCGCTCTTGTTTTTTCTTTATAAACAGTCCGAAGCAAGTCCTACTTCCGCTTCCTTGCAATCAAGTGAATTGGGGTCCCTTCAAAGACAAAGGCCTTGCGGATTTGATTTTCTAAGAAACGCAGATAAGAGAAGTGCATAAGCTCTTCTTCGTTGACAAAGATGACAAAGGTCGGCGGTTTGGTCGCTACCTGAGTCGCATAAAAAATCTTGAGACGTTTGCCCTTGTCAGTCGGTGTCGGATTAATCGCGATAGCATCCATGATAACATCATTGAGCACCGCTGACGGAATACGGGTATTTTGACTCTGACTGATTTGCTTAATCATGTCCGGCAGCTTATGGAGACGCTGCTTGGTCAGGGCAGAAACAAAGATAATCGGGGCATAAGAAAGGTATTGGAACTGGTCTCGGATATCCTCTTCCCAGTCTTTCATAGTATGGTTATCTTTTTCCAGCGTATCCCACTTATTGACGACGATGATCATTCCTTTTCCAGCTTCATGGGCAAAGCCAGCAATTCGCTTGTCGTACTCACGAATTCCTTCTTCGGCATTAAGCACCATCAGAACGACATCTGAGCGGTCAATCGCCCGCATAGCCCGCATAACAGAGTATTTCTCCGTATTTTCATAGACCTTGCCTGACTTGCGCATACCAGCCGTGTCGATCATGGTAAATTCCTGACCTTCACTATCCGTAAAGACCGTATCAATAGCATCGCGCGTGGTACCAGCCACTGGACTGGCAATGACCCGATCCTCACCTAAGATGGCATTGATCAAACTAGACTTGCCGACATTAGGACGGCCAATCAAGCTAAACTTAATCATATCAGGATTTTCAACCACTTCCTCATGTGGAAGATTTTCAACGATAGCATCCAGAACATCCCCTGTACCAATCCCATGGACAGAAGAAACTGGAAATGGATCGCCCAAGCCCAGCGCATAGAAATCATAGATTTCATTGCGCATTTCGGGATTATCCACCTTATTAACCGCTAAGATAATCGGCTTGTGGGTCTTATAGAGCATGCGAGCGACATACTCGTCCGCATCCGTGATACCTTCCTTGCCAGACACGACAAAAACGATAACATCAGCCTCATCCATAGCGATTTCAGCTTGGTGCTTGATTTGCTCCATAAAAGGCGCATCAACATCGTCAATTCCGCCTGTATCAATGATACTAAACTTACGATTCAGCCAATCTGCCGTCGCATAGATGCGGTCACGAGTAACCCCTTCCACGTCTTCCACAATGGAAATCCGCTCACCCGCAATCCGGTTAAATAACGTTGACTTGCCGACATTAGGACGGCCGACAATGGCAATAGTTGGTAAGGCCATGTTTTTCCTCTTTCATTCTTTAGGACAGAGCCAAACTCCGTCCTACTTTTCTAATTTCTTTTCTTTGAATAGTTGGTCAATAGCCTGATTTGGCTCCTGACCAAATTGGGCAGCTAGGCGCTGACTCCAGGTTTCCTTAGCTCGCTCGCCGGCATATTCAGTCTGAACGCGGTCATAGGCTTGGATAGTTGAACGATCCTGTTCACGATATTCTTCCTCAAAGACCACTGCTTCATAAGGCAGACGTGGCTTGACTGCATGGTTCTGGTTGGGAGTTCCCAGAGCAATCCCAAAGACTGGATAAGTGTAGTCCGGCAACTTGAAAAGCTCTGCTATTTGACTGGCAGCATAACGAACCAGTCCAATGATTACTCCACCATAACCCAAACTTTCAGCTGCTAACAGGGTATTTTGTCCAGCTAAAGCAGCATCTACTGAGCTGATCAGGAGATTCTCCGACCCCTCAGGATAAAAGTCTTCCGTATGCATGTGAACGCCCTTTTGGGCACGATTGAGGTCGCCGACAAAAAGCAGGAAGGCCGAAGACTGCCTAATGGCTTCTTGGGGCACCAGGTCAAAGAGAGCTTCTTTTTTCTCTTTGCTTCGCACCACAATGATAGAGTAAGACTGGAAATTCTTCCAGCTGGACGCAGCTCGACCAGCATTAATGATGGCATGTAATTCTTTATCCGAAATCTGCTCCTCCGTAAAGCGGCGAACAGACGTGTGAGCATTCATCAAGTTAATTGTTTCATTCATCGGCGGTTCTCTCCTTCTAGGCGTACCTCCTGAGCCAGAAACTTAATTCGCTCCATAACCCGCTTGGCCTGCCAAGTCTCATCGCCATTCTTAGAGCTAGCAAAGTGACGCTCTAAATCCGAAAAACTAAAGTTAGAAGTAAAGAAAGTTGGCAGATTTTCCTGCATACGGTGCTGGAGAATGACCTGCAAAATCTCATCGCGCATCCAGGGGCTAGACTGCTCTGCACCGATATCGTCCAAAATCAGCACTTGAGCTGTCTTGACTTGGTCAATCTTGTCCTTGACCAAGCCGGAACTGATCGCATTCTTAACATCCAAAACAAAGCTTGGATAGTGGATCAGTGTCGTTGAAACACTGCGTTTTTCTGACAAATCATGCGCCAGAGCAGCCATCATATAGCTCTTCCCGACTCCAAAATCCCCGTAGAGATAAACAGCCTTCTGATAATGCGGAAACTCGGCAACAAAGTTGGTCAACAGTTCAAAAGCCTTGTAGCGGCCAACATCGTCTAAATCCACCTGAGCTAGGCTTGCTTCCTTGAGACTGGCTGGTAGGCTGATAAGATTGAGACGGCTTCTAATAGCCTCCTGTCTCTCCTGCTCAATCAACTCAGGCGTCTCTTCATAGTCAACATCCGCATAGCCTTCATTTTTCACCAAGATTGGCTTATATCCTTTAGCAATATAGGTCTCGTCCCCCAGCAAAAAGCGGTTGCGCTCCGTAATATACTGGTTAAACTTGGAGACACTCCGCTGAATCTCAGCTTGGGTCAGCTTTTCCTGCTGGATAAAGGCTGCCACATCTGGATCGGCCATAATCTGCTTGACCAGCTCCTGATAGTCAAACTGCCGCACCCTATTCATATGAGGCATATTCTGTCCTATTTTTTCCATTTAATCGCCTCCCTCTTCCAGTCTCGCTAAAAGCCTTCTTTTTTGTTCTTCTAGTTCCGCTTGTTTTTCTAAGCTAGTTTCATTTTTGTAATCTGGCTGACTCCAGTTCGGCACATTGCTTTTAGCAGAAGCTGGGCTGACTTGCGCAGGACGATTATTCGTCTGCTGGTTGCGCTCACGGATTTTCAGGACTGCCTCTTCAGCCGAGGTCACCTTTTGATAAGAAAAGTCATTGGCCACCTTGAGGGCATACTTCTCATTGAGATTGGCCGAATCTACCTTATTAAAAGTCAGTAGCAGGATGATATTGATAACTTCATCCAACAGTCCCATCTCTGCCAAATCCTGAATCAGCTTCCGTTCACTACGCGTAATGGCCGCCTGACGGGTTTTCTTGATTTCTGCCAAAAAGAACAAGGGCTGCTTGCTTTTAGCCTCACGGATAATAGACTGCTCTTGCTGAGAAAAATCTCCCGAAACTGGTTTTTGCAGAATCTTTTGCTGCATCCGTTTCGTCGAAATCACATGTGACACAGCTGTTTCACGCGCTAAGACATAGGTCTCATACCACGTCCATTTCTTCTGCTCCGCAATAGCAAACAAGTCCAAGAGATCCGATTTTTCATCTGCAAAACGCAAGCCATCCTGAGCCATTCTCTGTTTAAAATGCGTCAAGTCAAAATCATTCTGGCGACTGTTTCTCATCGGACTGACTTCTTCCATGCCATAGATCTGGCTAAAAGAAGCACCGATCTTTTGCCCAGCTGGATTTTCCGGTCGTAGCTTATCTACTGCCGCCTGACCAATCTTTTTCTCCAAAAGACTACTGTACACATGATGAGCAAAGAAGTCCTCAGCGGACAAGGTTGGATAGAGTCGGATGAAAAATCCCGTCTCCGTCTGGAGAAGCTCTAGCAAGCCAATAGCTGATAGGCGCTCCAAGCTCCTCTCCAATACTTCCATACCAAAATCAAGATGATTTAAAATATGGCTGAAAAGTCGCTGCTGAGCTCCGTCATCCCAAAAAGAAACCAGATAAAGATAAAGCGCTACTGCATCCTTGCCCACAATAGGTAGATAATAACGGGTCAGCCCGCTCATATCCTGACTGACCTGGTTATTAGACAAGAAAGAAAAATGATCATTTGGTTTCATAAGCCATTATTTTTCCTTTTTCTTCTTAGAACCCTTGGTAATCTGCTTCAAAAGGCTTTCCAACTCGCCAACATCCTTAAAACTCCGATAAACACTGGCAAAACGGACATAGGTAATTTCATCCAGCTCGGCCAGCTCATCCATGACCAGAGAGCCAATATATTCGCTGGCAATTTCATTTTCGCTCTGACTGCGAAGTTTTTGCTCAATCCGATTGACCAATTCTTCGATCTCGTCACTTGAGACTGGACGCTTCTGAGCAGAACGGATGATTCCATTAAATATCTTATCCCGAGAAAACTGCTCACGCGTTCCATCTTTTTTGACAACGACTAGGGTTCTTTCTTCCACGCGCTCATAAGTTGTAAAACGATGCTGGCATTCCTCGCATTCACGGCGGCGACGGATTGTATTTCCATCTTCTGCCTGCCGGCTGTCAACCACACTTGATTTGCTTCCGCCACATTTGGGACAACGCATGTCATTTCCTCCTAGAATCTTAATACTTCATTATACCATGTTTTGACCAATAACAAAAGACGAGAGATTTCTCACCCATAAAAAAACTAAAGCTGGCAAAGCAGCTTTAGCAAGAAAATCTTCTTTCAAAAATCCAGCAAATGGAAACTTAGCCCTTCTTGTCAAAATACTTTTTGGTTTCAGCAATAATAACAGGAGATAAGGCCAAAAGAGCAATCAGATTTGGCAAGGCCATCAAGGCATTGACAATATCGGCAATGACCCAAACTGCTTCTAGCTCAATAAAGCCCCCTAAGAGCACCATAGCAACAAAGATAATTCGGTACAAGCGAATATATTTGACACCAAACAGGAACTCAAAGCAGCGCTCACCGTAGTAGTTCCAGCCTAAAATAGTGGTAAAAGCAAACAGAACTAGAAAAACGGATAGAAGGATTGGACCAAAATTAGCAAAGACAGTCGCAAAGGCTGCCTGAGTCAAGGACACACCATTGAGATTGCCATCCCAAACTCCTGTGATTAAAATTGTTAGACCTGTCAGACTACAAATAATCAGAGTATCAATAAAGGTTCCCGTCATAGAAATCAAGCCTTGTTCGACAGGCTCCTTGGTCTTGGCTGCCGCCGCAGCAATAGGTGCTGATCCTAAACCAGATTCATTGGAGAATACCCCGCGTGCGACCCCATTTTGAATCGCCATCTGGATGGTTGCACCAGCAAAGCCACCAACAGCAGCCGTCTGACTAAATGCAGAACTAAAGACCAGCTGAAGAGTTGGCAGCAAACGATCTAGATTGACCGCTAAGACAGTCACAGTCCCCAAGATATAAATAGCCGCCATAAAGGGCACAACCTTGGTCGACACTCGAGCAATAGACTGGATGCCGCTAAAAATAACTAGAGCCACCAAAATAGCCAAGATAGAGGCAGTCACAGCTGGAGGGAACTGAATCGTATTCTGCATAGCTTCTGTAATGGAATTGACCTGCGTAAAGGTCCCAATCCCTAAAAGAGCCACCAAGACACCCGCTACAGCAAAGAAGATAGCCAGCGGACGCCATTTTTCGCCCATTCCCAAAAGAATATAGTGCATGGGACCACCAGCAACGGCTCCGTGGGCATCTTTGGAACGATACTTAATCGCTAATAAACCTTCGGCATACTTGGTTGCCATTCCAAAGAAAGCTGCTAGCCACATCCAAAATAAGGCGCCCGGTCCACCAACTTTTATGGCAGTCGCTACACCGATAATATTCCCCGTGCCAACCGTGGCTGCCAATGCTGTACAAAGAGCTGCAAAGCTAGACACATCTCCATGATGATCCTCACCGGAAACAAAAATTAAGCGAAAGGCGCGAGAAAGGCGCGAAATCTGTAGCAACCTCAGACGAAGCGTCAGATAAAGCCCCGTTCCAACTAATAAAATCAAGAGGGGAGGTCCCCAGACCAGAGAATCAATTTGATTCAGCAATTTCAACATAAATCTTCTGCTCCTTTTCCACACCGAGAAAAAGAAAAGTACATGTGTAAACATGTACTCTGGATGCCTGAGAACGACCGTTTCTTGTCCTTCCCTTGCTCTGTCCTTTTACCTGAGAGTTTGAGCAGTTGCCTGCCTTGCCCCTTCGGTGCCAATCATGGTCTCTCCAGAGTTCCGTCCATTTCACAGTCATAAGGCTCAAATACTTATTTCTGAAAAACTTCATTCGGTGTTTATTCTAAATTTTCTATTATTTTAAAATAATATTCGGTTTTTGTCAATATTTTATAACAAACTTTAAATATGTAAACGTTTTTTAATGCAAAAAGAAGCCCTGAGGCTTCTTTCTTAACTTAATTCTGACAAAATCGCCTTCAGTTGCTCCTTCGTATGAACACCAGCTACTTGCTTAACGACTTGACCGTCTTTCTTGAACAGAAGGGTTGGAATGGACATAATGCCGAATTCACGGGCAGTGTTAGGATTTTCATCCACATCCATTTTAAGGATTTTCAGTTCATCTTCATGAACTTCCTCTGCCAACTGCTCTAAGATAGGCGCCTGCATACGACATGGGCCACACCAAGTTGCCCAAAAATCAATCAGAACCAGTCCGTCTTTTGTCTCTTTAGCGAATGTTGCATCTGTAACTGCTGCTACCATAAATCTTCTCCTTTGAATAGCTTACTTTTGATAATATTGTACACCAAACCCAGAGGAAAAGAAAATATTTGCTACGGGTAGGACCTTAATCACTCAATGAGAAATGGTTGGTCATGAGATTGCTGGCATCCAAGAGAACTTTCTCCAAGAGCTGGTCTGTCGCTTCTTGCACCTTGTCGCTCATGGCTTGATTTTCAGCTTCAAAGTCCACATCCTCGCCCTTAGCCAGAGCTCGGTCTACCCGACCAATCATTTCATGACCCCAGGCCATAGTCTTTTCCTGATATTCATCCAAGTCTCCGACATGACTGCTAAAATGAGCATCAGCCAGCCCAGCAATCAGACGATTGGCCCAATAGAAAGAATCCGTCGAAACCTTGTCCGTCGTATTGGCAAAATAGTCTGGTGTAGTTGAGACCTGAGTAAAGAAAGGAACGGCTGTATTGTAAGGCATGGAGCCGTAGGACAGCCACTGGATCCCAGTCGTTTCCTGCGGTTGATTAGGGCGTAGCTGCAAGATGGCTGTCTGACTTGTCCGATTAATCCCAATAGTCCGAAAGACCCGTCTACTGTTGTGATCTCCCTCTGCTCCGTAAGGATCATAAGGCGAATCCTGATAGTGACTGCTCAGGACATACTTGACATCTTCGATCGTAATCTTGCGGTATGGCTTACGGCACCATGGGATGAAGAAACTCCTTGGATCTTGCTCCACTTCTGGATTGAGAAAACGCTGAATATCCCAAGCTCGCGGTGTATTGTAATGGCGGTCCTTATCCTTCTGGCTGCCAAAAGCATAGCGTGGATTGAAGCCCTCATCTGAGTAATTCAGATTGAGATGGTTTTCCTCGATAAAGTTTTTGAGATTTGGATGACAGAGGAAGTGCTCAGGATTGTCAAATTCAAAATAATCACTGCCCAGCTGATTGGGGTTGGTCACATAGGCATCATCCGGAACGCGCCGCGCCATCCAATGATGCCCCCCAATGGTTTCCAGCCACCAGATTTCATTGACATCTGAGATAGCAATCCCATTGGACTCATAAGTACCGTATTCTTCTAAGATTTTCCCTAGACGAAGAACCCCTTCTCGAGCAGTTTTGATATAGGGAAGAACCAGCGTGAGAATATCTTCCTCGCTGATACCTGATTCTAATAGAGGGTCAGCCCCCAGCACGCGGCTATTGGTTGTAATCGTTTCCGTTGCGCTGACAGCAACATTATAGCTGTTAATCCCAGCAGCTCCCCAAATCCCATCTTTGGGAACTGCATCTGGCACTGCCGTATAGCGGACTGGATTGTCCGGCAAATCCATCTCAAAGGATGTCAAAACTGACTGATAATGGCGAGGCTGGTCTTGTGGCTCCACTACAACAAATTTCTTGGGCGTAAAAACCCCATTTTGTGAATCCTCTGTACGAGCCACAATGGTTGAACCGTCGTAACTAGCCTTCTTGCCCACCAAAATAGTCGTGCAGGAATCTGATGCGTGTTTTAATCTCATGGCTTCTTCCTCCAATCTATTATACGCCTACATTATAGCACAAAAAATGGCTTAACCAGCCATTTTTCTTTATCCTTCTTACTTAAAGACTACAATCGTCGCGCCACTGCCGCCAGCATTTTGCGGGGCATAGCCGAAGGACTTGACCTGCTTGTTGCGGCGGAGATATTTGGTCACCCCTTCACGGATGACACCCGTTCCGATACCGTGGATAATGTCCACCTGAGCCATATTATTGAGAAGGGCCTGATCGATAAAGGCATCGAGCTCCTCCATAGCCTCTTCATAGCGTTTGCCACGCAGATCTAGTCTGGCTCTTGGACCTTTGGTATTGGTTCGCTTGACCACATTGACCTGCTTGCGCTTAGGTTGCTGCTCCTTTTCAGCCTTGAGTAAGTTGAACTCCTGCTCTTCTAGAGTCATCTTGATGAGACCGACCTGAGCTTCCCAACGGCCGTCCTTGAGTTGCTTGACCAAGGTTCCCCGCTGACCATAGCTGGTGACTAGGATATCATCTCCCACCTTGGGCGCCCGATTTTTCTTAGCCTGCTTGAGCACCTTATTCTTTGATAAATCAACCGTTTCTGGTGCCAACTTTTTAAGCTGAGCCTTGGCTTCAATAATCTCATGCGGTTTGAGACTGGACTTAGCATGGAGATTTTTGAGAATGCTCTCACTCTCTGACAAGGCCATATCTACGATTTCCTGTGCTTCCAAGCGTGCCTTATTGAGCTCGGTTTCCTTTTCTCTGTTAAACTCATTGTAAAGTTTTTTTAGGGCTCGGTTAAATTTGAGATTTTCCTGCTCCACCTCGCGGATATTATCCAAGCGCTTGCGGCTTTCCAACGTCTGCTCTTCCAGGCGCTCAATGATCCGATTGACATCACTGTCTGTATCAGTCTGCTCTTGGGCGTGGCCAACGATAACTTCCGACAAGCCCAAACGCCGAGCAATTTCAAAGGCATTGGAGCGGCCAGGTACTCCCTGCATAAAGCGATAGGTCGGCCGCAAACTATCTGTATCAAATTCCATGCTGGCATTTTCCACCCAGTCCGTCTCAATCCCATAGGCTTTCAGCTCAGGATAGTGGGTTGTCGCCATGGTTTTAATCTGTCGTAGCCTTAAATCTTCCAAGATAGCAATGGCCAGAGCTGCTCCTTCTTGCGGGTCAGTTCCAGCTCCTAGCTCATCCAGCAGAACCAGACTCTCGCTATCAACCTGCTCTAAAATAGAGACGATATTAGTCATGTGACTGGAGAAAGTCGACAGGCTCTGCTCAATGGACTGCTCATCACCAATGTCTGCAAAAATCTGACTGAAAATCCCGACGCGACTGCCCTTGTCCGCCAGAATCGGCAGACCTGACTGGGCCATGATTTGAGCCAAGCCCAAAGTCTTCAGCATAATGGTCTTACCACCCGTATTAGGCCCGGTAATGACAATCTCTGTCAAGTCTGGCCCGAAATGCAGGTCATTAGCCACTGCATTTTCAATCAGGGGATGGCGAACACTAAGCAGTTGGATATCTTGCTTTTCCGACAGGTCTGGCACCACAGCTCCCGTCTCCTGCATGAAGCGAACTTTGGCACGCACCAGATCTAGATGACCGATAATCCAAGCATTGTTGGCAATTTCAGCCGCATGAGGCCGTATCATATCCGACATAGCCTGCAAAATCCGCTGAATTTCATAGCGCTCGTCTGCCCGACTGCTGGCAATCTCTTCATTGAGATTAACCACCGCCCGCGGCTCAATATAAACAGTACTCCCGCTAGCTGAAATATCGTGAACGACGCCTGCAATACGATTACGGTAGGTATTTTTCACAGGCAGTACATTACGGCCGTTCCGGCTGGCCACCACTTGGTCTGCCAGCATGTCACCCTTGGTTTTGAGAATTTCTTGCAGAATATCTCGAACCTGAACTTCATTTTCTTGGATTTTCCGGCGAATACGACTCAACTCTTCACTAGCAAAACTTTCGAGAAAGCCCCCATCATTGATAGCTTGCAGGCTTCCCTGAATACTAGGAAACTCTACTAAATTGTTAAAAAGACGATCCAAACGCTCCAATTGGATATTTTCTAAGTCCCCGTAGAAAGATACCAGCTCATGCGTCACAGCCAAGACCCGCTTGAGGGCCAGAAACTCCTCGATATTCAGGTCACTATCCAGCTCTAGGCGCTTGGTTAAACCCCTAATATCCTGAATGGCTCCCAAACTAAAGTGCGGATGCTGCACAAAAATCTGCCGCATATCGGACATTTCCAAAAAAGCAGCAGCAATTGATTCTTTTTTGCTGTTTGGCTGGAGCTGCTTTAACTCTAACTCTCCCAGCTCAGTCAGTAGATAGGGAGAAAAAAGCTCCTTAATTTTATCAAATTCCAAAGTTTCTAAAATTTTATGATTCATCATGTTCATTCTATTTCTATATGATTTAAACTGAAAAAGAAACTCAGCTACAGGGCAACTGAGTCTTAATTATCCGATAATTTTTGTGACCCAAAGGTCATGTAAAATGGATGAAGTTACAGGCGTATGATTGATAATAAACCGAATCAGCAAACTCGAATTTAAGCGTTCTTGGATAAAGGACATGGGCACAGTAGCTAAAATAGTCAGTCCCATCTCGATAACAAAGAGTGCGATGAAGACCGCAATTGCCCCACTGACCATATTAAAAACTTTCGTATCCCACTTATTCGGATAGGGAATTAAATTTACAAAAATCCCCAAAAAGCGGCCTACTATATAAACAAGGCTGAAAACAAGAAGATAAGCCAGCCCCGCATAAAAAACCTTATCCAAATGGAAAAGTTGAGAACTTGCAAAGAAATAAGTCGAGCTACCTTTAGCAGCGCTAGCATAAGGCACCCAAAGGCTGATAAACTTGGCCAAACTCTTATAAAAAGCTCCAGCCACTAGCATGGAAACCATGGTTGCAGTAGCATAATAGCCCTGCAAAACAATACCACGCGAGTAGCCGATATAAAAGCTCCAGGCCAATATTAGTAAAATAATAATCGCAAACACTATCTTTCCCCTGTATTAGCTGACTTTTCTCTCAGCTCACTGAGCATTTTGTGACGAAGGCCTTCCAATTCTTTTTCCTTATCATCAAACTCAATCTCGCGACTGAGCTGGGTAGATAAACTATTAATCGCCAGCAAAATGGCCAAGACTTCATCATCTGCCGCAGGCATCTGCTCTTTAATAGCCTTATATTTTTCCTTGGCAACCCGCTCCACTTCTTCCATAAAAAGATTATCGTGTTCTGTTGTTAAAGTTAAGGTTTTGCTTCCAAATGTAAACTTATATCTATTCAAATTTGCCATAAAATCACCTCATGATATTATACCAAAAATTGCTACATTTGTCAGGTAGAAATCTGCTATCTGTCCTTTGATAAATTATAACTCTTTCGTATAATAGTATCTCTCACCTGTATAGGGATATTCTTTTAATCTAAACACTTCCTCATAGCCATGCTTTTTATAAAAATCTGGCGCTTGGAAATGAAAGGTATCCACAAATGAATACTTACACTTCCTGGCACGAGCTTCCTCTTCCGCCCTTTGCAAAATATCCGAGCCAAGCCCTTGCCCCCGTAAATCCTCACACACATATAAATACTCAATTTCAAGCCAATAACCAAATGTTTCGGATACCAGGCCTCCCATTAAATTTCCGTCCTCATCTTCGACAAAGATATTGAGAGGATCACTTGTTGAAGCTTCCCGTTTAGAGCGATTATAAGCTCGGATTAAATTCCCAAGTTCTTGGACACGTTCAGATTCTTTATTTTCCAATCTCAATTTCATTAGACTCTCCTTCTTATCAAATCTTAAATCTATTCTACCATTTTAGCAAGATAAGTAGAATTTATTCATTGCAAAAATAAAAATTTGAAAGATAGAGATCTTAAAATATATTAGAAAAGACAAGGTAGCAAACCCTGTCTTTATACTGTATCTAATTGATCTCTTATTCATAGACTTTCTATATAAATCTCACACTTTATATATTCCCTCTTACGAACCCGCACTTTCGTAGGCATCTAAGCCCCTATCCCAGAGTTTCAAGGAAATGAAAAAGAAGACAAGGGAAATTAGAATCAAACCACCAATATTAAAGAGTCCATCCTTGTCCTGCAAGAAATAGCTGGCAGGGTAGTAGGCCGTAAAGGCGAAAGGCACGATAAAACTGATCAACCAGCGAAGAAGGGAATTGTAAATCGAAATCGGGTACTTAGCAAAATCATTAAACATATAGAAAATGTAAATCATAGCCCCTGACTGCTTGGTCCAAAAAGCGATACTGGCAGTCGCGATTTTCAGGGAAGTATAAATCAAGGTCGCAAAGGGAATACAGACTAGGAAAATCAGGAATTTGGGAAGAGTCCAAGCAATGCTAGACACCGTTGTCGCTAGTAAAATGCCACCAACCAAAAGTTCGCCCAAGGCATCAATTTGAAAGGTCTCAACGAGTATATGAAAGAGAGGGTTGATAGGACGAGTCAGATACTTGTCAAATTCTCCTTTTCGCACCAAGCGTTGCCCCAGTGCCCATAGATTGTCAAAAAAGAGATGGTCCAGTCCCTTGGGAATCAAGGAAAAACCATAGATGAAGGCAATCTCTTGAAAGGTCCAGCCTTCTAGGGATGGAATGTGTTGAAAGATGACATTGAGAAACAAGAGATTCAAGCCTTGGGTCAAAAAAACTCCTAGCACACCAACCACAAAATCCACCTTGTATTCCATGATTTGCTTGATGTATTGTCTGATAAAAATCAGATGCATACGTTGATATTTTTTCATACTAACCTCCTTGAATGGTGATAAATGACTGGACTCTTTTCCAAATCAACTGAGACAAGCTCACCATCACTATGAGCCAGAAGAACTGTAGCAAAAGCGCTTGAAGAATCTGACTGGCATCGTATTTCCCAACAATGATCATAACTGGAGTATAAATCAAGGATGAAAAAGGCAAGAAGGACAGAATATCTGAAACAATCTTAGGGAAGAAAGCCAAGGGAATCAAACTCCCCGACATAAAGTCAATCAGAGAATTCTTGAGCAGATTAGAGCCCCATAGATTTTTAAAAACAAAGGCTGAAAACCCAAAGCAGATATTAAAGAAAAAATTGATCAGGTAGGCTAGCGTTAAGCTAAAAAGATAAATGACAGTTAGTCCCAGCACTTCTACAATACCTTGCCCAGAAAAGATCTTCATCAGAACAATGACACTTAAAAATGGAAGGCCAACACTGATAAAAATCAACCACTTGGAACCAAGCTCGGTGAAGAGATATGAGGCCGCAAAATGCACTGGTCGCAGCAAGCGCATGATAATGGAGCCATCCTTGACCTCCTCCCCAATCATAAAAGAAGAATCCGACCTAGTCAAAAGATTGGTCACAAAACTCATGATGATGTAGAGGGTGATATCCGCCATACTGAAACCCTGGATCAAAGACTCCTGCGAGGAATCAAAGACTGCCTTCCAGAGATAAAACTCAACAAAAGCACCCATGACATCGCCAATCCGATAAAGAAGAAAGTTGACTCGATAGGTAATCAACTCCTGAATCCCTGCATTGATAAAGGGTTTATAACGTCGCCACAATTTGACCATCTTAGAGCTCCTTTCGGTAGAAGCGACGGATAATATCCTCAATATCCGTATCCACCATCTTCAAATCACGGATTTCAAAATCAGACAGGGTTTGCTTGATAATATCAGCTGACTGGTAACGGGAACTATCAAACTCAATATTGAGGCTATTTCCTTGTCTATCAATGGTCATATCAGGTAGGCCTTCATAGTGAGAGACGAGGTGACTTTGCCCTGGCACCAATTCAAAGGAAAGAGTCTTCATCTTGCCAAAGGTTTCCTTGAGCTGGCTCACCGTCCCATCAAAAATCTCCTGCCCCCTGTCAATCATGAAAATCCGATCACAGAGCTGCTCAATGTCGCTCAGGTCGTGAGTGGTCAAGAGAATGGTTGTTTCTTCTTCTTGATTGATCTGGGTGATGGCCCGACGAATGTTATCCTTGACCGACACATCCAAACCAATAGTCGGCTCATCTAAAAAGAGAACCTTAGGATTGTGGAGCAAGGAAGCCGCAATATCCGCCCGCATTCGTTGACCAAGTGAAAGAGTCCGCACGGGGTCTTTGATAAAGTCCTTCAAATCCAAGACTTCATTCAAAAAGTCCATGCGCTTGTGGAAGAGCGAGTCCGGCACATCGTAAATCTCTTTTAAGACCGTGTAGGTCTCTTGCAGAGCCAAATCCCACCATAGCTGAGTACGTTGTCCGAAAACCACTCCAATATCCTTGACATAATCCTGGCGATTATCCTGCGGAATCTTGCCGTTAATCCGACAAAAACCAGATGTCGGTTTCAAAATTCCTGTCAGCATTTTAATGGTTGTCGACTTCCCAGCGCCATTTGCCCCGATAAAGCCTAAAATCTGCCCCTTGGGAACCTCAAAGGTCAAATCCTTGACCGCTTCAAAGGTCTGCTGTTCAGGATGAATAAAGGAGCGCAAAGCCCCCTTCAATCCTGGTTCCTTCACTGTCTTCACAAAATTTTTCTGAAGATGCTCTACTTCTATCATTGCCATATGCTTCTCTCCTTAGAAAGACTTGGATAAGTCATTTACTATTACAAACAAGAATCCTTACTTGTATCTAAACAGCCAGAAAAAATTTGTAGATAAAGCAAAAGAATGATCATAAAATAAATAATCTCAAACAAATCAAAAATAAAAATTTGTAAAAAAAGACAAGATTCGAAAACCTTGTCTTTATTACTATACCGGCGGCCGGGGTCGAACCGGCACGTCCTTGCGGACACTGGATTTTGAGTCCAGCGCGTCTGCCAATTCCGCCACGCCGGCAAAGTAACTGGGGTAGCTGGATTCGAACCAACGCATGAGGGAGTCAAAGTCCCTTGCCTTACCGCTTGGCGATACCCCAATAATCAAAAGAAATAGGCGAGTGATGGGGATCGAACCCACGCATGCCAGAGCCACAATCTGGTGTGTTAACCACTTCACCACACCCGCCATATTCCAAAACACGGGCAGTAGGAATTGAACCCACACTGAAGGTTTTGGAGACCTTAGTTCTACCTTTAAACTATGCCCGTTAAGCATGGAAGGGGAGGGATTCGAACCCCCGAACCCGAAGGAGCGGATTTACAGTCCGCCGCGTTTAGCCTCTTCGCTACCCTTCCGAAATTCTAAAGATATATGGCGCGAGACGGAATCGAACCGCCGACACATGGAGCTTCAATCCATTGCTCTACCAACTGAGCTACCGAGCCAAATTGCGGGAGCAGGATTTGAACCTACGACCTTCGGGTTATGAGCCCGACG
>NZ_CABPTR010000006.1:0-86934 GCF_902460365.1 Streptococcus sp. Marseille-P7375 | reverse complement strand
TATCTTTTTTTTACAAATTTATTTCCTAATGCCTACAATATCACTGATAAATCAATAACTAAAAGGGAAAGGTATCCTCTCCCTCTTACCTCTCCCTTATTCTCTATATCACCGTGCTGCTAAAGTCGCTTAATGCTCTAGCTACAATTAAATTCATTCAAATATACTCAAACTATTATAATACATAGTCCAATCAATCACATAAAGAAATTTACTTCAGCTTTCTATTAGAAGTTAAAAAGAAATTACTTTATCTCTCATTCATAAGCGGTAACAAGTAGCACTCTTCCCCTTCTTTTCGTTTCTCCAGACCTTTAACAGCTAATTGAAGGAGATCAGCTGCAAATGATTGAATAGAGTCTTGATCCGCTTGTGTTAACTCGATTTGCGAATACTTTCTGCGCAGCCTTTTATAGTTACGCCCCTCTAATTTGAAGAAATCACAATCTTTAAGATAAGCGGTCACTTCCTCAAGATTAGCCAACAATCCCAAATGAAAAGCTGCTGGTGCAAAGGTCCTATCGAGAGGCTGAGCACAAGTGCTCCTAAATTCGATCGTTCCCCGTGTTGTCAAATCTTGGTACTGGTAGCTTCTGTGATTACAAAAATCATCTGCATGGGGGATTACTA
The DNA here is from genome assembly GCF_902460365.1 of Streptococcus sp. Marseille-P7375. NCBI lineage: Bacteria > Bacillati > Bacillota > Bacilli > Lactobacillales > Streptococcaceae > Streptococcus > Streptococcus sp. Marseille-P7375. Next base: position 86,304 of record NZ_CABPTR010000006.1, on the reverse strand, counting down.
GACTTTCCTTGCCACTTAAATTGTATCCCTTGATTTGCTCCTGTTTTAGATACTCTCCGGCTACGATAGGAGGAAAATAATAAGTGTCACCCTCTCGCTCAACATTGAAAATGGCTGTATGATTTAAATAATTGAAAAAATCTTCCTCATCTTTGAAATCATGGGGATTAACACCGACATTTTCTACTAACAGGCCATGCATCGATTCTTCCCAAAAACGATCTCTAGATATTTTAGTAAAGAAATCCTCTGTCATCAACTCTGAATTGGCAAAAAGATAAGCTTTGGCAGCCTCGATTTGATTGAAGGCATTGATTACCTGGATAAAATTCTCCCGTGAAACATCTAACTGTACCTGGCTCCCACAAATATAGCTACCATAATCAGGATGGCGATGGAAGAAATCTCCTCCAATTTTCTCACTCAAAGCTAGATATTGCATTAACATTTGATAGCGGGGATATTTAACAGGACCATTATCATTCTCCTTCCAGAATGGATGTAAACCATGTCCCTGAAGCTCATGATGACTTTTGCGCAAAATCTTTTGAATGGTGCCTAGGTAATGATTAAAGCGTCTTTCGACTTCCTGAATCGTTTTCGCTTTTTCAAATGCAAATTCTAAAATATTATAAGACACTTCAAAAAGTATCCGATCTTCGCTATCTGAAGCTTTTAACTGGATAGGATTGCCCTCTGAATCCCTTCTTTCTACGATAAAGCCATAGTCTGAATTCAGCCTTACTAACAGTTCCTTTGTTACACGAGTATCTGTCGCTCCTCCCTGAAGATTCACAATTGGAAATTCTAACTCAATCCCAATGTATAAGTCTGGATTCTCTTTTATATTGGCTAAATAACGTTCTTTCAAAATAGCAATTGAATCTTGCATCTCTTCTCCTTCCCTCTCTAAGTCCTTTTCTTTTTCCACTTAAAACTCAAAAACGCCTGCTTACGAAATTGTTTTTCACTAAAAGCAATTTCGTAAACAAGCGTCTACCCTTTCATCATGATGATGAGTGTTCCCGCTAGGAAAATTCCTAGCGGTAGACCAGAGCTAGACTAAGAGTATAAGAACTCCATCATCATAACACTCAACAAAATTGATAAAAATTATACTAATTCAATAATTGCCATTGGCGCAGCATCCCCACGGCGTGGTTCAGTCTTAAGAATACGAGTGTATCCACCATTGCGCTCAGCATAGCGAGGTGCCAATTCAGAGAATAATTTTTGAAGAGCTGTAGTTGTAGTGTACTTGTTAGTCTCTTCATTGTAGTTTTCTGATGCAATTTCGTTACGTACAAAAGCTGCTGCTTGACGACGAGCATGCAAATCACCACGTTTACCAAGAGTAATCATTTTTTCAACTGTTTTACGGATTTCTTTAGCACGAGCTTCAGTTGTTACGATTGATTCATTGATAATCAAGTCAGTAGTCAAATCGCGAAGCATTGCTTTACGTTGTGAGCTAGTGCGTCCTAGTTTACGGTAAGCCATGTATTCCTCCTTTATTTATCATTTCTTAACCCAAGACCAAGGTCAGCAAGTTTAACTTTAACTTCTTCAAGACTCTTGCGGCCCAAGTTACGAACTTTCATCATTTCAGGCTCAGATTTTTCTGTCAAATCAAAGACAGTATTAATTCCTGCACGTTTCAGACAGTTGTATGAACGAACTGATAGATCCAATTCTTCAATTGTACGTTCCAAAATGCGATCATCTGAAGATTTTTCTGCTTCCTTCATCACATCAGTTGAAATAGCAACTTCTGTTAAATCTGTAAAGAGGTTCAGATGCTCTGTCAGGATACGAGCTGATAGTCCCAAAGCGTCTTCGGGAATAATTGTTCCATTCGTTAAAATTTCAAGGGTAAGTTTATCAAAACCATCGTTGCTACCAACACGAGCTGGTTCAACCTGGTAATTTACTTTTGTCACAGGCGTATAGATAGAATCTACCGCAAGTGTGCCTACTGGTGCATCATCTTTTTTATTTTCATCAGCTGGTACATATCCACGACCGCTGTTCACAGCCATTTTCGCTTTAAAGCGAGCACCTTCACTGATTGTAAAGAGATAATGATCAGGGTTTACAATTTCGATATCACTGTCTGTCAAAATATCTCCAGCAGTTACTTCTGCAGGACCTTCAACATCCAGTTCAATCATCTTTTCGTCTTGGACGTAAGATTTTACAGCAATCCCCTTGATGTTCAGAATGATCTGCATAACATCTTCACGGACCCCAGAAATCGTATCAAATTCGTGCAATACTCCTTCAATGTTGATAGAAGTCACTGCTGCACCTGGAAGTGAGGCGAGAAGTACACGACGAAGCGAATTTCCAAGTGTTGTACCGTAACCGCGTTCTAGCGGCTCAACTACAAACTTGCCATAATTTTTATTTTCATCAATTTTTGTTATATTTGGTTTTTCAAACTCAATCATTTAGTTAACTCCCTCTTAAACGAAAAGCAGTGTAATTGTTTATGATTATACACGGCGACGTTTTGGAGGACGAGCACCATTGTGTGGCACAGGAGTCACATCACGAATAGCAGTTACTTCCAGACCAGCTGCAGCAAGTGCACGAATAGCTGACTCACGACCAGAACCTGGACCTTTAACTGTAACTTCAACTGATTTAAGACCGTGTTCTTGTGCAGACTTAGCAGCTGCTTCAGATGCCATTTGGGCAGCAAATGGTGTAGATTTACGAGAACCTTTGAAACCAAGAGCACCAGCAGATGACCAAGCAATCGCATTACCATGCACATCAGTAATCATAACAATAGTGTTATTAAATGTAGCGTGAATATGTGCAATACCAGATTCGATATTTTTCTTCACACGACGTTTACGTGTTGGTTTAGCCAAGACTTTTACCTCCTATATTATTTTTTCTTACCTGCAATCGCAACGGCTTTACCTTTACGAGTACGAGCATTGTTTTTAGTGTTTTGTCCACGGACAGGAAGTCCACGACGATGACGGATACCACGGTATGAACCGATTTCCATCAAACGTTTGATGTTAAGGTTTACTTCACGACGAAGGTCACCTTCAACCTTGATTGCATCTACTTCGCGACGGATAGCGTCTTCTTGATCTGATGTCAAATCTTTGACACGGATGTCTTCTGAGATTCCAGCCGCAGCCAAAATTTTCTTAGAAGTTGGAAGTCCGATACCATACACGTAAGTAAGTGAAACGACTACACGTTTGTCATTTGGAATGTCAACTCCAGCAATACGAGCCATGTTTTCTCCTTTCTATCTTATCCTTGACGTTGTTTGTGTTTTGGATTTGCTGGGCAAATTACCATAACACGGCCATTACGACGAATAACTTTACAGTATTCGCAAATTGGTTTGACCGATGGTCTTACTTTCATTTCTTATCCCTCCAAGTTTTTCGATTATTTAAAGCGGTAAGTGATCCGTCCACGTGTCAAATCATAAGGACTCATCTCGACAGTAACACGATCTCCCGCTAAAATACGAATATAGTTTTTACGAATTTTACCAGAAACTGTTGCTAAAATCTGATGTCCATTTTCAAGTTCAACCGTAAACATTGCGTTCGGCATCGTATCAACTACTTTGCCTTCGACTTCAATCACATCGTCTTTTGCCACGCAAAAGCACCTCCCTAAATTTCGATAGATTCCTCTGAGCACAGAGGTAACAATTATAAGTCAGACTAACTCATTGTATCACTACTTGTCAAATATTGCAAGCGGGAAAAACGCTTTTATTTTAAATTTGACAAGACTTTTTCGATATCTGAGAAGACTGCTTCAATCTCTTGATTGCCCTGAATGTCGTGAACGAGTCCTTGAGCACGGTAATGATCAATAATTGGTTGGCCTTGAGCGATATTAACATCCAAGCGACGCTTTACTGTTTCAGGTTTGTCGTCTTCACGTTGATAGTAATCTTCTTCTTTGTAATCCACTGGTGGATTGAAAACTTTGTGGAAGGTTTCCCCTGTTTCGCGGTGGATAATCCGTCCACTCAAACGTTCTAACAAACTATCTGGATTTACTTCGATATTGATAACTGCGTCAAGTTGGATGTCCAGATCCGCAAGGATTTGATCCAAAGCATGGGCTTGATCAATTGTCCGTGGATAACCATCCAACAAGAAACCAGTTTCTTTAATATCATCCTGTGCCAAGCGCTCTTTCACGATTCCGTTCGTCACTTCATCTGGCACCAACTCGCCTTTAGAAATGTAGGATTTCGCTAAAACACCCATTTCTGTTTCATTGGCCATAGCAGCACGGAACATATCCCCAGTTGAAATATGTGCCACGTGGAATTGTTCCACAATTTTGGCTGCTTGTGTTCCCTTGCCTGCGCCTGGCAAGCCCATAATCAAAAGATTCATGTTTTGTCTCCTTTTTTGTTTTTAAAGCAATCTATTAAAACACTTAATAAACTTTTTTAAAAACAAAATAGAAGGTTGACTAAGTCAACCTATTTCTATTCTGTTGTAGTATCCATAAATCCGACATACTTACGCTTCAGAAGGTAGCCTTCCAACTGTTTCATTCCTTCAATACCTGTCGAAATGATGATAAGAAGACTAGTTCCTCCAAGAGCGACTGCATCGGTCAGACCAAAAAGATCTTTGGCTAGGATCGGAATGATTGTGATAATCCCTAGGAATAGTGAGCCAACTGTCGCCAAACGGCGAAGCAATTTAGACATATATTCTTCCGTTCCCTTACCTGGACGGACACCCGGGATGTAGGCTCCACTCTTTTGTAAATTCTCTGCTGTCTTTTCAGGATTAATTTGTACAAATGTATAAAAGAAAGTAAAGAGAATAATCAAGAGAGCATAGGTAAACATACCACTGATGGTTGTAGTCGCCAGAAGCGCCTGCGCCGTCCGAACCCATGATGCGTTATAGCCCATAGCACTTACAAATTGGAAGATAGCTGCTGGAGCAGCTGTGATCGAACTTGCAAAGATAACTGGGATAACACCAGCAGGATTCACTTTTAACGGTAGGTAGGAACTTGAAGGGGCACCTTGAGCAATCTTCGTATATTGAATTGGAATTTTGTACTCAGCTTGTTGCACAAAGGTTGTGAAATAGATAATCACCAAAACTGCAACAATTAAAATCCCAACGAAAATCAGAGACGAATTGAGTCGATCGCTCGGGATATTAACAAAGTAATCTTCATAGATCCCTTTGATCATACCAGGAATACCAGATACAATCCCTGCAAAGATAATCATGGATACACCATTACCATAACCCTTATCTGTGATTTGCTCTCCTAACCAAGTCACAATAACTGAACCTGTCGTGAGGAGGGCACCAATCAAAAGATAGGTTTGCCAATTTGGATTCGCTACTAGTTTAGTTCTTGACAAAGTCGCAAATCCAGCTGTAATCCCGATGGATTGGACAAAGGCCAATACCAGGGAAATATAGCGAGTTGCTTGATTAAGCTTTCTCCGTCCGACTTCCCCTTGCTTGCCCCACTCTACAAATTTTGGAAGCAAGTCCATTTGTAAGAGCTGAACCACGATTGAAGCCGTGATATAGGGACTAACCCCAAGGGCAAAAACAGAGAAGTTACGCATGGCATTCCCAGAAACCAAACTAAGCATGTTTAAGAAAGGTAAATCGCTTAAACTATTCAATGCTTTCGCATTAATTCCTGGAACGGTTATAGTTGTACCAATACGGAAAACTAAGATGATGAACAGTGTGAACAAAATCTTAGACCGTACTTGTTTTATTTTAAGTGCGTCTTTTAATAGCTTGAAAAACATAGGTCACCTCTCTTAGATGACTTCGACTGAACCACCTTTAGCAGTGATAGCTTCTTCAGCTGATTTAGAGAACTTAGCTGCTTTAACAGTCAACTTCTTAGTCAATTCTCCGTTACCAAGAATCTTAACACCAGATTTTTCAGCTTTTACAATACCTGCTTCGATGAAAACCACTGGAGTTACTTCTGCACCATCTTCAAAGACATTTAATTGGTCAAGGTTAACAATCGCGTATTCTTTACGGTTTACATTCAAGAAACCACGTTTTGGTACACGACGGAACAATGGAGTTTGTCCACCTTCAAAACCAAGACGAACACCGCCACCGCTACGTGCTTTTTGACCTTTTTGACCGCGACCAGAAGTTTTACCGTTACCTGATGAAGTACCGCGACCAACACGGTTGCGAACTTTACGTGAACCTGCAGCAGGTTGTAATTCATGAAGTTTCATTATTTTTTCTCCTCTTTTGTAAAATGCTAGCGCTCGTACCAGAGAAAAGGTGTCTCTGATACAAACTCGCCTATACATATATTTAGTTTTAGGGGCTGAGAAAATTCTCAAATCCCCTAATGTATCTTAATAAAAGTTTTTCAGCTAAGGCTTACTTAACTTCTTCAACAGTTACCAAGTGAGATACAGCAGTGATCATACCACGTACCGCTGGATTGTCTTCTTTGATAACTGAGCTATTCAATTTGCCAAGTCCAAGTGCTACAACAGTTTTACGTTGTGACGGGATGCGTCCGATTGGAGACTTAGTCAAAGTAATTTTAATTTGAGCCATGAGTTCCCCTTTCTTAAGCCAAGTCAGAAACTGAAATACCACGAAGGGCAGCAACTTCTTCAGCGCGTTTCAATTGTTTCAAGCCTTCAACAGTTGCGCGAACGATGTTGATTGGAGTGTTTGAACCAAGTGATTTAGATGTAACATCTGCCACACCTGCCAATTCGATGACGGCACGAACAGCACCACCAGCAGCAACTCCAGAACCTTCAACAGCTGGCTTAAGCAACACTTTCGCTCCACCAAATTCTGAAAGAACTTCGTGAGGAATAGTTGTACCAACCATTGGAACTTCGATCAAGTTTTTCTTCGCATCTTCAACTGCTTTACGGATAGCTTCTGGTACTTCTTGAGCTTTACCAGTACCGAAACCAACACGACCGTTGCGGTCACCAACTACTACAAGAGCTGCAAAACGAAGACGACGTCCACCTTTAACAACTTTAGTAACACGGTTGACTGCAACTAAGCGTTCTTCAAGTTCAACTGCATTGTCTTTAAATGCCATTTTCTAGTGTCCTCCCTATTAGAATTTCAATCCGTTTTCACGAGCTGCATCAGCCAAAGCTTTTACACGTCCGTGATAGAGATATCCACCGCGGTCAAACACCACTTCAGAAATACCTTTAGCAACTGCACGTTCTGCAACGAGTTTACCTACAACAACGGCTTGTTCAGTTTTAGTTCCTTTTGAAACTTCTTTGTCAAGAGTTGAAGCGCTTGCGAGCGTTACACCCGCTACGTCATCAATCACTTGAGCGTAGATGCCTGTATTAGAACGGAATACGTTCAAACGTGGGCGATCAGCAGTTCCAGAGAGTTTTCCGCGAACGCGACGGTGGCGTTTTTGGCGGATTTTATTTTTATCTGGTTTCGTAATCACAATTTTCACCTCTTATTTTTATTGACGTGCCTTAGCACAAAATCGGAAAATAAATTGGCTGGCTGAAAAGATCAGCCAATCAATATTATTTACCAGTCTTACCTTCTTTGCGGCGAACGAATTCACCAACGTAACGGATACCTTTACCTTTATATGGTTCTGGTGCACGAAGGCTACGTACATAAGCAGCTGTTTGTCCAACTGCTTCTTTTGAAATTCCGCTAACAACGATTGTTGTTGGGTTTGGAAGTTCAAAAGTAATTCCTTCTGGAGCTTCAACTTCGTCTGGGTGAGATTTACCTACAGCCAAGACAAGTTTTGAGCCTTGAAGTTGTGCACGGTAACCGACCCCACGCATTTCAAGTTCTTTCTTGAATCCTTCTGATACTCCAACAACCATGTTGTTCAAAAGGGCACGAGTAGTTCCGTGGATTGTTTTCATTTCTTTTGAATCGTTTGGACGGTGAAGAGTTACTTCAGTTCCTTCCACACGGATTTCAATATCTTTTGAGAACTCACGAGTCAGTTCTCCTTTAGGTCCTTTTACAGTTACAACGTTGTCATTGTTAGTGATTTCAACACCAGCAGGCAACACGATAACTTTATTACCAATACGTGACATGTTTATTTTCTCCTGTTAAATTGTCAGGCCGCAAGCGACCAGTTTTCACGGGGGGCATTCGGATTAGAGCAAACCTAGTTTCTTTCGAAAAGCTTTGACAAACTCCTGATATTCTGTCAATACATCAATAGCCGCAGGACTATAACCAATTTCACATAAAAGAGATACAAGGTCATCTTTTGACAATTCAGCCAAAGCGTCTTCTGCAACAATAAGTTTTTCATTCAATTCAGTAGCTTTCATCTTTTTCTCCTAAACTAATTTACTCTCTATTTAGCTGATCAGTAAATCAGCTAAATTGAACACGAGCTATGGTCTGTGTGAAAAAGACAAATCTTCCTAGAGTGTTAACACTCTTTGTCAGATTTCCTATTTTCACATTGCCCATGACGCTCTTTGTATCTTGATTTTACCAAACGTAAGCGATAACTTCTCCACCAACGTTCTTTTGGCGCGCTTCTTTATCAGTCAGCAAACCTTCAGATGTTGAAAGGATAGCAATTCCAAGTCCGTTCAAGACTTTTGGAAGATCTTCGCGTTTCTTGTAAACACGTAGACCTGGTTTTGAAACACGTTTCAAACCAGTGATAACTTTTTCACCATTTTGTCCGTACTTAAGGAATACACGGATGATGCCTTGTTTGTCATCTTCGATGATTTCAACGTTTTTTACAAAACCTTCACGCTTCAGGATTTCAGCAATCCCTTTTTTGATATTTGATGCAGGCACTTCAAGCACTTCGTGGTTTGCTTGGTTAGCGTTACGAATACGAGTCAAAAAGTCTGCAATTGGGTCAGTCATAACCATTTTATATTTCTCCTCTTACTAGTAGTTTGCAAGTTGCACTTGCTAGTTAATGATTGAGCTGGGCTCAGAATAAGTTTCTAGGCTTCAAGTCCTAAGTGAGTCTAGGCATCGGCTTGTAGGCGTAACTAAAGTTAGGCAAAAGCCGATAACGAAGAATCATGACGGAATTGGAAGCTAGAATTACCAAGATGCTTTGGTAACGCCTGGGATTTGTCCTTTGTATGCTAATTCACGGAAGCAAACACGGCAAAGTTTAAACTTGCGGTAAACTGAATGTGGACGGCCACATTTTTCACAACGAGTGTAAGCTTGCGTAGAGAACTTCGCTGGGCGTTTGTTCTTAGCAATCATTGATTTTTTAGCCATTTGTTTTACCTCCTATATTATTTTGCAAAAGGCATTCCAAGGCCTGTAAGCAATGCACGTGATTCTTCGTCAGTGTTAGCAGTTGTTACGATAACGATATCAAGACCGCGAGTCTTATCAACGTCATCAAAGTTGATTTCTGGGAAGATCAATTGTTCTTTCACACCAAGTGTGTAGTTTCCACGTCCATCAAATGATTTTGTTGGAACACCATGGAAGTCACGCACACGTGGAAGTGATACAGTAACCAATTTATCCAAGAACTCATACATACGTTCGCCACGAAGGGTTACTTTAGCACCGATCGCTACACCTTCACGAAGACGGAAGCCGGCGATTGATTTTTTAGCTTTAGTGATAAGTGGTTTTTGACCTGAGATAAGAGCCAATTCTTCAGCAGCTTTTTCAAGGTTTTTAGCGTTTGATACAGCGTCACCGACACCCATGTTCAAAACGATTTTATCCACTTTTGGCACAGCCATAACAGATGAGTAGTTGAACTTTTCAGTTAAAGCAGGTACTACTTCATTAAGATATTTTTCTTTTAAACGATTTGCCATTATACTTCTCCTTTCCTTCGTGATTAGTCAAGCACTTCGCCTGATTTTTTGTTGTAACGAACTTTTTTGCCGTCTACAAACTTATAACCAACGCGTCCTGCAACACCATTTTTGTCAAGAACTTGAACGTTTGACGCATGGATTGGTGCTTCTTTTTCTACGATAGCACCTTGAGGGTTTTCGCTATTTGGTTTTTGGTGCTTCTTAACAAAGTTAACACCTTCAACAACTACTTTGTTTACTTTTGGAAGAGCTGCAACAACAAGTGCTTCAACACCCTTGTCCTTACCAGCAATTACGCGAACTTTGTCGCCTTTTTTTACAAACATTATTAGGTTTCTCCTTTAATTTCTTACGCCCATGAGGGCACCCTGGAAAACTTCCAGGGGACTTGTTTGATTTTTAGATTAAAGTACTTCTGGAGCCAATGATACGATCTTCATGAAGCCGCCGTCACGCAATTCGCGAGCAACTGGGCCGAAGATACGAGTTCCGCGAGGAGTTTTGTCTTCACGGATGATGACTGCAGCGTTTTCGTCGAATTTGATGTATGAACCATCTTTACGACGAGCACCTGATTTAGTACGAACGATAACCGCTTTTACAACGTCACCTTTTTTAACCGCACCACCAGGAGTAGCTTGTTTTACAGATGCAACGATGACATCACCGATGTTGGCGAACTTACGTCCTGAACCACCAAGAACTTTGATTGTCAGGATTTCGCGAGCACCGCTGTTGTCAGCAACTTTCAAACGAGTTTCTGTTTGAATCATTTAAGTTTTCTCCTTTCTGGTTTGATTAGATGATAACCGCTTCTTCAACAACTTCTACAAGACGGAAGCGTTTTGTAGCTGAAAGCGGACGAGTTTCCATGATACGAACGATATCGCCTTCTTTGGCAACATTGTTTTCGTCATGTGCTTTATACTTCTTAGAGTAGTTAATACGTTTACCATAGACTGGGTGGTTACGTTTTGTTTCAACTACAACTGTGATTGTCTTATCCATCTTGTCAGAAACGACGCGTCCGACGAGGGTTTTACGTTGATTACGTTCCATTTTAGAATTTCTCCTTTCCCAAGTCTATTATTTAACTTCTGATTGAACAGTTTTGATACGTGCGATTTGTTTTTTCACTTCTTTCAAACGCGTTGTCTGCTCCAATTGACCAGTAGCGGCTTGGAAACGAAGATCAAACAATTCTTTCTTCAATTCATTTTCACGCTTCGCGAGTTCTTCTTGAGAAAGACCACGAAGTTCTTTGACAAAATCTTGAATTTCTTTAAGTTTCATGCTTTCTCCTTATTCTGCTTCACGCTTTACGAATTTACATTTAACTGGCAATTTGTGGCTTGCAAGACGAAGAGCTTCACGAGCGATTTCTTCTGATACGCCAGCGATTTCAAACATCACTTTACCACGTTTAACTGGTGCTACCCAACCTTCTGGAGCCCCTTTACCAGATCCCATCCGTACACCGATTGCTTTTGCAGTGTATGATTTGTGTGGGAAGATTTTGATCCAAACTTTACCACCACGTTTCATGTAACGAGTCATAGCGATACGGGCAGCTTCGATTTGACGGTTAGTGATCCAGTGGCTAGTAGTTGCTTGAAGACCATATTCTCCAAAAGTTACTTCTTTACCACCTTTAGCTTCACCACGCATTTTTCCGCGGAATTCGCGACGGTGTTTAACACGTTTAGGTACTAACATTGGTTATTTACCTCCTTTAGTGTTTTTACGAGCTGGAAGAACTTCACCACGGTAGATCCATACTTTAACACCAAGTTTACCGTAAGTAGTATCAGCTTCTTCCCAAGCGTAATCGATATCCGCACGAAGGGTGTGAAGTGGAACAGTTCCTTCAGAGTATCCTTCGCTACGAGCGATATCTGCACCGTTTAAGCGACCTGATACTTGAGTTTTGATTCCTTTAGCTCCTGCACGCATTGCACGTTGGATTGCTTGTTTTTGAGCACGACGGAAAGCAACACGTTGCTCCAATTGACGAGCAATTCCTTCACCAACAAGGTGAGCATCCAAATCTGGAGATTTGATCTCGATGATGTTGATGTGTACTTGTTTTCCAGTCAATTTGTTAAGTTTTGCACGAAGTGCATCAACGTTAGCTCCACCTTTACCGATAACCATACCTGGTTTAGCAGTGTGAAGTGAAACGTTAACTTTGTTTACTGCGCGTTCGATTTCAATAGTTGAAACAGCTGCGTCAGCCAATTCTTTTTGAACGAATTTACGGATTGCAAGATCTTCATGAAGGTAATCCGCGTATTCTTTTTCAGCATACCATTTGGCATCCCAATCACGGATGATGCCGACACGCATACCAATTGGATGTACTTTTTGACCCACGATGTTACCTCCTTATTTTTCTGCAACTACCACAGTGATGTGGCTTGTGCGTTTGTTGATTGGTGAAGCTGAACCTTTAGCGCGTGGACGGAAACGTTTCATAGTTGGTCCTTCGTTTGCGAAAGCTTCAGATACTACCAAGTTAGCTTTTTCCAAACCAAAGTTGTTTTCAGCATTAGCGATTGCAGAGATCAGTACTTTTTCGATAATGCCAGCAGCTTTGTTTGGAGTGAATTTCAAGATTGCGATTGCGTCAGCGACGTTTTTACCACGGATATTGTCAAGAACTAGACGAGTTTTACGAGGTGAAACACGCACTGTACGAGCCATTGCTTTAGCTGAAGTAATTTCTGCCATTTATGTTCTCCTTATTTTCTACGTGTTTTCTTGTCGTCTGCAGCGTGACCTTTGTAAGTACGAGTTGGTGCAAATTCACCAAGCTTGTGACCTACCATGTCTTCTTGGATGTAAACAGGCACGTGTTTACGTCCGTCATAGACTGCGATTGTGTAACCGATGAAACTTGGGAAAATCGTTGAACGACGTGACCAAGTTTTGATAACTTTTTTCTTTTCGTCGTTAGCTTGAGCTTCAACTTTTTTCATCAAATGCTCATCGACGAAAGGTCCTTTTTTAAGACTGCGTCCCATTTTTATATTTTCTCCTTTAAAATAAGTACCACAGCGGCCTGCGCTGCTAGGCAGCGCTACCGAGCTGGCGGATAGATTGTTTTAGATTATTTCTCGTTGCGACGACGAACGATAAGTTTGTCAGATTTCGCTTTCTTGTTACGAGTTTTAAGACCAAGAGCAGGTTTGCCCCATGGAGTAGATGGCGCTTTACGACCAACTGGTGCTTTACCTTCACCACCACCGTGTGGGTGATCGTTAGGGTTCATTACAGAACCGCGAACTGTTGGACGGATACCTTTCCAACGGCTACGACCTGCTTTACCAAGGTTAACCAAGCCATGTTGTTCGTTTCCGACAACACCAACTGTAGCACGGCAAGTACCAAGGATCATACGAACTTCGCCTGATTGAAGACGAACAAGAGTGTATTTACCTTCTTGACCCAATACTTGAGCAGAAGCTCCAGCAGCACGAACCAATTCACCACCACGACCTGGCTTCAACTCAATGTTGTGAACCAAAGTACCAACTGGGATGTTAGCAAGTGGAAGTGCGTTACCGACTTTGATATCTGCTTCAGGACCTGAAACGATACGTTGACCTACTTCAAGACCTTTAGGAGCGATGATGTATGCCTTCACACCGTCAGTATAGTGAACCAAAGCGATGTTTGCTGAACGGTTTGGATCGTACTCGATAGTTTTAACTACTGCTTCAACAGCATCTTTGTTACGTTTGAAGTCAATCAAACGGTAGTGACGTTTGTGACCGCCACCTTGGTGACGAACAGTGATGCGTCCGTTGTTGTTACGACCAGCTTTGCTCTTAAGAGAAACGAGCAAAGATTTTTCTGGAGTGCTAGTAGTGATTTCAGCGAAATCCAAAGAAGTCATATTACGGCGACCGTTTGTTGTTGGTTTATAAACACGAATTCCCACGATATTTCCTCCTTAGATTATTCTGCTTCAGCAGCTCCGAACAACTCGATTGCTTTTGAATCTGCTGTCAGAGTGATGATAGCTTTTTTAGTTTTGTTAGTAAAACCAGTGTAACGTCCAACGCGTTTTGCTTTAGGTTTTACGTTGATAGTGTTGACATTAGCAACTTTAACTCCTTCAAAAGCAGCTTCAACAGCTTGCTTGATCAAAAGTTTGTGAGCGCGAGTGTCTACTTCAAATACGTATTTGCCTGCTTCAAGCTGAGCCATTGAGCTTTCAGTGATGACAGGCTTTTTGATAACGTCATACAAATTCATTATGCAAGAACCTCCTCAATTTTAGAGATAGCTGCTTGAGTAACAAGAAGTTTGTCGCTGTTTGCGATATCAAGAACACTTGCTGTTGTTGCTGTTGCAACTTTAACATTTGGAAGGTTACGTGCTGAAAGTGCAGCAAATTCATTTCCTTCTTCAAGAATAACAAGTACTTTTGTGTCAATGCTTAATGCTGCAAGCACTTTTGCAAACTCAGCAGTTTTTGGAGCTGTAAATGAAAGGCTGTCTACAGCTACGAATTTGTTTTCAGCAACTTTTTCAGAGTAAACTGATTTCAATGCCAATCTACGAACTTTTTGTGGAAGTTTGTAGGCATATGAGCGAGGAGTTGGACCGAAGACGATACCACCACCACGCCATTGTGGAGAGCGGATAGAACCTTGACGAGCACGTCCAGTTCCTTTTTGACGCCATGGTTTGCGTCCGCCGCCTGATACTGCAGAACGGTTTTTAACAGCGTGAGTTCCTTGACGGAGGCTAGCGCGTTGGCTGATGATCACGTCGAAGACAACTGATTCGTTTGGTTCGATACCAAAGATTGCGTCGTTAAGAACTACTTCACCAGCTTCTTTACCAGTTTGGTCAAATAATTTTACGTTTGCCATTGTGACTGATTTCCCCTTTCTTTATTATTTACCAGCTTTAACTGCTGATTTGATAGTGATAAGAGATTTCTTAGCACCAGGTACGTTTCCTTTGATCAAGATACCGTTTTTCTCTGGAACAACTTGTACGATTTCAAGATTTTGAATCGTTACACGGTTGCCACCCATACGTCCAGCCAAGTGTTTGTTTTTGAAAACACGGTTTGGCGCAACTGGTCCCATTGAACCAGGACGACGATGGTAACGTGAACCGTGAGCCATTGGACCACGAGATTGGCCGTGGCGTTTGATTACACCTTGGAAACCTTTACCTTTTGAAGTTCCTGTTACATCAACAACATCACCAGCTTCGAAAGTGTCAACTGTGATTTCCGCACCAACTTCCAAGCCTTCAATGTTTTTGAATTCACGAATGAAGCGCTTAGGAGCCGTGTTAGCTTTCGCTACATGTCCTTTAGCAGGTTTGTTGCTCAATACATCACGAAGGTCATCAAAACCAACTTGAACTGCGTTGTAACCGTCTGTTTCAACTGTTTTCACTTGAAGAACAACGTTTGGAGTTGCTTCAACAACAGTTACAGGGATTAATTCGCCAGCTTCAGTGAAGATTTGAGTCATTCCCACTTTTTTCCCTAAGATTCCTTTTGTCATGAGAAAATGTTTCCTTTTCTATTTTTTTATCTAAAAAGTTTTTAACGAGCGTTTTTTATGCTCAAGATACCAAGCTTTAAATTAAAGTTTGATTTCTACGTTCACACCGCTTGGAAGGTCCAACTTCATCAAAGCGTCAACTGTTTTTTGAGTTGGGTTGATGATGTCGATCAAGCGTTTGTGAGTACGCATTTCAAATTGTTCGCGAGAATCTTTGTATTTGTGAGTCGCACGAATGATTGTGTAGAGGCTACGTTCAGTTGGAAGTGGGATTGGACCCGCAACTTCAGCACCTGTACGTGCAGCAGTTTCTACGATTTTTGCAGCCGCTGTGTCAAGTGTACGATGTTCGTAAGCTTTCAAACGGATGCGGATTTTTTTGTTTGCCATCTTTTTCTCCTTTTTTCGTCTATTTAAGATAATAGGCTAGCTCCACAAGAAAACCGACAAGCGATTGCGTGGCAATGCAACCGAGCGTGTCGCAACCTCTTGCATCAAAGCTACACGCTGTTTTTTACAGCACCATAGTATCTTAACACAAAGAACCAAGCATTGCAAGGGATTTGAGTATTTTTTTAAAGATTTTTAGGATAATTTTTTATGAAAGTGTTTTCTAAGTGACTTATAAATCTTGTAATCATTTATATAGAAGAAAATTTAGATTATTCTACCTATTCGTTTGAGTTTTTGCTCAAAAAATAAAAATGCTCACTGACGCATGTCAGTGAGATTAAAAATGAAAAATTTGCTTTTAGCTACTTTGTTTTATAACAAAGGGCTGTCCCTTTCAATACGAAAGTCGTTTCCTGACTGGCAGATGACAAGGTCGGCAGCCGCTAGATAGGGTTGATAAAAGTGCCTATATTGCTCTCGCCGAGCTAAATGCGTCTGCTCTATCCACTCCGGTCTACGTTCTCGCACAGCCACATCCCGCGCCAAGCGGCGTTCTAACTCAGTTTGATCATCCGTGTAAAAGCAAATCGATAAATCAAACAAGCTTTTAGACAAAAAAGCTGCCGACATGCCTTCTACTATTAGAATCGGCTTTTGAGCTGACAAACGCAAACTCGGTGACCAAGCTTTTCCAATGCTCAGAATATCCAGACCAGACTGCAAAGCACAAATATCGCGCTCCAGACTACTGAGTTCATGAACAGCTGGGATACAAGCCGTTACTTTTTGATGAGGAAAATCCTTAGAACTGAGCAAATCGCGATACTCTCCAGTAATTACATAAGGATCTGTTTCCAGAAGATTAGCTCCTTCCTCACCCAAGGTTAGCTGAAGTTTTCGAGCAAAAGTTGACTTACCTGAAGCTCCGTGACCAAAAATCCTCAGAGTGTGCTTTTGACCATCCGACAGGTAGTCTACCAAGCTTTCCAACAATTTTCCTTCATCAGACATGGACTCTCCTTTCAAATGGAGCTTTTAGAAATTTCGATTGGATCGATTATAGCCGTAGCGTTCCATAAAATCTTCACGGAATTCTAACAAGTTATCATCCATAATAGCTTGGCGAACTTTCTTCATAAGGTTTACCAAGAAGTAAAGATTGTGGTAACTGGTCAAGCGGAGGCCAAAGGTTTCATCAGCCTTGAGCAAGTGACGGATATAAGCCCTCGTGTAATTGGTACAAGTGTAGCAATCACAGTCGTGATCCAGTGGCGTGAAATCTTCCTCAAATTGGGCATTTTTAACAACCAGACGTCCCTCGCTGGTCATGCAGGTGCCGTTTCGGGCAATCCGAGTCGGCAGGACGCAGTCAAACATATCGACTCCACGGATAACACCGTCAATCAAGCTATCTGGCGCTCCCACTCCCATGAGATAGCGAGGCTTGTTTTCAGGCAGCAAAGGCGTTGTGAAGTCCAGTACCGCATTCATTTCCTCATGAGACTCACCAACAGCCAATCCTCCAATAGAGTAGCCTGGGAAATCCATGCTGACCAAATCTTGAGCAGACTGGCGGCGCAAATCTTCAAAGCCAGCTCCCTGTACAATCCCAAAGAGACCTTGGTCATGCGGACGAGTGTGAGCCTTGAGGCCACGCTCCGCCCAACGGCTAGTCCGCTCAATCGACTTCTTAACATAATCATAAGGCTGGTAGAACTGCGGGCATTCATCAAAGGACATCATGATGTCGCTACCTAGGTTGTTCTGGATAGAAATGGCCTTTTCTGGCGACAGGAACATCTTGGAACCGTTAAGATGGTTTTTAAAAGTCACCCCTTCTTCTGTGATGTTGCGGCTATCAGCTAGAGAATAAACCTGAAAACCACCACTATCTGTCAGAATAGGCTGGTCCCAGTTCATGAACTTGTGCAGGCCACCTGCACGGGCAATCAGCTCATCACCCGGCCGCAACCAGAGGTGGTAGGTATTGGCCAAGATGATACCAGAACCCATTTGCTTGAGCTCTTCTGGCGACTGGGTCTTGACCGTAGCCTGAGTGCCGACCGGCATAAACATAGGCGTTGGGAAGGTTCCGTGGGGAGTGATAATCTCCCCCAAACGAGCACCTGTGTGCTTTTCTTTTTTGATCAAACGATACTGAATCGGTGAATCTGACATGTTTCCTCCTGCTGGGAAAGACAGTCCCAGCTATTTTCTTCTATAAAATAAGCGACAAGCGCTCATAAGATACCGTATGATTTTACCAAAAAAAGTCTTGTCTGTCACGATATGTGGTATAATAAAAATCATGAAATGGAGGTCTGTATGAATTTAAGCGAAATCCGTGCACAAGCACGAACCATTCGAAATCAAACCAACGGCATTTTCTCGCTCTTTGCCATTCCAACTCTGGTAACCATTTTATCTACCTATCTGTCTCCCAACCGTCATCTGGAGGAGATTATTCCCCAGTTGGAGGTCAATCAGGCCTTTGTTTTGATTTTTGGTCGTCAAATTTTTCCACAAATCGTAGAATTTATCATCGCTCTGCTCTTTTTATCTGCTAGCTTCAGCATGATAGATGTCGTCCGGAAAAAACGCGATACGGTTGGCTTTACAGATATTGGCCGAATCTTTTCTGCCGAGCTTTTTTCGCCGATTTTTATCACACAACTGACCAAAAGCATTCTCCTCTTGTTGTGGAATTCTATCAGCCTTGTCGGTTCATTTTTCCTTATTTTCAGCAGTTACAAGGTGCTAGCTATTTATAGGAAAATATCCGATGTATCCCAATTGACAGCTGCTAGTCCTGAAGTGGAGCAAATCGTCAGCTATGCGCCCATGATGTTTCTCGGCACTCTCATTGTCTTGGCTGGTACGGCAGTCTTCCTGATGGCCAACTATGCTTACTCTCAGACCGACTTCATCCTTTATGATCAGCTGAGTACAGGCACCTACCAAGGTCCTTGGCAAGTTCTTGTGCAAAGTAGACGCATGATGAAAGGCTATAAGTGGAAACGTTTCTTGCTGGATCTGAGCTTTATCGGCTGGTATATCCTGATTGGTATTACACTGGGAATCGCTGGGGTTGTGGCCTATCCTTACATCACAACAGCTCGGGTGCTCTTTTATGAAAATTTAAAATCACTAGGTAAGTAAAATGAGAGTGGGACAGAAATCGATAATCGTTAGAATTCGATTTCGTCGTCCCACCTCCGCACAGTTAAGTAGGGCTGTAAAAGCTGATGAAATCAGCGTAGTAGAGCCCACTCAACCACTGCGTCTTGCTTGACAATCCAAAGACAATTGAGAGGCTAGGACTTTTGTCCCAGCCTCATTTTTTCGTCTAGATTTAACGCAGTTGGACTTTCACTACCAAGGGTAAGTCGGCTGCTACACTCGGCATGAAGAGACGCAAACCTTGGGGTGTTTGTTCCCATTCGAGCGCTTCCTCATATCCCAGTAAGGACACCTCTTCTATGATACCATGAAAGCGAGACGCGGGATTTTCTCTTTCGTCAGCCAAGGCCTGAATCGTCAGCCACTGATTTGCTGCAGGCTCCATCAGAAAGGCATACACTGCTCCGCCCTTAGCCGTGAAACGGAAATCCTGGTTTGTATAAGGGATGTTTTTCCCATCCGAAAATGGCCCACTATCTACTTGTGTCGGACCTTCCCCAAATTGCCTCCAAGCGCGTGAATCATAGATCGCTTGACCGTTCACTTGGAGCCAAGCTCCGATTTCTCTCAAGATTTCTTGATCTTTTTCTGGAATCGCTCCATCTCCTTTGGGACCAATATTCAGCAGCAAATTCCCATTTTTGGACACGACATCAATCAAGGTCTGGATGATTTCCTTAGCTGACTTATAGTCAAGGTTCTCTGTGTAGCCCCAAGAATTTCGAGCGATAGCCGTATCTGTCTGCCAAGTGAAAGGCTGGATCTCTGCAAAACCACCGCGTTCCACTTCCACAATCCCCGCACCAAAAGCCAGCGCATCATGCTTGTAGCAGATGCTAGTCGGCTTCCCAGAGGCTGCTCCTAAATTATAATAATAGGCCGCAAAAAGCTTTATGTGCTCTTTAAAAGCTGCATGCTGAATCCACCAGTCAAAATACAAAATCTCAGGCTGGTAATGTCGAACCAGCTCACAGGTACGCAGGAGCCAATCATCTAGAAACTCCTGACTCGGATAAGGCTGACCAAACAAATCATGGTGGTCTGGCTCTGGCATAGCCGGCCAGTAGAGTTCCTCGCGACTGACTTCGCTGGCAATGTCACTGGCAAACTCCTTCCCATGCGAAAAGAAAAAGTGATGCTCTGCCCGATGGGAGGAAGTACAAAAATGAACTTGCTCTCTTTGAGCTGCCTGACTCAATTCCCCCAAGATATCACGTTTTGGCCCCATTTCCACACTATTAAAAGGAGAGAGCTGACTGGCATAAAGCTGGAAGCCGTCGTGATGCTCTGCCACTGGAAAAATATATTGGGCTCCCGCTTCTTTAAAGAGGCGTAGCCATTCATCTGCATGAAAATTTTCGGCAGTAAAGAGTGGGATAAAATCCTTGTAGCCGAAATCTTTGTGAGGCCCGTAAGTTTTGATATGGTGGTCAAATTCTGCCGTACCCTGGATATACATATTTCGAGAATACCACTCGCTCCCAAAGGCAGGAAGGCTGTAAAGTCCCCAGTGGATAAAAATCCCAAACTTAGCCCTTTTGAACCAGTGGGGAACTTGATAGGTCGCAAGAGAGTCCCAGTCTGGATAGAAAGGGCCTTGGTTGGCAACTCTTTGAATTTCTTCTAAAGATATTTTCATCGTTACTACCTCATCATTCGATTAAAACGCTTTCTTTTATTGTACCAATTTTTTGAGAAGATAGAGCCATTTTATAAAAAATAATCCAAAAGAGCCCTGCGAGGAAACTTCCCTATAAAACAGAGAAAAAGGAACAGCAATTAATTCTGTTCCTTGTTTTTATATTGTCAGCATGGCGAGCACCTCGGAAAGCCACTTGCACCACGATTCTCATCATTCAACACATCAATTCGCTACACGATAGTAGGGATGTTGAGATGCGTAAGTGAGATCTTGCCCCACTAAAATACGTTCTTTGGGATTTTCATTTCCTGTATCAGGAAGCGGAGCTCCTTTAGGGATTGCTGTAAAGGAAGCCCCGTCATTCCCTGATTTATAACCCAAAAACGCTCCGAACCTACCTTCATGCACTTGACTATTTGTCAAAGTGCAGTCGCTTGACTCATTTCCTCTGTAAGTATGGGACACCAAACCATTTGCATCAAAGACTAATTGGTTGCCCAAATCGTCTTGCCAAGTACCAGCAATGCTAGAGAAATCACCATTTGCTAGAGCATTGGCATCTATTCCTGAAGCTACAGGGGCCACTGGATTAGCCGGAGTTGTTGGAGTGTTCGAATCTGCTGAAGTCTTGTTTTCCACGGGCTTCTCAGCTTGACTGGAAATACCCTGGTCGCTAGAAGTCTGAGGAGTTGAAGAGGATGTCACGGAGTTAGAAGCAGAACTTTGCTTAGCTGATGGTTTGGTAGAAGACTTACTAGAACTGCTAATCTTAGAGCTCTGGGAGGTAGAACTACTAGGCTCCGTAGAAGGCTTAGAGCTACAGGCGGCGAGCAGGAAAGCAGAGCACAAGGCAGTGGCTGTCAATAGAATAAATTTACTACGTTTCATAATGGAATCTCCTTGTCGGTTTATCATTAATTTGCTACACGATAGTAGGGATGTTGGCTTGCATAGGGGACATCTTACCCCACCAAAATATATTCTTTAAAGCTTTTACTTTGTAACAAAAGAAATATTTTGTAATCTAATTGTAATCCTATGAAATAATTTTGTCAACATTTTGTGTGATATTTTTCTCAAAATTTATCTGCAATTTATGAAATACTTTTTTAATGCAAAAGCACAGGAGTTCCTCCTCCTGTGCTTCGTTTCAAATTTTCTCTAAATCCTGAACGATCCGCTCAAAGGCTGCCTCCAAGGAATCTTCGTCTCTAAAGAATGATTCCTCTTCCCAGCCTAAGAAATCTCGATATTTCCACCAGCGTCTCATATCAGCTGGGGCAAATTCCTCCTGCTTTGCTCTGGTCTGATGACGGCGAACGGTTTCTTCAAAAGTCAAATCATAGTAATAGGCTAGAGTCTGAGAACCAAATAAATTCCGCAAACGCTCTAGCATGTGCCCATAAATATCTGTCTCATAGAAACCTTCTACCAAGACCAGCAAATCATGTTCGTAGCCGAAGCGTG
The DNA here is from genome assembly GCF_902460365.1 of Streptococcus sp. Marseille-P7375. NCBI lineage: Bacteria > Bacillati > Bacillota > Bacilli > Lactobacillales > Streptococcaceae > Streptococcus > Streptococcus sp. Marseille-P7375. The sequence continues at coordinate 64,259 of NZ_CABPTR010000006.1, read as the reverse complement.
CCAATGTCTCTGTCAGGTCAATAGACAAATTTCCCGGCTCGACTTTTTCCTTGAGCATGTCCCGTCTAACTGTGTCCTGCGCAATCAAAAGAGTCCCTCGACCATAGTATGCCTGCAGTTTCTTAGCCAAACTCGACTTGCCAGAGCCAGAATTACCACGAATGATAACTAACTTGGTCATCTTATTCGCCTAGAATCAAGCGGGTATGCTCGCGTTTGATGCAGCGATCCATAACGATATCTTCGCGACCAGCTGCCCGCAAAATCTGCTCAGCTTCTTCATTTTCCAAGCCCAACTGAGCCCAGAAAATCTTGGCATCTGCTTCCAGAAAATCACGCGCCACATCTGGCAAAAACTCGCTACGACGGTAAACATCGACAATATCCACTGGGAAAGGAATGTCTTTGAGACTGGCATAAACTGTTTCACCAAAAATCTGACTGCCCGCTGCTCGCGGATTGACTGGGATAATCCGATAGCCCCGCGCTTGCATTTCCTTGGACACACGGTTACTGGTCGTTTCCTCACGGTCTGATAGACCGACAACGGCAATCACCTTGCTGGTTTCTAGATAGCGCTTGACAACGCCGTCACTGGGATTTTGAAAATGGTAAGTCATAATGCTCCTCCTGTTTTATAAATAATTTTTAACTTTTTTACAATGATATATCAGCTAAATGCGGTACAAAAAAGGTGATTTCCCTCGCATTCCTTGAATGCTGTGTCAGCTTTCTATTTTCACTTTGTGTTTTACGCCCTTGATATCTTAAATTGAACACGAGCTAAAACCTTGGAAAATAGATAATCCGTTCTAGGAGCATGGCTCCTTCGTCCGGATCCTAATTTTCAGTCGGTTTTGACGCTCTTTGTATCTTGTTTTATTTCGCCTCGTACCAAGTTTGGCCAGCATTTTCATCAGCCACTAGTGGAACGGCCAGCTCAATCGCAGCTTCCATGGTTTCTTTGACTAACTGGCGGACGGCTGTTAGCTCGTCATTTGGCACTTCCAGCACGATTTCATCGTGCACCTGCAAGAGCATGCGAGACTTGAAATTCTTCTCTGTCAGAGCTCGATCCAGATTAATCATAGCGACTTTGAGAATGTCTGCGGCCGATCCTTGGATCGGGCTGTTAATGGCTGTGCGCTCCGCAAAATTTCGGATGTTAAAGTTGCGGGAATTGATGTCTGGCAAGGAGCGACGACGATGGTAAATAGTCTCTACATAGCCCTTATCACGCGCTTCGCGGACAATGGTTTCCATATAATTCTTGATACCTGGGAAACGCTCAAAATAAGTCTCAATGTAGTCCTTGGCAGCCTTGCGGGAAATACCCAAATTATTGGCCAGTCCGAAGTCGGAAATGCCATAGACTACTCCGAAGTTGACAGCCTTGGCATTGCGGCGGTCATTAGGCGTCACATCCTCTGCCTTTTCAATACCAAAGACCCGCATGGCTGTGGCCGTGTGAATATCTTCTCCATGCTGAAAAGCAGTAATCAAATGCTCATCCTGCGAAATGTGAGCCAGCACCCTCAGCTCAATCTGGGAATAATCCGAGCTGAGTAGCACGCTGTCTGCCCACTCCGGTACAAAAGCCTTGCGAATGAGGCGCCCCTGCTCCAAACGAACGGGGATATTCTGTAAGTTCGGGTCAACCGAAGACAAGCGGCCCGTCTGAGTCAAATCCTGAACATAGCGAGTGTGAATCTTGCCGTCAGCCGCAATCGCCTCCTGCAGTCCGATGATATAAGTGGACTGGAGCTTGCTGATTTGACGGTATTCCAGAATCTTAGACACAATCGGTGCAATCGGTGCTAAACGCTCCAGCACGTCAACCGCTGTCGAGTAGCCTGTCTTGGTCTTTTTGGTGTACTCCAGCGGCAACCCCATATCCTCAAAGAGAATGGTTCCCAGCTGTTTCGGTGAGTTAATATTAAACTCCTGACCAGCCAGGTCATAAATCTCCTGAGTCAGACTTTCCAGCGTCTTTTCATTTTCTGCCTGCATGCCCTGCAGGGTTTCCCGCTCAACCTTGATCCCCGCAATCTCCATCTTGGCTAGGACAAAGGCCAGCGGTTGCTCCATTTCAAGCAACAAATCCAGCTGATCGTGGGCGCGAAGCTGTTCTTGCATTGGCTCTTCTGTTTCCAGCAACACTTGGATTTTACGAGCTAGATGCTCAAAGAGCTGCTCTTGCTCCGGCAGAGCACGCTTGGCCCCCTTGCCATAAACCTCATCATCAGTCAACAGAATTGTTTGGCCGTAAAGGCGAGCAATGGTCGCCAGCTCATTATCCTCGACCGTCGAAAGTAGATACTTGGCTAAGCGCGCATCAAAGGATGCTGCTGGCAGTTCAATGCCGTAATGACTGAGCAGTACCTTGGTCCGCTTGAGGTCGTAGGTTTTCAGAGCTGTTTTTGTCAAAAACTTCTGAAAGAGAGGTTGCTGTAGTAAATCGCTAGTGCCGACGTAAATCTGACGGCTATCGCCCCAGGCAAGACCGACAATCTCTTCCTTGTGGTAGTTGTCACCCAAGATTTCAAAATAGAAGAACTGCTCGGGTGCCAGCATATCCACTGTCACCTCAGTCACTTTGGTAAATTCAATTGGTTTGACTTCTACCGGCTCCTGAGCCGCTCCTAGCTGAGCCTTGAGCTGCTTGAAGCCCATCTCGTCATAGAACTTACTCAGAGCCTCTATCTGCGGACCCTTGTAAACCAAATCATCCAGCCCGATTTCAATCGGCGCCTGAGTATTAATGGTAGCTAGGGTCTTTGATAAGAAGGCCTTGTCCTTGTCATTGATCAGATTTTCCTTCATCTTGGAAGCCTTGAGCTGGTCAATATTTTCATAGAGATTTTCCAAAGAGCCGTACTCCAAGAGGAGCTTGAGGCCCGTCTTCTCACCGATCTTTGTCACGCCGGGGATATTGTCCGACTGATCGCCCATCAGTGCCTTGAGGTCAATGAACTGCTCTGGCGTGATGCCCATCTTTTCCATGAGGTAGGCTGGGGTAAATTCCTCAAACTCAGCCACGCCTTTCTTGGAGATCTCCACCACGGTATTTTCATCCGTCAGCTGAATCAAGTCTTTATCGCCGCTGACAATGGTCACATCGTAAGGCACTGCTGTTTTTTCAGCCATCTTGTCCAAAGTCCCGATGATGTCATCTGCCTCGTACTGAGCCAAGTCATAGTAGCGGATACCTAAGTAGTCCAGCATTTCTCGGATAAAGGGCAGCTGCTCACGAAATTCATCCGGCGTCTTGGCCCGACCTGCCTTATAGTCAGCATACATCTCGGTCCGGAAGGTCGTCTTTCCAGCATCAAAAGCGACTAGGACATGAGTCGGCTGCACGCGCTCCAAGAGATGATTGAGCATGAGGTGGAAGCCATAAATGGCATTGGTGTGCAAACCCGATGGACTCTTGAAACGGTCGATTTGATTATAAAGCGCAAAAAAAGCGCGAAAAGCAACGGACGAACCGTCGATTAATAATAACTTGTTCTTTTTTTCCATAGATTTATTATAACACGAAAGGCGGACAAAGACAGAAAAGGTGGCGTGGAAAATAGGTAGAAAATGAATTGAGATTTAAATTTTGCTATAATCGTCTTATGAACAATACCTACTATTTTATCCGTCATGCGCATTCTAACTATACACCTGATGAAATCAACCGACCATTATCAGACGAGGGACAAGAATCCTTGGCACAGCTTGAATTTTTAGCAGACAAACCTATTACCGCCATTTATTCCAGCCCCTATCGAAGAGCCATCCAAACGGTTGAGACTTTAGCTCAAAGTCTAAAACTCGCTATTCAAACCGACAAACGACTAATAGAGCGAAAGTTAAGCAGCCAAGCGATTGCCGACCAAGACTTTGAAAAATGTCTCATGCAACTTTGGTCACAGCCAACATTTTCACTTGTTGATGGTGAATCCAATCAGCAAGCTCAACAGCGTGGCTTAGCTCTTCTTCACGAGCTAGAAAGCAAACATCAAAACGAAGAAATTATCATCAGTTCCCACGGCAATCTGATTTGCATCTTGCTGAGCGCATTTGACTCCAGAATTGATTATAACTTCTGGCGCAGCCTAAGCATGCCAGATGTGCTGGTTTTAGATAAAAACGAAAAAATCACCCGCCTCCTATAAAAGAAACTTGCCTTGCCTCGTATCGCCTAGTAAGAGCCAGCTATATCTTATCTCTCTTCTATGGTATAATAATAAAAACTAGGAGGTGAAGCATGTTCCCAATAACCATTCCAACCCTTGTGACTGAGGAAGTGTATCAACGATTTGCTTGGTCTGTTTTCTTACGCGGGAAAAGATTTTTGCTGAATATGTTCATTTTGATAGGAATTCTATCTCTCTATCTTATCTTCCTACCTGACAACCTGAAGCGATTTTCTGTGTTTACCGTGCTATTTGCATCTTTGATTACATTCTCAGCAATATACTTTGGCATGGACTTTCAGATAAAGAAAGCCTATCAAAAAACTCCTTACTGGAAGGATATGGAGCAAACTCTTATATTTGAGAAAGATAAATTCTCTGTGAAAAGCAAACGAGGAGAGTTTCTTTATAGCTATGATGACATCGTCAAAGTTTTTCATACTAAGGAAGATTTTTATATCATGTTGGGACCAATTGTCGGTTTCCCTATTGAAAAAAAGAACTGTACTCCCGAGGCTCTTGAGTTCTTGCTAGAACTTCACATTGAGCATATGTAAAAGAAAAAGCAGGCTAGACTGACAGTAGATCAGTTCTGGTCTGCTTTTTATCTTGTAAATAATTGCTTTATACCCACCAACTTCTCTATTTTCTGATTGATTTCTGGTCGGTAGTCACAGAAGTTAATGCTCTGGATGCCACTGTTGACGGCGACATCCACATCCAGCGTCCGGTCGCCGATATAGAAGGTTTTCTGCTTATCCAGGCCATATTTCGCGAGCAGATAGTCGACACCTTCTGGGTTGGGCTTGCGCTCAAAGCCATTGGCCGTTGTGATGATTTCTGTAAAATAGGCATGAATGCCCAAGTCTTGCAAGATTTGATGGGCATTGAGTCCCTTGTGGGTATAGACAAACTGGGCAATGCCCTGCTCCTCAGCCCAAGCCAGTATCTCCGCTGCTCCCTCCATCAGATGGATCTGAGCATTTTTCTCCTTTAGGCTTGCTCCACGGAAGGCATTCATCTCGGCAGCGTCTAGGCCTTTCTCAGACGCTACTTTTTCCAAGAGCTTCTGGACAGAGTGCTTTAGGATATAGCTGTGAATACTTGCCCTGTCAAAGTCCAGATCATAGTGAGCATAGGTTTCCTCAATTCCTGCCAAAATAGCATCGTAGGAGTCCAACAAGGTGCCATCCAAATCCCAAATAAACGCTGTTGTCATGTGATTTCCCTCATTTTTCTGTCGTATAAAACCTTTAAAAATAGCCAGCGGAAGCCATTGTCCAAGAGAGTCCCAGCCCAGACTCCCGGCAGACCCAAGCCAAAGGTCACACCTAGTAAATATCCTGAGACGATGCGAATCAGCCACATGCCAATAGTCGTAGCATAAAAGGGCAGTCTGGCATTGCCCAGCCCTTGCCAAACCGCTGTGTAAATCACGGTTCCCACTGCCATGGGAGTTCCCAGCAGGGAGAAGAGGATGACCGAAAGACTGGCTGTGATCGCTCCGCTATTGTCCGTATAGAGTAAGGTCAGCGGTCGACCAAGAGCGAAAATCCCTAGAGCCAAGGGCAGCATGCAAGCAAAAGACAGCCAGAAGGCCCGCTGACGAATCAGACCGACCGCTTGCATATCTCCCTCGCCAACCGCATGGGCTACTAGCATGACTGTTGCTGTCGCGACCCCAAAGGCCGGCATGTAGTTAAACTGAGTCAGGACTTCACCGATGGCATTCCCCGCTACTGCATCCGTCCCAAAGACGACCACAATGGCGATGATCACTACATCGCCCGCCCGCATCATGAGCCGCTCTCCAGCAGCCGGCAGAGACAGGCGCAAGAGCTCGCCATCTAGGCCCCAGCTCCAGCGAATCGTGGACAAATCCAGCTCCCGCCAGAGAATCAGCACACCGACCAAACGAGCCAGCACCGTCCCCAACGCTACACCGACAATACCAAGCCGAAAGACGTAAATCCCCAGACCGGAAAAGAGGGCATTGAGGACATTAGTCAGAAGACTGACATACATGGGGAATCTAGGATTGCGCGTGACCCGCACCAGAGCTCCAAAGGAAGTCATCAAGCCTAGCAGGACAATAGTCCCACCAACCAGAGCCAGATACAGACCGCCTGCTTCAGCCACCGCTTTTTCCGTCCCCAGCAGATCCAGCATCTGCCTGCCAAAGATCAGAGAAATCAGCCCCAATAGAAGGCTCAGAAGCAGCGTCAGCTTGATAGCTTCAGCTGTGTGATAGGCTAGACGCTCCTTGTCTCCCTGAGCCAGAGTCTTGGAGATGAGACTGGAAACAGCAGCCCCCAGCGCGATAAAAATTGCCTGATAAATCGTAATGATATTGCCGGCCACCGAGACACCAGAGATCGCAATCAGCCCCAGACTGGCCACCAGATAGCTGTCGACCATGCCCATGAGCATCTGCAAAAAGTTCTCCGTCATAGCTGGCAGAGCAATGTTCATGATTTTTTTATAACTCGTCATCCACAAAAATTCCTAATCCAATCAAACTACTGTCTATTATGTTCCTTCTGGAAGGCTTCCATTTCCCTGAACTGTTCTAGTTCTTTTTTTAATTGTTTATCTATCTTTGAAAATGTAACCATTGAATTTCCTCACTAATCTGGTCTGCTTACTTTTATATTGATATTCGCTGAGAGCCCGAGGGCACCTTTCAAGCTCACTTCTTCAAAACTTAAAATGACCTTTACTAATTATATGATTCTAGTATAACATAAATAAAATGAGAACTTCCTCTGCTAATAAGAAGGCCACCTCGAGGGTGGCGCTGAACTTATTTCTTTTCAACTTTTATCATTGCTAAAAAATCTGAGAAGGTATTTGCCAAGAAAAATACATTCTCTTCATCAGATGTTTCTGGAAGACCAAAATTACTGTCCCAAAAATAAATACCTCTATCCGCTCCTTCCAAAATATGAATAAACATACCTCCACCATATTCAACTGCAAAAATATAAGTAGACGATGGAAGTTCACCATTAAAGTCATGATTCCAGGAAACTAAATCAACATTCTTATCCTCATTTTTTCCCAGAAAGAAATTAATGACTAGCTCATCTGTCAAGCTAGGTGCCTGAATAACCATATATTCATTCTCTACATGACCACCATTTGAAAGAGATAAAAATTCTTTATAATCTGATGGAAACTTCAAGTCTAACCTTTGTTCCAGTTCACTTACCTCAAAATTAGAAAGTCTACCAAAACATTTCAAATTATTTAACATCACAATCACTTACCTCGCCTACTACTGGACTAGATCGTTTCCAACGTCTTAGATATAACTATTTTTCATTATGTTCCTGCTGGAAGGCTTCCATAGCCTTGAACTGCTCAAGTTCTTTTTCGTTGTCAGGTTGCTTGCCCAAGTATTTATATTGGAAAAAAGAAGTTCTAGCACTTGGCCCAAAGTCGCTTTCAAGCCATGGGGCATAATCAAAATCTACTGATAACTTGTTATTTTCATCCAAATGAATCAACCCCGCTGACCAATCGCTCAATTCATGATCCATAAATACTTTTTTTAATTCCTGAGCTTTTTTAAATAGTAAACGATATTCATCAAAAAATTCTGATTTAGATACACCAAATTCTTGAGGAATATAAAAGAAATAATGGTACTTTCCTTTGTATTTAAAGAAGAAATAAATTTCTCCACTCAAAGTTCTATCCACTTCAAAATGGATATAAAGATCATCCCACTCAACCGAAATCATATCACTGGCTTGATGCACAATTTCAATCATTTTCTCATTCATTTGTTTTTCCATTTTATCCTCCAGTTTAGATTCTAGCATGTTTCATTATAATCCTAGTATACCACAAACCATATGTACCAACGTTTGGAAAATCAAAAAGACCACCATTGAGGCAGTCTTTTATCCAATTTCCATGGTCGCATGTCAACCGAGAGCGAGGTCGAACTCACAACTGATGTTTATGAGTTTAAAAACAGGAAGGTCTCTGCTCCTGAACGAAGATAAAAAATTTATTACACTACAGAAGGCCTCATAAAATCATAAACATCTATCTGGTGCTCTTCAAATAATTCCTCTAACTTCTGTGGTCCTAATTCGGCGCCATGCTTTTCTAAAAACTGAAACTCAGCTTCTGTAATAGGGATCGCTTGTAACCACGTAACATACTCTTCATCAAAATCAAAAGATTCTAAATCCCACAAGAAAGGCTGAGTGAAAAATATATGATTTACTTTCGCATTAGGATAGTAATTTCTAATAATATTTGGATAGACTGCACCTGGAGAGATGCTGTACTCTCCCCTCACAATATTAAAGCCACAGTCTGCTATAATATTTGGAAAATATTCCAACTCCGCATCAGCTGCTCCAATGATTTCAACTCTTAAAGGCTTATCATTTATTCGACGATAAATTGTATATTCTGATAAGCCAATTGTTGCTGCAGTTGTTAAATAATCATCCGGACGATTCTCTCCAATGAATAAATCTAATTTGTTATCGTGATTTCTAAATGTATAGGCTTGAGGAACTCCCCCTACAGCCCTTGCAATTTCCTGTGCAATTTTAACTTTATCGTATTTCATTTGATTCTCCTCCTTAAATTTACTACAATAAAAACTATTTTATTACTGTCCATAATATAGATTAGAACCAATTTCGCCTTTATGAGAACGGTTAGAAATTGGTAACTCTGGCCTAAAATGATCTACATTATGATATTCATCTAAAAATTGTTTTCTTGAAATCCCTCTCTCAGCAACACTTTGTTGATGCTTCCAAAACTCATATCCTGGTTTATATCCCATATCCCAAGCTTCACTTTTATCTATAACTTTGTTTGTAAGTGGATCCAAAACAACACCATCATCATTTTTAGCAATTTCCCAGACCTGATCTCGCATACCCTTTCGATAACCAGAGGGACGTTTATAAAGTTTCTTCTCTTTTCTTGTAAGTTTTCGTGGTTTTATTTCTCGTCCTGCGTCACCACTAACTGCTTCCAAACCTCTCGCCACATCATCGCTATGTTTAGCTAACTGCTCACTAGCTTCCTTGCTGAACTCTTGACGAGCTTTATTGCCAGCTTGTTCTGCCGTTTCCTTAACACCTCGAGCTACATCATCGCTATGCTTGGCCAAATGTTCGCTTGTTTCTTTTCCGAACTCTGTCATTACCTTACGAGCTCCTCTACCTGTATCAGCAGCCATGTTGTAGACACGGGCACCGCTTCGGCTGAAATCGTCACTAAAGTGAGCATTAGCATAGGCAAAGTTATCGCCCAGATTCGATAGACCATTTCGGAAACTCTCACGAAAAGCATGATAGCTTGGTGATATTTATGCCAAGTTTTCACCAAATTTGCTGGCTCTACAATCCCAGTATACCATAAAATCTATGGATAAGCGTTTGCCAAACCACAATAGACCACCATGTTATCCTCCGGTTTGAAAACTGACGAAATAAGTCCGATTATAAAATCGAATGCCCTACCCTATAACATTAACTTTTCACTACTTGAACAATGTCCTTAAAATCATCTGAAAGAGCGCCAAATTGACTGTCGGAATATAGGAAGTAGCCTTCTAGACCTCTGTGGATAATCGCATTAACCGTTGGGTGAAATTCCTTATCCGTCGCATTGATGACAAACTGTGTCATTTCAAAGGCTAGCTCGGGAGTATACTGAAGCTTTTCAATACCGATTCGAATCATCAGGGCTTGGACATTTTCTGGACTAATGGAATCCTTTTGTGCCTTTCCATTTAACATCCCAAAAATATAGGCTGCTGCCAACTGTCTGTCAAGATCGTCGGCCAAATCAATCGTGACCAAACTTAAAAATTTATCGACCATTTCAATGCTTTCATTGACGATAATTTCGTTCATAACAAATCCTTTCTAGAAATACCGATCGATTCCTTTGCAATATCCACAAGGAATCGAGCTTGCTTAATAAAGCTCATACAGGCCATTATAATAGGCAGAATCAATGAATTGATTCCAATGTCAATCAATTTCATCTTCAAATTAAATAGCTATGCAGTTAAAACCACCCGCTTACTACAAGCGAAGTTTCCTAACTTTATGACTCTAGTATAGCATAAATAAAATGAGAACTTCTTTTGTAAATAAGAGAACTATCTTAGAGATTTCCAAGTTCTTGGACTGTAAAAAGATTGAAAGCTCCACGATATTAAAAAATCAGCCGGATATCCAGCTGATTTTAAGTCTTTTAAGCAATTTTTACAAACCCAAATAATCTTCGACTGCTGCCTGCATTTGGTCGGCAGCGACCGTCGTTTTGTGGCGAACTGGTGCTGTTTCTAAGCCGTCCACAGCTGGTGGCAGGGCTACACCAGAAAGTTCGTGCAGTTGGTCCAAAGCCTCAAAGTCACTAAGTCCTGTCTGACCAGTCACAGCCTCAACGGCCACGACTGGGAATTTATAAGGACTAGCGGTAGACGCGATAACAGTCTTGCGCTGATCCCCTGTCTCTGCCAGATATTTTTGATAGACAGCAGATGCAACGGCTGTATGAGGGTCTTCGATATAGTCAGAGGACTGATAGACCCGCTTGATTTCAGCTGCTGTTTCTTCTTCCGTCGCATAGTCAGCCGCAAAGAGCTCTAAAATCTCAGCGTCAAAGTCCGTCAGTTCATACTGTCCATGCTCATTCAGAGCCGCCATCAGGGCAGCCGTTTTCTCAGCGCTGTTACCAGACAGATGGAAAATCAAACGCTCCAAGTTAGATGAAACCAAAATATCCATGGACGGGCTAGTCGTCACCTTAAAGCTCCGCTTCTTGTCATACACCTGGGTCTTGAAAAAGTCAGTCAGGACATTGTTCTCATTTGATGCGCAGATCAGCTTGCCAACTGGCAGACCGATTTGCTTGGCATAGTAGGCCGCCAAGATATTCCCAAAATTACCTGTCGGAACGGTAAAATTGGCCTTGTCGCCTGCTGCGATTTCCCCAGTCTTCACCAACTGAGCGTAAGCATAGACATAATAAACAATCTGTGGCACCAAACGGCCGATATTCATGGAGTTGGCGGATGAAAATTGCAGTTTATGCTCCAAGAGACGAGCTCGTAGGTCTGTGTCATTGAACATGTGCTTAACATTAGTCTGGGCATCGTCAAAGTTGCCATCAATAGCAACCACATGCGTATTGGCACCTGTCTGCGTCGTCATTTGCAGCTCTTGGATCTTGCTGACACCGTCTTTGGGATAAAAGACGATAATCTCAGTCCCCGGAACGTCCGCAAAACCTGCCATAGCCGCCTTGCCTGTGTCGCCAGAAGTCGCCGTCAAAATGACAATTTTGTTTTCCAAGCCGTGCTTTTTAGCTGCGGTTGTCATCAAGTGAGGCAGGATAGACAAAGCCATATCCTTGAAGGCAATGGTCGCTCCGTGGAAAAGCTCTAGATTGTACTGACCATCCAGTTTGACCAAGGGAGCAATCGCTGCATCATCAAACTTGCTGTCGTAGGCATGGTTGATACAGTGGTCCAGCTCTGCTTCAGAAAAATCATCCAAAAATGCAGACAAAACAAGCTTGGCTACTTCCTGATAAGAAGCGTCTTTGAGCTTGGCAAAGTCCAAATCGACCTGCGGATAGGTAATGGGCGTAAAGAGCCCGCCGTCTGTCGCCAAACCTTGCAGAATCGCCTGGCTGGCTGTTACTCTATTCTTTTCGTCGCGTGTTGATTGATAAACTAAGGTCATTCTCTCTCATCCTTTATCTGTAGTTCGTTTTATTATATCAAAATTTATCAGAAAATTCTCCATTTTCATCAAAATTAAAAAGTAAAAAGAGTCGAAATCCTATGATTTCAACTCAATCAAATGTTAAAACTTAGACAAGGCTTTTATTTGCTGGCCCTTTTCGTCGAAATTGTCTGGGCTTAGCCATTTTTCTAGACGACCCTTAACGGCAGGCCAATCGCTGTCAATCATGGAGAGCCAGTCCGTGTCTCGGTTACGCCCCTTATAGACGACCGCCTGACGAAACCTGCCTTCATAGATGAAACCAAGTCTCTCTGCTGCCCGTCTTGAAGGCTGATTGAGGGAGTCACATTTCCATTCATAGCGGCGATACTCCAGCTCTTCAAAGACATAGCGTGCCAGTAAGTACTGGGCTTCAGTAGCTAGTCTGCTGCGCTTCAGTTTGGGCGAATAGGTCACAGCGCCTACTTCAATCACACGATTGCCTCGGTCAATTCTCATTAATGCGAAAGTCCCCAGCGCCTTGTTGCTCTCCTTGTCCACAATGGCATAGTGAAAACGGTCCTGTGCTGCCAGCATCCGATCTAGCAAACTATCCCACTCCTCCTGACTCTGAGCAGCATTTTGAAAGAGATAGGTCCACATGTCAGCGGGTGAATCCGGACCATATACGTCGTATAAATCTGCTCCATGCTTGTCTTTGGACAACCGCTCAATGACAACATACTGACCTTCTATTCGCTCCATCTTGGGCAGATCCCCCGGTTTAAAGTCCGACAGAGCCTCTCCAATAGGCTGGCCTAGTTCATTGATTCGCATAAAAAACCTCACAATCTAGCTTTACTGATCTCCAAAATAAGAATTGGAAGCTGTAAGTAGCAATAACTCCTATCTCCCTTGCTTCAGATCCAAACTTGGAACATTACTTGTGTAAATTATATCACTTTTTCTTTCATTCGACGCAAACTTTAGGAAATACCTCTTCAGAAAAAGGCGGTCATAATATCTGTAAATGTTGAGATTACAGTCTACTCATACTTTAATGGAAAGCCAGATATGACAATTATTGATTTTGTAAACGCTTTATTCCCTCTAAACTATGTTATAATGAAATTATGTTTTATTATTTTGACCAAAGAAAGTGACCCATCATGAGACACCAACAAAATATCTTGGCCATCATCGAAAGCTGTTACGACATTATGACCGATGTCGAAAAGCGGATTGCCGACTATTTTTTGAATCCGACCGATATAGAAGGGGATCTGTCCTCCCTCGAAGTAGCCCAAACTTTACACATCTCACAGGCGGCCTTGACCCGTTTTGCAAAAAAATGTGGCTTTAAGGGCTATCGGGAGTTCAACTTCCAATATCTCCAACAGCTGAAAATCAGCAAAACGGAGCATACAAATCTGAAAAATGATTCGTCCCGCCAGGTGCTACGCAACTATATTCAAATTCGGCAACAAACCGAGGACTTGATTGACGAAAAAAGATTGGAGCGTGTAGCCCAGCTGATTGAAAAAGCGGATCGTGTCTATTTTTTTGGCACGGGAAGCTCGGGGCTCGTCGCTCGCGATATGAAACTGCGCTTCATGCGCTTAGGGGTCATTTGTGAAGCTCTGACAGATGCGGATGGCTTTGCTTGGACAACGAGCATTTTAGACAAAAACTGCCTAGTTATCGGCTTTTCTCTTTCAGGTCAAACCCCGTCCATTATTGACAGCCTGATTGATGCTAAGGGCATGGGAGCCAAGACCGTGTTAATCACTGGCCAGCCTGATTTGATTAAAGAAGACTTTTCAGAAATCATCCCAGTTGCAATGCAAAGTAAACCTCAGTTCATCCAACGAATCTCAGCTCAGTTCCCAATGCTGCTGATGATTGACATACTTTATGCCTTTTTCCTAGAAATCGACCGAGAGAGAAAGGAAAAAATCTTCAATAGTTACTGGGAAAATCACAAACTTAACGGCTATTACCGTAGACATCAATAAAAGGCTAGGACACAAATCCTGGCCTTATTTTTAACCTCTTGATGAGCTTACTAATTGCTCAACCTCGAGGGACTGCTACTTCTTAAAAGTTTTGAAAAACTTTTAAATCTACTCCTAAAGACAAGTGAGCAAAGTTAAATTTTTTGAAAATTTAGCTCTATCCACCGAATTTTTCCTGTCATTTCAATTCCTTCTAAAATATCGTCTAGCCGTCTACAGAAGCAGTTTGTCTAAAAGCAAGAAACCTGAGGTCACTCCCCAGGTTTGCTTGGATTACTGATGTTTATTTTTAAAGTGGTAGTAGGCTCCGAACATGCCTGCCGTATTTTGGTGATAGGCAAAGGCTAGTTTAGTCTTCTCAGCTATGCTGGGCACCAGAGCATCCTTGAGAGCTGCTTGGATACGTGGTCGGAGGATAGCCTCTTGTCCCATAATACCACCGCCCAAGATGACGATTTCCGGATTGACAACATAGCAAATATTGGCAATGCCCTGCCCCAGATAGCCTACCATGCGGTCAATTCCTTTGATACAGATGGTATTGCCCTCGGTCGCTTCTTTGAAAATTCTTCGACCATTCCAGAGAGAGGAATCTTCTCCGTGCAAGTCAGCGACATATTGGACCAAGGCTGTGGTAGAAGCTACATCCTGAAAAGCCCCGTCCGGCAGGTGTAAATAGCCTACTTCGCAGGCTGAGTTGCTAAAGCCGTGAAAAACTTGCCCATCTGCTACTAGACAGCCACCAATCCCTGTCCCAATCGTTAGACAGACAGCAATTTTTGCTCCCTTACCGTGGCCAGACATGACCTCAGCCAGACCGGCACAGTTGACGTCATTCTCAATCTCGCAAGGAATGGAAAATTCCTCCTCCAAGACCTTCTTAAATTGCGTCCCAGCATAGTTAGGAATCTGAGGACCAGCGTAAAATATTTCTCCCTTGTCTGGATCGACCATGCCAGCTGAGGAGATACAAATCCCCTCAATCGAACCAGCCTGCACATAATCAGCAACTATCTTTTGAACCTTACGCATAATCTCTGGACCACCCTTATGGGCTTCCGTAGGTATTTCATGGGCTTCTACTAGCGTTTCTTGGTCGTCTATCAGGCCGTATTTGATATTGGTACCGCCAATGTCAATCGTAACATAATTTCCCATAAGCATCCTTCTTTCTTTTTAGAGGAAGCGCTCCTTGGTCTCACAGATCAAGGCCGCTGCTGCTTCTACGACTGGACGGTCTGCTTCTACGACTGGTGTCAGAGGAGCACGGACAGAGCCGATAGTCAACCCTTCGTTGAGCTTGAGCACTTCTTTGATAACAGCATACATATTGCCGTGAGCACTAGTTAGCTTACCGATAATGTCGTTAATGGCAAACTGCAGCTCTTTGGCTCTTTCCAATTCCTTGTCAGCAATCAGTTGATTGAGTTTGAGGAAGAGCTCTGGCATAGCTCCGTATGTACCACCGATACCGGCTGCAGCACCCATAAGACGGCCACCTAAGAATTGCTCATCTGGACCGTTAAAGACCAAATGGTTACTGCCACCAAGTGCTGCAAATGTCTGGATGTCCTGAACTGGCATGGAGGAATTTTTCACCCCAATCACGCGCTCATTCTTCAGCATTTCCTTATAAAGACTCGGAGTCAGGGCTGCGCCAGCCAATTGCGGAATATTATAAATCACAAAATCAGTATGTGGGGCAGCCGCACTGATATCATTCCAGTACTGAGCGACAGAATATTCTGGCAGACGGAAATAAATCGGCGGAATAGCCGCAATGGCATCAACTCCTAGAGCTTCCGCATGTTTTGCCAACTCGATACTGTCCTTAGTATTGTTGCAGGCTACGTGAGCAATGATGGTCAGTTTGCCCTTAGCAACTTTCATTACTTCTTCCAAAATTACTTTTCTGTCGGCCACGCTCTGGTAGATACATTCGCCTGACGAGCCGTTGACATAGAGACCTTGCACGCCCTTGTCGATGAAATACTCCACCAAAGCGCGAGTTCGCTCCGGGCTGATTTCACCCTCCTCGTCATAACAAGCATAAAAAGCTGGGATGACACCGTGATATTTCTTTAAATCTTTCATTTTCAAATTTTCTCCAAATGTACTAATTGTAGATTATAGACTGCTATATTTAGCGAAGATTTTTTCCAAAATAGGAAGCTGCAAAAAAGCCAGACCTGCAAAGCCGATAAAGGCAAAGAGGGAAAATCCTAACAGCAACACAAAGCCTGAACTATAGATAATGACAAGGAACGCGGCTATAACCGCCATCATAACAAAGAACCAAGGAAAATTCAGACTTACAATCACTAGGCTAGTCTGTAAAAGGTCTCTAAAAGACATGAGAAACTTACCAGCCAAGGGATAAACGCAAAGAGAAAGCAGGATTGTAAAAATAATAATTCCAAAACAAACCGCCTTTAAAACTTGGAAAGGCAGAGCTTCCTGCGTCCGAAAAAGCAGGAGGTCAAAGAGACTGATACCGACTAAAGCCAATTCCAGCAAGCCCAGTTTGAGTCCTTGCTTCCAATTTTCTCGAAAGATTCGAGTGTAAGTTCTGATTACTTTTACCCGACGGTTTCCCTTGATTTCAAAAAGTGTTTGATAGAGGCTGATCTTGGCAATCCCAATGGTCACCAAAGGCAGGCAAGACAAGAGAAAGAGAAGATTGACCGTCATCAAATCTAGGATTTTCTCACAGATTTGCATGAAAAAATTATCCGTATCAAATATAGCTCTGATGAGTCCTGTTCCCTTATCTGACATAAGTCTCTCCTTTCTCTGCTAGCCTGGCGCACTCAAAAATCTCGCTCACCTAGGGCTAGTCTATTAAAACTTTAAAAAGATACTTTCTGACATTTTCTTCCAGACCCGCATAGCCATTCGGCTGATGAGCTTCTCCTGGAAAGAAAATTGCAAAATTATGGTAACCCAACAAGAGAGGATAACGATTTTGACAATGAACAAAGCCGATATCCGCCTCTTCATCAAAAGCCACTGCCTCATCGACTATCTGGCTACCATAGGCAGAATACTCATGCCCTGCTACTAGCAGATGAAAATCTGCATATTTTTTATGATATTCAAATTGATCATTGGCCTCTTGATTGAGCGCATTATCCTGAACCAAGAGAAAGACCTTATCTCCATCCACTTCATAGCGTCCCAAGTCAAAGCTGTCTTTGCGGTGCTCATAGAGATAATCAATCGCTTTATCCAGGTTCGGATGAAGGCCCTTGTAACGAGTCACATTTTTTAAATCATCAAAAATCATAGTTTTATTTCCTCTATTGAGCGCCTTATCCTTTGACAGCTCCCATAGTAATCCCTTGGGTAAAGGATTTTTGGAAGATAAGGAAGACTGCTACGATTGGCACCGCCGCCAAAGCAGCACCGGCCATAATCAGACCGTAGTTGGTTGCCATCTCAGCCTGCATGGTCGCAACACCTAACGAAATCGTCAGATTGTTCCGCGAGGTCAACATTACGAGCTGCATGAAATAGTCATTCCAAGTATTGATAAAGGTGAAGATAGCCAGTGCAGCAAAGCCGGGTTTGACGATAGGAAAAGCTACACTCCAGAAGGTTCGAATTTCACCACAACCGTCAATCTTAGCTGATTCCAGAAGCTCTGTCGGGATATTTTCACTAAACTGCTTCATGAGGAAGACCTCAAAAGGCCAGCCAACTAAAGGTAAAATGACCGCCCAAAGGGTATCGTGGATTCCCATGAAATTGACAATCCGCACTAGAGGTACTAGGACAACCTGCTTAGGCAAGGCCATAGCCGCGATAAAGATAGCAAAGAGAATCCGTTGCCCATAAAAGCGTTTCTTAGCCAAAACGTAACCAGCTAAAGATGACGTCGCACAAACCAAGAACATGGTCGCTAGCGAAATAAAGACACTGTTCCACATCCATTGTAAAGCTGGGTTTTGAACGGCTAATTGCTGGAAGTTCTCTGTTGTCGGGTTTTGTGGCCACCATTGAGGCGGAATCATAATTGTATCCGGCTGAGATTTAAAAGCTCCAGTCAGAATCCAGTAGAATGGAAAGACAAAGAGCACGGTCAAAAGTGCTAAAATAACAGATGAGAACACTTTAAATGAATTAAATTTTTTTGGTTTCATATTCCTGCTCCTTTCTTTAATATTCCACATCGTTACCGAGAATCTTGAACTGAGCGAAACTGATAATCGCAATCATAATCGCCAGAAAGACTCCCATGGTGTTTGCATAGCCATATTCAGATAGCTTGAAGGCTTTTTCATATAGATAGTACATAAGCGTACTAGTTGAGTAGTTTGGTCCACCTGATGTCAACAGCTGAATCAAGGCGAAACATTGGAATGAGTTAATAGTGGTGATAATAGCGATATAAAGTGTCGTTGGTAAAAGACTCGGCCATTTGATTTTCCAAAAGACTTGCATCTCTGTTGCCCCATCCACACGTGCAGCCTCCACTAGAGAATTATCGATATTTCCCATAGCTGCGATATAGAGAATGATCGGCTGACCGACAGATGTTGTCAGCAAAATAACAATGATAGCAGCCAAGGCCCACTGTTTGTCTCCCAACCAAGAAATGTTTTGGTTGATGATATGTCCAGATTTCAAAACAAAGTTCAAAATACCAGACAAGGGATCGTAGATCCACTTCCACACGACTGTCACGGCAACACTACCTGTAACAACCGGTAGGAAGAAGACGAAACGGTAGAAAGAGCGAGAAACAGCATTCATCTCATAGGTTTGTGAAGCTACAAACAAAGAGAAGAGCACAACTACCGGCACAGAGCCGATTACAATAATGACTGTATTAATGAGTGACTTGACAAAAACTGGATCATTGAACATCCGAATGTAGTTATCAAACCCAACGAATGTAAATGAGGTCATTGTATAATTAAAGAAACTAGTGATAAATCCCATTATCATAGGCGCCAAAACAAATACTGTAAAGAATATAAGAATTGGAGCTAAAAACGCATATGATATTAGGGTTTCTTTCATTCTGATTTTATTGACTTTCACAATGAGGTACCCCTCTTTCAAGATTTTCTAACAAAATACCCCTTTTTCTATTTTTAGAGACTGACAACAGAAAAAGGGGCGGATTTTAAACTTGCTTATTTTTTAGTAATCGTTTCGTTTGCTTTTTCAGTAAATGTCTTCAAAGCAGGTTCAACTTTTTCATCTCCATTAGATACAGATTGCAACATTGGGAACCAGAGTGTTCTCATTTCTGCAAATCCATCAATGGTGTTGTAGTATGGTGAGTAGTATTTAGTCCAGCCACTGATTGTTTCCATACGCTTGTCATCATAGAGTTTACCAAATGATGTACGAACTGGGAAAGCACCTGTACGAACAACGTTCTTAGGTCCCCATTCTTTGTCATCAGCGATGAATTTCACAAATTTCTTAGCTGCTTCTACTTTCTTGTCGTCTTTGTTGTTAAAGACTGCAAAACCATTTACAAGGTATTCAAGGGCTGGTTTACCTGAGTCTGATGGGAATGGTACTTCAACTACTTCTACTTTACTTGCTTCCAACAATTTAGCTTGGATACCATTTTGTGCTGGTGCCCAAAGAACAGTATAAGAAGTTTGACCGTTAGCGAAGTTTTGGATATCTGCTCCGCCATCGTATTGAGAACCGTTCATCATGAGGCCATTGTTGATCCAGCTCACTGCTTTTTCAAGACCTTTGACAAATTTCGGATCATCAGTTGTATATTTAGTTACTTTTTCGTCTGTAACAGATCCACCGTAGAGGTTAGCGATGAAGGCACGAGTTCCTTGGTCTCCGCCTTGACCGTTACTGAAGAGAGAGCCAGGTGTATAACCTTTATCTTTAAGCGCTTTCAAAACTTTTTCAAAGTCATCTGTTGTCCAGCCTTCTTTAACTAGGTTGAGGACACCAGCATCTTCCAACATTTTCTTATTCATTGCCATGTAGAATGGAGCAGAGCTGATTGGATACATATAAGCTTTGTCTCCAGCCTTGCTGGCTTGGATAATGTTATCGTTGTTAACATCTTTGACGAAATCATCTGTGAAGAGGTCGTTCAAGTCTGCCAACTTACCGTTTTTACCGTATTGAATAATCCGGCCTGGTGCATCGAAGAGCACGTCTGGCGCTGTTCCAGCTTCGATAGCTGTCGTAATTTTTTCTGGACCTGACTTGAAGTCGATTGTTTCCAAGTTGACATGAATGTCTGGATTTGCTTTTTCAAATGCTTCAATGATGGATTTTTCATAAGTTCCCACACCGTCATTGGCATTTTCTTGAGTGAAGACAGGGAATGCCCACCAAGTAATCTCTGTCTTACCAGATTTATCACCAGAGCTAGCTGCTTTATTTGAGCTACCACCACCGCTACAAGCTGCTAACGTAAGAACTGCGGCTCCCGCTACCAATGAACAAAGCAATTTCTTCATTTTCATTTGTTTTTCTCCTTTAAAATTAAGATTCCAAGCTGACCTAAACAGCTTTTACCTGCCTATTGGAGAGTGGGACGGACCTCTTTCATTAGGCGCCCCAGCCTCGTTTTTCCTGTGTTATTCCTCTGGACAAGCGTCCACCTATATTTGATTAAAATCCTAAACTTTTAAAAGTACAATCACTCCTTATCTGTGACTTTTCTTTTATCCTAAAATAAAGTCAGTCAGTTCATTTTAGGTTGTTTTACAAAGTAATTCGTTTTTGAGTCTCACTATCAAACAGATGACTCTTAGGTAGTTTGAAGGTGAAGCGAAGCTTCGAACCTGGCTCCAGATAATTAGAAGCATCTACCTTGGCTGAAAACTCTTGACTGCCCACCTTACAGTAGAGCACTGAGTCACTACCCAGCAACTCTGACACGACAACTTCTGCCTCAACCACATCGCCAGGGAAAGTATCCTCTACAATCAAGTCGGCTGAGATATCCTCTGGCCGGATACCCAAAATAACTTTCTTACCTTGGTAGCCTTTTTCTGTCAAAAGCTTCTCTTGACCACCTGTCAGGGTAAGATTGAGTTGATCACCATCAGTCAGTTGATGACCAGATACCATCACTTCAAAGAAGTTCATAGCTGGACTGCCGATAAAGCCTGCAACAAACTTATTCGCTGGTTCATTGTAAAGCTCTTGCGGAGTTCCGACTTGCTCGATACGACCGATAGTTCCCGTGCCCGCTTCATTTTTCGTCGCTGACATGATAACAATGCGGTCGGCCAAGGTCATTGCCTCGGTTTGGTCGTGGGTAACGTAGATGGTTGTTGCTCCGATACGGCGGTGGATTTTGGCAATCTCAGCACGCATGGACACCCGCAGTTTCGCATCCAAGTTTGACAAAGGTTCATCCATCAGGAAAACCTTGGCATCTCGGACGATGGCCCGTCCCATAGCTACCCGTTGACGTTGACCACCAGACAAGTCCGCTGGTTTGCGGTCTAGAAACTCTTTCAAACCAAGGATTTCAGCTGCTTCTTGCACCCGTTTGTCAATATCTTCCTTGCTGTACTTGCGCAGTTTCAATCCAAACGCCATGTTGTCATAGACTGTCATGTGTGGATAGAGGGCATAGTTCTGGAAAACCATGGCAATATCACGATCCTTGGGAGCAATATCATTGACTAGTGTCTCATCGATATAGAGCTCGCCCTCAGTGATGTCCTCCAGTCCCGCAATCATACGAAGCGTTGTGGATTTCCCACATCCAGAAGGGCCAACAAAGACGATAAATTCTTTGTCTTTGATTTGCAAGTCGAAATTTTCTACAGAGTAGAAATCACTATTAGGATATTTTTTGTAGAGCTTATTTAACTTTAAGGTCGTCATTGCTTTACCTCACTTTATTTTACTGCTGCAACGAAACGCTCGGTGATTTCCTTTGGTCGAGTAATAGCTCCGCCTACTACAATACCGCGGACACCCAAATCATGGATTTGCTTAGCCTGATCTGGATAATGAATCTTGCCCTCAGCAATCACATCTACCCCCGCATCACAGAGCTTCTTGACCAGTTCAAAATCTGGTCCGTCTACCTTAGGACTGTAGGAAGTGTAGCCTGATAAGGTCGTACCGACAAAGTCAACGCCAGCTGCTACA
This sequence comes from Streptococcus sp. Marseille-P7375, assembly GCF_902460365.1. Classification (NCBI taxonomy): domain Bacteria; kingdom Bacillati; phylum Bacillota; class Bacilli; order Lactobacillales; family Streptococcaceae; genus Streptococcus; species Streptococcus sp. Marseille-P7375. Next base: position 42,230 of record NZ_CABPTR010000006.1, on the reverse strand, counting down.
GCTGCCACGCCTTCCTCAAAGGTACTGATGTCAGCCATCAGCAGTTGCTGCGGATATTTCTCCTTGACTTGGCGGATAAAGTCCTCAACCTTCAAACCATCATAGCGTTCCCGCTGGGTGCAGTCCAGAGCGATGACCTCGATATCAAGGGCAGCCAGCTCATCCACTTCCCGCATGGTCGCAGTGATAAAAGGCTCCTGTGGTGGATAGTCCCGTTTGATAATCCCGATAATCGGGAGCTTGGTTACTTCCTTAATCTCCTTGATGTCTCGCACGCTGTTGGCTCGAATACCAACTGCCCCGCCCTCTTCAGCCGCCTTGACCAAGAGAGGAATGACACCGCCAGCCTCCGTATAGAGGGGCTCATGAGGCAGAGCTTGACAGGAAACGATAATGCCATCTTTGATTTTTGCAATTAATTGATCTTTGCTAATCTGTGACATAAATAATCTCTCCTTTTTCTATGTTTTCTCCGTTCTTTTTATAATGTCATTATATACAAAAAATAAAGCGCTTTCAATATATTTTGAGATTTAGATTTTAGTTTCTAAAAACCGACTTCCTTTCTTAAAAGCTGAAACTACTTTCAGGATTAGAAGTGTTTCTACAAAAAAGTTACTATAGATTTTTGAATATTTATCATAAAAAGCCTGAGATTATTCTAATCTCAGGCTTAGTTTCTTTCTTAGTACTGTCTATTTTTACCAGTCTTTAAAAGCTTCCAACAAAGAAGGATGGTTAATCTTTGAGCCGCAAAGCCAGTTGAAAACTTTATCATTGACATAGACATTCATGGCTTCATGCTCGTACTCTGGCATGAGATGGTGCTCCTTAGTACACTCCAGCCGGTTGTAAATCGCAAACTGGGTAATCGGATAGCAAACATCGTCAGCCAGTCCGGTTATCATCCGCACGCTCCCTTGAATGCGGTGAGCCATATTTTTCACATCGATATAGGACAAGGTCTGGATAATCTCATCCTCCGTTTCGTGGAAAGGATCGTGGAACTTAAAATAACGAAAGAGCTCATCATAGGCCTCGCTGGTATTGCCAATCTCCAGCACCCGCCGGAAATCTGACAAGAAAGGATAGATAGCCACTGTCTGCTTAATGCGCGGATTGAGAGCCGCTGCCACCAAAGCCAAGGCTCCGCCCTGAGAAGCACCGTAACTGGATAGATGATCCTCGTCCACAAGGTCCAAACTCGCCACAATCTCAACCAAGCTGTAAATATCTAGATAGACATCTTTATAAAAGAGACGCTCTGGTCCATCCACTGCCCCACGGATAATCTGACCCTTGACCGTATTGCCCCTTACAGGCGCCCCTCCATCCAAGGAATAGCCTGACTGGCCGCGTACATCCATAGATACAACACCATAGCCAGCAACCGTATACGCTAGCATATCGGACCAATCCCAGCCACGCCCCATATAACCGTGGAAATGAAAGATAATCGGAACTTTTTTACTCGATTTGGGAAGGACTATACGAGCATAGGTTCGCCCTTGATTCGTCCCCTCAAAAACTAGCTCATAGCAGGTCACCCCAGCGATTTGAAAGTCTTTTTCAATCAGCTGATAGTCCGGCAAGCCACTCAAACTGCTAATCTGACGATCCCAAAAAGCATCAAAATCTGCTGGAACTTCATCTCTGCCTCTATAATCTTTTGCTTCTGCTAATAAATCTGGATTGCGCATCTTATCCTCCAACAATATTGTTTTTTTGTAAACCCTTACAAAATAATAGCACAGCACCTTTCCTTTTTCAATCCTTTGCAATATTAAGAATTTAATTTCTGTTTTTGCTGTGATTCTTTTTCTTTTTGAAACTAGTTTCAAAAAAGCTTTCTGGTCTATCTTTTCCCTAGTTTTTTAAAAAGTCGTCTATTTCATACATTTTAAAGAAAGAAAAATCCCCCACTTAATGAGGGATTGATTCTACATTATTTACGACGTCCTGGACGTTCTGCATAACCATAGTATGCATCTGCCATGATTTCTTCCATGTCAGCTACCATTGGTAAGCGTGGGTTTGCAGGTGAACATTGGTCTTCATAAGCAAGCAATGCAATTTCATGCAAGCTATCTTTCCAAGCTTTTTCATCGATTCCTTGGTCTTTGAAGTTCATCTTGATACCTACTGCAACACCAAGTTCATAAACAGCTTTAGCGTATGCTTCAACTGCTTCTTCTGGAGTTGAGTGAGGCAAGCCAAGCATTTTCGCGATGTCTTGGAATTTCTCATCAGCTTTCCAGTAGTTGTACTTCGGCCATGTAGTGGTCTTAGATGGACGAGTACCGTTGTAACGGATAACGTATGGTAGTAAGATTGCGTTTGTACGTCCGTGAACAGTATGGTGAACACCACCGATCTTGTGGGCCATTGAGTGGCTCATACCAAGGAAGGCATTGGCGAAGGCCATACCAGCCATTGTAGACGCATTATGCATTTTTTCACGTGCTTCTGGGTCAGCTGTCTTAACAGATTTTTCCAACCATTCAAAGACAAGCTTGATGGTTTGAAGCGCAATACCGTCTGTGTAGTCGTTAGCAAAGTTTGAAGTATAGGCTTCAGTCGCGTGAGTCAAGACGTCCATACCTGTATCAGCAGCGATGAAGTCTGGCACTGACTCAACCAAAGCAGGGTCAACAATCGCAATAGTTGGTGTCAATGAGTAGTCAGCCAATGGGTATTTGCGGTTGTTTTTCTTATCAGAGATAACGGCAAATGGTGTTACTTCTGAACCTGTACCTGAAGTCGTTGGAATACCGATGTATTTCGCTTTCTTACCAAGTGATGGGAAGCGGAAGGCACGTTTACGGATATCCATGAATTTTTGAACCAAGTCACGGAAGTCGATTTCTGGTTGCTCGTAGAAGAGCCACATTACTTTCGCCGCGTCCATTGGAGAACCACCACCAAGAGCAATGATTGTATCTGGTTCAAATGCTTTCATCACTTCAGCACCACGTTCTACAGTTGTGATGTCTGGATCTGGTTCAACATCTGAAAAGACTTGGATCGTTACACGGTTGCTACGTGCGTTCAATTGATCGATCACACGTTGAACAAAGCCAAGTTTTTCGATAGATTTGTCCGTAACGATCATAACGCGTTCAATATCTTCACATGTTTGAAGGTATTGGATAGAGTTGCGCTCGAAGTAAATTTTTGAAGGAACTTTAAACCATTGCATATTATTTCTACGTTTCCCTACTTTCTTGATGTTTAGAAGGTTAATAGCGCTCACGTTATCACCAACTGAGTTACGTCCGTATGAACCACATCCAAGTGTCAAGGATGGAATGAAGGCATTATATACGTCCCCGATACCACCGAAAGTAGATGGAGAGTTCCAGATGATCCGCATCGCTTTGATTTCAGTACCAAAGCGTTTAGCCAATTCTTCATCTTTTGTATGGATAGCTGCTGAGTGACCAAGCCCGTTAAATTCAACCATTTGACGAGCTTTTTTAAGACCGTCTTCTCTATCTTCAGCTTTCAAGACAGCGATAACTGGTGACAATTTTTCACGAGTCAATGGCTCATTTGGACCTACTTCAGCACATTCTGCAGCCAAGATGTTTGTACCTTCTGGTACTTTAAAGCCTGCTTGTTCTGCAATCCATGCAGCTGGTTTTCCAACGATGTTTGCATTCAGTTTAGCACCAGCACAGTTCTTGCTGTTGGCTTTCACACCAAAGCAGAATTCTTCAAGAAGGGCTTTTTCTTTTTTGTTTACAAAATAAGTGTGGTATGACTTGAATTCTTCTACAAATTCGTCATAGACCTCCTTGTCAATGATCACTGCTTGCTCAGATGCGCAGACCATACCATTGTCAAATGATTTAGACATCACGATATCATGAGCTGCTTGGCGAAGGTCAGCAGATTTTTCGATGTAAGCTGGTACGTTTCCGGCACCAACCCCAAGAGCTGGTTTTCCGCAAGAGTAGGCAGCCTTAACCATGGCATTACCACCAGTTGCAAGGATTGTTGCAATACCATCATGGTTCATCAAAGCTGCTGTTGCTTCCATAGATGGCTGAGTGATCCATTGCACACAGTTTTCAGGTGCGCCAGCTGCGATTGCTGCGTCACGAACAATTTGCGCTGCGTGAGCAGATGATTCTTGAGCAGATGGGTGGAAGGCAAAAACGATTGGGTTACGTGTCTTCAAGGCAATCAATGCTTTGAAAATTGCTGTTGATGTTGGGTTAGTTGTTGGAGTGATACCACAGATAACCCCGACAGGCTCAGCAATCTTTGTCAATCCAGTAACAGGATCATCTTCGATAACACCAACAGTCTTCACACCACGCATGTTGTTGACAACGTGTTCACAGGCAAAGAGGTTTTTCGTTGCCTTGTCTTCAAATACACCACGGCCAGTTTCTTCAACCGCATGTTGAGCAAGGATCCCGTGTGCATCAAGAGCTGCAACTGAAGCTTTTGCTACGATGTAATCTACTTGCTCTTGATTTAGTTTTCTCATTTCTTCAAGAGCTAGGAGACCTTTTTGCACAAGCTCATCAACATGTTTTTCTGCCGCTAGCACTTTATCTTCTTGTTCAACAGTTTTCTTCTTATCAGCCATTATAGTCCTCCAATGGTTTCTGCCAAAAGGTCAAATGAAGATTTTAACCTTTGTTAATTATTTCACAATATAATTATACTCTATTCCTACAAATTTGTAAACACTTTCAACAAAAGTTCACAAACTTTTTATGGATTATTTTTTAAGCACTGATACTTCAAGCTTTTTTACTAAAGTCTCTATTTATTCTCAAAAATTTCACATACTTTTCTTTAAAAATGTGTTAGCGCTTTCTTTTTTGTTATAAAACTAGCTCGGCTAAATAACCGAGCTAGTTTTATGGCTTAACACTGCCACTTGAAGCGGCAGCTAAAGCCTCTTTTATCATGTTAGAGTAGAGTTTACCTCCCTCTGCCATAGACTCTGAATCTGCCCCATAATGGACATAGTCTGTTCCAATCCAAATCTGCGGATTATTAATCGCTACCTGATACCAGTCTGCTACATATACAAAATCGTATTTCTTAGCAAGTTCAAGTTCGTATTGTCGCATCTTAACAGGAATACTACTTGGATCATTGGCTGTCCGGCCATCATATGGCGTGACTAAAATCAAGCGATGGCCTTTTGGCAAGAGCTCTATATACTGATCCAACAATTCTTCATAATTGTCAACTGGATTGGTTCCCAATGCCAAGACGACGTTTTGAAGCAGTGTTTGATTAGCAATATCGTTCTTGAAAAATTCCAGACCAGACACTAAATTACGACTAACCACTGCATCGACTTGAGCGTCAGGTATAGCCTCTTGGATCCATTCAGCGGAGCGCAAAGTGACCGAATCACCAATAACAGTCGTTCCCTCTGCCACGTTATAATTTGTCGCAGTTTTTTGGTCTGCGTGCTTACGGGTTGTCTGCATTTTCGTATCGGCTTGGTTCAAAGAATTGACAATCAGGCTTTCCTCAAAGGCACCAACAGACGGAGCTGTGATGGTGATAATAAGCAAGATAAATGTCAGCGGAATGAAACTGTAGAAAATCGGCTTGGTGATGGAACTCACATTCAACTCCTTGCCAAAAATCCGAGGCTTCCGTCCAGCTAAAGTCGGCTCTAAAATATAGAAGGAAAGAGCTGCGAAACCAAAACTCAAGATTGTAGTCAAAAGCACAGCCCAACCATTGCTCATCAACTGAGTAAAAATAATATAGAAAGGCCAATGGAAGAGGTAAACACCATAGCTAGTATCTGCAATAAAGTTGAGAGGACTAGGCTCCTTAATATTTGGCAATTTATCGTGCAAGATGCGGGTTGCTGCTATCATGACACAAGCCAGAAGTGTTGAAATCAAGAAACCAAATAAATAAGTCCACAAGCTGTCAAATTTCAAAATAAAGCTGAGCAAAAGAAGAAGAACAAAACTGCCAGCTAGAGCGATCAAGACTTGCTTGATTTCTACCTTTTCTTCCAGTTTCTTCATCTGAACGCCTACATTTCCGACTCCAGAAAAAGTCGCTAGCACTGTCCCAGCAAAGAAAGGAAAGACATGGGTCAAACTTGAGAAATAAATATTGGAGTAATTCTTGCTGAAAAAGGCTCCGATAAACATAGCCAAGAAACTGAACAGAAACAGAGCAATTGAAGTCAGAGAAATCAGGCCCCGATACTGAGCAACTGACTTGCTAATCTTACTGATGCCCCAAGCAGCCAAGCCCCAGAGGATATAGTAATGCACTTCCAGTGCCAAACTCCAAGTGTGAATCAGCAAATGCGGCACAAACTGGCTTTCATAACTACCGCCCGACATCATTTCATAAAAATTAGTCACAAAACCAAGCGCAGCTGCAATCTGCGTCCCGATACCTGCTACAAAGTCCCGACGGATCAATAAAGTAAAGGGCATGATGACCAAAATCATAAAAACGAGCGGAGGAACGATACGATAAAAGCGCCGTTTCAGAAAGCCCATAATATCAATCGTCCGACTTCTTGTAAACTCATCAATCAATAATGAAGTAATCAAAAATCCTGAAAAAGTGAAAAAGATGTCCACTCCAATAAAACCTCCAGGAAAAACTCCCTGAAAGTAATGATAGAGTAACACCAAGACCAGTCCAGTAATCCGAACCAGTGAAAACCATCTAATGCGCATTTTGATAAATTCCTTGCTTGAACGTTCCTTCATAGACGACATTACTTTCTGTCGTCAGTTTTCCTTTACCATTGGCTTGACCGTTGGCAAATTCACCTTCATATTTCCAACCATCCTTCGATGTAAAAGTACCCTTACCATCAAAAGTACCATTTTTGAAATGCCCTTTATAGCTATCCCCATTTTTAAAAGTCAGGGTACCTTCGCCGTTCATTTTTCCATGAACTAGACTGCCTTCATATTTTATCTTACCTTGATCCAGCGTTAGCGCACCCTTACTAGGGATATTAGAGGTAAACACTAAAATTGCTGACAAGGCAATCACAGTCACAGCTAAAATTTCTAGATTCTGACGGGTCAGATAGATTTTATATTTATCGTAAAATTCTTTTATTTTATCCATTTTTCATCCATTTAAGCGTTCTAGCCACTTGTGGCAACCAGCCAAAATCAGGTCATAAGTTTCATCGAAATCGCCCGTGTACCAAGGATCTGGCACGCCAAGATCAGCAAACTGGTAGATTTTATTCTGAAAATCCGCTGGCGCCATTTTCTTCAAATCTCGAATATTGGCTTCATCCATGCCGATGATATAATCAAATTCTGCAAAATCTTGCGCTGAAATCTGCTGAGAAGTCTTTCCTTTGTCATAAGAAATCGCATGTTTCTTAAAAATAGCCTGAGTCCCCTGATGTATAGGGTTTCCATGCTCCCAGCTAGACGTCGCACGACTCTCAATATGTAGGTCATCGGTCAGACTTTTCATAACAAACTCTGCCATCGGACTGCGGCAGATATTTCCTAAACAAACAAATACAATTTTCTTCATAGATCTATTATACCAGAATAAAAAGAAAACTGCGGAGCTTTCTTGATTATTCTGTGACAGCGGAAGCGGGCTCTGAAAAACCGCTAATTATACCGACTTACATAAAAGTGCAGATCATTGAGGCGGTGGCCCACTCAATCTAGCTTGCACCAGATTAAACTTTACTTTTCTTCAGAAAGAGTTTCAAAACTTAATTGTGGCCATTTAGTCTGCCAATTTTTCTTGCGGATTCTTTCCATATAAAGCTTCTTCCGCTCCGCATCCGCCAAAAAATGTGGTGTTGGTCGAACCTGAAATGCCCGAATATCTGCCAAACCATAGGGAGCAAAGAGCTCTAGCTGATCATCTTCCAGCAATCGCAGACCGATAGCCGTGCAGCACTCAGGATACTTGCTCATGGCATCTTTCGAGCTAGTATAGGGCTGGGTGTTGGGACTATGAATGTGCATATAAACTTGATTTTTCAGCTCCCAAGAATAAGCGGGAAAAGCTTTTCTCAACTCCATCTCCATCTGCAAAGTTTCCTCATAAGACACAGTTTGATCAAAGAATATAACATCCACATCCGTTTCGGCATCAAAGCCCGGCTTGCCAGCCAAGATATTCCAGATAAAATTTCTGACACTACCCGCAGCCAGCCAAGAATCTTTCAATTCTAGACTGCGGATCATCTCCAAAATCGCTCGGATATCCTGATCCTGACTCAGCCTCTCTAAAATCTCTTGATCGGTCATCATTCCTTCATATACTCATATCCTAGATGCTCATAGGCTTTCCTTGTAGCCACGCGCCCAGTCCGTGTCCGCATGACAAAACCTTTCTGAATCAGGTAAGGCTCATACATGTCCTCTACTGTTTCGCGCTCCTCAGCAATATTGACTGAAAGTGTCCCCAGTCCGACTGGACCACCACCATAAACTTCAATCATGGTTCGTAGGATTTTCTGATCCACATAGTCCAGCCCTTCCTGGTCCACATCCAGCATGGAGAGAGCCTGGTCGGTTATCTTATCATCAATCAAGCCATTGCCCATAATCTGCGCGTAGTCCCGCACCCGCTTGAGCAGACGATTGGCAATTCGCGGCGTTCCTCGGCTACGCAGAGCCAGCTCCCGAGCAGCCTCGTGGGTAATATCCATCTCAAAAATCTCTGCCGTCCGCTCGACGATTTCGGTCAGATCGCTGGCTTCATAATACTCCATGTGACCAGTAATCCCAAAGCGAGCCCGCAGAGGATTGGACAGCATGCCCGCCCGAGTAGTCGCCCCAATTAACGTGAAAGGTGGCAATTCCAGATGGACGCTGCGACTGGTTTCACCAGTCCCAATCATAATGTCAATGTAAAAGTCCTCCATGGCGCTATACAGCACTTCCTCCACTGCCATAGGCAAACGGTGAATCTCATCGATAAAGAGGACATCACCTGGTTCCAAATCATTGAGAATGGCCACCAAATCACCAGCCTTTTCAATGACCGGACCAGAAGTCTGCTTGATATTCACACCGAGTTCGTTGGCGATGACAAAGGCCATGGTCGTCTTTCCCAGACCTGGAGGACCAAAAAGCAAAGTATGGTCCAATGCCTCATCCCGCAATTTAGCCGCTTTGATAAAAATCTTCAGCTGATCCTTGACCTTGTCCTGACCGATATATTCTCGTAAATACTGAGGACGGAGGGTACGTTCTACCAGTTCCTCATCCCCCATTAATTCATTATCTAAAATTCTACTCATAGGACTATTATAGCAAAAAATAGGGCAGAGGAAGCAATCCGACCCGCTTCTGAATACAAAAAAAGCCACCGAATTTGGTGGCTCTTATGGGAGATTATTATGAAAAAGTTTTAGGATTTCTATCAAATAAAGTTAGGAGGTCTTCATTTGATGGTATTAGTATAACGTCCTTATCTTAAAATTTGCTTAAAGAAAAAATATTTTTTAAAAATAAAATACTTTTAGATATCTTAGTAAGATGATACAAACTAATATGAATTGTTCAGTCTGATTAAAATAGCCGCTATTTCATTGACTGCCTCAGGAACTCATGATACAATGAAAAAAATCGAAAAGGAGATTTTAGATATGAACAACCTTAAAAAGAAAACTTATCGGAATACACCAGCCTTTATGTTTATGGCTTGGGGCTCATTCGCCTTCTTTGTGACACTTGTTCTCGTCGGCCTCTATACCTTGAAAGAGCCTTTGATGGTTAAAGGATACTATCTCATGGGTTCTGTCGGACTGATTTCTTCTTCATTCACTCTTGCAAAAGTTATCCGTGATAACCAAGAAGACGAAGAACGTTACAATCAATTCTTCCAACCACAAGACTTAGACAACCAATAAAATAAATAGTAAAAACGGCAGAGGGGGATTCTGCCGTTTTCTTGTATCTGAGGCTAGTATCGCCATGTAAGATACACTTCAAATGAAGCAAGTTTAGTATTTATTTCACACCTGCAAAATAAACGGTGGTGCTGGTAAAGAGGCTTCCTGCCTTGAGAATGACCTGATCTTTCAAGTCACTATGAATCGCATCAGGCAAGGCCTGTGCTTCCATCGCTATACCATTATGCTGAATCATTGGCTGTCCATTGATGATAACTGACTCATCTACAAAATTTGCCGAATAAGTCACGACACAAGGAGCATCTGTACGGAAAGTCAGGTAGCGACCTGATGCCGCATCATAAAGGCAACTTGCCTCTTCCTGCTCTTTATCCAGAGCAAATGGATGATCCAGCCCTGACACGAGCCGAATCTGCTCATCTGGATCAGCAAAAATTTCTTTCAGCGCCAGACCTGTTTGTAGGCCTTTGACAAAGCCACGATCTGCATCCACTTCTTTTTCTGGCACACCGTCAGGAGCAATCGGATACACCCCTTTGGTATGCAGCTGGAGGACATGCTGATCAATCGGCTGACTAAAATTACCTGACAGATTGAAATAGCTGTGGTTGGTCGGATTAACCAGACTATCCTGATCTGTCTGGACTTGATAGGAAATCTCAATCTCCCCTTTTTCCGATAAGGAATAGGAAATCCAGATTTTCAAATTTCCAGGAAAACCGCCCGTCCCATCTGGTCGCTCTGTGTAAAATGTGACGCCCTCGTTTGTGACTTCCTCTGTCTGAAAAATCACACTGTCCCAGCCAGTAGAACCACTGTGGTTACAATTCTGACCATTATTGACTTCCAGCTGGTAGGACTGCCCATTCAGCTCAAAGCTAGCATTCGCAATCCGCCCCGCAACTGGTCCCACGCTGGCTCCATACTTGGGACTATTGCCAACATAATCCTCAAAACGCTCAAAGCCTAGAATGATATTGGCAAAATCACCATTTTTATCTGGCGTCCGATATTCTAAAATCGTTGCGCCATAGTTCATGACCTTGAAGCGATAACCTAGCCCATTTTCAAAGGTATAGGTTAAGACATCCTGTCCTTTAAAAGTAGCAAAAATAGATTCTTGATAAGATTTCATACAATCTCCCTCTATCTCGAGTCTGGGACAAAAGTCCTAGTCTCTCAATTGTCTTTGGATTGTCGAGCAAGACGCAGTGGTTGAGTGGGCTCTACTATGCTGACTTCATCAGCTTTTACAGCCCTACTCAACTGTGCGGAGGTGGGACGATGAAATCGAATTCTAACGAATGACCGATTTCTGTCCCACTCTCTTTCTTGACTTAGTCAGGGGACAAGGATGGAAGGCCATCCTTTTGATCTGAAAGTCTTTTTAATAACTAGCGTTCCCATGACTAATGTTTGACTTTTCCATATTTAGCTTTCTACTGCTGGAAAGGGTGGATAATAACCCCTTGAACGACTCGATTGACCGTACCTGTCGGAGACGGTGTATCTGGTCGATTTTTCACTTTCAAAGAAGTCAAGAGAGAGAAGAGCTGAGCATAGACGATGTAAGGGAAGGCTCGATAGCTATCTTCCAAGATATCACTTTCAAGAACCACTTGCTCAACATTTTCCAAGTCTTCTCTGCGCTCTGTAAAGAAAACCACCTTGCGAGCAATCTGATCTCCTGCCACTTCACGCACCAAATCCAAGTCGTAACGTTTGATGTATGCATCCCTTGAGCCAAATACCAGCACAAGCGTCTCTTCGTTAATCAGAGATTTTGGTCCATGGCGGAAGCCAACTGGGCTTTCATACATGGTCGCAACTTTCCCAGCGGTCAACTCCAAAATTTTCAGCTGTGCTTCGTGCGCTAGACCAAAGAATGGCCCTGCTCCGAGATAAATGACCCGGTTAAAGTCTAATTCTGTCAAAGCCTGAACGTCAGCTACATCTGCCAAAACCTTTTGACTCAAGGCAATCAACTCAGCTACTCTTGCTTCTTTTTGAGCCAAATCTGCTGGGTCAAAAACCAAGAGAGCTGTCAACATCATAGAGGTGAAGCTAGAAGTCATGGCAAAGCCAGCATCATTTGATGGAGCTGGTTGCAATAAGAGGAGATTCCGCTCATCGCCATGAGCCTGCTGAGCCAATTTCCCCTCTGCAGCGCAGGTGATAGTCACTTGATAAAGCTCATCAACCAACTGCTTGGCCAAGTCCACTGTCGCAACACTTTCTGGCGAATTACCACTGCGGGCAAAAGAAACGAGAACCGTTGGAATTTCCTTATGCAGATGCACCTCAGGACCCGCCACAATATCAGTCGTCGCAACCGAATTAAAATTCCATTGGCGCTCATTATAAAGCTTTCTGAAATATGGCAATAGCGTATCGCCCACATAAGCCGAAGTTCCCGCACCTGTAAAGATAACTTTTATATAATCATGCTTTTCTTCAATACCCTTTAGAAAAGCAGCGATTTGGTCAGCTTGAGCCTTGTAATGATTAAAAGCTGTCTGCCAAACATTTGGCTGTTGGTAGATTTCACGCGTGGTGATTTCCGCGCCCAATTCAACCAGTTTCTCTTTTGAATAATCTAGCATGGTAGTCCTTTCAAAAATAAACATCGATATATTAGTTATTTGCCTTTAAAAGAGGGAATGGGAAAATTCCCCACTCCCCTTCATTTCTTTTTTCCTTACAAAACAGTCCTACTCATCCTCATCATCTGATAAGCCTGCTAAAATATCATTGACTTTAACGATATTTTCGACTGCATTTTTCGGATAGTCAACATCAGCTCCTGTCAGAGAAGCATTGAGAAACTCAATTACCATCGGCAGATTCATACCGGCGTACAAGTCAATATCCTTACCTTCTAAAATAAGGCGGCTGACTACATTACATGGTGTGCCTCCCAAAAGATCTGCAAAGACAATATAGTCATCAAAATCCTTGACTGTGTCTAAGAACTTGGCTGTAAAATCATCTGGTCCCTCCTCTGGTAACAAGGCAACGGCATGAATATCCGCTTGAGGTCCCATAATCATCTCAGTGGTTGTTTTCAACTCTTCACAAAAGCGACCATGACTAATCAAAATTAATTGTTTGCTCATCATTTACACCATTATGCCATTCCAAAGAAGAAGTGACCAAACGCTGAGAACGCAATCGCTGCAAGAATGATGAGCAAGATAGCTTTTGTAGAGTTCATACCCTTACGTCCAAGCAACCAGAAGATTACACCTGTGATGATAGCTGGTACCAAGCGTGGGAAGATGAGGTTAAGCATATCTTGAATTTCAATTGCTTTGTCCCCGATGTGTGGAGCCCAAGAAACTTCAACACCAATCATGCTGGCAATCAAGGCACCAACCATGAAGACACCAAGTACAGATGCAGCATCAATCAAAGCTGTCAAAGTACTTTGCATATTGTTGATGAGGTTAACCCCTTCTTTGTAGGCAAATTCCAATTGTTTCCAACGGAAAATATCGTAAGCAACTGCAACAGCGATCCATAGGAAGATACCGGCTGGGTTTCCTGCAACAGCCAAAGTTGCTGCGATTGAACCCATAATAGCTGGTACCAATGATCCAAAGATTGAGTCTCCAAGAGGAGCGAATGGCCCCATGAGACCCGTCTTGATACCATTGACCGCATCTTTTGATTTCACACCATCTTTTTCTTCCAAAGCAAGGTCAAAACCAGTGATAATAGTGTGGAAGAATGGTGAAGTATTGAAGAATTGCGTATGCAATTTCATCATTTCTTTCAGTTCAGGTGTACCGTCTCCATACATTTTGCGCAATTGTGGCAAAATCATGTAAAGGTAACCAGAAGCCTGCATACGCTCATAGTTCCAACCCAATTGGAAGGTAAACAAGCTACGTTTGTTAATCTGTTTAAAATCTTCTTTTGTTAGTTTGTAATTAGAATTCGTCATCTTCAATTTCCCCGCTTTCTGATTCAGTTACTGGAGCAGCTACGACTGTACGTTGGCTGTTTTTGAAGTGTTGTACTGCAAGGAAGACACCAATGATGGCGATACCAATCATAGATACACTCTTGAAGTTGTTAACAAAAGTAATAGCTTGTTCTTTTGGAAGTTTAGAGAACACTTCAGAACCAACAATGCTAGACACTGCAGCACCAAGGCTTTGAACATTACTGTAAAGCACTGTCAACATAGCTGTCAAGCCAAATCCAAGTGCCAAGTAGTGAAGGTTGCGTTTAACTGGAAGATAACGAAGCAAGATTGCAAATCCAAGACCTGGAAGCATTTGACCTGCAAGTTTCAGACCGTTTGCCAACCATTGTACATTAGAGATACCTGTAACAACAGTTTCTACGAAAGCTCCACCAAAGGCAAGGGCAAAGAAGACTGGGAGGGCACGAGATGCCATCCAAGGAAGAGCACCAAGGAGATAGTTGCGTTCGATGCCTTTGTAGTCAAAGCGTTCAATCGCAGCATCTACACGGTGAGCGAAGTAAGTTGTAGTCATACGACCAAGAATATCGAAGTAAGTCAAGAGAGCAGCTACTGGAACGGCAATTGTAGAAATCGCAAGTTCAGGTTTGATCCCTTGAGCTACTGAGAAAGCAGTCGCAAGAACCGCACCAGAAGTAGCGTCAATACGAGAAGCACCACCGAAGGTACCAACACCGAGTACCACCAATTGAAGGTTGGCACCAATCAATAAACCTGTAGGTAAATCTCCCATGATGAGACCTGTGATAAATCCAGCAAATACAGGTGAACCTGCTGAAGAAACGATCGTCAACTCATCACAGATTTGATAAGCTGAGTACAGAGTGAGTAGTAAAATTTGCCACCATTGTATCATGACAATGACCTCCTAAAAATTTTTCCTTATTTTAACAAATTCATAAAATCCGCGACCGGATCATTTGGAACCATCTGAGCTGTCAGCTTCACCCCTTTTTCATGCAGCTTGTGGAAAGCTTCCACATCCGCATCAACCACATTGATAGAGCGAGTGATGGGACGAGTTTCGTCTGACTGAGACATATTTCCGACGTTCAGTGTTTCCAGTGGAACACCAGCCTCTACCAAACGAAGGAAACGGTCTGGTTTGCGAGCGACGATAAAGAGTCGTTGTGAGTCATACTTACCAGCCAAGATGTTTTCTGCTGCTTTAGCGATTGGCAAAATGCTGAGCTTCACTCCTGGCGGCGTTGCCAGTTTAAGTCCGCTCTTTTCGATAGCATTTTCAGCCACCTCATCGTCAATCACCATAATGCGTGAAATGTTGAGCTTGGTAGTCCAGAGATTGGCTACCTGTCCATGGATCAAACGTCCATCGATACGTGCACCTACTATTGTCATAAATTTTCCCCCTTTATTGTTTTAAATGTAGGTTGGTTAACTAAGTTAATGGATTCTTCATATTCCCCTTCCGTTTCAAAAATGATGATTCGGTTATGTCCTTCTTTCAGAAGGCTATGCGGAATATAAAGCGATAAGGTTGGTCCGACATTCCAGAAACGGCCGATGTTGACGCCATTTACGAAGGCAAGACCCTTTCCAAAACCGGACAAGTCTAAATAAGTATCTTTAAGCGCTTTCATTTCAAAGTCAAAAGCGTAGAAAGCTGGTTGCTCTGGCTGCCATCCTTTTGAAAAATTAATGTTTTCTGTGTTTTCAAAAGAAAGTGGATACTGCTGCCAATTCAGCAAGAAGTGCAAATCCTTGCAAACACCAGTGTGAATCCCTTTTCGCTGGGTATCTGCCAAGAACTTATGCCCATAATTGACCCGCCCCATGTTTTCCATCAGGATGTCAATACGGTGGGTGGCTTTCTTTTCCCCAGCAACAAAGATATCTTGACCAATCTCTGCTTGATACTGGGTTGCCATAAGCTTGCCGTCCACAAAAAGCTGCATTCGGTCTCGCCCATCAATCACCCGAATTTTTTCCTCATCCGCATCCCAGCTGGCTTTGGTACGATAAAGCAAGTAACCATAGCTCTGCCCCAAATCCTCCATTTTGATAGGATAGAGACTCTCCACTGGTTGAGCCAAATCAGCTAATGTCTCAAACAAACTCACCTTCTCACTCAGAGCAATATCTCTCAGTTCAAAAGATTCTTTTGTAAGCGGTTTCATTTGTGGGTACTCAGGATAGTAGGTCTCCATCATTTTTTGCACTTCAAAATATTTCGGAGTTGGATTTCCCTGTTCATCGAGTAGGGCATCATAATCATACGAGGTCACCTGTGGTAAATCCGTCACACCTCTGGCCGAGCAGCCATTCATGAAGCCAAAGTTTGTGCCGCCATGAAACATATAGAGGTTGATAGAGCCTTGTTTCAGAACCTCATGGACAGCTTGAGCCAATTCCTCAGGATCCCTTTTGATAATTGGCTCTTTCCAACGATTGAACCAACCATCCCAAAACTCCATACACATGAGCGGCCATTTTTTGCCATACTCATCAAAGAATTCCTGCATCTGGGCAAAATTATAGTCTGCTTTAGAGCCGAAATTTCCTGTAACAAATAAATCTTCCTCAATCAGCGTGCCGGCTCTCAGCGTCGCCCGCCAAGGACCATCCGATGTAAAGAGCGGGCAATCAACACCTCGATCCAACATCATCTGCCGAATCGCTCTCAGGTAGTCTTTATCCTCCCCGTAAGAGCCATATTCATTTTCCACTTGCATCATGAGGATATTCCCACCATTGTCCAAGAGCCTTGGAACCAAGCGAGGAAGCAACTCATCATAGTAGTCTGCAACAGCCTGAAGATAAGGAACATCAGAAGAACGGATTCTCATATCCTCAGTCAAGAGCCAGGCTGGCATGCCGCCAAATTCCCACTCCGCACAGATAAAGGGCGAAGGACGAACGATGGCATATAAACCTAAATCTTGAGCAATCTGAAGAAACTTCTCAATATCTAAAATCCCTTGAAAGTCAAACTGGCCCTTCTTTGGCTCGTGCATGTTCCAAGGAACATAGGTCTCAACTGTATTGAAGCCGAGAGCTTTAAGATTATAGAGCGAGTGATACCAGTCTTCCGGCTGAATCCGAAAATAGTGAATCGCTCCTGATAAAATCTTAAACTCCTGACCATCCAAGTAGAAAGAAGAGCCTATTTCAAATCTCTTCATCTCCCTATTCCTCCTAGATTTAAAACGCTTTCATTTCTTGATAATATTAATATAATAAACTTTTGCATAAATGTCAACATTTTTTTAAAAAATATGTTAAAATCAATATAGAGAGGGATAAAAAAAGAGAGGTGAGCACAATGGCTATTCCTAAATATCAACAAATCAAAGATGACTTGAAACAACAAATCATTTCTGGTAACTTTGAAAACGGTGATAGATTCTACACAGAAGCTGAGTTAATCAAGATGTTTAACGTCAGTTCCATCACCGTTGTCCGCGCTTTGAACGAACTTGCGAATGATGGCTACATCATCCGTCAGCAAGGAAAGGGAACCTTTGTTTCACGCGCAAGAAAACACAAGCGTGTGGAATTCTCTGATATCGAAACTTTCCCTATCCAAAAGGATAAGGTGACTGTTCTGTCCATCGAACGTGGAAATGAATTGAGAATCTTGGAAAAACTAGAACTAACACCGTCCCAGTTCTACTACAAGATTGACCGTATCAGAAGGACCGGCGATAAAGTCTATATTTATCACCAAACCTACATTCCTGAACAGTACATCAATCCAAACTATCCAGATCTAGACTACTACAGCTCGATCTACAATCGCTTCAAGACGGATTATCACATCCACATGAATGATGAGTATTTCGAAGAAATCAACGAAATCGTCTTTCCAACGCCAAAAGACATTGCCAAGACCTTAGAAATCGATCCAAACTTCCCAACTGTGCATCAAGTCAAGATCACAAAACTGGAAAATACCGGACAAATCCTAGAGTACAGCGAAACCTACAAGCGTGGCGATTTCTTCAAAATCAAATTTATTTCTTCTAGTCGCGATCATTAATCTGAAAAACGATGGTTCTCATGAGCTGTCGTTTTTCATTTCCTGACCAACTAACCTATCTTTATTATAAACCTATCTATACCAATTTGCAAGACATTCTAAGAACTTTTGTTCATTAAAAAGTGAATTGTGTCAAAAAGTAAACAGGGCCTATTAATTTGTCCTGTTTTTCAATTATCCTAAGGAAGAAAAAATAAGAAACACTGGCTATTCCCCTGAAATTGGTATAATGATAAAGCAAAAAAGCTGGGATTCAATCCCAGTTTTTTGATATAAAATGTTCTTTATTTTTCAAATGAAATCGTTTATCAAGTCTTTAGAAAACCTGCTATTTCTTTATTTCTAATTCACGAACCTGAAGCAAAACATTAGACAAATCTGCCCCGGCCTGAAGAAGAGCAGCAGCCGTATAGGCTCCCTCTACCAAAGGAACATTATTGATAATGATTTCCTTGTCAGAAAAGTCTGCGACCATTTCGAGATTCATGCGAGCTGAGCCCAGATCGAAAAAGGACAAAATAGTGTCCTTGTCAGTGGCATCTAAAGCCGCCTGAATACCTTCAAAGCTCGTCCCGATACTACCGTCGTCCAACCCGCCCACATAGCTGATGGCCACATCTGCCGCCACCTGCGAGATGAGATCAAACAAGCCTTGGGCCAGATTTTTGGAATGGGAAACGATAAGAATGCCAGTATCTGCCATCAGCCTGCCTCCGTTTCTAGAAGAGCCTCAAAGAGGAGACCAGATGAAGCCGAACCAGGATCGATATGGCCGATAGAGCGCTCACCGACATAGGAAGCCCGCCCCTTGGTCGCTTTCAGATCTTTGGTCGCTTCCACTAGAGAACCAATCTTTTCACGCGTCAAGTCTCCAGACTGCAGAGAAACAGGAATCCCCGACCAGACATCCACCATGGTTTTCTCACCAGGCACAGCCTTGCCCCGCTTCTGAATCATGTCCAGCCCAGCTTGGATGACTTCTAGCAAGTCTTTGCCGTCTTTTTCAGCTTTGGCCATGCCCATGAAAGCTGAGCCATATAGAGGGCCTGAAGCACCGCCGACCTTGCTAATCAGCTGCATAGAAACAGCCTGAAAAACCTCAGCCGCACTAGCAAAGTCCTTAGCAGCTAGATTCTCTACTGCTGCTGCCATTCCCCTAGCCATATTGGCGCCATGATCACCATCGCCGATGGGGGTATCAAGGTCAGACAGATAGTCTTTCTGACTCTGGATCTTTTCGTTGAACAACTGCATCCATTTTTTTGCTCTTGCTGCGTCCATAAGCACCTCCTTACCAAGCGGCTGTCGTGACAAGACTGTTGAGAGCTGTCAGCCAGTCTGGCCGGTCTAGCTGGATAAAGGTCAGAGAAATCCCCGCCATATCAATAGAAGTCATGTAATTACCCAGCTTTTTATAGACAACTTCGACTCCAGCATCTGCCAGGAGATTTGCTACATCGGCCGCAAAGACATACTGCTCCATGAGCGGTGTTGCACCCATACCATTGATGAGAATACCGATCTTCTTACCAGATTTGAGCTCAACAGACTGACTGAGCTTCTCGACCAATTCCTTAGCTAAGTCCTTAGACGGCTGCATCTTTTCCTTGCGATAGCCAGGCTCACCATGGATGCCAATGCCGAACTCTATTTCATCATCAGCCAAAACAAAACCAGGCTTGCCGACTTCCGGTACGGTTGCCCCGCTCAGAGCCAAGCCGACTGTGTGGATATTTTTGACCAGCTCATCAGCTAGCACCTTGATTTCAGTCAGAGATTTGCCTGCACGCGCCGCATCCCCTAGAATCTTATGGACAAGAATCGTACCAGCCACTCCGCGGCGACCTTGCGTATAGAGGCTGTCTTCCACTGCGATATCGTCATCTACGACGACACTAGCCACCTCAATCCCTTCCATCTCAGCCATTTCCTGAGCCATTTCAAAGTTCATGATGTCACCGGAATAATTCTTAATCACCATGAAGACCCCAGCACCCTCATCTGCTTCCTTGATAGCCTGCAAGACCTGGTCAGGTGTTGGTGAAGTAAAGACCGCTCCGCAGATAGCGGCCGACAGCATGCCCTCACCGACAAAGCCAGCATGGGAAGGCTCATGACCACTGCCACCGCCAGAAATCAAGCCGACCTTGCCTGTCTTCTCACTCTTGCGGGCAATGATATCGAAGCCCTCCACCCGATAAACCAAATCGCTGTGAATATAGGCCAAGCCGTCCAGCATCTCGTCCACAACCGCTGTTGGATCGTTGATAATTTTCTTCATAGGTGTCCTCCGTTTCTCAGCGTTTCTTTACGATGAGCAATTCGCCCTAAAAGAAAGCGCTATCATTTCAATATTATTTTAACATTTTATCTTACCGAAAGCAAATTCTGCCACATCCTAGAATAGAAGAAAGCATCAAATTAGTTGGCAAGAAAAAGTAGACAGTGTATAATTTAGGAGAAAATGAATGAAACGCAATACAGCCCAGCTGAAAGAACAGCTCATTCAAACGGGGATTGAAGAAATCGGAAAACACGGAATTGAACAGCTTTCGCTTAGGACCGTTGCCAAGGCCTGCGGTGTAACTCACGGCAGCCCTTACCGCCATTTTGAGAGTAAGGAAGGCTACCTCAAGGTGGTTTTGACCCAGCTTTCGCTGTTTCTCAATCAGGAAATCAATGAAAAGATTGATACGACAGCTTCTGCGCGTGAGCAGCTGACCCAGCTTGGTCTTAATTTCATTATTTTTGCCAAGACCTATCCTCATTTTTTCGAAGCTCTCTTTATCAAATTTCCTTTTAAATATATGAAAGTGACGCAGGACACCATTCTCTTGGAGTCTGACCTGCCTGGATTTGATAAATTTAAGGAGCTTGTTTTAAAGCTTCGCAAGGAGGAAAATTTTAGCAATAGCGAAGCAGAAAGCCTTTTTCACTTTTGGAGCTTTATCACAGGTCTGGCCGTTCTGACCAACAGTCCTATCGGACAAGACCTGGATCCTCAAGCCATCCAAAGCACGATCGAGCACATGCTTGACATTTATATCAAAGGAGAACGATCATGAAAACCTTGATTATTTACACCTACCCCAGTCCAACTGGCTTCAATGCTGCTATTCTCAAAGAAGTTCAAAGCAATCTTTCTAAAAAGCACGAAGTGAAAACCTTGGACTTGTATGCTGAAAATTTTGATCCAATCTTGCGCTTTGACCAAGAGCATAGACGCCGTGACCTGCATAAAGACCCTGAAATGGCAAAATATCGGGATTTGATTACTTGGGCAGACCACCTGATTTTCATTTTCCCTATCTGGTGGAGCGGTATGCCGGCTATTCTCAAAGGCTTTATCGACCGCGTCTTTGCGGCTGACTTTGCCTACTCTTATAAGAAAATTGGACTCCAAGGCCACCTGCAAGGGAAATCCGGCTGGATTATCGTCAGCCATAATACACCAGGTTTTGCCCTGCCTTTTGTCCAAGACTACGGCAAGGTACTTAAAAACCAAATCTTGAAACTTTGCGGTATTTCTCCCGTCAAACTGACAGAGCTCAACGGAGTAGAACGCAAAACAGACCAACAACGCCAAGAAATGCTCAAGAAAATCGGACAGCTGGCCAGTCAAATTTAAGAACAAGCAAATAGGCACTTCGTAAGAAGCG
Source organism: Streptococcus sp. Marseille-P7375 (assembly GCF_902460365.1). NCBI lineage: Bacteria > Bacillati > Bacillota > Bacilli > Lactobacillales > Streptococcaceae > Streptococcus > Streptococcus sp. Marseille-P7375. Next base: position 20,712 of record NZ_CABPTR010000006.1, on the reverse strand, counting down.
CCTATTTCTATATTTAATCTAAGCCCACGCGCTTGAAGATTTCATCCACGCGCTTGGTGTAGTAAACTGGGTTGAAGATTTCATCAATCTCTTCCTGAGTCAGACGGGAAGTGACTTCTGGATCTGCTTCGAGCAGAGGCTTGAAGTCTACTTGATTGTCCCAGGACTGGGCGGTCTTTGGCTGCACCAAGTCATAAGCCTGCTCCCGCGTCATGCCTTTTTCAATCAAGGTCAACATAGCCCGCTGGCTGAAGATAAGACCAAAGGTGGAGTTCATGTTGCGCTTCATATTTTCTGGGAAGACAGTCAAGTTCTTGACGATATTGCCAAAGCGGTTGAGCATATAGTCGATAAGAATGGTCGTGTCCGGTGCGATAATCCGCTCAGCTGATGAGTGGGAAATGTCGCGCTCATGCCAGAGAGAGACATTCTCAAAGGCTGTCACCATGTGACCGCGAATGACCCGCGCCAGACCAGTCATATTTTCAGAGCCGATTGGATTGCGCTTGTGAGGCATAGCTGAAGATCCTTTTTGCCCCTTGGCAAAGAATTCTTCCACCTCACGCTGCTCAGACTTTTGCAGACCACGAATCTCGGTCGCCATGCGCTCTATAGATGTCGCAATCAAGGCCAAAGCAGAGAAGTATTCAGCATGGAGATCACGTGGCAATACTTGAGTCGAAATTTCCTGCGGACGGATACCTAATTTCTCACAGACATAACTTTCCACAAATGGCGGAATGTTGGCAAAGTTCCCAACCGCACCAGAAATTTTCCCAGCTTCCACACCCGCCGCCGCAATCTCGAAACGTTCAATATTGCGCTTCATTTCGCTGTACCAAGTCGCGAGCTTAAGGCCGAAAGTCGTAGGCTCCGCATGCACCCCGTGGGTCCGTCCCATCATGATGGTGAACTTGTGCTCCCGCGCCCGCTCCGCAATGATGTCAGTGAAGCGACGCAGATCCTCACGGATGATGTCATTGGCCTGCTTGTAGAGGTAGCCGTAGGCCGTATCCACCACGTCGGTCGAGGTCAGGCCATAGTGCACCCACTTGCGCTCCTCGCCCAGCGTCTCAGAAACCGCCCGCGTGAAAGCCACCACATCGTGGCGCGTCTCCTGCTCAATCTCCAAGATGCGATCAATGTCAAAGCCAGCCTTTTCGCGAATCAAGGCCACATCTTCCTTGGGAATCTCACCCAGCTCAGCCCAGGCCTCATCAGCTAGAATCTCTACCTCCAGCCAAGCCTTGTACTTATTTTCCTCAGTCCAAATGTTCGCCATCTCAGGGCGAGAGTAACGGTTGATCATGATTTTTCTCCTTGATTCTATCATTAATAATTTCGACGTATATATTCAGCTTGTTTTATATTTCCAACTTGTTCACATGCTTTAATATACATTAATCTCGATTCTTCGCTTATATACATTATATTTTCCTCAAAGTAAACTATAGCATCATCAAATTGCTCTAATTTAAATAATACTTTTGCGTATATTTCATATAACTCTGGCAAAAGAATATTTTGTTCTTCTAATTTAAGTATATCGAAAAGGCTTTCTTTTAAAGATTCCAAAGATACCGCATCATCTAAAGTTGTTTCATCAAAAGTTAGTAAAAAAATATTTCCTTCTACAAAGTGACGATAGTTTTTAAACTCTCTTTTTATATAAATATCTGATAACTTTAGCACTTCTTGGTAGATACCCAATTTAATTCTAATAGCTATTTGTTTTGCCAACTCCAATTCAGACACATCTACTTCATGCAGAATCTCAATATTTATTAGTTCTTTTATTAAAAGTAATTTTTCTATATTTTCATATTCATAGTAATACAATATACTTTTTTCAATAATTATTTCCTTCATTTCTTTTGACAATGCAATAATCCGATCTAATGCAAAGAATAAAGTAATAAATAATACTGGTACTTTTAAAACATCAGAACCAATTTCTAAATTCCCAATTAAAGTAAATCCAAAAAATATAATATAAATAAATATTTTTTTTAATAATTTACTTTCTTTGCCAGCACTTCCAGTATAGACCCATATAATAAATACTACTAATAAAGTTAGAAGTAAAGGAAAACCTACCCCTAAAACTGGAAATAATTTAAACAGACAATAGCTCATAGTTATGGAAAGAATAATTAAAAATATGATTTTCTTTCCACTCTTTTTATTTTTTTTACGATTCCTCCGCCAATTATAAAGAATTTCTTCAAGATAATTAAAATATTGCACAACAGTATAATATTTACCATCTCCAATAGGATGAAAAATAATTAAAATACCAAATAAAATAATAATTAACGTTGCTTGAAAATAAACTTCAAAGATTAGGGTATAAATTAGAATTGTTAAGATTATAATAATTACTCTCGACAAAAAATTTTGTTTCTTAAAAATTAACATTGTAACCAACGATAATATCATAGGAAATAACATTTTAAAAAGTAAAGATAACTTATCAAAAATTATTTCAGAAGATAATATGACAAAATGTACATTCTGAGTTGATGGTACATATTGTAGAAACTCTTTCTTCCCTGAAAATATTGCATCTGTTATAAAGTATAAATTAGCAAATGATACTGCCGTCTGTAAAATAAACGGTTTTAACTGCTGATAAACTACAACTACAAGTATGCATGTAAATATTAAAAAAAGAATTCCGTATAAAATGCTTAAAAAATCTTTTTTTTTCAAATCTTTTTTAGATACATAGTTAATCGATGGTAACAACAAATTATTTATCAATCTAAAATCTAAAGAATTATTTTCCATTCAAAATCTATTCCTTATAATAGTAATTACTCAACTTTTAGGTCAATCTCTTTACTAAAGAAAACAGGACTATTAAGATGAGATATAATAACATCCAAATAAGAACTGTTTCAATTCCCAAACTCCTCAACCTCATCCGGCACATCACTAAACAAAGTTACATGACCTACCTTACGGTTGTGCTTGTCTTCTGTAATCATTTATTCACCGCCCACTCCGCGGCTTTCTCTGCATGGATTACCGTTGTGTCGTAGAGAGGCAAGTCAGTGTCGGATTGCTTGACGAGGAGACCAATCTCGGTACAACCCAAGATAACAGCTTCAGCGCCAGCTTCTTTCAAATCATCTATAACAGTAAGATAAGCCTGCTTTGAGCTTTCTTTGATATCTCCTAGACAGAGTTCGTCATAAATGATCCGATTGACCTCTGTAATGCCAGCTTGGTCTGGAATCAGCACTTCTAAACCAGACTCTATTAATTTCTCCTTGTAAAAATCTTGAGTCATGGTGTACTTGGTCCCCAGGAGGCCGACTTTTTGAATGCCGTCAGTCAACAAGGCCTGCGCAGTTGCTTGTGCAATATGCAAGATTGGAATCGTAATCTGCTCTTGTATCTGCGGAGCAACCTTGTGCATGGTGTTGGTACAAATAACGATGAAAGCCGCACCAGCTTGCTCTAAGCGCTGAGCAACATCTGCCAACAGTTGACCGCTTTTCTCCCAGTCCCCGACTGCTTGATAATGCTCAATCTCTGCAAAATCAACACTGTAAAGCAGAATTTTAGCAGAATGCAGACCACCCATCTCTTTTTTGATGGTTTCGTTGATGATTTGGTAGTAAGATGTGGTACTCTCCCAACTCATACCACCAATCAGACCGATAGTTTTCATAGGCTAATCAAACTCCTCCTTGCTTATCGCCACCGACGGATAGTGCGGCAAGCTACTCAGATCTGTATCCAATGGCAAATCATAGATAGCCAGATAATTGTCTGGATATTGAATCTTTAATTCCTGATATTTGGCTTTCACTTTTTCGTGATTGCTACTAGCAAACAAGACTTCTACAACAGCTCCAGTCTTATCCTTTTCAACAAAAGCATTAACGATGATTTGAATCATAAACTGGTCTCCATTTAGCTTTAAAGATTATCATTTTCTAAGTCTTCATGTATAGAAAATTCAAATGAAATTCTCTCAGGATGTCTAGGCAGGCCGTAACTACTCAGATAATCCTTAACTTCCTCCACGGAACAAGAATATTCTAAGACTAGCTGATTGCCAGCTCTCTCTAAAATATGAATCCCCTCTCTATCCGCAATCTCTGGAACAATCAAATCGTCCGTATAAGTCAGTGTTACGGTCGTTATTTCATCATCTAGCAATTCATCAAATTCTTCTGTCATTTCAAAAATCAATCCCCTCCCCAAACTCAACCACACTATCCGGCACATCACTAAACAAAGTCACATGCCCCATCTTGCGGTTGTGCTTCGCTTCTATTTTACCATACATGTGGAGGTGGGCGCTTGGATTTTCTGTCACATATTTCTCAGCTGCTTCGACATGCTGGCCGAGAACATTGAGCATGATGGCTGGCGTATGCAGGTGGATAGCTGGCAATGGTGCTCCGAGAACACCCAGAATATGGGTATCAAACTGCGAGAAGTCGCAGGCTTCGATAGAGTAGTGGCCAGAGTTGTGTGGCCGTGGGGCAATCTCATTGACGATGATATCATCAGCCGTCGCAAACATTTCCACACACAGCGTTCCAGACAGGTTAAGTTGTTCAGCAATTCGCACTGCCATGGCTTTTGCCTTATCTGCTATACTTTCTGAAATGCGAGCAGGCACAATGGTTTTCGAAAGAATGTTGTTGCGGTGGATATTTTCCTGAACTGGGAAAACCGTCACGTCCTTGCCATTTCCTGATACGATGACAGAAATCTCAAGGTCAAAGTTGACGAATTCTTCCAAAACACAGGCTGCTGAGTTGGCTAGTGCACAGGCTTCTTCCAAGTCTGCTTCCGAGAGAATGACCTTTTGTCCATGGCCATCGTATCCACCTGTCGCAGTCTTGAGAACATAGTTTTTCGATAGGTCGATATCTGCCAAGTCTTGGCTAGAAGTCACGACCTTGTAGGGTGCCACGGTGACTTGGGCCTTGTTTGCGAGAAAGTCCTTTTCAAAGATCCGATTTTGAGAAATGCGGAGCAGGTCGGTTCCTTGAGGAAGCTGACCTTCTTTGATAACAGCATCCAAACCGTCAGCATCGACATTCTCAAACTCATAGGTGAGGACATCGCAACGGTCTGCCAACTGACGGAGGGCGTCCACATCGTTATAAGGTGCCACAATGATTTCCGCTACGCGAGAGGCTGGGCAATCCGCAGCAGGATCAAGCGCGATGACCTTGTGCCCCATGTAGATAGCAGAAATGGCCATCATCTGCCCCAGCTGGCCGCCACCGATGATTCCGATTGTTTTAGATGAGCTCATTGCTAGACTCCTCAGCGATTTTTCCTTGTTCTTCAGCAAAATCCGCTAGCGCTGCTGCTAGGTCTTGGTCTTCAATGGCCAAAATCCGAAGGGCAGTCAGAGCAGCGTTGGTCGCTCCCGCTTCACCAATGGCCATAGTTGCCACAGGCACGCCACCCGGCATCTGCACGATAGAGTAAAGGGAGTCCAGACCGCTGAGAGCACGTGATTTGACCGGTACGCCGATGACAGGCAGGGTGGTTTTAGCCGCTACCATTCCTGGCAAATGGGCGGCACCACCTGCACCTGCAATGATGACCTTGATGCCGCGACTGCGGGCTTCTTCGGCATGCTTGAACATGAGATCAGGTGTACGGTGGGCAGAGACGACTTTCTTTTCATAGGCTACACCAAAGCGGTCTAAGACTTGGACTGTTTTTTGCATGGTGGCCCAGTCGGATTTGGATCCCATGATGATGGAAATAATTGGTTTAGTCATGATTTTTCTTTTCTTTCCTTTCAACAATCACCTTAGGTTGTGAGGGACGACAGCAGCCACCAAAGGTGTCTCATGCCTAAATCGGAAGCCCAGGGTCTTCCGATTTCCCTGAACGATTAGCTTATCATCCAATCGTTCTTTCACAACGGCGGTGATTATTCTATATTAGCTCGCTAACGCTCGCAAATCAAACGACCATTATCGTACTTGGCGACTTCGTCGCTTTTTCTTATACCTTTATCGAATAGCCTTGCTTCCGATATCGGTTCGGTAAAAGAGATCTTCTGTTTTTTGTTGGGCAAGTTCTTGGTAGATAGTGTTTTGGGCTTCTTTGACGGTATCTGCTGTGGTGACGAGCATATAGACACGTCCGCCATTTGACAGCAGTGCTCTGCTATTTTCCGCAAACTTAGCCCCGGCATAGTAGGTGATGATATCGCCTTCTGTCTTGGCTGGCAACTCGACACCCTTGTCATAATCTAGCGGATAGCCATTAGATGCGACAACCACGCCCAGAGTCACACCCTTGTCTGTCCAAGTAATGCTCGGCTCCTTGCCATCAAGGATGTCCGTGATATTTTGCGCAAAATCAGACGTTAGGCGAGGCAGGATAATCTGGGTCTCTGGGTCGCCAAAGCGAGCGTTGAACTCGATGACCTTAGGCCCGTCTGCTGTCAGAATCAAGCCCGCGTAGAGCACGCCCAAATAAGGGCGACCTTCTTTAATCATCCCCTCAAGGACTGGCTTGACAATCGTGTCAACCGCTGTGTCAACCACGCTCTGTGGCAAGTGTGGAACTGGCGCATAAGCACCCATCCCACCTGTATTGGGACCCTTGTCACCATCATAGGCACGCTTGTGATCCTGAGCCGTCGGCATGATGTAAAACTTGTCGCCATTGACAAAGGCAAAGAGGGAGAACTCCTCGCCGTCCAGAAACTCCTCGATAACCACGCGCGCACCTGAATCACCAAATTTATTGTCCAAGAGCATCTCATGAGCTGCCTCGACTGCCTGCTCTACGGTCTCTGCTACGACCACGCCCTTGCCTAGAGCTAGGCCGTCCGCCTTTACTACGATAGGCGCCCCTTGCTTTTCTATGTAGGATTTGGCTTCCTCAAAGTCGGAAAATGTGCCATAGGCTGCTGTCGGAACGCCGTATTTAACCATGATTTCCTTAGCAAAATCCTTGGACCATTCCAGCTCCGCAGCTAAACGAGATGGGCCGAAAGCCTTGAGTCCAGCTTGGTTAAAATCATCCACAATTCCAGCTGCCAGGGCATCATCCGGGCCAATAAAAGACCAAGCAACATCATTCTCCTTGGCAAATTCAATTAGTTTAGAATGTTCGGAAATTCCAATATTCACCAAGTCTAGCCCATCCAAGGTCATGCCATCATTTCCAGGTGCGACAAAGACCTGCTCCACACCCTGAGACTCCAACAACTTCTTGGAAATCGCATGCTCACGACCGCCCGAACCAACAACTAAAAGCTTCATAGCTAAGATACCTCAACATCCATCATCATAGGTGCTTACGCACCAAGCCAACACATCACGTAAAAACCATTGCCATTTTTACGAATCATTCATCTAAATTATATCATAATCGTTCGTTTTATTCTATTCTAAGTAGGAAAAGAAGAGAAATAATCTATTTTTGTTAGGGATATCCATCTCTGACAAATAAAATCTACCTATATTATTTTTTGTATTTTGACTATTTCATTACTTTTATTTCAAATATCAAAAATTTCATAAAACTAAAATAAATTAGAAATTCAAGTTTCAACATCTTTTAAAATTTTTCTTTTTTTTATATTTTTTCCCGAATAATCTAAATGGAATCATCCAAATTACTTATTCAAAGGAGATTTATGAAAAAATATCAGAAGCTGTTTTTATTATCCGGAGCAGTCCTTGGGCTATTTGCCAGTCATTCCACAGCTCAAGCTGTTACATCGACTGAAGCTGGAAATAAAGTCCTAGGCCCCACTGATCGTGCCAGCAATGTAACCGTCAATGTCACTGGAGATACGGCGCAGATTCATTATGCCCGCTCCAAGGCTCAGGTTCCCTATACCATTTCCCACGCAGTCTGGTCCGACGAAAACGGGCAGGATGATTTGAAATGGTACACCACGCCTCAGACATCCAGCACAGCCATTGACCTCCGGCAGCACGCTGGCTATGGCACCTTCCATGTTCATACTTATATCAAGATAAATGGAAAAATGATTGGCTTGAATGGCACTACCTTCACTGTTAATAAGCCTGCTAGCAAGACAAGCGTCACAACATCTGGACAAACCGGCCGCATCAATTTTACGCGAAATAAAGACCAAAGGAACTCAAAAATTGTCCATGCAGTTTGGTCTGATGAAAATGGTGGCGATGATCTTAATTGGTATGAAGCTGGGCAAGAGAGTACTGAATTTAACTTTTCTAAACACAAAGGTTATGGAAAATATTTCGTAGATACTTATGAAAATAAAAATGGCAAAATGATTTACCAATCGGGCACTACTTTCCATCTAGAAAAACCTAATCCGACCATTCAGACAAGCTTCCCTGAACCTGGCATTATGGAAATCCTTATCAAAAATCTTCCTGAATCCATGTATAAGATCACTGTCCCAACCTGGTCTGAAAATAAGGGACAAGATGATTTACAATGGTATCAAGCAAGGAAAAATCCTGATGGCAGTTATAGCGTCAGAGTCGAGCTGAAGAAGCACAATTACGATACCGGAACCTACCATATCCATCTCTATGGCGAAAGCTATGTCAATCCAGCCTTTACATGTTTAGCAGGAGCGACTGCTACAATAGATGCTGGAAAAATACCTTCTCAAAAAGACCAAAAACCGCTTTTCTCTGTTGAAAACATCAATCAGGAAGAGGGAACCTACACTGTAAAAGTCACTGAAACTGCCGCATCTAAGGCAATTCAATCCGTCCGTGTCCCTATTTGGAGTACCCAGAATCAAAGTAATATCAAGTGGTATGAGGCAAGTAATAATGGAGATGGGACTTTTACTGCACAATTCAATATCCGTAACCACCAAGCCTTATCTGGAAGCTACACCAATCATATCTACATTAAGTACAAAGATGGTAGCGAGCATAACTATGCGACAGACAGCGTCACCCTCTCCGCTGAAAATATCAAAGCCAAGGTTTCTGTCAATAAAATCTCTACCTACAATTACGAAGTGACCGTTTCCGATGCTTTCGGACCAGGAACCATTTCTCTACCAACTTGGTCAGAGGCCAATGGCCAGGATGACATCAAATGGTACACTGCTAACAAAGTGGGCAATGGCCTGTATAAATTTACCATCAATACGCAACAGCATGCTGGAAATGGACTCTTCCATACCCATGTTTACCGTAATCTCAATGGACAGATGACTGGACTTACAGGCACCAGCTATCAGGTTGATAAACCAACTACGCCTGAGCCAACCCTCTACACCCCTGATTATGCTGGAGCCTCCTCTTATCCTCATGGCCAGTGTACTTGGGGAGCAAAAGTACTGGCTCCTTGGGCTGGTCCTTACTGGGGCAACGGTGGCCAATGGGCAGCTAGCGCACGCGCAGCTGGTTTCCGAACAGGAAGCACCCCACAAGTCGGAGCCATCATTTGCTGGACCGATGGCGGTTATGGGCATGTCGGTGTTGTCACCCATGTCGAATCCAATACCCGCATCCAAATCAAAGAATCCAACTATGCGGGCAAACAATACATTGGCAACTTCCGTGGCTGGTTCAATCCTTACGCCGCCGGTCAAGGAGCTGTTAGCTATATCTATCCAAAATAAATCCACTAAAAAAACCTTGGTTTTGTAAACCAAGGTTTTTCTCTATTCAAATCAAAGTCGATTTCTTACTTCGCTAGTTTCTTTTCCAAATAGGCAACAATATCTGCGACATTTTCAAAGCGATCAACATCCTCATCTGAAATTTCAATCGCAAACTCATCCTCTAAAGTCAGGATGAATTCCATTAAGTCAACAGAGTCAGCGCCTAAATCATCTTTTAAGCCCAAAGTTGGCTGGACAACAAAGTCCTTTCCTTGACGTTCTTGGATAATTTCTGTTACTTTTTGAAAAATTTGTTCTTGATTCATTCTGTCTCCACCTCTTTTGAAAATTCCACCACAGATTTTCCGACAACATCTGTCTCCAGCATGGTTCGGATCTGACGAATGGTGCTATAAACAGCCTTGGCATCACTTGAACCATGCGTCTTGACCACTGGCGCCTTAAGACCAAAGAGAACGGCCCCACCGGCACTGGAATAGTCCAGACTCTTGCGCATTTCCTGTAGGCTGTCTTTGAGCAATAAAGCCCCTAGCTTAGCCTTGAAACCACCGCCTAGCACAGCCTTTTTAAGCTGGCCTAGGATGCTAATAGCAGTTCCTTCGATAGACTTGAGCACTGCATTACCCGTAAAGCCATCTGCTACGACAACATCTGCCACTCCATCCATAAGGTCACGCGCCTCTACATTGCCGATAAAGTTCAGCTTGTCATCCGCTGCCAGCAATGCATAGGTTTCCTTACGCAGAGGATCTCCCTTGCTGGCCTCAGTGCCATTATTGAGCAAACCAACTCGTGGCTGCTTAATGCCACGAACATTTTCCGCATAAAAAGAACCTAGGATAGCATATTGATGCAGATGATGAGGGGTATTTTCAGCATTTGCCCCCAGATCCAGCATATCAAAACCGCGACCATCCACAGTCGGTAAAGTGGATAAAAGACCCGGTCGGTCAATATTTTTGATCCGTCCGACGATAAAGAAGCCCGCCGCCAAAAGCGCTCCTGTATTACCGGCAGACAGAACCGCATCTGCTTCTCCATTCTTGACTGCCTTGGCTGCCAGAACCATGCTGGCCTGCTTCTTCTTGCGAATAGCTTTGGTCGGCTCATCATCCGAGTCAATCTTTTCATCCGTATGAACGATGCTGACACGCTCTGTCGCTGTCAACAGAGGTTTAATCTTGGCTTCATCCCCATAGAGAACAATCTCAATATCCGAGAAGTCTCTCAGAGCCTGATTAGCACCTTCGACCAAAGCCTGAGGGGCATTGTCTCCGCCCATGGCATCAATAGCTATTTTTTTCATGCTGTTCTTCCTCATGTTTGTCTTGTAAAATACTGCCCCAGTCGCCCAGAGAGTCGATAAATTTCTTTGATTTGAGATGAATACCCACGTATTCATCATAAACTTGATCTATAAAGTCCCTGATCTGTCGCTTGATTTCCGGCTTGAGCGAAATCGTCTCCAGCTCACTAAACTGAACCGCCTGAAACTGATTGAGCAAAAAAGGAATATTGGGATTAAGATGACTGCGATGAGCATCCTTATGATAATGCTCTGGACAGAGCACCCCGCCATATTGAAAGGAAAAATCAAAAGGCAGACCTGTCCGATGGCAAAAAACACAGTCATGGAAATTCAGAGAAACGCCAAAGCGAGATAAAATCTGAATTTCAAAGATATTGGTCAAAACCTCATAATCCAGCCCTTGATTCATCAAATCCAGTGTCTTTTGCAGGAAGGCAAAGAGAGCCGGATCTGGCTGATTGTCCTGAATACTAGCATCTGCTAGGGCTGCCACGTAGCTGGCATAAGCCATGACAAAGAGATCACCCTTGATTTGCCCGTAACTTTCCACAGCTTGGTAATCTTCGATATAGCTGAGTCCGTCGTCATTGATTTTCATCAAGAGTTCTGCCGCCGTCAGAGGCTGGATGACTGGTGCCAGCTTAGATTTTCCAGCATGTTTCACGAAAAACATTCGCTTGCCAGCCTGTTCCGTAAAGATCTTGACCAGCTTATCATCTTCCCGGAAATTCCGATTATAGAGAATCAAACTCTTGCTCGTTAACGGTCTAAGCATGGCCTTCCATGTACTCCTTGAGACGTTTCAGAGCTTCCTTGATGGTTTCCATACTAGCTGCATAAGACAGGCGGATATAGCCTTCTCCATACTGGCCGAAAGCCGCCCCTGGAATAAAGGCCACAGCCTTCTTCTCAGCAAAATCCTGCAAAAAAGCAAAAGAATCTTGATTGTAGCCTGCTGGAATCTTAGCAAAAATATAGAAAGCACCGTCTGGCTTGATAATCTGATAACCCAGCTCCGTCATCTGTTCGATAATGTAATCCCGCCGCTGGATGTATTCCGCCTTCATGAGTTGGGCATCATCCTTACCAGCCGTCAAAGCCTCAATAGCTGCATATTGAGCCATGGTATTGGCTGCCGTCACCAGATACTGATGGCTCTTGATCAATTGAGCGGTAAAAACAGCAGGAGCAAAGATAAAACCTAGTCGCCAGCCCGTCATAGCATGAGACTTGGATAAGCCATTGATGACGATGGTCTGCTCAGGCAAATATTCTGCCAGAGAAACGTGCCCCTGCTCTGTATAAGTTAACTCAGAATAAACCTCATCGCAGACGACAAAAACTTCATACTTGCTCAATACTGCTGCCAAAGCCTCGATCTGCTCTCGCGAATAAGTCACACCAGTCGGATTGGCCGGATAGTTGAGAATAACTGCCTTGAGCTTGTCTCCTTGCGCCAAGATAGCCTGCTCAAGCATTTCAGGAGTCAAAACGAAGTCGTTTTCTGTCGTATCAATCTCGACAATCTCCGCCCCGACCAAATTCACAATCGGCTCATAACCTGGATAGGCTGGTGCTGGTAGCAAGACTTTGTCTCCCTCTTCCAAAATAGCCGTCAGAGTCGCAGACAGGGCCTCAGTTGCCCCAATAGTGACTAAGACTTCATCTTCTGGACGATAGTTCAGATGGTACTTCTCCTTGACAAAATCAGCCGCAGCCTGCCGCAGCTCCAAAAGCCCGCTCATTCCTGTATAGTGGCTTTGGTTGGCATCAATAGCTGCCTTGGCCGCCTCCTTGATATGATCCGGTGTCGGAAAGTCCGGCTCCCCCAAGGTCAGCCGCAAAACACCTGGAATCGTAGAAATAGACTGGTCAAACTGACGAATCAGAGACACTTCAATTTTATCTAAATTCTTGTTAAACTTCTTAGTCAAATCCATAGCCGCCTCCGATAATCTAATAGAACTATTATACTATAAATGCAGCACCTGCGCAAAAATCCATCTGATTTATAGAAAGAAAAACAAAAAATCAGGAAAATTCCTGATTTTTTAATATAAATGTTACTAAAACTAAATTAGTTACCATTTACTACAGCTGAATAGTTTGTGTTTTCAAATGTTGTAGCTGCTTTAATATCGCTACCTTGTCCTGCAGCACCAAAACGAGTATTATGACCAAACTCACGTTCTGCATCATTCAAAGGCTTACCATCTTTTGTTCCTGCTGCTGGAGCTACTGGATATGTTCCTGCTTGGTAAACTGCATCATAAGCTACTTTATTATTATCACGATCTTCTTGGGCTGCAGCACCAAAACGTGCATTTGTAGTTCCTGTAACGTTCGCTTGTGAAGGAAGGTCTGCTGCTGCTGGAGCTCCAACTGGCTTTTTAACTGTAATAGCAGGTAGAGCCGCTGAAGCTGCTGGTGTTGATGGAGCTGCTGGTGTTGATGGAGTAGCAGGCGTTGATGGAGCCGCTGGTGTAGCTGGAGTAGCAGGTGTTGATGGAGCTGCTGGTGTAGCTGAGCTAGTAGTATAACGAGCTTCAAATGCTGCTCCAAAACGACTGTTATGACCAAACTTACGAGTTCCGTCATTCAAAGGCTTACCATCTGCTGTTCCTGCTGCTGGAGCTACTGGGTAAGTCGCTGCACCTGAGAAGCTATATCCGTACGTCTTATTCTTTGGTGAAACTCCGTAACCAAAGCGGTTATTGTGGTTCCCGTTTTCATTCACTTTTGTCACAGCTGATGTAGCAGGTGCTGTAACTCCTGGAATAGCAGGCGTACCAGTTGCTGCATAAGCTACACTAGCAACTGCAGAAAGGCCTAATACACTAAGCAATAAAACTTTTTTCATGTTTTATCTCCTTTATTTAGAATTAATTTTATGGAAAATCCATACTACTCTAGTATATATATACATATAGCGTTTGTCAAGTATTTACTCCAATTCAATCTCATATGAGCCACTAAGCAACAAAAAAATCAGGAAAAATCCTGATTTTTATTCACGAGTTGCTTTATAAGTAAGCTCATTCCCATGCTTGGCTAGGAAATCTTGCAGTTCAGAGTCTGGGATTTGACGTAGATAGAGGTTAGAACGAATCGTCTCATCCTCTTCACGACAAGTTGACAGCACAACGTACTTATCACTAGCCTTAATCTTAATTTTTGAATCTTTGGTACGAGCAGCTTCATAGATATTCTTGAGCTGAGTTTCAAAATCCTTATCATCATCAAACTTAATCCGATAAAAAGCAGTCTCTTCTGGAACGATCACCAAGCCCATTACCTGATAGTAAAGCTTACGCTCTGGTGTTTCAATGACAACATACTTATGCTTATCTAAGTATTCCTGTTTATCATAATAGTTCACATCATTAAACATGCGGTGATCACCAACCTGACTTCCACGAGCATGCCCAAAGAGCCAAGTCAAACGGTCACTAAAGTCTTTTTTGTTTTCAGTGTCCATGAAAACAGTACCCAGATAAGGCTCATTTCCACCTTCAAAGGTCTTATCCAAGTAAGTTGAGTTATCACCGGTCTGTACAACTGGCTCGTCTAATTCTGTACCAGGAGCATAGACATAGGCCACCGTTTCAGGATTGATCGCTTTCAATCCATTAAAACGATTAGTCAGATATTCCTTTTCTTCCTTACTTGGTGTATAAGTTACCTTACCTACCTGACTAGTGGATGATTTAGCAGCAGAATTTGAAGAGTTTGCCTGTTGGAGGAGAAAAATCCCTGCTAAAATAGCAACAAATAAAGCTCCTAAACCACCAAAAATCTTCCAATTTTTCTGCTGTCGTTTTTGTCTTCTTCTTCTCATAGATAAAAATCCTATAAAATCCTTCTAAAAAATATCACTGAACCAGAGGTCCAGTGATATAAATTGCGTTAGTACAATTGTTTAAAACAAATTATTTAACTGCAGATGTTTTTGGAAGAGCTTTACCAGCTGCTTTTTGACCAGCTTTAGCACCGTTAGCAGCTTTAGCAGCTTTAGCTTCTGAAGCTTTAGCTTCTGCTACTGATGCAGGTTTTTGACCGTTTTCACCAGCTTTTCCATTTTCACCAGCTTGACCGTTTTGGCCTGCTTGACCTTGAGCTGCTTTATCATCAGCGATACGTTGTTCATTTGTACGGTTAGCTTCTACGCCAGTTTCATTGTAGTAGTTACCTTGAGATTTAGCTGCTGCAGTGTATTTATCTTGAAGTTGAGCAACATATTTGTTACGAACAGTGTTACGAGCTTCTGTACGAGCTTCTTCAACTTTTTCTGCATATTTGCCATACTCATGACCTGAACCGTATTGTTCAAGAGCAGCCTTAGCAGCTACAACTGCTGCATCTTTTTCAGCTTCAGCATTGATTTCAGCTTCGTGAGCAGCTACTTGAGTATTTGCTTCATCAGCTGAATCGCGCCATGAGCTATATTTCTTTTGGATCAATTGGTTTGATGACTCAGCATTTTCACCTTGTGCAAATACTGGTGCTGCTACTGCGAACAATGAAAGAGCTACTACGCTAGAAAGTACAACTTTTTTCATTTGTTTTCTCCTTTTTTATATAAAAAACATTTTTTATTTGGTAACTATCGTTACTATGTATAGTATATGAAATATTCTTTAAATTGTCAAGTCTTTTCCTAAAAAAAATCTTGATCAAGGCACTTTTAAGCCTTTTTTGCTACTTCAAAAAGGGGGGAAAGTGGACGTTTTTCATGGATCCGAACGATGGCTTCTGCCAAGAGATGAGCGATAGAAATCTGCTCAATCTTATCGATTAATCTGTCCTCTGAAAGATAGATGGTATCTAAAACCACAAGTTTTTTGATAGCGGATCTTTGGATATTTTCCATAGCTGGTCCTGACAAGACTGGGTGAGTACAGCTCGCATAGACTTCCACAGCACCTGACTCTGCCAAAGCGTCTGCCGCATGACAAATAGTTCCCGCCGTATCAATCATATCATCTATCAGAATACAGGTCTTACCTTCCACCTTACCAATGATATTCATGACTTCACTGGTATTCATCTTATCAACGCTGCGACGTTTGTCGATAATCGCAATTGAAGTCTTGAGAAATTCAGCCAACTTACGAGCGCGGCTGACACCACCGTGGTCTGGGCTGACAACCACATAGTCGCTACCAACCATGCCCCGACGCTCAAAATAATCAGCAATCAAAGGAGCTCCCATCAAATGGTCGACAGGAATGTCAAAGAAACCTTGAATTTGAGCAGCATGCAAATCAATGGTCAATAGGCGATCTACCCCAGCAATCTCCATTAGGTTAGCCACTAATTTAGATGTAATTGGCTCACGAGCACGAGCTTTTCGATCTTGTCTAGCATAGCCATAGTAAGGCATCACTACGTTGATAGACTCCGCACTAGCCCGCTTCAAGGCATCCACCATGATCAAAATTTCCATTAGATTGTCATTGACAGGTGAGCTAGTTGACTGCAAGATAAAAACGTGCTTACCACGGATCGATTCTTCGATGTTTACTTGAATTTCCCCGTCAGAAAATTGACGAACCGTTGACTTCCCAAGCGGCATCCCAATCTCCTTTGCAACACGCTGCGCTAATTCTTGATTAGAAGAAAGAGCAAAGAGCTTTAAATCAGAAAAAGACATGATTCCCTCCAGATTCTAAATCGTCTTTTATTGTAACCAATTACATTTTTCCTACCTACCATTGTAACGCTTTTCCAGCAATTTTTCAATAAAAAATAAAAGGGAGAGTGGGACAGAAATCGGTAATTCGTTAGAATTCGATTTCGTCGTCCCACCTCCGCACAGTTGAGTAGGGCTGTAAAAGCTGATGAAATCAGTGTAGTAGAGTCCACTCAACTACTGCGTTTTGCTCGACAATCCAAAGAAAATTGAGAGGCTAGGACTTTTGTCCCAGCCTCCTTCATATTTCATTAGTTTGGATAGATGTATGTTACGTATCCTTGTGCATTTGTTGGGTCAAACCATCCACGGTGATTACCTAGTGATTGGTTACCAGCATAGTTTGCTTCTGATACTTGAATGTTGTTAGCAGATTGAACTGCTGTTACAACTGCAACGTGTCCGTAGCCACCATCGTTCCAACATGCGATTGCTCCAACTTGTGGTTGTGATCCTGTACGGAAGCCTGCTGCTGCTGCACTAGCTGCCCATTGGCCACCATTACCCCAGTAGTCTCCAGCCCATGGTGCCAAAGTCTTAGCACCCCAAGTACATTGACCTACAGGATAAGTTGATGCTGAAAGGCTATATGATGGAGTTGCAACAACTCCTGATGTAGCAACTGCTGCTTCTGCTACAGGAGTTCCACCTGTATTATTTACAGCTTGAACTTGTGCTGCGAAGCTTGTATTTCCTGAAGCAAGGATCGCTTGTTGTTGAGCTTGTTGCTGGTTCTTATATGCTGCTTCTGCCGCTGCTGCCTCAGCTGCCGCTTTTTCAGCTGCTGCTTTTTGCTCTAAGAGACTATTTTTCTCATTTTCAGCAGTTGCTTTTTCAGCTGCAAGGTTCAGTTGAGCAACCTTGAGTTCAGCCTGCTTAGTTGTCAACGTTTGAGCGTCGTCTGCAAGTTTTTGTTGGTTTGCAATGACTGTATTGATAGCTTCATTGTTAGCAACTTGTTTTTCAGCAATTTTTTCTTTATCTTCTTTTTGTTGTTCCAGCATTTTGTTGTTAGCTGAAACGATTTCGCTCATTGCTGCTACACGAGAGATAGCTTCAGTGATTGAAGCAGAGTTGATGATTGTGTTGATATAGCTTGTTGCTGTACCACTGGTTTGAGCACTACGCGCTTGGTTTGCAAGAGACTCATTACGAGCAACAATATTCTTTGATAACTCTTCAATTTCAGCAGTAAGTTTCGCAGATTCAGCATTCAATTTTTCATTTTCTGCTTGAAGCACTTCTTGTTGCTTTTGAATAGCTGAAACTTGTTTTTGAATTTCATCAACTTGTGCTTGTGCCGCTTTTTGTTGATTGGTTAAACTATCAATTTTACTATTTTGAGCTGCAATTTTATCATCTGTACTATCAGCTTTAACATTTACTAGCGCAGCACCTTGAGAAAGGATCACCGCACTCAATAAAACTGATGTAAGTAGCTTTTTCTTCATAAAAATATTAACACTCCTTCTTACTAAGACATTATATAGTATATCAAAAAAATTCTGGCTATATATTACGCATTCGTTACATTTCTATTTCTAAATCATCATAAATAGACTTTTTCAAACAAAGGCTGTAACAATAGAAAAAGAAAGGCATTAAATACTAAAGTTGGCACCAAAGCATAGATAATAAAATCAGGGAATGTAAAGCTCGCTAGGTGCAAGAATGATGCAGAAACAAAGCTGATCATTTCAAAAAAGAAAACAATCGTAATAATGGCCAAAACGCGGGTCCAACGATTTAGCAAAAATACAGAAAGAAAATGATAGATGACAACTGTCAGTAGAGGCAAGATGAAGGTGAAAAGCCCAATCACATGTAGATAATAAACATCGTAAAAAAGACCTAGAGTAAAGAAGAGGAAAAAAATATATTCCTTTGAAAAGTTTAAAAATAAGAAAACCGTAAAGAACAATAAAATATGACTTGCCGGATGCCACTTCTCAGCAAAAAGATCTACAAGACTTCTTGATAATTGACCATCAATGAAGAAGATCAGAAATAGAAACAAAGCTGTAAAAAAAGTTCCTCTTAGAATTTTCATACTAATTTCTCACCAACAGAACCGCTTGAATATCAGACAAATCCGCAGCAGGCTTCACCAAAACTTCTTTGTTTAATTGGTCCTTGCCAGCTGATATTGATAAAACCTGACCAACCAAGACATTCTCAGCATTATAAGAGCCGAGACCACTTGTCGTCACAGTTGCCCCTTCTTCAATGCCATCCACCGTATTTAGCTGGCTGACGATAAAAGCTGACTTTTCAGTGTCAAAACCAACAATGATGCCATAGGCAAAACCAGTTTGTGTCTGAATTTTAATTGCAATAGAACTATCATTCTTTTCATTTGTAAGCAGACTAACAACACTTGAAGAGTCGGAAACACTGCTAACCGCTCCGATCAAACCACCGTTAGAAATAGCCAGCATAGAGGTTGACACATCGCTTGACTGCCCCTTATCAAGAGTTAATTCATTCTTCCAAGTAGATGGAGAGCGAGAAATAACCTCTGCAGCAATCTTGACAGCACTTTGATCATTATTACTTAACTCTAAGAGAGAACGCAACTGCTCATTCTCCAATTTTAAGGTATCAGAATTATTTGCCTTCTCTTCAAGATTGTAAATTGTTCCTTTTAGTGTCTCATTTTCTTGATAGGTCTCTATTAACTGAGTAACCTTTTTCTTTTCCTTAGCAAAATAGTTAAAAGGAATAGCAACTACTCGATCAACACTGGACAAAAAATCACCAGTCACAGAAACAATCCATGGTGAAAGTGGGGAAAGCATCAAGCTTATCATAACAATTCCCAATAGCAAAATAGAAATCAAAAATTTAGACATCTTTAATTTATTCATTCCAATCCCCGAAATCAGTAAATCCCTAAAAAATCTGATTATATAAGTCTTGATCTAATCAGACCAGCACAGCGTACCAAAAAAAGTTTAAACAAACATTAAAAAACATTATAAAACAAGAAAAGGAGATAGCAGATGCTAAACTCCCTTATTTACGGAGAATGGGGGATTCGAACCCCCGCGCCGGTTACCCGACCTAACGATTTAGCAAACCGTCCTCTTCAGCCTCTTGAGTAATTCTCCATTATTTAATGGGCACGAGTGGACTCGAACCACCGACCTCACGCTTATCAGGCGTGCGCTCTAACCACCTGAGCTACGCGCCCAAGTTATAAAAACTTGGTATGAACTTCTGTTCAAAGCGGGTGACGAGAATCGAACTCGCGACAACAGCTTGGAAGGCTGTAGTTTTACCACTAAACTACACCCGCATATTAGATAATGGTATGGCGCGAGACGGAATCGAACCGCCGACACATGGAGCTTCAATCCATTGCTCTACCAACTGAGCTACCGAGCCAAATTGCGGGAGCAGGATTTGAACCTACGACCTTCGGGTTATGAGCCCGACGAGCTACCTAGCTGCTCCATCCCGCGATATTCTAATCTAAGGAGGATGTGGGATTCGAACCCACGCACGCTTTTACACGCCTGACGGTTTTCAAGACCGTTCCCTTCAGCCGGACTTGGGTAATCCTCCAAGATATTCATTATGGACCTTGTAGGACTTGAACCTACGACCACTCGGTTATGAGCCGAGAGCTCTAACCAGCTGAGCTAAAGGTCCAACAAGATCGTTATAGCGGCGAAGGGGATCGAACCCCCGACCTCCCGGGTATGAACCGGACGCTCTAGCCAGCTGAGCTACACCGCCAGATATCGGGAAGACAGGATTCGAACCTGCGACACCTTGGTCCCAAACCAAGTACTCTACCAAGCTGAGCTACTTCCCGATCATAAGTAAAAACGGAGTCATAGGACCTCGTTTCCCTTCATGCACCCTAGAGGAGTCGAACCTCTAACCGCCTGATTCGTAGTCAGGTACTCTATCCAGTTGAGCTAAGGGTGCTCTATATCACGATAATCAATTATAACAAAAACACATAAAAAAGTCAAAGCTTTCTTATGCACCCTAGAGGAGTCGAACCTCTAACCGCCTGATTCGTAGTCAGGTACTCTATCCAGTTGAGCTAAGGGTGCCCTGTCGCATATCCGCTATGCCGAGGACCGGAATCGAACCGGTACGATCGTT
>NZ_CABPTR010000005.1:0-169981 GCF_902460365.1 Streptococcus sp. Marseille-P7375 | reverse complement strand
AATTCAGCTAGTTAAGTGACGATAGCCTAGGAGATACACCTGTACCCATGCCGAACACAGAAGTTAAGCCCTAGAACGCCGGAAGTAGTTGGGGGTTGCCCCCTGTGAGATATGGTAGTCGCTTAGCTATTATCCGCCATAGCTCAGTTGGTAGTAGCGCATGACTGTTAATCATGATGTCGTAGGTTCGAGTCCTACTGGCGGAGTACATGAGCATATGAGAAAAGAGCAGTTAGCTCTTTTTTCTTTCTCTCTATCGATGCTTTTGCATTGTTTTGGAATCAGAGTGTTACTATAGTTGGAGCTTGACTCTTTTCTTTTTTGTGGTATAATTAACCGGTAAAGTTTCAACCAGTTAAGAAAGGGAGCGAAGAATGGGGCATTTAGCAGAAAAAATTAATCATTTTTTGAATGAGGTTATATTGACAGCTGAGAATCAACATGAAATCTTGGTAGGCTCTTGTACGAGCGATGTGCGGCTAACGAACACGCAGGAACATATTTTAATGCTCTTGTCTCAGGAGTCTTTGACGAATTCTGATCTAGCTAAAAGGCTGAATGTTAGCCAGGCTGCTGTAACTAAAGCTGTTAAGGCTTTGGTGGAGCAAAAGATGTTGGAAACATTCAAGGATAAGAAGGATGCTCGTGTGACTTTTTATCGATTGACTGATTTGGCACGACCGATTGCGGAAGAACATCAACATCATCATGTTCATACTTTGGAGACTTACCAGAGATTGGCAGAGCAATTTTCTTCTGATGAGCAAGAAGTGATTATGAGATTTTTGGATGGTTTGATTGGAGAAATTGGGAAATGAGATATATCACAGTGGAAAATCTGTCCTTTTACTATGACAAGGAACCTGTGTTGGAGCATATTCATTACTTTTTGGATAGTGGCGAGTTTGTAACCTTGACAGGGGAGAATGGGGCTGCTAAGACGACACTTGTCAAGGCTAGTCTGGGGATTCTGCAGCCTAAGCATGGCGAGGTCAAGATTTCCAAGACCAATGAGAAGGGCAAGAAATTGAGAATTGCTTATCTTCCTCAGCAGATTGCTAGTTTTAATGCAGGTTTTCCTAGTACGGTGTATGAGTTTGTTAAGTCTGGCCGCTATCCGCGCAAGGGTTGGTTTCGACGTTTAAATGAACATGATGAGGAACATATCAAGGCCAGTTTGGAGTCGGTTGGAATGTGGGAACATCGGGACAAGCGGATCGGTTCTCTTTCTGGCGGGCAAAAGCAGCGGGCTGTGATTGCTCGGATGTTTGCTTCGGATCCGGATATTTTTGTCCTAGATGAGCCGACAACAGGTATGGATGCAGGCAGCAAGGATGAATTTTACAAGCTTATGCATCATAGTGCTCACAAGCATGGGAAAGCGGTCTTGATGATTACACACGATCCGGAGGAAGTTCGCAAATATGCTGATCGCAACATTCATTTAGTTCGGAATCAGGACTCACCTTGGCGCTGCTTCAATGTGCATGAAAGTGACAGCGGACAGGAGGTGAGTCATGTTTAATCTATTTTCCTATGATTTTATGCAGCGAGCCTTTTTAGCAGTTATTGCCATGAGCCTCTTCTCACCGATTTTAGGTACTTTCCTTATTTTACGTCGTCAGAGCCTCATGAGTGACACGCTCAGTCACGTTTCTCTGGCAGGCGTTGCCTTTGGTTTGGTTCTAGGTTTGTCACCGACCTTCACAACAGTAGTGGTAGTTATAATCGCAGCAGTCTTCTTAGAGTATCTGCGGACTATTTATAAGAATTTCATGGAAATCGGTACAGCTATTCTCATGTCAACGGGATTAGCGGTTTCCTTGATTGTTATGAGTAAGGGTAAGAGTTCAAGCTCGATGAGTTTGGATCAGTATCTATTTGGCTCCATTGTGACTATCAGTAGGGAGCAGGTGATTTCTCTCTTTGTCATTGCTGCTGTGGTGCTTGTCTTGACTTTCCTCTTCATTCGGCCTATGTACATCTTGACCTTTGACGAGGATACGGCCTTTGTGGATGGGCTGCCTGTGCGGACCATGTCTATTCTCTTTAATATTGTGACGGGTGTTGCGATTGCCCTCATGATTCCAGCTGCGGGAGCCTTGCTGGTCTCGACCATTATGGTCCTGCCGGCCAGTATTGCCCTGCGGATTGGGAAAAATTTCAAGTCGGTTATTTTACTGGCAAACGTCATCGGCTTCTTTGGTATGATTGCCGGACTTTATATTTCTTACTATGCAGAGACGCCAGCAAGCGCCAGCATTACGATTATCTTCGTCAGCTTGTTCTTGCTGGTCAATCTGGTCAAAAAATTTATGAAATAGGAGCAGAAAATGAAAAAAATTAGTTTACTATTAGCAGGTTTACTGAGTATTTTCTTAGTAGCTTGTTCCAATCAAAAAAATGCAGATGGCAAGCTCAATATTGTCACGACTTTTTATCCGGTTTATGAGTTTACCAAGCAGGTGGCTGGAGACGAGGCTAATGTTGAACTTCTAATCGGGGCTGGTACAGAGCCGCATGATTATGAGCCTTCAGCTAAGGCAGTTGCGACGATTCAGGATGCCGATGCCTTTGTCTATGAAAATGAAAATATGGAGACTTGGGTTCCTGATTTGCTAAAAAACTTGAAAAATAAGGAAGAAAAGGTTATCAAAGCGACTGGAAATATGCTTTTGCTGCCTGGTGGTGAAGAGGAAGAAGACCACGACCATGGTGAAGAGGGGCATCATCATGAGTACGATCCCCACGTTTGGCTGTCTCCGAAGCGCGCTATTAAAATGGTGGAGCACATCCGAGATAGTCTGAGCAAGGCCTATCCTGACAAGAAAGCTGCTTTTGAGAAAAACGCAGCGGCTTATATCAAGAAGCTGGAAGCCTTGGATAAGGAGTTTGAAGATGGTTTAGCCAATGCCAAGCAAAAGAGCTTTGTCACTCAGCACGCAGCCTTTAACTATCTGGCATTGGACTATGGCTTGAAACAGGTACCAATTTCTGGACTTTCACCAGACAGTGAACCATCCGCTTCACGCTTGGCTGAATTGACCGAGTATATTAAGAAAAATAAAATCAAGTATATTTACTTTGAAGAGAATGCTTCCCAGGCTTTGGCTTCTACATTAGCTAAGGAAACAGGGGTAGAGCTTGATGTCCTGAATCCGCTGGAAAGCTTGACCGAAGAGCAGACCAAGGACGGAGCAGACTATGTTTCTATCATGCAGGCCAATCTAAAGGCTCTTAAGAAAACAACGGACCAAGAGGGAGCAGAGATTGCGGCTGAGAAAGAAGAGAATACTAAGACAGTTCAAAATGGCTACTTTGAAGACAGTGCCGTCAAGGATCGAACCTTGTCTGACTATGCAGGCGAGTGGCAGTCTGTTTACCCATATCTGAAGGACGGTACCCTAGATCAAGTCTTTGACTACAAGGCTAAGCTGACTGGGAAAATGACGGCAGCTGAATACAAGGACTACTATGACAAGGGCTACAAGACGGATGTTTCCAATATCAATATCACAGACAAGACCATGGAATTTGTGGTAGATGGAAAATCTAAGAAATATACGTATAAATACGTTGGTAAGCACACTCTGACCTACTCTAAGGGAAATCGTGGAGTTCGCTTTATGTTTGAAGCGACAGATGCGGATGCTGGCCAGTACAAATATGTTCAGTTTAGCGACCACAACATTGCACCGACCAAGGCAGCTCACTTCCATATCTTCTATGGTGGTGAGAGCCAGGAAGCGCTCTTTAATGAGCTGGAAAACTGGCCAACCTACTATCCAAGTAAGTTGACAGGTCAAGAAATCGCCCAAGAGATGTTGGCACACTAATAGAATAAAGCAAGAAGACGGGATTATCCCGCCTTCTTTTTTGTATATCAGGAAATAACGATAAAAATACTTGACAAATTACGATTACAATTGTAAACTAATAAAGAATCGAATTACAAATGTAAATGTTAAGGAAGTGTTAGACAATGGAACAGCAAAATATGAGCCAAGCAGAATGGCAAGTGATGCGTGTGCTGTGGGCCTATCCACACAGTCGCAGTACAGAGATTATAGCGCGGTTGGAAGCTGATTTTTCCTGGAAACCGGCAACCATCAAGACCCTTTTGAATCGTCTGAAGACCAAAGAATTTATTGCCATGGAAAAAATTGAGGGTAAGTTTTACTACGATGCCCGGATTTTAGAAGCGGAGCATCTGGAAAGCACTTGGCAGTCGCTTTTTGATAATATATGTAACACTAAACACGGAGATCTTTTGATTTCAATGATTGAGAGAAGTCAGTTCAGTCAAAGGGACTTGGAGCGGCTCAGCCAAGTCATCGATAAGAAAAGAGCTTCGGCTCCGCTGGAAATTAAATGCCACTGCCCTCAAGGCCAGTGTCGTTGCGGGCACAGAAAGGAGACACATTGATGAGTGAGAAGAAAGAATACAAGCTCTCAGGCATGACCTGTGCATCTTGTGCTATGACAGTGGAGATGGCGGTCAAGGACTTGGAAACGGTCGAGGATGTCAGTGTCAATCTGGCGACAGAACGTCTCAGTTTGCTTCCTAAGGCGGGATTTGACAGCCAGCAAGTGCTGGATGCGATAGCTGAGGCTGGTTATCAGGCGGAAGAAAAAGGAAAAGACCGACCGTCCCATGCAAGCGAAGAGGCTGCAACGAAAGCGAAGGAATTGGAAAGGAAAAAGCAAGAATTACTAATTCTTTTGGTCACGGCTCTGCCCTTGCTTTATATCTCGATGGGTAGTATGGTCGGTCTTCCGCTGCCTAGCTTCTTGGACCATATGGCGCATCCCTTGGTCTTCGTTCTTTCACAACTGCTTTTGACTCTGCCTGCTGTGTGGATCGGTCGTGGCTTTTATCAGAGAGGATTTCGCAATCTTATCAAGCGACATCCTAATATGGATAGTTTGATTGCGGTGGGAACCAGTGCAGCATTTCTTTATAGCCTCTACTCGGTCAGTCAGGTTTTTCTAGGTCATCATCCCTTTGTCCATCAGCTCTATTTTGAGTCTGTTGCAGTGATTATTGCCTTGGTTCTTCTAGGCAAATATCTGGAAAGTTCAGCCAAGGGGAGAACGTCTCAGGCGATTCAGTCTCTACTTGAGCTAGTGCCTAGTCAGGCGACAGTGATTCGCTATGGAGAGGCTGTGACCATTGATACAGAGGATATCCGAGTTGGAGATATTATCCGTATCAAGCCAGGAGAGCGTATGCCTGTAGACGGCCTTGTGACGGAGGGGCAGACCTTTGTGGATGAGTCCATGATGACAGGTGAAAGTGTCCCGATTGAAAAAAAGGTCGGTGACACTATTACCAGTGCCACAATCAATCAAAATGGTAGTATTGACTACCAAGCAACTAGGGTGGGTTCAGATACGACCTTAGCTCAGATTGTTAGATTGGTGGAGGAAGCGCAGGGGTCTAAGGCACCGATAGCGGCTTTGGCCGATAAGATTTCGCTTTATTTTGTCCCAATCGTGCTGAGCTTGGCTACTTTGTCCGCGCTGGGCTGGTATTTTCTAGCTAGTGAGAGTCTTAGCTTTTCTCTGTCAATCTTTATCGCAGTTCTGGTCATTGCCTGCCCTTGTGCGCTGGGGTTAGCTACTCCGACAGCCATCATGGTTGGGACTGGTAAAGGGGCTGAAAATGGTATTCTGATTAAGTCTGGTCAAGCTTTGGAAGCGGCTTATCAGCTGGATACTATTGTTCTTGATAAGACGGGGACGATTACGGTTGGTAAGCCCAGCCTGACGGATTTGTTACCTTTGAGTGCTTTTAATCGCTCTGACTTGTTGCGGCTAATAGCCAGTGCTGAGCAGCATTCTGAACATCCTTTGGCTCAGGCTATCTTAGAAGCTGCTAAAGAGGAGGGACTTGACTTGCTGCCTGTCAGTCATTTTGAGGCTATAGTTGGACGAGGATTGGCTGCTCAGGTTGAAGGTAAGCATCTTCTGGTCGGTAATGAGTCTCTGATGAAAGAAAAGAACATTGACAGCAGTGCCTTTCAAGAACAGTTGTTAGAGCTATCCCAAGAAGGGAAGACAGCCATGTTTGTCGCAATAGATGGACAGCTGGTAGGTATTTTAGCGGTAGCAGATGAGATGAAATCCAGCAGTCTGTCGGCTGTGCAGGAGCTCCAGTCTATGGGACTAGAAGTCATCATGCTGACAGGAGATCGTGAGGAAACAGCGACAGCTATTGCCCAGAAAGCTGGCATCCAAAAAGTTATCGCAGGTGTATTGCCAGATGGTAAGGCCGCTGCTATCAAGGACTTGCAGGAAGCTGGCAAAAAACTAGCCATGGTCGGAGACGGTATCAATGATGCACCAGCTCTGGTCCAGGCAGATGTTGGAATTGCCATCGGATCAGGCGCTGATGTAGCTATTGAGTCCGCAGATGTAGTGCTCATGCATAGTGATTTGCAGGATGTAGTCAAGGCTATCAAGCTCAGCCAGGCGACCATCCGCAATATCAAAGAAAATCTCTTCTGGGCTTTTGCCTACAATACACTAGGCATCCCGATTGCTATGGGTCTGCTGCATCTTTTTGGCGGCCCCTTGCTCAATCCTATGTTGGCTGGTCTGGCCATGAGCTTAAGCTCAGTGTCAGTTGTGGCCAATGCTCTGCGTCTAGGACGCTTTAAATTTTAAAATGAAGGAATATACGGAGGAATAAATCTATGAAACAAACAGTTCAATTAGAAAACTTATCTTGTCAAAACTGTGTTAAACACGTTACCCAGCACTTCCTATCTATGGAGGGAGTGTCAGATGTGACAGTAGATCTGGACAAGCAGACAGCAGAGATTATTGCGGATAGATCCTTGAGTGCAGAGGATTATCAGGCGGCTTTGAGCAAAACCATCTATAAGGTCTTAGCGGTGCAGGATAGCTGAGCCAACTTGTAAAATAGGCTGAAAAAGTCTATAATATTAGTAATCATTTATTGGATAAGGAGAAAGCCATGAAGCAGAAAATAGTCTATCCTTTATTATGTTGCTTAGCTCTATCGACTTTGGCAGCCTGCTCTAGTAAGGCAGTTAATTCTACTCAGACAAGTTCGAGTACTACTCAGGAATCTTCTCAAGTAGCTTCTAGTCAGAGTGTTGCAGAATCGTCTTCTTCTGCAACAAGCAGTCAAAGTTCAGCAGAAGTTAGTCCAGAAAAGACGCAAGAGGAGAAAAAATCAATGGATATTTCGGCCTTGGCCAATGGAGACTACTCCAGTGTAAAAGGGACCTGGCAGAATGCTGCTGGTCATCAGCTGGTGTTCAATGATAAAGGGTTAGTTTCTGATAGCTATGAGCTGTATGGAGCATCTCTGACAGACTATGGCACTGCTTCTGGCGGTGTATACGGTGGTGAAACTGGTGGTTTCTTGCTAGAGTTCATTCCAAAAGGTGTCAAGCTTGCGAATAAAGAAAATTTCCAAGATAGCTCAGATGTCAGCCAAGATCGTCTGTGGACGGGAGTTGGGATGAATAGCTTTGATGAACAAGGTCAATTTTATTATCGTGTTACTAACTAATCGTGTAGGATAGAAATTTTCTATCCTATTTTTTGTTTTAAAAGAGTAGTTAGTTGAAATATGATAAAAAATTGTGCAAACGTTTGAATAAATGCTTGAAATAATAATTAAAAAAGGATATAATATTTTTATGAAAGCGCTTTGAAATTTTTAGGGGTTTCAAAGGCAACTATTTTCACATAAAGTAAAGGGGAACTTATGGTTGAATTAAATCTGAAAAATATTTATAAGAAGTATCCAAACAGTGAGCACTATTCTGTTGAAGACTTTAATTTGGACATTAAGGACAAGGAATTTATCGTTTTCGTTGGTCCGTCAGGATGCGGGAAATCTACAACGTTGCGTATGATTGCAGGTCTTGAAGACATCACAGAAGGAACAGCGTCAATCGACGGTAAAGTGGTCAATGATGTGGCACCGAAAGACCGCGATATCGCCATGGTCTTCCAGAACTATGCCCTCTACCCACACATGACAGTCTACGACAACATGGCTTTCGGGCTCAAACTGCGCAAGTACAGCAAGGAAGATATTGACAAGCGGGTGCAAGAAGCGGCTGAAATCCTTGGTTTGAAAGAATTCTTGGATCGTAAGCCAGCGGACTTGTCAGGTGGTCAACGTCAGCGTGTTGCTATGGGTCGTGCTATCGTACGTGATGCAAAGGTTTTCTTGATGGACGAGCCTTTGTCAAACTTGGATGCGAAGCTGCGGGTGTCCATGCGTGCTGAGATTGCCAAAATCCACCGCCGTATCGGAGCAACAACCATTTACGTTACCCACGACCAGACAGAAGCGATGACGCTTGCAGACCGGATTGTTATCATGTCAGCAACCAAGAACCCTGCTGGAACTGGAACCATTGGTCGAGTAGAACAAATCGGTAGTCCACAGGAAGTCTACAGAAATCCAGTCAACAAGTTTGTGGCGGGCTTCATTGGCAGCCCAGCCATGAACTTTATCACTGTGACACTTGAGGGAAATCAAATTGTTGCCGATGGCTTGCGTTTGACCGTGCCAGAAGGAACACTGAAGGTGTTGCGTGAGAAGGGTTATGACGGTAAGAAGTTGATCTTTGGTATTCGTCCAGAAGACATCAATACAGAACCTGCCTTCCTAGAGACCTTCCCAGATTCTGTGGTTCATGCGACCATTTCTGTCTCTGAGCTTTTGGGTTCTGAGTCTCACCTTTACTGTCAAGTTGGTGACAGCGAGTTTATCGCACGTGTAGATGCTCGTGACTACTCAGAAACAGGTGAAGGGATTGACCTTGGCTTTGATCTAAACAAGGCGCATTTCTTTGATTTCGAAACAGAGAAAACAGTTTATTAAAATATGAGTTATAAAAAAGATAGTCAGCAAGCCAAACGGAATGCATTTGGTCTGCGGACTATCTTTTCTTTATTTTGCTTTTCCGATAAGAATGGTAGCTGCAATGGTCACTTGGGTGAGGTCAGTCCAGTCGATCTGGTCTTGCTCAACGTGAAAGAGGAGTGGTGTCATCGCTAAAAGAGCGGCTCTACTTTCGGTAGTCAAGGAGTGGCTAGACTCAACATTGATTTCAGAGATTATATCGAAGTGCTCTCGGAAATGCTGAATGACTTCTTGGTTAGAGTAATCCTTGTTACTGAGTTGAGTCGCAGCTTTTTGGCGAATTTCTTGAAGATGGTGCTCGGTGGGAATGACTTTGATGAGGAGGGCATTCTCAGACATGACTCTCCGAAATTCCTGATAATTGGCTGGAGAAAAGATGTCTAAAATGATGTCCATGCTGGCATCTTGTAGTGGTAGCTTGGCCAAATCACCGACGAACCAATTGACTGCGAAAGAGCCGTCGCTCTTGGCAGCGATTTGGACCGAGTCTTTTGAAATGTCAAAGGCGTAGAAGGTTTTGTCAGAATGACTTTCTTGGAGTTTACGAGAGTAAAATCCTTCGCCACAGCCGATATCCAAGACTGTTTTGGCAGTTTCTGAACTAGCAAGTAAGTTCGAGATAGCTTCTAAGATAGCTTGGTAAAATCCTGCTTCTAAAATCAACTGCCGATTTTGAAAACTGGCCTTATCGTAGTCTTTGGGTTGTTTGATTTGAGGTGCTAGATTGACATAGCCAAACTTGGCCAAGTCATAAGAATGACGATGTTGGCATTTGAGGCTGTTTTCCATCAGCTGTAGCTCTTCCTTGCAGATGGGACAGGCAAAGGCAGTCGCTGTGGCAAAACGCTGGAGTTTGGGTTTGAGGTTTGTATTCATAGTTTAAGTGTATCAAAAGAGACAAGTGAAAGCAACTTTAGGAGTAAGTAGATGGGAGATTCAGTAGAAATAAAACTAATTCTCCAATTTATAAAATGAAATTGCTTTTATATCTAAATTTCTATATAATAATGATAAGGAGGAAATAAGTATGTTAAAAGAAGTATTAACCGTTGCAAAAGTTGCGAAAAAATCTTCACTATTTTTGGGTGGTGTCGCATTTGGTACCCTTGGCTTGAAAATCTTAGCAAGTAAGGAAGCTAAAAAAGGTTATTCTAAAGCTTTGGCTAAGGCTTACAAGTTGAAAGACGGGCTAGATGCATCTGTTTCTGTTGTGAAACAACATGGAGACGATGTCTTGCAAGATGCCAAATATTTGTACGAGCAAGAGAAAAAAGAAGAGCAATTAGATAGCCTTATAGGGGAATAATATGTCTTTTAAAGTGCTACATAGAGGATACCAACATATCCGACTATCATCTTCTTTTTCACTCACCTTGGATATTCAAGACTATCTTCGTTCCTTGGCGAGAGATGAAAAGGGGATTGAGTCCATCCAGTTTTACATGGATCAACAGCACTTTACTCTACGTATAAAAGAAGGCTTCTCTGTATTAGACAATGCAGAAGCCTTTTTAAAAAGAATTGATAAAGGGAAAGTTTCTGAGTTGATGACTCTTCCCATTCGTAGAGAAGAGAGTGCTTATTC
Source organism: Streptococcus sp. Marseille-P7375 (assembly GCF_902460365.1). NCBI lineage: Bacteria > Bacillati > Bacillota > Bacilli > Lactobacillales > Streptococcaceae > Streptococcus > Streptococcus sp. Marseille-P7375. The sequence goes on along the minus strand of NZ_CABPTR010000005.1, from coordinate 159,479 downwards.
TATTGTTTCAGGTGCAGCGATTAAGCGTATACTTTTTCGTAGTTTTGTGCCGTATCCTATTCGCTATATATGGACTTGTTATCAGGCTTTTGGCTATATTAGAGAAGCTTATCAAACACTAGCGCGCAAGGAACTAACGATGGAGGTCCTGGACTGTTCGGCGATTTTATTGTCCTTGTTTATGAACCAATCTAAGACGGCTAGCAATATCATGTTTATGCTTGATTTGGGGAATCATTTAGATCAGTGGTCCTTGAAAAAAACTGCAACAGATTTAGAACAAAGCCTTCTTGCAAAAGAGAGCGATGTATTTCTAGTACAGGGGGATACGGTTGTTAGTATCAAGAGTTCCGATGTTCAAATAGGAGATGTCTTGGTCCTATCTCAAGGAAATGAAATTCTGTTTGATGGACAAGTAGTTTCAGGTTTAGGTATGGTCAACGAAAGCTCCTTGACAGGAGAGAGTTTTCCAGTTGAAAAAAGAGAGTCTGATTTGGTTTGTGCAAATACAGTATTAGAAACTGGAGAGTTACGCATTCGTGTAACCGATAATCAGATGAACAGCCGGGTTTTACAACTGATTGAGTTGATGAAGAAATCTGAAGAAAACAAGAAAACGAAACAACGCTATTTCATCAAAATGGCGGACAAGGTCGTCAAATATAATTTCTTGGGGGCTGGGCTGACTTACCTATTGACAGGTTCTTTTTCTAAGGCTATTTCTTTCCTATTGGTCGATTTCTCCTGCGCTTTGAAAATCTCTACTCCTGTAGCTTATTTGACAGCTATCAAGGAGGGGTTGAACCGTGAAATGGTGATTAAGGATGGAGATGTTTTGGAGAAATATCTGGAAGTTGATACTTTCTTGTTTGATAAGACGGGAACAATCACAACTAGCTATCCGATAGTTGACAAGGTGTTACCTTTTGGGGACTATAGTGAGGAAGATATTCTCAGAATCAGTGCCTGTCTTGAGGAACACATTTATCATCCTATTGCTAATGCCATCGTCAAGCAAGCTGAGATAGAGGGGATTGAACATGAGGAAATGCATGGGAAACTCCAATATATCGCAAGCAAGGGGATCAAATCTCATATAGATGGCCAACCAGTTCTTATTGGGAATTATGTCTTGATGCAGGATGAGCAGATTCATATCAGTTCAGAACAAAATGCTTTAATTGAAGAGTACAAGAGTCACTACAATCTCTTATTCTTGGCTTATCAGAATGAATTGATTGGAATGTTCTGCATTCATACTCCTTTGAGAAAAGAAGCAAAAACAGCCTTGGATAAACTTAAGGCACAGGGGAAAAAATTGATTCTGGCAACAGGGGATACCTCGGTTAGGACAGAGGAATTAGTCAAAGATTTGCCCTTTGATCAGGTATATACAGACTTGAAACCTGATGGGAAATTTGAATTGGTGCAGGAGTTACAGCAATCTGGTCATACTGTCTTAATGGTCGGAGATGGCCTGAATGACTCGGCAGCTCTAACCCTTGCGGATATTGGTGTTGTGATGAATGAAAGTGCAGATATTTCTAAGCAAATGAGCGATATATTATTATTAGATAATCGCTTGGATTTTTTTGAAGAATTAGACTCTCTGTCATCGTCTTTGCAAAAACTGATTCAGAAGAATATCCAAGAAACCGTCGTCGTAAATAGTAGTTTGATTGGCTTTGGTTTATTTAACTGGCTTAGTCCTTCCAATCTTTCTATCTTACATAACCTCACAACTTTGCGAATTGTACTTCGTAGTCTTTCTGTTAAGAATAGATAAGTAAGAAGATTTTAATCTACTATGAGCAAAAAGGAGTTATCTCAGAGAAGAGTAACTCCTTTTGTTTGTGTGGATAAATTTTGAATGTTTTAGTATGTAAGGACGAAGTATTTCTTCTTACCACGGCGGATAACAGTAAGTTCATTCTCTAACTTATCTGCGTCGCTCAAGACATAGTCAAGGTCTTGGATGCGGTCGCCGTTGACGTAAATTGCTCCGTTTTGAACATCTTCGCGGGCTTGGCGTTTTGAGTTGACTACGCCAGATGACACGAGGATTTCCACGATGTTAAGATTTTCGTCGGCTTGAACTTGGTAGTTTGGTACTCCACGAAGTCCTTGTTTGAGTTCTTTGACAGAAAGGCTTTTGATATTTCCAGCAAAGAGTTGCTCAGTGATGTTAAGGGCTTCTTTGTAGGCTTCTTCACCGTGGACAAGAGTTACCACTTCACGAGCGAGGATTTTTTGAGCCAAGCGTTCGTGTGGAGCTGCTTCAAACGGTTTGCGGATGTCTTCAATCTCATCAAGCGACAAGAAAGTAAAGATCTTCAAGAAGCGAACAGCGTCAGCATCCATGACGTTCATCCAGAATTGGTACATTTCGTATGGAGAAGTCTTGTCAGCATTGAGCCAGACTGCGTTTCCCTCTGATTTACCAAATTTCTTACCAGTCGCATCAGTGATAAGGGGAACAGTGATAACGTGGCCAGTCTTGTCAGCCTTACGACGAAGCAATTCGGTACCAGCTGTCATATTTCCCCACTGGTCAGAACCACCGATTTGCAGCGTTACGTTGTGCTCTTGGTTAAGGACGTAGAAGTCGTACCCTTGCATGATTTGGTAGGCAAACTCTGTGTAAGAAATTCCAGTTTCGATCCGTTTTTTAACAGACTCCTTGCTCATCATGTAGTTGACAGTGAAGTATTTACCGACATCACGGAGGAAGTCAATGAAGCTGATGCTGCCAAACCAGTCGTAGTTGTTGACCATGACAGCTTTGTTTTCGCCATTTTCAAAGTCAAGAAAGCGTGACAGTTGGCCTTGGATGGACTGAACCCAGCCATCAACGGTTTCCTTGGTTTGCAGGCTACGCTCCGCATCTTTAAAGGATGGGTCGCCAATCAAACCTGTTGCACCACCGACGAGGGCGTAAGGTTTGTGACCAGCTAACTGTAAGCGGCGACTGGTCAAAATAGCTACCAAGTGACCTAAGTGCAGACTGTCCGCTGTTGGATCGTATCCAGTATAATAAGAGACCTGCCCTTCTTCTAAGGCTTTACGCAAAGCTTCTTCATCAGTCGTTTGAAAAATCAAACCACGCTCTTGCAGCTCATCAAAAATGTGCATAGTTGTCTCTCCTTTTCTAAGATAGCAAAGGATTTTGCCCTTGCTCAAGTATTTTTTTGTTTTATCCCTCTATTGTATCACAAACGCGACAAATAGCAATGAGTAGCCAGAAAATAATTCCTGTAAAAGCGCTAGAATTAGCTCTTTCTTGATATAATCTGCTGATGTTTGCTATAATAGTCGATAAGGAGAATCTATGTTGAAACCATTTATAAAAAAGTTAAAACAGTTTGGTAAGGGGGGGCCCTCACCTGTTAAGACGTCTAAGCCAAAAGGAGAGACATGGTCGGTACTTGATATTGTTTCCGTTATTTTCCGGACAGTAAAACTACTCTTAAATGTCGCTTTTGTGTTTATCTTTTTTGGAATAGTATTGGGGGCTGGAATCGGATTGGGCTATGCCGCTAGCCTTTTTAGTGATGTCTCCGTGCCGAAGCAGGAGGAGCTGGTAAGTCAGGTCAATAAGATTTCTGGGATTTCGAAGCTGACCTATGCTAACGGAGAGTTGATTTCTGAAATCGATAATGATTTGTTGCGGATCCCAGTTGCCAGCGATGCGATTTCGGATAATGTCAAAAATGCTATCATTGCGACGGAAGATGAGAACTTTGAAACTCACAATGGTGTTGTGCCCAAGGCTGTTCTGCGGGCAACCTTGGGTTCAGTAGTTGGAGTCGGTTCATCCAGCGGGGGCTCGACCTTAACTCAGCAGTTGATCAAGCAGCAGGTCGTGGGAGATGCTCCGACTTTCAAGCGGAAGGCAGTAGAGATTGTTGATGCCTTGGCTTTGGAACGCTATATGTCTAAGGATGAGATTCTGACGACTTATCTGAATGTGGCACCTTTTGGTCGGAATAATAAGGGACAAAATATTGCTGGAGTGGAAGAAGCAGCTCAAGGGATTTTTGGTGTATCAGCCAAGGATTTGACCATTCCGCAGGCTGCGTTTATTGCAGGATTGCCTCAGAGTCCGATTGTTTATTCACCCTATGCCTCTGATGGCGGTATGAAAAGTCCAGATGATATGGCTTTAGGTCTAGAGCGGGCTCGGAATGTTTTGTATAATATGTACCGTACAGGTCGACTGAGTGAGGCAGACTATCAGCAGTACAAAGACTATGATCTGACGCAAGATTTTAAACCGACTGAGAGCCTTCAAAAGAGCTCGCATAGTTACCTCTACCATACAGCTTTTTCAGAAGCACAGACGGCCATGTATCAGTATTTGATTCAGCGGGACAATGTATCCCAGCAAGAATTAAAAAATAATGCAACGGTTGAAGCTTATCAAGAGTTAGCTCGAAAAGAGCTGAGCGAGGGTGGCTATACGGTCACAACAACCATCAATCATTCTATTCATCAGGCAATGCAGAATGCAGTTGCCAACTACGGTGGTCTCTTGGATGATGGGACAGGAATGGTCGAGGCTGGAAATGTCCTTCAGGACAATAAAACAGGAGCCATTATTGGTTTTGTCGGTGGTAGAGACTATAGCTCTAATCAAAACAACCATGCTTTTGATACGGAAAGATCTCCTGGTTCGACTATCAAGCCGATTTTAGCTTATGGGATCGCCATTGACCAAGGGCTGATGGGAAGCGCGAGCGTACTTTCCAATTATCCGACGAACTTCTCTAGCGGTGAGCCGATTATGCACGTGGATAGTCGCGGGACAGGCATGATGGACCTGCAGGAAGCCCTCAATACTTCTTGGAATATTCCAGCTTATTGGACCTATCGTGCACTTCGTGAGAAGGGTGTAAATGTCCGAGGCTATATGGAAAAAATGGGCTACCATATTGACAACTATGACATTGAAAGTCTACCAATGGGTGGGGGAATCGAGGTTTCGGTTGCCCAGCATACCAACGGTTTCCAGACCTTGGCTAATAACGGTTCTTATCAAGAAAAATATATGATTGAAAAGATCACAGCTCCAGACGGCAAAGTGGTTTATGAGCATAAGGCAAAACCAGTTCAGGTGTATTCGCCTGCTACTGCAACGATTATGCAAAGCTTGATGCGAGGTGTGCTCAACTCTGGTGCAACTACGACCTTTAAATCAAGGATTGGTCAAGTCAATGGTACCTTGGCAGGTGCAGACTGGATTGGTAAGACAGGTACAACCAACAGCAATGGTGATATGTGGCTCATGCTTTCTACTCCTCGGATGACTCTTGGAGGCTGGATTGGTCATGATGACAATACTTCTATGGCTGCCCTAACAGGCTACAATAATAATGCTGCCTATATGGCCTATCTAGCCAATGCCATTTATGAGGCGGATCCAGAGGCTTGGGGAATCGGAGAGAAATTCAATCTTGATTCGAGTGTTATCAAGTCGGATGTTCTCAAGTCTACTGGAGAAAGACCAGGAACCGTCACAATCAATGGCCGCTCCATCAATCTAAGCGGTCCGACTGTTCCTAGCTACTGGGCTAAGAATGGCGCTCCAACGACGAGCTATCGCTTTGGTATCGGCGCATCAGATGCGGATTATCAGAAAGCTTGGGGAGCTATCTTGGGTGGTTATACCTCTAATTCTGGTTCTAACTTTAGCTCTAATCCGAATTCCAATAATGGGACTAATTCTAGCAGTAACCGACAGGGAAACTAGGACATCAAAAACGACTTTTCAACTTTTCAGAAAGAAGAGGAAAGCCTTGCAATTTCTAGATAAATACGGTATAATAGTATCAGTAATTTGTCGTGTGCTTTAATTGAAATATTGTCCGATTAAAGCTTGCAGCAGTTAAATCAAACTTTTTATAAGTCAGATTTAGCTGCTCTTTTTGTGTCTATTTTTCAGAATTCTAGGATTTGTAACGCAAACTTAAAGATTCTAAAAACTTAGCAAAAAGGACTGATTGTAGCTGTTTTGACGAGAGTCGATGGCGTAGAAGGGGTCTCCCCTTGGTAAGAGTGAAGAAGAGTGTGATATGAGAGGCAGATGGTTGTTATTTCAATAATCAGTAAATCTCAATTCTCTCCGATTCCCTCCCTCTGTACTTTATAAAAAAAGGAGTTAGAAACTTGGCAGGACATGACGTTCAATACGGGAAACATCGGACCCGTCGTAGTTTTTCAAGAATTAAAGAAGTTCTTGATTTACCAAACTTGATTGAAATTCAAACAGACTCGTTTAAAGATTTCTTGGACCATGGTTTGAAAGAAGTCTTTGAGGATGTACTTCCTATTTCAAACTTTACCGACACCATGGAACTGGAATTTGTCGGCTATGAAATCCGTGAGCCTAAATATACGCTGGAAGAAGCTCGTATCCACGATGCTAGCTACTCAGCACCAATCTTTGTGACTTTCCGCCTGATTAACAAGGAAACTGGTGAAATCAAGACGCAGGAAGTCTTCTTTGGTGATTTCCCTATTATGACTGAAATGGGAACCTTCATCATCAACGGTGGTGAGCGGATTATCGTATCCCAGTTGGTGCGTTCGCCAGGTGTTTACTTCAACGATAAGGTTGACAAAAACGGTAAAGTTGGCTACGGCTCAACTGTTATTCCTAACCGCGGAGCTTGGTTAGAGCTAGAAACAGACTCAAAAGATATCGCCTATACTCGTATTGACCGGACGCGTAAAATTCCATTTACTACTTTGGTGCGTGCGCTTGGTTTCTCAGGTGATGATGAGATCTTGGACATCTTTGGTGACAGCGACTTGGTGCGCAACACCATCGAAAAAGATATTCACAAGAACCCAATGGACTCTCGTACGGATGAAGCTCTGAAAGAAATCTACGAGCGCCTTCGTCCAGGTGAGCCTAAGACGGCTGAAAGCTCACGTAGTTTGCTTGTGGCTCGTTTCTTTGATCCACATCGCTATGACTTGGCTGCTGTTGGTCGTTACAAGATTAACAAGAAACTCAACATCAAGAACCGCCTGCTCAATCAAACATTGGCAGAGCATCTGGTAGATGCTGAAACTGGTGAAATCCTTGTCGAAGCTGGTACAGTCATGACCCGCAGTGTGATTGACAGCATTGCAGAGCAACTGGACAATGGTTTGAACAAGATCACTTATATTCCAAACGACTCAGCTGTCTTGACAGAGCCTGTAGAATTGCAGAAGTTCAAGGTTGTCGCACCAAGCGATCCAGATCGAGTTGTGACGATTATTGGTAACGCGAACCCATCTGACAAGGTTCGGACTGTAACACCAGCTGATATCTTGGCTGAAATGAGCTATTTCCTTAACTTGGCAGAAGGTATCGGTCGTGTGGATGATATTGACCACTTGGGGAACCGTCGTATTCGTGCGGTTGGTGAGCTTTTGGCTAACCAAGTTCGTCTCGGACTTTCTCGGATGGAGCGTAATGTTCGTGAACGGATGTCTGTTCAGGATAATGAAGTACTGACTCCGCAGCAAATCATCAACATCCGTCCAGTGACTGCAGCCATTAAAGAATTCTTTGGTTCTTCACAGTTGTCTCAGTTCATGGACCAACACAATCCGCTTTCTGAGCTTTCTCACAAGCGTCGTCTATCTGCCTTAGGACCTGGTGGTTTGACACGTGACCGCGCTGGTTATGAAGTGCGGGACGTGCACTATACTCACTATGGTCGTATGTGTCCGATTGAAACGCCTGAAGGGCCAAACATCGGTTTGATCAATAACTTATCTTCTTACGGACATCTTAATAAATACGGATTTATTCAAACACCTTACCGTAAGGTAGACCGTGAAGCTGGTGTGGTAACAAACGAAATCGTTTGGCTGACAGCTGACGAGGAAGATGAATTTATCGTAGCGCAGGCCAACTCTAAGCTGAATGAAAAAGGTGGCTTTGCTGAACCTATCGTTATGGGACGCCACCAAGGTAATAACCAAGAATTCCCATCAGACCAAGTAGACTACATGGATGTATCGCCTAAGCAGGTAGTTGCCGTAGCGACAGCATGTATTCCTTTCTTGGAAAACGACGACTCCAACCGTGCCCTCATGGGTGCCAACATGCAGCGCCAGGCTGTGCCTTTGATTGATCCAAAAGCACCTTACGTTGGTACTGGTATGGAATACCAAGCAGCTCATGACTCTGGTGCAGCGGTCATTGCTCAGTATGATGGTAAAGTTACTTACGCAGATGCGGATAAGGTAGAAGTTCGTCGTGAAGACGGTTCATTGGACGTTTACCACATCCAAAAATTCCGTCGTTCAAACTCAGGAACTGCCTACAACCAACGCACCCTTGTAAAAGTTGGCGATGTCGTTGAAAAAGGCGACTTTATCGCTGACGGACCTTCTATGGAAAATGGAGAAATGGCTCTGGGACAAAACCCAATCGTTGCCTACATGACATGGGAAGGTTACAACTTCGAGGATGCCGTTATCATGAGCGAACGCTTGGTGAAAGATGATGTTTATACATCTGTCCACCTCGAAGAATACGAATCAGAAACACGTGATACAAAGCTTGGGCCTGAAGAAATCACTCGTGAAATTCCGAACGTCGGTGAAGATGCCCTTAAAGACCTTGACGAAATGGGAATTATCCGCATCGGTGCCGAGGTTAAAGAAGGCGATATCCTTGTCGGTAAAGTAACACCTAAGGGTGAGAAAGACCTTTCAGCTGAAGAACGCCTCTTGCACGCTATCTTTGGTGATAAGTCTCGTGAAGTACGTGATACCTCGCTTCGTGTACCACACGGTGCCGATGGTGTCGTTCGCGATGTGAAGATCTTTACTCGTGCAAACGGTGATGAGTTGCAATCAGGTGTTAACATGCTGGTGCGTGTCTACATCGCTCAAAAACGTAAGATCAAGGTCGGAGATAAGATGGCCGGACGTCACGGGAACAAAGGGGTTGTATCCCGTATCGTTCCCGTGGAAGACATGCCATACTTGCCAGACGGAACTCCAGTCGATATCATGTTGAACCCACTTGGGGTGCCATCCCGTATGAATATCGGTCAGGTTATGGAACTCCACCTTGGTATGGCAGCTCGTAACTTGGGCATCCACATTGCGACACCGGTCTTTGACGGAGCAAGCTCAGAAGATCTCTGGTCTACAGTTCGTGAAGCTGGTATGGATAGCGATGCTAAGACGATTCTTTATGATGGACGTACTGGTGAGCCATTTGATAACCGCGTTTCTGTCGGTGTCATGTACATGATCAAGCTCCACCACATGGTTGATGATAAGCTCCACGCCCGTTCAGTTGGTCCATACTCAACCGTTACCCAACAGCCACTCGGAGGTAAAGCTCAGTTTGGTGGACAACGTTTCGGGGAAATGGAAGTTTGGGCCCTAGAGGCTTACGGTGCGTCAAATGTACTTCAAGAAATCTTGACTTACAAGTCTGACGATATCAACGGACGTTTGAAAGCTTATGAAGCGATTACCAAAGGGAAACCAATTCCAAAACCAGGTGTGCCAGAATCCTTCCGAGTTCTTGTGAAAGAATTGCAATCTCTTGGTCTTGACATGCGTGTCCTTGACGAAGATGACCAAGAAGTAGAATTGCGTGACTTGGATGAGGATATGGATGAAGATGTGATCCATGTGGACGATCTGGAAAAAGCACGTCAAAAACAGGCTCAAGAAGCTAAAGCAGCTTTTGATGCTGAAGGAAATGAAGAAAAATAATTCGTCGCTGATTAGATAAATAAGAAAGGTAAGAAATAGTGGTTGATGTAAATCGATTTAAAAGTATGCAAATCACCCTAGCTTCTCCAAGTAAGGTCCGTTCATGGTCTTACGGAGAAGTGAAGAAGCCTGAGACAATCAATTACCGGACCTTGAAGCCAGAACGTGAAGGCCTCTTTGACGAGGTGATCTTCGGTCCAACCAAGGATTGGGAGTGTGCCTGCGGTAAATACAAACGGATTCGTTACAAAGGGATTATTTGTGATCGCTGTGGTGTTGAAGTAACACGGACTAAGGTTCGTCGTGAGCGTATGGGCCACATCGAGCTTAAAGCACCGGTTTCTCACATTTGGTACTTCAAGGGAATCCCAAGCCGTATGGGCTTGACTCTGGATATGAGTCCGCGCGCTCTGGAAGAAGTCATTTATTTTGCAGCTTATGTGGTGATTGATCCTAAGGAAACACCACTGGAGCATAAATCTATCATGACGGAGCGCGAGTATCGTGAGCGCCTCCGTGAATATGGTGTTGGTTCATTCGTTGCTAAAATGGGAGCAGAAGCTATCCAAGACTTGCTGAAACAAGTGGACTTGGAAACAGAAATTGCGGCTCTCAAGGAAGAATTGAAAACAGCTTCTGGTCAAAAACGAATCAAGGCTATTCGTCGTTTGGACGTTTTGGATGCCTTCTACCGCTCTGGCAATAAGCCAGAATGGATGATTCTCAACATCCTGCCAGTCATTCCACCAGATCTACGTCCAATGCTTCAATTGGATGGTGGCCGCTTTGCCTCATCTGACTTGAACGACCTCTACCGCCGCGTTATCAACCGGAACAACCGTTTGGCTCGTTTGCTCGAGTTAAATGCACCAGGTATCATCGTTCAAAATGAGAAGCGGATGCTGCAAGAAGCGGTGGATGCTTTGATTGACAATGGTCGCCGTGGTCGTCCAATCACTGGACCAGGTAGCCGTCCACTTAAGTCTTTGAGCCATATGCTCAAAGGTAAACAAGGACGTTTCCGTCAAAACTTGTTGGGTAAACGGGTTGACTTCTCAGGCCGTTCCGTTATCGCCGTTGGTCCGACATTGAAGATGTATCAATGTGGTGTGCCACGTGAAATGGCGATCGAGCTCTTCAAGCCGTTTGTCATGCGGGAAATTGTTGCCCGTGACTATGCTCAGAATGTGAAAGCTGCTAAGCGCATGGTAGAGCGTGGCGATGAGCGCATCTGGGATGTCTTGGAAGATGTTATCAAAGAACACCCAGTGCTCCTTAACCGCGCACCGACCCTTCACCGTTTGGGTATCCAAGCCTTTGAGCCAGTTCTGATCGATGGTAAAGCTCTTCGCTTGCACCCACTGGTCTGTGAAGCCTACAATGCCGACTTTGACGGTGACCAAATGGCCATCCACGTTCCATTGTCTGAAGAAGCGCAGGCTGAAGCTCGTATCCTCATGCTGGCTGCTGAGCACATCTTGAATCCGAAAGACGGAAAACCAGTTGTAACACCATCTCAGGATATGGTCTTGGGTAACTACTACTTGACTATGGAAGAAGCAGGGCGTGAAGGCGAAGGCATGGTCTTTAAAGACCGTGATGAAGCCGTGATGGCCTTGCGTAATGGCTATGTCCACCTGCACACTCGTGTGGGTATCGCGACAGATAGCCTCAACAAACCTTGGACAGAAGATCAAAAACACAAGATCCTCATGACCACAGTAGGTAAGATTCTCTTCAATGATATCATGCCAGAAGAGCTACCTTACCTGCAAGAGCCAACGAATGCTAATTTGACAGAAGGCGTTCCAGCTAAATACTTCTTGGAGCCTGGTAAAGACATCAAGTCTGCCATTGAAGCCTTAGAGTTGAATATTCCGTTCAAGAAGAAAAATCTAGGAAATATCATTGCTGAAATCTTCAAACGCTTCCGCACGACAGAAACATCTGCCCTGCTGGACCGCTTGAAAGACCTAGGTTACCACCATTCTACGCTGGCTGGTTTGACAGTGGGCATTGCCGACATTCCAGTCGTAGAAGACAAAGCAGAGATCATTGAAGAGTCTCACAAGCGTGTAGAACAAATTACCAAGCAATTCCGTCGCGGTATGATTACTGATGACGAGCGCTACAATGCAGTTACTGCTGAATGGCGTGCTGCCCGTGAAAAATTGGAAAAACGCTTGGTTGCTAACCAAGATCCGAAGAACCCAATCGTTATGATGATGGACTCTGGAGCCCGTGGTAATATCTCGAACTTCTCGCAGCTTGCCGGTATGCGTGGTCTGATGGCGGCTCCGAACGGACGTATCATGGAATTGCCAATTCTTTCAAACTTCCGCGAAGGTTTGTCTGTACTCGAAATGTTCTTCTCAACTCACGGTGCCCGTAAAGGTATGACCGATACGGCCCTCAAGACAGCCGACTCAGGTTACTTGACTCGTCGTCTGGTTGACGTTGCCCAAGATGTGATTATCCGTGAGGATGACTGTGGTACAGATCGTGGACTTCTCATCACTTCTATCACAGAAGGCAAGGAAATGATCGAGTCTCTGGAAGAGCGTCTCAATGGTCGTTACACTAAGAAGACGGTTAAACATCCAGAAACTGGCGCAGTTATCATCGGCCCAAATGAATTGATCACCGAAGACAAGGCGCGTGAGATTGTCAATGCTGGTGTTGAAGAAGTGACGATTCGTTCCGTCTTTACATGTAACACTCGTCATGGTGTCTGCCGTCACTGTTACGGTATCAACTTGGCGACTGGTGATGCGGTTGAAGTCGGTGAAGCAGTTGGTACAATCGCTGCCCAATCTATCGGGGAACCTGGTACACAGCTTACAATGCGTACCTTCCACACGGGTGGTGTTGCCTCTAATACCGATATCACTCAGGGTCTTCCTCGTGTCCAAGAAATCTTTGAAGCCCGTAATCCGAAAGGGGAAGCGGTCATCACAGAAGTCAAGGGTGAAGTCACTGCTATCGAAGAAGATGCATCTACTCGTACTAAGAAAGTCTTTGTCAAAGGTGCAACCGGCGAAGGTGAATATGTGGTGCCATTCACAGCCCGCATGAAGGTTGAAGTGGGTGACCAAGTTTCCCGCGGTGCTGCCTTGACCGAAGGTTCTATACAGCCTAAGCACTTGCTGGCTGTCCGTGATGTCTTGTCTGTTGAAACTTACCTGCTTGCTGAAGTACAAAAAGTTTACCGCAGCCAAGGGGTAGAAATCGGCGACAAACACATCGAAGTAATGGTTCGCCAAATGATTCGCAAGGTGCGCGTCATGGATCCAGGTGACACAGATCTTCTTATGGGAACTCTCATGGATATCACTGACTTTACAGATGCTAACCGTGATGTGGTTATCTCAGGCGGAGTGCCTGCGACAGCTCGTCCAGTCCTCATGGGAATCACCAAAGCTTCCCTTGAAACTAACAGCTTCCTTTCTGCAGCTTCCTTCCAGGAAACAACTCGTGTCCTGACAGATGCTGCTATCCGTGGTAAGAAGGATCACCTGCTCGGTCTCAAGGAAAATGTTATCATTGGTAAGATTATCCCAGCTGGTACTGGTATGGCTCGTTACCGTAACTTGGAACCACAAGCAATCAATGAAGTTGAAATTATTGACGAAGTTGTGGAAACAGCAGAGACTGAAGAAGTTGAAACAAGCGTAGAATCATAAGAGCTTGCTTAAGTTTACAATATAAAAGTCTATCGAGAGTGGGACAGAAATCGGTAATTCGTTAGAATTCGATTTCGTCGTCCCACCTCCGCACAGTTGAGTAGGGCTGTAAAAGCTGATGAAATCAGCGTAGTAGAGCCCACTCAACCACTGCGTCTTGCTCGATAATCCAAAGACAATTGAGAGGCTAGGACTTTTGTCCCAGCCTCTTTTTGCTAGGTGCACTGCATTGGTGAAGGTATAATAAAAATTGAAATTTTAGCGCTCTATTTTGCTGCCAGATTGAATCAAAAGCTTAGGGAAGGAGCTTCCTAGTGAGCATGATGGCGTATTTTTTGACTTTATATGGCTCTTAGCTGTACAGGAAGGGAAAAATTCGATATACTAAGTAAAAGGAGGAAAAAATGAAAAATTTTTTGCAAAAAGTAGAATATAGTTTACTGGCTTTGTTTTTAGCCGTCCAGACTCAAGTTCCTTTTGTGCTGATCCAGTTTTACAAAGGTCGAGATCAAAGTTTTTCAATGGGATACACCTTGCTTGTCCTGATGATTTATTTGCTGATCATTTTTTATGCCCTGCGAATGGCCAAAAAAGAAGACTTACTGACCCTTGATTTTAGTTTTTTTAATTTAAAATCAGTAATCTGGTTAGTGTTATCCTATCTGGTAAGTATTGGAATTAATATCTTTGCAGCGATTATCATGGTTCTAGAGGGTCAATTTTCAGGAACGACAGCCAATCAAGTTGCTTTGCAGAGCTTGTTTCAGAATACACCCGTTATCTTGATTGTTGTGGGAGCACTTTTCTCAGCGCCAATTTTGGAAGAGATTCTTTTCCGTGGTTTGATCCCCAAAAAGCTGTTTCCAAAGCATGAGTTGATTGGTTTGATAGTTGGTTCTATTCTTTTTGGTTTTTTCCACGGACCGACCAATATCGGTAGTTTTATTCTTTATGCTGGCATGGGTGGCGTCTTAGCTTTAGTAGTTTACCAGACCAAGCATTTGGAAATGGGAATTTTAGCCCATATGCTACGAAATGGAATTGCTATTTTGGTGATGATCATCTCACAAAGTTAACGATATATCATTCATGGATGAAGAGGTCAGCTTGACCTCTTTTTTGACATTTCAGGGATAAAAAGTGACTTTTTAGGACAACGAGCCAACAGAGCGAATCTTTTGCTTTATAATGATAATTGTATCTTAGCTTTAGGGAGTGAAAAATATGCGTCTCAAATTTCAAAAATCTATCCAAATCTTATTAGTAGTTATGCTGCTTCAATCGGGTTTGTTGCTTTTAGTTCAGCCAATGACCAACCGCTTAGTCTTGTCTAGGCCTAACTTGCTCTTTATCTCTCTCTTTTTGCTCATTCTTTTTGGGTACGCCTCTTACTTTTCTCGTGAGTGGCGGGATTTTAAGGTAGAGCTACGGGCTTCCAAGCGGTTTCAGTACTTACGTTGTCTTTATTTTTTAATGATTGCAAGCAACGCAGCGAGTCTGGTTCTCCTTTGTGGGCAGTCGAGTTCGGAGCTAACGCCTTTGCAGCAGCTTATCTCAAACAGTTTTTCCGCTTCCTCCTTGCTATTGATTGGCATGGATTTATTTGGTATATCATCACAGGCTAAGCAAAACAGGCAGATGAAATACAGGAAGAGTTGGCGTATTGTCTTTGGAATCGCTCTCTTTGCTTTTCTGAGAAATCCTGAAGAATTATCCTGTTTTTTGATTTATCTAAGCTTAGGCATGGCTTTTGTCCAGTTCTTAAAAGCTTGGGTTGGATCTCTAGAATTGTCCTTACTGGCTCATCTTCTTCGGAATTTGATTCTGATCCTCCTTTTGCCCTTCTGTTTGTAAAAAGTGTTTTCTTAAATAGGGGAATTGTGGTAAAATGGTAAATGAAACAAGGGGCAGATGAAGTCTTCTTGTGAAGTCGAGTACAGTTCATAGGACTGGATGCTGCATCTGCTGTTGGCTTTGCGGTACACTAGATGAGTGTGCCTTTTTTGTTGAAAGGCAGAAGTAGCAAGAGGAAAGGAAATGCGATGAATCTAAGACAACTTGCTCCAGAGGGCAAGACAGCCCTTTGTGGGATCCTTAATGTTACCCCAGATTCCTTTTCGGATGGGGGCAGATATGATACGGTGGAAAAGGCTCTGGAGCAGGCGCGCAAGATGATAGCTCAGGGAGCTCACCTGCTGGATATCGGTGGAGAGTCGACTCGTCCGGGCAGCCATTTTGTGGACATTGAGGCGGAAATAGGGCGTGTGGTGCCGGTCATTGAGGCTCTTCGTCGGGAAAGTGATATCCTCATTTCTGTGGATACTTGGAAAGCACCAGTTGCCGAAGCAGCTTTGGCCGCTGGAGCCAATATCATCAATGATATCACGGGACTCTTAGGTGATGAGAGAATGGCAGTTGTGGCTGCCAAGACTGGAGCACCAGTTATCGCCATGTTCAACCCAGTCATGGCTCGGCCCCAACATGCTAGCTCGAAAATCTTTCCGACTTTCGGCTTTGGACCTACTTTTACCGAGTCAGAATTAGCAAATTTTGAGCAGCTGGATATTCAGGCGCTCATGTGGGCATTTTTTGAAAAAACACTGGCAAGAGCTGAGCAAGCTGGGTTGGAGCGGGAGCAAATCATGTTGGATCCAGGGATTGGTTTTGGCTTGACCAAGCGGGAAAATCTCTTGCTCTTACAGGAACTGAATAGTATTCATCGGTCTGGCTTTCCCATTTTTCTGGGGGTTTCTCGCAAGCGCTTTTTGGTCAATATCTTGGAGGAAAGTGGTTTTGAAACTGACCCAGAGACGGCAGCTGGTTTTCAAAACAGAGACCTGGCTTCAGCTCATTTGACCAGCATTGCAGCCAGTCAGGGTATCGAGGCTGTCCGAGTGCATGATGTGGAGGTCCACCGAATGGCAGCCGAGATTGGCGATGCTATTCGACTGGCTCAGAAAATGGAAGATCTAAATTTACGGCAGTATAAGTGAGTATGATAAAAGAAGAATTGCCAGATTTAAGCTGGCTGGAAGCCTATCGGACGGATAGTCCTAATTTTGGCTTGGAGCGGATAGAGCGGATGCTGGCGCTGCGGGGAAATCCTCATTTGCAGCTGTCAGTGATTCATATAGGAGGGACCAACGGGAAGGGCTCAACCATTGCCCACCTGCGTCACCTATTGGAAATGCGAGGTCTGCGTGTGGGAACCTTTACCTCCCCCTATCTGATCAGCTACAATGAACAAATCGCCATCAATGGTCGTCCAATTCCCAATCAAGATTTGGAACGGCTCCTAGATACTTATCGAGCTCTCTTTGAGGAGCAAGCGAATGATGAGGTTTTGCAGGGGGTGACGGAGTTTGAGATCATGACGGCTTTGGCCTATGATTATTTGGCTCAGGAGCAAGTCGATGTGGCCATTATGGAGGTCGGCATGGGCGGTCTCTTAGACAGCACCAATGTCTGTCGCCCCGATTTGACAGCCATTACGACCATTGGCTTAGATCATGTGGCTTTGCTGGGGCATTCTCTGGCAGCAATTGCTGAGCAGAAAGCTGGGATTATCAAGCCAAATGTGCCCTTGGTGACTGGACGGATTGAGCCAGAAGCTCTGGCGGTCATTGAGGGCAAGGGTCATCAAATGCAAGCCCCCCACTATGTTTATGGGCAGTCTTATCAAGTTCAGAGCTTGGGCGGGACTGACTCAGGAGAGCATTTTAGTTTTTCCAATGCTCATCGGGAGGTTGCGCATTACCTGACGCCTCTGTTGGGACGACATCAGGTAGATAATGCTGGTTTGGCGATTCAGCTCTGTGACCTCTATTGTCAGAGCAAGCAGCTACCGCTGTTAACAAAAGAGCAAATAGACACCGCTTTAGTGGCGACAAACTGGCCGGGGCGGATGGAGCAGATTTCACACCAGCCTCGCATCTTGCTTGATGGCGCCCACAATCCCCATGCTATGGAGAGATTGACGAGGACCTTAAGACAGCATTATCCAGACTTGGATAAGAAAATTCTTTTCAGCTGTATCCAGACCAAGTCTTTGGAGGAAATGGTGGATCAGCTCAAGCAGGTACCCAAGAGTCAGCTGATTTTGACCAGTTTTGCAGATCCACGGAGCTTTTCCAAAGAAAATATGGAGGCGCTAGCTTGTGAGCAGGGATTGAACTATGCTGATTGGCAGGGATTTTTAGAGGCTTATTTGAAAGCTGAGCATGGGACCGATGAGCTCTTGCTGATTACGGGCTCCCTTTATTTCCTGGCTCAGGTCAGGGCCTATATCATTGACAAAGAAAAAGAATCTAGGAGTGAATATGGACACGAAGAAAATTGAAGCAGCTGTTGCCCAGATTATTGAGGCGGTTGGAGAAGACGGAAGCCGCGAAGGTTTGCAGGAGACACCACAGCGCATTGCTAAAATGTACCAGGAAATCTTTGCTGGGCTGGGGGAGACTGCTGAGGAGCATCTGGCCAAGTCTTTTGAAATCATTGACAATAATATGGTAGTGGAGAAGGATATTTTCTTTCATTCCATGTGTGAGCACCACTTTCTGCCATTTTACGGGAAGGTTCATATCGCCTATGTGCCTAATGGTCGGGTAGCAGGCCTGTCCAAGCTGGCCCGAACAGTAGAGGTCTATGCCAAGAAACCGCAGATTCAAGAGCGATTGACCGTAGAGATTGCTGAGGCCTTGATGGACTATCTGGGTGCTCAAGGAGCCTTGGTCTGGGTGGAAGCTGAGCATATGTGTATGAATATGCGTGGAGTCAGAAAGCCTGGCACTGCAACGGTTACTACAGCGGCGCGCGGCGTTTTAGCGACGGACAAGGACCTGAAAAATGAAGCTTACAAACTGATGGGACATTGATTTTATCAGTGGTGGAGCGTGTCAGGAAAGGTTAGATAGTTTTATCAAGGATGCAATGTAGAAACTTGAATCAGAAAGGATAAGAGAATGGATCAGCTGCGCATAAAGGATTTGGAAGTGTATGCCTATCACGGTCTGTTTGGAGCGGAGAAGGAATTGGGCCAGCGTTTTGTGCTGGATCTTATTTTGGACTATGATATGACTCGGGCTGCCAAAACAGGCGACCTGACAGCTTCTATTCACTATGGAGAATTGGCTCAGGATCTGACCCACTGGTGTCAGGAAAGCAAGGAGGACTTGATTGAGACGCTGGCTTACAAGCTGATTGATCGGATTTTTTTGACTCACCCTTTAGTACAGAAGGTCAGCTTGGAGGTCAAGAAGCCTTGGGCACCAGTGCCGCTGCCTTTAGAGACCTGCTCAGTCAAGCTAGTGCGCCAAAAGCGGAAAGCCTTTATCGCTCTGGGCAGCAATCAAGGCAGCCCAACTGCCAATCTGGATGCGGCTTTGGAAAAAATGGCAGAGCAAAATATAAGAATTTTGCAGGCATCAAGTCGTATCGAGACAGAGCCTTGGGGTGGCGTTGAGCAGGATCCGTTTCTCAATCAAGTTGTTGAAGTTGAGACTTGGCTCAATCCTGAGGAGCTGATGCAGACGCTCTTGGGCATCGAAGCGGAACTAGGGCGCGTGCGGGAGATCAAATGGGGACCTCGTGTGATTGATCTGGATATCCTTTACATAGGACAAGAAGAGTTATATAGTCCAGATTTGATTGTTCCTCATCCTTATGTGGCTGAGCGAGCTTTTGTCCTGCAATCTCTGGTGGAAATCGCGCCACACTTTGTCGATCCCGTGCAGAAAAAAAGCATCCGCCAGCTCTGGGATGCGGTTGAAAAATGAGAAAAGAAACTTGTTGCAAGGCAAGTTTTTTTATTGTCTGAACTTTCTCTGAACTTGCCCTTGTATACTAAAGAAAAATCAAAAGGAGTTCAGTATGGAACATATGGTGAAAATAGAAGGAGTCTGCAAAAAACATGGGAGTAAGCAGATTTTAAAAGATATTTCTTTTACAGCTAGAAGCAGTCGGATTACAGCTTTTCTGGGCCCAAATGGTGCAGGGAAAAGTTCGACCTTGAGGATTCTCTTGGGGTTAGATCGGGCGACAGCAGGAACTGCGACTTTTGATGGGCAAACCTATCAGTCAATGACTTACCCGCTCAGAACAGTAGGTGCAGCCTTTGACGGCATTGGCGGTCTGCCAAATCGAAAGGTCTATGACCACTTGAGGATTATTGCGGCGAGCAATGCTATTCCCAAGTCTCGGATCGATGAGGTTTTGGAGATGACTGGAATCGCTCATAAGAGGAAGGACCTCTTGTCAAGCCTGTCTCTAGGGGAAAGTCAGCGGCTGGGTTTGGCAGCAGCTTTGCTGGGTGATCCTCAGTTTCTTATATTAGATGAGCCGACTAATGGACTAGATCCAAGTGGGATTAAGTGGTTTAGAAAGTTCATCCGTCGGCAGGCTGATTTAGGGAAAACGGTACTTCTATCTTCTCATATCCTATCAGAGGTGCAAATGGTGACAGATGATGTAGTCTTGATTCATCATGGGCGAATTATTGAGCAGGGACGATTGGAAGAGGTGCTGCAAGATTCAGACAGTCTAGAAGATCTCTTCTTTGATTTGACAGAGGAGGTTTAAGATGAAAGAAACGATGTCCTTATTGCATTCAGAATGGTTGAAAATCTGTTCAACCAAGGCTTTCAAAGTGAGTATGGCCTTCATGTTGCTATTGGTGCCTGCCGTATCTTGGCTAGAGGGCCGACAGTATTTATCTGTCGGCTTGGATGCCACACCTGAGACGGTTCCCGGACTGGCAGAAGCCATTGATCCGCTGGAATATCTAGGTCTCAATGGTGCCTCTATGGCAGGGATGGTTGTGGTCATCTTAGCTGGAATTTTGGGAGCTATGGAATTTCAGTCTCATAGCTTGAGAACCAGTCTTTTGACCTGTAATAACCGTCTGAAGTTGCTTGTGGGGAAACTCATGACCTTTGCTTGCTTTTCTCTTGCCAGTAGCTTTTTATCAATCTACTTTAGTTATATGGTCATGCATCTGGCTTTAGGAAAGGAAGGGCTTGATCCGATTCTGCTCAATCAGGCAGCTTGGAGTTTGATTTTGTGGAAAACCTTATCTCTAACCTTATTAGGAATCCTTTCATTTTTGTTAGGTTTATTGGCTCGGACCATGCTAGTTCCTCTGCTTTTTCTCGTGCCACAGATCTATAATCTGGGCAACTACCTGGCAGCTCACACGAGTTGGGGAGCTTATCTGCCACAGCCAGCAGGAGAGTTGTTTGCGGCAACGCCGACTTCCCAATATGCCAACAATCCCTTGCAAGGACTGTTGATACTTGGTGCATGGTTACTAGTCATCGGCGGCATGACCTCTCTGCGCTTTTTGAAGACGGATTTAGGAGGGCGATACTGATGATAAAAGCTCTACTTAGAAGCGAATGGATTAAGTTCCGTTCTTACTATCTCGCTCTTGGTGCAGCCTTGGTGGCTCTGGGAGTCGTTCCATTTTTTCTGATGAATCTTGACTACAGTCAGACAGCAGTTGGCCAGACGAAGGCTCTGAGCGAGGATTTGCATGCCCTCTATCTGGCGCAGCCTGTCATCGTCATCTTTACTTCACTCTATTTTGCCCAGGAGTTTGTCAAGTCTGGGATGCGAACGAATTTTCTAACCGTATCAAATAGAAGGGCTTGGTTGGCTGGGAAATTCCTTTTTCTGGTCTTGTTGCTCTTGGCACTCTACAGTGTCATGATAGGCAGCAGTTTCCTTGTTATGCTGGCTCGTTTTGACCTAGACTTTAGCTGGTCCTTGCTGGGGAAATTCCTCTATTACAGCTCTTTCGGCCTTCTCAGCAATCTTTTTCTGGCTTTTTTAACTGCCGGCCTCGCTTTGCTCTTTCAATCTTGGGTTGTGCCGGTGTCGGTGCTCTTTCCTCTCTTGATTGGTCTCAGCCGTTTATTAGCAACCTTCATCAAAGAAGCAAAATACCTGCCCGATCTGGCTACGCTAAATCTTTTTGAGTATGAAGGACTTCAGCATTCAATAGATCTCTCAGGGCTGGGAATACAGCTGTTATGGTTAGCTTTGGTTTGGAGCTCTGCTATATTCTTAACCTTGAAACGAGATGTTCGCTAGAGGTATGCTATAATGGAAATCATGAGACAGTATCGTATTTTGGTGGTTGATGACGACCAGAGCATTTTGAAGCTGGTGAAAAACATCCTAGAGCTCGATGCTTATGATGTGACGACGCTTGATCGGATAGAAGAGCTAGAGCTGACGCATTTTGTCGGATATGACTTGATTCTGCTGGATGTGATGATGGAGCCTGTTAATGGTTTTGAGCTGTGTTCCTACATTCGTCCTCATCTTTCGTGTCCAATCATCTTTCTGACGGCTAAGGAGTTGGAGGCGGACAAGGTGGAAGGGCTCTTTCGCGGAGCAGATGACTATATTGTCAAGCCTTTTGGGACCAAAGAATTGCTGGCGCGTGTCAGGGCTCATTTTCGGCGGGAGGAAAGACGGGAGGAGCGATATTCTGAAATTGCTTCTTGTCAATTTTATCCAGAGCGCTATGAAGTTGCCTGTTTTGGTAAAGTCTTGAAATTTTCAGAGCGGGAGTTTAAGCTGCTACATTTACTAGCTAGCAATCCCAAGCAGACCTTTTCAGCTGAACGTCTTCATACCTTGCTTTATCCAGAAAGCTCAGAAACACAGCTTCGTTCCATCTCAGAATACGTATATCAGATTCGTCAAAAATGCAAACAAGAAGGGCTGCAAGCAATCGCAACTGTGAGAGGAGTAGGCTATAGATGGCAATTAGAACCCGTAATTTCAAAAGCCTAGTCTGGACAACCAGTTTAAAAATCGTCTTTTTCCATGTTTTGATTTTTGTGCTTATAGGTTATGAATTTACGCAAGGAAGTAATCACGTTCTTTTCACCTTGTTCTTTTGGGCAGGGAGCTTGCTGCTGATTACTTTTTATCATATTTTGAAATTGCTCCGAAAAATCGACAGGGAAATAAAAATGCTAACGAGCAAGAAGCTTTTAGAAGAAAATCAAAGCCAGCTTTTTCGGATCGAGGAAATGCTCGAGGTCTATAGCGATTTACGGAGCAGCCACCAAGAAAATACTCGTCTTCTAGAAAAAGAGCAGCAGCATAATCAGGAGTTGATTTTACAGCTATCAGCGACATCGCACGATTTGAAAACGCCCCTAACTGTGATTAAGGGTAATGCTGAGCTCTTGGAAATGGCGCAGTTAGGCCAGCCACAGGCAGACTATGCTGCTGAGATTTTGCAGGCTAGTTACAAGATGGAAGAATATTGTGGCTCTCTTATTGATTACGCTAAGACTTTTCAGATTGATTCTAATCAGTTCATTCAGCTTTCCTTAGGTGACTTTTTGGCTGATCTCCAGGACGACTGGGCACTGTTCAGCAAACAGGAAAGCTATCGTTTTTATCTCCAAGAAGATTGCGATCTTAGTCTGATTTTGTCGATTCATTTAGACTATCTTAAGCGGGCTTTACTCAATATCTTATTAAATGCGCTTGAACATGCTGACCAGAACCAAAAGGAAGTGAAGCTGACGGTATCAGTGCAGCAGGACCAGTTGGTTTTTGCTATCTGGAACAACGGCCCTGCATTTTCAGAGGAGATGCTGCTGGGAGCGGAACAGCTCTTTTATCAGAGTGACCAAAGCCGTAATTCAGCTAACCCCCATCATGGTATCGGCCTAGCCTTTTCTAAGCAGGTCGCTCTCTTGCACAGTGGTCGTCTGACCCTGCTCAATCCAGACCAAGGAGGAGCTTGTGTCGAGTTGACTGTGGCTTTAAAAAGCAAATAACAAAGGAAGTCAATAAAGATGATAAAAGAGAGTGGGACAGAAATCGGTAATTCGTTAGAATTCGATTTCGTCGTCCCACCTCCGCACAGTTGAGTAGGGCTGTAAAAGCTGATGAAATCAGCGTAATAGAGCCCACTCAACCACTGCGTCTTGCTCGACGATCCAAAGACAATTGAGAGGCTAGGACTTTTGTCCCAGCCCTTTTTTTGCCGCTTTCTTCTTGACAAAAGATGTAAAGGAGACTATACTATATCTGAAAAGTAAAGCTTGTTTTACGTGACAAAAGGAGGCAACCTTGGAAAATCGAATTCAAGAATTACGAAAAAGAAAAAAGCTCAGCCAGGAGGAGCTGGCTGAGAAGCTAGAGGTTACGAGACAAACGATTATTTCTTTGGAAAAGGGCCGCTACAATGCTTCGCTCCTTTTGGCTCATAAAATTGCATCCTTTTTCAATTTAAGGATTGAGGAAGTGTTTCTCTTTGAGGAGGATGAATCATGAAATGGACTTATTTGTCTAAATGGCTATTGGCTATTTTGGTGGTGGTTGGCTTATCTTATCTCCATTTGCAAGCCAATCTTATCCCTAAGGAAATTCTGCCTTTTGTGGGAGTTATCTTGATTGTGGTGATCTTGAAAATTTCCCAACCGTATGAAAAATAGGAGGCTGATATGGAAATAATAACTAAACAAGAATTTCGGAAAAAACTACAAAAGAAAGTGATCATCGGTCGCATCCTAATTCTAGCCCTCTGGCTGGGACTGGCCTGGAGCCACTTTCATTCTTTGGATGATCAGCAGGAAGGGGTCATGGTTGGTCTGCTTCTAGGGCTTTCCTTGATGGTTCTACGTTATAACCTTGCCTTGAAACGGGAGGAAGCTTTTAATAGGCTCTACATTCAGGTGACGGATGAGCGTAATCGGATGATTGACGAAAAGACTCGCACCCTGCTGTTTGATATCCTTTTGCTGCTGGCAGCAGGGCTGAGCCTTCTGTCTATGATTTTTCCTATCATTTTAAATCTCAATCAGTTTCTGACCTTGACCATTATCCTAGTTTTGGGACTTTACTATCTCTTGCGTTTTCTCCTATACAAGCGCTATTAACAAAAAAAGCTGGCAGGGCCAGCTTTCTCAACAAGCTTTTAACAGAGCTTGTTTTTATTTTCTATAAAGTCGATCATACTGATGAACAGGATCCATAGTTACATGGATGCCGAGTTTGCGCAGGACATTTTTGTCTTCATCTGTCAGCATTACGGTTGAATGAGCTTCGCTGCCCTTGAGATTTCCAAGCTCTTGCATGGCTTGTGCAGCGTCTTGATTTTCCATGGCTGTGATTGCCAGGGCCATTAAGATTTCATTTGAGTGGAGGCGCGGATTACGGCTGCCCAAATGATTAATTTTCAGGCCTTGGATTGGTTTGACATACTCAGGCTCAATCAGCTTGGTTTCTTTAGCAATATTGGCTAACTTCTTAATGGCATTAATCAATACAGCAGCCGTAGGGCCAAAGAGCTCAGAGGTCTTACCGGTTACGATTTCGCCATTTGGCAATTCCAGAGCTAGAGCTGGTTCGCCAGTGCTTTCAGCCTTGGCACGCGCAGCAACGGTTACTTTACGATCCAGCGGTGTGATGCCCAAGTCGTTCATCAAGAGTTCGATTTTCTTGATAGCAGATTCAGAAACGCGCTCCGCCTTGAAGTCCAGAATAGTCTGGTAGTAGCGGCGGATGATTTCCTGTTGGGAAGCCTCGATAGCTGCATCATTATCTACAATGGCAAAGCCGACCATGTTGACGCCCATGTCTGTTGGAGAAGCATAAGGTGATTTTCCAAGAATGCGCTCCAGCATACGCTTGAGGACTGGGAAAATTTCGATATCACGGTTGTAGTTGACAGTGGTTTCGCCGTAGGTTTGCAGGTGGAAAGGGTCAATCATGTTGACATCGTCCAGGTCTGCCGTCGCTGCCTCATAAGCTAGATTGACCGGATGGTGCAGGGGCAGATTCCAAACTGGGAAGGTTTCAAATTTAGCGTAGCCTGATTTGATGCCATTGATTTGGTCGTGGTACATATTGGACAAGCAAGTAGCTAATTTACCAGAACCAGGACCAGGCGCAGTCACTACGACCAGATTTCGACTGGTCTTAATATAGTCGTTCTTGCCCATTCCCTCAGGTGAGATGATATGGTCCATATCAGTAGGATAGCCCTTGATTGGATAGTGGATGTAGGAGTCGATCCCATTCTTTTCTAGCTGAGCGCGGAAGAGATCAGCTGCTGGCTGGCCAGAATACTGGGTAATGACCACTGAGCCCACATAAATATCCAGCTCATTAAAGGTATCGATTAGGCGCAGCACTTCTTGGTCATAGGAAATACCCAAGTCCCCACGTGCTTTAGAGTGTTCGATGTTATTGGCATTGATGGCAATGACAATCTCCACTTGGTCCTTGAGCTCTTTGAGCAGTCTAATTTTATTGTCCGGCTCATATCCTGGTAGGACGCGGGCAGCATGGAAGTCTTCCAGCATTTTTCCGCCGAATTCCATGTACAATTTGCCCTCAAATTGATTAATGCGCTCCAAGATATGGTCGCGCTGCAGGTTTAAGTATTTTTCTGAATCAAAAGCAATTTTTTTCATGTATAGTTTCACCTCTGCTAAGCATTATAACAAAATTTTCTTTAAATTGGAAAATTAAAAGAGATTATATTAGATAAAATAGATAGCAGCCCGGATGAAGAACGGGCTGCTTCTCGAAATTAGTAGTTGGTAATCGTGTCCACGGTTGAGCGATCCAGCTTTTTGACCAGCGCTTGCAAGAAAGCTTGGGCTTGCAGGAAGTCGTCCATGGCATAGAGGGTTTGGTGGGAATGAATGTAGCGGGCGCAGACACCAATAGTGGTAGATGGTACGCCACCGCTTTGGAGATGGGCAGCACCAGCATCCGTTCCGCCCTTGCCGCAGTAATATTGATACTTGATGCCAGCTTCCTCAGCAGTTGTCAAGAGGAAGTCCTTCATAGCTGGCAGCATGAGATGACCGGGATCAAAGAAACGAATCAACGTTCCGTCGCCGATGGCCCCTTGACCGCCGTAGATGTCGCCCGCTGGGGAACAGTCCACAGCCAGAAAGACCTCAGGAGCAAATTTTGTCGTTGAAGCATGGGCACCACGCAGGCCAACTTCTTCTTGAACATTGGCACCGACATAGAGTTGGCTGTTTAGTGGTTGACCAGAAAAGGCTTGAGCCAATTCGCTGACCATAAGGACGCCGTAGCGGTTGTCCCAGGCTTTAGAGATGACATTTTTACCGTTAGCTGTGAGAATGGCAGAGCTGTCTGGTACAATCGTGTCTCCTGGACGGATGCCGTAGCTTTCAGCTTCCGCCTTATCCGCAAAGCCACCGTCAAAGACAATATCTGCAATCTGTGGCATAACTGGTCCGCCAGATCCGCGCGTCAGATGAGGAGGGACAGAGCCTGAGATGACAGGGATTTCTCGTCCTTCGCGGGTGAAGAGTTTGAAGCGTTGACTGCTCACGACTAGCGGATTCCAGCCACCGATTTCTACTACACGGAAAGTCCCGTCGGGCTTGATCTCGCTGACCATGAAGCCAACCTCGTCCATGTGAGCCGCAACCAGAACGCGGGGAGCATTTTCAGCTTGGGAATGCCGAACTCCAAAGATGCCGCCTAGACCGTCGGTAACGACTTCATCAACATGAGGAGTGATTTTTTCGCGCAGATAGCTGCGGACAGGTGCCTCGTGACCAGAGATGGCTGAGAGCTCAGTCACTTCCTTGATTTTTGAAAATAAATCAGACATAAGTTTACCTTCTTTCTGATTCTATTTTATCACTTTTTTAGAGGGAAGAACAGGATGAACTAAAAGAAGCTGAGAAATCTGTAATATTGTTTGTCGCCTCTGCGCTTTTGTGTTAAAATATTCTACATGAAATCTAAAAAAATCATTTTAACGACAACCGCTCTCTTGGGAGCGGGAGCCGTGGCCTTTGGAGCTGCCAAGCTTGTGCAGGAGCAGAAAAGACTGCGTAATAGAGAAGAAATTGTTCAGGTCGTGCGGGAATTTTTTGCCAGCCGAGGACCGATTGCAACGGTCTATGTGGAACTTTATGAATCAACTGACAGCCGCACTGTTGGAGGGGTTGTCCTAGAAGACGACCGCCATTTCACTTTCGTCTATGAAAATGGTCAGTTGACCTACGAGGAAGAGTGATGATTCGGCCGCAAAGTATGGAAGAGCTAGCTTCTTATGTGGAGCATAAGGAAAAGACTGTCTTCTTTTTCACAGCAGATTGGTGCGGAGATTGTCGTTTCATCAAGCCTTTTCTGCCAGAGATAGAAGCGGAGAATCCTGACTTCACCTTTGTCGAGGTGGATCGGGATCGGTATATGGCTGTGGCCCAAAAATGGGATGTTTATGGGATTCCTAGTCTGGTTGTTGTGGAAGATGGACGAGAGCTTGGTCGCTATGTCAATCGCGACCGTAAGACCAAGAGTCAAATCAATGATTTTTTAGCGAGTTTATAAGAAGTTTTAAAAGTATTTTTGGAGGAAGAAATGATTTTTACATACAACAAAGAGCATGTCGGAGATGTCCTGATGGTCATCGTTGCTGATGATCAGGGAGCCAAACTAAGCGTTGAGCGCAAAGGGAATGTAGCGCGTGTTTACCGCGAAGATAATGGACAGACAGTAGCTTGGAATATTTTTGAGCTGTCAAATCTTTTTGAAATTGCAGAGCGCGGACAAGTTCAGCTGACAGATGAGCAAGTTGCGATTCTCAACCAAGAATTGACCAAAGAAGGTTTCCCAGCTGAGCTGGTTAAGGACTCAGAACCTAAGTTTGTTGTGGGAGAAATCCTTGAGATGGTAGCCCACCCTGACAGTGACCACCTCAATATTTGTCAGGTGCAGGTGGCAGACGACAAGACAGTTCAAATCGTGGCTGGTGCTCCGAATGCACGTGTCGGCCTCAAGACGATCGTGGCCTTGCCTGGTGCTATGATGCCGAAGGGCAATCTCATCTTTCCAGGAGAACTCCGTGGCGAAAAGAGTTTTGGTATGATGTGCAGCCCACGGGAGCTCCAGCTGCCAAATGCACCGCAGAAACGTGGTATCATTGAATTGGCGGATAATGAAACGGTCGGAACGGCCTTTGACCCAGCTAAACACTGGCAATCTTAAGACTTACTAAAGGAAATCGTGATTTTCACGATTTTTTTGTCTTTTCTCGCGAATAAATAGATAGGAGGAAAGAATATGTATAATAAAGTCATCATCATTGGCCGGCTGACGGCTACACCTGAACTGCACAAGACTGCAAACGACAAGTCGGTCGCGCGTGCGACAGTGGCTGTGAATCGCCGGTATAAGAGCCAAAATGGAGAGCGTGAAGCGGATTTTATCAACCTTGTTGTCTGGGGGCGCTTGGCTGAAACCTTGGCAAGTTACGCTAGTAAGGGGAGTCTGATTTCTCTGGATGGAGAATTGCGGAGCCGCCGCTATGAAAAGGATGGAACCACTCATTATGTGACAGAAGTTCTTTGCAGTGGTTTTCAGCTTTTAGAAAGCCGAGCTCAGAGAGCACTCCGTGAGAATAATACTGGAGCCGATCTGGCAGATTTGGTACTGGAAGAAGAAGAGCTCCCTTTTTAAGAACGAACTGACTGATCTGAGAGTTCCTTGATAAAAAAGAAAGTTAGGAAAGTATTCCTAGCTTTTTTGATTAAAGAGTAGGTGGAGAAATGGACAACTGAAGCAGATCATTTGCTTCATCAAGCCTGAAAAAGTATTTTTATAAAGGGATTTTCATTGTTTTCCTTTCTTAAATTTGGTATAATAAAGGTGAATCCAGAGGCAGGCTAGAAAGGAAAAAATCGGGAACGAAACAGCCGCTAATGGTCGCTTTGCACATTGCAGTTTGAAATAAGGAGAGGAGGTTTATCATGTCTTTGTCTACCTTATTTGAAGTATCAATAGCTATTTTGGGTGTGGTCTCTGCTGGTTACCTCATCTATGCCTATTATGAGTTTCTAAAAGATATAGCTCATATGGAGAAAGTACATCATTTTCATCACGGAGGTTGAGACAAAAGTGTCTCGACCTCGCTTTTTATTAGAAAGAGATCCTTGACGCTGTAGCCGCTTGCTCAATAGCCATGGATTGTTGTGCAGCTTTGCAGGGCTGGGACTGTTTATCGCTCTAGGAAAGTTTTTAATACTGAGCTCAGCAACAGGGAGGTACGCTGGATGTTTGAAACTTTAGTACCATCCTAGCGTCTCCCTGATATTCTAGTCCTCTTGGTTTTCATATTGATTTAAAAATGTTAAAATAGTAGGCAAGAAAGCGGAGAGAGTGCATGCCAAAAGAAGAAAATTTAACGGGGAATCAGGTTGTAGCCCTAACAAAAAAATATTTAGCTGCAGAGGATGTGGCTTTTGTTCAAAAAGCGTTGATCTATGCGATGGAATGCCATAGCGGGCAAACTCGTAAGTCGGGAGAGCCCTATATCGTCCATCCGATTCAAGTGGCAGGAATTTTAGCTAAGCTTAAGCTGGATGCTGTTTCAGTAGCCTGTGGTTTTTTGCATGATGTCGTAGAGGATACGGCGGCGACCTTGGATGATCTGGAGCGGGAATTTGGTCATGATGTGCGCGTGATTGTGGATGGTGTGACCAAGCTTGGGAAAGTCAAATACAAGTCTCACGAAGAACAGTTGGCGGAAAATCATCGCAAGATGCTCATGGCTATGTCAGAAGACCTTCGGGTTATCTTGGTCAAGCTGGCTGACCGTCTGCATAATATGCGTACTCTGAATCATTTACGACCAGACAAACAAGAGCGGATCTCGCAGGAAACTATGGAAATCTATGCTCCTCTGGCTCATCGTTTGGGGATTTCCAGTGTCAAATGGGAATTGGAAGACTTGTCTTTCCGTTATCTCAATCCAACGGAGTTTTATAAAATCTCCCACATGATGAAGGAGAAGCGTCGAGAGCGGGAGGCTCTGGTAGAGGAAGTTGTCCACAAGATTGAAACCTACGCGGGTGAGCGCAATCTGCATGGGAAGATTTATGGTCGTCCCAAGCATATTTACTCCATCTACCGCAAAATGCAGGACAAGAAGAAGCGATTTGATGAGATCTACGATCTGATTGCCATTCGTTGCATTTTGAGCACTCACAGTGATGTCTATGCCATGCTGGGCTACATCCATGAGCTTTGGAAACCCATGCCGGGGCGTTTCAAGGATTATATTGCCAATCGCAAGGCCAACGGCTACCAGTCCATCCATACGACCGTTTACGGTCCTAAAGGTCCGATTGAGTTTCAGATTCGGACCAAGGAAATGCACGAAGTGGCAGAATACGGGGTCGCTGCTCACTGGGCCTATAAAAAAGGAATTAAGGGTCAGGTTGACGGCAAGGAATCTGCCATCGGGATGAATTGGATCAAGGAATTGATGGAATTGCAGAATCAGTCTGGTGATGCCAAGGAGTTTGTTGATTCGGTTAAGGAAAGCTACCTGGCGGAGGAAATCTATGTCTTCACACCGGATGGAGCAGTGCGTTCTTTGCCTAAGGACTCAGGCCCCATTGATTTTGCCTATGAGATCCATACCAAGGTCGGGGAGAAGGCGACAGGAGCCAAGGTCAATGGTCGCATGGTGCCGCTCAATACCAAGCTGAAGACTGGGGATCAGGTGGAAATCATCACCAATGCCAACTCCTTTGGACCGAGCCGTGACTGGCTCAATATCGTCAAGACCAGCAAGGCCAGAAATAAAATCCGTCAATTCTTTAAAAATCAAGACAAGGAGCTATCTATCTCTAAAGGACGGGAGCTCTTGCAGGCTCAATTTCAGGAGAATGGATATGTAGCCAATAAGTACATGGACAAGAAGCACATGGAAGAAGTGCTGCAAAAAACCAGCTATAAGACCGAAGAAGCGCTTTTTGCGGCAATTGGTTTCGGTGAG
Organism: Streptococcus sp. Marseille-P7375; assembly: GCF_902460365.1. Lineage (NCBI taxonomy): Bacteria > Bacillati > Bacillota > Bacilli > Lactobacillales > Streptococcaceae > Streptococcus > Streptococcus sp. Marseille-P7375. The sequence continues at coordinate 128,252 of NZ_CABPTR010000005.1, read as the reverse complement.
ATCGGTGCTATTAGTATTTTCAATCGTTTGACAGAAAAAGAGCGCCGTGAAGAAGAGCGGGCCAAGGCCAAAGCAGAGGCGGAGGAATTGGTCAAGGGCGGTGAAGTTAAGGTCGAGAACAAAAAAGACACCCTTAAGGTCAAGCACGAAGGCGGTGTGGTCATTCAGGGGGCGTCTGGTCTCCTTATTCGGATTGCCAAGTGCTGTAATCCTGTGCCTGGTGACGATATTGTTGGTTACATTACCAAAGGACGCGGCGTGGCCATCCATCGGCAAGACTGCATGAATCTTAAGGCCCAGGAAAATTATGAGCAGCGCTTGCTTGATGTGGAATGGGAAGAAAATAATTCGACTAAAGAGTACACGGCCCACATTGACATTTATGGTCTCAATCGGTCTGGCCTCCTTAACGATGTGTTGCAGGTGCTGTCTAATACCACCAAAAATATCTCAACGGTTAATGCCCAGCCAACTAAGGACATGAAATTTGCTAATATCCATGTTTCTTTTGGTATTGCCAACCTGTCCATGCTGACGACGGTGGTGGATAAGATCAAGAGCGTACCAGAGGTGTATTCGGTCAAACGGACCAATGGCTAAGTGCGAGCCTGTCAGAGTAGATAGTAGTCAGAAATAAAGGAAAAGATATGAAAATTGTCATTCAGCGTGTCAAACGTGCTCAAGTCAGTATTGACCAGCAGCTGCACAGCAGCATTGAACAAGGTCTTTTGCTCTTAGTAGGTGTCGGGCCTGATGATAGTCAGGAAGATATGGACTACGCGGTCAGGAAGATTGTCAATATGCGGATTTTTTCCGATGCGGAAGATAAGATGAATCTTTCTGTTCAAGATATTGGAGGGGAGATTCTTTCCATTTCCCAATTTACGCTCCATGCAGATACCAAGAAGGGAAATCGGCCAGCCTTCACAGGTGCAGCCAAGCCGGACATGGCTAGTCCTTTTTATGACAAGTTTAACCAGCTGTTAGCTGAGCAAGTGCCAGTCAAGACGGGCGTGTTCGGAGCAGATATGCAGGTAGAATTGGTAAATGATGGCCCAGTGACTATTTTGCTTGACACCAAAAATCGATGAAGGAATTGCGCGCCTTTTGAAGGTTAGTGGTTTAAGACCAAGCAAAAATAGTTTACTTCTTTCCTAGAGACAAGGCGCATTTCATAGGCTTCATAAGTAACTTTTAATAAACCAGATGCTGGTTTCCTTAGAAGTTCTTATGAGGCTTTTTGTGTGGTTTAAAGGCGATATTATTCTAGCAGGCAGCTTTGGAGTTGATAGAGCGGAAGGGCAGTCAAGCGTTGCTCCTTGTCAGATGCGACAGATGTCTAGGGCTTATTGGAAAGGGGCTTTACGACTTATGGTATAATGATATATATAAGTTTGAGGAGTCTCTTGATTTTTTCAGACTGATCTTCATAAAAAGAATAGGAAATAATATGCGCTCGATTCTTGCCTTGTATGTCACCCTGATGCCGGTCATTCTGGCTGGAGTACTGAATATGATCTTTTGCAAGTCTTCACTGCTAGAGGCGGCTTATCGACCCATGGATGCTGGGCTAATTTTAAAGGACGGGAAGAGGCTTTTTGGGGCTAACAAGACCTGGAAAGGTTTCTTGGGCATGATTGTCTGGGGAGCTTTGGCTCAGATTTTCTGGGGATTGCTCTTAAAGAGCATTTCTACCTTAGAGACGCTGCACTTGGTCTATGCTTTTTACGAAAATACCGTGCTCTTTAATCTGGTGCTTGGAGCACTTTTGGGGCTGGCTTATGTTTTGTTTGAGCTGCCCAATAGTTTTATCAAGCGCCGTTTGGAAATCAGAGAGGGCAAGACGGCGGAGAATGGCTGGAAATGGACCTTTATCTGGATAGACCAGATTGATTCCTTGATAGGCTGTATTATTATTTTGCTTTTCTATATTCCTCTGTCTTGGCAGCAGATGCTAGGCATACTTATTCTAGGGGCGGGCACGCATCTAGGAGTCAATCGTCTGCTCTACTGGGCTAGGCTTAGAAAAAATCGTATGTGAAATGGGAGTTTTTGATGAAAGAACTATGGCTGGAAAAAGAGCCTTAGACCGTCTATGGCGGTAAAATCAATCAGTTAATCAACCTCTGTCAGCTGGGGTTTTCGGTTCCTAAGGGGCTGATTTTGCCGGCGGACCAAGTAATGGCTTGGCTAAGCGTAGCTCTGCCAGAATACTCAAAAGAGGGACTTAAAGAACTAATTCATTTGCGCAAAGAGGAAATTGCGGAGCGTTTGCAGCATTATCCCTTGAATCCAGCTTGGCTACAGGAGTTAGCAGCTTTTTGTCAGAAAAATCAAACTTATATCGTTCGCAGCAGTGCCCTATTAGAAGATGGACAGGCCATGTCATTTGCCGGCCAATATGACTCGATTGGCAACTGCCAATCGCTCTCAGAAATCGAGCAGGGCATTCGTTCTTGTCTGCTTTCCCTCTTTAATCCAGAAGCTTTGGCCTACTGGCAGCGCCAGGGTTTGCCTGAGCAGGATTTTGCCATGGCAGTGCTGATTCAGGAGCAGATAGAGCCTGACTTCAGCGGTGTCTGCTTTTCCCTAGATGTGGCGACTAATCAGGACCAGATCATGCTGTTAGAGTATGTAAAAGGCTCAGCTGAGAGCTTGGTTAGCGGTCAAGTTAATCCTGAGCAGCTGACACTTCCTTGGTACAAGCCGGACTGGAGCCAGTTTGAAGAGCTTGAAATCCCTCTGGCAGTCTTGCAGAAGCTGCACGAGCAGGTTTTGGAGATTGTGGCGTATTTTGGTCGGCCGATGGATATTGAGTGGTGTGCTGTCCAAGAGCAAGTCTATCTACTGCAAGCTCGGCCTATTACGACAGTACCAACTAAAATCGACAGTGGCCGCTGGACAACGGCAAATTTTCGAGATGGAGGCGTGGCGGCCCAGCCCTGTCCAAACCTGATGTGGAGCCTTTATCGCCATTCTTGGCAAGAGGCACTCTCCAGCTTTTTGTTGGCAATTGGCCTAGAGCCTGAAGGTGTGATGCCGCCGCTGATGCGTCTCCATTATGCTCGGCCTTTCTGGAACTTAGGCGTGGTTAAGCAAGGCATGGAGCAGATTCCGGGCTATATTGAGCGAGACTTTGATGATGAGCTGGGAGTCAATAAAGACTACCAAGGTCAAGGTTTTACCAGCAAATTAAGTCCAGCCTTGATCTTAAATTTCCTGCGGGTAGCCTTGAAAACGCAAAAAGTAACTAAGACTTTTCTGCATCAGGCGCCAGACAAGCTACAAGAGCTGCGCCAGCAATTTACCAGTCTGAATCAAGAAATACGAGAACTGAACGACCAAAGCCCGCTGCAGCAGGTCGAGAGTCTTTGGCAGTTGGTGCTAAATCAGGCTTATTTAGACAGTGAGGGAACTTATTTCTGGCAGGCCTACATCAATACGGTTCAGCTGTCTATGAAAAAGACCAGTCTGCTCAAATGGCTGACGGTTAATGAATTTTTCCAACTAATTGCAAAGTTGGGAAATGTTTCGCATACCAAGCCTTTGGCTAGGATGCTGGAAGCTGCGGATCTTATTTTGACAGATAAAAATCTGACAGACAACTGGCTGAAGCTATCGGTGGAAGAGTTGCATCAGCTGGCTGCACAATATCCTGAGCGAACGGATTTCATCAAGGTTCAGGATTTTCAAAAGGATTTTGGCTATCACTCGGCACGGGAGCTGGACTTGCGAGTAGCTAGTTACGAAGAAGATGCTCATCAGGTGTTGACAGCGGTCCAGCAGTTAGTTGCTGATTCAGCGTATTACCAAGCGGCCAAAGCTTCGCTTAGTCCTGTCTCAGAGTCTGAGCTAGATCTTGCTCATCTATCTCGAACCAAGCAGAAAAAGATAGAAAAAATCAGTCAAGACCTGCGGAACTTGCTCTGGTGGCGGGAGGAGTTCAAGGATATTTCCACGCGCTATTACCACCTCATTCGCCAGATTAGCCTTAAACTTGGCCGAGCCTATGAAAAGCGAGGCTTTCTGAAAAATAAACAAGATATTTTTTACATTAAGAAAGAAAGTCTCACTTCCTTTATGGAAGGGCAAAAGACTGCTGACCAGCTTCAAGAAGAGGCTGCTGATAATCAGCATTATTGCCAGGCCTATCGGAATTTTGAGCCAGTGGGTGATTTGACCGACAAAGAGATGAGCTTGGAAGAGGTGACTCGTGACAGTCGGACCCTGCTGACGGGAATGCCAGCCAGTAGCGGTCAGGTAACCGGTCGGGTTCGAGTTCTCTTGGATTTGGCTGATATTGAGACGATTGAACCGGGAGAAATCCTTGTCACACGCTATACAGATACGGGCTGGAGTTATGTTTTCGGTATTCTAGGCGGTCTTGTGACAGAGTATGGCGGGGTTCTTTGCCATGCCTCCATTGTCGCTCGGGAATGCGGGATTCCAGCTCTGGTTTGCGCTAAGAATGCAACTCAGCTACTTGAAACTGGTATGATGGTAACTTTAGATGGAAGAAGAGGAGAAATAAGAATTCATGAAGAAGAATGAACCTTTGTTTATCGGTGAATACGACAAATCTGTTATCCTAACCTATATGGGCGCTGCTTTTGCACTGTTGGCAGTCTATGCCATCATTCAGTCCCAGCTGCGACTAGCCATGATGGCCTTTATCGTTAGCGGTATCTGTGACCTCTTTGATGGTGTAGTGGCGCGGCGGATGAAGCGGACTGAAAGTCAGAAGCGCTTCGGCATTGAGATTGATTCGCTCTGCGACATGATTAGCTTTGCGGCTCTTCCGGCGGTGCTCCTCATGACCCAGCTGCCCTTGGGAGCGGCCAATATCATCTTGGCTGTCCTTTATGTCTTAGCTGCAGTTACGCGCTTGGCTCATTTTAATCGCTTGGCCAAGCATGATGAAGGATCTGGCTCTTATTTTATCGGCTTGCCCGTGACCTACAGCGCCCTCTTTTTCCCTCTGACCTATCTGGTCTGTCAATGGCTGGCGCCTGGTCTCTTTGCTTGGGTATGGCTGGGCTTGTCTCTTTTGCTGACCTTCCTATTTGTCTACAACTGCCGCATTCCCAAGCCTAATAAGCTGGCCTATCTAGCTTTCGCGATTTTAGCTGTTGCAAGTCTGATTGGTCTGGGGGTTCTCCCCCATGGTTAAGGTCTATCAGAGAAAGACTGGCCAAGTAGTGGAACCGACAGAATATAAGGCGGAGCTGTTAGATAAGCTTTATGGTACTGCTTGGGGCCGCATCTTGTTGCCTTTCTTGACCCAATCTAGCCTGTCTTATCTTCTGACTTTGAAAGACTATACTCTTTTTTCTCGCAAGAAAATAGCAGCTTTTGTAGAAAATTATCAGCTGAATCTGGCTGACTATGAAGATGGCCCCTATCCTAGCTTCGCGGCTTTCTTCCAGAGGAAAATCAAGCCAGCTCTGCGTCCTGTCTGCCCTGACAGTCAAGTACTGGCAGTTGCGGATGCCAAGCTAGAGGCTTTTACCATCAGTCAGGACTTGCAGCTGACGATAAAGGGGCAGATGTATAGGCTAGCTGACTTACTGCTGGATGAGGAGTTGGTTCAGCTGTTTAGTGGCGGAACAGCGCTGGTCTATCGCTTGGGAGTGGAAGACCTGCACCGCTATCTAGCTACTGAATCTGGCAGAATTACCAAAAGACGGAAAATCAAGGGACGCCTGCATACGGTCAGGCAGGTAGCCCAGAGGCGGCGTTTGATTTACAAGGAAAATAAAAGAGAATACTGTCTTTTAGATACCGACCTAGGACCTGTCCTGCAGATGGAAGTAGGGGCTCTCTTGGTCGGAAGAATATACAATCACAGTCAGGACCATTTGGTCAGGGGACAGGAGAAGGGCTGCTTTGGTCTGGGCGGCTCAACCATTCTTGTCCTCTATCCAGCAGGCATGATTCGCTTGGATCAGGATATTCTGACTTACTCAGACCTCGGAATAGAAACCCAAATTCAAATGGGGGAAAAGATTGGAGAAAAGCTATGTTTAAACGATTAGCTGTTTATTATAAGGAAATGTTTCCTTTGCTGCCGCGCTTTTTTGTGGCTGCCATCATGTTTTTTGAGATTTATTTTGTCCTTCTGCTCAATGACGGAGTGACCAAGTTTCACTTTGACCATCAGGAGTTGATTGGGATTTTTACGATTTTTGTCTTTCTGATGATTCTGCGGATTGCGGATGATTTCAAGGACTACGAGACCGACCGACGCCTCTTTCCTCATCGGGCTCTGCCATCTGGACGAGTGAAAAAGAAGGACTTGGCTGTTGCCCTCAGCTTTATCGTAGCTGTCTCTGTACTCCTCAATGTCCTCTTTATGAACAATATCGGCTGGTTCCTCTTTCTCTATATCTACGGAACTCTCATGTCCTTCTGGTTCTTCAAGCGTGACAAGATTCAAAATTCCCTGCCACTGGCTCTAGTGACCCATAATCCGGTCATGATGATTTTGAATCTCTATACCATCTCTTTTGTCTGCTACAAGTACAATCTGCCTCTCTTGTCCCTGCCGACTGTCCTGCTGGCCTTTACCATGTATTTCCCAAGTCTGATCTGGGAAGTCTGCCGTAAGATTCGGGCGCCAAAAGACGAGACAGAGTATGTGACCTATTCTATGCTTTTTGGCTACAAAAAAGCCACTCGCTTTATCGAGGTGGTGACTCTGCTGGATATCTTGACCAATTTCGCTCTCCTCTGGAATATTTCCCATGTCGGAGTGGTAGTCTTGGTGCTGAATGTCATCTGGATGACCGTCCAGTTTGAGCAGTTTATCAAGGATCCAACTCGCTTTAATATCCGGGAGCGGGTGGAACGTTATACTTATATCACGGAGACGACCATGGTTCTGTCCGTTGCTGTTTATCTCTTGATGGGGGTACTTTGATGAAAAGAATCAAGCAGACAGGGCTTGACCGGGTTGGAGGCAAGGCCTATCATTTGCTGAAAATGCAGGCTGCTGGTTTGCTGATTCCTGACTTTGCAGTGTTTGCTTTTGACTTTTTTCAAAAATCTGCCAGCTCTGCTGACTTGGAGCGGATGGAAGCAGCTTATCGGTCTGGGGAGTTAGACTTGTCCCAGCTCAGTCAGCAACTGCAGGACTGGGCCAGAGAGCAGTTTAGTCAAGAAGACCTGACGGCAGCAGAAAGTTGGGTCCACAAGGAGTTTTCTCAGACAGGCTGTCGCTTTGCAGTTCGCTCATCAGCAACCATTGAGGATGGGAAGGCTTCATCATTTGCCGGTCAGTTTGAGAGCCGGCTCAATGTGAAGCCAGATGGACTTAAAGAAGCCATCCAAGCGACCTTGCTCTCTCTTTATCAGGAGTCAGCTCTTGGTTATCTGTTTGAGCAAGGACTATCCTTGGAGCAAGCGCAGATGATTTGCCTTGTGCAGGTCATGCAGGAGGGAGACTTGTCTGGGATTTACTTTACAGCTAATCCCAAGGGAATTTTTAACGAGCACATCATTGTCATCGGTCGGGGCTTGGGCAATAAGGTTGTCGAGGATAAGATTCCTACAACCATGGTGACGCTCCATCCCAAGGACCAGCTCTTTTATACAGAGCAGACGGAGAACTCACCAGACGTATCGCAGGAACTACTTGAGGACTTACAGGCCATGGCTGGTCAAGTAAGTCAGCTTTTCGGACCTTACATGGATATGGAGTTTACCTTCGCAAATGGGCAGCTCTATCTCTTGCAGGCACGACCTATTACCACCTTGCCTGAAGGACAGCGGATTATTCTGGATAACAGCAACATTGTCGAGAGCTATCCTGGCGTTTCCAGCCCTCTGACTATTAGCTTTATTCAAGAGGCTTATGCCAGCATTTTCCGCAGTTTGGCTCAGCGTTTGGTTGGCAAGGATGCCCCTGAGTTGGCTGCCTATGAAGCTACTTTTCAAAATATGCTGCAGCCGGTCAATAGCCGGGTTTATTACCAGATTCAGAGCTGGTATCAACTCCTGCAGCTTCTGCCTTTTTCGAAGAAAATCATTCCAATCTGGCAGGATATGCTGGGAGTGAGAGAGACAGAAGTGCCTCAGATGCCAGTGCACCTGTCTGCTTTCAAACGCCTGCAAATCATGCTTCGTATCATCCGAGAGTTCTGGACGGCACCCAAGCAAATGTGGCAATTGGAAGAGCAGTTTGCCCAGATTCAGCGCGAATACGAAGCGAGCTTTTCTCCTGATGCAGATGCAGAGACCTTAATTGCCTTAGTCAGCAAGCTAAAAGAGGATATTCTGGCTCACTGGGACATTACGCTGGTCAATGACCTCTATGCTTTTGTCTATACTGGACTCCTAAAGAAGTCGCGTCGCGGCGGTGCTGTTCAGGCTGAGATTGCAGGAATTGAGCAGATTGAAAGTATGCGGCCGGCTTTGGCTCTGCAGGCTTTAACAGCTCAGCTGAAAGCAGAAGAAAATGCAGCGATTAGACAGGCTATGGCGAGTGAAAGCCCAGCAGTCTTTCTAAGTCGCCAGCACCCTTTGGTCCAAGAAATAGTCCATTTTATCCATGAATTTGGTGATCGGGCTCCAGAAGAGTTGAAGTTAGAAACTTCAACTTTTCGAACGCACCCAGAGCGTCTGCTTAAGCTCCTGCTGCAAATGTGCCAGCAAGAGGAGAAGAAGTTGGCCCCTCAGAAACTTGAAGAAGAGGTGCAAAAATCAGGCTGGTGGACGAATTTTCTTCGCAAGCGAGCCATGACTGGTGTTAAATATCGGGAAAGTTCTCGCTTAAACCGAACACGAATCTATGGCATGATGCGGCAGATTTTCAGAACATTGGGTCAGCAATTAGCCGATCAAGGGCTGCTGGCTACGCCTGACGATGTTTTTTATCTGACAAAGGAAGAATTGTTTGAGCTGACCAGAAAGCCCAGAGATGTTAGTGGCTTGATAGCCGAGCGTCGAGAGAAGTTGGAGGCTGATAAGGAACTGCCAACCTTTAGTCGCTATGTTTTTGCTGGACAGGTCTTTGAGAAATATCTGAAACCGCAAAACCGCACCAGCAGTCATAATACGGGCAATCAAGCCTTACAAGGGATTGGCTGCTCACCTGGCTGCGTTAAGGCCCAGGTTTTGGTCGTGGAGGATGTGCAGGAGATTGAGTCTGCTCAGGATCGGATTATCGTGACCAAGATGACCGATCCGGGCTGGGTCTATCTTCTGACCCAAGCCAAGGGTGTCATTGCCGAGCAGGGGTCCTTACTCTCCCACACGGCCATTATTTCCCGCGAGTTGGGTATTCCTTCTATTGTCAATGTCAGAGGTGCCTGCAGCCAGCTGCAAAACGGTGATTGGATTGAGATGGATGGCCTTACTGGCAAGATTCGACTGATCAAGGAGGAAGACCATGCTGCAAATTAAACCAGTCAAACCCAATACGACAGAGCTGGATGATTTTCTAGCCCTGCCCAAGCAGATTTACCGGCCAGACCACCTCATGCAGTCGGAGGAGGAAGAGCTGGCTTTGATTGAGGGCTGTCACCCGCTGAGTTCTGACTTAGAAACCTATGCTTTTATTGGCTATGAGGAGAGTCGGACTTGTATTCGAGGGCTCCTGACCTTCTATCCAGGTGATGAGGCTGCTTACTTGGGATTTTTCGAGTCGATCAATGACCAACAGATTGCATCTTCTTTTATAGAACATTTAGCAGGTTTTGCTCGCAGTCTCGGAGCGATTAAGATAATTGGTCCCGTACAGGCAAGTTTTTGGCTGGGTTATCGAATGCAGTTGACTGGAACAGAGGAGGTCCCTTTTACTGGAGAACCTCATAATCCAGCCTATTATCCTCAGCTGTGGCAGGCTGCAGGTTTTGAGCTCAAGGAGCGCTATCTGTCTAATTTTTATCCCAAGGTCAGCAATCAAACTCATCAGGACAAGCTGGCTCATCGCTTTGAGTCTTTTGAAGAAGCGGGATTCACTATTTGCTCTCCAAAGAAGCAGGAGTGGGAAGAAGCTTCGCTGCAGGTTTTTGAGCTCCTCAATCGCCTCTATCAAGATTTTCCGATTTATCGGTCTATTTCCAGTCAGCAGTTCAGTCAGATTTTTCAAAAATACCAGTATATTCTTGATTTTTCAATGGTTAAACTGGCCTATAAGGAGGGCAAGCTAGCAGGTTTTCTGATTGCCATGCCGGACTACGGTTCTCTGGTTTATCAAAAACTGACTCCTCTCAACCTAGCCAAGCTTTTTTGGACCAAGCGCTTTGCCAAACGTTATACGATTATGTATCTGGGAGTGGATGAAGAATTCTTGGGCTTGGGCTCTGCCTTGGCCTATCCGATTTTTAAAGAAGCACAGAAGCGACAGGCTTCAGCTATTGGAGCCCTGATTCACCAAAATACCGTCACGCGCCACTATGCAGCAGAATTGCAAGGGGACAAGCATGAGTACGGCCTCTTTGAGTTGGATTTGGGGCTTGGATGATCTGTAAACAGTAGGTTCTCTCCCAGAGAATCTGCTTTTTACTTGTCGCTAAAATGGAGACCTTTTCGATAGCTGAAAGAAAAGTATTTTATCAGGCTAAGGGATTGCAATTTTGAGTAAAATTCAGTAAAATTTTTATTAGCTTATTATATGAAGAAAAGGGAATTTTATTAAAAAAAGAGTCACTGGTGACATATACCAGCGCTATTCTTTTAGAAAGCTGTCTGTAGGTCTAGTTTCCGCTACTATCGGAAGCTTCTTTTTGTGTACCACAATGGGAGGAGCTGTCAGCTCTGTTGAGGCAGCGGAAGTGTCTGCCAATCAGTCTACCGTCGTTCAGTATCACTATGTGGTGGAGAGCGATCTGACTGAGGCTGAAAAAGCTGCTATTGTGAAGGAACTACCCAAATTTGCGGAGGAAAATTCGGACGCTTATTATTTGGTTTACCGTCCGACAAAGCAAGAAAGCTTGTTAGGAAAGCTCCCTAAGACAGGGGAGTCAGGTCTTTTGGGAGCGGCTTTTGCGACTACAGGACTGGCCTTGGTTGTTTTAGTGCTGGCGCGAGGGAAAAATGGCAAGAGATACCTGTCTTCTATTTTACTTGTGACAGGCTTGGGTTCTGTACTTCTGCCAGCTTCTGTTTTGGCAATCAGCAGTACGGATTTGGCTGCCTATAATCAAAGTCTGACTTTGGCCGTTGGCGATCAGTTGCCAGAACCATTGAAAATTGCTGGCTACCAGTATATTGGTTACCTTAAAAAAGAAGCGCAACATCAACTGCCTCAAACTGGAAATTCTCAGCTTCCAGCTCTGCAAAAGGAAGCCTCAGCTAGTCAGCCTGATCAGGAGTTGAAAGAGTTAGCAAGTCGCCCTAAGAATATTGAAGCTCCGAAAGAGGCGCAGCCTGCTGGCGGAGACTATCTCTCCGAGAAGGAAAGGGAGGAGATTGCTGCTAAAGAAGGACAATTTGCTCGTCAAACACCTGTTCATGAGCGACCAGAGCTGCAATTTACAAGTCAAGCAAGGACCCAGACTCAAGAAATTCCCTATAAAACGGAGTATCAGTATTCAGATGACTTAGCTGAAGGACAATCTCGAGTGATCCGCGCGGGCATTCCAGGGATTCGCAAGATCGTAACACGTCACTATAGTGTTGAGGGAAAAGTTGTAGAGAGCAAGCAGGTTTCCGATCAAGTAACCACTGAGCCTGTTTCAGAAGTTGTTTTAGTCGGGACTGCAGCAAATAAGGCTGTTCCTAAAGAAGCTCCAATCCATAAAGTTCCAGAGCTCACTAGTTATGGCACGGTCCCTGATAGTGCCCCGGTACAAGAGGTTCCAGAGTTGTCTGACTATGGTACAGTTCCGGATAGCGCTCCCGTGCACGAGGTTCCAGAGCTCACTAGTTATGGCACCGTTCCCGCTAGTGCTCCTGTACATGAAGTTCCCGAACTCACTAGTTATGGCACGGTTCCCGCTAACGCTCCCGTGCACGAGAAACCCGAGCTAACTGATTATGGTACAGTTCCAGCTAGCGCTCCCATCCACGAAGTCCCTGAATTAACTGGTTATGGCACGGTCCCAGATAGTGCTCCCGTGCACGAGAAACCCGAGTCGTCTGACTACGGCACAGTCCCTGCTAGTGCTCCCGTGCACGAAGTTCCAGCGTTGTCTGGATATGGCACTGTTCCCGCTAGCGCTCCCGTTCATGAAGTTCCTGAGTTAACTGATTATGGCACGGTTCCGGATAGCGCTCCTGTACACGAAGTTCCTGAGCTCACTAAGTATGGCACTGTTCCCGATACTGCTCCCGTGCACGAAGTTCCCGAGATGGCTACCTATGGTACAGTTCCGGATAGCGCTCCCGTGCACGAGGTTCCCGCGTTCACTGGCTATGGCACCGTTCCCGATACTGCTCCCGTGCACGAAGTTCCCGAGCTCACTAATTATGGCACCGTTCCCGATACTGCTCCCGTGCACGAAGTCCCCGAGTTAACTGACTATGGTACAGCACCTGCTAGCGCTCCCGTGCACGAGAAACCTGAGTTAACTGACCATGGTACAGTTCCAGCTAGCGCTCCCGTGCACGAGAAACCTGAGCTCACTAATTATGGCACCGTTCCTGATACTGCTCCTGTACACGAAGTTCCCGAGTTCACTGGCTATGGCACCGTTCCTGCTAGTGCTCCAATCCATAAAGTTCCTGAGCTCACTAATTATGGCGCCGTTCCTGATACTGCTCCTGTACACGAAGTCCCTGAGTTAACTGGCTATGGCACGGTCCCCGATACCGCTCCTGTGCACGAGGTTCCCGAGCTTACTAGTTATGGCACTGTTCCGGATAGCGCTCCTGTGCATGAGAAACCCGAGTTAACTGGTTATGGCACTGTTCCTGCTAATGCCCCTGTACACGAAGTCCCCGAGTTCACTGATTATGGTACAGTTCCTGATAATGCTCCTGTACACGAAGTTCCCGAGTTCACTGGCTATGGCACCGTTCCCGACACTGCTCCCGTGCACGAGAAGCCTGAGTTGCCTAGTTATGGCACCGTTCCAGATGTAGCTCCAGTTCATGAGAAACCAGATTTGTCTGGCTATGGCACGGTTCCCGATACTGCTCCTGTGCACGAGGTTCCCGAGCTTACTAGTTATAGCACAGTCCCTGCTAGCGCCCCCGTGCATGAAGTTCCCGAGTTAACTGACTATGGCACTGTTCCCGCTAGTGCTCCAGTCCATGAGAAACCCGAGTTAACTGGCTATGGCACCGTTCCTGCTAGTGCTCCAATCCATAAAGTTCCCGAGCTCACTAGTTATGGCAAAGTTCCAGATACCGCTCCAGTTCCCGAGGTTCCCGAGCTCACTAGTTATGGTACGGTCCCTGACAGTGCTCCTGTACACGAGGTCCCTGAGTTAACTGCCTATGGAACAGTCCCAGATAGCGCTCCGGTTCATGAGGTACCCGAGTTGCCTGGATATGGCACCGTTCCTGCTAGCGCTCCCGTGCACGAGCAACCCGAGCTCACTAATTATGGCACAGTTCCCGATACTGCTCCCGTGCACGAGGTTCCCGAACTCACTAATTATGGCACAGTTCCCACTAATGCTCCCGTGCACGAGAAACCTGAGCTAACTGATTATGGCACCGTTCCTGATAAAGCTCCCGTGCACGAAGTCCCCGAGTTGTCTGGCTATGGCACGGTCCCTGCTAACGCTCCCGTACACGAGTTACCCGAGCTCACTAATTATGGCACAGTTCCTGAAACTGCTCCAGTCCATGCACTTCCTGAGTTAGAGTTGGTTGCAAAGGATGAAACGCGAGTAGAGAAAATCGATTTCACCACTCGAGAGGAAGAGACGGATGAACTTGTCCAAGGCGCTCGTCAAATCGTCACTCCAGGAGTGCCAGGCGAGCGCACCATCAAGACTCGTGTTTNTAACGCTCCCGTACACGAGTTACCCGAGCTCACTAATTATGGCACAGTTCCTGAAACTGCTCCAGTCCATGCACTTCCTGAGTTAGAGTTGGTGCCAAAGGATGAAACGCGAGTAGAGAAAATCGATTTCACCACTCGAGAGGAAGAGACGGATGAACTTGTCCAAGGCGCTCGTCAAATCGTCACTCCAGGAGTGCCAGGCGAGCGCACCATCAAGACTCGTGTTTACAGCTCCAACGGCCAAGAACTAGCTCGTCAAGAATTGTCCAACGAGGAAACTTTAGCTCCAGTCACACAGCTTGTCAAAGTCGGCACCGCCAAGTCCTATATGGTACCGAGCACTGCGCCGCAAGAGCCCGCTTTACCAGAATATCCACTGACCTATACGGATGAAACGCGCGTAGAGAAAATCGATTTCACCACGCGAGAGGAAGAAACGGATGAACTTGTCCAAGGCGCTCGTCAAATCGTCACTCCAGGTGTACAGGGCGAACGTACCATCAAGACTCGTATTTATACTTCCAACGGTCAGGAACTTGCCCGTCAAGAGTTGTTCAACGAGGAAACTTTAGCTCCAGTAACGCAGCTTGTCAAAATTGGTACGGCCAAGTCCTATATGGTACCAAGCACCGCTCCGCAAGAATCTGCCCTTCCAGAATATCCGCTGACCTATACGGATGAAACGCGAGTAGAGAAAATCGATTTCACCACACGTGAGGAAGAAACGGATGAACTTGTCCAAGGCGCTCGTCAAATCGTCACTCCAGGAGTGACAGGCGAGCGCACCATCAAGACTCGTGTTTACAGCTCCAACGGCCAAGAACTTGCCCGCCAAGAATTGTCCAACGAGGAAACGTTAGCTCCAGTCACACAGCTTGTCAAAGTCGGCACCGCCAAGTCCTATATGGTACCGAGCACTGCGCCGCAAGAGCCCGCTTTACCAGAATATCCGCTGACTTATAAGGATGAAACGCGAGTAGAGAAAATCGATTTCACCACTCGAGAGGAAGAGACGGATGAACTTGTCCAAGGCGCTCGTCAAATCGTCACTCCAGGAGTGCCAGGCGAGCGCACCATCAAGACTCGTGTTTACAGCTCCAACGGCCAAGAACTAGCTCGTCAAGAATTGTCCAACGAGGAAACTTTAGCTCCAGTCACACAGCTTGTCAAAGTCGGCACCGCCAAGTCCTATATGGTACCGAGCACTGCGCCGCAAGAGCCCGCTTTACCAGAATATCCACTGACCTATACGGATGAAACGCGCGTAGAGAAAATCGATTTCACCACGCGAGAGGAAGAAACGGATGAACTTGTCCAAGGCGCTCGTCAAATCGTCACTCCAGGTGTACAGGGCGAACGTACCATCAAGACGCGAGTTTATACTTCCAACGGCCAAGAACTAGCTCGTCAAGAGTTGTCCAACGAGGAAACTTTAGCTCCAGTCACGCAAGTTGTCAAAGTCGGTACGGCCAAGTCCTATATGGTGCCGAGCACCGCTCCGCAAGAGTCCGCTTTACCAGAATATCCGCTGACCTATACGGATGAAACGCGCGTAGAGAAAATCGATTTCACCACGCGAGAGGAAGAAACGGATGAACTTGTGCAGGGTGTCCGCCAAACCGTCACTCCAGGAGTGCAGGGCGAACGTACCATCAAGACTCGTATCTATACTTCTAATGGCCAGGAAATTGACCGTCAGAAACTTTCTAATGAGCAAACGCGGGCAGCAGTTGCTCAGCTTGTCAAAGTCGGCACAATGAAACCGCATAGGGTACCAAGTGATGCCCCGCAAGTGGAAGCCTTGAAAGAGTTCGACTTGATTTCGCTTCACAATCTACTGACAGAAGCAGAGCAAATCAAGGCTCAGGCTCGTTATTTCAACGATAGTCAAAGTCACCAAGCAGCCTATGATACCGCTTTGGTGGCAGGTCAAGCGCTTCTGAGTCAATCACAAGCCAGTCAAGCGGAAGTCGACCAGCTGGTGGCTCAAATCAATCAAGCCAAGGCTCAGTTACAGGGGCTTGAAGTGGACAAAACGCGTTTGCGGAATGAACATGATTTGGGGAGAACTGTGCAGACGACCGTCCAATACAAGAATGCTGATGCAGATAAGAAAGCAGCTTATACGAACGAATTGACCAAGGCAGAAAGAGTTCTAAACAATAAAACTGCCACACAAGTGCAGGTAAATCAAGCTTTTGCCAGCCTGACATCAAGCAAGACAGCTCTAAATGGTGTGCCTAAGGTTAAGCCGACAGTTTCGATCTTAAGTCTAACAGAAAATCCAGAGGACAAGTCGGTCACGGTTCAATACAGCTTGGAAGACAAGACAAAATCCTTGCGCTCAGCGATAGCTGAATTGTACAAGGGAGACCAGCTTGTTCGCTCGCTTCCGATTGACAATGTGGCAGGAAGTCTGAAAATCGATGACTTGGACTACTATACAGGCTATACGCTAAAAACCAAGCTGACTTATGAGCTGGATGCTGGCAGCCTGACTGACCTTGAAAAAGATAGCCGCAACTTTGAGTTGCAATACAAGAAGATTTCCTTCCGTGATATTGATTCGGCAGAGTTTTACAGAAAAGAAAAGGACCAGTTCAAGCGTGTCGTTTCCATGACCGCTATACCTACGGACTTGTCTACCTACTTTGTCAAAGTCAAATCGAGTGAATCCAAGGACATGCTCCTGCCGGTTCACAGCATGGCAGAAGGCCAGAAGGATGGCAAGGCTGTCTATAAGGTAAGGGTCTCTCTGCCTGAGCTAGTGCAAGAGAGCGAAACAGGCTACAAGTCTGGCTATGACTTCTATATCAGCAGGGCAGTGCCTAGTCAGCAAAATGTCTACACGAGCTTTGCTGGTTTGGTAGACGCCATGAAGAAAAATATGGCTGGCAACTTTGTTCTAGGAGCCGATTTGGATGCGAGTGAGGTAAGCCTGGCACCTGCGGATTATGTCTATCTCCGAGGAAACTTCACAGGCAGTCTGACTGGCAATCACAATGGCAAGCAGTATGCGATTTATAATCTAGCCAAGCCTTTGTTTGAAAACCTCAAGAGCGGTTCTTCTATTTCTAATCTGGACCTGAAAGAGGTTAATATTGTCGGAACCTATGACTCTGCTGCATTGGCTCGTAGTGCAGATAATGCGCGAATCACGGATGTTTCTGCCCAAGGTAGAGTGTCGGTAGTCGGCAATGCTTCCCAGGTAGCTGGTTTGGTCGTTGTCGCGAGCAATAGCCAAATCACCAACAGCTCCTTTACGGGAACTATCCAAGCCAATGACAAGCAGTACAAGGCTTATAATGTCGGCGGTTTGGTTGCCAACCTCAAGGGAGGAAATTCCTTGCTCAGTCAGAGCATGGCGGATGTGATCATTCTAGCAGGTGCTCGAACAAACGAACAGCGCTTCGGAGGTCTGGTTGGTCGCTTGGAAGACAATGCCCGCATCAGCCGTTCTTATGTGACTGGAAAGATCCAAAATTCTACGAAGAACGGTCAAATCGGGGGAGTAGTCGGCTCCAATTACTTCAATGGCTTGATTGATAATGTTATCAGCAATGTCAGCGGTACCAATGTTTACAGCATTTCTGGCGACCAAGACTACAAGAATGATCGCATCAAAGAAGCCTATGCCGTTGAAGGAAACGAAACTCTAGGCAATGATCAGTTTGTCACTTCTACTCTGACTTTGGACGAGGCCGAAGAGAAACTAGCGAGACTAGACATCACGACCACGCTAGAAGACAGCAATCTCAATCTCCACACTGTTGACTACAGCAAGGAAAAGAATGCTCGTGAAGACCGTCTGATAGCCTATGCCAATATGGAAAAACTCCTGCCATTCTACAATAAGGAAACCATCGTTGCCTATGGAAATAAACTTCCAGATCATCACAAGCTCACTAGAGAGTACTTGCTGGATGTGGTTCCGATGAAGAGCGACCAGATGATCACCGATATCCATAGCAACAAGACTGCGATTAACCGCCTGATGCTGCACTTTGAGGACAAGACGGTTGATTATCTAAATCTGACCTATAAGGGAGACTTCAAACATCAAGCTATCGCAGAGTACACTGTGAATGGCTTAGACCTCCTTTATACACCAGAAACCTTCCTATCAGACTATAGCAGGGTTCTTAACCAAGTGCTGCCAGAGTTGAACAAGGTTGTCCTTGACTCACCAGCCATGCGAACGGTCTTAGGCGTGAATGCGGATGCTTCTCTGGATGAGCTCTATCTGGATACAGCCTTTGACCAAGTCAAGATCAAGTTGGCAGAAGAGTTGCGCAAGGTTCTGGCTATGGACAAGTCCATCAATACTGAAGGCGATGTCGTGGCTGACTATGTAGCTCAGAAGAGTACAGTCAATAAGGAAGCCTTCCTGCTGGGTCTGACCTATCTCAACCGTTGGTATAATATCAACTATGACAAGAGCAATGTCAAGGATTTGTCGGCCTATAAGTTTGACTTCTTTGGGAAACATAATGCTTCAACGCTAGACACCATCATTGCACTTGGTCAGTCTGGTTTTGAAAATCTCAAGGCCAAGAATAACCATCTAGCCTACGATAACTCGCTCTCTGAAGCGACTGGTAAGCGCGGCCTCTTCAACTATCTGGAAAGCTATCGCCAGCTCTTCCTTCCAGACAAGACCAATAACGAATGGCTCAAGACCAATACAAAAGCCTACATCGTTGAGGCCAAGTCGGATGTGCCAGAAGCTAGACAGCTTCAGGATGCAGCTAAGGCCAAGAGCAAGTATTCTGTCGGCGTTTACGACAAGATTACTGCAGATAACTGGGAACACAAGGGCATGCTTCTGCCGCTCTTGACCATGACTGAGAAGGGCGTCTATGCTATCTCCAATATGTCTACCATCTCTATGGGGGCTTATGATCGCTATCGCCTTGATGCCAATGGCAGGGTTCGGACAGATGCAGAGCTAGCTGAATATGTCGAAGACCGAGTGAGAAAAACAGCTGAATACCAGCGTGACCACTATGACTTCTGGTATAAGATTCTAAGCGATGAAAGCAAGGACAAGCTCTTCCGTTCTGTTCTGGTTTACGATGGATTCTCATTGGTTGACAAGGATGGTAAAAGATATTGGGCTTCAGCTAATGACAAGAAATCACTAGCTATGCAGGAATTCTTTGGACCAGCCGGCAAGTGGTATCCAAGTAAGGGATACAATGCCTATGCTACGGGAAGTGTCACCCACTTTGATGCTGCTCGTTTGTTAGAAGACTATGGGAACTCTGTCTACACCCATGAGATGACGCATAACTCTGATGGTTCGATCTACTTTGAAGGTTATGGTCGCCGCGAGGGACTAGGGGCTGAGCTTTATGCGCGTGGTCTCTTGCAGTCCACACCAAGTCCAAATGAGCCTACCATTACCCTCAATACCCTCTTCAAGACAGACAAGGACTCTAAGACACGGATGCATACCTATAACTTCAAGGAACGTGTTCAAAATGCAGAAGACCTGCAGCACTATGTCCATGGTATGTTTGACATGATCTACACCCTAGATTACCTAGAAGGTACCTCTATGCTGAAGCAGAGCGATGACGCTAAGCTTCAGTGGTTCAGGAAGATGGAGAATTACTATGTTACAGATAAGTATGGTAAGGAGACTCATGCTGGTAACCAGACCCGCAGCTTTACTGCTGAGGAAATCAAGCGACTAACCAGCTTTGAATCTCTGATTGACAATGATGTCATCACCCGTCGGGAGAATAAGGATAGCGGACAGTATCCGCGTAATGGCTACCTCAGTCTCAGCCTCTTCTCGCCAATCTACTCAGCCTTGAGCAATCCAAATGGGGCGCCGGGTGATGTCATGTTCCGTCGCACAGCCTATGAATTGCTGGCAGCCAAGGGCTACCATGAAGGATTCGTCCCTTATGTCTCAGGGAAATTCTCCGAAGAGGCTGCTGCAGAAGGTAAGACAACTTGGGATGGCTGGTTCAGGAGAGATGTTGGTCTGGTGACCGACCAGAAGGTCTTGGAAAATGTATTCAAGGGTGAATATGCTTCATGGGCAGCCTTCAAGAAGGCTATGTACCAAGAGCGGATTGACCAGCTAACCAAGCTCAAACCAATCACCATCGAGTACGAACTCAGAAATCCTAACAGTACCAAGCAAGTAACCATTCGTTCTTATGCAGAGATGCAGAAGCTAATGGACGAAGCAGTCGCAGAGGATGTTCGCAACATTACCAATGCGACAAATCGTGTTGAAGCTAGCTGGGTCAACCTGCTCAAGAAGAAGATTTACAACGCCTATCTTCGTGAGACAGACGACTTCAGGCAGTCAATCTTTAACAAATAAGCCTCAACTTGCTTGTCGAAAATAGTAAAAAGCTCATGAGCCTGCTGAAAAACCGGCTTCATGAGCTTTTTATCTGTTGAAAATCTAGATGGCTGCTTCAATCAAGTGCTTAAGGTTGTCTAGGAGGCTATCCAAGGCTAGGACCGCTTTCTGTTGCTGGTCTGGCTGGTAGAGATGTTGGAAGTAGTCTTGGATATTTGCTTCAAAATCCTGTGGCAGGCGGGAGCAATTTTCTTTGGCATACTGGAGCATGCGCTTTTCGCCTGGATGGAGCTGCTCATTGAGGGCAAAGAGGGCATCAAAGTAGGAGGCGAAAAACTCGCTACTGCGGTGATTGATGCTGAGCAGGTCTTGGCGCTTGAGGGCCTTTTTGATCTGTCTTGAAAAAGCTGGCATAGCTTGGTCGAGAAGCAGGAGCTGCTTGCTGATGATATTCTCTTTCAGCTCAGCCGGATAGGGCAGACTGTACTTGCTCTGGAGGGCAGCATAGCGGCCGTCTCGATCGTAGAGAATCTTGCTGTGGATCAGATTGTACCACATACAGGTAGTGTAAGAATTTTGGGCTTGGTGCTCTAAAACGACTGTCTGTAAGTCTTGGTCAAAGTCGTTCAGCGAGCGGTAAATCAGTTCAATCTCGATACCATTATTGAGGACGCAGTCATCCTCCAATTCCCAAAATTGATTGCCGATTTCCATATAGGAGCAGTACTTGCTGAGGATTTCTTGGCGGATGACTGGCGCGAGAGGAGCACTCAGGTAGACATAGACATCATAGTCTGAGTCTTGGTCAAAATGTTGGCCGGCCCGTGAGCCTCCTAGAGCCAGAGCTTCCACTTGCTCCAGTTGAGCCAATTCTTTAAAGAGATTTTGTGGCATAATTTGTCCTTCTTAATTTTTTGACATCATTCTAGCAAAAAGTGAAAAGGTTTGCAAGGGGGGTAAATAGGATCTTTTCTTTCTTTTAAAAAACGTGATGAAGTGGAAGTGTCTAGAGTATTATTTTGATCAGAAAAGCCCAGGTCTTTCTAGGAGGTTTGTGATGTGATTTGGTTATTTTCTATACATCTTTCTATTGATTTAATTTATACTTTTCAGTAAGGTAGATAAGATTTTTTCATTGAAAAGACCCCATAATTCCTGCTAAAACAGTTATAGAGCATTATGACATCGGATATGAAAAAATAGGAGGTCGGGATGTCCCAGCCTCCTATTCTTCCTTCATCTGTTCAAAGATATAGAGAAAAAATTCTTTCGAAACTTCAAAATGTCCATAACGTAGTTGAGAAGCATATTGACGCCATTCGGGATGTGGCCGTACTTTCTCAATGGGGCAGTCTTTGACAGGGTGGTAGTAGCTGACATTTCGCCGAAATGGTACAAAGCCTTCGAACATCTCTACTTGATAAGCTGTATCATCTAGAATCTTGCCAACTGCTGTAAAGGCCTGCAATTTTTCCTGACCATTCAGCTGATACTTGGGGCTGTAGTACAAAAGGTAATCTCCTTTTTTCATTCGGTTCAGCGGTGCTTTCTTTCCATGGCAGACTTGGCAAAAGCCTCCCTCTACACCTCTTAGGACGTGTTCTTTTGATACGACACCAATCCAAAATCTAGTCATTTTCTGCCTCCAGTTTCATTAAGAGTTGATTGAATACTTCTGTTTTATCTTCTAATTTTCCAAAGAATGCCTGATCAATGCTTTCTACTAGAGGAAGGGCTTGGTTGACCTTTTGCAGCCCTGTATCCGTTAGAAGTATGATGTTGGCGCGGCTGTCCTTGGGATGGACTTCCCGCATTATCAAACCTTTCTTGACCAAGAGGCGGATGATTTGGGATACGGTCATAACATCCATGTCAGAAAATCGGGCAATATCGGTCTGACTCACCCATTCTTGCTGGCGCAGAAGCGCTGCAAGAGAGGTCAGAACGACAAACTGGGGATGGGTCAAATCAATGGTTTTCAGCTCATTTTTAATCAGCCCATGCCACTTGTGGTAGGTGCGGATAAAGAGCAGACCGGTTGATTTTTTATATTCATCTTTGTAGATGGAGTTAAACTGCGATGTTTCCATTAGCTTTCCCTCTAGATGTTTTATAAGTATACTTATTATATTCCGACATCTTATTTTTGTCAATAAAAAACCAGTTTAGACTAAAAAGTCTGAACTGGGTTCTGTTTATAGTTTTTCTACATAAATCTGCTGGGCAATCATAGGGCTAACCTGGATTGCTCGGCCGTCCACTTCTAGTTGATAGAGCTGGCTGTAGTCGTCATACTGGAGGAAATTGATTTCTTGGTTTATGTTCAGATTGTGCTTTTCCAGATAAGCCAAAAGCTCAAAATCGTCGTGGACACGGCGGATGAGGTAGTTACCGGGCTCTTGAGCGGAGGCCAAAGTTTGATGGTATTTTTCTTTCAGCAGCTGGTGTTTGGCTGGGATTGTGCCACCATGAGGGCAGGTCTCAGGGAAATCCAGCATTTTTTCCAAGCCTGCGACAAAGCGTTCAGAAACGGTATGTTCTAGAATTTCGGCTTCCTGATGGATTTCGTCCGTGGTGTAGCCCAGCTTTTGGACCAAGAAGACCTCAATCAATCGGTGCTTGCGGTAGAGGTCAGAGACCAGCTGCAGGCCTAGGTCGGTTAGCAGATAGCCCGCCTTTTTGTCCTTGATTAGGAGTTCTTCAGCCAGCATTTTCTTCATCATCTCCGTCACGGCTGGCGGAGAAACCTGCATGTGCTGGGCGATTTCTTTATTGGTGATTTTTCCCTGGCGCGTGCCAATCTCGTAAATACATTTTAAATAGTCTTCTTTATTTGGCGTCATCTTTTGTCCTCGTTGTTTTCCTAAGACTAGTATAGCAAAAAATGCTGAAAGAATACAATTTGAGGCCGAAAGTTCCTTTGTACGTTGACTTTTACATGAAATTTTGGCATATTTAGAGATAAATAGGAGAGGTATCGAAGGCTGCATAAGCCTGCTAGCGAAGCCCAGAACGGTGCTGAAGAAATTTCATATGATGGATGTGGATGATGATGGAAGTGGAAATCAAGCAATACTATACAGAGTTACAAGTGCTAGGCTGGTCTCAATCTGCTCTTGATAAAGTTTTTCTAGCAGAAATGGCGTCATTGTCACATGAATCAGCTCGCCAAGGTCTTTTTGAGGAGGCCCTTATATTTGGCAGTCCGCTCTTTCAGAAACTGTGGTCTTTTGAATGCCGAGCAGCCCATCCCCAGCAAGCTGAGCAGTTGTTGAAGCTAGCTATGTTGTATATAGACATGCCTGATGAATTGAGCGGGGAAGCAGCAGAGATCACCCGCTTGCTCTCACGTATGCATCCGAACTTATCGCCACACGCTCTCTTTTGGCGCCAGTTTTCTCAAACGATTCGACAGGCTTTTTCCCCGACAGACTTTATTTCAGACAGTGGCAATCAAAGGTTAAAAGGTCAGTTGCACCAGTTTCGCTACGTCATTTCCAGTCAGCAGGCTCAGTGGGTTAGACAGCATTTTCGTAAGCCGGGGATGACAGACGGCCAGGCTCTCCTAGCCTATTTTCAGGCGCATCCTGACCTAGACTGCCAGCTCTGGGAACCTTCGCGGCTGCACAATAAAGCCTTTGTCAATAAGGGCAAGGTGACCTACCCAGACCATCAGCCCTATCAGGCCAATATCAAGATTCTCCATCGTTTCCATACCGAGTTTATTCTGGATAGGGAAGGGCAGTTTCTCAATATCCTAGATCCAGAAAAGAGCAGTAAAAATGGGCTAGTCAATGGAGCTAGTTTTAATTACGGAGAGAAACCCTCGCTGTTCAATCATAGTTCCCATTATTACTACGATGTCAAAAGTCCAGCCCAGTGGGATCCCCAGTTTCGCAGGCTGGCGATTCGGAATGGCGGGCAAGCTTTCAAAGCCCCTCAGAATAATCGAGGATCGGCTGGTTACCATACGGCTAGAAGTTGCTATGCAATTGCGGGGAAAAGCGTTAAAAGTCAAGTTGATGCCCAAGTAAAAGATTTTGAAAAATCATTAGTCGAAAAGTTAAAAGGGAAAGCTTATCTCAAATATTTATGGAATAAAGTGAAAAATAAGTATCTGAGACTATAGAAATGAGGTGGGAAGATGCCGATTAAAATGATCGCTACGGATATGGACGGTACCCTTTTGGATCCGCGAGGAGAGCTGGATTTGCCACGTTTGACAGCAGTTTTAGACCAGCTGGAGGAGCGGAACATCAAGTTTGTCATTGCGACGGGCAATGAAATCCAACGAATGCGTTTATTGTTGGACGATTTGACAGAGCGTATGACCCTGATCGTCGCCAACGGCGCTAGAATCTTTGAAAAGAATGAAATGTTGCTGGGCACTTTCTGGCAGTCTGATTTGATTGCGGATACGCTGGCTTATTTTCAGGGTCAAGAGCGAGAGGTGCATCTAGTGGTTACTTCCACTAAAGGTGGCTTTGTTCAGGAAGGCACTGATTTTCCGATGATTAGCAAGATTATGACAGAGGAAATGGCGGCCCATTTTTACAAACGAATGAATTTCGTACCCAATCTGCAAAATCATCCGTTTGAAGAAGTGCTAAAGATGAGTGTTATGGTAGATGAAGCGCAAGCGGCAGAGATTACGCGGCAGATCAATATAGCATTTGCTGGAAGATTGAGTGCCGTGACCAGCGGCTATGGCGCGATTGACATTATCCAAGAAGGTCTTCACAAGGCCTGGGGACTTCGTCAGCTCATGGATCGGTGGCAAATTAAAAGTAAGGAAATCATGGCTTTTGGCGACAGCGAAAATGACTTGGAAATGCTGGAACTAGCGGATTTTTCCTATGCTATGGAAAATGGGGACGAGAAGATTAAGCGCATTGCCAGTCGCTTGGCACCAGCCAATGCAGAGTCCGGCGTTTTACAGGTGATTGAGCAATACTTAGAGAAAGGAGTCTAAATGGCAGTTCAATTATTAGAACAGTGGCTTTTGAATGAGCAGGCAAAGATCCAGAAAAATTATCGGGATCTGAATCAGCTTACGGTAAAGGAGCCAGCGATTATTTTTATCGGTGATTCGATTGTGGAATATTTCCCGTTGCATGAGCTATTGAAAAGTCCTAAAACCTTAGTCAATCGTGGTATTCGTGGCTACAAGACTGATTTGCTTTTAGAGAACTTGGATGCCCATCTCTTTGGACAGGCTCTGGACAAGGTCTTTCTCCTGATTGGAACCAACGACATTGGCAAGGAGATGGCTCAGGCTGAAACGCTGGCCAATCTGGAAGCGGTTATTCAGGAAATTTCCCGCGACTATCCTCTGGCTCAGATCCAGTTGCTGTCCGTCCTGCCTGTGAATGAGCAGGAGCAGTACAAAGGAACAGTTTATATCCGAACGAACGAGAAAATCCAAGCCCTTAATCGTGCCTACCAAGACCTAGCAAGCATCTATACCAATGTCCATTTTATCGACCTTTATGACAATTTCTTGGATGAGGGCGGTCAGCTGCGGGAGGACTTTACTACGGATGGCTTGCACTTGACTATTGCTGGCTATGCGACGCTGTCAAAGGCTCTGCAGCCTTATCTTTGAGAAAATATTTTTCTTGGCCAGCTTAATCAAGCACTTAAAACTGAAATTTCAAAACGAGTGTGATAACAGAATCACACTCGTTTCAGACTGAAGACAAAGTTCTTAGAACAGAAGTTGCTAAGGGCTTTGTCTTCAATCTGAAAGAACAGTTTCAACTGTTCTTTTTTGTTTCTTTTTATGAATCAACTACGACTACTTTCTCTTTACCAATCTTCACGCCGATGCCGAGACTTGACTTCAAAACCACTCTTAAAAAATATCGAAAAGAAGCTTGATATTAAGAATGGTTAAGATAATTGAAATTGCATAACCTAGGATTGTGTTCCACTTGGCATTAGTAAATTCTCCCATCAGTGACTTCTTAGAGGTAAGATAAATCAAAGGGAAAATTGAAAACGGAAGAGCGATTGAAAGAAAGACCTGTGAATAGACCAATAACTGATCCAGGGTTTTTTCTTGATACCCAAATAAAACGGCGACTATAATCACAGGTAGCAAGGCAAAAATACGGGTACCGATACGGATAAGCCACTGAGGTAATCTTAGATGTAAGAAACCTTCCATGACAATCTGTCCTGTCAAAGTGCCTGTAATGGTCGAATTTTGACCACTTGCTAAGAGGGCTAGAGCAAATAAAGTGGACAGAGTTGAACTGGCTATCGCTCCTGCTATTGTCGAATCCTGTAAGGCATTGTACATTTGGGAGAAAGCTGAAATTTCAGATGCATGACCAAAAAAGAGGGAGGCACCTAAAATAAGAAGCAAGGAATTGACAATGAAGGCTAGAGACAACTGAAGATTTGAATCCCAGGTCATAAAGCGAACTGCTTTTCGAATATCCTTCTTATCTTTGTGATTGATTTTCCTTGTTTGGGATAGAGAGGAATGGAGATAGAGATTATGGGGCATGACTGTCGCTCCCACAATCCCTAGAGCCAAGGTCAATTGACTTTCATGACCCGGTAACGGTGTTTCAAATAAAGTTGAAGTTGGCAAATAACCACCAATGATCCCCTGGATACTTGGATTGGATAAGGCCACAAGATAGGTAAAGATGGCTAATATGGTTAAAATAAGGGTCGTAACAATAGCTTCAATTTTTTTGAAACCAAATTTCATCAACAACAACAAAAGAAACACATCTAAAACGGTTAAGAGGATAGCAATCATAATCGGTATTTTAAACAAAAGATTTAAGGCAATCGCTGAACCTAGAACCTCAGCCAAGTCTGTCGCCATTAAAGCTAATTCTAAAATCACCCACAAACTATAGCGAAGCCACTTGGGAGCATGATGAGCTGTGGCCTGCGCTAGGTCCATCCTAGTCACGATACCGAGCTTCCCAGCCATCTGTTGTAGCTGCATAGCAATGATGGATGAAATTAAAATAACAAATAAAAGGCTGTACTTGTAGGAGGCGCCACCAACCACACTGGTGATCCAATTTCCAGGATCCATGTAGCCAACTGCCACAAGTGCACCAGGTCCTAAGAATGCTTTTAGATTTTGCCAAAAATGATTGTTATTTGGAGTCTCAATAGATTGATTGATCTCAGAAAGAGAGACTTTTTTATAAGAGGACATAGTGATTTCCCACTTTCTAATCTGTCTTTACATATTTCTTAATAGAATATTTTTTGAAAGAATGATGAAAATAGTTTACCTATTTCCAATTCACCCTTATTATATCACATTTTAGAATGATTACAAATAAAAAAATGATAGTTGAAATAAGCAATATCAGTATTGCAAAAGCCAGCGTAGTAAAACGCTGGCTTCAGATTGAAGACAAAATCCTCAGAACAGAAGTTTCTAAGGACTTTTTTGTAAAGTCGTATAATAATGATAAGAAAAGTTATGAGGTGCTCGCTATGTTTCACAAAGAAAAACCAGATTATAATCGCTGCCAATATGGCTTCTATACGATAGACGAATTGGTTCCCAAAGATCACTTTCTTCGACAATTGGAAGCAGAGGTTGATTTCGACTTTATCTATTCTATATTTATTAAAGATTTTTGCTTGCTTTAGTCTAGCCACTGGATAAAGGCCATTTTATCATGATGATTGTAACCTGCCCGCTTATAAAAATTCCAGGTGCTTTCTTTCTGGGAGCCCGTCAGCAGCATCATTTTGTAGCGATTGGTTTCGGTCGCTAATTTCTTAGCAAAATCAAGGCATTCACTAGCATAGCCCTTGCCTCTAAAATCCTGATGGGTGACGACATTTTCGATTAAGGCGTAGGGGCGTAGCCCTCTCGTGAGATTGGGAATGACGACACAAATACAAGAAGAAACAATCCTTCCGTCAAGCACTTTGATAATGATATGGTGGTCTGGATCTTCTACCATCCGCTGCCAGACTTTTTGTAAGGTTGGGCTTTTTCTGGAATGGCCGTCTCGTGCAAGGAGAGGTATAAATGGAGTAATTCATCTAGGTCGTTGGGACTGGCTTCTCTGATCGTCTTTTCACCCACTGTTTGGTAATATTTTCGTTTACCTAGCAATATTATAGTATGTTTAGCCCTTAAATTTCTAATTTGCTTTGAATTAAAATTTTTCACAGTTTCAAAGGTCAGCGAGAGTCACTTTCACCTTTTCTGAAATCTATTATAATATACATTTCAAAAGTCAGAAAAATCTCATAATTGTTATGTAATAGTTCTAAAGCGTTCCTGAGCATATTCTTATACAAGCGATGGAAAAAGTGATAAATTTGTAGAGTAAGTTTATTGAAACGTTTTCATCATATTATCTGAAAGTTTTCGATAAATAATTTAATTTTGAAGGAGAGTTATTATGACTCAAGGGAAAATTACTGCATCTGCAGCAATGCTCAACGTATTGAAAACATGGGGCGTAGACACAATCTACGGTATCCCATCAGGAACACTCAGCTCATTGATGGACGCCTTGGCTGAAGACAAAGATATCCGCTTCTTGCAAGTTCGCCACGAAGAAACAGGTGCTCTTGCAGCGGTGATGCAAGCTAAATTCGGCGGCTCAATCGGGGTTGCAGTAGGTTCAGGTGGTCCAGGTGCGACTCACTTGATTAATGGTGTTTACGATGCAGCTATGGATAACACTCCATTCCTTGCTATCCTTGGATCACGTCCAGTTAACGAACTCAACATGGATGCCTTCCAAGAATTGAACCAAAACCCAATGTATAACGGTATCGCTGTTTACAACAAACGTGTCGCTTACGCTGAGCAATTACCAAAAGTAATTGACGAAGCTTGCCGTGCTGCAGTTTCTAAAAAAGGTCCAGCTGTTGTTGAAATCCCAGTAAACTTCGGTTTCCAAGAAATCGATGAAAACTCATACTACGGTTCAGGTTCATACGAACGTTCATTCATCGCTCCTGCTTTGAACGAAGTTGAAATCGACAAAGCAGTTGAAATCTTGAACAATGCTGAACGTCCAGTTATCTACGCTGGTTACGGTGGTGTGAAAGCTGGTGAAGTGATTACTGAATTGTCACGTAAAATCAAAGCACCAATCATCACAACTGGTAAAAACTTCGAAGCTTTCGAATGGAACTACGAAGGTTTGACAGGTTCTGCTTACCGTGTTGGTTGGAAGCCAGCCAACGAAGTGGTCTTTGAAGCAGACACAGTTCTTTTCCTTGGTTCAAACTTCCCATTTGCTGAAGTTTACGAAGCATTCAAGAACACTGAAAAATTCATCCAAGTGGATATTGACCCTTACAAACTTGGTAAACGTCACGCCCTTGACGCTTCAATCCTTGGTGATGCAGGTCAAGCAGCGAAAGCAATCCTTGACAAAGTGAATCCAGTTGAATCTACTCCATGGTGGCGTGCAAACGTTAAGAATAACCAAAACTGGCGTGATTACATGAACAAACTCGAAGGTAAAACTGAGGGTGAATTGCAATTGTATCAAGTTTACAATGCAATCAACAAACATGCTGATCAAGACGCTATCTATTCAATCGACGTAGGTGACACTACTCAAACATCTACTCGTCACCTTCACATGACACCTAAGAACATGTGGCGTACATCTCCACTCTTTGCGACAATGGGTATTGCCCTTCCTGGTGGTATCGCTGCTAAGAAAGACAATCCAGATCGCCAAGTATGGAACATCATGGGTGACGGTGCATTCAACATGTGCTACCCAGACGTTATCACAAACGTTCAATACGACCTTCCAGTTATCAACGTTGTCTTCTCAAATGGTAAATATGCCTTCATCAAGGACAAATACGAAGACACAAACAAACACTTGTTTGGTTGTGACTTCCCTAATGCTGACTATGCGAAAATCGCTGAAGCGCAAGGTGCTGTTGGATTTACAGTTGACCGTATCGAAGACATCGATGCAGTTGTTGCCGAAGCTGTGAAGCTCAACAAGGAAGGTAAAACTGTTGTCATCGATGCTCGTATTACGCAACACCGTCCACTTCCAGTAGAAGTACTTGAACTCGATCCAAAACTTCACTCAGAAGAAGCAATCAAAGCCTTCAAGGAAAAATACGAAGCAGAAGAACTCGTACCATTCCGCCTCTTCTTGGAAGAAGAAGGATTGCAATCACGCGCAATCAAATAATTCCTCTTATCGAAAATCAAATGTAAACTTTGTAGATTTTATTCTTTGATTTTCTTAGAGCAGAACTTGAAAAGATCGGAGCAATCCGGTCTTTTTCTTTGTCCTCTTACTTATCACAAGATTGTGATAGTTTACATCTTCATAACAAAGGGATAAAAGGGCTTGATTGTTTTGGACTATCATTATAAAATATAACCGAAAAATGAAAGAGGTATTAAAAATGTCTGAAAAACAAATGAAAATTTTAGGATGGGTTGCAACCTTTATGTCCGTAATGATGTATGTGTCCTATTTTCCACAAATCATGAACAACCTAGCGGGACAAAAAGGGAATTTTATCCAACCGCTCGTCGCAGCAATCAACTGTAGCCTTTGGGTCTACTACGGCTTGTTCAAAAAAGAAAGAGATATTCCGCTTGCAGCAGCAAATGCACCGGGAATCATTTTTGGACTAGTGACGGCTATCACGGCTTTGATTTAAGAGGAATAAGAGGAGACTGGTTTTCAGTCTTCTTTTTTGTTTCAGGAGAGGCTAATTGCCTTTTTCTTAAAAGATGATTTTTTTAAAGCACCAGACTCTGAAAATCTGTCGGATTAAATGAAATAGTAGAATAGTATCAGTATTTCACAGTTTTTCATAAGAAAAGGTTTACAGAATGAGCTATAATATAAGTAAATAAACAAGCAAATAAGAAAGCGGGTAGAATTATGACTAAAAAACTGACTTTTCCGGATGGTTTCTTGTGGGGCGGAGCGACAGCTGCCAACCAGTGTGAGGGCGCTTATGATGCGGATGGTCGCGGGCTGGCTAATGTAGATGTGGTGCCGATTGGTGAGGATCGTTTGGCTATCATCACAGGTAAGAAAAAGATGTTTGACTTTGAGGAAGGCTATTTCTACCCAGCCAAGGAAGCTATTGATATGTACCATCGCTTTAAGGAGGACATTGCCCTCTTTGGTGAGATGGGTTTTAAGAGCTATCGGCTGTCCGTTGCTTGGAGCCGCATTTTTCCTAAGGGGGATGAGCTGGAGCCTAATGAAGCTGGCCTGAAATTTTACGAAGACCTCTTTAAGGAATGCCATAAGTACGGCATTGAGCCCTTGGTGACTATTACTCACTTTGACTGTCCCATGCACTTAATTGAGCAATATGGTGGTTGGCGGAGCCGTAAGATGCTAGAATTTTACGAACGTCTCTGCCGCACTCTCTTTACCCGCTACAAGGGCTTAGTCAAGTACTGGCTGACCTTCAATGAAATTAACATGATCCTCCATGCACCATTTATGGGGGCGGGGCTCTGCTTTGAAGAAGGCGAAAATGAGGAGCAGGTTAAATACCAAGCGGCCCATCATGAGCTGGTCGCGTCAGCCATTGCCACCAAACTGGCTCATGAGATTGATCCGGAAAATAAGGTTGGCTGTATGCTGGCGGCGGGGCAAAATTATCCTAACACCTGTCATCCACGCGATGTGTGGGTTGGTATGGAGGAAGACAGGAAAAACTATTTCTTCATCGACGTGCAGGCGCGTGGCGAATATCCTAACTATGCTAAGAAAGCTTGGGAGCGCGAAGGTATCACTGTCGAAATGACAGAAGAAGACCTGCAGCTGCTCAAGGAGCATACGGTGGACTTCATTTCCTTCTCATATTACTCTAGCCGGGTGGCTTCGGGTGACCCTAAGGTCAATGAACTGACGGAGGGTAATATCTTTACTTCTCTCAAGAACCCTTATTTGGAAGCTTCTGAGTGGGGCTGGCAGATTGATCCGCTGGGCTTGCGCATTACGCTAAATACCATCTGGGATCGCTATCAAAAGCCTATGTTTATCGTGGAAAACGGTCTGGGTGCAGTGGATACTCCAGATGAAAATGGCTATGTGGCTGATGATTATCGGATTGACTATCTGGCGGCTCATGTCAAGGCCATGCGGGAAGCTATCAATGAAGATGGTGTAGTTCTGTGGGGCTACACGACCTGGGGCTGTATCGACCTAGTATCAGCCGGCACTGGCGAGATGAAGAAGCGCTATGGCTTTATCTACGTGGACCGAGACAATGAAGGCAGGGGAACACTCAAACGCTCCAAGAAGAAATCCTTTGACTGGTACAAGGAAGTTATCGCTACTAACGGAGCATCTGTCAAATAACATCAAGGAGGCTGGGACAAAAGTCCTAGCCTCTCAATTGTCTTTGGATTGTCGAGCAAGACGCAGTGGTTGAGTGGGCTCTACTACGCTGATTTCATCAGCTTTTACGGCCCTACTCAACTGTGCGGAGGTGGGACGACGAAATCGAATTCTAACCAATTACCGATTTCTGTCCCACTCTCTTTCTTTTGCATCGTTTATATTTGATTGACTTGCTGGCTCATCCTTGCTACACTAGTTTTATCAAGCTATTGGAGAATGATGATGGCCAATCTTTTATTAATTGAAGACAACAATGATATTCATGAGATTTTGGAAAATCTCTTTACGCAGGAGCATGTCGTGTTTTCAGCTTATTCTGGGACCGAGGGACTGCGGATTTTTGCGGAAGAAGAGATTCATCTAGTCCTGCTGGATATTATGCTGCCGGGAAAAAATGGCGACGAGGTGCTGAGGGAAATTCGCAAGACCAGTCAGGTGCCAGTAGTCATGCTGACCGCCCTGGGCGAAAAGAGTCTCGTGAGCCAGTATCTGCTGGACGGTGCCAATGATTATATTGTCAAGCCTTTTAATCTAGACGAAGTGGCGGCGCGTGTCACTGTCCAACTACGAGGTAGTCAGAAGTCTCAGTCCAAGCCTGCTGGGGAGACCTTGATCAAAAACATCCGCCTCCTGCCAGATACCTTTGAAATTGCTTCTGGTGACCAGTCCATGCGGCTAGGGAAAAAGGAATTTCAGATCTTCCAGACCTTGCTGGCTCATCCTAAAAAGATTTTTACTAAGGAGGAGCTGTATGAGTCGGTCTGGGAGGAGACCTATCTGCCAGGCGATAATACGCTCAATGCCCATCTCAGTAACCTCCGTAAGAAATTAGCCCAGTTGGATAGTTCGACAGACTATATCGAGACCATTTGGGGTCTGGGCGTGCGGCTCAAGGAGGATTAGCTATGTGGTTGATTATAGCCTTTGTGCTCATACTCTTCTTGTCAATCATGCTGGTTCGCTATCATCTGACGATTCGTAGTCTGACCAGCCAGATCCGTGACAAACGTCGTACAGGGAGTCAGATTCGGCTGACTTTGAGAGATCAATCTCCGAGCCTAGTGGCTCTGACTGACGAGGTGGAGCAGCTTTTTCAGGAAATGGATAAGATGTCCTTTGTGACCCAGCAGGAAAAGAAAACCTTGGACATGGCCATCAGCAATATTGCCCACGATATTCGAACGCCACTGACCATTGCTAGTGGATATACCCAACAGCTACTCAAAGACGCTGATAAGGAGCAGATGGATCAACAGCTGCAAAAGATTGCGGATAATCTGGGTATGGTATCCAGACGCTTGGAGGCTCTGATGGAATACCGTCGCTTGATGGAAGGAGCCATTCGACCGAAGTTGCAGCGAGTAGATCTATTTCAGCTGGTCACCCAGCAACTCTTTGCCTACTATGATGCCTTTCAGCGAGCAGGGATTGATTTAGATGTGGATCTGTCTGAAAATCTGCTTCTGGAAACGGACAGTGATATCTTTGATCGAATCATCCAGAACATGCTCAGCAATGTCCTCAAACACGGTCGAGAAGCAGCCAGCATCAGTCTGAAAAATGAAGGGCAAAAGGTTATTTTCCAAGTCAAAAATAAGGTTCAGAAGCCTATTTTGCATTTGGATAAACTAACTAATCGCTTCTATTCTGAAAATCTCTCCAGCAGTGAGGAATCCTCTGGACTGGGTCTTTATATCACCCAGCAGCTGGTCGAAATCTTGGGTGGTGATTTGACCATTCAAGCAGAGGGAGATTGGTTTGAATTGATTGTGGCTTTATAAAAAAGAATCAGCTAGTCAGAAGATTAGCTGATTGTTTGGTTTTAGAGATCTTTTTTCTTGAAAATGAGAAGGCTGTTGCCTAGGAAGAAGACTGCTATGGCAATCGCTACTAAACTAGCTTGCAAAACAACAGCAGGATCCGCAGCCATCTCTATTCCAAATCGTAAGGTTAAATAGCGGAACAACTCTATATGGGGATAGAGTAAGACTGGAAAGGCAAGCAGAGCGCTTCCGATAAAATAGGTAACAAAGACCGCAGCAATGGAATGGCTGAGATAGAGGACGAAGGACACGATGCCAATCCAAGCGATGGTCACAATGAGTTGGACGAGAATGGTTACTAAAAATTGGCCAAAGAAACCTGCTGGAGCTGTTCCAATTCCGTTGATAGAGCTAGCGATGATGAAGGATAGCCCTAGCAAGAGGATGAATTGGAAGATGGCAACAACAAAGGAGACCAAAGTTTTAGAGAAGAAGAACTCTGTCCGTGAAATGCCGTGAGCGAGACTGTTTTTATAAAGCTTTCTAGACAAGTCCACACCTAATAAGAGGCAGACGACAATAAGAGTGAAAAATATAATACTGTCAGAATTTCCAGAGAAATGGGCAAGGGCATTGATACCCGTCATTTTGTCTGGTACTTGCTGAGCGACATCCTGACTATCCGTTGAGATGGATGTTCCAAATCTGCTTGTAACCTTATAGATGACTCCGAGCAGAATATTGGCTAGCAAAACGAACTCAGTAATCCAAAAGCCCTTGGAGTGGAAGAGACGGTAAAAGTCAGCGCGAATGGTTTGAATCATGATAGACCTCCCTGGTTTTGATCAACTAAATCTGTAAAGAAATTTTCGAGATTTTGTCGTGCATAGTAGATTTCTTGAATGACTAATTCAGCTGTGGCTAGCTCTTTTACGATATTGTTGATATTGTGCGAGTGAGTAAAGACATGGATCTCATTGAGAGCATTGACCACCTTGATGCGGTAGCCTAATTGGTCTTGGAGTAGCCGGCTGGCTTCCTCCAAATGATCCGTTTTCAAGACGATATAATCTTCGCTTTGCTCTTCAAATTCAGCCTTGGAAATTTCCTTGATCATATGACCATGGTCGATGATGCCAAAGCGCGTAGCTACCAGGTAGAGCTCGGATAGGATATGACTGGAAATAACAAAGGTCATGCCTAGCTCTTCATTGAGCTTTTGGACAAGCTGGCGGAATTCCTTGATGCCGACGGGATCTAGTCCGTTGATAGGCTCATCTAAAATCATCAGATCTGGCTTGGATAGTAGGGCGATAGCAATGCCTAAACGTTGCTTCATTCCGAGGGAGAAGTCACGAAATTTCTTTTTGCCAGTGTCCGTCAGGTCTACATAGTTGAGCGTTTCTTGGATGGCCTTCTCGGCATTAGGAATCTGACGGAGTTTGCAGTAGTAGCTGAGATTTTCGTAGGCGGTCAAGTGGTTGTGGGCAACGGGCGTTTCAATGACCGAGCCGACCCGCTTGAGGGCTTGTGTCCATTCGGCCTGATTGCTGGAACCAAAGAGAGACACGGTTCCGTTGCTGGCATGCATCAGCTGGGTCATGATTTTGATCAGAGTGGTTTTACCAGCTCCGTTTTTACCGATGAGACCGTAGATATCTCCTTTTTTGATGGTCAGATTGACATCGCTCAGAGCCTGCTGCTGGCCGAACTTTTTGCTGACCCCTTGTAAAACTAATATATTTTCCATGGTTTTACTTCTCCTTTTTGATTTATCTTTGGAAATCCTTTCCTCACTATCCAGTATATCGGACACTTATTAAGTATTCATCAAGCAATTCTAAAATATTTCTAAAATCTTGAAATAGAAATGATAATTCGTGTTTAAGCGGACTGAGGCCTATAGAAAAAGAGGCTGGGACAGAAATCGGGAATTCGTTAGAATTCGATTTCGTCGTCCCACCTTCGCACAGTTGAGTAGGGCTGTAAAAGCTAATGAAATCAGCGTAGTAGAGCCTACTCAACCACTGCATCTTGCTCGACAATCCAAAGACAATTGAGAGGCTAGGACTTTTGTCCCAGCCTCAATCATCTATTTCCAATTCATAAAGGCCTCGCAGTGCGTTGCAGGCGTAGATTTTTTCTGCTGATTTTAAGTCGTCTAGGCTGAGGATTTTTTCTGTAGTCTGACCTGTTTCCAAGAGATGCTGGCGGTAGATACCGTTCAAAAGGCCTAGCTCGACTGGTGGCGTATAGAGGTGGCCGTCTAATTGGAGAACTAGGTTGCCGATGGAGCTTTCTAGTAGCTGCCCTTGGGCATTGTAGTAAATTTGCTCTTGCTGGTCTAGGCTTAGGTGTGGTCGATAGCTGGTTTTAAAGTAGGTGAAAGGCTGTTGTAAGTTAGCATTTTGTGGGACGAGAATGGCCTTGCAGAAAGCTTCTGGGAGTGCTTGCAGCTTTTCTAGCTGGCAGGTCACTTTTCCAGATTTGGCGATGGAGATCCGCAGGCGGTAGTCCGTACTTGGATCTAGTTCTGCTAGGGTTCGGTTCAATTCTGCCTTCAGTTTTTCCTCATCAAATGGATAAGCAAAGTAACGGGCAGCTTCCCGTAGACGCTTCAGATGTTGGTCTTGGAAGGTCAGGCGACCTTGCTCAATCTTTCCTGTCGTAATCAGGTCAAACTGCGGATTTTTTCTATAAAGAACAGCGGATTTTTGCTGGGTTTCGATGTACTCGGATTCCCATGTGCTATCCCAAGTGATGCCACCGCCAACACCGTAAATCGCCTTGCCAGCAGCAAGCTGAATGGTGCGGATGGCCACATTGAAAATCCGTCTTTGGTCTGGTAGGCAGATACCAACCGTACCGCAGTAGACACCGCGGGCGGCTTTTTCTGTTGCCTTGATGATAGCCATGGTCGAAATCTTTGGAGCGCCTGTGATAGAGCCGCAAGGAAAGAGAGCATCAAAAATTTCTCCGAGGCCAATCTCGGGCCGCAGTTGGCTCTTGATAGTGGAGGTCATTTGCCAGACAGTGGAATACTGCTCGACCTGACACAGCTGCTCGACTCGCTCGCTGCCAATCTCTGAAATGCGGTTCATGTCGTTGCGCAGCAAGTCAACGATCATCATATTTTCCGCTCGGTTTTTAGGATCCTGACGCAGCCAGTCCGCCTGTTCCAAGTCAGCAGCGACTGTCAGACCGCGATTGGTAGTGCCCTTCATCGGCCGTGTTGTCAGCTCACCTCGGTGCTCCTTGAAAAAGAGCTCAGGACTGATGGATAAGACTGTTTGATTATCGTGCTCTACATAGGCATTGTAGGCGGCGTTTTGCTCAACGACCAGACGATTGTAAATAGCCCAGCTGTCCTGTGGATTAAGCTCTGCGCCTAGCTGCACCGTGTAGTTGACCTGATAGGTATCGCCCTGACGGATATGATGGTGAATGGTTCCGATGGCCTTTTCATACTCTTGCTCAGTCGTCAGGCTCTGCCATTGCGCCGGCATTTCGACCTCGTCGTAAGCCAAAGGGAATGGGACTGCATCAGCTCTGTCATGAATGGTAAAGTAAATCAGGTACTCGCCCAGCAGAGGGGCTTTGTGGACCTGGAGTTTTTCCTCAAAAGCAGGAGCGGCTTCGTAGCTGACATAGCCAACTGCATAAAATCCCTTTTTCTGCCAGTCTTCGACCTCTTGCAGAATCTCTCTGACTTCGGCCAACTCGCGTGTTTTGAGCTCTTTGACGGGCTGGCTGAAAATCAAGCGCCGACCCAGTTCTTTAAAATCAATAATCGTTTTCTTGTGCATGAGTTTATTGTATCATAAGATAATTTGAATGAAAACGGATTTATCGGATGAGACACTCATTCTTTTGTAATAGTTGACAGATTAGAGAGTGGCTCGGTATACTATTGTAAAAAAGAAAGAGTGAGATGCTTATGAAATCAAACAAATTGCTGTGGATAAATGGAATTGTTGGCATCTTAGGAGGCCTTCTGATCATTTACGCTTCTTTAAATAGATGGCACTGGGAAATTATTTATTCGGTTCCCACACTGGTTGAAAACCCTGGCTGGGGTGATAGGGTTGTATTGACCAGCTGGCTGCTTTTGGGACTTTCTATAGTTGGAATGTATCACTATAGCAACGACCCAAGGGTCAATAAGACGAGTCATGAGCTTCTATTCTGCGGATCCGTCATGGGCTTCATTCCTTTTCTAGCTATATTTGCAGGCCTTCTATCCATAGGAGCTGGGGTTCTCTATCTTCAAGATTTTTAAAAATTTAAGAGTGATGGCAAAGTTGACTGACCCATGTTTCCTCCTGCTCGAAAGGCCTTGAAAATTATGATAAAATAAGGAAATGACAAAACTATAAAGGAAGTCTTATGAAAAAAATCAGTGAATCCTATAAACTCATCGTCTTTGCGGCGCTTGCTCTGGCTCTGGTTCTCTATATCGGGAACATCTGGTCGGGCCTGCAAAGCCTGACGTCAGTATTTTCACCCATTATCTTGGGTGGAGTCCTAGCCTTTATTTTTAACGTTCCGATGAAAAAGCTGGAGGACCTCCTAGACAAATGCCGAGTCCCTCAGAAGTTGCAGCGCGGTTTGGCCTTGGTCTTGGAGGTGCTGATTTTAGCTCTCATCATGACGGGGATTGTTTCTATCGTCGTACCGACCCTGACCACAGCTGTCAATCAGCTGAGCGCAACCATCGGAAAGGTAGCGCCTCAGCTAGCCAAGTGGCTGCAGCAGTCTGGCTTGCTTTCCTCTAGCCAGCTGCAAGATTTGACCAAGCAACTGCAGAACAGCGGCATTGTCAACAGGGCCATCTCTCTTCTGGGCAGCCTGACAGGCAATATCTCTGCTATTTTTGGTAATTTCTTCTCTGTCATCATGTCCATCTTTCTTATGTTTGCCTTCTTGAGCAGCAAGGAGCATTTGCAGACAATCACTAGCCGTCTCTTGCAAGTCCTGCTTCCTGGAAAGGCTGTGAAACGCCTATCCTATGTCGGTTCTGTCCTTGTTGAGACCTATGATAAGTTCCTGATGGGGCAGATGATTGAGGCAGTTATTGTCGGTGTTTTAGTCTTCATCGCCTACTCTCTGACAGGCCTACCATATGCAGCCCTGACAGGGGTTTTGGCTGGAGTGCTCTCTTTCATTCCCTACATCGGGCCCTTCTCAGCTTGTGCCCTGGGAGCTATCTTTATCTTTACCGACAGCCCTTGGAAAGCCCTCCTTTCTATCGCAGTCTTTCAGCTGGTGCAGCTGATTGAGGGCAATATCATCTATCCGCGTGTGGTCGGCCAGTCCGTTGGTCTCCCAACTCTCTTTACCCTAGCCGCAGCCCTGATTGGGGGTAACCTCTTTGGCTTGGTCGGCATGATTTTCTTTACGCCTATCTTCGCAGTTATCTACCGCTTGGTCAGAGAGTTTGTTGTGGAGAAGGAGGAGAGGAATGAAAGTGGGAAAGTTGCCTAATTACATAGACGATAAATTTGCAAAAATAGGAGCTTAATTATGAAATGGAGTAAAACGAAGAGCCTTATTACACTGCTAGTATTAGCAGGTTTATCTTTGGTATCTTGGACTCTCTACCTCTACTGCAATAAACAATATTACGGACAATTCCATAAGTATACGGGTAAAGCAAAGATTGATGATTATGAAATGATTGCGGATGGTGCAGGTGCCATTGTCCATTGGGTTTCAACAACCCCAGAAGAAGATAAAAAGATGGCTGAGTTCGGTAGTTATGCTTCTTACAAAATTGACCAAAGCAGCTCTCACTATATTCTGCGGCAGAACGTTAAACTGAAAGAGCTCCCCTTTCGTTTGATGGAAAGACCATCTGAAGGTGCCTATTGGACTCTTAGTGTCTATCATATCAATGACAAAAAACTTAAAGAAGAAAAGGAAATAGACCTCTACAAAGTTGTAGAGACTTACAATTCTAATTATTTACCAGCAGAGTTGGGGGGAATCTACACTTGGCAAGGTCAAGACTATTTATGGATACAAATACGAGATTTAGAGAATCCTCAGGAAACAAGGCCGCTTTTCCTTAATCTAAAGAGTAAAAAAATGGAGGAAATTGAGATTTTAGCTAAAGATTACGTGAGAAAACCTTTTATAAAGCAAGCGACTGATTGGGACCAAAAAGCAAGTGGCATTTATACCACTACTCCTGGTGGAGAAGTTTGGGTAGATAAATCCGTTTTAGGCCAGACTCAATTTGATAGTAGTTCGAAGGCTTACAAGCTTCTAGAAAAAAAAGGAACAACAGTGTATTTATTACACTCGCAGAACAGTGCAGAAGGTTTTAGTAGGGAGGCAGCTGTCTACAGTCTACTTATGCCGGATACTGTGAATGTATATGAAGCTGTGACCATTCCTCCAGAGGTGTCTGTCGACAGTCAGGAGCATATCGTCAACTCTAAAGAAGAGTTTGACAAATACTATGATATTGAAAAGGCTAGAAAGCTGTATCATGAAATAGAATAAGCAAGACAAGATATTATGGGAACCAACGAGACTTTATTCTCGTTGGTTTTTCTTTTTCCAAGGTCATAATTTCTACCTATAGCAAACAATAATTTTGTTCAATAGCAGTTGAAAAATAAGGTTTTCTGACCTAGAAGATGGCAAGGATATAGTTTTAAACTATATCAAACTCTGTGAAATTCCAATTATACAGAGGGCGGATTTTCTGTTAAGATAGTTTCAACAACAATTTTTGGAGGACGTTTATGTCAACGACTATCATTGGTTTTCCTCGTTTGGGTGAATTCCGCGAATTAAAATTTACAACTGAAAAATACTTTAGAAATGAAATCTCAGCAGACGAACTTTTGGCAGCAGCGAAAGACTTGCGTGCGAAGCACTGGAACATTGTCAAAGAAAAGGGCATCACTGAAATCCCATCAAATGACTTTTCTCACTATGACAACTTCCTAGATGCGGCTTTCCTTTTCAACGTGGTGCCTGCTTCTGTTCAAAACTTGGACTTGACTGACCTTGAGCGCTACTTTGCCTTGGCGCGTGGTTATCAAGGAGAAAAAGGGGACGTTCGTGCCCTTCCGATGAAGAAGTGGTTCAACACCAACTACCACTACATCGTTCCTAAGTTTGAAAAAGACACTCAAGTTAAACTTGCAGGTCACAAGATTTTTGATGAGTTCCAAGAAGCAAAAGAACTTGGATTGAACACTCGTCCTGTTCTTGTAGGGCCATTTACTTTCCTTCAATTGTCAGACTTTGAAGACGGCGTGAAAGCAGAAGACTTCGTAGACAGCTTTGTAGCTGCTTACCAAGAAGTCTTTGCTAAATTGGCGGAACTTGGTGCGACTCGTATCCAACTCGACGAAGCTGCTCTGGTCAAAGACTTGACAGCTGAAGAAAAAGCTCTCTTCTTGAACATTTACAACAAACTTTTAGCTGATAAAAAAGGCCTTGAAGTCTTGCTTCAAACTTACTTTGGGGACGTTCGTGACGTCTACGCTGACCTTGTCAACTTGCCAGTAGATGCGATCGGTTTAGACTTCGTTGAAGGTAAGAAAACTCTTGAGCTTGTTAAAGGTGGCTTCCCAGCTGACAAGACTCTTTATGCGGGTATTGTCAATGGTAAGAACATCTGGCGCAACAACTACGAAAAGAGCTTGGCTGTTCTTGAGCAAATCCCAGCTGAAAACATCGTATTGACAAGCTCATGCTCACTTCTTCATGTGCCATTTACAACAGCTAACGAAGAATTTGAGCCAGCTATCTTGAACCACTTTGCTTTTGCAGTTGAAAAATTGGAAGAACTTCG
Organism: Streptococcus sp. Marseille-P7375; assembly: GCF_902460365.1. Taxonomy (NCBI): domain Bacteria; kingdom Bacillati; phylum Bacillota; class Bacilli; order Lactobacillales; family Streptococcaceae; genus Streptococcus; species Streptococcus sp. Marseille-P7375. The sequence continues at coordinate 86,086 of NZ_CABPTR010000005.1, read as the reverse complement.
TGACTTGGATGCTATCCGTAATGGTCAAGGCGCAGAAGCACTTGCAGCTAACAAAGAACTCTTTGCGACTGAACGTGTTGGTGAAAATGCGGAACTTCGTGCGCGTATCGCTGGATTGACAGACGCAGACTACACTCGTTTGCCAGCCTTCGCAGAACGCGAAGCCATCCAAGAAGAAGCCTTTAAACTTCCAGCTCTTCCAACAACAACAATTGGTTCATTCCCTCAAACTAAGGAAGTTCGTGCCAAACGTTTGGCCTTCCGTAAGGGTGAGTTGTCAGCAGAAGACTATGACAAATTCTTGGCAGAGCAAATTGACGAATGGATCAAATGGCAAGAAGAAGTTGGATTTGACGTGCTTGTACACGGTGAGTTCGAGCGTAACGACATGGTTGAGTACTTCGGTCAAAACTTGTCAGGTTACCTCTTCTCTAAGAATGGTTGGGTACAATCATACGGTATGCGTGGGGTGAAACCACCAATCATCTGGGGTGATGTCACTCGTCTCAACCCAATCACTGTCAAATGGTCTAGCTACGCACAAAGCCGTACTGACAAACCTGTTAAGGGTATGTTGACTGGACCGGTTACCATCCTCAACTGGTCATTCCCACGTGAAGACATCTCTATCAAGGACTCAACTCTTCAAATCGCTCTTGCGATCAAGGATGAAGTTCTTGACCTTGAAGCTGCAGGCGTGAAGATTATCCAAATCGACGAGGCTGCTCTTCGTGAAAAATTGCCACTCCGTCGTAGCGACTGGTACGAAGACTACCTTGACTGGGCAATCCCAGCCTTCCGCTTGGTACACTCAACAGTAGCGCCAGATACGCAAATCCACACTCACATGTGTTACTCAGAATTTACAGATATCATCCCAGCGATCGATAACATGGATGCGGACGTTATTTCCTTTGAAGCAAGTCGTTCAAACCTTGAAATCTTGGACGAACTCAAAGCGAAAAACTTCCAAACAGAAGTGGGACCTGGGGTTTACGATATCCACTCTCCTCGTGTGCCAAATGAAGGCGAAATCGACCACACGATCGATGCTATTCTTGCCAAAGTACCAAGCAAGAAAGTTTGGATCAACCCTGATTGTGGTTTGAAAACACGTGGTATCCCAGAAACAAAAGAAAGCTTGATCCGCCTTGTCGAAGCAGCCAAGGCAGCTAGACAAAAACTGAATTAATATTATTTCTACATTTAAACTCAGCTCTGATAAACCTGCAACAAAGCTGTTTGCAGGTTTGTTATAGGCTGATAGTTAGTAGATTGAAAGGAATTTTATCTCTATGGTGAATCGCCAAACTCCTAGTCTCTCATTTGAAGTATTTCCTCCTAATCCGGCAGTAGGCAATGATAAGATTTTTCAGGCGTTGAGGGAGATGCAAGATCTGGCTCCCCACTTTATCAGTGTGACTGCCAGCAATAATAAATTTGATATTGAGGAGACAACGGTTCGTTTGGCTGAGTTCATCTCCAATGACCTTGAGATTCCAACGATTGCCCATTTGCCAGCTGTTTATCTAACCAAGGAAATGGTGTCCAATATCTTGCAGGCTCTGGATCGTGTTGGGGTCAATCAGATTTTGGCTTTGCGAGGCGATATTTTTCCAGATGTGGCTCCCAAGGATGATTTTAGATATGCGACTGACTTGATTGAGTATATCAAGACAGAGGCACCACATTTTGACATCATCGGTGCTTGCTATCCAGAGGGACACCCAGACTCACCAAACCAGATCTCAGATATTCAGAATCTCAAGAAGAAAGTGGATGCAGGCTGCTCTAGTCTTGTCACTCAGCTCTTCTTTGACAATGAACGCTTCTATGATTTCCAAGATAAGTGTACCTTGGCTGGGATTGATGTTCCGATTCATGCAGGGATCATGCCGATTCTTAACCGAAACCAAGCGCTTCGTCTTTTGAAAACGTGTGAGAATATTCATCTTCCGCGCAAATTCAAGGCTATTCTGGATAAGTATGAACATGATCCAGAATCCCTGCGGACAGCTGGTTTAGCCTATGCGGTGGATCAAATTGTTGATTTGGTGACCCATGATGTAGCAGGGATCCATCTCTATACGATGAATAACGCAGCTACAGCTTACCATATCTATAAGGCGACCCATGCCCTCTTTAACCATACCCCATCCGTTCAATCTTTTTAAGATGAATGAAGAGACCACTAATCAGATTCATTTGCTGTTTAGTGGTTTTTGTTTATAGATTTTGATCATTTAGAAGCTGATAAATGATAGAGTCGTTCTTTTCTTGCTTGCTAAAATGTCTTATTTTGTTTATATTAGTTTTATAAGCTTTCTTGGAGGCGTTTATATGACCGAAGATCGTTTGAAGTTGAAATTGCTGGGAAGTCCGAGTGTCTTTCTCAATCAAGAGGAAGTCTTTTTTCCTTTTGCCAAAATCAATGCTCTGCTCTATTATCTCCATATCAATGGGACAGTCAATCGGGAGGAGATTGCAGGAATCCTCTGGGAAAACAAGGATAATCAGACTGCCAAAAAGAATCTGCGCAACACAATTTATCAAGCCAATAAGTTACTAGGTGGAGAATGGATTGTTGCTCCCAACCGGACTGTGCTATCGCTTAATCCCGAGTGTGCGATTGAAAGTGATGTAGAAATTTTCACGGACAAGCCTGCGGAGCATCTGTCGCTCTATCAGGGTGATTTTCTGCAGGGCTTCTATCTCAAGGACAGTGAAGCCTTTGACTATTGGGTGTCCAAGATGCGGACGCGATATGAGCAAATCTATATCCAGGCTTGCTATCAAAAGTTGGAAAAAGATCCGTCGAATTTGGAAGAATCAGAGCGCAATCTGCGTCGTATGATCAGTATCGATGAGTTTGATGAAAAGAATTATCATCTGCTGATGAAGCTCTATCAGGAGAATGATCGACCTGGTAAGGTGATTGAGACTTATTATAAATTGGTCAATCTCTTGGACAAGGAATTGGGGATTAGTCCGAATGAAGCAATCCAACAGCTGTACCATGAAGTGATGGCCAAGGATCGCAGTGAGCGTAAAATCAAGCAATTTTTACGTAATACAGACCACTTTTTTGGCCGAGTGGGTGAAATCAAGCGTTTGGAATCTTATTTTTCTAAGATTTTAGAGAGGCAAGAACCTCGTGCGCTGCTCTTAGTCGGTGGTACTGGAATCGGTAAACGGACAGTGACTCGACAGGTACTGGCTAATCAGACTAAGTATTTCCAGATTGTTATGGCAGAGTGCTTCAAGGAAGAAATGACGGTTGGATTGCAGCCTTGGCGTAGTCTGCTAGATGGATTGGGAGACTTAGTTATTCAGCATCAGATCTTTTCGACCAGCCAGTGGCAGGTTATTTTGGATAGTTATTTTCCGATGATGGCAGGTGAAGCTTCGGATTTTGAGCTGAATACGGATCGTCTGGCTCGGTTTGTGCTGGATATTTTGCAAAAGATTTCTAAGAAAAAGGCTTTGGTGATCTTAGTTGAGGACTGTCACTGGATGGATGAGGCAAGTGTGGCTGTTTTAGAGCAGGTTATGAACCATTTGAGGGATTATCCAGTAGCCTTTGTGTTGACCAAGCATCTGAGTACGCCACCCTATCTTGGCCGCTTTTTCAATCACTTGTTGCTTCGTAGCCAGCTAGACTGCATTGAGTTGCAGCCGCTAGATTTTAAGGCAAGTGTGGCTTATTTACAGGCCCAGACTGGACAGTTAGTCATATCTGAAGAACGACTTGAGGCTATTTATCGGGTCAGTCAGGGCATTCCTTTCTTTCTGTCGGAGTATGCGGAACAGCTTCTTCGGGGTGAGAAATTCCAGCCATTGACCTCAGCTATTAAAGCAAAACTATCTCTGAAATTAGGCTATTTGAGTAGCCAGGAGGAGGAATTGGTTGACTATCTGGCTTGCTTTAGTTCCCCTGCTTCGGTAGCACTCTTAGCTCAGTTGCTAGGCCTATCTGTGGAAGAAGTAGTCGAAATTGCGGAAGGATTTGGGCAAAAACAGCTTTTAATAGAAGAAGAGCAGGATGAATTGGTTTTACGATTCAGCCAGGAGCTTTTGCGGATTTATGCTTATGAGCGCTTGCCGCTTGCCAAGAAGCGGATGCTACATCACCAGATTGCCCAAGGCATGGAAGACCAGCTAGGAGCCTCTCTTTATCATGCTCAGCTGCTCAATGATATTGCCTATCATTATAAGATGTCTAAACAACCGATTAAGTCTCTGGAGTATGAGTTGCATTATCTCGAGGCTACCTTGCAGTTTCATCATGAGCTCTTTCCGATTTATTCGCGGGAGTTTGGCTTTATCGAAAAGACGGATGATAGCAATCAATCAGCGGTTTTGGACCAATTTGATCGTATCCGTCGGGAAATAGAAGGATTAGAGAGAAAACACCAGAATCACAAAGATTTTCAGCTATTGGTTCTCCGATTTCTCTATCTGGAAGGGCGCTATGCTATCCGGACGGGGAATTACCAGCAGGGAATGGACAACATCCAGCAGGTGATTGCTTCTGCTAAAGAGCTGCAACAGATGGAGTTTCTCCTAGAAGGCTATCGGCAGATGATTTACTATTGCATCCAGACGGAGAATATTCCTGAGATGCGCTACTATACGGAGTTGGCCCTGGATGCTTCAGTTCAGGCCAATAATCACGAAGCTATTGCAATGAATCTTCGACTCAAGGGACTTTATCATCTCATGATTGGAGATGAGGAGCAATCACTCCGCCATCTTTACCAGTCTATCGATTGCTTTAGTTTGACGGCTTCGTTGCGCTCAAAGTATTCGATTCAGATTGCGGCCGCTCTAGATTATTTGGCAGAGATTGAGCAGATTCGTGGGAATTTCACGACAGCGCTGGCTCATCAGAAAGAAGCGATTGAGTTGACGGAAAATAAAACAGCAGAGCCTTCGATTTTTGCTTTCTATATAGGCTTGGGACTGACTTATTATCAGCTGAAAGATTATGAACAGGCGGAGCGAATCTTGCTGAAAGCGAAAGCAGCCCTGAAGTCGCTCAGCTTTCCTTGGAAGGAGACCCAGTTGGAAGTTTATTTGGCCTTGATTGGCTGTGAGAAAGGAGATTACCAGCCGGTGCTTGATCTGCTGCGGAAAAAGGATAGTCTCATTAGTCGCTATGGCAATCCGCGGGACAAGGGCTTGATCTACTATCTGATGACTGTGATCAAGTATCGCCAGCTGGCTGGCAGCTTGCAAGAAGCTGGTTTTGAAAATTTATTAGCTCAGGACTTTGAAACTTATTATGAAACAGCCAAAAGTCAGCTCAATCCCTACCGGGATCGTCATCAACTAAAGGAATTAGAAAACTTACGTCGAACCTTGTCTTAAGAATTGAACACAAATAAAAGAGGATGAAATCTATGTTCATCCTCTTTTGATGTTTGTAATGAAGTTTTTAAATGCCCATCAGTCATGTACTTGTGCCCAGATTTGGGTTAGGTAAAAGACAAAACTGGCCGCTAGATTAGCCGTATGGTTATCTATATCGTGAGGGGGAGAGACTTCGACGATGTCAAAGCCAATCAGTTTGCCTGACGCAGCGATGTGCTGGAAGACCAGCACAGCCAGATTGGGATCCACACCGAGCGACTGGATGGCACTGACACCAGGAGCGGCGCCAGCTGCAAAGCAGTCAATATCAATGGTTAAATAAACCTGCTCTTTATCGGCTAGAAAAGCATCAACTACCTTGCAGACTTCCTTGTAACCCATTTGGTAGATATCCATTCCAGTCAGGAACTGGATAGCCTTAGACTTGGCTACAAAGTCAAAGAGAAAGAGATTGTTATTGTGCTCCTGAATCCCTAGGATGAGATAGTTAAAGATCTGTTTCTGAGCTAAGGTATCATCAAACATTTGACGAAAACCGGTACCGGAGTTGGGTCCAGTCTGATCGTAGGGGCGTAGGTCAAAATGGGCATCCATATTGATCACAGCTAAGTTTTGGTCAGGATTTAGCGACGACTTGAGACCTAGATAGTTGCCGTAGGCTGTTTCGTGACCGCCGCCTAGAACGATGGGTCGGAGATTAAGCTCTCGCAGGCGTTTGACTGCTCTCGCCAAGCTTTGCTGCAGTTGTTCCAGAGATCGGTTAGGCCCGTCAATATCGCCAACGTCAAATACTCGAACGTTTCTACCTAGATGCCAAGGAAGTTTGGCCAGCTGAGTTCGGATAGCTTGTGGTCCTTCGACAGCCCCCACTCGGCCGTTATTGATATAGACGCCCTTGTCGCTCTTGAAGCCAATCAGGGCAAAGTTTACACCTTCAAAAGGAGTTAAGTTAGGATCATTTAAGTCCAGAAACTCAATGACCATGCCCCACTTAGCAGTATATAGATTGTCTTCTGGACCTCGCTGATAGTAATGGTTGTCTAGCTGATAGTAATCTTCTAACATAATTTTGTCCTTTTTGATAACGATACTTGCGACTTTATTATAAGAGTTTCCGCTAAGCCTGTCAATGACTTTTGGCGGGAAAAGAAGCCCAGCTGCATGAGAGCGGGCTTCTTATGTTAGCTTTTTACAGAGGCATCAGCTTTAGAACTGAATGCTCAAGTCCACAGCCTTTTCAACGGCTGCTAGGAATTCTTCGTTTTCAATCAGCTCAGAAGCCTTGTTGAGTTCTTCATAGATTTCGATATCCTTATCAAACTCGATAAAGCGGACATGCTGACGGAAGAGGTCGTAGGCCGGCTTGGTTCCTTTACCAAGTTCATGGTTTTCTGGTTTCAGATCCAGAGCTTGGCAGGCGGCCATGATTTCTGTTGCTACGATGCGGCGAGAATTCTTGAGAATCTCAGCTGCCTTGCGAGCTGCAGTAGTTCCCATGCTGACAAAGTCTTCTTGGTTTTCACAAGATGGGATAGAGTCTACGCTGGCTGGATGAGCTAGGACTTTGTTTTCAGAAGCGAGCGAAGCACAAGCATACTGGGTAATCATAAAGCCAGAGTTGAGTCCTGGGTGTTTAACCAAGAAGGATGGAAGCTTGCTCAGTTGGCTGTTGACCAGACGTTCTACACGACGCTCGGATACATTACCGATTTCAGAAATAGCGATACCGAGGAAGTCGAATGGCTGTGCCATTGGTTCTCCGTGGAAGTTACCGCCTGAGATAACATGGCCTTCCTTAGTAATGATAGGGTTGTCTGTAACGGAGTTGATCTCAATCTCAACCTTGGTCTTGACATAAGCGATAGAGTCCTTGCTGGCACCATGAATCTGCGGAATACAACGCAGGGTGTAAGGGTCTTGGACCCGTTGTTGAGTGGCTACGGTTGTGTTGCCACTGCCTTCTAGAAGGTTGCGGATATTGCGGGCTGTAGCCAACTGTCCGCTTTGAGGACGGATGGTATGTAGGTCTTCTTCAAATGGACTGGTAATACCATTGTGGACCTCCATGGAAAGGGCACCAGCGACATCTGACAATTTAAGCAGCTGGATGGCATCGTAGGTAGCCAAAGCTCCGATACCTGTCAGGACAGTCGTTCCGTTAATCAGCGCCAGCCCTTCCTTGGCAGCTAGAGCAATTTTTTCAATCCCAGCCTTGTCCAAAGCTTCTTGTCCAGAGAGCAATTGGCCTTGATAGTAAGCACGGCCCAGTCCTAACATAGGCAGAACCATGTGAGCCAGCGGTGCCAAGTCGCCAGAGGCACCGAGAGAGCCCTTTTCTGGAATAAATGGCACGACGCCTTTATTGAGCAATTCCAGAAGCTTTTCGACAGTAGAGAGCCGGATACCAGAATAGCCCTTGACCAGAGAATTAATCCGAATTAACATGATAGCACGAACTGCATCTTCAGGAAGAGGATCGCCAAATCCTGAAGCATGGGTGCGAATCAAGTTTTCCTGCAGCTGAGTCGTATCTTCTGGCGAGATGCTGACATTGCAGAGGGAGCCAAATCCAGTCGTAACGCCATAGACTACCCGCTTTTCGCGGACGATGTCATCTACGATTTTACGGGAAGCTTCTACAGCTTTCTTAGCTTCTTGGTTGATTTCGCAGATAGCTCCATGACGAGCTACTGCAATGACATCTTCTAAAGTAAGGTGTTCGCCATCCAAATTGATTACATGTGTCATAAGATTCATTCTCCTTTTTGTTCAAGAACTTTATTTTTACAAATCAGTACTATGTAGATATAGTAGACTGCGCTGGCGACAAGGACACCGATGAGACCATAGACATAGTTCATTGGATTTTCACCCCAAATCATGACGAGGCTGATTAGGACCGCTAAAATTGGGATGACAGGACCAAATGGAACGCGGAAGACCACTTTCTTATCTGGATATTTCTTTCTCAATACCAATACGGCTAGAGCAGTTGGGATGTATTGGAAGAAGCGGAAGACTACGCTGAGAGCCGCTAATACTTCAAATGTTCCTGTAAAGAGCAGGGCGATGGCCAAAAGTCCGGAGATAATAATGGCAATTACAGGGGCGTTTTTAGCATTGGTTTCAGCGATTTTTTTAGGCAACAAGCCTTCATCTGCAATGGCTGCACCATAACGTGGGACCATGATAGATTCCCCGATGTTAAGTCCAGCAATAGAGATCAGCGCTCCAATAGAAACAATCCATGCTCCAGCAGGTCCAATCATTTCGACAAAGGCGTCTTGTACAGAGGCATCTGTTTGCAGGATTCGGCTGCCTAACATGGCGATAGTTCCTGCGATAATCAGCATATAGAGAACAGAGACAATACTGATAGAGCCCAAAATAGCTCGAGGCACATTCTTTTCTGGGTTGCGCATTTCACCAGCAACGATAGACATGGTTTCAAAACCGATGAAACCGTAGAAGATATAGATCGCTGTACTAGAGATGGCTTTCATGATATCTACGCCAGGTTCTAGCTGAAGAAACGGAGTGAAGTTTCCTTTGTCAATTCCTCCTTTGATGAAGAAAATTGCACATAGACTGAAAGCGACAATTGGGATGAGCTTGGCTACGGTTGCGGTCAAGGTGAACATTTTGGAGGTCTTAAGACCTGATATATTCATCAGACTGAGTAGGATAATCAGGCTCACACTGAGTAAAAGTTCATAGGGGGCAAAGGATTTAAAAGTAATGACAAAAAGTCGCGCAAATCCTGCTGCCATAGCGGACCAAGCGATGATGGTAACCGCCCAGCCTAGGAAGCCAACATTAAATCCGACAAAGTCCCCAAAGGCTGCTTTGGAATATTGGAAGGCTCCGCCGTTTTTATTAAAATAACCAGCAGTTTCTGCCAAGCAGACGGCTAAGAGAATAACGAGGAGGGCAGTTCCCAGCATGACAGCTAGAGAAGCAGGACCCAGTCCTTTATAAATCTTTTGCGGTAGGAGGAAAATTCCTGAACCGATAACAGCATTGATACCATAGAGAGTAGCGCCAGAAAAGCTGAATTTCGCATTTTCTCGCTCTTGTTCTTGTGCAGTGAGTTTAGTCGCATTCATAATAATGTTTCTCCTTTAGAGATGTGGGATCCTTTCCAAGTAAAGATAGAACGATGATAGGACATCCTTGTATCTTTACTTAGTAGGGATATGGGTCAAACCAGCCCATATAGCAAGGGGATCCCCCGTTGGCTGGTCACTCGAAAACATTATTTGTAGCTCAGTTTCCTGAGTCTCTTTTTCCACTATCAGAAGTTGCCCTGTCTCTAGATTAAGCGATGGCAGGCCTGTTCCTGTCACCATCAGATCACTCAAGGCGTAGATAAATTGAATGGCTTCATCTTGACTAAGCTCTTCTCTATCTGAGATGGCAAGCATCTGTCCCTGATAATGGTCGCTGTAGATTAAGTTAAAGTCGGTACAAGTCCCACGACTTGTGATAGAATCACTCCCTTCGAAAAAATAGGGGGTAAAGGGAGCTAGAACCGTTTCCTCCTGCCGACTGGCATTGTGGAGATGAAGTGTGTGGTCCAGGCTCATGAGAATGCGGTGAAAGCCGCTGAGGTCAGAAAACTGACTTTCAGCCAACTCTACAGTCGCTGTTGAGAGTCGATAGTCAAAGTCCCGCTTGCCATAGTGGCCAGTTGGCGGGGAAAGATAAAGTTGTTTTGTCTTTCCCCCCGACCAATCGGAAACTTGAAAATCGCTTGATTTTAGAAGGGTTATATTTGCCATTTTTTGTAATGATTAGAACAAACCGCTGATATTGCCGTCTTTGTCAACATCAATCTTTTCGCTGGCTGGTACCTTAGGCAAGCCCGGCATGGTCATGATTGCACCAGTCAGAGCAACGATGAAGCCTGCACCAGCAGAAACTTTGAGCTGGCTGATCGTCACGACAAAGTCTTTAGGTGCGCCCAGTTTCTTAGCATCGTCTGAGAAGGAGTACTGAGTCTTAGCCATACAGATAGGATAGTTGGAGAAGCCCAGCTCTTCCAGTTGTTTGAGTTCGTGTTTAGCAGCAGGAGTCAGGCGAACGCCCTTACCTCCATAGACCTTAGTAACAATTTTGTTCAGCTTGGTTTCAATGGAGTCCTCTTCATTATATACAAATTGGAAGTGATTGTCTCCTTCGGCCAGTTCCACGACTTTTTCAGCCAACTCTTTACCGCCAGCTCCGCCATTTGCCCAGACATCAGAAATCACGACGTCAACGCCGCGTTTTTGGCAGGCGTCATAAACTGCTTGCAATTCTGCTTCGGTATCCAGAGGGAATTTATTGATGGCAACGACTGCTGGCAATCCATAAACATCTTGAATGTTTTCCAGATGTTTTTCCAAGTTTGGCAGTCCATCTACAACGGCTTGGACATTTTCTTCAGCCAGGTCGCTCTTAGCGATACCACCGTGCATCTTGAGAGCGCGGATAGTAGCAACCAGAACTACAGCCGCTGGACGAAGACCAGATGTACGACACTTGATATCGATGAATTTTTCAGCACCCAGGTCAGCCCCAAAACCAGCTTCTGTAACTGCATAGTCGCCATATTTGAGAGCTAGTTTGGTAGCTAGGACACTGTTACAGCCATGAGCAATGTTAGCAAAAGGTCCACCGTGAATCAAGGCTGGTGTGTGTTCCAGAGTTTGAACCAAGTTTGGATGGATGGCGTCTTTGAGGACAGCAGCCATAGCGCCACCAGCTTTCAGATCCTTAGCAGTTATTGGCTTACCTTCAAAGCTGTAGCCAATGATGATTTTTTCCAAACGGTTCTTGAGATCGGTGATATTTTCTGACAGACAGAGAATAGCCATAACCTCAGAAGCAACTGTAATGTCAAAACCATCTTCACGCGGAACACCGTTGACCTTACCCTGCAAGCCATCCACAATGTGGCGCAACTGCCGGTCATTCATATCAACTGCCCGCTTCCAAGTGATGCGGCGAGAGTCGATGCCTAAGGCATTGCCATGGTGGATGTGGTTGTCAATGAGGGCTGCCAGCAGGTTGTTGGCAACACCGATGGCATGAAAGTCACCAGTGAAGTGGAGGTTGATGTCTTCCATGGGCACAACTTGAGCGCGTCCACCACCAGCAGCTCCGCCCTTGATACCAAAGACAGGTCCGAGTGAAGGTTCCCGCAGAGCGATAACGGCTTTTTTACCGATAGCAGCTAGAGCATCGACCAATCCGACAGAAGTCGTGGTCTTGCCTTCTCCGGCCGGTGTCGGAGAAATAGCTGTCACGAGAATCAGTTTGCCGTCTGGTTTGTCTTTTAAGAATTCCAGTTGGCCGGCACTGATTTTTGCCTTGTAATTTCCATAAAGAGACAGGGCGTCTTCAGCAATTCCAAGCTTTTCAGCCACCTCTTTGATGGGCTTCATTTGAACCGAATTGACAATTTCAATATCTGATAAAACCATATTGTTACCTCTTGAGAAGAGGAAGTCCATTCACAGGAAAGAGTGAACTTCTCTTCCGTTTATTTATTAGACAACTTTCAAAATTTCTTGATAAATTTCATCGGCTAGGGCGCAGCCTTTTTGTAGGAGTTCTTCCCCCTTGCTGTGGTAGTTTGCGACAAAAGCTTCATCCTTGACACCTGACAGGTTGATGAGGACATTGAGCCAAGCTCCTTGCAGACCAGCCTTAAGATTGAGAGCTGCGACTCCCAGGTCGCTGGCAGCATTGGTATTGGATTTTCCGACAGTCTTTTGAGTTGTTTGCAGGGCAGCCAAGATGTCTTCCATCATGCCGTAAGGTGACTTGGTCGCTTTCTTGAGGGCTTGTTGCATCGCTTCTCGACGGGCAGCTTTTTCTTCCTCTGTTTCCTTAGGCATATCAAAGACGGCGGAGACTAGATTGAAGGCTTCGGTGTCCTTGTCGATAGCTGCGAGCAGGCTTTCTTGGAGGCGGGCACTTTCTGCATGCACTTGAGCAATTTCTGCTTCAAATTCTGCGTATTTTTTCTTGCCAAGGGTTAATTCACAGACCATCTTAGTCAGGGAAATACCGTTGGCTGCTGAAAGAGCAGCGGCAGAGCCGCCTCCTGGTGCAGGAGCATCTGAGCCTAGGACTTGGGCAAATTCTGTCAAGCTTAAATCTACTAATTTCATAGGTTTCTGTCCTCCTAGCCCAGCAAATGGTTTTCCAGAACTTGCTTGCCGTAGTCAAAGTCTTCGATTTGCAGATAGTATTCTGCTGCGTCAATCAAAGCCTTAGCTGGAGCCAAACCGATGACCTCTGAGCCGAGGATTCCAACTCCGTAACGTTTGGCTTCAAAGCGAACAGTTTCAAAAACACGATAGAGTGGGAATTTTTCCAGATTGACCATGTTGATAGAAACCTGAGCAATGTTGCGGTCTTCCAGCATAACGCCAATCGCTTTACAGTATTTGTAGCCACCGCTTGAACCACGGATAATTTTGGCAATATTGTTGGCAATTTCCAGATTGTCTGTATCCAAGTTGATGTTGTAGGCGATGAGCGGCATTCTAGCACCAACAGCAGTGACACCAGCAGTTGGGTGAATCTTTCTTTCACCATAGTCTGGAGCCCAGTCAGCTTCCAAGAGTTTTTCAGGCATGCCTTCAAACTGTCCTTTACGAACCTTAGCCAAGTTCTTACGCTCAGGACGAGTCGCTGCATCTTCATAGAGGAAGATAGGAATACCGAGCTCACGGTTGATTCGCTCAGATACTGTCTTCGCAATTTCGACGCATTCCTCACTTGTGATGTCTTTGATCGGTACAAAAGGCAGGACATCAGTTGCGCCCATACGAGGGTGTTCCCCTTGGTGCTTGGTCAAGTCAATATTTTCAGAAGCGTATTTGACCAAACGAAAGGCAACTTCCTGAATATTTTGATCATCACCAACCAAGGTAAAGACGCTGCGGTTGTGGCTGGCATCAGAAGAGTGGTCCAAAAGTGTTACGCCTGGCACACTCTTAGCTACTTCCACTAGACCGTCAATGACCGCTTGGTTGCGGCCTTCAGAAAAGTTAGGAATACATTCAACAATTTTTGCCATAAGATATTACCTCGTGTTATATGTTATTAAAATTTATAAAGTAGATAAAGTGGAACTTCCGTCTGAGCTAGGTGTAAGGCCTAGCTCATTTTAGAAGTTGGGGGACAGGTTTTTCCTATTCGAACAATTTCTTAACAGATTCTTTGACCAAATCTTCGTCAGTTAAGTACGGAATGGTGATGTGGTCTGTTCCTTGGTGGAGGCGGTTGTATTCGATAGCTGTCTCAATAGCATGCTCATTACGTGCCCAGTTACGACGAGCAACTCCGCCGATTGTATCCCAAGCGATAGCAGATTTGATGATTTCATCGATGCGTTCGCTGCCGTCCAGTACCAAGCCAAAGCCACCGTTGATTGCTTTACCGATACCAGTTCCGCCACCGTTGTGGAGAGCAACCAGGCTCATACCGCGAGCTGCATTACCAGCGTAACATTGCACAGCCATGTCGCAGGTAACATTAGAACCGTCCTTGATATTAGAAGTTTCACGGAATGGAGAGTCAGTACCAGATACGTCGTGGTGGTCACGGCCGATCATGACAGGACCAATCTTGCCTTCGCGTACTAATTCATTGAACTTGAGGGCGATATTGACGCGTCCCATACAGTCTTGGTAGAGAATCCGAGCCTGAGTTCCAACAACCAGCTGGTTCTTTTCTGCATCGCGAATCCAGTTGTAGTTGTCGCGGTCTTGATAGCGGCGGTTAGGGTCGATCACTTCCATAGCAGCGTGGTCAGTAGCGACTAGGTCTTCGTGCTTACCGCTCAGACATACCCAACGGAAAGGACCGTAACCATAGTCAAAGAGCATAGGCCCCATGATATCTTCTACATAAGATGGCCAGATGAAGCCGTCTTTGTCGTCAAAGCCATTCTTAGAAATTTCCTTGATGCCAGAGTCATAGACCGCCTTCATAAAGGCATTACCATAGTCAAAGAAGTAGGTACCGTTGCTAGTCAGGGTCTTGATTGCCTTGAAGTGACGTTCCAAGGTTTGGTCAACCAGCTTAGCAAAGGTTTCCTTGTCTTCAGCTAGGAGGCGAGTCCGCTCTTCAAAGCTGATGCCAGCCGGACAGTAGCCACCGTCGTAGACATTGTGGCAAGAAGTTTGGTCAGACAGCAAATCAACATGGATGTTATTCTCGTTGACGTATTCCAAAAGGTCTACGATGTTACCGTGATAGGCAATAGAAGTTGATTCGCCAGCTTCCAGAGCTTTTTGAGCCAAGTCGATAGCTTCTTTCGGACTTTCAGCCAATTGGCTAATCCAGCCTTGGGAGTGGCGGGTTTCAATTCGAGATTGGTCTACTTCAGCTATGATTGCTACTGCTTTAGCGATTTCAGCTGCTTTCCCTTGAGCTCCACTCATGCCACCCAGACCAGAAGAAATGAAGAGTTTGCCAGTCAGGTCGCCATCATCAGCTACACCCAGTTTTAAACGTCCAGCATTGAGGAGGGTATTGAACGTACCATGGACGATACCTTGAGGGCCTATGTACATCCATCCGCCAGCTGTCATTTGACCATAGTTGGTCACGCCCATTTCTTCTGCAATTTCCCAGTCCTTCATATTGTCGTATTCACCGACCAAGAGGCCATTAGTGATGATAACGCGAGGTGCTTCTGGTTTGGATTTGAAGAGTCCAAGTGGATGGCCAGATTCTACGACCAGGGTTTGATGGTCGGTCATGACTTCCAAGTATTTCTTGATCAGGTTGTACTGCATCCAGTTAGCGCAGACAGATCCAGTTTCCCCATAAGTAACCAATTCATAAGGATAAAGGGCGATTTCAAAGCTCAGGTTGTTGTCAATCATGACCTGCATAGCCTTAGCTGCGGTACAGTTCCCTTTGTACTCGTCAATTGGTTTGCCATAAATGCGTTCTTTTGGACGCCAGCGGTAGCCATAAATCCGTCCGCGAGTTTTTAACTCTTCTAAAAATTCTGGAATCACTTCTTCGTGGAATCTCTTTGGAATATAGCGAAGGGCATTTTTTAAAGCAATTTCGGTTTGAGCTTGAGTCAAACGGAAGCCCCGGTCAGGTGCTCGGCGGATGCCTTCTTGGAAAACTGTTTTTTCAGGCAGTACATCGTCTAATTTGACGGTCATTGCTGCTGCAATATCTTGTTCGCTGTAGAATGACATGTTTATTTCCTCCTTGTAAAATAACTTAAGATTTGACCTTATTTTATAACAGCGCCGTCAGTACAAAGTCAAGAAAATATTTCTAAAGATAAAAAATATCAATATATCTAATATATATTGGTTTTTGACTATAATTTGACGATAGTGTATTATGATGGAAAGCGAATAAGTTGGAAAATGAATGGAGGAACAAGCATGACTGCTGATTTACTATTAACTCACTTTAATCAAGTCTTCTGTCCCAAGGATCTCGGACATCCACTTTTTGGCGAGGAGATGAAGGAAGCTCAGGTCTTGGAGGACGGCTACATTGCAGTCAAAGACGGCAAAATCCTAGCAGTTGGCAGCGGAGAGCCGGATGCTAGTCTGGTTGGACCAGATACTAAGATTCAGTCTCATGAGGGCAAGATTGCTACACCTGGCTTGATCGACTGTCACACTCACTTGGTCTACGGTGGCAGCCGGGAACATGAATTTGCCAAGAAATTAGCCGGTGTCCCTTATCTGGAAATTCTTGCCCAAGGCGGCGGTATCCTCAGTACGGTCCGGGCGACGCGAGAAGCTTCTTTTGATACTCTCTACGATAAGTCCAAGAGACTGCTGGACTATATGCTGCTGCATGGGGTGACGACTGTCGAGGCCAAGAGTGGCTATGGTCTGGACTGGGAAACAGAGAAGCGCCAGCTAGATGTCGTTGGGGCTCTGGACCGTGACCATGATATTGATTTAGTTTCTACCTTCATGGCTGCCCACGCCGTTCCACCAGAATACAAGGGACGCTCTCAGGAATATCTGGAGCTTATCGTCGAGGAAATGCTGCCTCGGGTAAAAGCAGAAAATCTAGCTGAGTTCTGTGATATTTTCTGTGAAAAAGGCGTCTTTACAGCTGACGAATCACGGTACTTACTTTCTAAGGCTAAGGAAATGGGCTTCAAGCTTCGCATCCATGCTGATGAAATCGAGTCTATCGGCGGAGTAGATGTAGCAGCTGAGCTAGGAGCAACAAGTGCAGAGCACTTGATGGTAGCAACTGATGAGGGCATTCGCAAGATGGCAGAAGCCAAGGTTATCGGCAATCTCCTGCCAGCGACTACCTTCAGTCTGATGGAAGATACCTATGCACCAGCCCGCAAGATGCTGGAAGCTGGTATGGCCATCACTCTAACTACTGACAGCAATCCAGGCTCTTGTCCAACTGCTAACCTGCAGTTCGTTATGCAGCTGGGCTGCTTTATGATGCGCCTGACGCCAGTAGAAGTTCTCAACGCTGTAACTATCAATGCGGCCTATTCAGTTAACCGTCAAGATAAGATTGGCAGCTTTGACACTGGCAAGCAGGCTGACATTACCATCCTAGACGCTAAGAATATTGATTATCCACTTTATTTCTTTGCTACCAACCTGACCCATCAGGTTTACAAGGCTGGAAAACTGGTCGTCGATCAGGGTAGAATCGTCTAATTTTATAAGTCAGTCCCATTTCCATGTGATAGCAAAGATTTTCTTAGAAGTTCTATTGTTGATTATAAAAAAAGCAGATTTGTGTTCAAGAAAAGGTCGTGGCTTAAACACCACGACCTTTCTGTTTTTTATGAGATTAGGATGTTGAGCTGGTCTCTTTATTTACCCATACACTGCGCGTAAAGACCATGGAGAATAGTGCCAGAGCCACAAAGCCTGCTCCTACGTACCAGTAGGAGATGTCCAGTGTCGTGGATCGTCCAGAGAGATTGACGATGCCACGAAAGAGCATACCGGCTGTCATAGTGGCTACAGCTGAGTTCCAGAGGTTAAGGCTGAGCCGAGAGAGGTTAGGAATGGTCTTCATAAAGAGCAGGAGGAGGATGCCCCCAACGAGAGGAAGGGCAAAGAGATAGTGCATGTGGATAGATGTTTCCCCGAAGCTGAAGGATTCATAGATTCTGCTGAAAGCAAAGAAGAAAATCGTTAGCAGCATGTAGGAAACAGCTGTTTTTTTGAAACGTTTTTTGCTGGGATTAGTAACCGATGTAGACAATGTCACTCACCGCCCTTTCTGAAATATTTCCGTTGGTAGTAGGCTTGTTGATGACCTGACCGTTGAAGTACATAGTGGACGAGCCACCGCCGTCAAGGTTGTAGGCAGTCTTGACGCCATAAGATTTCATGACTTCAGCCATTTCATAGAGGGAAAGTCCCTGACTTTCTGAAGTGCGTCCGTCTGAAACGATGATGATATAGTGGTTTTCATCAATGATACCGATAGCTGTCCGTGGATTGGAAGCCATAGACTGGCCAACTTCGGACTTGGTATTCACGACAATTTCGCCATTTTCTACAAGAGCTGGGCCGAAGGCTAGGAGATTGACCACACCGTCTTTGATCAGCTGATCGGCAGAGATTTCATTTTCGTAAATGATTTTAAAGGAGCCGTCTTTGTAAATGGCCAAATCCCCATTGCTAGAGTCTTCTCGGACGGTATCGCGGTAGACGACGCCATTGCGGATGACATAGCCGGTAGAATTGGCACCGTAGTAGTCGCCGTTAACTGCTAGGATGGCCTTGTTATTAGCGGCCGTTTCTGAAGTTTTGGCTGTGACATTGGTTCCGTAGGTATTGTTGGCGAGGGCTGTTTTCAAATATTCAGCGGAGCTGACGGTCACATCGGCAACGTAGACTTGGGTATTATTGACGGTCTTTTCAGTCAATGTGACCGAGATATTGTCGTCTGAATAGCTGGTATCTGTTACTGTGGCTGTTTCAGCAGCCTTGCTGGCAGCCTCGATATTGGATGATGAAGCGGTGCTTGAGACTGTGGAAATCGTCTCTGCAATGACGAAGGTTTTCAGCATGGAGTAGCTGAAAGAAGCTGTCAGAAGTAGGCCAAAAATCGAGGCGTAGGCATAGCCTTTCTTTAAAAATTTCATGATGCAATGTGTGTCCTTTCCTTAAAAATAAATCTCTTTTGTACCATCCAGGAGACGGTAAAGAGCAGCAGTCCGACGATGATCTTGACAATCAGAAGATTGAGACCGAAGACAGCATAGAAGAGGCGAATCAGCAGTGTATCTAGAATAAAGAGCACTACAGTTAGGCTGAAATAGCCAGTTCCTGTCTTGAGAATGCTGTCGTCGTTCTTAAAGACCAGTTTTTTATTGGTCGAGTAGTTGAAGACCGAGCTTGTCACGCGGGCAATCCCGTTAGCTAAAAGAATTCTCAGGCTGGTCGGCACAGCAGCTAAAAACAAGAGAGCCAGTGCATAGACCATGTAGTCGACGACGAAACTGCTGAGAGAAGTCAGGGCAAATTTAAAGATGTTTTTATAAATCATGAGCCCATCTCTAACAGGTCGGAAGTGCGAGCCTTGATTATCATTGATATAGACTGTCTCAATGGGCACTTCCAAAATGGGATATTCCTTGCTGGCTTCTAAGAGCATGTTCATTTCGTACTCATAGCGCTGACCTTCTACCTTTAGCATAAAGGGAATCATGTTGGTCGTAAAGGCTCGTAAGCCTGTCTGAGTATCGGAGACACCCACGCCAGTTTGGGCTTTGAAGAGAGTCCGAGTCAGACTGTTACCGAAGCGGCTGCGCAGAGGCACCTTGCCAGTAAAGGCGCGTGCTCCCAGAATCAGCCGATTGGGATTTTCAGAAGCCTTGCTCGCTACACGGAAAATATCCCAGACCTTGTGCTGTCCATCCGCATCTGCTGTGATGACCGTTCCGTATTGACCCAGAGACTGGATGTAGGTGAAGGCAGTTTTCAGCGCCTGCCCTTTGCCTTGATTGTTTTCGTGATGGAGGACAGTCGCATATTGTTCAGCCTTTTCAAAGACTGTCTGGCGCTTGGCTGAGCTACCGTCATCGATAACAATGATATGAAAATCACTCTTGCTCTGAATTTTTTGAATCAGTTTAATCAAATTATAATCGGGCTCGTAAGCCGGAATCACTAGATAGTCCATATCCATACCTCTTTCTTAGATGATTTGTAGAAAGTATACAGACTGCGGCTTAAAGCTAGCTGATATCAGTTAGCTTTAAGAAAAAGTTAAATCTTCTTTAAGGAAAGAGTGGGGAAAATGCCTCTGAGAACAAAATAAAAAACTGAGAGTGGGACAGAAATCGGTAATTCGTTAGAATTCGACTTCGTCGTCCCACCTCCGCACAGTTGAGTAGGGCTGTAAAAGCTGATGAAATCAGCGTAGTAGAGCCCACTCAGCCACTGCGTCTTGCTCGACAATCCAAAGATAATTGAGAGGCTAGGACTTTTGTCCCAGCCTCAGCGCTTTGTTTAATAACGTTTTTCTTTGGGCCAGGTGGTGCTCATTTCAGCAACAGCTGTAAAAAGTACATCTGTGGATGAGTTGAGGGCGGTTTCGCAAGAGTCTTGGATGACACCGATGACAAAACCAACGCTGACGACTTGTATAGCCAGATCATTTGGGATACCAAAGAGGCTACAAGCTACAGGAATCAGGAGAAGTGAGCCTCCAGCCACTCCAGAAGTCCCGCAGGCGGAAATGGCTGCAACGACGCTAAGCACCAGTGCTGTTCCAAAGTCCACTTGGATACCCAGTGTATTGGCCGCTGCGAGGGTAAGCGTGTTGATTGTCACCGCTGCTCCTGCCATGTTGATAGTGGAACCAAGTGGGATAGAGACCGAGTAGGTTTCAGGATTAAGGCCTAAATCTCGACACAGTTTCATATTAACAGGGATATTGGCAGCAGAACTGCGGGTGAAAAAGGCAGTGACGCCACTGACTTTTAAGCAGCGCCAGACCAGTGGATAAGGATTTTTCCGAAGCATAATGAAGACAATCAAGGGGGTAATAACCAGCGCAACAAGGGCCATAGAACCCAGTAGTAGGATAAGGAGCATGCCGTAGCTTTTGAGTGCATCAAATCCTTTGCCAGAAATGGTCGTGTACACCAGTCCTAAAATACCAAAGGGGGCTAGATTGATAATCCATTCGACAATCTTCGAAGTAATATCTGCCAGTGTTCTCAAAAGTTCTTTACTTTGCTGACTTGCTTCTCGCATGGCCACTCCAAAGATAACTGCCCAAGACAGAATGCCGATATAATTAGCCTTGCTCAAGGCATTGATCGGATTATCGACAAGGTTGAGGAGGAGATTGCTCAGAACTTGGCCGATGCCTTCTGGTGGACTGACTTCCGAGCTGGCTGCGGTCAGCTCGATGGTCACAGGAAAGATATAGTTGGCGAGGACAGCGACAAGGGCAGCCGCAAAAGTCCCGATTAGATAGAGGATAATGACGGTTTTCATATTGCTCTTCTGCCCCTTTTGGTGCTGAGAGAGGGCATTGGCAACGAGGGTAAAAACGAGCAGTGGTGCGATAGCTTTTAGACCGCCGACAAAGATTTGGTCGAGTAGGCTAATGGCGCTGGCTTGTGGAAAGATGAGGGCCAGCAGGGCGCCTGTGACAATCCCAATAGAAATCCGTTTGATAAGATTGGCGCGATTCCAAGCAGAAAGAATTCGATGAAACATAGGAGCTCCCTTTCTAAAATAAACTGCTTTCCATTATACGCTAGAGGTCGTATAAAATCAATGTTTTTTAGTATTCGCTATGCAGAATAAGGCTGCTTTGATGATTATCCGTCGCCCTTTGTGGTATAATGAATAAGATTTTTGTATCTCATAGGAGGAAAGAATGACAGCTAATGGAAATGTTTTCACGCGCTATTTCCAGCAATTCAACTGGTCAGCTATTCTGGATGATGTATTTTCAAAATTCGTCTCTTTGGTCTTTTTGTGTTTACTATTTTGGGTGGCTAAGAAAATTCTCCATCTTTTTGTGACTAGACTGATTGCGCCATCTTTGAAATTATCTCGGCAGGATGTCGCTCGGCAAAAGACCATTATGCGCTTAATTGAGAATTTACTCAATTATGTACTTTATTTTCTCTTGCTCTACTGGATTTTATCGATTTTGGGCTTGCCAGTCTCAAGTCTTTTAGCTGGGGCAGGGATTGCTGGAGTAGCTATTGGGATGGGAGCGCAGGGCTTTCTGTCCGACCTAGTCAACGGTTTCTTTATTCTCTTAGAGCGTCAGTTGGATGTAGGGGATAATGTTCGCTTGACCAATGGTGCTATCAATATCGCAGGAACGGTTGTCAGCGTCGGGATTCGGACTACGCAGGTACGCGATGCGGACGGAACTCTTCACTTTGTGCCCAATCGAAATATCACTGTAGTAAGCAATCTTTCTCGTGGCGATATGCGGGTTTTGATTGATATTCCTATCTATGCTGAGACGGATTTGGATGAGATTTATCGGATTATCGCTGCAGTCAATCAGGAAGCTGTGCCTGAACATCCAGAAGTTTTGAAGGAACCTGATATTTTGGGACCGCAAATGACTGCGAGCGGGCAGTTTTACTTTCGGATTAGTTTAATCGTTGCAAGCGGTATGCAGGCGAGCCTGTATCATATTTTCTATAAGCTCTACCATGAGGCACTGTTAAAAGAGGGAGTGGCTTTGCCAACATTTGCCCCTGTCACAGGAAATAGTGGCAAATCTTAGCCAGATGTGGTCAGGGGAACAAAGGCAAATAACATCTATCGGAAATAACGTTTATAATCACTAAAGAGGATGAATGCTCAGCATTTATCCTTTTTCCTTTTAGCCTATCCTAAGTCTAATCCGCCTAAATATGACATACTATGGCAAGTATTGTATAATAGGAAGAGGAGAAGGAGTAGGCATGCAGAATAATCGACTATTTCGGATATTGTACTATATTTTGGAGAGAGGGAAAGTGACTGCAACGGAGCTGGCCGAGAAATTCGAAGTTTCGGTCCGGACTATTTATCGAGATGTGGATTCTCTAAGCAGCGCTGGGATTCCGATTTATACCACGCAAGGAAAGGGAGGTGGCATAGAAATCGCAGAGGATTATGTCTTGCGGAAGTCCTTGCTGACAGCGGAGGAGAAAGAGCAGATTATGGCGGCCCTGCAAGGTCTGGATAGTACCAGTCAGCTTTACCAGAGTGACCTGCTTACAAAGCTTTCGGCGCTATTTCAAGTCAAAAATCCCAACTGGATCGAAATCGATTTTAACCACTGGCAAAACGATAAAGCATATGAAGATACCTTTCATCAATTGAAAACTGCAATTCTAGGCAAGCATCTTGTTTCTTTTTCTTACTTAGCTAGTGATGGTCAGGAGACAAATCGCCGTGTCAAGCCTATACGCTTGTTCTTTAAAAATCAGAATTGGTACCTCTATGCCTTTTGCCTCTTGCGACAGGAATTCAGATATTTTAAGCTATCTCGGATGAAAAATCTGGAGCGGCTGGAGGAGAGGTTTGAGGACAGCTTTGAAGATGTCGTCTTGGAAAAAGAACTGACCTATGAAAATACCATTAAGCTGGCAGTCAAGTTTGATCGCAAAGTGGCCTTCAGGGTTTATGATGAACTAAGCGGAGACATTCGGACAGATGCCGAAGGAAATTTATATACAGAAATCGAAATTCCCAATGATCAGCGTCTATACAGTTACATCCTGTCCTTTGGAGACGCTGTGGAGGTCTTAGAACCGCCCGAAATAAGATTGAAAATGAAGGAAATGATTCATCAGCTGGCAGAAAAATATAAAACTTGACATAGGGTGTCAGGTATCTTCTTGTATACTAATGGTAAGAAGAGAAAAGGAGGCAGCAAGATGAAATATGAATGGAGAAAGGGCGAGAAAGGTCTTTATGGGGCCAAGCAAAAGCCAGAGCTAGTAGAGGTGCCGAGTCAACAGTTCATTGTGATTGAAGGCGAGGGCGACCCCAATGAAGCGGATTTCTCTGAGCGGGTATCTGCCCTTTATTCACTGGCCTATTCCATAAAAATGCTCTTTAAATCCATGATGAAAGATGAGGCGGAAGATAAGGTGAAGGATTTCACGGTCTATCCTTTGGAAGGAATCTGGGAAAAAGCTGCTGGGGAAGGCTTCGATAAAAGTCAGCTTCGCTATCAGCTCATGATTCAGCAGCCTAATGTCATCGATCAGGATATATTTGCGGCAGCGCTTGAGAATGTCCGCAAGAAAAAGCCCAATCCTCTCTACGACGATATCCGTTTACAGAGCTTGCCAGAGGAACGGGCTATTCAGATCCTACATATAGGGAGTTATGATAGTGAGCCGACCTCTTTTGAGAAAATGGACGAGCTGGCAAGCAGCTTGGGACTGGAGAGATGCGGCCAAGTTCACAGAGAGATTTACTTGAGCAACAAAAATAGGACGTCAGAAGAAAAGTTGAAAACCATCTTAAGGTATTCCGTCAGATAGGAGGAATTTGTCATGCCAAGACCTGCAACAAAAAACGATTTACTGGCTGCGGCTACAGAAAATTTCGAAAAACTCAATATGCTCATTTCGAACATGACAGCAGAAGAGTTGGCGAGGCCCTTTGATTTTTCAAAGGATGAGAAAAAGAAAGAAGCCCACTGGAAGCGCGATCGGAACCTGAGGGATGTCTTAATCCATCTTTATGAATGGCACCAGCTGCTGCTCAACTGGGTTCAGGCCAATCAAAGGGGAGAAGAGAAGTCCTTCTTGCCAGCTCCCTACAATTGGAGAACGTATGGTGATATGAATGTCACATTTTGGGAAAAGCACCAGCAGACCTCTCTTGAGGAGGCAAGTTCTTTACTGGCTGGTTCGCATAGAGCTGTCCTGGACCTAGCCGTAACCTTGACCAATGAAGAATTGTTTTCCAAGGGAGTTTATAGATGGACAGGCGGAACGACCTTGGGTTCTTATTTTGTCAGCTCTACATCCAGCCACTATGATTGGGCTATGAAAAAGCTTAAAGCTCATCAAAAGAATTGTAAAAGGAATCCTATCTAATAAAGTTTTCTAGGACTTGAGACCGATTTTTAGCACTCTTGCAAAAAGAGTGCTAATTTTTTGAGTTTTTGTCTTGACATTCATTTTTAAGAGTGTATAATAGAATCATAACTTAGCACTCGACGTATTAGAGTGCTAAATATAAAAAATAAAATCTCGCCAGTGGCTGGAATTTTCTAAAGAGAGGTGAGGTCCTTGGTAACAGAACGCCAAAATGAGATTTTAAATCTAATTATTGATATCTTTACCAAGACGCATGAGCCTGTCGGTTCTAAAGCCTTGCAAGAGTCTATCCAGTCCTCGAGTGCCACCATCCGTAATGACATGGCAGCCTTGGAAAAGGAAGGGTTGCTAGAAAAGGCTCATACATCGAGTGGGCGCAAGCCCAGTGTAGCAGGTTTCCAGTATTTTGTCCGTCATTCCTTGACCTTTGATCAGCTGGCGGAAAATGAGCTCTACGAGGTTGTCAAAGCTTTCGACCAAGAATTCTTCAAGCTGGAGGATATCCTGCAGCGGGCAGCGGACGTCTTGGCAGAGTTGAGTGATTGCACGGTTGTAGCTCTTGACGTCGAGCCTAGTCGGCAACGGCTGACGGCTTTTGATATCGTTGTTATTAGCCAGCACGCAGCTTTAGCTGTCTTTACTCTGGATGAGTCCAACACCCTGACCAGTCAGTTCATGATTCCTAGGAATTTTCTCCAGGATGACCTACTGCGCTTGAGGGATATGATTCAGGAGCGCTTTTTGGGACAGACGGTCTTAGATATTCACTACAAGATTCGGACGGAGATTCCGCAGATTATCCAGCGTTACTTTACGACGACGGACAATGTTCTCGATCTCTTTGAGCATATTTTTGCTCAGATGTTTTCGGAAAAAGTAGCTGTAGCTGGCAAAGTCCAGTTGCTACGTTTTGCGGATCTTGAGGCTTATCAGTTTTTTGATGATCGTCAGAAGGTGGCTTTTGAGATCCGTGATAGTCTAGCTGAGGATCAGATGCAAAATGTCCGAGTCGCAGCTAGTCAAGAGGACTGTCTGGCCAATCTAACCTTGATTTCCAGCAAGTTTTTAATTCCCTATCGGGGCTTTGGTATGCTGGCGGTGGTCGGTCCAGTCAATCTGGATTACCAAAAAGTGGTTAGTCAGCTCAATGTTGTCAATCGAGTCTTGACGATGAAACTCACAGATTTCTACCGATATCTGAGTAGCAATCATTATGAGGTGAGTTGAACATGAAATTACATAAATTCCTAAAAAGGAGGCGAAAAATGTCTGAGGAAATAAAAAACGAAGAAGTAAAAGAAGAGGAAGTGGTAGAAGCTACTGAAGAAGCTGTCGAAACCGTTGAAGAAGCGGATGAAGCTACTCCTGAAAAATCAGAACTAGAACTAGCAAATGAGCGGGCAGAAGACTTTGAAAATAAATACCTTCGCGCTCATGCAGAAATGCAAAATATCCAACGTCGTGCCAATGAAGAACGTCAACTCTTGCAACGCTATCGTAGCCAAGATTTGGCAAAAGCAATCCTCCCTTCTTTGGACAACCTAGAGCGTGCCCTTGCCGTTGAAGGATTGACAGACGACGTCAAAAAAGGATTGGAGATGGTGCAAGAAAGCTTGATTCATGCCCTTAAAGAAGAAGGAATTGAAGAAATTGCGGCGGACGGAGCATTTGACCATAACTATCACATGGCCATCCAAACTCTCCCAGCAGACGACGAACATCCAGCAGATACCATTGCCCAAGTCTTCCAAAAAGGATATAAACTCCATGACCGCATCCTAAGACCAGCGATGGTAGTAGTATACAATTAATTGAAACCTTGTCCGAAACGACACTAAACTATGAAGAAAGATAAAAAATTGTTCAGCTTTGCAACAGTGAGCGAAGCGAACCAAAGACGATACTCTTCGCCGTGGCGTTATTTGCGCAAACTTTGAGACTTAGGCTCAAAGTTTAGTCAAAGAGATTGACGAAGTCAAGCTCTGACGGCGCCGCCACCTAAGAAGAGTATCAAAAAGAAAAACAGAATATAAAATTTAAGGAGAAAAACACATGTCTAAAATTATCGGTATTGACTTAGGTACAACAAACTCAGCAGTTGCAGTTCTTGAAGGAACTGAAAGCAAAATCATTGCAAATCCAGAAGGAAATCGTACAACTCCATCTGTTGTTTCATTCAAAAACGGCGAAATCATCGTTGGTGACGCTGCAAAACGTCAAGCAGTCACAAACCCAGATACAGTTATCTCTATCAAATCTAAGATGGGAACTTCTGAAAAAGTTTCTGCAAACGGTAAAGAATACACTCCACAAGAAATCTCAGCTATGATCCTTCAATACTTGAAAGGTTACGCTGAAGAATACCTTGGTGAAAAAGTAACCAAAGCAGTTATCACAGTTCCAGCTTACTTCAACGATGCTCAACGTCAAGCAACTAAAGACGCTGGTAAAATCGCTGGCCTTGAAGTAGAACGTATCGTCAACGAACCAACTGCAGCGGCTCTTGCTTACGGTTTGGACAAGACTGACAAAGAAGAAAAAATCTTGGTATTCGACCTTGGTGGTGGTACATTTGACGTATCTATCCTTGAACTCGGCGACGGTGTCTTCGACGTATTGGCAACTGCAGGGGACAACAAACTCGGTGGTGACGACTTTGACCAAAAGATTATCGACCACTTGGTAGCAGAATTCAAGAAAGAAAACGGTATTGACTTGTCTACTGACAAGATGGCAATGCAACGTTTGAAAGATGCGGCTGAAAAAGCTAAGAAAGACCTTTCTGGTGTAACTTCAACACAAATCAGCTTGCCATTCATCACTGCAGGTGAGGCTGGACCTCTTCACTTGGAAATGACTTTGACTCGTGCCAAATTCGACGATTTGACTCGTGACCTTGTAGAACGTACAAAAGTTCCAGTTCGTCAAGCTCTTTCAGACGCAGGTTTGAGCTTGTCAGATATTGACGAAGTGATCCTTGTCGGTGGTTCAACTCGTATCCCAGCCGTTGTAGAAGCTGTTAAGGCTGAAACTGGTAAAGAACCAAACAAATCAGTGAACCCTGATGAAGTGGTTGCCATGGGTGCCGCTATCCAAGGTGGTGTCATCACTGGTGATGTTAAAGACGTTGTCCTTCTTGACGTAACTCCATTGTCACTTGGTATCGAAACAATGGGTGGCGTCTTCACAAAACTCATCGATCGCAACACTACTATTCCAACATCTAAATCACAAGTCTTCTCAACTGCAGCGGACAACCAACCAGCCGTTGATATCCACGTTCTTCAAGGTGAACGCCCAATGGCAGCAGATAACAAGACTCTTGGACGTTTCCAATTGACAGACATCCCAGCTGCACCTCGTGGAATTCCTCAAATCGAAGTAACCTTTGACATTGACAAGAACGGTATCGTGTCTGTTAAGGCTAAAGACCTTGGAACTCAAAAAGAACAAACAATTGTCATCCAATCTAACTCAGGCTTGACTGACGAAGAAATCGACCGCATGATGAAAGATGCAG
The DNA here is from genome assembly GCF_902460365.1 of Streptococcus sp. Marseille-P7375. NCBI lineage: Bacteria > Bacillati > Bacillota > Bacilli > Lactobacillales > Streptococcaceae > Streptococcus > Streptococcus sp. Marseille-P7375. Next base: position 58,121 of record NZ_CABPTR010000005.1, on the reverse strand, counting down.
AAGCAAACGCTGAAGCAGATAAGAAACGTAAGGAAGAAGTTGATCTTCGTAACGAAGTTGACCAAGCTATCTTTGCGACTGAAAAGACTATCAAGGAAACTGAAGGAAAAGGCTTCGATGCAGAGCGTGATGCTGCACAAGCTGCTCTTGATGAACTTAAGAAAGCGCAAGAAGACAATAACTTGGACGACATGAAAGCAAAACTTGAAGCGTTGAACGAAAAAGCCCAAGCTTTGGCAGTGAAACTCTACGAACAAGCCGCAGCAGCTCAACAAGCTCAAGCAGGAGCAGAAGGCGCACAAGCAACAGGAAACGCAGGCGATGATGTCGTAGACGGAGAGTTTACGGAGAAGTAACTCGTTAAGAATGACGAATCACTAAAGTGATTGTCATTCTACGGCAATCGCTATGGCGACTTGCCTAAACGCCTTACTAGTTCAAAAACAAAGTCGATTATACTTTGTTTTTGAACGTCGTAATGATAGGAAGAAATCCAGAGGTTGCAACCCAGCCTCTGTTTTTCGGTAAGAAAAGAGTTGGAACGTAAATTTTTGGTTCTTCTTTAAACTAAGTTAGAAAGGAACTGAAACTGACCTAAATCGAGGTTTCGTTCCGCAATATTAACAGAAAGGAACAAGGGTGTTCGTAATTGAACCCGAGCGGAAAGCTTGGAAATTAGATAAATCTCCTAAGAAATCAGGATTTCTTGTCGGTTTCCTAAATTTTAGTCGCTTTCTGTTCGCTCTTGGTATCTTATATGAACAATACAGAATTTTATGATCGTTTAGGTGTCTCAAAGAATGCTTCTCAGGATGAGATTAAGAGAGCCTATCGGAAATTATCTAAAAAATATCACCCAGATATCAATAAAGAGCCTGGGGCGGAAGATAAATATAAGGAAGTCCAGGAGGCTTATGAAACGCTGAGCGATGAGCAAAAGCGGGCTGCCTATGACCAATATGGTGCGGCGGGTGCCAATGGTGGCTTTGGCGGTGGCGCAGGCGGCTTCGGCGGCTTTGATGGCTCTGGTTTTGGTGGCTTCGAAGATATCTTTTCTAGCTTCTTTGGCGGTGGTGCGACTCGTAATCCAAACGCTCCGCGTCAAGGAGATGATCTCCAGTATCGGGTAAATCTCCGCTTTGAAGAGGCTATTTTCGGTACAGAAAAAGAAGTGAAATACAATCGTGAGGCTAGCTGTCGGACTTGTCATGGTTCAGGTGCTAAGCCAGGAACTAGCCCAGTAACTTGTGGCCGCTGTCACGGCTCTGGTGTTATTAACGTCGATACTCAGACACCACTAGGTATGATGCGTCGACAAGTAACCTGTGATGTCTGTCACGGTCGCGGACAAGAAATCAAAAGTCCATGCGAAACCTGCCATGGAACGGGACATGAAAAGCAAGCGCATAGCGTTCATGTAAAAATTCCAGCTGGTGTGGAAACAGGTCAACGAGTTCGCTTGGCGGGTCAAGGTGAGGCAGGCTTTAATGGCGGTCCTTATGGAGACTTGTATGTAGTTGTGAACGTTGAGCCAAGCGATAAATTTGAGCGTGACGGTTCTACCATTTACTACAAGCTCAACCTCAACTTTGTGCAAGCAGCTCTGGGCGACAGTGTGGAAATCCCAACTGTCCATGGAAATGTTGAATTGACAATCCCAGAAGGAACTCAGACTGGCAAACGTTTCCGTCTGCGTGGTAAGGGAGCACCAAATCTACGCGATGGAAGTGTCGGTGACCAATATGTCACTGTCAATGTCGTAACGCCAACAGGCCTCAATGACCGTCAAAAGGCGGCTCTTAAGGATTTTGCAGCGGCTGGAGACATCACAGTGAGCCCTAAGAAGAAAGGCTTCTTTGATAAGATGAAAGATGTCTTTGAAGGGGAATAATGAAGGAAAAAGCAGAGTTATTATTCTGCTTTTTCGTTAGGAGAAAGAAATGACAGAATTTCAAGACTTTATCGAGCAAGTTTTCAAGGAGCAATATGAGGCTTCTTTTGGGTCAGCTAGGCTTGAAGAACTGGAGCCCAAGGATTATTATCTGACACGGGAAGAGGAAGGAAACTTAATCGCCTTGCTCCATGCTCAGCAGGTGTTGGAAAACATCCATATCAAGGCTTTGGTGGTGGATAAAGAACATCAGAAAAAAGGTTTGGGAGCCAGTCTGCTGGCAGAATTAGAAGAAAAGGCTGAGAAAGCGGGAGTCAGCAGCATCACCTTGTCCACCAAATCTTATCAAGCCAAGGATTTTTACATCAAGCAAGGCTATGAAATCTATGCCAATCTGGAAGATATGCCCCAAAAAGGTGTGACCAAATATCATTTCATCAAGCGACTGAGCTGAGCCATTCTCAATAGATGGAAGTCAATTGCCAATTACCATTAAAGTTTACAAAAAATAAGCTTTGCTAGTCTAGCAAAGCTTATTTTTTAGTTTTCTCCGTCTGGTGTGAGCACCATTGGAATGATAATTGGTTCGCGCTCGGTGCTTTCGTAGAGGAAAGGACGCAAGGCATTGACGATAGCGCCGCTGACAGATTGGACGCTGGCATCTTTATTCTTGAGAGCAATACGAATGGCATTGAAGAGGATGCGCTGGCTTTGGCGGATGAGATCGCCTGATTCGCGCATGTAGATGAAGCCGCGACTGAGAATATCTGGACCGGCCAAAATCATCTGGGACTCGAAGTCAACGGTTGCGACAGCTAGTACAACACCGTCCTCAGACAGGTCTTTCCGGTCGCGTAGGACAGCAGCACCGATTTCACCAATGCGGTTCCCATCAACATAAATATCCTGAGCGTTGAAGCTACCGGCAATACGGGCTGAGTTAGCTGTCAGAGCCAGCACGTCACCATTGCTCATGATGAAGATATTATCTTTTGGTACTCCAGTATCAACGGCCAGGCCTGCATGGATTTTCTGCATGCGGTATTCCCCATGGACTGGCATGAAGTATTTAGGCTTAATCAAGCGAAGCATGAGTTTTTGCTCTTGCTGGCCACCGTGTCCAGAGGTGTGGATGTTGTTAATCTTACCGTGAATAACCTCTACACCAGCTTCGGAAATGATGTTGATCAGCTTGTTCACACTGGTCGTATTACCAGGGATAGGGCTAGATGAGAAGATGACTGTATCTCCAGGCTGCAGCTGAACCTGACGGTGGGTACCATTGGCAATCCGAGACAGGGCTGCCATCGGCTCCCCCTGACTTCCGGTACACATAATCAGTACTTCGCCAGCTGGATAGTCTTTGAGTTCATTTGGCTCGATGAAGGTATCTTTAGGAACCTTGATATAGCCCAGTTCAATCCCATTTACAATAGCCTTTTCCATGGAGCGGCCAAAGACCGCAATCTTACGTCCAGTCTTGACAGCAGCCTCAGCAGCTTGCTGGAGCCGGAAGATGTTTGAGGCAAAGGAAGCGAAAATAATCCGTCCATGAATGCCTTCGATAATCTTCATAATAGACTGTCCGACCACTTTTTCGGAATTGGTAAAGGTCGGAACTTCAGCATTGGTCGAGTCAGATAGGAGGCAGAGCACGCCTTCCTCGCCCAGAGCAGCCATACGGTGCAGGTCGGCCGGCTCACCGACTGGTGTAAAGTCAAACTTGAAGTCACCGGTACAGACAATCTTACCTTGCGGCGTATGGATGACAATCCCCAAAGGTTCTGGAATCGAGTGGGTTGTGCGGAAGAAGGTTGCCTTCAGATTTTTAAAGGTCAACTCTGTATTTTGATTGATTTCATAGAGTTTGGCATCCCGCAAAAGTCCATGCTCTTCTAGCTTGCCCCGAATGAGAGCCAGAGCCAAAGGGCCAGCATAGATGGGAACATTGGCTTGCTTGAGCAGGAAAGGAATGCCGCCGATATGGTCCTCGTGCCCGTGGGTGATGAGGACAGCTTTCACGCGGTCAATATTTTCTACGATATAAGAGTAGTCGGGAATGACATAGTCAATTCCTAACAGGTCGTCTTCTGGGAACTTGATACCGGCATCCACGATAATGATTTCATCTTGATACTCAATTCCGTAGGTGTTTTTACCGATTTCGCCCAGACCGCCGATGGCGAAAACACCAACTTCTTCTTTCTTTAAGTTATATGCCATAGGTTACAACTCCGTCAATTCGAAGGCGCCTGACTCTTTTTCGTATTCCAAGTGTTTGTCAGACAAGAGCTCGATAAATTCGATATTGTAAGGGGTATTTTCTTCGACTAATTTGCGGGCTTTGATGCGGCCTTCTAATTCATTGGCAGCCTCTACTTCTAAGTAAAGAGCACGTGTTTTTTCACGGCGTGGGCTGCGTTCTTTTGTTTCTTGATAAAAAACTTTGTAAATCATTTTATTTCCTTCCATTTTTCACGATCAAGCTACAGAAAACGACAGCTAATTAGCTGTTTTCTTTTATTCAGTTTTATGAGTAGTAGATTGACCTTGATTCGATATAATTCTAACCAATTATATCATAAAACCAGCTTTTAGTAAAAGACATAGCCGAGAAAATCTTGTGGAGATTTTCAGAGAAGCTTTTGAGGACAATCTGGGTCATCAAATGACTGCCTCTCTCTACCCTTGTCGCTGCTTTTGTAGTATAATAAGAAGCAAACACTCGAGTAAGGAAGAAAATGATGAACATTTTAGCGATGGATACGTCAAATAAGGCTCTGTCTCTAGCGATTTTAGAGAATGAGGAGACCTTGGGGCAGGTGACGCTCAATATCAAGAAAAATCATAGCATTACCCTTATGCCGGCTATTGATTTTCTGATGAATAGTCTGGATTTGAAGCCAACGGATTTGGATCGGATCGTGGTGGCGCAGGGGCCGGGCAGCTACACAGGTCTGAGAATTGCGGTGGCGACAGCCAAGACTCTGGCCCATACCCTCAAGATTGAGCTGGTCGGTGTATCTAGTCTGCTGGCTTTAGTACCAGAGCAGGTGGAAGGTTTGGTCATTCCCATTATGGATGCCCGCCGTAATAATGTCTATGCTGGTTTTTACCAGTCTGGTCAGGCTGTACGGCCGGAAGCTCACCTGCCTTTGGCAGAGGTGTTGGAAATGGCTGGCGCTGCTAACCAATCAGTCACTTTTGTCGGAGAGACAGCAGCTTTTGTGGAGCAGATTGAAGCGGCTATTCCTCAGGCTGCTATTCAGCCGACCTTACCAGATGCGGCAGCTCTTGGTCGTATTGGTTTAGACCTGCCAGCCCAGTCCATTCATGATTTTGTCCCTAACTACCTCAAGCGGGTAGAAGCCGAGGAAAATTGGCTCAAGACCCATCAGGAATCCAGTGATTCTTACATTCAGCGCCTATGATTGAGATGAGAAAATGGAGCGACAGCTCGGATGTGGACGCGGTAGTTCTGGCAGAAGAACTGGAACAGCTCTTACTTGCAGTCTATGAGGTCAGCCCTTGGACTGCAGGCCAAGTAGAAGAAGTTCTGCGCTCGGATGTGAATAGCTGTGCGCTAGCCGAGGATGGGAGTCAGCTTGTTAGTTTTTTAGTCTGGCAGGAGACAGATTTTGAAGCAGAAGTTCTGCAGATTGCTGTATTGCCTAGCTATCAGGGGCGAAAAATCGCGACAGCCTTGTTTGACTTTTTGCCAGCAGACAAAGAAATTTTCCTCGAAGTGAGGGAGTCCAACAAGCCAGCTCTGCTATTTTACAAAAAAGAAAAATTTGAAGAAATCGCGCGGCGGAAGGCCTACTACCATGCGCCGGTGGAAGATGCGATTGTCATGAAAAGAGAGAAGCATGAAAGATAGATATATTTTAGCTTTTGAGACGTCTTGTGACGAGACCAGTGTGGCAGTTCTGAAGAATGAGACGGAGCTTTTGAGTAATGTCATTGCCAGCCAGATTGAGAGTCACAAGCGTTTTGGCGGAGTGGTACCGGAAGTGGCCAGCCGTCACCATGTGGAGGTCATTACGGTTTGCATTGAGGAGGCCTTGGCAGAAGCAGGGATTAGCGAGGAGCAAGTTACAGCAGTGGCCGTTACCTACGGTCCTGGTCTGGTTGGGGCGCTTCTGGTCGGCCTGGCAGCGGCCAAGTCCTTTGCTTGGGCTCATGATATTCCCTTGATTCCGGTCAATCATATGGCCGGGCACCTGATGGCAGCCCAGAGCGTGGAGCCCTTGGAATTTCCCTTGCTGGCTCTCTTGGTCAGTGGCGGCCATACCGAGCTGGTCTATGTCAGTCAGGCTGGTGACTATAAGATTGTGGGGGAAACTCGCGATGATGCGGTCGGTGAAGCCTATGATAAGGTCGGTCGAGTCATGGGGCTGACCTATCCAGCAGGCCGAGAGATTGATCAGCTGGCTCATGAGGGACAGGATATTTATAATTTTCCACGGGCCATGATTAAGGAAGACAATCTGGAATTTTCTTTTTCCGGTCTCAAGTCGGCCTTTATCAACCTGCACCAGAATGCCCAGCAAAAAGGAGAAGCCTTGTCTAATCAAGACTTGTCAGCTAGCTTTCAGGCTGCGGTCATGGATATTCTCATGGCCAAGACTAAGAAAGCGCTGGAAAAATATCCAGTCAAGACTCTGGTTGTGGCGGGCGGTGTTGCTGCTAATCAAGGCTTGAGAGAACGCTTGGCTGCTGAGATTCAGGATGTCAAGGTGATTATTCCGCCACTGCGCCTTTGCGGTGACAATGCTGGTATGATTGCCTATGCCAGTGTCAGTGAGTGGAATAAGGAAAATTTTGCTAGTCTGGACTTGAATGCTAAGCCGAGCCTGGCTTTTGAAACCATGGAGTAAAGGAGAACAATGCGCGGACAGACATTTAAACAAGGGGCACAAGCGGCAGTGCCAACAGCTCTGGGCTATATTGGGATTGGCCTAGCCTGCGGCATCATGGCAGCGCCTTATATGAATCCCTTGGAGATGGGGCTGATGAGTATTCTGGTTTATGCCGGCAGTGCCCAGTTTGCCATGATTGGTTTATTTGCCCAGCAGGCGCCGATCTTGGCCATCGCACTGACTGTTTTTCTTATTAATATCCGGCATCTTTTGCTCTGTCTGCATGCATCAACTCTTTTTCGTAAGTCTAGCTTGATGCAGAATATTGTCATTGGCTCTTTTTTGACGGATGAATCTTATGGAGTCTTGATGGGAGAGCGGGCACATACAGAGGAAATCGCTGCTCGTTGGATGATGGGTAACAATTTCATGGGTTATACTTCTTGGATTTTGGGTACTATTTTAGGAACTGCCCTCGGCGCCCTTCTGCCCAATCCTGAGAGCTTTGGCCTGGATTTTGCCCTAGTCGCCATGTTTATTGGTATTTTCTCCTCTCAATTTACAATCATGCTGCGAAGGGTCAAGATAAAGAAGCTCTTTTTGGTCTTGGGCGTGGTGGGCCTTGCCTACTTAGTCCTAACTATGCTACTTCAAAATTCGTTAGCGGTGCTTTTTGCAATCTTGCTCGGCTGTACAGTGGGGGTGATTTTAGATGATAAGTAAGTATATTTTGCTGGTTATTCTTTTGTCAGCCTTGGTCACTTGGATTCCGCGGGTTTTACCCTTTATCCTAGTCAAGTACAAGGGGCTTCCGCCCATGGTAGAGCGTTTCCTCAAATATCTGCCAGTTTCCATTATCTTTGCCCTCATCCTGTCCAGTGTCACCAATGCTAAAACAGGCCAGCTGCCAAGTTTTAAATGGCTGGATTTAATAGCCATTTTTCCGACTAGCTATGTAGCTTTTAAGTATAAGAACTTAATTGCAACTGTTGTATTTGGCGTGGTCTTGGTGGCCTTGCTGCGCTATCTGGCTGGATTTCTTGGGCTGTAAAGAGATACAAGACAGATTGAATCGGTCGATTCGGTCTGTTTTTTGCTAAATTCTAAGAATTGTCTGAAAATATAATATTTTATGTTATAATGGAACCAATCAAAATTATGGAGGTTCGGGAATGGCAGAAGCAGGTCATAAATTTTTAGCAAAATTAGGAAAGAAACGCCTTCGTCCCGGTGGTAAGCTGGCAACCGACTGGCTGATTGACCAGGGGCAGTTTTCCAGCGATAAGAAAGTTCTGGAAGTTGCCTGCAATATGGGAACCACAACAATCGAGCTGGCTAAAAGATATGGCTGCCAGATTACTGCAGTTGATTTGGATAAGGCTGCGCTGGCTCAGGCTAAGCTTAATGGAGACAAAGCTGGTGTGAGTGAACTCGTCACATTTGAGCAGGCTAATGCTATGAAGCTACCTTATGCTGACAATTCTTTTGATATCGTTATCAATGAAGCTATGCTAACCATGCAGACGGATAAGGGGAAGGCCAAATGTATGGAGGAGTACTACCGGGTGCTGAAGCCAGGCGGAGTGCTCCTTACCCACGATGTTATGCTCAAGCAAAAAGATGAGAATGTCCGAGAAGAGCTATCTCGTGCGATTAACGTCAATGTTGGTCCGCTGACAGAAGGCTCTTGGATTCAGCTGGCGCGTTCTCACGCTTTTGACCGTGTGGACACCTTTGTCGGCGAAATGACCTTGATGAGCCTTCGAGGGATGATATATGACGAAGGACTGGGCGGCACACTGAAAATCTGCTTTAATGCCCTCAAGAAAGAAAATTACGGCCAATTTATGAAGATGTTTAAGATGTTCCAAAAGAATCAAGAAAAACTGGGCTTCATAGCCATGGTTTCTCGCAAATAAATACTAGCTACTTTGGAAAATTTAAAGTGATTTAAAAAATTTCATAAAAAGCTTGACTCTGCCCTAAGGTCAGGGCTTATACTATAAGGGCAAGGAGGTTTTTTATGTATCATATCAAAGAAGCTGCGCAGCTTTCGGGTGTCTCTGTCAAAACCCTGCATCACTACGACAAAATCGGTCTTTTGGTCCCTCAAAAATCAGAAAATGGTTATCGGACATACTGCCAAGCTGATCTAGAGCGGCTACAGGTCATCCTTTACTATAAGTATCTGGGTTTTTCTTTGGAGAAAATAGCAGAGCTGCTGAGTCAGGATGATCAGGCCTTATTGCCGCATTTGGTGAGGCAGTTGGAATATTTGCAGCAGGAAAGAGACCGCTTGGATACCTTGATTTCCACCTTGCGAAAAACCATCCAAGAAGAAAAAGGAGAAAGAAAGATGACAATGAAAGAAAAATTCGCAGGCTTTACCTACGAAGACAATCAAAAATACCACCAAAAGGCTGTAGAGGAATATGGTCAAGAAGTCATGTCGGAAGCACTGACTCGTCAAAATGGACGGGAAGAAGAATCTGCCGCAGCCTTCAATCAAGTTTTTCAAAGTCTGGCAGAGAATATGCAGCAAGGCTTGCCAGTTGAGGCAGCAGAAAATCAAGAACAGGCAGCTCAACTCTTGCAGGCCATCCGTACTTATGGTTTTGACTGCTCTATTGAAGTCTTCGGTCATATCGGTAAAGGCTATGTCTATAACCCAGAGTTTAAGGAAAATATCGACAAATTTGGTCCAGGAACAGCCCAGTACACATCAGATGTTATTGCTGCTTACGTCCGGACAAATGCAGAATAAATGAGAGTGGGACAGAAATCGGTAATTCGTTAGAATTCGATTTCGTCGTCCCACCTCCGCACAGTTGAGTAGGGCTGTAAAAGCTGATGAAATCAGCGTAGTAGAGCCCACTCAACCACTGCGTCTTGCTCGACAATCCAAAGACAATTGAGAGGCTAGGACTTTTGTCCCAGCCTCATTTTTTACTTCAAATCATAAAGCCAGTCGTCGCCGTCTTTATAGTAAAAGAATTCACTTAAATCGTCTTCTAGAAAAACACGCAACATGTCTGACATATCCTCAGTTGCAAGTTTCAGATGAGAGAGATTTTCCAAATCTTTCCACCAAACCTTTCCTTCATCTGAGGATTGCAGCACACCGGAATAATGCTTTGTCTTGTAGAGCAGGACGACATATCGAAAATCCTTATCATCATACCAATCCTTGATGCCGCAAAGTTGGGGTTTGGATATGGTCAGTCCAGTTTCTTCTTTGACTTCTCTGATAACTGCCTCGGTAAAAGATTCCCCGCGTTCTACATGTCCACCGGGAAAGTAGTGCTAACATATTAGAATTTTTAACACTTAATTCAAATTTTATATTTTATTAATCAAGTCGATGTGATGGAATCCATTTATTTAACTCTTCAACTAATTTATATACATAAGTTACAGGAAATTGTGTTGCGGGTGAAGGAGTTAATTCACTTTCATAATCTTTGGATAAATTCTTGGCATTTTTTAGAGCTGTATCTTGATATGGTTTTAAAATTCTGTAAATGTTAGGATCATTCTTTTTATAAGAATCTGGGAAACCTTCAAGTTTTTTGGATTTAAAGATACTATTTAATTTTTTGATGTATTGATCACGAGTAATCTGAGAATTTAAAAATTCAAAATGTAGAATATACCAAAGCTCAAAAGATTCATTGCTATAAGCAATTCCAAAGTCATTGTTTTGAGCCAATTGCACTGCTCTATTAAAATTATCTTTTGGGAAACTATCTTTATCAAATACACACCAAACTTGATCATAATCATTTTTTTGAGATTCCTCGATGGCATATTTTACAAGCCTTATAGTATTATCTCCAATTCCCCTTGATTCTATTTTTATATTTGTTACTTCAAATCGATCAAAATAATTTGGTTCAGTTCTTTCTCCCTCGCATACAATCAAGATTATCGGTAATTGTTCTTTTGTACCAGTTTTTTTGTCTCTTGAAAATTTCTGCTTACCCATAACAAATTAATCTCCCAAACTAGCTTTGAAAATTTTATGAATCATATCATTTCTAACGTAAGGAATAGCTCCATACTTGCCTTTTAAATAGTTTTTCGCGTATCTTTCATCACTACGAACAACGGAACCATTAAATTTATATTCTGACAGAGCAGTCAAATGACTAATCTCAAGTTCATCTTTTTCTACAAACCAAATTTGATCTCTTCTTAATAATTCCTGATCAAGAATATTTGAATTATGGCTCGTGATAATTAATTGTGAGTTAGTGTTCTCAATATTGTTAAAGAGTTCAATTAAATATTTAGTAACCAGAGGATGTAACAATGCATCTGCTTCATCAATTACTAAAATTCCCCCTTTTTCTAATACGGTAATAATTGGCCCTGCTAAACTTAAGAATACTCGAGTTCCGCTAGATTCAAACCCTTCTACATCAAATAGCTTGCTATCAACAATCATTCCTTCTGAATCATAAATATTATGCTTTGACAAAAGGCGATTTGCCTCTTCTCGTGCTTCCTCAAAAATTTCTTCTGGAATTTCTGCATCAGAATCACCAAAAGGCTTTATTTCAAATTCGTGTTGCTCAATATCCAAATCGGTAATATTAAAATCAGCAATCTTAAGTAAATCTAGAACTTTTGCTCTATAACTATTATTTTCTTTAATCATATTTTTAGTGAATTTAGCATATTTTCCATAACCTGATAAGAAATTAATATTTTCTGTAAGATATTTAATGATGTCTTCTGCTAGTTTTGTATTTGTTACAGAAAGAACAGTTAAAAATAATGAATTAGAATTTGTTAGGCTAAATTTTAAATCCAATACCTCTTTAGTCGTAAAGATGTCAGTAGAGTAGTCCAGGATGCTATCAGAATTTCTTATAAAAATTGGGTTATCATCTATAACTAAGCTTTCCGAAATCACCTCTCCTTTACAAAGAGAAAAAGCATATGTTACAATTTGTCTTGTCATAAGAAAGGAAATTTCAAATTCCATGGGAGTGTCTTTGCTAACATCGTCCAAAGAAAAGGATAAATTTTGAAAATCTCGTTTGCCTTCTTGAGAATCTAACATTGAACGTTGAAGAAATGTTATCATAAATGCTAAAGCCTTCAACAAATTACTCTTTCCACTAGCATTTGCTCCAAAAATACTAGCAGATTTTAGTAAATGGAAATCTGCTTCAATTTCAATCCGGTTATTTAATAATTCCTGTAATTTTTCTGAAGAGACCATACTGAATGTCACTTCATTTTTGAAAGATGTAAAATTCTTTGCTTTAAATTCTATTAGCATATTCAACCTCCGAGATTTTTTCTCGCTACAATTGTAACATTTTTTTAAAAAATTAGATAGTATTCTATTTGTTTAATTCGAAACTTTTTCTAATAATTTTATTTATAATGCTAGTGTAAAATAATGTAAATGAAAGTAATTATAAGTTTTAAAATATTTTACAATATCTTTCACCAGGAAAGTAATGCCAGGCCAGTCGGGACTAACTCGGTCTTGGACCAGAACTTTTTCTCCGTCATAAATCATACACATGTTGACGAATTCGACTGTTTCGCATCTGTTCATCTTGTTCTCCTATTTTGTTGGTAACTTTTCCACTACGTTTAACTTTCGCATGGTCAGATCCATGCCAAACAGCTTTTCAAGATAGTTGGTATTGAGCTTTTTTCGTTTTGCAGTTCTAGGGAGATAGAGGTAGAGACAGTGATCGCCTACACAAATTTCTTCCTCACCGTAGTCAGCTTTCAATTTTTCTAATGGCAGACTTTGGATAAATCCCTGATAAAGAATCACATGTACACGATCATGAAGATAGTCTTCTTTAAATGGATTCTCATGAACAATCTTTTCAAAATCGTTCTTATTTTTGATAACCATTTTTAAGTCGGCCCCAATTTTTTCCTTTATCAAAGTATGAACGCGTTCTCGTATTTCTTCTAAATCTAGGTCACTCTCAAGAATGATATTCCCACTTTGAATATAGGTTCGGACGTGTTGAAACCCAGCTTCTGTCAAAATATCTACCAAATAAGACATTTTTGGAATAGTATTTTTTCCATTAGGAGTAACGCCTCTTAGTAAAATAATATGTTCCAAAGGACTTCCTTTCTTATTTAGTATTTATTGGATTTGAGCCTGCCACCCAGCCGGTACAGAGGGCAGATGTGATGTTGAAGCCACCCGTATGGGCATTGATATCTAGGACCTCTCCAGCGAAGTGGAGACCAGGGACGAGTTTGCTTTCCAGAGTTTTGGGATTGATTTCTTTGAGACTGACGCCACCCTTGGTTACAAAGGACTTGGCAAGGGACATTTTGCCAGTAACAGAGATTTTGAGGAACTTGATGGACTGGAGAAGTTGTCCGCGTTCCTTTTCAGTCAGCTGTTTAACTTTTTCAGGATAGCCTTGCACAAGAAATTCTGCCAAGCGTTCGGGCAACAAGGTTTTTAAAGCATTTTTTAAGGATTTTTCCCGATTTTCCTCTAGAAATGCTACTAAGTCGCTCTCAGAAAGTTGAGGCAAAACATCCAGTGAAAGAACTTCCCCACCCTTGACAAAACTAGACATACGCAGAGCAGCAGGACCGGATAGACCAAAATGGGTAAAAAGCAAATCATGAGTGATGACATGCTTGCCGTAGCTTAGGATCACATCGTCCAGTGAAATTCCCTGCAAGGCCTTATGGGGGAAATCTGTCAATAAAGGACTTTCAGCGGCCTCAAGTTCGGTCACAGTATGCTTAAAGTGTCGGGCAATATCGTGACCGAAGCCTGTCGAGCCAGTTGAAGGGTAGGACTTGCCGCCAGTTGTCACAATCAACTTCTGGCAAGTCCAAGTCTGGTCGCTGGATCTGACAGTGAAAAGCTCATCTGACTTTTTGACGGAGACGATTTCAGTATTGGTGATGACAGTGCCACCTAGCTCTGCAATTTTCTTTTCCAAAGCTTCAATAATGGTGCGGGACTTGTCTGTCGCTGGGAAAACACGGCCGTGGTCTTCGACCTTGAGTTTGACGCCATTTTCCGTAAAAAAGTTGATGATATCATGGTTGTCAAACTGGGAAAAGACGCTGTAAAGAAAGCGCCCGTTGCCAGGAATGCCGGCCATGAGGTCATCTAGGTTTCCGTTATTGGTCACGTTGCAGCGCCCGCCGCCTGTACCAGCTAGTTTCTTGCCCAGTCGTTTATTTTTCTCGAGGAGTAGGGTCTTCTGCCCGTAGAAAGAACTGGAAATGGCAGCCATCATGCCGGCCGGTCCTCCGCCGATGATGATTGTGTCAAAGTGATTCATATATTTTTTCCTTTCGTGAAATAGGAATTTTATGTGCTAGTTAATCTTGCGCAAGGTGATTTTGCCTTCTCGGCTATACAGTGGACATGCTCTGGTCAGCTTTTCTGTCAGTCCTTTAGCTAGCACTAGGTAGAAAATTAATCGGATTTTAGGCTCATTTTTAAGGAAGATCTTTTCCAGAGGCCCAATAGATTTCGTACCATTCTTTTCTAGTCAGTTCGATATCTGTCGCCCTTGCTGATTCGATGATGCGGCTAGCCTTGGTCGTGCCGATGACCGCCTGCATGTGGGCTGGATAGCGTAGCACCCAAGCAATAGCCACTGCCGCTGGTGATATTTGGTATTTGTCGGCCAGTCGGTTTAGGACGGCATTGAGCTTGGGGTATTTATCTGAACCGACAAAAACGCCTTCGAAATAGCCGTGCTGGAGGACTGACCAGGCCTGAATTACGACGTCGTTGAGGTGGCAGTATTCAAAAATACTACCGTCGCGCATATTTGCGGCTGTACCCTCCATGTTGACGTGGAAGCCGGACTCAAAGGCAGGTGAAAAAGCTGCGCTCAATTGGAGCTGATTTGCCACCAAGGGCTGCTTGACCTCTTTTTTGAGTAGCTCCATCATCATAGGATTCTGGTTGGACACTCCAAAATCAAGGACCTTCCCTTGGGATTTGAGTAGATCGAAAGTCTCAGCGATTTCATTAGGTTCCATCAGGGCATCTGGTCGGTGCAAGAGCAGAGAGTCCAGATGATCCACGCCTAAGTGCTGTAAAATACCGTTTGTTGCCTCTAGGATATAGTCTTTGGAAAAGTCAAAGTAGGTGAATTCTTCTATGCGGATCCCCACCTTGGACTGGATCCACATCTTAGCCCGCAGGTCAGGGCGATTTTTGAGCACTTGTCCCAGAATTTCTTCGCACTTGCCTCCACCGTAGATATCGGCTAAGTCAAAAGCGTTAATACCGACTGACAAGGCTGTTTCGACCAGTTCTTCCACCTCTTTGGGTGTCATTTGGGCAATTCGCATAAGCCCTATGATAATCTGGGAAATTTCTCTCTTGCTTTCCCCAAATTCAAGATATTTCATAAGCTCTTCTCCTCGTGTCATTTTAATCTCAGTATAAGCTAAACCCGCTCCAAAGTCAAAAAGCGACTAGCTAGATCGAGCCTTGGAGCAAATGTGTAGAAAATCCTCATTTTGGCTAATGAAATTTGGCTGACTTTGTCGGAAAAGTAGAAGATTTGACAAAAACTTGGCTTCCTGATAGAATAAGAATGTCTTAAAGACAAATAACTTCTTCTTGGTTGCAGGAATTGCCAAGCCTGTCACTCGGATGAAGCGTAAAGAAAAGGAGCTTATCATGGCAATCTCAAAAGAGAAAAAAAATGAAATCATTGCACAATATGCACGTCACGAAGGTGATACAGGTTCAGTAGAGGTTCAAGTTGCTGTCCTTACTTGGGAAATCAACCACCTTAACGAACACATCAAACAACACAAAAAAGACCACGCTACTTACCGTGGTTTGATGAAGAAAATCGGTCGCCGTCGTAACTTGCTTGCATACTTGCGTAAAAACGACGTTAACCGTTACCGTGAGTTGATCAACTCTCTAGGACTTCGTCGTTAATCTGCTTTATTTTCCACTTACATTGCGTTGTCACCTTACCTCGATATACTCAAGTATAATCTTCGGTTACGTTTCCTAGCACTGTAAGGTAAAATAAACCAGATCATCTCCCTTCGGGGAGATTTTTTGTTTCACTAAAATTTTCGTACAATCTTCGGCTCGTCGCCTAGTCTATAAACGTTTTATCCAGCAAGAAACAGGATGCTAAGGGCGTTAAAAATCCGTATGAAAATAGGGAAACGACAAAGTGTTCGATGAACACAAGGAGTTTCATCTTTTTCACTAGGATTTTAGCCCGAGCTCAAATTAGCTCTCTGACTTTATAGGTTTTTCGTTAGTCTTACTTTGTCTTCTATCAGTACAATTTTTAGCCCTCCTTGAATTTTTTAGAAAATCTTGCTAGACTGTAGCTACTAAGATAAAAACACAGTTCTGGTTGGTAGTCCAGACGCAAAAAATCCATTTTTTGTCAGTAACCTTCCTCCTTGGTTGTCCATTCTTAGGGATTTTTAAAGGAGGTGCTGTCATGGACACGATTTCAATGACGCTGACAGTTTATTTTGAAGAGGGATTTTGGCACGGTCTTTTCGGGCAGGAACATGCTCAATCTTATAGAGTCTGCCGAGTCACCTTTGGTGCAGAGCCTAGTACGCAGGAATTGTTGGATTTTCTAAACCGTTATTATCACCGATTGCAGTTTAGTCCTAGCATCAGGGTGAAGGAGAAGACTAAGTCGGTCAGTCCTAAACGCCTGCAGAGACAGGCTAAAAAAGAGCAGCTGGCTTCACGTTCTTCAAAGTCTCAGGAAGCGCTGCAACTGCAATTTGAAGAGCAAAAGCAAGTTGCTCGAGTCAAACGCAAGCAGCAGAAAGAACTGGCTAAGCAAAGGAAATTCGAACTCAAACAGCAAAAACGATTGGAAAAGCAAAAGGGGCATTGAGCCTAGTTTTTCTTATTTTTATGGAAAGGCCTTCCGTAGGGAGGCTTTTTTGTTTCTTGAACAAATTCCCCTGTCTTGCAACTATACCAATTTTTTATTGACAAATGTCAACTTGCTGTGTATAATGTTTTTGTCTCTTAATAAAAAGATAAATAAGACTATACCAATTTTCAATAAAGGAGGAACTAGCTTTTTGCCAGCAAAAGGCTAGAAATAAATCTATGTGTGGAATCGTCGGAGTTGTGGGAAACCGCAATGCAACAGATATTTTGATGCAAGGACTTGAAAAGTTAGAATACCGAGGCTATGATTCGGCTGGAATTTTTGTGACAACAGGAGAAAAATCTAGTCTGGTCAAGTCTGTTGGCCGGATTGCAGATCTTCGTGCCAAGATTGGTATGGATGTGGTAGGTTCAACAGGTATTGGGCATACCCGCTGGGCGACTCACGGAAAACCAAGTGAGAATAACGCCCATCCTCACACTTCTCAGACAGGTCGTTTTGTTTTGGTTCACAACGGTGTGATTGAAAATTACCTGGATATCAAAAATAACTATCTTGCTGGCCATGATTTTAAAGGGCAGACAGATACAGAAATTACAGTTCATTTGATTGGGAAATTTGTGGAAGAAGACGGTCTCTCTGTTCTTGACGCTTTCCGCAAGGCCCTTCACATTATCGAAGGTTCCTACGCTTTTGCTTTAGTAGACGCTCAAGATCCTTCTACAATCTACGTTGCCAAAAACAAATCGCCGCTTTTGATTGGCTTGGGAGAAGGCTACAACATGGTCTGCTCCGATGCCATGGCTATGATTCGTGAGACCAGTGAATACATGGAAATCCATGATAAAGAGCTGGTCATCGTGACGGCTAATAGCGTAGAAGTGCAAGACTACGAAGGCAATGTTCTTGAACGTGGCAGCTATACTGCTGAGCTGGACCTGTCTGATATCGGCAAAGGCACTTATCCTTACTACATGCTGAAGGAAATTGATGAGCAGCCGACCGTGATGCGTAAGCTGATCAAAACATACTCTGATGAAAATCAAAAAGTTGTTGTAGATCCAGAGATTATTAAGACTGTTCAAGAGTCGGACCGAATCTACATTATTGCTGCTGGAACTTCTTATAATGCAGGTTATGCCTCTAAGACTATGCTAGAGGAATTAACAGATACACCTGTAGAACTAGGGATTGCCTCTGAGTGGGGGTATACCATGCCTTTGCTCAGCAAGAAGCCAATGTTTATTTTCCTTAGTCAGTCAGGTGAAACAGCTGATAGTCGTCAGGTATTGGTTAAGACTAATGAACTGGGCATTCCAAGTTTAACGGTAACAAATGTTCCAGGTTCTACGCTTTCTCGTGAAGCAACTTATACTATGTTATTGCATGCCGGTCCAGAAATTGCCGTAGCTTCAACTAAGGCTTATACAGGACAAGTAGCGACTCTAGCATTTCTTGCTAAAGCAGTTGGGGAAGCCAATGGTAATGAAAAAGCAAAAAAATTCGATTTAGTGCATGAACTTTCAATTGTAGCTCAGTCTATTGAGTCAACTCTTTCTGAAAAAGAGTTAATTGAAGAAAAAGTTCGTGGACTCTTGGAAACGACCCGTAATGCTTTCTATATCGGGCGCGGTCAAGACTATTATGTAGTTATGGAAGCCAGCCTCAAGCTTAAGGAAATTTCTTATATTCAATGTGAAGGATTTGCGGCTGGAGAGCTCAAACATGGAACCATCTCATTAATAGAAGATGGTACACCTGTTATTGCGTTGATTTCTGATAATCCAACCGTTGCTTCTCATACTCGAGGTAATGTTTCTGAAGTAGTAGCTCGCGGTGCGAATACTTTGACTATTGTGGAAGAAGGGGTAGAAAAAGAAGGTGATGACATTATTGTCAACAAAGTTCACCCGTATCTATCTAGCATTTCTATGGTTATTCCTACTCAATTAATTGCCTACTATGCTTCACTGCATCGTGGACTGGATGTAGATAAGCCACGTAATTTAGCAAAAGCTGTTACAGTTGAATAAGAACATATGAGCAAATAGGTGTGAGACTGATAGGCTATTCTTTCAGTCTTACGGCCTATTTTTTTATAATTCGTAATTTGAATTTTTAATGTAATTTTTCAGTGCATTTTTATTATTATAGGCTATAAAAGAAATATTTGTGACAAAAGTTGATTTTTTGGCACAAAATCTGTGACAAAGCTTTAGTTTTAAGCGTTTTCATTTTTGTATATACTAGATTCAAAGAAAAGGAGGAAAATCCTAATGGAAGAAAAAGTATCTTTGAAGGTTAGAGTTCAAAAACTTGGAACATCACTTTCAAACATGGTTATGCCCAATATTGGGGCTTTTATTGCTTGGGGAGTGTTAACTGCCCTCTTCATTCCTGATGGTTATCTACCAAATGAACAATTGGCTGCTATTGTTAGTCCTATGTTGACTTATCTACTACCGACTCTAATTGGTTACACGGGCGGTTATGTAATTCATGGACAACGTGGTGCCGTTGTAGGAGCTATTGCTACTGTTGGTGCGATCACAGGCTCTAGTGTTCCTATGTTTATCGGAGCTATGGTAATGGGGCCACTAGGTGGATGGGCTATCAAGAAATTTGATGAGAAGTTCCAGGAGAAAATTCGTCCCGGCTTTGAAATGTTAGTTAATAACTTCTCAGCTGGTCTAGTTGGTTTTGCATTACTGCTTTTGGCTTTCTACGCGATCGGTCCAGTCGTATCGACTCTTACTGGAGCTGTTGGAAATGGTGTTGAGGCTATTGTCAATGCTAAACTTCTACCTTTGGCAAACATTATCATCGAGCCAGCAAAGGTACTTTTCCTTAACAATGCTCTTAATCATGGAATCTTTACACCTCTGGGAGCTGAGCAAGTATCTCAAGCTGGTAAATCTGTTCTCTTCCTCTTAGAGGCTAACCCTGGACCAGGTCTGGGTATCCTCTTGGCTTACGCCTTGTTTGGCAAAGGTTCTGCTAGATCTTCTTCTTGGGGAGCAATGGTTATCCATTTCTTTGGTGGGATCCATGAAATATACTTCCCATATGTTATGATGAAACCAGCTCTCTTTTTAGCTGCGATTGCTGGCGGTGTATCGGGTACTTTCACATTCCAACTCTTTGATGCTGGTCTTAAATCTCCAGCTTCACCGGGTTCTATTATCGCTATTATGGCTATGGCACCAAAAGGTGTTTGGCCTCATCTGAATGTTCTTCTAGGTGTTTTAGTGGCAGCGGTAGTTTCTTTCTTTGTAGCATCCATTATCCTTCGTGCAGACAAGTCAACTGAGGTTTCTCTTGAAGATGCTCAAGCTGCGACTCAAGCTGCAAAGGCCAAATCTAAGGGACAAGTACTTTCAGATGATGTAAACAAAAACATTTCAAGAGATTCAGTAGAGAAAATTATTTTTGCTTGTGATGCTGGCATGGGAAGCTCTGCGATGGGAGCTAGTATTCTTCGAGATAAGGTTAAAAAAGCAGGTCTGGGAATTCCAGTATCTAATCAGGCCATCTCAAATTTGGTTGATACACCGAAAACATTAATTGTTACTCAGGAAGAGCTGACACCAAGAGCTAAAGGCAAGAGTCCAAGTGCTATTCATGTTTCTGTTGATAATTTCTTGGCGTCCCCTCGTTACGATGAAATTGTAGCTTCATTAACAGGAGCTTCTCCAATAGTAGAAATTGAAGGAGATATACCAACTTCAGCACCAGTAGATAGTCAGGAAATTGACCTTAATCATATTGATGCTGTAGTAGTTGCTTATGATAAGGCTCAGGGGTCAGCTACTATGGGGTGCGAGACGATTCGGGCTATCTTTAAACATAACAATATTCGAATTCCAGTTTCTACTGAAGCTATTTCAGAACTAAGTGGATATAATGCCAAGAATATTGTGATTGTGACAACAATTGGTCTGCAATCAAAAGTACAGCAAGCAGCACCGAATTCTCAATTTCTTATTGTGGATAGTTTAGTAACAACACCAGAATATGATAAAATGGTTGCTAGAATGTACAAATAGAACTAGAAGGTTGCTAAAAAACGAATGCTATTAACAAAACGAGAAGAACAATTATTGAAGGCTTTCCTACATGTAGGGAAGCTTTCAATGCAAGACATGACTGAGATCTTGCAGGTATCTTCTAGAACAATTTATCGGACTTTGGCTGATTTGTCAGATAGTTTGGCGTCACAAGATATTAAAATTATAAAACAAGGCAAGTATCATATTTTGTCGGGTAACATAGCTGATTTACCCGCAAATTTGGAAGTCTTGATTGAATATAGCCGACAGGAAAGGTTGGAGCTAATTACCTATCGTCTCTTAACAGAAGAAGGTTTTATCACCAATGAGTCCTTACAGGAATGTATGAAAGTCAGTAATGTGACTATTATCCAAGATATCGCAGACATTGATAAGCGTCTCTTGGACTTTGATATGAAGATTGAGAGACAAAAAGGTTACCGAATTTCTGGGGATTCAATTTGCAAAAGGCGATTTTTAGCTATTCTATTGACTAACTGCATCTCGGTAGCTGATTTCTCAGCTGGTCATTTTGCAAGTTTTAATATTTTAGACGCCAATAGAGTCCGACAGGCCGCTCAGATTCTTGAGAATTATTTGACGGATTTTTCGGACATGGATGCTAAGATGAGAATGTTTTTTGCTATTTTGCTGTCTCTAATTGGTCAGGAACAAAATATTGAAAATCTACCGAATACTAGTAAGCAAGCTCTAGAAATTTCTCAAAAGATCTTTCAGGATTATTCCAAGAAAACTTCTCAATACTATAGTATTCAGGAAATTATTTATTATGCTAGTATTTTGGATGAACTCATTATCAAACGCCAAGACAACCCTCTCTTCACAGAGAAATTTGATGGAGAATTCTTCTATGATATTTCGAATCTGATTGATACAGTTTCAATGTATACTAAGATTGATTTTTTTAAGGATAAGGTACTATTTAGCTTTCTGTTCCATCATATTCGACTTAGTCTAGGCATTCCTATATTGTTTCAAGAGGAGAGTCTACCAGAGCCTATACAGCTTTTGGTTGAAAGAAATAAGTTTCTTTATACGGTCATCAGTCTTTTAGTAAATGACATTTTTCCGAAATACCTTCATACAGAGTATGAGTATGGCATGATTGCCCTACATTTTATCTCTAGCTTAGGTCGTAGCCCAGAAATTTATCCAATTCGCATTCTACTTTTAACAGATGAAAGGCGGGTTACTAGAGATTTGTTGGTCAGTAAGATTAAGAGTGTCGCCCCTTTTGTAGAATGGATAGATATCCAGTCTTTAGTAGCTTATCACAGTATTGACCTTAGTCGATATGACTATATTTTATCTACTAAGCCATTGGCCAATCAAGAAATAGATGTGATTTCTAGTTTTCCAACAGTCAAAGAATTATTGGAATTGCAGGAAAAGCTTCAGTATGTACAGGCACATCGTACGATTGTAGTACGTGACGCACTTGTTCCAGAGCAAAATTACGATCTGCAAGATTATTTGGAGTCTAGTGGTCAAATCTTAAGCCAGTTTGAATTGATTCCGCTAGAGAATGAACAATCGTTTGAGCAGACAGTGGAGCAAATTATTCAGTACCAGAAAAATATAAGTGATAAAGTCTATTTGACAAAGAAACTTTTGTCTCGCTTCCAGACAAGTCCGATGGCTATTCCAAATACTGGTCTAGTACTCCTACATACTCAGTCAAGAAAGATAACCACTAGCAGTTTTACGATGTTTGATCTAAAGCAGCCTATTATAGCTTTATCTATGAAACGAGAAAAAGAAGAGGTCACAAGATGTTTGCTCATGCTGATGCCTACTAATGCCAGTGAGGAAGTAAGAGATTTGATGACGGCTATTAGCCAGTCTATTATTGAAAACCATCTGTATACAGAGATTTACAAAACAGGGAATCAATCTATCATTTACCAAATGCTGAATACTATTTTTAATGAAAAAATTAAGAAATTGGAGAACTAAAATGAAACTTGAAGAACAATTAATTAAGCTGAATAAGCAATTTTCTGATAAAGAAGAAGCTATCCGTTATTGCGGGAAAGTCCTTTATGAGGGGGGCTATGTTAATGAAGATTATATTGATGCTATGATTGAGCGAGATAAAGAATTATCTGTCTATATGGGGAACTTTATTGCGATTCCGCACGGAACAGATGTAGCTAAGAAGGATGTGCTTAAGTCTGGTATTACAGTTGTTCAGGTACCAACAGGAGTTGATTTTGGAACAGAAGATAATCCTCAAGTAGCAACTGTGCTTTTTGGAATTGCTGGTATTGGAAATGAACACTTAGAAATTATCCAGAAGATTTCAATCTTTTGTGCCGATGTAGACAATGTCATCAAGTTGGCAGATGCTCAGTCAGAAGAGGAAATATCTAGCCTACTAGACAGTGTTGAATAGTGATGTACTGATTACTAACGAATATATTTTTTAGAGCTGAATCAGTAAAGGAGAGAATCAATGAAGAATGCAGTACATTTTGGAGCTGGGAATATTGGCCGTGGTTTTATTGGTGAAATCTTATTTAAAAATGGTTTTCATATTGACTTTGTTGATGTAAATGATCGTATTATCCAAGTCTTAAATGAGAAAGGTAAGTACGAAATTGAAATTGCTAAGGAAGGGCAACCTCGCATTGAGATAACGAATGTGGCAGGGATTAACAGTAAGGAACATCCTGAGCAAGTTATTGAAGCGATTCAAAAGGCGGATATCATTACTACCGCAATCGGACCTAATATACTCCCTTTTATTGCTGAACTTCTAGCTAAGGGAATCGAAGCTCGACGGGCTGCAGGAAATACGCAAGCATTAGATGTTATGGCCTGTGAAAATATGATTGGCGGATCTCAATTTCTCTATCAAGAAGTCAAGAAATATTTAAGTCCGGAAGATTTGACATTTGCTGAGAACTACATAGGTTTTCCCAATGCTGCAGTAGACAGGATTGTTCCAGCACAAAGTCACGAAGATCCTCTTTTTGTTGTGGTCGAGCCCTTTAATGAATGGGTCGTAGAAACCAAGCGTCTTAAAAATCCAGATTTACATCTAGAATACGTGCATTATGAAGAAGATTTGGAACCTTTTATTGAGCGAAAACTTTTTTCAGTCAATTCTGGACATGCAACTTCAGCTTACATTGGTGCTCATTATGGTGCCAAGACAATTTTGGAAGCTCTCCAGAATCCTGATATCAAGTCTCAGATTGAAGCCGTTTTAGCTGAAATTCGCAGTCTCCTGGTTGCCAAATGGAACTTTGATAAAAAAGAATTGGAGAATTATCACAAGGTTATTATAGAACGTTTCGAAAATCCTTTCATAGTAGATGATATTAGCCGAGTAGCTCGTACTCCAATACGCAAATTAGGATACAATGAACGCTTTATTCGACCGATTCGTGAGCTGAAAGAACGCAAACTGTCCTATTATAACCTACTTAAAACAGTTGGTTATGTCTTTAACTACCGTGATGCGAATGATGAAGAAAGTATTAAACTAGAACAGCTTTTAACTAGTCAACCGATCAAAGACGTTGTTGTTCAAATTACAGGTTTAGACGATAAAGAATTGATTAATCAGATTGTAGAGCTGATATGAAGTTAATTAGTGCCCCCAAAATAAAATGATAGCTGATGATCTTTAGTTCATCAGCTATCATCTTATTGTTGTCAATTAATTTATATTTTATTTACAATTTTAGAGAGAGTATTGTGGCGCGTGGAGCCAAGGTGTTGACCATTGCGGAGGAAAATGTGGCTAAGGATGGAGACGATATTGTCTTGAGCCAAGTTCACCCTTATTTGTCACCAATCTCTATGGTGGTGCCAACTCAATTGATTGCTTATTTTGCAGCTAAGGGTAAGTAAGATCGAAGTAGAGGTCTTTTGATAAAGATTGCCTATCTCTCCCATAGAAAATATATATCTTGCCTTTCTAAAAATAGTAAGAAAAACAAGTTTTTCATGGAAAGCTGAAAAACCTTGGTAAAGCTAGCTTGAGCTAGCTTTTTTAATTTACTCTTATAAATATTTTTAATCGGGCTGATAGGAAATATATATTTGGAAAGCTCACTTTTCAGTGATATGATAATAGCAATCAAATTGAAAAGGAGCAAGTTATGTCTAAAAGAGAGTTGGTTTTAAAGGCCTTTAAGGGGGAAAAAGTTGACCGAGTGCCAGTTGGTTTCTGGCATCATTTTACCAGCGAGGATGAGTGGCTGGCTGGTTTTGGCAATCAGACTATTATTGAGAAAAATCTAGCAGGCCATCAAGCATTTCTATCAGAAGTCAAGCCAGACTTTGTCAAATTGATGAGCGATGGTTATTTTGCCTATCCGAATGAGCGCTTGAAAAAAGTTCAATCTATCAAGGACTTGGCAGGTATCGAGCCTTTAGGCGCCGACCATCCTTGGATCAGTGAGCAGGTGGAGCTGGTTCAAAAGATTAGGGCCGGCTTCACAGAGGACTTGGTTGCTATTTACAATATTTTTGCGCCAGTGACCTACTTCAAATGGCTGGTTGGCAAGGTTGCTGGAGGAGATGACATTATTGCAGATTTTCTAGCAGAAGATGCGGAAGTGACAAAGCGGGTGCTGGATGTGATTGCTCAAGATATTGCGGCTCTGACAGAACGCATTATCAAGGAAGCTGGTGCGGATGGAATTTACCTCAGCGTTCAGAGCATTCAGGATGCGCGGGTGTCGGCTGAAGACTATAAGGCTTTTATTGCTCCTAGTGAATTGGCGGTGCTGGAAGCAGCCAATGCAGCTGGCGGAGTAAATATTCTGCATATTTGTGGCTACGAAGGCGCGCGAAACGATGTTCATCTTTTCACCGATTATCCAGCTCAGGTTATTAACTGGGCAGTGGGACCAGAAGGCATCAGTTTGGCAGAAGGTCGCAAATTATTTGGCGGTCGGACCGTTCTAGGTGGCTTTGAAAATGGCAAGACTGGTCTGCTCTACACAGGTAGCCAAGAAGCTATTCAAAATGAAACCAAGCGCTTGATAGCAGAGGCTGGCAAGGATGCTTTGATTATCGGGGCTGACTGCACCATCCCAAGCGATATTGATCCAGAGCGGATTGGGTGGGTTCGCCAAGCAGCAAGTTTAGCATAAAAAGGAGAGGAAAGAATGAGTAAGAAAAAATGGATTATCGGTGGAGTAGCTGTGATTGCTATTGTTGCCGGAACTTATTTGGGACGGACCTTGACGGGGGCTTCATCCAGCAAGGCAAGTAGTTCGACATCAGGCAGTGACAAGGTCACGACTTTAAAAGTAGCTCATACGCAAAACTACGTTCCTTACGACTTTTTGGACGAAAAAGGCAAGTCAGATGGCTATGAAGTGGCTGTACTCAAGGCCATTGATGAAAAATTGCCAGATTATCAGTTCGAATATACTGGCACCAGTGACGAAGATCTTTTGATTGGTTTGGAATCTGGGAAATATGATATCGGAACCAAGGGAGCTTGGTACACGGAAGAGCGGGCTAAGAAGTTCATCATTCCAGAAAGTCCTATCGGAGCTAGTATCATCGGCTTCACCATTCGAAAAGCAGACGCAAATAAATTTAAAAATATTGATGATTTTGCCAAAGAAAAAGGGAAATTGGTGCCGATTTCACCACAGAATGCTCAATGGACAGTGATTGAAGAGTACAACAAAAAGCACAATGCTAGTCCAATTGAGTTGACCGCAGCAGAGTCTTTTCAGATATCGGATGCCTATGCTTGGGTCTTGGAAGGTCGCTATGATGCCTTCTTTGATATCAAATTGTCCTTTGAAAAAGCTGTCACAGACAAGGTAGGTTCCTATCATCAGTATGCGGACCAGTTGAGCTGGTTCCCTTATAAGGGTATCCCTACCTATCCACTCATTCATAAAGATAAAAAGAATGAAGAGTTTGCCAAAGCCTATGAAAAGGCTATTAAAGAGCTAGAAAAAGATGGGACACTCTCTAAATTATCGGAAAAATACTTTGGTGAAGATGTCTTTTCTTATGTAGATAAAGACTAAAAGCTGGAGAAAGGAGACCGTATGGTCGCTTATGATTTGTCCCGTGTTTTTGGCCTGCTGCCTGGTTTGTTACAGGCCTTGCCGACTACTTTATGGATTATGTTCGTGACGGTTTTAATTGGCTCCTTGCTAGGTGGTCTGTTGGCCTGGGCTCAGGTTGTGGAGGAGCCGACTTTTGCTGGTCTGGCTAGAGGATATATATTTATCCTTCGGTGTACACCGCCTATTGTCTTGCTCTTCTTGGTCTTCTATGGCATTCCAGAGTTTTTAAAATGGTGGTTGGGACTGGATATCAACAATTGGTCACGGACCGTATTTGTCATCATTACCATGATTCTGCTCTTTGCGGCCATGATTGCAGAAGTCTTCAAGGCAGCCTATCTTGCTGTTCCCAAGGGACAGACCGAGGCAGGACTCAGTATTGGCTTGACACCAGTGCAGACTTTTCTTCGGATTATTCTGCCACAAGCTTTTCGTATTGCCCTGCCCAATTTGACTACCGCCTTTCTTAATCTCATGCGGGATGCTGCGCTGGCCTATACGATTGGGGCAGTGGATGTTATGGGAGCGGGGCAAAATCTCATCAGCCGGAATCTGGGCAATTATTCCCTAGAAACCTATACAGCGGTGGCCTTGATTTACTGGGGGATTGCCCTAGTGGTTTCGCTAGCTTCCCAGCTTCTGGAAAAAAGTCTGACAGTCAAGGAGAGGTAAAGCATGGATTTGAATTATATTGTAAATACCTTTCTGGTTACTTTGAAAGGCATACCGGTAACCCTAATTATTATGGTGGTGGCTATTCTACTCAGCTTTATTCCGGCTCTGCTTCTAGCTCTGGGGCAGATTTATAAAGTTCGAGGTGTGCGGACCTTTTCGGTGGTTTATCTGGCCTTCATTCGGGCAACGCCGCCCATTTTACTTATCCTCTTTTTCTACAGTCTATTTCCTAGCTTGCTGAATCAATTTTTCAAAAGTCTAGGCAGTCAGGTAGATGTCTTTAAGTTCAATCCGCTTTACTATGCTTTCATCATTTATAGTTTGATGACAACAGGGAGTTTATCGGAAATCTTGCGCTCTGCTATTTTGACAGTGGATAAAGGACAGTTAGAAGCAGCTCAGGCGATTGGGTTAACGAATTTTCAAGCTTATCGGAGGATTGTTTTTCCTCAGGCTCTGCGTTCTGCCCTGCCCAATCTCGCCAATCTGGTTATCAATTTGGTTAAGGGGACCTCACTGGTATTTGTCATGACGGTCAAGGATATTACAGCTTTGGCTAAGGTCGAAGCCTCTCATTCTTACCAGTATTCAGAGTCTTACTTAGTAATTTTTGTTATTTATCTCATTATCTGTGGCTTGATTCAGTGGATGTTTAGGGGCTTGGAAAAGCGCTACGCTCTTGCTTAGGAAGGAAAGATTATGTTAGAAGTAAAACATATCTCCAAACGATTTGGAGAGCAACAGGTGCTGGCAGATGTCAGTCTCAGGGTCAATCAAGGCGACGTTGTGGTAATTCTTGGTCCCTCAGGCTCTGGGAAAACAACCTTTCTGCGCTGTCTGAATCACTTAGAAAAAGCGGATGGCGGCCAGCTGACTTTGGCTGGTAAGGACTATGATTTGGCTAAACTTAGCAAAAAGGAGATTTTGGAAATTCGTAGAAAGACAGCCTTTGTCTTCCAACATTATAATCTCTTTGCCAATAAAACAGCCCTTGAAAATATCTTAGAGGGCTTAGTGATCGCTCGTAAGATACCGAGGGAAGAAGCGCTTGAGATTGCGGAAGATGCCTTGAAGCGCGTTGGACTTTTAGCTTACAAGGACTATTATCCTTCTCAGCTATCGGGCGGCCAGCAGCAGCGGATTGGGATTGCCCGCGCCATTGCTGTCAAGCCAGATGTCATCCTGCTGGATGAACCAACTTCGGCTCTAGATCCGGAACTAGTCGGTGAAGTTCTCAGTGTCATGAAACAGCTGGCTCAGGAGGGAGTGACCATGGTCGTTGTGACCCACGAGATGAGCTTTGCCCGTGATGTGGCCAACCATGTCATTTTTATGGACGGAGGTCACATCATCGAAGAAAATCCTCCGCAGGAATTCTTCACTAGTCCCAAAGAAGAGCGAACTAAGCAGTTTCTGTCCCGCATTCTGTCGGATGCCAGTTATAGTGTAGAGTATATGATTTAACTTGTATCAAAATAGAGAAACTTTCTCCATATTTTAGTGTGGAGGAAGTTTTTTGACTTTTAAAAAATTATGTAAATTTTTTATTAAAACCTATTGACAAGGGGGTAAAAAGGATGTATAATTACAACTGTAAACAAAAAGTTTACACAGAATTTATTCAGAAGATGAGGATATAGCCAGTAGGCGATTATTTTTGGGAGGATTAAAAATTATGTAACATCAATTCTTCTGAAATAGATCTAACTCATCCATAAAGTAAGAGACTGAAGGAGTCTTAATTTTTGGAAATAGAATAAGTTATGTAAAATAATAGATAGGAGAAGATCTCCGATATGAACATAAATGTACAGTAGGTAAGAAAGAGATTTCTTATCTGAAACTTTAGCAAATGAAAAAATGATATAAAACGTATAAAAAGTGAGGAAAAATGATGAACAACAATTACAACAATTTTAACAGTATGGACGACCTTTTCAACCAACTCATGGGGCGCATGGGTGGCTACAACAGCGAACATCGACGCTACTTGATCAATGGTAGGGAGGTCACACCGGAAGAGTTTGCTCAGTACCGAGCTACTGGCAAGCTTCCTGGTCAGGTGGTTGGCGAACAGGATGTGCAAGCTGGAGCGCATGGGCCTAAGCAAGATGGCATCCTGGCTAAGCTAGGTCGCAATCTGACTCAAGAAGCGCGTGATGGTAAGCTGGATCCAGTCATTGGACGCAATAAGGAAATCCAAGAAACAGCTGAAATCCTTTCCCGCCGTACTAAGAATAATCCAGTTCTGGTCGGTGATGCCGGAGTTGGTAAGACAGCTGTCGTAGAAGGATTGGCTCAGGCTATCGTCAATGGTGATGTGCCAGCGGCCATCAAGAACAAGGAAATTATTTCTGTTGATATTTCTGGCTTGGAAGCTGGTACCCAGTATCGTGGTAGCTTTGAAGAAAATATCCAAAACTTGGTCAATGAAGTTAAGGAAGCCGGCAATGTTATCCTCTTCTTTGATGAAATCCATCAAATTCTGGGAGCAGGTAGCACAGGAGGAGATAGCGGTTCTAAGGGCTTGGCGGATATTCTCAAACCAGCGCTTTCTCGTGGGGAGTTGACCGTTATCGGGGCTACTACTCAAGACGAGTACCGCAATACTATCCTTAAAAATGCAGCTTTGGCTCGCCGTTTCAATGAAGTCAAGGTCAATGCGCCGTCTGCTGAAGATACCTATCAGATCCTTCGAGGTATTCGGGACCTGTATGAAAAGCATCACAATGTCATCCTGCCGGATGAAGTGCTGAAAGCAGCTGTGGACTACTCTGTTCAGTATATTCCACAACGGAGCCTGCCAGACAAGGCCATTGACCTGGTCGATGTGACTGCTGCCCACTTGGCAGCTCAACATCCAGTGACTGATGTTCATGCAGTTGAGCATGAGATTGCTGAGCAGAAGGCTAAGCAGGAAACAGCTGTTGAAAAAGAAGACTATGAAGCAGCTCTGAATGCCAAGACTCGCATTGAAGAGCTGGAAAAGAAAATTCAAAACCACACTGAGGATATGAAGGTGACAGCTACAGTCAACGACGTAGCAGAATCTGTTGAACGGATGACGGGTGTGCCCGTATCTCAAATGGGTGCTAGTGATATTGAGCGCCTCAAGGGCATGAATGACCGTCTCAAAGCTAAAGTAATCGGCCAAGACAAGGCTGTAGAAGCTGTGGCTAGAGCTATCCGCCGTAACCGTGCAGGTTTTGATGAAGGCAACCGTCCAATCGGAAGCTTCCTCTTTGTTGGTCCGACAGGTGTCGGAAAGACTGAGCTTGCTAAACAACTGGCTCTAGATATGTTCGGCACCAAGGAAGCTATCATCCGTCTGGATATGTCTGAATACTCCGACCGGACTGCTGTTTCCAAGCTGATTGGTACCACTGCAGGATATGTTGGCTATGATGACAACAACAATACTTTGACCGAGCGTGTGCGCCGCAATCCTTACTCTATCATCCTCTTGGATGAGATTGAAAAGGCGGATCCACAAGTGATTACCCTTCTCCTTCAAGTTCTGGATGACGGTCGTTTGACGGATGGTCAAGGGAATACAGTCAATTTTAAGAACACGGTCATCATTGCGACTTCCAATGCAGGCTTTGGCTACGAAGCAGGCTTGGAAGAGCATGCTGAAAAGCCTGATTTGATGGATCGACTCAAAGCTTATTTCCGTCCAGAATTCCTCAATCGTTTCAATGCAGTCATCGAGTTCTCTCATCTCAAGAAAGAAGACCTGATGGAGATTGTGAATCTCATGTTGATTGAAGTAAATCAAACCTTGAGCAAGAAAGAAATTGATCTGGCTGTATCTGATGCAGCTAAGGAATTCCTGCGCGATGCTGGTTATGACCAAGTCATGGGTGTTCGTCCACTCCGCCGTGTCATTGAGCAGCAAATTCGTGACAAGGTGACTGACTTCCACTTGGATAATCTAGATGCTAAGCACCTGACTGCAGATATGGAAGATGGAACCTTGGTGATTCGTGAAAAATCAGCAGAATAAGCACCGATCAATCTCAAAATCTCGTAAAACGAACAGATATTTAGTCTGTTCGTTTTTTTTATTAATCATATTCAGATAAAAAATCTCCAATCAGTTGACTGGAGATTTTCTTATTTTTTTCGATATTGACTGGGTGTCATTTGATAGTATTTCTTAAATTGCCGGTTGAAATTAGAAAGGTTATTAAAACCAGACTGGCTTGAGATTTCTAGAACTGACAGAGTAGAGTGCTGGAGGAGCTCGGCAGCCTTGCGCAGGCGGAATTGAATCAGATATTCAATGCAAGAAACACCCAGATGTTTTTTGAAGAAATTCATGAAGTGCGTTGGACTGTAGCCGCAGATGCCAGACAGCTGATCAATAGAGAGTTCTTCCTGATAATGCTCATTGATATAGTCGATGATGGAGCGGATTTTCTCTTCCTTGCGGTAGCCTTCGGCAGATAGCTCCTTGGAGACGATATAGCCGTTTTCAAAAAGCAAGTAGAAGAGCTGATTGAGCTGGGCCTTGAGCTGGAATTCATAGTATTTCTTTTGGCAATAACCCGTTTCCATAGTAGCCAGCAGGCATTGACGAATTTCCTCATAGGCTTGGTCAGTCGGCTTGATGACATGGACAAAGTCCAGTTGACCATTGTAGAGAGGCTGTAGATAGTGGATACTGGCATGGTCCATGGCTGAATAGCCCATTAAATCCAAATGAAAGTTGATGGCATCCATGTAGTGGCGCTGCTGCTCAATCGGATGAATGGAGTGGAGGGCATTGGGACGAATCAGGACAATATCGCCCTTGTGGCTGTTAAAATAATGATCGTCGATATGAAATTGGGCACTTCCTTCGTGAACGTAAATGATTTCAACATCAGTGTGCCAGTGGAAGAGGATGTCAGGCTGGCCGTTTTCCGTAATGGTCCGCGTCAGAGAATAGGGGGTCCCTTGATTCTTATATTCAGTAGTCTTGTGCAATTGACCCAAATCCATCATGTTACCCTCCTTCGTAGAATACTATCAATTTTTTAAAGTAATTAGATTGGAAAATGTGTTTGCCAACTATTATAATATAATTAAAAAGAAAATGAAAGTAGGAAAATAAAGAGGAGAAAATTTTCTGAAAGTCTAGTTTAGGCTGGCAGCGTGGACGAACCATTTAAGAATTTTTGGCTACCATCCAGCTCCTTATAGAATAAGAAAAGTGTGGAATCCATGGCTCTTTTGAGCTCATGTTGCTTCCACACTTTTTATTGTGCTGTTCTATCTAGCGGCCTTCTGTTCTTTATTTTTGTGAAGGATAAAGGAGTTTGAAAAACTCAGGCTTGCTAGTACAAAAAGAAGAAGGGTTGTTGCTGGATAGCTAAGGGAGATATGATTGGTTTTGATGATAAAGAGAAGGGCAAAGGCAAGAATGGCAAAGAAAATGCTGAGGCTCCAAGTCATTCGGCGACTGAATAAATGCTGCTCAAAGAGCAGAGGAATGAGGAGACAGCCTAGAAGAAGGCTCGTTGGGAAAACGACATACTCGGCAGAAAAAATCGTCAAGATGCTCAGGGTGACAAAAAGACAGCTAAGCACATGATGGGTATAGTTGAGCCAATTTATTTTCATTGGAAAACCTCCTTTTGATGATTGTTTGGATACGGTTGATGGTGTAAACACCACACTTTCACACCTTTATTATAAGTCTTTAAAAGTAAAAAGCAAGCGATTACAATCGTATTTACTCAGTCTATCAATCTTTTTCATTACTCTGAATTATCAGATATTTTCAAGCTTTCTGGGACTTCTTTTTCTTTCAAAAAATAGATTTTTTCGGTATAATAGTCAAAGATAGTCAATGTTAGAGAAGACTTGAATGCTTATTTTTAGATATAACAGATAGAAAGGTATATCATGGGCATCAAAAATACCTCGGATAGTATAGAAGAATACATCAAAAGAATTTTGGCGCAGGCGGGCATGGTCGAGCTGAAGCGCAGTGAGTTAGCTGATGTTTTTCAGGTAGTTCCGAGTCAGATCAATTATGTGATTAAGACACGCTTTACAGAGAGTCGGGGCTATATCGTGGAGAGCAAGCGCGGTGGCGGTGGCTATATCAGGATTGGTAAGATTGAATTTTCCGATCGGCACCAGATGCTGTCTGATTTGTTGACCAATGTTGGTGAGTCGCTCAGCCAGCCAGTTTTTTCAGATATTTTGCAGCTGCTCTTTGATGAAAAAATTATCAGCCAGCGTGAAGGAGATCTGCTCTTAGCGAGCGCCAGCGATGCTGTCTTGGGGACAGATGCTCCGAGGATTCGAGCCAGAATGTTACGGAAAATTTTGCAGCAATTAGATAGAAAAGGAAATTAAGAATATGAATTATTCAAAAGCTTTAGTAGAAAGCTTAGAAGCGGCTCAGCTCTTAGCTGGTCATTTTGCTACAGATTATTTAGAATCGTGGCAAGTGTTGATGGCTCTGGCTAATAATCCCTACAGCGTGGCAGGCTCGGCTCTAAATGAATTCCCTATTGAAGTGGATAAACTGGAAGAAGCGGCCTTTGACATTACTGGAAAAGAGTACCGAAAAAAGGGTGGTTTTGACTTATTGCCTTTCTCTCACCGTTTGGAGGAGCTCTTTGCTCAAGCAGGGCAGATTGCGGAAGCCGTCCATGCTAAAAACTTAGGAACAGAGCACCTGCTCCTAGCTATGCTATTTGACCGTGGCACCTTGGCAGCTCGTGTGTTAGAAGCTGCAGGTTTTAGCTATGATGATAAGAGTACAGTCCCTCGATTTAGCGATTTGCGAAAGGCTTTAGAGCAGCGTGCTGGCTGGGGTAGAGAGGAAATCAAGTCGATCCGCTCGCTAAATAAAAACACGGCCTCTGCCAAACAAACCATGGCAAATATGATGGGCATGCCTCCTTCAACAAGTGGTGGTCTGGAAGATTATACTCGGGATTTGACAGAGCTGGCTCGGGCTGGTCGTCTGGAACCAGTCATCGGGCGGGATGAAGAGATTTCTCGGATGATTCAGATCCTCAGCCGCAAGACAAAGAATAATCCATTACTTGTCGGTGATGCGGGGGTTGGTAAAACGGCTTTGGCACTGGGCTTGGCTCAACGTGTGGCAGCTGGTCAGGTTCCAGCAGAACTTGCCAAGATGCGCGTCTTGGAACTAGACTTGATGAATGTCGTTGCTGGGACTCGTTTCCGCGGAGACTTTGAAGAGCGGATGAACAATATCATCAATGACATCGAAGAAGACGGCCATGTCATCCTCTTTATCGATGAGCTGCATACCATCATGGGCTCTGGCAGCGGGATTGATTCGACCTTGGATGCGGCCAATATCCTGAAACCTGCTCTGGCTCGGGGAACCTTGCGGACAGTTGGTGCTACGACGCAGGAAGAGTACCAGAAGCATATCGAAAAAGACGCTGCTCTGTCTCGGCGTTTTGCCAAGGTCACTATTGAAGAACCTACTGTGGCCGACAGCATTGCTATTCTGCAGGGTCTGAGAAAGAGCTATGAGGATCACCACAAGGTGCAGATTAGTGATCAGGCCATTGAAACAGCGGTCAAGTATGCACATCGCTATCTGACCAGCAAGCATCTGCCAGACTCTGCTATTGACCTTTTGGATGAAGCCAGTGCAACTGTACAAAATAAAGGACCGCAGAATTATAAACAGTCGGATTTGACACCTGTGGATCAGGCTTTGATGGCTGGAAAATTGAAAAAAGTCGGGCAGCTACTGGCAAAAGAGCAGGAGTCAACTGTTTACAAGCTGAAAGTGGAAGCAGGGGATATCTTAGAGACTCTCAGTCGCTTGTCAGGTATTCCTGTGCAGAAATTAACTCAGACAGATGCCAAAAAATATCTCAATTTGGAAAAAGAACTACACAAACGAGTTATCGGGCAGGATGCGGCAGTTTCGGCTGTCAGCCGAGCTATTCGTCGCAATCAATCGGGCATCCGCACCGGCAAACGCCCCATTGGTTCCTTTATGTTCTTAGGGCCAACGGGTGTCGGGAAGACAGAGCTAGCTAAGGCCTTGGCAGAAGTTCTCTTTGATGATGAATCCGCCCTGATTCGCTTTGACATGAGTGAATATATGGAGAAATTCGCAGCGAGTCGTCTCAACGGGGCGCCTCCGGGCTATGTAGGCTATGAAGAAGGCGGCGAGTTGACGGAGAAGGTTCGCAACCGTCTATATTCAGTTCTTCTCTTTGACGAGGTAGAAAAGGCTCATCCAGACATTTTCAATGTCCTCTTGCAGGTCTTGGATGATGGTCAGCTGACCGATAGCAAGGGCCGCAAGGTGGACTTCTCCAATACCATCATTATCATGACCAGCAATCTGGGGGCAACGGCCCTGCGGGATGATAAGACGGTTGGTTTTGGGGCGCGTGATATCCGCTTTGATCAGGCCAATATGGAAAAACGCATTCTGGAAGAGTTGAAAAAGACCTACAGGCCTGAATTTATCAACCGGATTGACGAAAAGGTGGTCTTCCACAGTCTGTCTGCTGAGGATATGCAGGAAGTGGTCAAGATTATGGTGCAACCGTTGATTAGGAGTCTGGCAGAGCAAGGCATCGTGCTTAAATTCCAAGCTAGTGCCTTGAGATTGCTGGCTCAGGAAGGTTACGATCCAGAAATGGGAGCGCGGCCGCTGCGCCGTACCCTGCAGACGCAGGTGGAAGACAAGCTGTCTGAGTTGCTCCTGACTGGAGATTTGGCAGCTGGTCAAACTCTCAAAGTTGGTGTCAAAGGTGGCCAACTCAAATTTGAAATGGCTTAGGGAGGATGTGTGCAATGGAAATTCGTGTGATGACAGAAAAGGATTATGCCTCTGTTTACCAGCTGTGGCTCTCTTGCGCTGGTATGGGGCTCAATAACTTAGATGACTCTGAAGAAGGGATTGCCCGCTTTTTGAAGCGCAATCCTGAGACCTGTCTGGTTGCCTTGGAAGGGGAGAGCTTTATAGGTGCTATTCTAGTTGGCACAGATGGACGTAGAGCGTACATTTATCATACAGCTGTCCATCCATATTTTCGTAGAAAAGGAGTAGGCAAAGCTCTGGTCGAACAGGCCTTGTCAGCAGTGAAAAGACTTGGTATCCATAAAGTATCGCTGGTCGTTTTTGAAAGAAATGAACTGGGCAACCGTTTTTGGCAGGAACTGGGATTTTCAGTTAGAAATGATCTGCTTTACCGAGATCAAGGGCTAACGGAGATGATTCGACAGGATACATAAAAAAGCTGATTCACTTGGCATTCTTGCTAGGCTAATCAGAACCGTGTTATCATACTGAAGAATATCGTTTAGAAAGGCAGAAACTGTGTCTCTTCGTTATCTTGCTCGAATAGCTCTTCTGGCGGCTGTCTGCGTCGTGCTTCGTTATGCTTTTGCTGGTCTGCCCAATATCAAGCCGATTACAGCGCTGTATTTTCTCTTGGTGGATTTTGAGGACTTGAAGGGCTCTCTTCTAGTCATGTCTATCAGTATCTTTGTATCTTCTTTCCTCTTTGGAATGGGACCATGGGTTCTTTTCCAGATCTTATCCTTTACGGTGGTTATTTTCCTATGGTACCTACTGTATCGGCGACTAGGCTTGTTTGGCCAGAGTATGTTGGCCTTGCTTTTAGCCTTTAGCTATGGTCTTGTGATTGATGGTATCACAGCCTTGCTTTATCAAATGCCTTGGTGGACCTATGTGGCAGCGGGAGTGG
The DNA here is from genome assembly GCF_902460365.1 of Streptococcus sp. Marseille-P7375. Taxonomy (NCBI): domain Bacteria; kingdom Bacillati; phylum Bacillota; class Bacilli; order Lactobacillales; family Streptococcaceae; genus Streptococcus; species Streptococcus sp. Marseille-P7375. The sequence goes on along the minus strand of NZ_CABPTR010000005.1, from coordinate 20,979 downwards.
GCTTCAATCTAGCCCACGCCTGGTCCACGATGCTCTTCTATCCTATTTTGTATTTTATTTTAAGGAGACTTTATCATGAAAAAAATCTTTAGCTTACTTACGCTTGCCTTTGCTCTCTTCTTAGTGGGTTGTAGCAATAGCCAAACAAAAACTGATACCAGCTCTAGTTCGGCTACTTCTTCCGTCAAAAAAGAACTGAAAATCAGCATCAGTATTGCACCAGAAGGTCAGGAGAAGAGCGAGAAAACGGTGGCTGTTGAAGAAGGAAAAACAGCGATGGATGCTTTGAAGAAGGCCTATAAGGTCGAAGAAAAAGAAGGTTTTATCACTTCGATTGATGGACATGCTCAGGATGAAGCAAAAGGTCTCTACTGGATGTTTAAGGTCAATGGAGAAATGGCTCCTAAGGGCGCCAATCAAATCACGCTCAAGGATGGAGACAAGCTAGAATTCTACCAAGAAGTCTATCAGCGATAAATCTTGTAGAATAAGAATCTGATGCTTAAAGCATTAGGTTCTTTTTTGTGCCCTTGATGCAGTTTTAAAGTGTCTGAAAAATATTTTTATAAAATTTTATAAAAACCTATTGACAAAAGAAAAATATAGTTTATAATAGAACCATAGAAAGAATAAAATATAAAAAATAATAAAAAGGGGAGATTATGAAAAAACAAATTGCAATCGTCTTTGGAACCTTTGCTCCCTTGCATCAGGGGCATATCGACTTGATACAGAAGGCTAAGCGTTCTTACGACAAGGTGCGCGTGGTGGTTTCTGGCTATCAGGGAGACCGTGGCGAGGAAGTAGGTCTATCTCTGCAGAAGCGATTCCGTTATACGCGTGAGACCTTCGCAGATGATGAGTTAACACAGGTTTATAAGCTAGATGAAACTTCCTTTCCCCGCTATCCTCTGGGTTGGGACAAGTGGCTGTCAGCTCTATTAGAGTTGGTGGGCTATGATGCAGAACGGGAGGAACTGATTTTCTTTGTCGGAGAGGCTGACTATCAGGAGGAGTTAGAAAAGCGTGATTTCAAAACGTCCTTGCAGGAGCGACAGTTTGGGATTTCAGCAACGATGATTCGGGAAAATCCTAGTCGTTATTGGAAATATATGGCCCAACCTTTCCGCCGTCACTTTACCAAGAAAGTGCTGATTATGGGTAGTGCCAGCAATGGTAAAACGACCTTGGCTAAGGATTTGGCTCGCTACTATGATGCTCCGGTTAGTCTGGAATATGCTCGAGAATACCAGATTCAAAATAACGTGCGAGACGATGAACTGACCCCTAAAGACTACTATTATTTGCTCTTGGGACAATATGCTCAGACTTCCCACTTGATTGATAGCAGCGCCAACCGCGGTCTGGTCGTGGCTGATACAAATTCGCTGGTAACCAAGGCTTACTATGATTACTATCTGAAAGAAAGTCCGGTTCAGGACGAGGAAACAGATACTTTTGACAATCTCTTTGCCAGTATTTTGTCCAAGGAAAAATGGGATTTGATTCTCTTTGCTGAGCCGGTCGGAGCCTATGTCAACGATGGTTTTCGTGATATGGGCATGGCAGACGAGGCTATCCGCAGTGATTTTTCTAGCTATTTGAAAAAGCTGAAAGAGCAGTGTTTGGCTCATATTCCGACGGTTTATCTGGCTGGCAGTTATTTTGATAATTATCAGGCGGCTAAAGAAGCGATTAACAAGATTTATCAAGCAGATTAAAAAAGAAAGTGGTAAAATAGAATGGTAGTAAAAAATCAAAAACTCTCTCCTGCAGCTCTCTCCGCAGGACTAAAACAAAAATCGCAAACCTTTGCTCGGAATTTCCAGAATGTCTGTGCAGCAGCAAAAGAACAGGGCTTTAGCGGTATCGCCAAATTGCTCTGGCAGGATTTATTTGGCGGGCGCAGCTTGTCGCAATGGCTCTACTTGATCGCTCTTTCCAGTCTGCCTTTCGTTCTGGAGTTCACCAGTGGTCAAGAGCAGCATGACTGGCTGGGACTCTTTGCTTCTTGGACAGGCATCGTCTGCGTCATCTTAGTAGCTGAGGGGCGGGCCAGCAATTACCTCTTTGGAGCTGTTAATTCGGCGATTTATCTCATTTTGTCCTTTCAGGCTAGCTTTTATGGAGAAGTGCTGACTACGGTTTACTTCTTTATCATGCAGCCGATTGGCCTTTATACTTGGCTGTCCAATCGGGTCAATGAACAAGATAAGGAAGAGCCATCTCATTTCGAAGCTAAGAAGTTAGACTGGCATGGCTGGCTTAAATATTTGGCCTTGACGGCTTTGATTTGGATTGGTATGGGCTTTGCTTATAAGAGCATTCACAGTCACCGGCCTTTCCGTGATAGCGTGACAGATGCGACCAATGGTATCGGCCAGCTTCTCATGACGGGGCTCTATCGCGAGCAGTGGATTTTCTGGATTGCGACCAATCTCTTCAGTATCTATCTCTGGTGGGGTAGCAACCTCCATATCCAGGCTATGTACTGGGTTTATACCCTCAATAGTATCGTTGGCTGGTATCAGTGGACCAAGGCAGTGAAGAAAGCTTAGAGTAAGATTTGAGATTTTTTGATAGAAAATAGCTTAGGAAAGGAAGAAAAACTCATGACCAAACAGGATATCCCAGCGGGAATGTCGGAAAAAGAGTACTATGAAACTATGGCGGATGAGTCCGCCTTTTTGGCATGGTACAAGACACAGGATTTGCCCAAGTATGAGACACCCAGCGTAACAGCGGATATGGTGGCTTACTGCTTCATAGAAGGCCAGCTGAAACTCTTGGTTATTAAGCGCAAGGCCCATCCTTACCAGAATAAATATGCCCTAGTTGGAGGTTTTGTAGACAAGCATGAGGATGCCTATCAAGCCTGCATTCGCGAGGTCAAGGAAGAAGTAGATCTCGAGATACCGCTAGAAAAGGTGGAGCAGCTGATGACGGTCTCCACTCCAGGACGTGATCCGCGTGGTTGGGTTATCACCATTGCCCATTTGGTCTATCTGCCGGCAATCGCTATCAACCAAGTCAAGGCTGGTGATGATGCCAAGGAAGTCACCTTTCTTGATGTGGACTTTAAGACTAGTAGTTTTAAAGATGGTGAACGGCTCCTGACAGCAGAGGACTTTGCCTTTGACCACTATCAAATCCTGCTGGAATCTATCAAGCGGATTCAGGGACGACTGGACTGGAATCCAACTTTTCTCCATTTGCTGGAATCGCCTTTTACCGTCTATGAAGGAACCGAGCTGGTCAATCTCATCACGCCTAGACGACCTATCGTCAGCAATAATTTTCTTGTAAAATTTGGAGAATACTTGGAGGAGGCTGGCGTTAAGCGCGTGCCAAAGAAGAAGCCGAGAAAAGTTTATAAACTGAAGACAGAAAAATCGGATTAAAAGAAAATTGATGATATAGTTTACTTGCAGGACAAAAATGTTCTGCTTTTTTATTTTCTTTACGAATATAAAAGTAGCTACATATCTGCTGAGGAAGAGAGGAGGCCTAAGTTCTGGTTGCTATTTGCTTCAAAATTTTTTGAAAAATTCCATTTATCTAGTTGACATACTTTATTACGAGTGTTACAATAATATTACAAAAAGATTTCCAAGTGTTACAAAGGAGAAGAAAAAATGAAAACTAAGACTTATACAAAATTGATGGCTGCTACTGTTCTAGCTTCTAGCTTACTTTTAGGGGCTTGTGGTCACAAAGAAGAAACCAAGACTAGCGCAAGTGCTAATAAGACAGTACAAACTTCTTCTAGCTCTAAAGTTGCCTCATCTAGTAAGGCTAGCAGCGCTCCAAAAGCCAGCAGCAATGCTTCTTCAAATAAAACAGTAGGGCAAGCAGAACAAGTACAGAAAGCTGTGGAATCTGTTCAACCTTCACAAAACCAAACACAACAAGGAGTGGATCAGCAAGTTCAAAGTCAACAAAATACACAGGCTCAACCAAGCCAATCTCAACAAGCTCCTAGTCAACAAGCTACGCCGACTCAACCAACTAAACCAACTAAACCAAATCAAGCAACTCAGCCAGCCCAACCGAGTCAACCAGCTCAAAATCCAGCCACTGATCGTCAGCTTCAAAACAAGCAGGCAGAAACAAATGCTCGCTATAAAGGCGTTTTGAATATGGTGGATGGAGATTTCTCTGCAGCTGCTGGCAGTTGGACAGATGCAGGAGGTAGTACAGTGACTGTTTCAGCAGGCGGACAATTTAGCGTCAAGTCAGCGAATGGAACTGTCAATACTTACCATGTTGCTTCATATGCCTATACTTTGGATGATGGTCGCTATACAGCTCAGCTGGGTTCTGCTGATCCATCTGCTCCTAGATTGGGCATCCAAATCACTACTGGCGCTGACGGTAAAGTAGCTAGTGTTCAATTGATCAAATAAGAAAAAAGAAATTTGCAAAAAAGGAGGCACCTTTGTAGATGCTTCCTTTTTTATTTCTTTAATGTTGGAGTTGCAAGAGTTCCTCGATCTCTGCCAATGTGCTGGCCTGTGAAATGGCACCGCGAAGTTTAGCTGCACCAGATGTCCCACGAAGGTAGTGAGGAGCGAGTCCGCGGAATTCACGAACTGCGACATTTTCCCCTTTGAGGTTAATCAATCGTTTCAAATGTTCGTAGGCGATTTTCATCTTGTCCTCAAAAGTCAAATCAGGGAGGATTTCTCCTGTTTCAAAGTAGTGGTTGATTTGATTGAAGAGGTAGGGATTTCCCATAGCTGCACGGCCAATCATGACAGCGTCAGCGCCGACTTCTTCGATGCGTTGTTTAGCTTCTTGCACGCTGCGGATATCACCGTTGGCAATGAAAGGAATCTTGGTAAGAGCTTGGGCCACATCGTGCAAGGTCTCAAGGTCAGCATGACCAGTATACATTTGCTCACGGGTGCGGCCGTGCATGGCCAAGGCTGAAACGCCAGCCGCTTCGGCTGCCAGAGCATTTTCTACAGCCAGTGAGCTGTCGGACCAACCTGTCCGCATCTTGACTGTCAGAGGAATATCTAGAACGGACTGGACCTTGTTGATGATTTTATAGATTTTCTCAGGATCCTTGAGCCACATAGCACCAGCTTCGTTTTTGACGATTTTGTTGACTGGGCAGCCCATGTTGATATCGACGATATCCGTCTTGGTGTTTTCTTGGATAAATTCCGCTGCGCGGGCTAAACTGTCCTCGTCGCTACCGAAAAGCTGGATAGAAACGGGATTTTCGCCTTCATCGATGTGAAGCATGTGAAGGGTTTTTTCGTTGTTGTACTGGATGCCCTTGTCAGAGACCATTTCCATCACGACCAGGCCTGCTCCTAGCTCTTTGGCAATGGTTCGGAAAGCAGAGTTGGTTACACCAGCCATAGGCGCCAGAACCGTACGGTTGGGAATTTCAACATTTCCAATCATAAAAGGGGTATTAAGATTTGTCACGAATCAGTTCCTCCAAGTCATTTTGGTCAAAGTGGTAGGCTGTCTGGCAGAATTGACAGATGATTTCAGCTCCGTGGTCTTGGTCACGCATTTCTTCTAAGTCAGCCTTTGGCAGGGTAGCCAAGGCATTCAAGAAGCGCTCTTTGCTGCAGTCGCACTGGAAGCGGATTTCTTCTTCAGACAGGCGTTTGTAGGGTTCGTCTCCATAAATAGCAGCCAGTAGAGCTTCGATATGGTCATCGGATTCTAGCAGTTTTGAGATAGCAGGCATTTCTTGGATCCGCTTCTCAAAGCGAGCAATATCAGCTTCCTTGGCACCAGGCAGAGCCTGTACCAAGAAACCGCCAGCAACCTTGACTTTATCATGCTCATCTAAGAGAACATTGAGGCCAACGGCAGAAGGAGTTTGCTGACTTTCGGTTAGGTAGAAGGCCAGGTCTTCGCCGATTTCACCAGAGATGAGTGGTGTCATAGAATTGTAGGGATTGCCAGTACCGTAGTCCGTGATAACCAAAAATTGACCAGAGCCGACAAAGGGACCAACTAGAACTTCGCCAGTGGCTGTCTTTTTAATATCCACACCGGGATTTTGCACATAGCCCTTGACATTGCCCTCGGTATCTGCCACGGTGATGATTGCGCCTAGCGAGCTGCTACCAAGAACCTTGACGGTAATCTTAGTCTGGCCCTTTTCATTAGCCGCCAAAATCTGGCTGGCAATCAGTGTGCGGCCGAGTGCCACGGTAGAACTTGCTTGAGTTTGATGTTTTTCTTGAGCGGTCCGAACCGTCTCTGTGCTATCCAGCACATAAGCACGGAAAGAACCGTTTTCTGAGATAGTTTTAATAATTTTGTCCATACCCTTTATTGTAACACAAAAATAAAAACAAACGTAGCCTTTGTGCTTGTTTTTCTTTCAGATTTCTTCTTTACATTGTGCTAGAATCAAGTCAAGCAAAAGGAGAAGATGATTAATCAGAATTTAGAGGCGATCTAGCAGTGGCGGATGCGTTTGATTTGACAAATGTAACATTTTTGGTTACAATTAAATCATAAATTACGAATGGAATCAAAAAGGAGAGCATATGATTGAAATTACTTATCTAGATGCAGCTAAGTCAGAACGGAAGATAACTTTCGAGTCTTATGAGGAGTTTGAACTATCCCAGCAGGCCTGCCTGATCGGGGTAGCGGATTATCATCCAGTTAAAAAGTTAGTTTATAATGGTCATGATTTGGGCTACCATGGGACTTATGGAGATGTTTACTTTTTCCTGATGAAACAGGATTTGAGCCAATATAAGTAAAAAGGAGAACTACAATGGCAAAAGCAATTACAGATGCAACATTTGAACAAGAAACAAAAGACGGTTTGGTCTTGGTAGACTTCTGGGCAACTTGGTGTGGCCCATGTCGTATGCAAGGTCCAATCTTGGATAAATTGTCTGAGGAACTTTCAGAAGATGTCTTGAAAATCGTCAAAATGGACGTTGATGAAAATCCAAACACAGCTCGTGCCTTTGGAATCATGTCTATCCCAACCCTTCTCTTTAAGAAAGATGGACAAGTGGTCAAGCAAGTCGCTGGTGTTCACACAGCGGAACAAATCAAGGCCATCGTTGCTGAATTAAGTTAAAATCAAAGCACTTCCCATTCGAAACGGGGAGTGTTTTTGCATAGAAAAAGCCCTGTTTCTCAAACTGAGGACAGGACTCTTTTTGTTTCTTATTCTTCTGTTCCAAGGCAGTTTTTAGCAACAAGAGCTGCAAGAACACCACCTACGATTGGGGCAAGGATGAAAATCCATACTTGTTGAAGGGCTGCGCCACCTACCAAGACAGCAGGCGCTAAGCTACGAGCTGGGTTCACTGAAAGTCCAGTGATGTTCAATCCCACAAGGATCATAGCTGTCAATGACAAACCAATCACCAAACCAGCAATCGCACCATTTCCCTTGCTTTCTGAAGTCACGGTCATGATCACTAAAACAAACAAGAAAGTTGCGATGACTTCAAACAGGAAACCACCGAAGGCAGTTACACCGTTTGCCAAGGCATTTTCACCAAGACTAGCAGTTGACATGCCTGAGTTTGCCAAGAGGAAGAAGACTGCGCCTGACGCAAGGAAAGCTCCAACCACTTGTCCAAGGATGTAGTTGACAAGGTCTTTTGATGACAAGCGTTTGTTTACAAACATAGCGATTGAAACAGCTGGGTTCAAGTGAGCACCTGAAACAGTTCCGATTGAGAAAGCTGCGACTACGATTGCCAAGCCAAATGCTAAAGCAATTCCAAGGTGTCCAAGACCTTCAACACCATTTCCAAAAACAACAGCTCCTGTTCCGATGAACACAAGCATGAATGTACCGATTAATTCAGCGACAAATTTTTTCATTTTCTATCTCCTTTAAAAAAATCTATGTATTAGTCTATCAAAACAAACAGGTGGATTCAAGAAAAGTGCTCTGAACATATATTTTGGCTGGAATATCCTTTGTTTATTACAGGAAAAATAGAGTAAATGGTCTATCTTTCAGTTTTTTTGTTGGAAAATATAGTTTTTAGGTTATAATAGGAAGAAGGTAAATTAACGATATTCTACAAGGTATAGAAAGGGCGCTGTTTATGCTTGAGTCATTATCGCAGTTTGGCTTTATTTTGATGGTTTTTACTCCGTTTATTGCGGTGCCGATTTTCTGTTTCTTTGTGGGCTGGATGATTCCTAGGTCGCAAATAACAGAAAAAAGCATCATGGCTGTATTAAGCTTTGTCCTTTTTTGCTTGGTTTTGATTTCTTACTATGCTCCTCAACTGCTGGGAATGTTTTTTTGGGGGCTTATCTGGTTCTTTATTGGCCTCCTACGTGCTAAAAATTATAGTAAGTCACAGTTCTGGATAAGGTGGCTTATATTTAGCGTCTGTTTTACAATCTATATTTTGGTTTATCTATATTTCTTCAACCTTTTTTAAAAATTTAGCTTCAAATTTCATTTTAGGAGCAGATTTAATTGAATCATGTAAAAACAGACTGAGACATTTTTGTCTCAGTCTTGTTTTTATTCCTCCAACTCTTTACTGTAGGCAATAATCTGCTCAACAGTATCAGATAGAAATTGAATCGTGTCGCGGAGTGGTTTGTCTGTCGAAATATCTGCTCCGATAATCATAGCTGACTCAAGCGGAGTCTTGCTGCCGCCAGATTTGAGTAGCTCAAGCCAGTCTCGGGCACCATTTTCGTCATTTTTCAGGTGTAGGTAACCGGTGGTAGAGATGACCAAGCCTGCGGAGTAAGTGTAGCTGTAAAGTCCCATGTAATAGTGGACTTGGCGCATCCAAGTCAGGGCAGCGTCGTCGTCAATCTCAACGGCATCGCCCCAAAATTCTGTCAAGACTTCTTTCATGATAGCGTTGAGTTTGCTTGCGCCGAAGGTTCCGCCTTCTTCAATCAAAGTATAGACCTTGCGTTGGAAGGCAGCTTCCAGCAAGTGAGTAATGAAGTTATGGAAGTAAGTATCCGTCAGACGGTGAGCCAGGGCAAAGCGTTTCTGGCGAGGGTTATCAAACTGGCGTTCCAGATAATCACTGAGCAGGAGCTCATTAAAGGTAGATGGCGCTTCCACATAGTAGGTGGACATGTGGGCGTTGAAATAGCTTTGGTGATTGTCAGAGAAGATAAACTGACCGGAGTGGCCAATCTCGTGAATCAGAGTATAGACATCACTCATACGGCCAGTCCAGCTCATCAGGACATAAGGGTGAACCCGATAAGGATCCGCAGCATAGCCTCCAGAGTCCTTTCCGGCATTGGCCGCAAAGTCAACCCAGCGTTCTTCCTTGTAGCGGGCAACTTCTTGACAATACTCTTGTCCGAGTGGCTCGACTGACTTCATGACGAGGTCATAGGCGTCATCAATGCTGACTTCGGGATTGAGCTCGCTGTCCAAGTCCAGCTTCCAGTCGGCAAAAGTCATTTTTTCAAGTCCGTTTACCTTAGCGACATGCTTGAGGTATTTCTGAGCTACTGGGGCAAATTCGCTCATAATCAAGTCAATCTGCCGGTTAAACATAGAGCGATCAACTTCCTGCTCTGCCAGCAAGTAGTCAAAGACAGAGTCATAGCCCTTCATGTCAGCCAGCAGTTTTTCAGACTTGACCTGAGCCAGATAGGCAGCTGCAGCGGCATTTTGGTGTTTACGAAGGCCTTCAGAGAAAGAGCGGAAAGACTTTTCGCGAATTTCTGCGTTTTCATGGTTTTGGTAGAAATTCTCATAGGTGACAAAGCTGTTTTTGTAAACTTTGCCGTCTACTTCAAAGTCAGCCATGGCAAAGTCGCCAGCCCGCATCTTGGTGTAAATATCCTGTGGACTGTAAAAGACTTCACCTAGGTTGGTCAAGGCTTTTTCGACATCTGCACCCAAATAGTGGGCTTTTTTGATTTTAGCCTGGCGGATGGCTGAGGTCAGATGGGGCTCTTGGCCTAGTTTCTCCAAGACAGCCTCGTCTGCGCCGACTAGGGCGTCGTCAAAGAAGCTGAGTGCGACATTGGCCTCGGTCTCAAACTCCATGGCTGCTTGGGCAATCTGCGCAAAGCTCTCGTCGCCATAGTCAGTGGTCTGTGGCATAAAACCGTAGTTACCGATGTGGCTGATTTGGATATAAATCTGCTCTAACTCAGCAAATGCCCGCTCAAAATCTTCGAAAGTGTTAAGCTTGCCTTGGTAATCACGGACGAATTTTTGGATGTCCTCTCTGGCCTTTTCGATGGCCCGCAGGAAGTCCTCTTGATCTTGGTAAAGGGCCGTTAGGTCCCAGAGTTCATTTTCTGGAAATTCAGAACGATGTTTTTGTTCCATAGTTTACTCCTTTTGATTAAATAGCTATATTCAGTATAGCAAAAAATCCTTTAGAATGCCTTGCTTATAGGAAAAAAATAGGGAAATATGATTTCACCTGTCTGTTTATAAAAAAGAAAACTAGATTTTCAGTAATTTTATAGAAAAAAGCTATTTCCATCCTTTTTCTTTTGGCTGAAATTGTGGTAAAATAGGGTCTGTACGTGCTTGATACAAAGATGAGGATATAAGAAGCTACTAAGACCATGAAATTAAAGTCGAAGTGCTAACCGAACACGTCCGATAAGTTGTTTAAAGGCTTAGTATCTTGATCTTTGTAGCCAAGGCGTATGAAAAAATTTGAGCATGTGCTCGGCAAGGAGTCTTTATGACAAAACAAGTTTTTAAAACCGTTTTTGCAGGTCGTGAGCTGGTAGTTGAAACCGGTCAGGTTGCAAAACAGGCAAATGGCAGCGCCGTTGTTCGATATGGAGAAAGTACCGTTTTAACTGCGGCGACCATGTCCAAAAAGATGGCTACTGGTGACTTTTTCCCATTGCAGGTCAATTATGAGGAAAAAATGTATGCAGCTGGGAAATATCCTGGCGGCTTTAACAAGCGCGAAGGTCGTCCGTCAACAGATGCGACTTTGACTGCCCGCTTGATTGACCGTCCGATTCGTCCTATGTTTGCGGAAGGCTTCCGCAATGAAGTTCAGGTTATCAATACCGTTCTTTCTTATGACGAAGATGCTTCGCCTCAAATGGCTGCTATGTTCGGTAGCTCTCTGGCTCTTTCTATCTCAGATATTCCTTTTAACGGCCCGATCGCAGGAGTTCAAGTTGGTTATGTAGATGGTGAATTCATCATCAACCCTAGTAAGGAACAAAAAGAAGTTTCACTTTTGGAACTGACAGTGGCTGGTACCAAAGAAGCTATCAACATGGTAGAATCTGGAGCCAAGGAACTGTCTGAAGATGTCATGCTGGAAGCTCTTCTCAAAGGGCACGAAGCAGTCAAAGAATTGATTGCCTTCCAAGAAGAAATTGTCGCAGCAGTCGGCAAGGAAAAAGCAGAAGTAGAATTGTTGCATGTTGATGAAGAGCTGCAGGCAGAGATTATCGCAGCCTACAACAGCGACTTGCAAAAGGCTGTTCAGGTAGAAGAAAAGCTGGCGCGTGAAGCCGCAACTCAGGCTGTCAAAGACCAAGTCACAGCAGTCTATGAAGAGAAATACGCGGACCACGAAGAATTCGACCGTATCATGCGTGATGTGGCAGAAATCTTGGAGCAAATGGAGCATGCAGAAGTGCGTCGTTTGATTACAGAAGACAAGATCCGTCCTGATGGTCGTAAGGTTGATGAAATCCGTCCGCTGGATGCGGAAGTGGATTACCTGCCGCGCGTGCATGGTTCTGGTCTCTTTACTCGCGGGCAAACCCAAGCCTTGTCTGTCCTAACACTAGCTCCAATGGGCGAAACGCAAATTGTGGACGGCTTGGATCCAGAATACAAGAAACGCTTCATGCACCACTATAACTTCCCACAATACTCTGTCGGTGAGACAGGCCGTTATGGGGCTCCTGGCCGTCGTGAAATCGGACACGGTGCTCTTGGGGAGCGTGCCTTGGAGCAAGTCTTGCCTAGCTTGGAAGAGTTTCCTTACGCGATCCGTCTGGTAGCAGAAGTCTTGGAGTCGAACGGCTCTTCCTCCCAAGCCTCTATCTGTGCGGGTACTTTGGCCCTGATGGCCGGTGGTGTGCCGATTAAGGCGCCAGTTGCCGGAATTGCCATGGGCTTAATTTCAGATGGCAGCAACTATACGGTTCTGACGGACATTCAAGGTTTGGAAGACCATTTTGGCGACATGGACTTTAAGGTAGCTGGTACCCGCGAAGGGATTACCGCCCTGCAGATGGATATCAAGATTGAAGGAATTACAGCAGAGATCCTGACAGAAGCTTTGGCTCAGGCTAAGAAAGCCCGCTTTGAAATTCTGGACTTGATTGAAGCGACGATTCCAGCTCCGCGTCCTGAGTTGGCTCCAACTGCTCCGAAAATCGATACCATCAAGATTGATGTGGACAAGATTAAGATTGTCATCGGAAAAGGTGGGGAAACCATTGATAAGATCATCGCTGAGACTGGTGTTAAGATTGACATTGATGAAGAGGGTAATGTATCTATCTACTCTAGTGATCAAGCGGCTATTAACCGTGCTAAGGAAATCATTGCTGGTTTGGTTCGCGAAGCAAAAGTGGATGAAGTTTACCATGCCAAGGTTGTTCGGATTGAGAAATTTGGTGCCTTTGTCAATCTCTTTGACAAGACCGATGCCCTCGTTCACATCTCTGAAATGGCTTGGACTCGAACCAACAATGTCGAAGACTTGGTACAAATTGGTGATTTTGTCGATGTTAAGGTCATTAAAATTGATGAAAAAGGCCGTGTAGATGCGTCTATGAAAGCTCTCTTGCCACGTCCGCCTAAGCCTGACAAGCCAAAGAGAGACCACGATAAACATCAGGAAAAAGGGCATTTTCATAAGAAACATGAAGACGCCCCTAAAACTAAATCGGAAGAATAATGAAAAGGGAGTGATCAGGCTCGATTACCTTACAAATTTCTTTGTGTAGGGCCTGCTCCCTTATTTTACCTAATGAAAGGAGAAGAAGATGGGCTGGTGGAAAGAAGCCATTGAGATTGTAAAAGAAAATGATCCAGCTGCTCGTACTTCGCTGGAGGTCATTCTGACTTATCCAGGTGTCAAGGCCTTGGCAGCCCACCGTCTTTCTCATTTCCTCTGGAAGAGAGGCTTTAAGCTACTGGCACGCATGCACAGTCAATTTTGGCGCTTTTGGACTCAGATTGAGATTCATCCAGGTGCTCAGATTGAGTCAGGTGTTTTCATTGACCATGGTGGTGGATTGGTTATCGGTGAAACGGCCATCGTGGAAAAGGGTGCGCTTCTGTATCATGGCGTGACCTTAGGCGGTACTGGTAAAGATACAGGGAAACGACATCCGACTGTGCGTCGGGGCGCCTTGGTCTCTGCTCATGCTCAAGTCATTGGCCCAGTTGAAATTGGTGAAAATGCCAAGGTTGGAGCTGGAGCAGTTGTTGTGGCAGATGTACCTAGTGATGTAACCGTAGTTGGTATCCCGGCTAAGATCGTGCGTGTTCATGGTCAGAAAGATGAGCCAACCATCCACGAGGTGGAAGAACAGCGAGAATATTATTTGGATAAGCTGGAGCATGCCCGTGAAGCCAGCCACCATTCGTCGGAGCTCTAAGAAAGGCCAATTTTGGACAGCTAACAAGATACTTTAGGAGGTCTTGCCAAGGAGTAATTTGGCAAACTGTAACCCAATGGGCTCACTGTAAGTGAAGCCGAAAAGATGAGACCAAACTGCGCCGCATAGAAAAGATGAAGCTGGATTTGCTGAAGTCTTAAAGAAAGTGAAGTTATGCTATTAGAGGAATTTGAAGATGTAGCAGCAGTCATTGAGCCAACTGAAAAGCCAGTCCATGACAAGGGTGAGGTATGCGAAACCATCATCCTGTCCTTTAATGGAGAAATTCTGGAACGTTTGATTGAGTCAGAAGAAGTCTATCCAGGAGGCTATTTGAAAAGCATAAACGGACAGCATCCATGGTATATTTATAGCCAAGGACCTAGCAAGCTAGCAGTTATGTTGGCTCCGATTGGGGCTCCCATGATAGTTGGCCAGCTGGAGGAGTTGGCGGCCAGAGGCTTCAAAAATTTCATCATTCTAGGTTCCTGTGGCGTTTTGGACCGCTCAATTGAAGCGGATAAGATCATCCTGCCGGCTGCTGCTTTGCGAGATGAAGGCACTAGCTACCACTATGCCCAACCGGGTGATGAAGTCGCTTATGACGCGTCTCTGTTAGTTAAGCTTGAAGTTATCTTTGACAAGTACGATATTGAGCATATCCGCACCAAGTCTTGGACGACTGATGCCTTTTATCGGGAAACGCCTGATAAGGTCAAGCGTCGCTTGGCTGCTGGTGCCCAAGTGGTGGACATGGAAGCTTCGGCCATCATGGCTTGGAGCCAATTTCGCAAGACCAAGGTCTATCAATTCTTCTACACAGCTGACTATGTGGATCATCATAACCGAATCTGGGTGCCCGCCATGAAGAGCGGACAGCTGATACCATGACTTTTTTCACTATCGCTTTGACAATAGCAAAGGAACTAGAAAGGTAACTACAAGAATGGCAGTATATTTTTACGGCTGTATCACCATGGATGGCTACTTGGCAGACAGCCAGCACAGGATAGACTGGCTGCATCGGCTTGGTTCTGTAGAGGATACAGGCTATGATGACTTTTACAGGCAAATGGATATCACCATCATGGGCAAGCGGACCTTTGAGGAAATCCAAGATTTGCAAGATGTAGAAAGTTTTTATCAAGCTACGGAAAACTATGTCTTTACGCATGATAGGCATCTGCCTGTCAGCAATTACCAGCCAGTAGCTGGGGATGTGGTGGACTTTGTTCACCAGATTGACAAAGGCAAAAATGTCTTTGTGATTGGTGGTAATTCCTTGGTAGGACCGCTCTTGGATGCGGATCTTTTCGACCACCTCATTATTCAGATAGCGCCCCTTATCCTAGGAAAGGGGGTTCCCCTCTTTACTCAAGAGGAAGGGCAGCGCTTTTACCAACTGGATAGCCTCAGACAATTTGGCCCTGTTGCAGAGCTGGTTTTCAGCCGAAAAAGTCAGAAATAGAGAAGGGAGTGGACCGCATGATTAAAATTTACGACACCATGACCCGCAGCCTACGTGAATTTGTGCCCATTGAGGAGGGCAAGGTTCGCATGTATGTCTGCGGTCCGACGGTTTATAACTATATCCATGTCGGCAATGCCCGCTCAACAGTAGCTTTTGACACGGTTCGTCGCTATTTTGAGTATCGGGGATTTGAGGTCAATTATATTTCCAATTTTACAGATGTAGATGATAAGATTATCAATCGGGCCAAGGAAGAAGGCATCACGCCTCAAGAGGTGGCTGACAAGTATATTGCTGCCTTTCGTGAAGATGTGACTGCTTTAGGTGTAAAACCTGCAACTCGTCATCCGCGTGTTGTGGAGTTTATGGCTGACATCATCCGCTTTGTGGAGGATTTGATTGACAAGGGCTACGCTTATGAGTCAGAGGGGGACGTCTATTTCCGCGTCGAAAAGTCTCACAATTATGCCAAACTAGCCAACAAAACCTTGACAGACTTGGAGTTGGGTGCTTCTGGTCGGACAGATGAGGAGACCGCCCGCAAGGAAAATCCTGTAGACTTTGCCCTTTGGAAAGCTGCTAAACCAGGTGAGATTTCTTGGGATAGTCCTTGGGGACCTGGTCGTCCGGGTTGGCATATCGAGTGTTCGGTCATGTCGACAGAGATTTTGGGCGATACCATTGATATCCACGGTGGTGGTGCCGACCTTGAGTTTCCTCACCATACTAATGAAATCGCCCAGTCAGAGGCCAAGACTGGTCAGACTTTTTCCAACTACTGGATGCACAATGGCTTTGTCAATATTGATGACGTCAAGATGTCCAAGTCTCTAGGTAATTTTATCACTGTTCACGATGCCCTCAAGACCATTGATGGTCAGGTGCTGCGTTTCTTCTTTGCTACCCAGCATTACCGCAAGCCCATTAATTTCACAGAAAAGGCTGTTCATGATGCAGCGACCAATCTCAAATATTTGAAAAACACCTATGAGCAGCCTTTCATTGGTCAGGCAGATTCGGCTCAGCTTCAGGCCTTTCTGGACAAATTCACTGCCGCTATGGACGAAGATTTCAATGCGGCTAACGGTATCACGGTTGTCTTCGAGCTAGCCAAGTGGATCAACTCTGGCAATTACACCGCTGAAGTTAAGGAAGCCTTTGCCAAGCTCTTAGAAGTTTTCGGTATCGTCTTTGTAGAAGAAGTCCTGGATGCGGACATTGAGCGCTTGATTGAGGAACGCCAGGCAGCGCGGGCTAATCGGGACTTTGCGACTGCAGACCGTATTCGGGATGAATTGGCCGCTCAGGGCATCAAGCTCTTAGATACTAAGGACGGAGTGAGGTGGACACGTGACTGATGTCAACCTGATTAACGGCATTGCCCTCGCCTTTGAGGGAGATGCTGTCTACTCCATGTATATCCGGCGTCACCTGATTTTTCAAGGTTTGACCAAGCCAAATCAGCTGCACAGGGAAGCGACCAAGTACGTTTCTGCCAAGGCTCAGGCTAATCTCATCTCTCTCATGCTGGAAGAAGGGATTCTGACGGAGAAGGAAGAGGATATTTACAAGCGCGGCCGCAATGCCAACAGCCACACCAAGGCTAAGAATACGGACATCGTCACCTACCGGATGTCTACCGGCTTTGAGGCAGTCATGGGCTACCTGCATATGACCGAAGCCATTGAGCGACTGGAAGAGCTGATTGACTGGTGTATTCGGAAGATTGAGGCTTCGTTTTGATTCGCTGCTATCTTATTTATTCTGAGATTGAACTCTTTTATTAACAATCACTAAATTAAGAAATTTATATATCAAAGACGAGTTTTACATAAAGCTCGTTTTTTTGATACTCCCATATAAACAAGCATGCTGTCTCAAGAAAAACTGGAAAATTTTATAGAAGATTGAGTTTGAAACTTTAAATATATTATTGGATGAAAAGTAGGGGATTGAAATTTATTTTCAGAAAAGTATTGACATGTTTTCTGAAAAGGAGTAGAATGGCTCATGTTTTTAAAGGAGGAACTTATGTTTTCCAAGTTAAAAGGCTTTTTTATTGGACGCCCATTAAAATCTGGAAAAGAGGGCGAAGATGGCCATTTATTGACTAAGATGCAAGCTTTAGCCATGCTCTCCAGTGACGCTTTATCTTCGATTGCTTATGGACCAGAGCAGGTTGTTTTGGTCTTGACTTCAGTTTCTGTTGGTGCCATTTGGTGGTCGCTTCCCATAGGAATTGTCGTCTTGATTCTATTAGCGAGTTTGACGATTTCCTATCGTCAGGTCATTCATGCTTATCCTCAAGGAGGAGGAGCTTATATGGTGACGACAGAAAATCTATCTCCAACGGCAGGCTTGATCGCTGGCGGAAGCTTACTGGTAGATTACATGTTGACGGTAGCCGTTTCGGTCGCTTCTGGAGCGGACGCAATTACCTCTGCAATTCCCGTCTTACATCCTTACAATTTACATATTTCCATTTTCTTAGTTCTCTTGTTGATGCTAATGAATCTCCGAGGATTAAAAGAATCGGCCACTTCCTTGATGATTCCTGTCTATCTTTTTATTGTCAGCACCTTATTGTTGATTGGTTTTGGTTTTGTGCAAATCCTGACAGGAAATTTAGACTATCACGCAACTGCGAGCATTGGTAGTCCGATTACTGGAGTAAGTTTGATCTTGCTGCTTCGTGCTTTCACCAGCGGCTCTGCTTCCTTGACAGGAGTGGAAGCTATTTCCAATTCGGTTCCCTTTTTCAAGAAACCAAAAGCTCATAATGCCGCAGCCACCCTATCAATTATGGCTTTAATCCTAGGAATCATGTTTGCGGGCATTACCTTCTTGAATTATTGGATTGGCATCGTGCCTGTCAAAGGTGTAACGACCTTGGCTCAGATGGCGCAAGCGATTTTGGGGGCTTCTCCCCTTGGTCGTATCTTGTTCTATGTTTTCCAATTGTCGACTGCTTTGATCTTAGCAGTGGCAGCCAATACAGGTTTTTCAGCCTTTCCCATGCTCTCCTACAATATGGCTAAGAACAAATACATGCCACATATGTACATGGAAAAAGGAGATCGGCTCAGCTATTCTAATGGCATTTTCACCCTGGCTTTTGGTGCCATTGCTCTTTTGTTCATCTTTAAGGGAAATACAGAACGCTTGATTCCCCTGTACACGATTGGTGTGTTCGTGCCCTTTGCACTCTCCCAGACCGGTATGGTTGTCCATTGGAAGAAAAAATATGGAAATAATTTCTTGAAGCATTCGATTGCGAATATCCTTGGTGCGATCATTTGTTATGGGATTGTCCTTATCTTGCTCTTGTTCCGTCTTCAAGATATTTGGCCTTTCTTTCCTATTATCATCGTCTTGACTTGGCTGTTCTTATCTATCAAGCAGCATTATAATAGAGTTGCTAAACAGTTGAGATTGCATGACCACATTGAGCGTCAGAACTACACTGGTAATACAGTAATTGTTTTGGTCGGGAATGTTACCAGAGTCAGTGTAGGAGCGATGAGCTATGCTCGCAGCATCGGAGATGAAGTTGTGGCAATGCACGTTTCTACAGCAGAAACTGCTGAAAAAGATGCTGAAGTCGCCGAGGAATTTGCTGACTACTTCCCAGATATTCGCTTCGAGACAGTCACAACTAGCTATCGCAATATCATCAGTCCGACAGTTCAGTATGTGATTAAAGTGGCCAAGAGAGCCAAAAAAGAAGGACGAACAGTGACAGTCCTAGTACCTCAGTTTATACCTAAAAAGAGATGGCAAAATGTCTTGCATAACCAGATGAGTTTAAAATTAAAATACTATTTGAAATGGTATGAGGATGTCGTGGTTGCAAGTTATTCTTATCACTTAAAAGAATGAGCGAATGCCTTTACTGAATGAGAAAAAGGAGTTGAAGATTTTTCAACTCCTTTTATTATCTATTGGAAAAGGCGCAGAGCTAATTTGCTTGTACTTTTTGGTAATTTTGATAAAATTCTACTTTAATCTTAATAAAAGTTTCCAAGTCTCGTAAAAGTTGCAGAAGTGTAGCGCGGGTTTCAAATTCTTGCCGAGTCTTAGGAAGTGGGCGTTCGCGAAAGACAGCCAAGCAGATTTCGATTTCTTCAACTAGTTCGTGAGCGGGATTTTCTTGACTAAGTTGCTGGGCTGTCTTGGAAAACAAACGGGCTAAAATCAAGCTCTCACTGGCTGCCAATTGGCAATTGTTGATATTTCCTGCCATGTCTTCTAGAATGCGATTCTGAGCCTGGCGCATTTCAAAATAATGAATATGGTAGTTGGTCTGATGAAAGAGATGGTTGGAATGGTCCAGATAGACCAGTTCTAAGGCTTCTTGAAGGATAGTATCTAGTTCCTTTATTAGAGTCGCATCGTTTCGGCCGTCACCAGCTTTCAAGAAATATTCAAAACGCAGTAGAATTTTCTTCAGTTGCTCTTCAACTTGAATATGATAGTTGTCAATATCTTGCTGGTTTGAAGCCATATATAAATTAGCCAGAAGAGCGAATCCCGTTCCGATGAGGAAGACAGCCATTTCATTGGCTAAAAGAGACCAAGAAACAGAATGGGCCAGCAGTAGATGAGTGACCAAAACTGTGCTGGGGGTGATGCCTATTTCCCAGCCAAAGAGATAAGCTAAGGGAACGTAGAGCAGGATATAAATCCCTAAGCTCCAAAGGTTAAATCTTAGAAGGATGAAAGATAAGCTCCCGATGGCTAGTGCTAAAATAGTAGATAAGAGGCGGTTACGGGCTAGTTTGATCGTGCTTCTGCGGGTGTCGGAAACGCTGAGAATAGCAATAATACCGGCTGATATAGCATTGCTTAAACCTAAAAAAGCAGCTAGAGCCGCAGCAAGACATGTTGCAAGAGCTAGTTTGATGGTGCGTTGGAGGAGAGGCATAAGCTTCTTTCTATTTATAAAGTTTTATCTATTATACCACATGATTAGCCGTATACATGTGAGCATAATATGTCAATGTTTAAAAATTGCAGAAAGGTGCTGCTCCATAGATGTTACGATTATGGTAGAATGCCTGGAGTTGAAAAGTCGGATGGCCTAGGTGAAATTTTTTTGACTAGACGGCAAATTTATCGTACAATAGAAAGTAGCGAAAAAATGCCTGGCTAAATGCCTGTGTAATCTTAAGGAGAATAACTTTGGAATTAGAAGTATTTGCAGGACAAGAAAAAAGTGAGCTTTCAATGATTGAGGTAGCACGTGCCATCTTAGAATTGCGCGGGCGTGACCATGAAATGTATTTCGATGAGCTTGTCAATGAAATTCAAAATTATCTGGAAAAATCAAATAGCGAAATCCGAGAAGCGCTGCCTCTATTTTATACAGAACTGAATGTAGATGGCAGTTTCATTCCACTTGGTGACAATAAATGGGGTCTTCGTTCTTGGTATGCGATTGACGAAGTCGATGAAGAAATCATCGCTTTGGAAGAAACGGACGAGGAAGACGAGCCTAAGAAACGCAAGAAAAAACGCGTTAATGCCTTTATGGACGGCGACGAAGATGCAATTGATTACAGCGATGATGATCCTGAAGATGAGGACTCATATGAAGAGGATCCAGCTCTTTCATACGATGAAGACAATCCAGATGATGAAAAGAGTGAGGTTGAAGCCTACGATGCTGAAATCAATGAAATAGCTCCAGATGATCTCGGCGAAGAAGTTGAGTTAAATGAAGAAGATGATGAATATTCTGACGATGATCAGGATGTTGAAGATGAAGAATAATAATCAAGAAACAACTGCTTTTTGAAGCAGTTGTTTTTGCGTTCTAACATGTCATAAAAAGTCCCTGAGATGTCATAGATATTTTTGTTAGGTACCAGTTAGGGGATAAAATAGACAGGATGGAGGAATGCCCCCTGAAGGAGAAGATTTTCTTGTAGAATCATATTATC
>NZ_CABPTR010000004.1:0-189378 GCF_902460365.1 Streptococcus sp. Marseille-P7375 | reverse complement strand
GCATTGGCAGAAAAGAATTTTGAAAAAATCAAAGAAATATTCCTGATTGCATAATTTGGGGCGAATTTGGGGCGAAACCTTAATAAAGCCTATTAAATCAATAGTATTTAATCCGTCTACCGCCTTTTTTATCGGTTTAAATCCGACTTTATACTAACCAAGAGGCTGGGACAAAAGTCCTAGCCTCTCAATTGTCTTTGGATTGTCGAGCAAGACGCAGTGGTTGAGTGGGCTCTACTAGGCTGATTTCATCAGCTTTTACAGCCCTACTAAACTGTGCGGAGGTGGGACGACGAAATCGAATTCTAACGAATTACCGATTTCTGTCCCACTCTCTTTTTTACGTCATTGGTCAAGTTTAATGAAGTGCAATGATACCAGGAGCACCAGCCTTTATCTAACAGCCAACACTGCTAACAAAAAAGAGCGGAAAATACTTTCCGACTCTTTTTTATGCATTCAAAAATTATAATTCAGCAATTTGGCTGAGGTTGACTTCTGCAACCGTGTCATTTCCAAACATAGAGATAATCATCTTGACCTTATTATTGTCAATTTCCGTGATTTTGCCAGTATAGTTAGCAAAGGCACCGTCAATGATGCGAACTGTATCGCCCACTTTGACGTCCAAGTCAAATTCTTGAACTGTTTGTCCCATAGAAATCAGAATGCTGCGGATTTCTTCCTCCAAAAGCGGAGTTGGTTTCGAACGGTTTCCGTGTGAACCCACAAATCCAGTTACGTTTGGTGTATTCCGCACGACAAACCAAGCTTCGTCCGTCATGACCATCTCAACCAATACATAACCTGGGAAGCGGTTTTCTTCGACTTCCTTGCTCTTGCCGTTTTTCTCTACTTGTACGGTCTGAGTCGGAATTTCCACGCGCAGGATATTTTCCAGCATATTATAGGTCTGGGCGCGCTGCAAGAGATTTTCCTTTACCTTATTTTCATAGCCTGAGTAGGTTTGCAGTACAAACCAGCCTTTATCAAAACTGTCCATGTTTTGTCCTTTCCTAAATAAAAAAGCCTAGGGCTTCTGCTTGATATCTAGCCTTATTATACCATAAAATCTAAAATTACAAAGCATTTTGGTAAATATTTTACAGACAAATGAGAGTGGGACAGAAATCGGTAATTCGTTAGAATTCGATTTCGTCGTCCCACCTCCGCACAGTTTAGTAGGGCTGTAAAAGCTGATGAAATCAGCCTAGTAGAGCCCACTCAACCACTGCGTCTTGCTCGACAATCCAAAGACAATTGAGAGGCTAGGACTTTTGTCCCAGCCTCATCTTTCTTATGAAAACATGTTGATTATGCGGAAGAGACCGCTGGCAACTACCTTATCAAAAATATAGATGACAACAGCAAAGAATGCTGTGTATTCCATTACGGAAAGGAAATCAGTCCATCTTTCTTTACGGGTAGGCCAAGTTGTATCTCGTAGCAAAACGAAAACATCTTTAATGAATTTCACAACTATCTCCTATCTGGTTTCTTTATGCAGCGTATATTTACTGCAGTGTTTACAATATTTATTCACTTCTAGACGCGTAGGTTTTGGAGTGCTACTAAGTTTGATTGAGTAGTTTCGCGACCCACAAACTGTACACGCTAGACTCGCTTTTTTTAATGCCATGACGCCTCCATTCCCCTTATTATAGCAGTTTTCTACTTCTTTGACAAGCTGTTTAGACGATTAATGGAACCAGCCAGTAATGGTATCCCAGAGATTTTTGGCTTTTTCAGTAATCCCAGACTCATCGATAGCCTTCTTGGCATCATCTACCAGGTTTTGCGCCCGCTCTTGGACATCTTTCAGGAAGTCTTTATTTTCGCTAGTCGTATTCGTTTGACCAGTACCGTAGGTATCGACTGGGGAAATTCCATTTTCTGCGTAAGCATTTTTCTGACCCGAGAAGGAAGTTCCTTCTGTATAAGGCAGGATGGTGTTGGCTACATTACGGAAAATAGCCGAAGCTTCATTGGCACTTGTACCAGTCAGATAGTGAGTTTCATCCGTCTTAGGGAAGCCCAGCCATTGGCTGATAACCACATCTGGTGTATAGCCGATGACCCACTGGTCTCCTGACAAATCAGGGTTAAAGTCAGTCTCTGTCGTTCCTGTCTTTCCAGCCATTGTATAGCCATAAGGAGCCGCATAGACTCCCGTTCCGTTTGAGAAGGTTCCCAGCATCATACTGGTCATCTTTTCTGTGGTTGAGCGATTGAGAACGCGGGTAGAAGTCTGCCGGTGGGTTTTGACAACCTGACCACTAGCATTTTCTATCTTGGTGATAAGATGGGCGTCATTCATAACTCCATCATTCGCAAAGACTGAATAGGCTTGGGCCATCTGAAGTGGATTGGTCGTCACGCCGCTTCCCAGAGCCACACCTAGATTCTGTTCTACCTTGTCCATATTAAGACCAAACTTTTTGCCGTACTCAAAGGCCTTGTTCACGCCTAATTCATCCACTGTTGAAACCGCGGGAATATTGAGGGATTCAGCCAAGGCTTGATACATTGGAACAGTCGGTGAACTTTGGATATTGCCGTAGTTATTAACCTTATAGTCACCAAAAACGGTCCGACTATTATCTAGTTCCTTATCCGTTGACCAGCCGGCTGCTATAGCTGGGCTGTAGGCCACCAAAGGCTTGATGGTCGATCCTGGACTACGAGCAGACTGAGTCGCGTAGTTGAAAGTCCGAAAAGCAGAGCCATCAGCACTGTTGACACGGCCAACCAGAGCCCGAACACCACCCGTCTTAGGATCCAGCGCTACGCTTCCGGACTCGGCCCGTGTCCCGTCTTCAGCCAGTGGGAAGAGATCGACATTGCTATAAATAACCTGCATGCTGGCTTGGTAATTTTGGTCCAATTCGGTGTAAATCCGATAGCCGTTGTTGACGATTTCTTCTTCCGTCAGACCGTAATCATTGACCGCTTCATTGATCACCGCATCAAAATAAGACGGGTAGCGATAGTCTTCTGACTTGCCTTCGTAGGCATCGACTAGCTGGCCTCCAATGCCAACCGTCGCAGCCTGATCCGCCGTCGCCTGATCAATGTAACCTGCCGCCACCATATTTTGAAGAACGGTGTTACGACGGTTGGTCGCATTCTCAATCGAATACAGGGGATTATATAGCTCTGGTCCTTTGAGCATACCAGCTAGAACCGCTGATTGATCCAAACTGAGCTGGCTGGCAGATACACCAAAATATTTCTTGCTGGCATCTTCCACTCCCCAAACGCCATTTCCAAAATAAGAGTTATTGAGGTACATGGTCAGGATTTCCTGCTTGCTGTATTTTTTGTTAATTTCTAAAGCTAGGAAAAATTCCTTGGCCTTCCGCTCAATTGTCTGATCTTGAGAAAGATAGGCATTTTTGGCCAACTGCTGCGTGATAGTCGAGCCACCACCCGAACGCCCCGCAGTCAAAATGGCCAGAAAGAAGCGACTATAGTTAATCCCGCCATTCTTATAAAAAGAACGGTCTTCTGTCGCAATCACAGCGTTCTGCAAGTCCTGACTAATCGCGTCTAATTCGACATAGGTTCCCTTTTGTCCAGACAAGCTACCCGCTTCATTTCCATCCTTATCATAGATCAAGGTCGTGGCTTTAAGAGCATTCTGCAAATCTTTGACATTAGTCGTCTTAGCTACATAAAAAAGATAGCCACCAACTACCAGACCAAAGGTCAAGCCGAGAATCAAGAATATCTTGGTCAGATGAAACCTGCGCCAAAAGCGGCGGAAGGGATGTTGAGACAGGGGCTTCTTCCGATTCTTACCAGACCGGCTATAGCTAGGCTCAGGCGTCTCGCCCTCCAACTCCTCAGCAACCTTCTTCTCAGGCTGATCCGTTTTAAACAAATTGACTAATTTTTCAAATATATCATTTAATTTCTTCATAAAACATATTTTATCACCTTATCCATGCAGACACAAGGCACGACTCTGCTACTTTCTACTCCTTTTAGCTTTCTTTAAGGAAATAGCAGGGCTCCTTTCCTCTTTCCAACGAAGCATTTCCAAATGGGCTAGTTTTTGCTACAATGAAAACATGAAATTTACTATTACCATCCCCGCAAGCCTGCCTCCGATGACTGTCAAAGAACTGCTAGAAGAGCAGCTGCTCATCCCACGAAAGATTCGTCACTTTCTCCGAACCAAGAAACACATTTTGGTTAACGGTGAGTCCATCCATTGGCAAACTTTAGTCAAGCCTGGTGACAGCATTCAACTAACTTTTGACAAAGAGGATTATCCAGAAAAAGAACTCCCCGCTGGCCTGCCTCATCTGGTCGAGGAGCTCTACCAGGACGAGCATCTCATCATCGTCAACAAGCCAAACGGCATGAAAAGTCACGGCAATGAGCCGACAGAAGTCGCTCTGCTCAACCATGTGTCAAGCTATGTCGGCCAGACCTGCTATGTCGTCCACCGACTGGACAAAGAAACCAGCGGCGCCATCCTGTTTGCTAAAAATCCCTTTGCCCTCCCCATTCTCAACCGCCTCTTGGAAAACAAAGAAATCTCCCGTGAATATTGGGCCCTTGCTCAAGGAAAATTTCCCAGCAAAACTATCGTCTACAAAGATAAAATCGGACGCGACCGCCATGATCGACGGAAACGACTCGTTGATCCGAAAAAGGGACTCTACGCTGAAACTCATGTAACCCGACTCAAGGACTTCGGAAAGACGACTCTGGTCAAATGTCAATTAAAAACAGGACGGACTCACCAAATCCGCGTCCATCTCGCCCATCACGGTCATCCCATCATCGGCGATCCTCTCTACCATCCTCAACCCCAAGGTCGCCTCATGCTCCATGCCCACCGCTTGACATTGACTCATCCGTTCACCCTGGAAACCATCAGCGTGGAAGCTCCGTCAGAGAGTTTTGAAGCAGAAATCAAACGGCACAAAAGCAAATCTAAAAAAGATAGCTAACCAGATAACCGATTCCCCAAGACTTATACTCCACATCGCCAACTAACCACAATTCTTTCAAAAGCCAGATTTTCCCCAAAAGACGATTTCCTACCGGACATCGTCTTTTTCTTCTCCTCTAGTTAGCAACTTAGCACGCTAGATACAAACAAGCATCTACCCATTCTTTATAGGTCATCTACCTTGTGCCAAATTGATTTCCAGTCCATACTTGACTATTAGTTCTTACTGCTGCAAGCTCCGACCCGCTTTGAATCATCCTATCTGACCAAAGAATAATCACAAAGTCACAAGAAAAAGCTCAGCTAGGCTGAACTTTTTGATTATTGATTTTTAAAGCGTTCTACATCACGCGCAATGACTAACTCTTCATCTGTCGGGATAACCAGAACTCTGACTTTAGCAGCTTCTGTTGAAATATCTCCTGTAGCACCAAAGAAATTCTTCTCTGGATCAACATCGCAGCCAAACCAAGAAATTCCTTCGATGACCATGCGACGGATGGTCACAGAGTTTTCACCGATACCAGCTGTAAAAATAATGGCATCTGCTCCATTTAAAACAGCTAAATACTGACCAATGTATTTTTGAATGCGATCCACAAAAATTTCATTTGCCAATTGTGCCTTTTCATCACCTGCACGCATAGCTTCATGAATATCACGCATATCGCTTGATTTCTCTGAAACACCCAACAGTCCAGATTCACGGTTCAGAATTCGACTGATATCTTCTGGCGTGTTAAAATCATCTGTATGCTGCATCAAGTATGGAATAATCGCTGGATCGATGTCACCCGTACGTGTTCCCATCATAACTCCACCAAGAGGAGTGAAGCCCATAGAAGTATCCACTGAGCGCCCCTTATCAACTGCTGTGATAGAAGCACCGTTTCCGATGTGGCAAGTGATGAGTTTCAATTCTTCAATCGGTTTACTTAAAAGTTTCGCAGCTTCATGGGCTACATACTCATGGCTGGTCCCGTGTGCTCCGTATTTACGGACCTTATTTTCAGTGTAGTACTTAGTTGGCAATGGGTAGCGATAAGCCTTTTCTGGCATAGTTGTGTGGAAAGATGTATCAAAAACAGCCACACTGGTAATGTCTGGAAGAATTTCCTTGAAAGCACGGATACCGTCAGCATTGGCAGGATTGTGCAAAGGAGCTAGCAGAGACAACTCTTCAATCTTTTCCAACACATCGTCAGTCACAAGAGCTGATTCTTTGAAATACTCGCCTCCAGCTACGACACGGTGCCCAACACCTGTGATTTCATCGTAAGATTGAATAATTTCAAATCGTTTCAAATCGTCCAATAAAATTTTCACAGCTTGTGTATGATCAGCAATATCTAAGGTTTGGCGTTCAGAACGACCATCAAATTTAACCGTAGAAATTGAGTCCTTGAGACCAATCCGCTCAATCAAACCTTTAGCCAGCACCTTTTCTTCTGGCATTGAATAAAGTTGCCATTTTACACTCGAACTTCCAGCATTAATAGAAATAGTTTTTGACATCTCGTCACCTCTTTAAGCGTTTTCAAACTATTATATCAGAAATTTGTTCGAATTTCACTAACTTTGACCCAGTTTTGAAAACTTTCACGAAACTTTAAGATTTCATCCTGACTCTGCAAGTCCTGCAAAGGGTAGATAAACGGCTGGATATCTGATTCGCCTTGTTTTCTCAGGACAAATATCGTCTTAGCGTTCTGCCGGCTCGCGAAAATCTTCTCTGGCAGAGAAATCATTGCCAAGAGCTGAGCGCTAGACAGTAGCCATTTTTTCAGCAGATGACTTTGAGGGCTCGTCAGCAGATTATTTGGCGCGAGAAAGATAGCATAGCCCCCCGGTTTCAAATATTTTAGCGATTGCTCCATCAAGAGATGATGGGCGTAAGTATGCTCGTCTGGACTGGCAACCTCATAACGAGCCGCCACTGCATCATCTGGATAATAGCCCACTGGCAAATCACTGACAATCAAGTCGCTTTCTTTCAGAACCTGAGGCCGTACCGCGTCTCCTTGAGCAAAGTGTGCCTTGGAATTCATGACTTCGGCAATGCTGGCAGACAAATCAATCAGCAAGTCGTCAATTTCTAGGCCTAGATAATCCATATTTTTTTGTGTGTGGTTGAGTAGAGTCTCCGCCAAATTCCCTGTCCCACTGCCGATCTCCAGCAAATCAATGCTCTTGTCTTGGGCCAACTGGTCAATCAAAAAACTCAGTAAGAAGCCGACCGAATCAGGTGTGAACTGATGATTGGCTTGGAGTGGCTCTGTCTGAGAAGCCTTCATGAAAATAAACTGATAAGCCCGACGCCACTCCTCCTTGGTCAAATGCAGGGCACGAAGTTTCTCATTATTTTTCAGAATTTCTTGTAATTCTGTATCTCCGTCCAGATAAATTCCATTCTGCTCAATCAAGGCATCGTAGAAATTGGTCCCCAGTGTATTTTGGATATTTTGCACGTTTTCTAAAAGTAGATGAAAAGCTCGTTCTATTTTTTCAAATTTCATGGCATCCTCCGTTGTCTTATGATACCAAAAAGAAGCCCTCTTTCCAAGGGCTATCGGATTACAAATCTTTTACATTTATATTAGTCGCTTCTCTTGCCAGTTGAAGGAGAGGGCACTTTAGTTTTTTTAGTATCTTTGGAGTCTTTAGCTTCTTTGTCCTTCTTCTCTGGCTCCTTTTTGCTCTCAAAATAGAAAGAATAGCTCTTCTGATTGGCGAGTTGGCTGCTGACTTCCAGCATGTTTCCCTGCCTGCGATAATGGGTGCTCCCTTGGTCGAAGGCTAATTGCCCGTTCTCCTCTGTGGCAGTCTCCTTGGTCAAAACAGCCAAGGCATAGGCTTCTGTCCGCTCCCGATTGGCTTGAAAGAGACGCTGATTGGCCACCTGCCGATTCAGATAAAATTGCAAGAGCAAGCTAAAGACAGCTGCCATGAAGAGGGCATAGAGCAAAATGCCTGCCTTAACTTTTATCTTGAACACGATAGATGTACTCTCTTTCTAAATTATTTTCAAACCGGAAGCGAAAGCGAACAAGGTCCCCCTCCTGA
Source organism: Streptococcus sp. Marseille-P7375 (assembly GCF_902460365.1). Lineage (NCBI taxonomy): Bacteria > Bacillati > Bacillota > Bacilli > Lactobacillales > Streptococcaceae > Streptococcus > Streptococcus sp. Marseille-P7375. Next base: position 181,349 of record NZ_CABPTR010000004.1, on the reverse strand, counting down.
CTGACCGGAGCAGCTTTAAGTCCATAGATCATGGGTTGATAGCCACGTCCCGAAGCATCCGTCTTGCGAAAATCATCACTCCGAGATTTGCCCAAAGCTATATGTTTGCCATCCTGTTTGACATAGATTTTGTCGTTTTCGACTCGGTCAAATTGGCTGCGCGATAGCTCCGTCTCCAACTGATCGACAAATAAGAGCCATTCCTGCTGCTTATTTTCCTGTTGATGTCGCAGTTCAAAAGCCAGAAGCTTGGTCATCGACTGAAAGACCAATATACCACCGCTCAAGACCAGCAGGGCGACTAGAGTCTCTAAAAGTGTAAAAGCTTTGATTTTAACGTTTTTTAACACTGAGCACCTTCTCCTCTTGGTGATAGACGGTTAATTGCTGGTCTGTTTTAACCTGGCGGACTGTAATGCCGTTGACCGTCAGATTTTCCTGTCCCGTCTGCATGGCCATCCGAGCAACCCGTAGGACTTCCTCCTCCTTCAATAAGCGAGTCTGTTCCTGCCGCGACTGACTAATCTGGCCAAGCAGGAGGCTGGCAATAGCCGCAAAAACCGCCATTGCCACCAAGGCCTCCAGCAAAATGCTAGCCTTCATTCGTCGTCTTTTTAAACTTTCCATTGCCCATATAAAGCTGGTAAACAACCTTTTTATCCTCCGTTTGAAAAACAATCTTACTGAGCGAAGAATTCCCGCCAGCCTGGTCAAACTGAATGGTCTGGGGAGCATGTTCCTGCAAAGTCTTGGGAAATTCTACTTGCTGATAGCCGTTGGAGATGTTGCGCTCCGAAATGGTCAATTTTATCTTTTCATGTCCAGCCACACTTAGCTTTTGGCTCTCCTGATAAAGATGCTCAAATTCCATGAAAAACAGCTGCTCCTGCACTTGATTGAAACCAGCCTGAACAGAGCCAGATAGACCTAATAAAATGAAACTGACCACAAATAAAGCCAAGAGACTTTCTAACAGCGTAAAAGCCTTAATCCGCAACTGTACGAGCTTCACTGCTGTTTTTTCCATAGTAGGCCTTATAGGATGCTACCTGCTTATCGGTAATCCGACCATCAGCAACCAATTTCCCTAGAGTGGCTTTTTCATTAACATTCTTCAATTCATAAAGCTCAGCCTGACTTTCTACGACCTTGACTACGGCCGCATTGCCCGTATCTGAAACAGCATCCTTCTGCTTAGTCAAATTCGGGACAAACAAGAGCATCAAGACGCTAATGATTAAAAGAACGACTAACATTTCCACCAGAGTGAAGGCTTTAACCTTCAAAGTTTTTAATTTTTTCATAATTGAATCTCCATATTCTGATAAATTGGCAGCAACATGGCTGCATAAAGTAAAACGATAACAAGGGCGACAAAGACAAAGACGAGAGGCTGAATCAAATTCATGGCACGATTGATTCTCAGGAAAAACTCTTCCCAAGTCTTTTCGGCATACAATTCCAATTCGTCACCCAACTTGGACTTGACCTCACCATATTCGATGATCAAGGCCAACTCTTTCTTAAAGAAGGGATAAGTGCCGACCTTCTCGGCATAGCCTTGACCCGCACCTAGAGCCATCTCCAAGTCTCGCCCCAGCTCCTGAAAGAGCTGAGAAGGCTGGTCCTGCATGATGAGGAAGATCTGGCTCAATTCCAGCCCTTGCCCAATCATATTGCCCCATTCACGCGCATAGTAGGCCGTCAGATAGGCCCGCACTAAGGTGCCAACAAAAGGAAACTTGGCCAAACGGCTGAAAAATCTCATCTTAGAGCTCTTGCGATAATAGAGCCAGCCGCCGCAAATCAGCAAGCAATTCACCAGAACGCCTCCCAGAAAGATCTGCGGTAGATAATGAATGAACTGAGTAGCCATATTTTGACTGTCCAACTGGGGCAGGAGATAATTACGCAAGCCCAGCATGATCAGTACTAGAAACCCAAGCAGCATCAGGGGATAAGTCCCCACCTCAATCAATTTCTTACGGACTTTCGAAAGATTTTCTAAATAATCTTCGATTTTACCCAAACTAAGATTTAGATTTCCGTGCAACTCAGACAAAGATAGCTGGGTGACCACATTATCTGAAAAACCTAAACGCTTCATAATCTGGGAAAATGACTGGCCAGCAGCCAAACCCGAACGCATTTCCGCGACATAGGCCTCCTCTAAAAGGGCACTCCGCCGTAGGAAATCGACAATCTCCGCAAGATGGAAACCGCTGGTAAATAGATTGCGGAACAGCTCGATAATTTTCTTTTGCTTAGGCGTAGATAATTTTTTCCGCCTGCCTTTGATCAGCTGTGATATGTCCATCTGCAAAAAGCTGGTCAATCTGCTGGTTCCAGAGACTGGCTTCGTGCTGTTGATAGTCTTGGTTGACAAAGTCGATCACACCTCCTCCCCCGATTAAGCGCTGGTAACAAACGCCCTGTAGTACCATACGCAGCTCGTCTTCACTGACACCTAGCTCTAGCAGGCGCTCATACACTCCGCGAATGCTCTTAGCATGGATGGTTGAAAAGACCGTGGCTCCTGTCAAACTAGCCCTTACCACCGCTCGGGCCGTTTCTTGGTCGCGGATTTCCCCGATAATCAAGAGATCCGGCCTGTGGCGCAGAGACAGCTTGATGAGACTGTCATAGGTCATCCCGATAGTTTCATTCAGCTGAAGCTGGAGCATATTTTCCTGCTTGATTTCCACAGGGTCTTCGATAGACATGACCTGTTGTTGGCCAAATCTCATCTGAGCCAGCTGGTGCATCAGCGTCGTCTTTCCACTGCCAACTGGCCCTGAAAAGAGATAAAGGCCGCGAGAATTTACTTTTTTACGAAGATCAGGCAGATTGTCAAACCAGAAACGCAGCTCACGCTCCTCATCGTGTAAGAGCCGAATCACCAAGCTCTCATAGCCACGGTAATCGCCGACAGTTGATAGACGAAGCGAGACCGTCACATCTCCACAATCATAATCGCAGGAGCCTAGCTGGCTGCGCCGCTTCTCTCCGACATTCATGCCTGAGACAAACTTAAAATGACTGATGACTGACGACAGTAAATCAAAATCATAGGTTTGAATAAAACGCCGCTCATCTCCCACCCGCATATAAAGCTCATAGCAGGAACTCTTGGGAATCAGATAGATATCTTGAGCCGCCTCCTGCCTGGCCAATTGAATCATTTCCTTTGCAATTTTTTGAACCATAAGTCCTCCTCACCTTACTATTCGCACAAAATGAGAAAAAATAAAAAAAGAATGAAGAAATTTTCTCCATTCTTTGATTTCTATCCTACCTAGCTCGCACCTTAATTTTGCAAATACGGTGTTTTTCAGTAGCATTTTGCTTGCGGTAGCCTGGACGATACTTGCTCTTGGGGACCTTACTTTCATTTTCTAACAAAAGCAGGGAGTGGTATTGCTGAATATCTTCATTGCACTCCTCACACCAACGTTGATCGGCCGGATCCCAGAAAATCGTCATAAGATCACTGCGGCTTTTATAAAATGGAGATGCTTCAGACATCTCTAGCCAGCGGTGTTTATAGTATTTGAGGGCGGTGTAATAATCATCGAAATACCTTTTTTCAATGATATCGTCCTCCCAACCGTCTAAAAACCACCAGGGCTCATAATCGCCATACATTTCTATTACGCTGTACATACCTGTCCCCTTTTGTATCCTATATTATATATAAATCTCTTTGATAATGAAACTATTTTGCTCGTGGGCGCTATAATAGTTCGTTTCTCATCAAAGAAAGGCAAAGAAACAAAAGGGAGTGTCCTTTTTTGTGCTTATTTCCAATTCAGATGCACATGCTCTTTCATTTCCTTATAGGCCGTATCAATCCGATCTTTGGTCGCCTGATCCAGCTGATCGCGATATTTTCCACCCTCAATGAAATCTTCTAAGATAAGGGCTTGATAAGTGTAAAGCGGGTAACCCTCTGGTGAGTAAGTTCCCTTTTCCACACGGCTAACCCAGCTTGGGTGCGCCTGAGCTGTTTTGATAATGGTTCCCTTGTCCGTCTTTTCAATGGTAACATCCATCAAGACACCACGCTCGGTCCACTCAGCCGTGTCCACACCAGCCATGGTTTCAATCCGCTGATTGGAGATAAAATTCCCCATGGAATAGATAATCAACTTCTTCTGCCCATCTTTTTCAAGAATTTCTGAAGGTTGCACCACGTGCGGATGCCCACCAAAAATGATGTCCGCTCCCCAGTCCACCATCTTGTGGTAGAGCTCTACCTGCTCCTCATTTGGCTCCAGCTGGTATTCGATTCCCGTCTGTGGCATGACTACTGTAATGTCCGCTTCTTTCTCCGCCTGCTCAATCTCTGCCTTCATCTTGTCCTCATCAAAGGTCGATAGGTGATGATCAATCTCCTTCTGACTGAGATTGGACTCCAGGCCATTAAAACCATAGGAGTAAGCCAAAATAGCAATCTTGATGCCTTTTACCTCTTTGATCAGGATAGGCGATTTATCCCTATTCTTGTGAGTATAGACACCGACTGGGCTAATCCCGTGATCCTCAAAGGCTTTGGCAGTCGTAAAGACTCCCTCAAGCCCTGAGTCTAGGATGTGATTATGGGCCAGATCCACCACTTGGTAGCCAGCATCTTTGATGGCGGGCACAACAGCCTCTGGAGCATTGAAAAGCGGATAGCCTCCCAAAGGATAGTCTGAGCGAATGGTCCCTTCAAAATCTCCCAAGACCAAATCTCCTTGCTGGAGCCAGTTCTTGACATAGGTGAAATTTTCCGAAAAATCATAGCTACCATCAGCTTTTTGGGCACTCATATAAAGCCCATCATGGTACAAAAGGTCCCCATTAGCCATAATGCGAACCGTTTTCGAGTCGGTTTTCTTTCCTGATAGCGAGGAGGATTTAGGAGCATCTTTAGCAGCATTCCCACTGCTTCCCTTTGGCATCCCCATGATGCTTTGGAAGAATAAAATGACAGTCGCTGATACAAATACCGCTCCCAGCAGGGCAAGGATAAAGGCACGGTTGCTTAATGCTGCTTGTCGCTTGATTTCAGATCTTTTCTCCATTTTGCCAACCTCCGTATTACTTATATTTTATCATAAATTATCCTCCTAAGGGAATAAAAAAGAGTCTGGGACAAAAGTCCTAGCCTCTCAATTGTCTTTGGATTGTCGAGCAAGACGCAGTGGTTGAGTGGGCTCTATTACGCTGATTTCATCAGCTTTTACAGCCCTACTCAACTGTGCGGAGGTGGGACGACGAAATCGAATTCTAACGAATTACCGATTTCTGTCCCACTCTCTAAATATCAAGCTGATCTCAGCATCAAGGACAGTAAATACCAGCGATAAGCCGCCCGATAATGATAGGCATTAAAAAACTTCATCTCCCCAATACCATAGCGCATCAAATAGTAAATCAGATAACGCAGATGCAGGCTTTCCCACTCTATGCTAGCCTTTTGACAATGAGCATACTCAACCTCAAGCTCCCCATAGTAGTCTCTGAATTGATTATAAATTTCTTGAATTTCCATTATAACTCCAATCTTTTTGCTTTAACACTAGTTTATCGCAAAAAGAAGAGGTTTTGGGACAAGAATCTTAACTTGTCTCATTTAAGAGCCAAAAGGTAAGGTTAGTCACTAGAAAATGACATTTCAGGGAATATTTTTGACATTTTGGGGGTTGAGAATTATTTCAAGCAATGTGAATAATCTTAATCTCTCTTAAAAATATCCCTAGTGTAGACTTTTTCTTTTACATCTTCTAAGCTTTCATCAAAACGATTAGCAATAATCACTTGACTAAGTTCCTTAAATTTTTTGAAATCATTGACCACCTTACTACCAAAGAAGGTAACACTATCCTCAAGCGTTGGCTCGTAAATAATAATGGTGACACCCTTGGCTTTCAGACGTTTCATAACACCTTGAATAGAAGATTGTCTGAAATTATCTGAATCACTTTTCATTGTCAAACGATAGACACCTACAGTAATATCTCGCTCCTTAGCTGGTTCATAAGACTCATTGCCAACATAGGCACCAGCAAGATCTAAAATCCGATCAGCAATATAATCTTTTCTTGTCCGATTACTTTGTACAATCGCTGTCATCATATCCTGAGGAACATCAGAGTAATTTGCAAGAAGTTGCTTGGTATCTTTAGGAAGACAATAGCCACCATAACCGAAGGAAGGATTATTATAGTGAGAACCAATCCGTGGATCTAAACAAACCCCATCAATAATAGCTTGAGTGTCTAGCCCCTTCATCTCAGAATAAGTATCCAGCTCATTAAAATAAGAAACACGCAGAGCAAGATAAGTATTCGCGAAAAGCTTTACTGCTTCAGCTTCTGTAAAGCCCATATACAATGTATCAATATCTTCTTTTAAAGCTCCTTCTTGAAGCAGTCCAGCGAAAGTTTCAGCAGCATCTAACAAGCGCTCATTATTTTTATCTGTTCCTAAAATAATTCGACTCGGATACAGATTATCATAAAGGGCTTTTGACTCCCGCAAAAACTCAGGACTAAACAAGATATTCTCAGTCTGAAACTTTTTTCGCACTGACTCTGTATAACCCACAGGAACCGTACTTTTAATCACCATGATTGCCTTAGGATTATATTTCAGCACTGTTTCAATAACAGACTCTACGGCAGATGTATCAAAGAAATTCTTTTTTGGATCATAATTAGTTGGAGCTGCAATTACAACAAAATCTGCATCTTGATATGCCTCTTCTGCATTCAATGTAGCCACTAAATTTAACTCTTTTTCTGCAAGATATTTCTCTATATAGTCATCTTGGATAGGGGACTGTTTTTGATTGATTAAGTCGACTTTCTCAGGAATGATGTCTGCCGCTACTACTTGATGATGCTGAGATAACAAAACTGCAATGGACAAACCAACATATCCTGTACCTGCTACTGCTATTTTCATACTTTTTCCTTTCATGAAAGAATATTATCATGCATGATAATATTCTTTATACCACTCTGCAAATTTTCTCAGACCCTCTCGCAAAGAAGTTTTTGGCTTAAAACCAAAATCTCTCTCCAAAGCACTTGTATCTGCATAAGTAACGGGAACATCCCCGGGTTGCATAGGAACTAACTTTTTATGACTCTCAAAATCATAATCTTCTGGTAGAACTCCAGCTCGAATCAATTCTTGATGTAAAATGTCCACAAAGTCTAAAAGATTTTCTGGCTTATTATTACCAATATTATACACTTTATATGGCGCTAAAGGCAGATTATCAGTGCCTATTTGTTTTGCCGGAGCAGATTTCATCACCCGTAAAATTCCTTCAACAATGTCATCTACATAAGTGAAATCTCGTTTACAATTACCATAATTATAAATTTCAATATCAGATCCACTTCGTAATTTGTCTGTAAATCCAAAGTAAGCCATATCTGGTCGACCTGCAGGACCGTAAACCGTAAAGAAACGTAAACCTGTAGAAGGAATATTATAAAGCTTAGAATACGCATGGGCTTGAAGCTCATTAGATTTTTTAGTTGCAGCATAAAGTGAAACAGGGTTGTCTACCTTGTCTTCCGTTGCAAACGGAACTTTCGTATTCCCACCGTATACTGATGAAGATGATGCATAAACCAAATGTTCTACACCTCCATCATAAATTTCATAAGAATGACGACAAGCTTCCAGAATATTATGAAAGCCAATAATATTGCTCTCTATGTATGCATCTGGATTTGTAATCGAATAACGAACTCCTGCCTGCGCAGCTAGATTAACAACAATTTTAGGATGATACTGTTTAAAAACTCCATCAATAAAAGTTTTATCTGAAATACTCCCTTTAAGGAAGATCCATTTTTTTTCTGGATGTTTCGCACTCAGCTTGTCAATCTGATCTAATCGATGATCTTTGAGCGCAACATCATAGTAATCATTCAAATTATCCAGACCAATGATTGTCATCGATCCATCTAACTCCATTAATCTCCTAACAAGATTTGAGCCAATAAAACCAGCCGCTCCTGTGATAAGGATTGTTTTGTTTTTAAAATTGATATTTGTTTGTTCCATTATTATTTTCCTTTTGATTATCTTGCAAATCCAATATCATCATATTAAACATATCCTCTAAATCATATAGCGGCTTCCAGCCCAACCGCTTTAACTTACTTGTATCTAAATTCATACAAAGAGTAGGGGCAAAACCATATTTGTTTTCTTCTTCCGCTATTATTACTTTGATTCTTTGCTCAGATATTTTACAAGACACAAAAACAGCCATATCATAGATACTGCAATATGTAGCCTCGTTAGCCACATTATAAACATTGCCACTGTCAGCTAGATAGAGCACTTGAAAAATAGCAGTCAATGCGTCGTACACATGTAGGTAACTTCTTTTTGTTAAACCTTTTGTTTTTAAGCAAATATCTTTATTTTCAAGTACACAACGTGCAAACTCTGCAAAAATTCGGCCATCATTGTATTCAACTCCAGGTCCAAAAGTTTGAGTTAAACGTAAAATATTAATAGGCAAATTATATTCCCGGCTGTAAGCTACACATAAATTTTCACATAGCCTCTTGCTTTCAGGATAGCATGAACGAACATCCATCGTATCAATATTAGTCCCTGAGGTTTCAAAGATTTTTTCATCAGATTGAGGGTAGCCATAAACCTCCATCGTTGATAGATATACGAATTTTTTTAGTTTACTTTTTCTAGCAAACTCCAGTAGATTTTTAGTGCCATCTATTGCAACAGATAACGTGTCTATTGGACTCTCTATAAATCCTTTGCTTGAAGTTTGACTAGCCGCATGAATGATATAATCCACATGGAGGTTGCTTAAGTCAACAGTTCTAACATCTCCCACTAGGTATTCTAAGCCGTCTACCTCTTCTCCAAAACATGCTTTAAGTTTTTTTAAATCCCTAACTAGAGCAATTATGTTTAATTTCTGCTTTGCTTTTGCATTCCATGCCAATAAAAAGCGAATTAAGGTTTTCCCAATTAACCCCGTTGCACCTGTAATTAAAAATGTTTTTCCGTTATCCTCTTGTTCTAACAATTCATTTAATATTTGAAATTCTTTTTTGAACATCTGAATCTAAACTCCCTGAATATATCAATTTCTTTTAAATTTTTCAAGCAGATATGCTTTTTTCTCTGAATAAGTTAGTGACTTAGTATAATCGCATCTAGTTAATACCTTTTCCTCATATTCTTCTACTGTTTCAATAACTCTAGCTGGAATACCAACCGCTATACTATTGTTAGGTATATCTTTTGTTACTACTGCTCCAGCACCAATAACACAATTATCACCTATTTTGACGTTTGGCATAATAATTGCGTTCCAACCAATATGGACATTATCTCCTATTATAATTTCACCAAAACAATCAATATCCTTTAGACCTAAATTCCTAAGAACCCACACTCCACCATCGTGGGTAACAAATTTAACACCATTGGTAATTCTAACATTGTTACCAATGGTAATTAAATAAGGCTCACTTCCAAATTCAACATTTGGAAAAATCTCACAATTCTCACCAATCTTTCCTCCGTTTCTTAAAAATTTAGTATAATTTGTTGATAATCCCAGGTTAAATTGACTAAATATCAATTGCTTTATACATCTTTTTAAAGAAAACATTATACTATCCTCCCAACACTCCTAATAGACTCTTCAAGTGTAGTTTAAAAAATAAAATTAACGAAACAATAATGAAACTGATCATAGGAAAAACGATAGAGTATCTCCTAATATATTGATAATTTTTGAATTCAAACACAGGAGATATTCTGATAAATTAGATAAAAAACATAAGAAATGTTGCCTATAAAAACTATATATTTTTCACTAAGAAATGAAATATTAATCTAAAAGTAAAGAGATACATCTATTGAAGACAAAAGTAAGAACATAGCATGCAACTAGTAATATAGCAGGCTCCCTCATCCCTAAAATATACGTAGTCTATGCTCTCATTGTATCACCTTTTTAATATCTTTTTACGAGTAATTTAGTTGATAGTTTAAAAATCATTTTTCGATAGCTAGGAAAACACAAAATCACAAGACTATAGATGATTATGGCACATACTATAGTAAAAAATTCCCATCCAATATCACTTGATATTGACAGTAAGGAAAAAATCACAAGCCCCATAACAGCCGAACTTATATAAGGAGGCGCCAGATTTTTGAACATCTGTAAAAAAGGAACTTTGAGATATTTTTTTGCTAAGAAAAGATTAATGAAACCATAAAATAATCTAATAAAACATCTCACTACAACAATTACTTCAAATCCAAAATTTGAGAAAACTGTCAGTAAAGGAATCAGAAGGATTAACTGAATGCTTTGAGATAATACAGACAATTTTGGCAGTCCTTTGGCAGTAAATATCAAACTAATATATTGTCCAATAAGAATTGAAAAACCGTTCACTAAGCTATATAAACCGATTAAGAAGCTAGCTTCTTTCCACTGATTTCCTAGCAACACATATGTCACTAAATCTTGATACAGAAAAACTCCAACACTTAAAGGGATTAGAATAATTCCAACTGTTTGCTGAAAAGTATAAAATAATTTATAAAATTGCCCATCATCACCTTTAGTCGCAGCTAAGGCTGACAGCAGGACTGAGCTGGTGGCTGCAATAATTATATTAAAGATACTATTTGTTAAAGTAATGGAGTTTTTATACAAACCAATATAATAAGACGAAAGTGTTTGACTTAATATAAATATATCACCATTAGTTGTTAGCCACAGCAAAATAGATTCAACTAATATCCAACTACTAAAAGAAAACATTTCCTTCAGCTTGACAAGACTATATTCGAAAGAAGGTCTCCATTTAGATTGTATTGTCAAAACCAATGCAACTGAAAACTGAGCTACTAACGACCCGATAATAACACTCCAATAGCTAAAACCTAAAAACGCTAAAGGTAGAGTTACACCAACGGGAATAACGACCATTAAAATACGTATCCAAAATAACACTTTGAATTGAAAATTTTTCTTCAAAATAGCCGATTGTATACTTGAAAATGAGGTGAAAATTAAGCTGATGCTAGAAAACGATATCGCATGGCCTAATCCACGACTCCCAACCATGCTAGCAATCTGCTCTGAAAATATGATAATCAGTAACATTAAAAGACAAGAAATTCCCATGTTAGTCCAAAATGCCACATTTGCATTATCAATTAACTCTTTTTCATTATTAAATTTTTTTTGAATAATATATTTCTGAAATCCAGCATCTGTAAAAACATCCGCAAAACTGATAGTCATATTAACTGTTGCAATAACACCAAATTCCGAAGGGGTTAGCAATCGTGCCAAAATCATTGCAGTTATTGGAGTTATTAATTTTGTTGCAATTTCTGTTAAACTTGACCATTTTACAGAATTGACGATAGTTCCTGACATTTTTGTATCTAACATACTAGCTCTTTTCCAAATCTGTATTCAAAGATAATACTATTAATATTAATATTGTTCTAAAATAGAAAACAATACGAGAATAAAAAGTAACTGTTATCATATCTGATAGGATCAAACTAATTATCAAAATCAATAGCATATCTTTCATCTTAGATTTTTCTTTCAAGAAAATAGTTATACTAAGAAGCAATAAGTACCCATAATAAATGATAAATCCTACTATTCCGCCGCTTACTAACAGTTCTAAAAAATTATTATGGCTGTAATATCCATATCCCCCAAATTTTGCAAATGCTCCAATCCCCCAACCAAATATAGGCTTTTCTGTAAACATTTTCCAAGCCGTTTCCAACATATCTATACGCTTAAGTGTTGAAGTAGCATCCACAGATACCCCGGCTATATCTCGTCCAATACCTAATGTTAACAACATTTCATCAATTCTTTTTCCGACTAATGTATATAATAGTGGGTTATGCTGGATAGAAAACCACAAGATTCCTATTGCTAAAATAATAAGTATAGTTATTTTAATATTGAGTGTAAATAAACTTTTGATTCCATAATACAAAATAGGAATCAACATAAAAAGCAGGCCAGCTTTTGATCCGCTTAATAATATAAAAATAACTTGAAGAACGATTAAAAGCAAATACCTTCTATGGCGTTCATGAATGTACAGAAATAAAGTTAACATCCCTAGTATTCCAAATAGCCATGCAATTGTATTTGGATTTATATTTGAAGATAACCCCAACCTATAACCTATATGTCCTTTTAAATAATCAGCCCACCTATACCTCAATATAGGAAGCTCACTTAAAAATATAAACAATGAAGTGACAATAGTTGTTAAATACAATGTGTTCTTTAAGATATCAAAGAAATACTCACTATATTTTAAAAATAATAGATAGATATTTAAAATGTTTAAAAAAGAAACTATATTATATAAAAGAGAGAAATTCTCAGCATTTTCTGATAATTTTACTCCAATCAAAGATGTGTAAATAGATAATAATATTATCCATACGACCCCTGTGTTGCTTTTAATCTTTTGAGTATCAAACAATAAAAGAAATGAGCCAAATATCGGAGTTATATATAGCTCCCTTCCTCTAAAATATAATTCGTCAAATAATATAAAGGCTATAAAAGCTCCAACAAGTAATAAATTAAATTTTATTCGTTTTTTTTGTATAACAATTTTTCTCATTATAAATGATTCAACCCTCTATTAAACCTCGGATTTTTATTCAAATTATTACCTAGTATATAAATTTCATCTGGTGGAACTTGATTTTTCCAAAGTAAATATGGCAAACTTAATTGATCCCGAGTGGGAAATTTTAAATATTCGTCCCACCATTTATCCATTAATTTGCACATCAACTGACTGTTATGGTTTCGGATCATAATAGTATTTTCGTACAAGCCATTATGTATTGGGAAACCTTCATTTCTATAAATGTTAAGCTGTTGATTAACAATTGACATATCCGCTTTTTTCGCATACTTAATCATAATTGCTTCATCATAAATACAGTCTCTCTGGTTGTGAAAATGAACTCCCAAACTAGATGATTTCATATTCTCAATTAAAGGTTTCATACTACAAACTATTTCAATTAACCCATCTACATAGATACTATAATCATAATCTTTCAGATAAATATGTGGCAACATTTTTATTTTACGGTTTAATTGAATAGGTGAAAGTTTATTATACTCTTCGAATTGTGTAATATCTATTTTTTTCCATTTGGAGTCACTTGGTAAATCTAAATCAGTAAACATGAAATAGTCAATATCGCAATCAATGTAAAGCGGTTCTACAATAGAATCATATCGTCCAACAATACAACTATAAACTGCAATTTTTTTCCCTGTTATATCTAACTCGCCTGATGTATTAGGCTTGATAACATTTCCAGCCGTTGATGACGGTATCTTAATAAAGATTTTAAAAAGTATATCTTCAATAATCTTTTTAAAATCACCATTTTTAAAATAGTTTATATATTTTTCATTTCTACGTTTTTTTTGAAATGATGAAGAATAAAACAACTCCTGATATCTTTTATTTATTTCTACAGCAGTTTGATCATATTTTTCTTCATTCTTTTTCATTTTATCCACTATGTATTCCCTCTCATAATCAGTAATAGTTGAGAAATGAGCAACAGACTTCTGTATCTCTCTTTTATAAATAACATAACATATAATCTATCTTTAAATGAAGCGTTTGACACGATCGAACTGTTCGCTTCTATATCAAATGCAACGCTATTTTTCAAATCTTTTAATTTAACTATTTTATCTAGAAAAGATAAACCACTCTCGCGATGCATCATTATTTTAACTATTTGTCCTAAATACATCGCCATACTGTGGGCATAATATTCATCCTGAATTTTTTCATCAATTAGCAACCTCAATTCAGACTCTGCTACTTTTTTTATAGCTACAATTCTATTCTCCTGATATTTGGTAGAGGTACTATGAGATAGTCTTCTATAATAAATATAAAGAATATCTGGAATAAACAGTATATTTCTAAACACTGCATATAATTCCAAGTTCAACAACCAATCTTCTCCACCGAATTTTATGTCTGTATCAAATCTAATTTTATTATTTTCAAATAATTCTCTTTTGAAAACTCCATTCCAAATACCGGAAAAACAACCACTATTGCGGACCCTAAGATAGCTATTGAAAAATTCATCACGGCTCATATAAATTGGGATGTCATTTATACAGAGCCCTTTACAACCATATATATCTTCCTTTACTTTATTTTCAGTAAATATTTGGACTCTCTTACGATTAAATCGAACTATATCAACATCAAACTTATTTATATAATTACAAAGAATATCTAAGGCATCTTCACTTATTTCATCATCATTGTCCATAAACATTAAATACTTGCCTGAAGCATTCTCTATGCCCGTATTTCTAGCCGAACATAGTCCCTCATTTTTTTGACTATATAATTTCATCCTAAAATCTTTTTTACAGAATTCCTCGCAAATAATTTGGCTGTTATCTGTTGAGCCATCATTAACGAGAATAACTTCGAAATTCTTAAAAGATTGATTTTGTAACGAAGTTAAAGCAGGTATCAGATATTTTTCAGAATTATATACAGGCATTATAATGCTAATCAGTGGTATCATAAAATACTTATTTCCTTTCAAAATATCCTTTTATGTTAAATACCAAATATTTGGGAATTTTCTTTAGCTTCTAAGATAGCTCTAAAAACATAGTAATCTGAAGGGAAAGTTATCTTAATATTCTCCGAAGGACCCTCAACAGTATGTAATGTATATCCAAAGAAGCTCATTAAACTGGCTGAATCAATAAAATCGCTCATTCCTTGTTCTTGCGCTTTTAAATGAGATAGATAAATATCCTTGAGTACGAAACATTGAGGGGCCTTTGCAATTTGACATTGACTTCTATCTATAATTTTTCCGACAGTATCATTCTCTCCTCTTAAGCTGATAGTTTCACTAGCAGCTGATACTGTTATAGCAGAGCGATTTTTTTGCACGCATTCTATATCTTTAGATATAGTTTCAGCATCAATTAACGGTCTAACCCCATCATGTATTAATACAATGCTTTCTTCTGGAAACTTTTTAAAAGTCTCATCTAATCCATTAAAAATTGATTCTTGTCCAGTCTCTCCTCCTGAAACAATACTACAGACCTTAGTAATTTTAAATTTTTCTATTAAGTCTCTACAATAGTCTTTCCATTCAGGTAAGCAAACCAAAACAATAGCATCAATTTGTTCATGCTTTTGAAACTGTTCCAGCGTATATATAAGAATAGGCTTCCCGTGTAATTCTAAAAATTGTTTTGGCTTAGTCTTAGAATTCATTCGTTGACCTGTTCCTCCAGCAAAAATAATAGCAATATTCATACGATTTCTCCACTTTTATGATCAAGATTACTCATTCTTTTGTACAATAATAAATACCTTTGAATTGTTCATATGGTTCTGTAGTGCTAATATATACAGTGTCGTGCTTAGGAACCCTAGATTCAACTGGTGGTAGTTGCATATAATCACCCCATATCTTTGATAAATATTCCTTATAGCCTCTCATAACCGGCAAACTATAACCTTCGAAATCACACCGTATAACACTATCAAAATCTTCTTTTGGATGTTCTATCAACATCCCTTTAACAGCTCCTATTAATTCTGTAACCTTATTACACTGTTCCCAGGAATACTTAGACATTTGTTGTTCCGAGTATTTCCATAACTTATATCTAATATTTTGAGAGGGAACTAAAAAATACATAATTTTTGCCATATTTCTAAGCAGTCCCCCCTTATTATCAGGTAATCTCTGGACATTAAACAGAGAGAAGACAAATGCATGAAATAATTGTAAATACCGTCTAAATCTGGAATCAGGACAAGCATCAATCGGCATTATTTCGATTCCTATACCATGACAAATATCATCATGTATACTATGTCTATTGATAAACGTGGTCCTCCTATCTCGAATAGAAGCTCCTGCATCATGATAATTATGTTTTCGATCAGTTCTACAATAAACATAATTCGATTTCTGATTATATTTCGACCAAATTACCGCTAACCTTTCATAATCTTCCCTAGGCATAAAAATATCCACATCATCATCCCATGGAATAAACCCTCTATGCCTTTCAACACCAATTAAACAACCCCCGCAGAGAAAATAAGTAAGACTATGTTCTTTACAAAATGTATCAAAATACACTAAAATTTCTAATGTTTTCTCTTGCAGATTTCGTACATTAACTCCAGTCATCAAAATTCCTCTTACTATCCCTTATTAATTAATCGGTCCAATATAAATCTATAGTTATCGATAATATACTCCACTTCTTCGTCACTTAATCTTGTATGCAATGGTAATGTAATTTCATTTTCAAAATAACGATATGCATTTGGATAATCTTTGATATCAAAACCTAAATTCTTATAGGCCGTTAACATTGGAAGTGGCTTATAGTGCACATTACATGCAATACCCTTCTCTGCCATCTTTTGAATAATCAAGTTACGTTCTTCTAAACTGATTCCTTCAATACGTGTAACATACAAGTGTCTAGATGACTGGTGGTAAGCCCCCTCATGTTTCAGGGGCGAAATAGGCGTACCTTCAAATGCCTTATCATATTGAGCAACAATCGCTTTTCTTCGTTCCAGTAATTGAGGATATCTTTTTAATTGTACTAACCCAATTGAAGCCATGATATCTGTCATATTACATTTATAAGCCGGTTTTACAATGTCATATTCCCAAGATCCTAATTGAGTTTTCGCTAATGCATCTTTAGTCTGACCATGAAGTGATAAAATCTGAAATTCTTTATACAATTCATCATCATCAATACCAGGATGTGATTTCCATGTGACACTGCCTCCTTCTGCTGTTGTAAAGTTTTTTACAGCATGAAAAGAAAATGATGAGAAATCAGCAATATTACCAGCAGGAACATTTTTGTACGTTGCGCCTAAGGCATGAGCGCTGTCAGAAATAACTACAATCCGATTAAAGACATCTTGCAACTTACCAGTCGCTTTAAATAGATGCTGTTTTGCAAAAACAATGTCGAAAATTCTATCATAATCACATATAATTCCTGCTAGCTCTACAGGAATAATCGCTTTTGTATTAGATGTAATGGCTTCTTCAAGCAAATCATAATTCATTTCAAAAGAATTTTCTTGAATATCAACCATAACAGGAGTCGCACCTACGTGAGTGATAACACTACAAGAAGCCGTATAAGTCATCGCTGGGACGATAACCTCATCTCCTTCACCAATCTCTAGAACTCGCAAAATAAGCTCCAAAGCTGCTGTAGCAGAGTTTAAACATACCGTACGATTAGTATGAGTATACTCTGATAAGCGTCTTTCTAATTCTTTTGTTTTAGGTCCAGTTGTAATCCAACCTGAACGTAAGGTATCTGCAACTTCTGCAATTTCTTCTTCTGTAATATCTGGGGGGGAAAAAGGGATATTATATTTTTTCATAACGGATTACTCTCCTATCTAACTACTTCCACTACTGTTTGAATCATGACTTTTAGATCATTAATAAAACTAAACTGTCTCAAATACTCTAAATTATAGTGCATTTTTGCGGGTAAAACTTCGTTCACATATGCGTCATCAACCGTTAAACCACGTTCGACACATCTATTGATTATAATATCTTCATCTTTGAACGAAATGCTTGCTGGAGAGGTTATCCCAGCTGGCAACAATAAAGTTGCTTTCATTTCATCTGTATACTGATCGGTATATTTAGGAACTTCAGGTCTGGTACCAACAAAACTCATATCCCCTAATAACACATTAATCAATTGCGGCAGTTCATCTATACGATATTTCCGAATAAATTTCCCAATTTTAGTAATGCGATTATCATTGTGAGAAGTTACAAGAGAACCTTTTTTATCAGCTCCCACTACCATAGTTCGAAATTTCCAAATTTTAAATTCTCTGCCATATTGTGTAATTCGGACTTGTTTGTAAATAGCTGGGCCTGAACTATCTATTTTTATCCAAATCCCAATTATCAAGATAACAGGAGAAAATAGGATGAGAAGTACCAAAGCTAGTAAACGGTCCATTAATAATTTACAAAACAATGAAATTCGTTTATTATTCAACAATTTATAATAACGTTCC
This sequence comes from Streptococcus sp. Marseille-P7375, assembly GCF_902460365.1. Taxonomy (NCBI): domain Bacteria; kingdom Bacillati; phylum Bacillota; class Bacilli; order Lactobacillales; family Streptococcaceae; genus Streptococcus; species Streptococcus sp. Marseille-P7375. The sequence continues at coordinate 163,158 of NZ_CABPTR010000004.1, read as the reverse complement.
ACATCTTCATTTCTAAGCTGAGCTGGCAAATCTTCGAACTTTATCATTTATACTCCTACTGTTGCGCAAATTTTATTAATTTAGCTTTCAACTCTGCTCCATCTAATTTAGAAATAGAATCAATGAAAGCTGTTACTTCTGAATTAGGTAAAGCTTGAACATTTCCTACAAATATTTTTTCATAGATTTGTTCGTCAACTCGCTCTTCGGTAGAGAGCAATTCCTCATATAATTTCTCTCCTGGGCGAATTCCAGCTTCTACAATTTGGATTTCCTCTTCCGTGTGACCGCTCAAGGTAATCATTTTTTTAGCTAAATCTAAAATTTTAACTGGCTCCCCCATATCTAACACAAAAATTTCTCCACCATGCATTAGCGCACCTGCTTGAATAACAAGACGACTTGCTTCAGGAATAGTCATGAAATATCGTGTCATTCGGAAATCTGTGACGGTAATTGGACCACCGTTCGCAATTTGCTCCTTGAACAAAGGCACTACACTACCTCGACTTCCTAAAACATTCCCAAAACGAACCGCTGCAAACAAGGTCTTCCCTTCCTCATTCAAACTTGTAACAATCATTTCAGCCACACGTTTTGTAGCTCCCATGACGTTTGGAGGATTCACAGCCTTATCTGTAGAAACCATTACAAATTTAGCAACTCCAGCTGCTTTCGCAGCTTCAGCCACATTTTTGGTTCCATAAATATTGTTTTTTACTGCTTCAGTTGGGTTGTATTCCATCAATGGGACATGCTTATGAGCTGCCGCATGGTAAACACGATCAGGTTGATACTCATGCATAATATGGAATATCCGTTCTCGATCTTGTATATCCGCGATAAGAGGCACAATTTCGACTTTATCTCCATATTGAGCAAGTAATTCTTTATGAATTAAATAGATAGAATTTTCTCCATGACCTAAAAGTAGTAATCTTGCAGGAGAAAAACGAGCAATTTGGCGGCAAAGCTCTGAGCCAATTGAGCCTCCTGCTCCTGTTACCAAAATTGTCTTACCATCAATATTGGATTGCAAACTCGTTTGATCAAGTCTAACTTCTTTTCTTCCCAATAAATCAGCAATATCAATTTCTCGTAATTTATGTACTTTTAACTTTCCTGTAACCACTTCTTCATATTTCGGCATAGCACTAACTTTAGCGCCTGTTTTTTTACAAAGAGAGAAAAGCCGTTCATACTCATCTGGTTTAAGAGAAGGAATTGCTAGGACAATCTGACTTATCTCATAGTTTGCTACAATCTCAGGGATTTGATTATCCGTACCAACAACTTTGACACCGTGCAAAAACGAGCCCTGCTTACTTGTATCACTATCTACGACAGCCACAATTTTTAACTCGGGTGACTCTTTCAAAGCCGTTTTAATAAACAGGCTTCCACCATCCCCTGCTCCAACAACTAGCGTTCTACTGACTTTACTTTCTTCAACCTCTGTATAAGTCGTTCCGTTTTTAAAACTAAACCACATTCTCCAGCAAAGACGCATGGACATAGTAAATAAAATAGAGAACATGCAACTAAGTAATAAAAAGCGATAGCTTGTATGCAAGGATAGCGCAAGTTCTACTAAGAAAATAACAAAGTAAGCACTGACCAAGGTTAGACTGATCGTACTAAGAGTTTTATAGTCCGTATAACGATTAATAATCGAGAAGAGTTTCGTTTTGATTCCAATTAAAAAATAGAGTACAACTGTCATTGTTAAGGTTTGTACAAAACTCAAATCTGACAGCAAAATATATTCAGATAAAAAGAAGTATGCCACAAAACCACTAAAATATATTAAAACAGCATCTGCTATCATCAGAATAATTCTTTTTTGTGATCGTGTTAATTCCATAATATCCCTTTATTTATTCGATTCTTCTTTCAGTTGATCCCCATAGTATCCATAGGAACCATAGAAACCATATTTATCCGCTTCGACATTGTATTTATTTAAGACTACCCCAAGGAAAGGTGTGGATGATTGTTCCAGCTGCGTTTTAGATTTCTGAACCATTTTCCGTTTGACTTCATTTGTCGATACGACTAAAAGGCTAGCATCGCAAACTTTGGCAATCAAGGTTGCGTCTACCACCATACCAATAGGCGGCGTATCCACAATAATATAGTCGTAATGACGGCGCAAGACGCTCATCATAGTGGTAAATCGTTCACTCTGGAGAAGAGCCGTTGGATTAGGTGACGCTTGTCCTGAGGTGATGACGAAGAGATTTTCCTCATCCGTTTCACACAGTCCTTGAGATAGGTCTGTATTTCTCGCAAGATACTCTGTCAAGCCAGAAACCTTCTCACCGCTCTTAAAGACTCCACCTAGCATTTTTGAATTTCGGATATCTGCATCAATCAAAAGTGTCTTATGACCCGCCTTGGCAAAGGTCAGGGCAAGATTGGTTGAAGTTGTCGTCTTTCCCTCACCTGGGAAGGTAGAACTAACAGCAATCACCTTGATATCTTCACCGCTAAGTTGGATATTGGTCCGAAGGGCATTGTAATACTCCTCTACCCGTGAAATAGAAAGTTTTTTCTTTTTTGCTAACTCTAGTATTGGCATTGTATCTCCTAACCTACCTTACTCATATCTGGGATGACACCAAGCAGGGTCATTCCTAGGGTTTCTTCGATATCTTCTGGCTTCTTGACACGGTCATCAAGGATTTCCACGCTCACTACTACAAGGACCATCAAGACACCACCCGCAAGCACTCCAATGATAGTATTGCGACGGATGTTTGGAGAAGACGGTGTTTTTGGCGTTTCTGCTTCTTCCAGCGTTGTAACGTCGGATACCTTGGTAACAGCGATGATTTTCTCAGCAGCAACTTCGCGCAAAGTATTGGCAATACGGCTTGCTTCTGCTGGATCCGCATGCGTAACCGTAATAGACACAATCCGAGTATCTGTCGGTACAGTCACCGTCACCTTAGATGCCAAGTCAGATGGTGAACCTGACAATTTCAATTCTGAAATGACGGATGCCAAAACATCTTGTGACAGGATGATTTCCTTGTAGTCCTTTACCAGATAAGAACCAGCCTGCAAGTCTTGGTTTGTCAAGGTAGGATTTTCGCCCTGCTGACGATTGACAACGTAGATACGCGTCGTGCTCTTATAAGCAGGCTTAGCAATAAAAACGCTATAACCTAGGGCTAGAATACCTGTCAATAAGGCAGTTAAGATAATTAAAAATTTCTGTTTCCAAATTGTCTTCAACAGAGACAACACATCGATTTCGATCATTTGATTTTCTTGATTCATGTATTTACTTTCTCCAGAGTTTGATTGATTAAATAAACTCGTTACTTAATAAGATTTCTTGGTTTGTCTTAAAGAGTTCTTCCGCACGCTCAGCGCCATATTTTTTCGCGACAATCTGATAGGCCTTTTGCATATAAGGCGGTCTGTCATCGAGATTGTGCATATCGCTGGCAACGAAATGAACTAAGTCCCGTTCTAGAAAGAACTGAACACGCTTTTTCATAAATTTGTAACGATCACCAAAAAGCTTTGGTTTCAAAACATTTGAACTATTGACCTGCATATAGCAGCCCATATTGATCAATTCGCTGACCCTGTCTTCGTCATTTTCCAGACAGTGATAGCGCTCAATATGTGCCACTACCGGAATCATACCGAGGCGAATGACATTGCCCAAGGCTGAGTGAATATCCTTGTAGGGTGTATTCATACTAAACTCGATCAAGACATACTTAGTGCCACCTAGACCGGGAAATGTCCCCTCTTCTAGCTTTTTCAAAATATCACTAGTATAGTAAATCTCCGCTCCATATAGCACGGTCAAATCGTCAGCAACTTGCTTGGCCAACTCCTGCACTTGCTTAAAGTTTGCTGCAATTTTTTCTTCAGGCGTTTCAAACATGCCCTTTCGGCGATGAGAAGTAGAAATAATGGTGCGAACGCCCTGACGATAGCTTTCTTCGAGCAGACGTCGGCTATCCTCTAGTGTCTTAGGACCGTCATCCACATCAAAAATGATATGCGAGTGAATATCAATCATGCTTTACTTCCCTTCCATTACTTCCTGAATCGCTGCTTTGGCAGCTGCCAAACTATTTTGATCAATTTCCATCATGTAGAGATTGGCTTCTGGCATCGCGTGGGAAGGCAGACCTGTATTTCCAGTTCCAGTCAAGGCCTGAGAAGTCACATTATAACTTCCGCCTGACTCCAGCTGAGTATTGATCAGATTCATCATTGTTTCCAAGCTCATATCGGTCTGGACAGAATCCTGCAATCCTGAAAGAATGGCGTTGTAATTCTTCAATGCATCTGTCGAAGTCAGCTTTTTAATGACTGCTGCAATGACTTTTTCTTGGTTCTTACCACGATCATTATCTCCGCCATTTAGAGAATAACGTTCACGGACGAAAGTCAACGCTTGTTCAGAATTTAATGAAATATTACCAATAGGATAATGAGTATTTCCTACAGTAAACTCTTGGTCGTTCTCAATATCAATCCCACCCAGCAAGTCAATCAACTTGAGGAAGGAAGTGAAATTTAGCCGGACATAATAATTCAAATCAATACCGTAGAGGTTTTCCAAGGTGTGAACTGAAGCATCTACGCCGTAAATACCCGCATGAGTCAGCTTATCCGGCTGATTAAGGCCACCGTCCGCAATTGGAACATAGGCATCTCGTGGTGTGGTTGTCAGCAAGACTTTCTTGGTCTTACGATTGACTGTCATGATAATGTTGACATCCGAGCGTGACACAGAAGAAATCGGGCCATAAGTGTCAATACCACTGACATAGATATTGAAGACCTCTGCATTTGGATCTTGCTTGCCAATAGCTGTATCAATCTTCTTGCTTATCTTATAAGTATAGATTTTTTTAATTTTTGAAGCATAGTCAGGATCTTCACCACGAATCGTATCTTCAAAGACGCTATTCAGAACTATAGCCTTGGCTTCACCAGAAGTCAACGACTTATAGGCAGCGAGATAAGAAGATGCTGTATCTACTGTCAGCTCATGCCCTTGTGTCTGACTGATATTTTTCATCAGTGCTTGGACATTGTCTTGGTCATTGCCTGATGGTGCTAAGACATTTGTCAACTGCTTGAGGTCCTGAACATCACTATCTGCCGGCACAACGATACTCATTTCATACTCAGAGTAGTTAGAAGTGGAGTTGACGCCAGCCGACAAGTCGACTAAACCCTTTACAGCATACATAGACACAGACACCTCAAGCAGGGCTATTATTAGGATAGCACTAGTGGTCTTGCCTGCCTTACCCTTGAAAATCAGGAATCCTGATAGAACCGCCACTACTAGGATAAGGGCTGTCACTAAGATATTCACATAGCGAAAAGCTAGAAAATGATAGCGAAAAATTGTGAAAATCAAGAAGGCCGCTAACAAAGTATAAACACCCAAGAGGGTGCTATTAACTATTTTTAATCGATCGCTTTTCTTTTTAGACTTTTTTGCTCTCTGATACATTCACCTTACTACTTTCTGTGCGAAATTACTCTAGTCTATTATAGCATAAAAACATAGCTTTTTAAGAATTTCTTAAGAATATTACATAATTGTAAAAAAATCCTATTCTTTTGTCAACGACTTCAACTTTGAAATCGAATTCAAGCTAAAACACAGAAAAATAAAGCGATACCAAGGCATTGACACTACCTTATTTTGGTAGACTAAGATAGAACTCTGCTCATGAAATTCAGAGAGCGGCTAGCACATAGTAAGGACATTTTAAGAATTGTGGACAAAGTTGGACTAAATGTTCTATTTTTATACTGAAAGTTTTGCTCCAATCTAGACGATTATAACAAGCCATCTCGGTCAACTTGCTCATAGGCTTGCAAACCATCATTGAGCTTGTCCCAGATGACTACTTGACCTGACTGAAGGGACTTCTGGACATCAATGATACGCTGATTGGAAGAGCCGCGAAATTGTAGCATGAGATTTTTCTTGGTGATATCAAAACGGCCGTCCACCAAGATGTCAATCAGGCTCAGCAGCTCCAGCTTGTCCTCCGTTTCCAGCATCATCTCCTCCCAGGTGTAGCCCGTCCAAGACCAGATATCCTTGTTCGGAAGCTCTCTCCGAATCCGCTTGACCAAGGGCAAGAGAATGCCTGTGTTGAGAAATGGCTCGCCGCCTAGAAGGGTCAGTCCCTGCACATAAGGCTCCGCCAAGTCTTTCATAATCTGCTCCTCCAACTCTTGCGTATAAGGAATGCCAGCGTTAAAAGACCAAGTTGCTGCATTATAGCAGCCCTCACAGTGAAACATACAGCCACTGACATAGAGGGAGTTGCGGACGCCTTCGCCATCTACAAAGTTAAAGGCCTTATAGTCAATGATGCGCCCCTTACTCAGCTCCTCACTTTTCCATTCTTGAGGTTTGGGATTGTTCATGACACCTCCCCATCTAGCTCTATCCAGTAGCGCTGACTTCTATCGATTGTATTTTCGTAAACACCGCCAGCAGAGAGAATGGTACGGCGGCTGGCTTCGTTGTCTTCATCGCAGGTAATCAGCACTCGTTCCAGTCCTTGCTTGCGAGCCTCTGCTAGCCCTAGCTCTAGCTGCAACTTAGCCAAGCCCTTTCTGCGTTTGCTGGGCCGGATAGAATAGCCAATATGCCCACCTTCCACAAATAATTTGTCATTCAAGGACAGGCGCAGAGCTAAAAAGCCCAGAGGCAAGCCGGTCTCATCAAAGGATAAAAATTGGATGGCAGGAACCCAACCTGCTGGCAAGTTTGCCACATCTTCCTTCCGTTCTACAATTTTCAGCCAATCCTCATAATCCTTTGCTCGTTTCCAAGTAGAGCCCATGCCGCCGTGCATATAGGATTTTGCAGCATCAAACTCCGCAATCATCTCTAAAATCGCGTCTTTATCTTCCAAAGTTGGTCGTCGTAACTTCATAAACTATCCTCAATCTACATCAATCCAATAGCGCTCTTTACCAGCTCGAATATCCTCTAAAGCCCCGCCATTGGCCAGAATCACTGCCCGACTGGCAGCATTGTCACAATCACAAGTCACTAAAGCACGTTTGATATTTTTACCTTTAGCTACTTGCAAACCTTGCTGCAGCTGCTCTTTGGCCAATCCTTTCCCACGCGCAGACGGACGAATACTGTAACCGATATGCCCGCCTTCTTGGAGTAAATGGTCATTGAGCCGCAAACGCAGATTGAGAAAGCCCACAGCCTGACCATCTGCAGCAAAAGAAACCAGTTGGACGTAAGGCACAAAACCTTGCGGCAAGCCTAGCCCTGCTTCAGCTAGCTGAATCGTCTCCAGCCAGTCCTCATAAACAAAATCCGCTCCGCCAAAGAAGCCGTCCTGTCGGCTACCAGCCGCTTCAAAGTCAGCCAGCATCTCTAAAATCTTTTCCTTGTCTTCTAGTTCTGGTCGTCTAAGCTCCATAGTTCCTCCTGATACGAAGAGAGTGAGACCGCCTTGCGCCCCACTCTGACTTCTATTATTTCTTGTTTTTTTCTAAAAATTGCTGACGCAGTTTGGCCAATCGCTCTTTTTTGCCATTGCCTCCCCGCGAATGCTTTTCATGGAAACGCTGCACCTGAGCCTTTCCTTTGTCGTCCAATTGATACTTTCCCATCTTAATCTCCCTCATACTTAATAGTCGAGCCATTCATGTGCTTGACCCGAGCTGATATTTCCTTGTGGCGGCCGTTGACCATTGGACGAGCTTGCGGATTTCCTAAGTAACCGCAAGTCCGCTTGACCACATCGACCGTCTTAGGATCGCTGTTGCCGCAGTTTGGACAGGTGAAGCCCCGCTCAGTTGGCGTGAAGTCGCCCTCAAAGTTACACTTATAACAGCGGTCAATCGGCGTATTGGTTCCCAAATAGCCGACTCGGTCATAAGCATAGTCCCAGACAGCCTCCAGCGCCTTAGGATTTTGCTGCAGCACAGGGTACTCACAATAGTGGATAAAGCCGCCTGAGGCTCCCACTTCAGGATAAATCTTCTCAAAGTCCAGCTTTTCAAAAGGCGTTGGACTCTTGCGCACATCGTAGTGGAAGGAGTTCGTATAGTATTCCTTGTCAGTAATATCCGGAACGACGCCAAACTTCTCTGTATCCAAACGGCAGAAACGGTCGGTCAGGCTTTCAGATGGTGTCGAGTAAACAGAGAAATGATAGTCATACTGCTCGGACCATTCTTCCACCCGACGCTTCATATCTTTGACAATGGCAACTGTAAAGTCCTTAGCTTCTGGATTGGTCTCCCAATTACCGCCGTAAAAGACTGCTGCCACTTCATAGAGGCCGATATAGCCCAGGGAAACCGTTGCACGACGGTGGGTAAAGAGCTGGTCTACCTGATCATACTTGCCCAAGCGTTTGCCAAAAGCCCCATACTGATAAAGAATCGGTGCATTGGCTGGACTAGCTTCCTTGGTCCGCTCCACTCGGTAGACCAAAGCGTCTTCAGCGATATTCATCCGCTCGTTAAAGATTTCCCAGAATTTATCCAAATCTCCCTCGGACTCAAGCGCAATCCGCGGCAGATTGACAGTAACGACACCAAGATTCATACGGCCGGAATTGACTTCCTGACCATTTTCATCCTTCCAACCTTGTAAGAAAGAACGGCACCCCATTGGTACCTTGAAGGATCCAGTCAAGTCGATAATTTTGTCATAGGAAAGCACATCTGGATACATGCGCTTAGTGGCACACTCCAGAGCCAGCTCTTTGATGTCGTAGTTAGGCGTTCCCGGCTCGAGATTGAGCCCACGCTTAAGGGTGAAAATCAGCTTAGGGAAAATCGCTGTGCGGTGCTCGCTTCCCAATCCCTTAATACGGATATTGAGAATGGCCTTCTGAATTTCCCGCTCAAAACGATTGGTGCCCAGACCAAAGCCCAGCGAAGTAAACGGAGTCTGACCATTTGAGGTAAAGAGAGTATTAATCTCATACTCCAACGACTGCATGGCATCGTAGATATCCTTCTTGGTCTTCGCCCAGGCGTACTCTTCCTGTTTATCCAGCAAAACCCACTGCTCTGCATCCTTGAGGTGCTTTTGATAATTAAGCTCAGCATAGGGCGCCAAGACTTCATCAATTCGGTCGGCCGAACAGCCACCATACTGGCTGGAAGCTACATTGGCAATAATCTGCGAGATTTGCGCTGTCGCGGTCTGGATAGACTTGGGGCTCTCTACTTCGGCATTCCCAATCTTGAAGCCATTTTTCAGCATGCCGTCAAAGTCAATCAGACAGCAGTTCGTCATAGGTGTATAAGGGCTGTAGTCCAAATCATGGTAGTGGATGTCCCCCTTCTGGTGGGCATTGGCCACATGAGGCGGCAACATCTTAAGCCCAATGGACTTACCAACAATCCCTGCGGTCAAATCCCGTTGGGTATTGAAAACATCGCTGTCCTTATTAGCATTCTCATTGACTACCGTGCGGTCTTTATTGAGGAGCTTGTCGATGGTAAAGTTGATATCAGTCGCCTTTGAGCGCTCAAAATCCCGTTGGGTGCGGTAAGTGATGTAGTTCTCTGCAATGGCATATTCCTTGGCATTCAAAAGCTCATGCTCAACAATGTTCTGAATCTCATAGATTTTGACAAACTTAGCGAAGCGACTGCTGATTTCTGCCACAACACGGTCTGTGATGGTTTCGAGCTTAGCTTCCAGCATAGGCGTCATGGGACCAAGGTCCTGAGCCGCTCGTACCATAGCCTTATAGATCTTAGTCACATCAAAAGCTACTCTCCGGCCGTCTCGCTTCTCAACGTAGATGGTAGGCGCTGTATCAAATTTTGCTTCTCTTAAAATCATCACAAACACTTCCTCTTCTCAATTAATCATCTACCAAACATTATATCACTCCAAAATAAAAAATCAATATGTTGTGTTAAAATTGTTATTTTTTTATTTTACACACAACATATTGATTTAATTACTTGATTTGATAAAGCTTGAAGTGATTGAGTTTTAGGTTTACTTCTTCATAATCTTGAGAAATTTTCTTTTTCACATCCGAAAAGAGTTTCACATCTTTATTGACTAAAATAAACTTTGGACTTGCTTCGTTTAAAGCATTACGCAAGAAAATGCGATTTTCCTCCGTTCCTGTATAAAGCGACGGACTCAGTAGAGAAACAGCGGATAAACGCTGCGATTTTTTATAGAGGCTAGCTGTATTGTCCCAAGCATAAATGCTATCCTTGCTAGTGCTGTTTTCACGAATATGTTGGGCAGCCAGATTTCTCTCTGCTGAAACTCCGTTGGATAGAATATACTCATTTACAAATGGATAAGCTACGAGATAAAGCATCGCAAGCAAAGGCAGAAAGAGTTGCTTGCCCAAGTAACGATTCCAGCCAGAAGTCTGGGTAGGCTTACGGTGGCGTCTTTCATGTCCATCCCTGTCTCCACCTGTATCCAGCCACAAGGCCAGTAACAGCAAGGCAAAAGGCAGAGTCGTCAACAATTGATAGGCACCCTTCTCTGGCAGGCCCAGAACACCAACAAAACTGATAGGAAGACCTAGTAAACCAATAAAGCGCATGCCACGCGCGGCAGTTGGTTCTTCTTTGAAAGCAAAAGCCGTCATCAGCGCTGTCGCAAAACCTAATCCTAGGAAAAGCAAACCATAATAGAGCAAATGATCGAATATATAGCTGCCATTGAGACGAAAAGCCTCTAGAACATAAGTAGCTTGGCTAATCGCTACACCAAAAGAGCCATTCAAAACTGTATAGTAGCCCAGTGGATAAAAGACTAGAGAAAAACCTAATAGACCTGCCAGCAATTGATAAAAGCCACGCGCTTTTCGCTTGTCAGTGATATTGTACAAGAGCAAGAACAGCGTCGTCAATGAGTAAAAGAGCAGACTAAAAGCTGGCTCGATTAGAAAAGCCAAGGCTCCAACCATCCCAAAACGAATAAAAGACTCATCACGGACACGTCCTTGTAAGTACTTCACGAGATGGTACAAACTCCGAAAGATAAATGGAAAGGCAAAAATAATAGAATAAGTTCCGCCAAATCCCAGTGTCAGTACAAACAAATAGAACAGGACTGTAATCTGGCGAGCTAGACCACTTCTAACCGTTATTTGTGAAATTGTCTGGAAGAGATATACTCCTGCCAAGGTCAAAGCCACTACTTGGAAAAGTAAAAACAATAGCTGACCCAAAAATAAATTCCCCAACCAGCTTACCAAATAGTAGAGGAGACCACTGGTACCATAAATATTTGCATAGGCAACTTCTCCCTGAGCCAGCGCCCAGCCAGCATATAGATTTTGCGATTGCAAATTGGTGGCTAAGTTGGTTAGTAGAGGATTGATGACGCTTGTCAAACTGACCAAGACGCTCCAAAAAAATAGTTGTAAGGAGGGAACTGGCTCGATTATTTTCTCTAATCGCCGTCTCTCACTCGTATTTTGCCAGGTTTCTGCGGACATAGATACTAAAATTTCCACGTTTTCCTGCTGATTTCTTTCATTCATAAAAGTTCTCCTTGATTTCCATACTCTATAGTATATCAAAAAGCACTCTTTCTGTCAGCCTTATCTTGGCTCCCTTTCTTTTTCTGTCCCTTCTTTGCCAAACGCTCCAAATCGCGAAATCTCAGGTAAATTGGCCGTTTTTCTGGACAAGGAAGCCGATAAATTATTTTTGCTATTTCCATCTTTAACCCTCCTTTGATTCTCTGCTCCCAATTTACTATCCGTAAAATAAAGGCAGTAATCACAAGAAAGCATGATTTGTAGCTAATGTCTCAGCAAAAGACAGAAAAAAGAGGCTGGGACAAAAGTCCTAGCCTCTCAATTGTCTTTGGATTGTCAAGCAAGACGCAGGGGTTGAGTGGGCTCTACTAGGCTGATTTTATCAGCTTTTACAGCCCTACTCAACTGTGCGGAGGTGGGACGACGAAATCGAATTCTAACGAATTACCGATTTCTGTCCCACTCTCCTTAAAGTAGCGGAGCAAATAATTGCATGATTTCCTTCAGTAAACGCTGGTACCAGCTATTCTGAAGGGTTTCAAGGGAGATTTCTTTGGAAACGTCAAACAAGCCTTCAAAATCCTGCTTAATGTCCGCAATCGTTTCTGTCTGATACATAAGAACCGCATTTTCATAATGATGCACCAGACTACGGTAGTCAAAATTAATAGTTCCGACCACGGCTAACTCATCATCTGAAATAACGTTTTTACTGTGGATAAAACCAGGAGTGTACTCATAGATCCTAACACCAGCTTCCAGCAAGTCTGGATAGGCACCACGAGTGACTATCTGAATCAGCTTTTTATCAGGAATAAATGGCGTCACAATGCGAACATCCACCCCTCTCATGGCTGCGTTTTTGATATCCTCTGTCAAATCATAGTCAATAATCAAATAAGGGGTCGTGATATAGACATAATCGATGGCTTGATTGATGATATTCTGGTAGACAGCCTTGCCCACCTGTTCCTTATAAATCGGCTTGGGACCACTACCATACGGGATATAAAGCCCTTTGCCTTCCACTCGCTGGCTATCAAAATGATAACGGTCAAAGTCTGTAATTTCCCCGCGATTGATGTACCAATTCATCAAGAAAAGACGCGTCAGAGCCTTCACTGCACTACCTTCCAGACGGACACCGCCATCTTTCCAATGTCCGAAACGCACGATATGGTTGATATACTCGTCTGCCAGATTGATACCTCCTGTATAGCCGACTTGCCCATCCACCACCAAAATCTTGCGGTGATCACGATTATTATAGGCCACCGTCATCCGCGGAATCACCTTATTAAACTTATGAGCATCAATTCCCATCTTGCGCAGTCTTTTCGTGTAATCTCCCGAGAGGGTCGCCATACAGCCAATGTCATCGTAGAGCAGCTTGACTTCAACTCCCTGCTGGACTTTATCTACCAAAATCTCAAGGACACGGTTCCACATCAAACCTGGATCAATGATATAAAATTCCAGAAAAATGAATTTCTTGGCCGAACGCAAATCATCCAGCATAGCTTCAAACATCTCTTCTCCAAGAGGGAAATATTGCGAAGCCGTGCCATCGTAGACATCGGCATTGTGATCCATACTCAGCAAAGACTTGACAATGCCAAAGGCTGATTTATTTTCCTGCTTGAGTTCGACTCGCAGGTCATAGCTGTTGTCCTCTCGAAACTTCATTGAGTCCATTTTTTCCAGCTGCTGGATTTCTTTTTTGGAAAGGCGGCGCTCCCCAAACATCAGATAAAGCAGAAAACCAAAGACAGGTACGACTGCGAACAAAAGCCAGGTCACCTTACTTTCAGGAGGCATATTCCGATTGACAATCGCCAAGATAGTCCCAATATATAAAGAAACAATGACAAGGGCTGATAACCAATTAGGCACCAATTGACTAAAATAGAAAAAGACTGCAAAAACAAGAAATAATTCCAGTAACATGATAATGATGCTGAAACCATACTTAGACATCAGCAAACGAAACTTGCCTAGATTCATCCTAATCCTTCCTCATCTCACATTTTATCTAGTATAACAATAATTAGCAGTAATTTCAAAATTTTTTCAAAAAATGACCTCTAGTCCAAGGGTAAAGGAAGCCCCTGCACTCTGTTATTCACAAACGCAAAAAGCTGGAGCATCTGTCCAGCCTTTTTAGGATATTCCTTTTTTGAAAATTATTGCTTGGTGAAGATGATTGTGTCGTCATCATCGTTTTCCTGCGACAAATCTTCCAGAGTCAGTTGATTGCCCTCTACGCGATAGCGCTTAACGTCATCCCCAACAATCATAGTTTGATTGGTTGGATCAATCAGCACCTGTTTAATTTTCTGGTCACCGTCGCGTTCGACTTTGGTCAGGGTTCCTTTATTTCCAGAAACTTCTAGGGTTAAGGCATCACCTTCATGAGTGGCCTTATAGGTCCCATCTAAGTCACTGGCAGCCGTTTGACTGGAGGTAGAAGCCTCTGAACTACTAGTATTTGCGCTACTGTTTGTATTGCTACTTGCCTTGCTATTTGATGACACTGTCTCAGATGACTGAGAAACAGAGGAACTCGCTTGAGATTGAGCAGCCTGATTGGATGGATTTTGACCAGAATTGCCACAAGCTACCAATACAAAAGCGGTCATAGCCGTAAGGGCTGAAAGAACTAATTTTTTTGAAACCTTCATTTTGTTTCTCCTTTCTTTGTTCCACTTCTATTTTACCAAACAAGGCTTTCTATGGTCAACTTATACACTCTGGAGGTAGGCTCGAACCTCTGCAATGAAATAGAGTGAGCCCGTTACGAAAAGAACTTGGTCGGCCGTCTGCTCTTGTTTGAAATTCTCAATAAAAGCTCTATAATCAGCCACATATTCAAAGTCCGCAGCTTCTGCCTGCCCCACAGATTCTCCGTAGTCAAAGCTAGTCACCGTCACCTGAACCTCTGGCAGAGCCTCCTGCAAATAGGCCAGCATACCGCTATAATCCTTGCGCTTCAAAGCTCCAAACAGCAGGCTACATGTCTTGCCCTTCTGCCCCTTGATAAACTCGACCAGACGCGCCAAAGCTGGTAAATTATGAGCACCATCCAGATAGATATTCGGGCTAATTTCCTCTAGCCGCCCCGCCCAATGGGTCTTCTGCAAAGAAGAAGGAAGCAGAGAAAAATCAATTTCCCAGCCCATTTGCTTCATAAAAAGCAGAAAAGCCTGCAAAGCCAGCGCTGCATTTTCTTCTTGGTAATCACCTTGTAATCCCAAGACCAAATGCGATAAAAGCAGGTCTTTATTCTTAAAAGAACGATCAGAAAACCAAAAATCTCGACCGTATTCGTACAAATCCAAGTCCAAGCTTTCTGCCCGCTGCTCACAGACCTGACGAGCCTCCTCCGGCAAGGGGCCAATGACTGCGGAACGACCTTTTTTGAAAATACCAGCCTTCTGCTCTGCAATCGCTGTAAGCGTCTGCCCCAACGTCTCCTGATGATCAAAGCCCACTGAGGTCACCACTGCAACTTGCCCATCCAAGACATTGGTCGTATCCAACAGTCCGCCAATTCCTACCTCGATGAGAGCCAGATCAACCTTCTCCTCTCTGAAATAAAGAAAGGCCAGCAAGGTCAAGATTTCAAAATAGGATAGCTGGTCGTGCGTCTTGACCAATTCCCTCTCCATTTCCTGAATCTGCCGCCCCAAGCGAACAAAATCAGCATCCGAAATCGGCAGCCCATTGATACAAATACGGTCATGAACGCTAATCATATGTGGCGATGTAAAGCTGGCTACTTTTTTCCCTTGATCGGCAAATAAATTCCGCATAAAAGCAATAGTGGAGCCCTTGCCATTCGTTCCCGTCACATGAATGACTGGATAAGCCCGTTCAGGATTCCCCAGCAAATCTACCGCTCTCTGCATCCGTTCCAAACCTGAACGAAAGTTTAGGCCAATACGACCATTCAACCATTTTTCAATCTCATTCATCACTTTTCCTACATAAAAAGAGAAGCGAAGCAGACTTCAAATGTGAATCGCCACTCGCTTCTCTCTCTTTTCTATTCTTTGTAAAGAAACTAGCTATGGCCAAGCTGAGATAAATTCTCAAACTGGCTGATTTTCTAGTTTCTAAGTTCGGGCTAAAAAGGTCCCCCAGACCTTACTCGCTTTCTGGTTTTCAAGCTCGGGCTAAAAAGGTCCCCCGGACCTTTTTACTCCTCCATAAAGCTGTTGAAGACTTCTTCAATCATATCCCACTCTGCATCAGAATCTTCTGGGATTGGTTCCAATTCGCCTTCTGTTCCGTCTTCATTTTCTGTAAATGAGTAAGCTTGGATTTCAACTTCGCCATTCTCATCTTCTTCAGCATTTACTGGTACTAAAAGTACGTAATTTTTTCCAAACTCTTCCTTACCATCAATCGTCAGAAGAATTTCAAATAAATTCTCGTTCCCTTGCTCATCTACCAAGGTAATCAATTCAGGCTGTGCCTGTTCATGGTCATGATTATGATCGTGTGCCATAATTGTTTCCTCAATTCTTTCTAAAAGTTTCTATCTAAATAATTTTGTAAAATTAGCTGAGCCGCCAATTTATCAATCACTTTTTTGCGCTTGCTGCGGCTGACATCCGCCTGTTCAATCAGCATGCGCTCAGCAGCCACTGTCGTCAGACGCTCGTCCTGATACTCAACCGGGATTTGGAAAAGCTGGGCAATCTTCTCGCCATAAGCCTTACTCGCTTCCACTCGTGGACCGCTGGTATTGTTCATATTTTTCGGAAGGCCAAGTACAAACTTGTCCACCTTATATTGCTCGACAAGCTCCGTCAAACGCTCAAAACCGAACTGCTCTTTCTCTTCATCAATCTGAATGATTTCAAGTCCCTGAGCGGTGAAGCCAAGTGGATCGCTAATTGCGACGCCCACTGTTTTCGAGCCAACATCTAGTCCCATAATTCTCATCAGAGGTCAACGCCTTGCCCTTTCAGATAATAACGCACCAGTTCCTCTACGATTTCATCGCGTTCGTATTTACGAATCTGATTTCGAGCATTATTATAACGAGGCACATAAGCAGGATCTCCACTCAGCACGTAACCTACGATTTGATTGATTGGATTGTAGCCCTTATCATTGAGTGACTTGTAGACATCGGTCAAAGTCTCGCTAATTTCTTTTTTGTTTGAATCATCAAGATTAAAACGTACAGTTTCGTCTGTAAATCCCACAATTACACCCTCTTTCTTTAAGAATACCATCATTATAGCATAATTACAGCAGTTTCACAAACTTAATCCATGTAAATTTTCTACTTTTTCGACATTTTTTCAACTATTTACCGCTCCTTCCCATCAAAAAACTAGCCCTTTTCAAAGACTAGTTTTCATCAGAAATATTAGGACGGATTGCTAATTTCCTTGCCCCCTTCATCTTGGAAGGACTTGATAAATTCTTCTGGAGTCTGAGACTTCATTTGGCTAAAGATTGGCCCATAGGTCGGTACTTTAGAAGCCGCATCATAATCAAGATTTGTCGGATCAATAACGAAATCAATATCAACAGTGCCTTTTTCGGTTACTTTAACATTCACTTGAATACCTTTTACTTGTTCAAGTTTATCCACTCCTGAACTTTGCTTGAAGCTCTTACTCACCTCTTCTTGCAGAGAGGACAAGTCTTGACCAGCTAAGGCAGACTTAGCTTCTTCTGGCAAATTTTGTGAAATAGCAATATTCACTTTTTCATATTTCTTGCCCGCGTAGGTAACTGTCAAGGTCATCGTTTGATCAAGGCCTTGTACCTTTTGATTTAACTGATAAGACTTGGTAACCGATTTATCTTTTGCCTTGCTTTGGACAGACTGATTGTTACCAGCTTTTCCACTATGTGATTGTTGTCCACAGGCTGTCAACACCGCCAAACTAGCCATTAAAAGTACTACTGATTTTTTCATTTCTTTCTCCTTTTTGGTTTTCTATGATTGACAAGAAGCTTCCTTACTGTCGCTCCTCAGCCCCGTTCATCAATAAATTATTGATATATTCTTCAGGTGGCATCTTTGTCATTTCTTTTAGATTGCTATTTTTAAAATAATTTAAAGTGAGTGCCTTTTCAATATCCAAATTGTCAAAATCGTAAGTTGACGTGATTTTCAGTTCATTTTCATTAAGAATCTGAACGGTTCCGGTGAAACCAGCAACAGTTTTTGCTTGAGTATAGTCCGTATCCTTTTGCATTGATTCATCCAAGAGCCGCTGAGTCTCCTCCAGTCCCACTTCTTTAATAGCATTTTTGATACTATCATCCGTTGGAGTAATTCTCTCCATAATCACCTTGATAAAACGTTTCCCTTGATAAGTGATAATTTGACTAGATTGAATTCCTTGCTCATCTTTGGGGAAAACTAGCTTTTTGGTGATGACTTCCTGCTTTTCAGCCTGACTGATAATGGGGAGATTAGTTGTAATTTCCTCTTTTTTTCCCTTTGGCTTGTCCGCTTTCTTATGAGCGCAGCCAGTCAATATCACAGCTGCTAAGCCAAAAATTAGTAAAAATTTCTTCACGTTCCGTCCTCCTCAGAGATATTGTATCATAGTTTAACCGCTTGTCAATCATTTTTAGGTAATGATACAGAAAAAAGGCAGCCTAAAAGGCGCCTTTCCTTATCTAATTATAGAGCTGCTCGTAAGCGAGCTTCTGTATTCTCAACATTACGCACTGCACGAGGTAAGAAGGCACGGATATCATCTTCCTTGTAACCAACTTGGAGACGCTTGTCATCCACCAAAATCGGACTTTTCAGAATCCGCGGTGTTTCCATGATGATGTCAATGACTTCGTTTACACTCAAATCTTCAATATCAACACCGAGTCCTTTTGCATAACGGTTTTTTGAAGATACAATGCTGGCAATGCCATTTTCGGTTTTTGCTAAAATATCAAGAATTTCTTCTTTGGTAATTCCTTCCTTACCAAGGTTTTGCTCCTTGTAAGTCAATTGATGGGCGTTTAGCCAGGTCTTTGCTTTTTTGCAGCTAGTACAACTTGAAACCGTATAAATTGTGATCATGCAAGTACTCCTTTCGCTACACGATACTACTATCGTAGTATATTATACCACAAAAACCATCAGTCTTGCGACCTATTTTGAAAAATTATTCCTCAATGTCAAAGGCATCGTCTAGATCAAGAGTCACTTCTTCTAATTTTTCAAGAGGAGCCTCAGCCTTACCCTTCACCGCTTCTGCTGGTTCATCATCTTCAATCAAACCGTAACGTACACGGACTTGACGGTCGATTTCATCAAAGACTTCTGGATGATCAGCCAAGTATTTCTTAGCATTTTCAGAACCTTGGCCAATTTTTTCATCATTGTAGGAGTACCAAGCACCCGCTTTTTTGATGATATCCAAGTCGGTCGCAATCTTAATTAGCTCGCCTGTCTTAGAAATACCTTCTCCGTACATGATTTCCACAAAGGCTTCCTTGAATGGTGGAGCCACCTTGTTTTTAACGACCTTGATTTTGGTTTCCTTACCGACATTGGTGTCCTTCGCATCGCCTGTACCCTTGATTTGGGTATTACCACGGACATCCAGACGAACAGAAGCGTAGAACTTCAAAGCACGTCCACCTGGTGTTGTTTCAGGATTTCCAAACATAACTCCAACTTTTTCACGAAGTTGGTTGATAAAGATGGCAATCGTCTTAGTTTTGTTGATGGAAGCAGACAATTTGCGCATGGCCTGACTCATCATCCGAGCCTGCAAACCGACGTGGCTATCACCGATATCGCCATCGATTTCTGCACGTGGTACCAGAGCTGCAACAGAGTCGATAACAACAAGGTCAACCGCACCAGAGTCAATCAATTTACCAGCAATCTCAAGGCCTTGCTCGCCAGAGTCAGGTTGTGACAGCAGCAATTCATCAATGTTGACACCCAAAGCTGCAGCGTATGACGGATCCAAAGCGTGCTCCGCATCGATAAAGGCTGCGATACCACCTTCTTTTTGAGCTTGAGCCACTGCGTGAAGAGCAACGGTTGTTTTACCAGAAGACTCTGGACCGTAAATCTCAATAATCCGTCCTTTAGGATAACCACCCGCACCAAGGGCGATATCCAAAGCCAGAGAGCCTGAACTCATGACTTGAACCTTTTGCTCCGCCCGCTCGCCCAGACGCATAATCGCTCCCTTACCGAAGTCTTTTTCAATATTCTTCAGAGCGTTATCCAAAGCTTTTTGGCGTTCATCTCCAAATTTCTTTGTAATTTCATCCAAATTTTTCTGTTTTTTTGCCATTTATTTCTCCTGTTTTAAAATTATCTTTTGAATATCTGTTTATTATACCAAAAATCAGTTCTTTAATAAAGTTTTTCGTACGAGGTTGAAGGCGTGCATGACGGCGATCTTCCGCACATCACCTCGGCTGCGACCAGCAATATTGACCTCAATCATTTCCGTTCCTAATTCACTCGCTAAGCCGATAAAAACTGTCCCAGCTGGATGGCCTTCCAGTGAATCTGGACCTGCCACACCTGTCAGACTGACAGCCAAGTCACTCTGAGTCAACTTTCTAGCCTGCTCTGCCATTTTCCCAGCCGTAAAAGCTGAAACGACACCATGCTTCTCCAGCTCTCCCAGTGGAATATCCAGCATCCGGCTCTTTTCTTCCATGCTATAGGTGACAAAGCCACCTGAAAAAATAGCGGAAGCCCCAGCAAAATCCGCCAAGGTCGCCTGAAAGAGGCCAGCTGTCAAACTCTCCGCCGCTGAAATCGTCTTCCCTTGACTCTTGAGCAGATCAAAGGCCACTTGAGCCAAGGAATTGTCATCTCCATAACCGTAGAAAATCTCGGACAAAGACTGCCCCTCAAAAGTTTGATATGCCAAAATAGACTTTTCCACAGCCTCAAACTTAGCATCCGCTTCTGCCTGACTCAAAGCCTTGGTGGACAGTCGCAAGGTCACTTCGCCCGTCTTTGCATAAGGTGCAATGGTCGGATCGCTTTGTTGATCAATCATTTCAGCCAAAATAGTCACCAGCTGACTCTCGCCAATTCCGAAGAAGCGCAGCACCCGTGAATACAGTTTTTGACCTGTGGATAAGAGGGGAACCAGCTCGTTATTGACCATAGGTTTGAGCTCGCTAGGTGGGCCAGGCAGGACTACATAGGTCACTCCGTCTGCTTCTAACAATCCTCCGACAGCTAAGCCAGTCGCATTTGGTAGCGGAGTCGAGCCTGTCACCAGCTGGGCCTGACGTTCATTGTTGGGCGTTCGGGCATAGTCTGGTCGGCTGGCAAAAAAACGATCCAACTTTTCCACAGCCGCTGGGTCGAAGCTCAAATCTCGACCGACAAACTTAGCCAAGGTCTGCTTGGTCAAATCATCCTCTGTTGGCCCCAAACCTCCTGTCAGGATAATTAAATCACTGCGCTCTTTGGCAATTTCTAGGACAGAGAGAAGGCGATTTTCATTGTCCCCCACTGCCGTCTGAAAATAGACATCAACTCCTAGACTAGCTAGCTTTTCAGATAAAAATTGGGCATTGGTATTGACAATCTGACCTGTCAGAATCTCGGTGCCCACAGCAATAATTTCTGCTTTCATAGAACCTCCTACCTTACTATTCGGAATTGGCTTTATTTTATCACAAAAAAGAGTAAAAAAGTTGATTTTCATTTCAAGAAATAAAAAGAACTGTCAACTTATTGACAAAGTTGTCAACATCCTGTGGATAACTTTTAAAAATCTGTTTGTTATGGAGAATAACTGGATTGTTAGGCAGATGCTATTGGCAAAGGAACTTTTTCTTTTTATAATAAAAATGAAAAGGATGTAAAGAAGAAACTTATTTATTTCATTAGAAAGGGAATCATCATGAAAATCTCTCAAGTTCTCAAAGATATTCGTCAACATCATCAACTCACTCAGGAAGCCTTAGCAGAAAGACTCAAGGTTTCCCGCTCTGCCATTGCCCGCTGGGAAAGTGGAAAAGGAATCCCTGATATTGGCAATCTCATCGCTATCAGTCGGGAGTTTGATCTCAGTCTAGATCAGCTCATCAAGGAGGACGAGCATTTGGAGAAAAAGGTCATCGAAGACAGCAAGGCCAAGAAATGGCATTATTTAGTCATCCTCTACCTTTTTTCCATCTTGGTTTATATTGGTGTCTTTGCTTACTTGCACCATATCTTTATGGCTGGCTTCCTCATCTCCACGCTCTTTATGCTTTTCTACGAGCTGCGTATCTTTATCAAGGAAAAGATTTGGATGCAGAAGGAGGAGTAATAATATTCACACTGTACAGAAAAGGCTTAGACAACTATCTTGTCTAGGCCTTTTTTTCGTCATTCTTTAACTTACTTTCATAGCGGAGACGGATGGTCGGCTCTCCGCGAAGGCTCAATCCCTCCTTTTCCCACATCAAGGTCATCCCAATTTTTTCTAAAACTCCTTGACTAGCAAGATTGGGCTTAGTCGTGTGGGCAAGAAATATTTTTATCCCCGGCATGTTCTGAGCCAATTCTTTCAAGGCTAAGGCTGCTTCAGTAGCATAGCCTTTTCTGTGGTAGTTAGCATTGACTGTATAGCCTATTTCCGCCGTTTCTTGTTCCGTATCTATTCGAAGAGAGATATTGCCAATTAATTTACCTTCAGATTTCAACTCGATACCGTAGCGGCCCAAAGGAGCACTTAAATTATATAAGACAAGGCTCTCTCGGCTCTCTTCTATGCTTTGGTGCTCTGGATAATCATATTTTAATAATTCTCCATCTGAAGTATATTCATGATAATCCAACAAATCATCCATAGTCATAGGACGTAAGAGGAGACGCTCCGTCTCCAAGATAGGATTCTCTGCCAAATATACTAAGGCTCTATTATCCATCCTTCATTTCCTTTATTAAAAATCTTCAAAATAGTTAAAAAGTAGCCACTAGACTTTCACTTTATTTACTTACCACTCTACTGCTACATTAAAAAAATTGTCACCATAAAAGCAACTATATTGTTGCAACAATGGAGGGCAATTGGATACCAGATATTTTTGTCCTTTCTCAGATACAGGAGCGAGAGAAGAAGACCTCCGGCAATATAGGAAATAGCTGTCACCCACTCTGATAAGGCCCAGCTGTGCATATGAAGGGTGGCAAATAGAATGGTTGTCAACACAATACCGAGCCAGTTAGAGAATTTTGCCAAAAAAGTACCTAGGAAAAAGCGGCGGAAGAAAAACTCTTCAACGATTGGCCCGATAAAGCAACCGATAACCAAGATTAAAAATGGATTTTTCAACAAGGCACCTTGAATACTGGCATCATTCTGCCCCTGCAGTGGCAAGCCCAGACTCTGTTTAATCAAAGCTGAAAGCAGGTTGCAGGCAATGGACAGGAAGAAAACGAAGACCATATATAAAGAGATCGTTTTTAGAAATTCCTTCTTCTTGGTCAGAATCAAGGCCAACTGCTCCTTTAATTCTTCACGATAAGCTAAGATTCCTAAGATAAATAAAAGGAAATAAACTGGATAAATCAGCCAATTTATCCCAATCAGCTGCAAGCCTCTACCTAGAAACAAAATGGCATAAAGGGTGATAAAAATGTGGAGAAATTTTCTTGTTTTCATTGTTCTACTTCCAATCACAATCATTTTCATGGTCATTGATAAGGCCAGCTGCTTCTAGGAATGAATAGACACAAACGGGACCAACAAATTTGAAGCCTTGCTTTTTCAGCGCCTTGGACATGGTTTCTGAAAGCTCTGTCTTCGTCGGAGCTTCCTTGTAATTCGTAATTTGATTGTCAATTGTTTTGAAATCTACAAAGGACCAGATATAGTCGTTAAAAGAGCCAAACTGCTTTTGAAGAGCCAAAAAAGCTTGAGCATTGGCTCTAGTCGCATAGATTTTCATCTTATTGCGGACGATATTAGGATTGTCCAAAAGAGCATCCAAGTCTGCATCCGTCATCTGAGCAATTTTCTGGGCATCATAGAAATGAAAAGCTTCTCGAAAAGCTTGGCGTTTATTGAGAATGGTCTCCCAAGAAAGTCCAGCCTGATAGGTCTCCATGCAGAGCAATTCAAATAATTTCTGATCATCATGGAGGGGCTTGCCCCACTCCTCATCATGATAGGCCACATACAAGGGGTTGTTCATTTTTACCCAGCCACAACGTTTGGTCATATCTTCCTCCTATTTTACCAACATCTTAAGGGCAGACTTGATATAGTTTTCAGCCGTATCAGTCGTGCCTTCAAAGAATTTCTTGATTTTCTTAAGTTCCGCGGCTTTGTAGCCCAGAGCCAGCATAGCTTCCATGGCTTCTTCCAGCTCTTGGTTTTCATTGCTAGCTTGCACTGCAGCCTTGGCAAGAAGTTCGTCACCAGCTACTGCCACTTTTCCTTCCAAGTCCAGCACCATCTGCTGGGCTGTTTTCTTACCAATTTTAGGAAACTTGGTCAGGTAGGTAATGTTTTTTTGCTCAATGGCTTGCACTAAGCCAGCATTATCATCCGCCGCAATAATAGCCAGGGCAGACACTGGCCCAATACCTGAGACCGAAATCAAACTAAGAAAGAGTTGCTTCTCCTCTTCTGAGCGAAAGCCATAAAGCAGCTGCGCATCCTCACGGACAACCTGATGCACATAAATTTGCGTTTCTTGATTGACTAGACTTGAGTATGCATAAGGATTGGCCACATGAAGAATATAGCCGATCGAGTTGACTTCCAATACAATGTACTTGGCTGTTATTTTACTGATGATTCCTTTAAAATATTCGTACATAATCTTCCTTCTTTTTGTATCATTTTGCCTATCTAGTATATCATATTTTCAGTCTGGAAACTGCAAACAGAGGTGCAACCATTGGTTGACAAAATGTACAGGAAGCTGTATTCTCAAGATAACTAAAAGCTGTTAGGATAGAGATAGAAAAAGAAAGGAGCTGTCATGATGAAACTCGCTGATAAATTATTTGAACTAAGAAAAGAAAAAGGCTGGTCACAAGAAAAGCTAGCTGAACAAATCAATGTCTCTCGCCAGAGCATTTCCAAGTGGGAATCTGGCCAAGCACTGCCAGAGCTGGAAAAAATTGTAGAGCTGAGCAAGATTTTCCAGGTGACGACAGATTATCTGCTTTTAGAAGAAAGTGACAAGCCGGAAATAAGACCCGTCCTCTCAGAAGACGAAAAAGACCGCTACTATAAGCAAGTAAAATCTTATGGCTTCTGGCATATTTTGTATATTCTTGTATCAGCCTTGGCTATTTATCTCTTTTCTGCAGGTTCTAGCTTCCCAGCAAAATTCACTGGCCTGGTCTGGTTAACTTTTTTCCTCCTAGTCGCATCCGCAATGGCTATTAACAAGGCGCTAAAGATGAAGGAAAAGTATCTGGACAAGGTTATAGGCCTTGATGAGGATTCTAAGAAAGAAGATGCTCAAGATGAAACTAAAAACTGATAATCCCTTACCAGTCAAAACTCGTCTAAAAGAGCTGTTTGGAGACTGGCTTTTCATCTCGGGCTACCTCATTGCTCTTTTTTTACTGGCTATGGGTTTTTACTATCTGGTTTTAGGAGGCATTCCTGCATTCACTGAAGTCCAGAGCCAAATTCTGGCTTTTTCTACCTCAGTCCTGTCTCTAACTATTATCTTTGCTTGGTTAGACTATAGAAAAGGAAGTTTTGGCAAGCGTTGGGCAGGTTTACAGTTGGTTTACAAACATAGGAGCCTTTCCCACAGCCTTTTGCGCTCTGCTATCAAGTTTTTCCCTTGGCAGCTGGGACATATGGGAGCTATCCGTAGTGCTTATCAAGCAGATGCCCTGTCAATTTTCTTGTCAACTTCAGCAGGGATTCTCTTCTTGATCTTTCTGCTGATCGGACTGCTTCGCAAGGACAAACGCCATCCAGCTGATTTACTTGCTGGGACACAAGTTCAGCTCAAAAATTCAAAACAGCTCTAGTTCTATGACTAGGGCTGTTTTATCTTCTATAAAGTTTAGTATTTCCCCAACTCCCGTAGGCTAGTATGATTTTCCTGAATGCGGCGGAACATTTTTTCCATATCCGACTTGGTAAAGTTGACCAAGACCGGCCGGCCGTGTGGGCAGTTATAGGGATTGTCACACTGGGACAGCTGAAAGAGCAAGTCACGCGCAGAATAGTCATCCAGACTGTGATTGGCCTTGATGGAGCGTTTGCAGCTCATCATAATGGCCAGCTCTGCTCGATATTTCTTGATGGAAACTTCCTTGGTCAAGAGCAGCATATCACACATCTCATAGATGCCTGCCTCAATCTCCTCTTCCTTAAACCAAATGGGGTGCTCACGGAGGATAAACTGATTGGCTCCATACTCTTCTAAAAAGATACCAGCATCTTCTAATAGCTCCATCCGCTGCTTGATTCGCAGCATATCGTCCGCTGGAAATTCAAAGATATAGGGCACTAAAAGCTGCTGCTGGCTATTGTCCACATCCCCAATCTTCTCCCGATAATACTCATACTTGACCCGCTCTTGGGCAGCATGCTGGTCAATAATATAAAGACCGCCCTTGCCCTGAGCAAAGAGATAAGTACCATGCATCTGACCGAAATATTCTAACTCTGGGAAGCTTGATTTCTCTTCCTGCTCCAACTTATCCACAGCCCGCTCCAGACTAGCCTGGTCAAGCTCTGGATGGTCTAGTTGGTCATAGCTAACTGGCTTTCTCTCTGCAAATTTGACCGAAGTCGGTTGCGGTTCTGCTTTTTCATCTGTCGCTTGATGAACAGGCTTTGCTAATTCTTCAAAGGATAGTTGCTGCTCGGCCACCTGCGGCTTGAGGAAGAAGTCATTCTGCTCCTTATCGTAGTAGAGGCGATTTTCTTTAAGGGGAAGACTAGTCTGTTCGGGCTTAGTCGCACGCTTAACAGTTGATTTGGCTAGATTTTCCAAAGCATCTGGGATAAGGTCCTGCTCCTTGAGACTAGTCGCAATGGCTTGCGAAATCAAGGCCATGAGTTCGCGTTCTTTAGAAATGCGCACCTCTTGCTTGGTCGGATGGACATTGACATCGGCTAGATAGGGGTCAATCTGAATATTGATGACCGCTAGTGGAAAGCGACCTACCATCAGCTTGCTGCCGTAGCCGTCCAAAATAGCTCGATTGAGCAGGAAATTCTTAATGTAGCGGCCGTTGATGAGAATCGTAATATAATTCCGATTCGCACGAGTCAACTCAGGCAGGCTGACATAGCCGCTCACTTCAAAGTCCAAATCTGAAGCAGAGATTTCCACCATTTTCTTAGCTGTTGCCAAACCATAGATTCCTGCAATAGCCTGACGCAGATTACCACTGCCGGCAGTCCGTGTCATTTCGCGGCCGTCGCTGATAAGGGTGAAAGCCACTTCCGGATGGGCCAGACTAAGCCGATTAATCACATCAACGATGTGGGATAGCTCAGCCTGCTGGCTCTTCATATACTTGAGCCTGGCTGGAGTATTAAAGAAGAGATCTTCTACCTTGATTTTCGTTCCCACCGGACTGCTGGTAGGTTCGTGCTTTTCTATCTCGCCACCCTGCGCAACCAGCAGAGTCCCGTGCTGGCCAGCTTCCGTCGCTGTCTCAATGGTAAAACGCGAGACAGAAGCAATGGAAGGAATGGCCTCGCCTCGGAAACCCAATGTCCGAATCCGAAAGAGATCCGCCTGCTTCTTGATTTTACTGGTAGCATGGCGGCGGAGGGCCAGAGGGACATCTTCGTGGTCTATGCCCTCGCCATTATCCGTCACCTGAATGCTCTTGAGTCCGGCCTCCTCGATTTCGATGGTAATCTGACTAGCACCCGCATCAATTGAATTTTCCACTAGCTCCTTGACCACGCTGCTAGGCCGCTCAATGACCTCACCTGCCGCAATCTGATTGGCTAGAATTTCTGGAAGTTCGATAATTTTTGACATCTTTTTCTCCGTATTTGTTCTGCTATCTATTATAACACATTGGGCTCTTTCTAGCAGAGGGCAGACTTATCTTGCCCGCTCTGCTCACAAGACAAACCATATAGACACAAATAGCTGCCACATAGACAAAAGGGCTTGTTTTCGCTGCCAAGTTGCGGTTTAATAAAGGTGAAAGGAGGAAGTTATGAAAGTTAAGCTAAGAATCGATTCTCAAGTCACCGAAGACTCCGTCAGCATTGAGGCTCGCCTCATGACAGAAAGCATCCAGGAATTGGTCCACTTTGCTCAACATCTAGGCAAAGAAGACAAGATTCATGTCAAGAAAGAGGACGAAATCTATTTGCTGGATGCTAAGGAAATTCATCGAGTCTATACAGAAAATCGTCAGGTTCAGGTTCGAACAGCAAAAGACGGCTATCGAGCTCAACAAGCTCTTTATCAGTTGCTGCAGGTCCTGCCGGAGTATTTCCTGCAGATTTCTCAGTCAGAGATTATCAACAGCCGACAAATCAGCCACCTCAAGCTGACTCCAAATGGTCTGATTCAAATATTTCTGAAAAACGGTGATCAGACTTACTCGTCCCGCCGTTATCTCAAATCCATTAAAGAAAGGTTGCAATTATGAAAACTCGTCTTAAAGAACTCTTTTTCGGAGGAATTGGAGGGATTTTCATCGGTCTCTTCTTCTCCATGATTGTTTCTTATTTTTACAATCCAGCTTATCTACCGCTTCATCCTCGCTCGCCTATCGGCCACTTCTTTTTGAGCCAGCATGTCCATGTTTCTCTCATCATGCTCTACTGCATGCTTATCTGGTTTATCATGGGAGCTATTTTCAGATGGAGCGGAAGCTTCTTCCAAAGAGACTGGAGCATTCTGCGCTCCATCATCAGCCACTATGGTGTGATGATTCTGACCTTTGCACTTTTGGCTAATCTAGCTGGATTTTTCCCAAGAGAAAAAATACTCAGCCTGACACTGACTGCCGTCGGGGAATTCACCCTCATTTATCTGATTATTTCATGTGCCATCTACTACCGCACTTACCGCAACATTCAAAAAATCAATAGCGGTTTGTCTAGCAAATCGTGAGAATAAAAAGAGAGTGGGACAGAAATCGGTAATTCGTTAGAATTCGATTTCGTCGTCCCACCTCCGCACAGTTGAGTAGGGCTGTAAAAGCTGATGAAATCAGCGTAGTAGAGCCCACTCAACCACTGCGTCTTGCTCGACAATCCAAAGACAATTGAGAGGCTAGGACTTTTGTCCCAGCCTCTTTGTTTTTACAACTTCTTCTTGAGCTCGGCTACCGCCGCCATGACTTCTAGGGGAGTCATATTGTAGATGTCCAAGTCTCGTAGTTCAGTCAGGACTGGATTTTCCGATTCCTCTGCGAAAAGAGACATCTGCTCCGCCACTTGTGACTGCTTCGGTCTGGATGCAGCAGGAAGCTCTGAGCCTAGTCCTGTATCCTGACTCTCCAAATGACTCAAAATGCTATCCGCCCGCTCCAGCAATTTCTCAGGAAGTCCGGCAATCTTCGCCACGTGGATTCCATAAGACTTGTCAGCCGGACCTGGCTCAATCTTATGCAGGAAAGTTACCTGTCCGTCCTTTTCCAAGGTTGCTACATGGACATTTTCCAAATGCTCCAAGCTATCCTCTAAGGCTGTCAGCTCATGATAGTGGGTGGCAAAGAGGGTCTTGGCTCCAGTATAGTGATGAATGTGCTCGATAATAGCCTGAGCCAGCGCCATCCCATCATAAGTCGCCGTCCCACGGCCCAGCTCATCAAAGAGAATGAGCGAACGCTCGCTGGCCTGCCGAATGGCCCGATTGGCCTCCATCATCTCCACCATAAAGGTGGACTGGCCAGACACCAGGTCATCCGCTGCACCGATGCGAGTGAAAATCGCATCGAA
This sequence comes from Streptococcus sp. Marseille-P7375, assembly GCF_902460365.1. NCBI lineage: Bacteria > Bacillati > Bacillota > Bacilli > Lactobacillales > Streptococcaceae > Streptococcus > Streptococcus sp. Marseille-P7375. The sequence goes on along the minus strand of NZ_CABPTR010000004.1, from coordinate 133,772 downwards.
TAGCGGCAGACTGGCAGACTGGGCGGGCACATAAGAGCCCATCTGCGCCATAATGACGATGATCGCCAGTTGGCGCATATAAGTTGATTTCCCGCTCATATTCGGCCCGGTAATCAGCTGGATGTCCGTTTCCTGGTCCAGCAGAATACTATTTGGAATGTAGCTTTGGGCACCCATGACCTTTTCCACAACAGCATGCCGACCTTTTTCAATCTGCAGACGGCGCTCCGCAGTAAAGACCGGGCGCACCAAATGCTGCTGTTCAGCCACCGCAGCAAAGCTCTGCAGGACATCTACAGCTGCTAGCGTTTGTGCCAAGGCCTGCAAGCGCTTGATGTATTTGCCAACTTCTTCGCGAATCCGCATAAAGATCTCGTATTCCAGATTAGCAGATTTTTCACGCGCCTCCAGCATCTCTCCCTCAATCCGAGCCAACTCCTCCGTTCCGAAACGCTCAGAATTTTTCAGGGTCGCCTTGCGGAAGAAATGACCAGGCACATGAGCCAGCTGGGAATTGGTCACATGGAAATAATAACCATCTTTTTTGTTGTAATCAATCTTCAGATTGCTGATGCCGCTGTTAGCACGTTCTTTGACTTCCAGCTCTGCAATCCATCCAGTCCCCTCCCTCAGCACAAGCCGATACTGATCCAAGGTCTCATCAAAGCCTGTCCGAATGATATTGCCCTCGGTGATGATATGGGGCGCATCCGGCGAAATAGCTGAGCTAATCAAGCCCGCCAACTCTGGAATAGGATCCAAACCCTCAATCAAACGATCTAGATGCGGGCTGCCGATTCCTTGCAAGATAGCCTTAATCTGAGGCACATTGCCCAATGTTGCTGCCAACTGCAGCAGATCCTTGGGATTGGTCTTGCCAAAAGACACTCGACTAGCCAGCCGCTCAATATCATAGACTCCCTTGAGGCTCTCCGTCAAATCACTCCGCTCAAAGAAATGATCCAGAAAAACCTCGACGACATTCTGCCGCTGACTAATTCGCGCTTCATCAATCAGCGGACGCTGGATCCAAGAGCGCAGCATACGGCCGCCCATGGCCGTCTTGGTCTCGTCCATCAGCCAATAAAGACTGCCGTGTTTCTTACCCGAGCGAGCATTTTCTGTCAAATCAAGACTCGCCTTGGTGGCATAGTCCATTTGCAGAAAGTCCTTGATTTCATAATGCTGGGCCTTCTTTAAATGGCTGAGCTCCCTCATCTGGGTCCGGTGCACATACTCCAGCAATTTCCCCGCTGCCTGACGCTCCATAGGAGACAGCTCCTCGCCCAGCAGCTGAACATCGTCCAAAGCTGTCTGTACATAGGATAATAAGAGGTTCATTTGTCCAGCCAAGACCTGCTCCTCAGCTTCTGGCAAGGCATAGCCCAGCACCACTTCCCTAGCTTTCAAATTGCGGATTTCCCCGCAGACCAAGGTAAAGTCCTCTAAACTAGTCACCTGAAACTCACCGGTCACCAAGTCCATATAAGCCAAACCATAGAGGCCCTCTGAGTAATCCAGAGCCACCAGAAAGTTATTCGCAGAATCCGGCTTAGTAGAGTCCACCACCGTCCCCGGTGTGATAACCTGAACGACCTCTCGCTTAACAACCCCCTTGGCTTCCTTGGGATCTTCCATCTGCTCCGCAATTGCTACCTTATAGCCTGATTCGACCAAAACATCAATATACTGCTGAGCCGAATGATAGGGAACTCCGGCCATGGGAATTGGATTTTCTGCATTTTTATTGCGGCTGGTGAGAGAAATCTCTAAAATCTGCGCGGCATTGACTGCATCATCATAAAACAACTCATAGAAATCCCCCATCCGAAAGAGCAAGAAAGCATCTGGATAGTCCTTTTTGATATCCAAATACTGCTGCATACCTGGCGATAACTTTTCTACTGCCATCTCTATCCTTTCTAAAAACAAGCGAGGTCCGGACTTCCGTCTCAAACCTCTCCGTCAATTCTAAGCTTTTGGCTATTCCATACCTTCTTTGACACTCATCTCGATTTCTCTAGCGACATCCTGATCCCGGCAAATTACGAGCAAGGTATTGGCCCCTGCAACGGTTCCTAAAATCCGACTATCCAGAGAACCATCTACCACATTTGCCAAGACCGTCGCTTCGCCTAGTCCTGTACGGAAAACCAGCGTAAACTCCGCTCGAGAAACAGCCTGAACATGACTGGCCAGAAATCCAGCTAGGTCCAACTCCTCTGCTTCATGAGCCAGCACATAGTAGACTTGCCCGTCTTTCTTCAGTTTGGTCAAGCCAATCTCTCTTAAATCCCGCGAGAGGGTTGTTTGGGTTACAAATATCCCCTCATCTTCCAGTCTTTTTTGAATATCCTTTTGTGTTCCTAACTTTTCTTCCTTGATCATCCATTTAATAAGCTGATGACGCTCGATTTTTCTCATACTCGACCTCATTGACTGAATATTTATACTCTCAATTATATCAAAAAATCTATCTTATACCAAAAAAATTGAAGATTCTTCATAAAATATGATAGAATAGTAACAAAAGACCCAAAGGAGCAAATATGGATAATAAACAATTAATCGCTAGCGAATTGGCCAAAGTTATTGACAGCTTGGACCAAAGCGCTATCTCTAACCTACTAGAGCAACCGAAAAGTTCCGATCTTGGAGACATTGCCTTCCCAGCTTTCTCACTTGCAAAAGTAGAACGCAAGGCTCCTCAAGCTATTGCTGCAGATATTGCTGAAAAGATCGACCCAAGTCACTTTGAAAAAGTTGTCGCAACTGGACCTTATGTCAACTTCTTCCTCAACAAAGCTAAAATCTCTGATCAAGTCATCAAAGAAGTCATCAAGGAAGGCGCTGACTATGGTCAACAGAACGAAGGTCAGGGCGGAAATATCACCATCGACCTTTCCAGCCCTAACATTGCAAAGCCTTTCTCTGTCGGACACTTACGTTCAACCGTTATCGGTGATGCCTTGTCCAATATCTTCCGCAAGATGGGCTACAATACCATCAAGATCAACCACTTAGGTGACTGGGGCAAGCAATTCGGTCTCCTCATGGTTGCTTACAAGAAATGGGGCAACAAGGAAGCCGTTGAAGCTAACCCAATCGATGAACTCTTGCAACTTTACGTCCGCATCAATGCTGAAATCGAAAACGATCCAGCCTTGGATGAAGAAGGTCGCCTTTGGTTCAAGAAACTGGAAGATGGCGATCCAGAAGCAACAGAACTATGGCAATGGTTCCGTGACGAAAGTCTCGTTGAATTTAACCGTATCTATGAATTGCTCGGCGTTGAATTTGATAGCTTAAATGGCGAAGCCTTCTACAATGACAAGATGGACGAGGCCGTTAAGATTTTGGAAGATAAGGGTCTTCTGAAAGAATCAAAAGGCGCTAGCATTGTGGACTTGGACGATGTCAACCTGCCACCAGCTATGATTAAAAAATCAGACGGTGCTACGCTTTACATCACCCGGGATATTGCCACTGCTATGTACCGTGCGCGCACTTACAACTTCGTTAAGAACGTTTACGTCGTTGGTCAAGAGCAATCAAACCACTTCCGTCAGCTCAAGGCCGTCCTTAAGAAGATGGGATTTGACTGGAGCGATGACATGATCCACGTGGACTTTGGTCTGGTTACGAAAAACCGCCAAAAACTTTCAACACGTAAAGGAAACATCATCCTTCTGGAACCAACTCTGCAAGAAGCGATCAGCCGTGCAAAAGCTCAAATTGAAGAAAAAAATCCAAATCTGGAAAACAAAGAAGCTGTTGCTCATGCAGTTGGTGTCGGTGCCGTTAAATTCTACGACCTTAAAACTGACCGCCGCAACGGTTATGACTTTGATTTGGAAGCAATGGTTTCCTTTGAAGGTGAAACTGGACCGTATGTACAATATGCCTATGCACGTATCCAGTCTATCCTACGCAAAGCAGACTTCAAGCCAAGTCTTGACGTTAACTACAATCTCAACGATGCTGAAAGCTGGGAAATTATCAAACTGCTCCAAGACTTCGCTCGCGTAATCAAACGTGCAGCTGATAACTTTGAGCCATCTCTGATTGCCAAATACGCAATCAGCCTAGCTCAAGCCTTCAATAAATACTATGCTCACACTCGCATCTTGGATGAATCTCCGGAACGCGACAGCCGTCTAGCTCTCAGCTACACTACTGCTGTTGTGCTGAAGGAAGCTCTCCGCATGCTTGGTGTAGAAGCACCAGAAAAAATGTAACCCTACACAAACCTTCCAGTTTTGGGAGGTTTTCTTAGGAAGAGATATTTTATGAATGAAACTGCTTATATTTTAGTTGCCCTTAGCTTGGTCATTCTCTTTTTGTACAACAAGAGAGAAAAGGTAAAGTTGCAGATTTTGCTGCAGCAAGAACTCCTAAAAAGTGATCATTTTCGACAAGAACTCCAAGAAAAAATGGCCACTAGCGAAAACCAAAATGACCTTATTGCTTACATTAACAAAAAATACCGTTTAGGAATTTTATATTCAAAAGAGCTGGTCGAAACGATCACCAGCGAGCATGCAAGTCAAGAATAGAATCAAAAGCCGCTCGGTCAAAAATGTTGATCGAACGGCTTTTTACTTATGCTTTTATTTCGTACAATTCCTCGATAATGCCAGCTATTTTTTTAATATCGCCTAACATACCACGCATTTCAAAATCAGCTAAAACAGGGAAACCAAAACGCTGGCTGTATTGCTTAGCAGTCAGGCAGTACTGGTTGTTAAAGTTACGGTTGCCACTTCCGATAACTCCCAAACACTTGCTAGCATTCTGCCCATAATCTATAAAATCGGCCACATCTGTCGTAAGAATCTCGACATCGCCATTATCTACACCATTGCCACCTTCCAGATAGGTCGGTAGAAAGGTAATGAAAGGATTGGTCATTTCAAAGAACGGACGTCCCTCTTTCACTAAGTCTTTGATGTGGATTTTCTCAATCTCTAAACTCGGATGCTGCTCTAACAAATAGTCGCTCAAACGACGGACAAAACTCTCTGTATTGCCACTCAAGCTAATATAAACTAAGGAAACTTTCATGTTTATTTGCTCCATTCCAAAAAAATAACATTTATCCGCTAATCTAGCTTATCAGCAGTAAATGTTATTTGCCAAATCTTAATCTTCTTCAACCGCTTCTACACTCTCAGCTTCCTTTTGCTGCTTGATCAGCTTAAAGATAACGATGGAAAGGAAGATAAGACTAACAACAACAGAGAAGCCGATAGTAAAGTTCAGTCCCAGCATCTGAGATGAGAGTAAGGTCGGATCTGAAAAAGAAGACGTCGCAATCCCTTTTGCTACCACATAACCATACGCTGTTCCAATCAGGCCAATAAGAACGTTCACGATGTAAATAAGATTGGCTTTGAAAATATCTTTCTTAAAAACGAAGAACCAAGCTGCAATCAAAAGAAGCAAGCCAACATAAAAGAAAATATTATTTATTAGCGAACCTGACAGTTCAGCGCTCTTGCTAAAGTAAGCTGCATACTGAGATTTTGCTGGCTCATTGATCCCCTTTAGTAAGGTTTCCACGGCATCATTTGAAGAGGAGAACTTCGAAAGAAGTTCCCACAAAGTGCCTACTGTTTCTAACCCCAGTAAGACATAGAGATAAATTGGTTTCTTTTTCATAACAACCTCCTGTAAAGAAATACTTTTTCTTATTATACACCCAAAAGAAAAGACTGACAAGAGCCAAGGTCTGCTACGATTTTAAAGCTCTATCTACCAGAAAAGCTTATCCTCCAAGGCTACTTACTCTAGTCTTCTAACAAGAGAAAAGCCAAGACAGGACTGTCTAGGCTTTTTCACTTATTTAAAATAATTAGTTCTCCAAATGCCATACTTCGTCATTGTATTGTTGGATTGTACGGTCTGCTGAGAAGAAGCCAGCTTTTGCAATGTTAACGATCACTTTATCCAACCATGCATCACGATCTTCGTAGTCCGCAAGCATTTGCTCTTTCACCTTGATGTAGTCTTCCAAGTCAAGAAGCGTCATGAACCAGTCTTTGTTGATCAATTCATTGTAAAGACGTTCCAAACGTTCTTTCTTACCTACCGCAAGAACAGCATCGCTGATGATAAAGTCAACCAACGGTTTGATAGCTGGACGAGCGTAAAATTCACTTGATTTGTAGGCTGCTTTTGCGTAAAGGTCGATAACTGTTTCAGAATCTTCACCAAAGATGTAGATGTTGTCTTTGCCAACCAACTCAGCGATTTCCACGTTAGCACCGTCCATAGTACCAAGTGTCAAAGCACCGTTAAGCATGAATTTCATATTACCAGTACCTGAAGCTTCTTTAGAAGCAAGTGAAATTTGCTCAGAAATATCACCAGCTGCAATCAAGAAGCTTGATGCTGTAACGTTATAGTTCTCAACCATAACCACTTGCAAGTGTGGTGCCACTGCTGGGTCATTCGCGATGATTTCTGACAAGCAAAGGATCAAGTGAATGATGTCTTGAGCAATTGTGTAAGCAGGAGCTGCCTTACCACCAAAGAAGACAGTGATTGGACGAGCAGGAATGTTACCAGCCTTGATGTCCAAGTACTTGTGGATGACATACAAAGCGTTCATTTGTTGGCGTTTGTACTCGTGTAGACGCTTGATTTGGATATCAAAGATAGAATCTGGATTGATTTCTACACCTTGAGCTTCCTTCAAGTGACGAGCCAATTTACGCTTGTTGTGAGCCTTAATGCCTTCCAGCTTTTCTTTCACTTCTTGCTTGCCAGCAAAGTCAAGTAGACCTTCCAACTTAGCAGCATCATGGTGCCAATCGCGACCAAGAAGTTCATCTAAGTAGCTAGACAAACGTGGGTTAGCGTGCATGAGCCAACGACGGAATGTGATACCGTTTGTCTTGTTGTTGAATTTCTCTGGATAAATATCGTAGAAAGCTTTCAACTCAGAGTTCTTCAAGATTTCAGTGTGGAGTGCTGCAACCCCGTTAACGCTGTATCCATAGTGGATATCCATGTGTGCCATGTGAACACGACCGCTCTCGTCAATGATTTGAACAGCTGGATCTTTGTATTCTGCTTTGACACGACGATCCAATTCTTCGATGATTGGTACCAAGTGAGGAACCACTTCTTGCAAGAATTCAAGAGGCCATTTTTCAAGGGCTTCAGCAAGGATGGTGTGGTTTGTGTAGGCAGTCATGCTACGAACGATTGAGATTGCTTCATCAAGCTCGATACCACGCGCAGTCAAAAGACGGATCAATTCAGGAATAACCAGTGATGGGTGAGTGTCGTTGATTTGTACAACTGCATAGTCTGCAAGGTCATGCAAGTTGCTTCCTTTTTCGATCGCTTCGTCGATGATCAATTGTGCACCGTTTGAAACCATGAAGTATTGTTGGAAAATACGGAGCAATTCACCTTGCTTGTCGCTATCATCTGGATAAAGGAAAAGAGTTAAGTTGTGAGCGATATCTGTCTTGTCAAATTCAATTCCCTCTTTGATGATTGAAGAATCAACTGAATCTAGGTCAAACAAGCGCAAACGGTTTTTAGTAGCTGTCTTGTAACCAGGAACATCAATATCGTAAAGAGTTGATGTCAAGGTAAAGTGCGCAAATGGCACTTGGTAGCTACGACTTGAGCGAACCAACCAGTTTTGCTCAGTCAACCAGAAATTTGGAATAGTTGTTTGTTCATTGTTTTTAAGGACTTGTTGGAAAAGACCAAAGTGGTAGTTTAGTCCAACACCGTCACCATTAAGCCCCAAGGTTGCGATAGAGTCCAAGAAGCAGGCTGCCAAACGGCCCAAACCACCATTACCAAGAGATGGTTCCAATTCTACTTCTTCAACTTCGATCAAGTCTTTACCGGCAGCGGCAAGTTCTTTTTTCACATCGTCGTAAAGACCAAGGTTAATCAAGTTGTTTGACAAGAGTTTACCAATCAGAAACTCCGCAGAGATGTAGTAGAGTTTCTTTTTACCAGTATTAACTGGCTTTTGAGCGCTCGCTAATTTTGTGTAGTTCAAGAGAGCCAAATAAAGCTCTTCATTGCTACAATCAGCAATTTTCTTTTGATAAGTTTTTTGGATATATGTTTGTAAGTTTGACATGATTTCTCCTAGTATTAGAAAGTATTGAAATTTATTGTCTTATGAAAGTAAGTCAGTATTCAGACGACGGTAGACCTTAGTCAAATGATAAAGCTGACCTTCTACGATAGGGTTTAGCTCTTCAGCTGTCATCCGCCATGCCCAGTTGCCGCCAATTGTAGAAGGCAGGTTCATGCGGGCAGAGCCATCTAGCTCTAGCAAATCTTGCATCGTTGCGATAGCCATGTAGCTAACAGAAGCAAAGATTGTACGAAGCATTGCATGTGGCACCGTTTCGTATTCTTTGCGGTTAGTATACTGAGCCATGTATTCACGGGTTGGATCATCGATCTCATCCTTATACCAGCCCAATACAGTATTATTGTCGTGAGTACCAGTGTACATCACAGAGTTATGTGGCGCCAAGTGTGGACTATCGATGCTTTCATCATCTGGATTGAAAGCGAATTGCAGAATCTTCATACCTGGGAAACCAGTTCGTTCACGCAATTCAATGACTTCATCCGTCATGAATCCAAGGTCTTCTGCAATGATGTTCAAATCACCTAAAGCTTCTTTCACTGCGGCAAACAGCTTATAACCTGGACCTTTGACCCAGTGACCAGTAGCCGCGGTATCAGACTCAGCTGGCACTTCCCAATAAGACTCAAAGCCACGGAAGTGGTCGATCCGAACAATGTCGTAAATCTTAAAGCTTTCGCGAAGGCGCTCAATCCACCAAGCATAACCATCTTGATCCATGGCATCCCAATTATAAATTGGGTTACCCCACAATTGGCCAGTCTCTGAAAATTCATCTGGTGGGCAGCCAGCAACCTTAACTGGGCGGCCTTGCTTATCTGTCTTGAAGAAGTGAGGTTGAGCCCAGACATCTGCGCTGTCAGCAGCTACATAGATTGGCATGTCTCCAACGATCTCGATGTGATGGTCATTAGCATATTTCTTGAGTTCCAACCATTGTTTAAAGAAGAGATATTGAGTTACACGGTGGTACTCCAGCTTGTCTGCCAATTTCTCACGATAGCTAGCCAAGCTTTCTGGTTGGCGACGACGAATCGCTTCATCTGGCCATTCTGTCCAAGCTTTCAGATCAAAATGCTCTTTAACAGCCATGTATTCTGCAAAAAGCTCCAACCAAGCTGCATTTTCTGCAACAAAGTGACGGAATTTGTCAAGATCGCCAACTTTAAGGAAACGAGCAACCGCTTTTTCCAAAAGAGGACGACGTGCTTCAAACACTTTTGCATAATCTACAGCTTTTGGATCATCACCAAAATCAACACCTTTTAGATCTTCTTCTGCCAACAGGCCTTCGTCAATCAAGAAATCCAAATCAATAAAGTGCGTATTCCCTGCAAAGGCTGAGAAAGACTGGTAAGGAGAGTCCCCATAGCTAGTCGTTCCCAAAGGCAAGATTTGCCAATAACGTTGCTTCGTTCTAACTAAGAAATCCACAAAATCATAAGCAGACTGACCAAAAGAACCAATCCCGTACTTGCCTGGCAAAGAGGAAATGTGCATCAATACACCACTTTGTCTCGCTTTCATATGTAACACCTCAAAAATTTTTTCATGCTTGTTTCCTACTTTATTTAGCGAAAACGTTTGCGTTGCTTGAATTATAACCTATTTTTTTTTCAAGTGCAAGCTTTTTAAAAAACTTTTTTTATTTATTATACCATAGATTTCCATTTTCTTTCCTTATACATCGTTTAAATTAACACTCTTTCCTTAAAAATTTTTTAAAATTTTCTTAAAAACGCTTGCAAGCGTTTACCTTTTGTGCTAAAATTATTTTAAGTTCAAGAAAACGTTTGCGCTATGCAAGCGTGTTCTTAGATGGTATTATTTTTTTATTCTTTAGGAGGAATAATCATGAAAAACAAAATGTTGAAGAGCGTTGCTGTTCTCGGTACTGTTGCATTGGCAGGCTTCATCTTGACAGCTTGCGGAAGCAAATCTTCTTCAAGCAAGTCATCTGAATCAGGCGACAAGAACGTTACAGTATACGTTGAAGAGCAGTACAAGGCTTACATGGAGAAAGCTGCTGCAGCTTTTGAAAAAGAAACTGGTTCTAAAGTTACTATTAAAACTGGTGACCAAATGGGTGGATTGGACAACCTTTCACTCGACAACCAGTCTGGTAAAGCTCCAGACGTTTTGATGGCTCCATACGACCGCGTAGGAAGCCTCGGTACAGATGGACAATTAAACGAAGTAAAATTAAGCAAAGATAGTAAGACAGATAAAACTACTGAATCTCTTGTAACAACAGAAGGTAAAACATACGGAGCACCTGCTGTTATCGAGACTTTGGTAATGTACTATAACAAAGACCTGATCCAAAAAGCTCCTACAACATTTGCTGAACTTGAAGAGTTGGCTAAAGATAGCAAGTACGCTTTCGAAGGCGAAGATGGCAAAACATCTGCTTTCCTTGCTGACTGGACAAACTTCTACTACGCTTACGGACTTCTAGCTGGTAACGGCGGTTATGTATTCGGTGACAATGGTAAAGATCCTAAAGATATCGGTCTTGCTAATGAAGGTGCAATTAAAGGTATTGAATACGCTAAAACTTGGTATGCAAAATGGCCTAAAGGAATGCAAGATACTGAAGGCGCTGGAAACTTGATCCAGTCTCAATTCCAAAAAGGCAAAACTGCTGCTATCATCGATGGCCCTTGGAAAGCATCTGCTTTAAAAGAAGCTAAAGTAAACTATGGTGTTTCAACTATCCCAACTCTTCCAAACGGAAAAGAATATGCTGCTTTCGGTGGTGGTAAAGCTTGGGTTATCCCAACTGGTGCTAAAAACCCAGAAGTTGCTCAAAAATTCGTTGACTTCTTGACTTCAACTGCACAACAAAAAGCATTTTACGATGCTACTAACGAAGTACCTGCTAACACAGAAGCACGCGAGTATGCAGTAAGCAAGAAAGATGAACTGACAGACGCAGTTGTTAAACAGTTCCAATCAGCTCAACCAATGCCAAACATCTCTGAAATGAGTACTGTTTGGGATCCAGCTAAGAACATGCTCTTCGATGCTGTAAGCGGCAAGAAAGATGCTAAAACTTCAGCTGAAGATGCTGTTAAATTGATCAAAGAAACTATCGATCAAAAATTCGGCAACAAATAAGCAAGTTTAAATAAAGGGGTGGGAATTTTCCCTACCCCTTGTTTGATAGAATAAGGATTTACTCTATCTTCTAATAAGAAAAACTCGGATTAGGACTTGTACTTGCTGCAATTCCTCAATCTTTCTCGTATCTAAGGAGACTACAATGACAAAAAAAGATCCCAAACAAGCCATGTTGCGCTCCCTCATTCCAGGGTTGGGGCAAATCTATAATGATCAAAAAGCCAAAGGATACATCTTTCTTGGGGTTACGGTTGCATTCTTAGCTTATTTCGTAGCTATTGCCCTACCAGAAATTGAAAATCTCATCACCCTTGGTGAAGTCCGTGGTGACAACTCACTCTTCATGCTGATCCGCGGTGCCTTCCACCTCATCCTCGTGGTATTTTTCCTGATTTTCTATGGATTTAACTTGAAGGATGCTCGGACGGTTGCTAAACAGTGGAACAATGATTATCCTGTTCATACTACTTTGAAGGAAATGTTTGATGGAATCTATGAAAATGGCTTCCCTTACTTACTCATCATCCCTTCTTATCTGGCAATGACCTTTGCTATCATTTTCCCTGTATTGGTAACGCTCTTGATCGCCTTTACCAACTATGATTTCAAACACTTGCCACCAAATAAGCTTTTGGATTGGGTTGGCTTTACCAACTTTGCTAACATTTGGCAATTGAGTACCTTCCGTGCGGCCTTTGGTTCTGTCTTGACTTGGACTATCATCTGGGCACTGGCAGCCTCTACTTTGCAAATCGTAATCGGTATTTTCACTGCTATTATTGCCAACCAACCATTCATCAAAGGAAAACGCATCTTCGGTGTTATCTTCTTGCTTCCTTGGGCAGTTCCAGCCTTTATCACTATCCTGACTTTCTCAAACATGTTCAACGATAGTATCGGTGCCATCAACACTCAAGTCATCCCGCTTCTCAGCAAGGTTCTTCCCTTCCTAGATGGACATCTGATCCCGTGGAAGACTGATCCGACTTGGACTAAGATTGCTCTGATTATGATGCAAGGTTGGCTTGGATTCCCTTATATCTACGTCCTGACCTTGGGTATTTTGCAGTCTATTCCAAATGACCTTTACGAAGCAGCTTACATCGACGGAGCCAATGCTTGGCAGAAATTCCGCAACATCACTTTCCCAATGATCTTGGCAGTTGCGGCACCAACTTTGATCAGTCAATACACCTTTAACTTTAATAACTTCTCAATCATCTACCTCTTCAATGCAGGTGGTCCTGGTAGTGTCGGTGGAGGAGCCGGTTCAACCGATATCCTGATCTCTTGGATTTATCGATTGACCACAGGTACAGCACCGCAATATTCAATGGCGGCGGCTGTTACCCTCATCATCTCCATCATCGTCATCTCTATCTCTATGATTGCCTTCAAGAAACTACACGCATTTGATATGGAGGATGTATAAGATGAATAGTTCTGTTAAATTTAAACGTTTTATCAACCATAGTTTGACCTATCTCTACCTTGTAGTGCTTTCCATTATCATTCTCTACCCGCTCTTGATCACGATTATGTCAGCTTTCAAGACGGGGAATGTCGTGGCCTTCAAGCTAGACACAGACATCAACTTCAGTCTGGAAAACTTCTCTCGTCTCTTCTCAGAGACTCTATATGGTACTTGGTACTTTAACACCATTATCATTGCCGTCTTGACAATGATTGTCCAAACCAGTATAGTGGTACTTGCAGGTTATGCATACAGCCGTTACAATTTCATCGCAAGAAAGCAAAGTCTGGTTTTCTTCTTGATTATCCAAATGGTGCCAACCATTGCAGCTCTGACCGCCTTCTTCGTTATGGCGCTGATGCTCAATGCCCTCAACCAAAGCTGGTTCCTCATCTTCCTTTATGTGGGTGGTGGTATTCCAATGAATGCTTGGTTGATGAAAGGATACTTCGATACCGTTCCTATGTCTCTAGATGAGTCAGCTAAATTAGACGGTGCTGGTCATTTCAGACGCTTCTGGCAGATTGTCCTGCCGCTCGTTCGTCCAATGATTGCTGTGCAAGCTCTCTGGGCCTTCATGGGACCTTTCGGAGACTATATCCTCTCCAGCTTCCTTCTTCGTGAAAAAGAATTTTATACGGTTGCAGTTGGTCTTCGTACCTTCGTCAGCGATGTCAAGAATCAAAAAATTGCCTTCTTTGCTGCCGGTGCGATTCTCACTGCCCTTCCAATCTGTATTCTCTTCTTCTTCCTGCAAAAGAATTTTGTATCTGGTTTAACAAGTGGTGGAGACAAGGGATAATCTTGTCCCACCCTGTTTTTGATTTAAAGACAATTATAGTTATATGGCAGCCAATAAGTTCTTTATTGGCCACCACCTGATTATAATTTTAGAAAGAGGCAGCTATGTTACCTTATCCTTTGAATTATTTTTCGAGCTTGATTGGTTTTAGAAGAACTTTCGCCAATCGTCGGATGCTTAGCTGGTTCCAGCTCATCTTTACCAGCATCTTTTTGATTTCTCTGTCTTTGATTCCCGTGGCCGTTCAAACAGCATCTTTGACGAGCTATGCTCTGGATACTTTTGTTGATAAGGCATTTGACACTCTGGATGAAGACGTGATGATTGACTTTGACCATCATGCCCAGATGAAAGACCATGTGCTGACCACTGAAAATCCTGAAGGGATTCATCACAATACCGCTGGGACTGTCATTATCGGCCATCACGAGGAGCTCAAATTAGGCAAGGAGCTGACGCTTTACTTTGACAAAGAAAATCTTAAAATCACTAAAGAAGGAAAAGAACTGGCCAATATCCGCTACCAAGCCATTGACCAGAAGGCTCTAAAAAGTAAAGAAGCCCTGACCAAAGCCATTTCTAAAGACTGGTTCCAACAAAACCGCTTGGTGATCAGCCTCTTTCTAGTCCTCTCCGCAGGCTTCCTCTTTAGCATTAACTTTGCCTTTCTAGCACTCGGTGCTTCCTTCTTGCTCTATCTGACCAAGAAATCACGGTTATTTTCTTTTAAAACCTTTAAAGAATGCTATCATTTTATCCTCAACTGCCTAGGATTACCAACGATTATCGGTCTTATCTGCGGCTTATTTGGGCAAAGTCTGCCTACGATTATCACCGTTCAAAATATCTTGTTTGTTCTTTATTTGGTGATTATTTTCTACAAAACACATTTTCGTGATGAGGATTTCAGAAATTAGGAGGTTATTATGCGCGTTACGATTAAAGAAGTAGCGAAACTAGCGGGTGTGTCTCCCTCAACGGTGACACGCGTCGTACAAAACAAGTCTACCATCAGTGATGAAACAAAAAAACGCGTCCGCGCTGCTATGAAAGAGCTGGACTATCATCCAAATCTCAACGCTAGAAGTCTGGTCAGCCAATCAACCCAAGTCATCGGTCTGGTGCTGCCCGATGATTCGGATCTTTTTTACCAAAACCCATTCTTCCCAACTGTCTTACGAGGGATTTCACGCATCGCATCTGAACATGACTATGCCATTCAGATTAGTACTGGACAGGACGAAGAGCGTCGTTTAGAAAATATCAAACAAATGATTTTCGGAAAACGCGTCGATGGTTTGATTTTTCTCTATTCTAAGCCAAACGATCCGCTGGTTGACTTTGCGATTAAAAACCAATTTCCTTTCTTGATTTTAGGGAAAGCAGTGTCACCATTTGTTTCTTTGGTCGATAATGATAATATCAAGGCTGGCTACGATGCAACCAAATATTTCCTAGATCAAGGTTATAAAAAAATTGCCTTTCTAGCTGGGAATAAAGAGCTTGTCGTATCCCAAGACCGCTTTACCGGCTACAAACAAGCCCTAGAAGAAGCAGGCATCCCTCTCGATGAAAACATCGTCAAGTTTTCTTTCGGTTTCCTCTTGGAAGATAGCAGTTATAAGATTATGGAAAAGATGCCTATTCAGGAAATCGAAGCCTTTGTGACATCGGATAGTATGGTTGCCGAAGGGGCTCTCCACTATCTCAAAGACATTGACTACCGCTTCCCGATTATCACTTTTGACTCTATCAAGCCACGCATCAACGTGGATGCCTACATTAATATCAATACCCTCGAGTTGGGGAGGGAATCTTTCCGTACCTTACTCCAAATCATTAAAGATAATAAGGATGACAAGCATACTTGCTATCGCCAAGTCATCCCCCACAGCATTCTTACTCGTTAGTTAAGGAGAAATTTCATGGTTTATCGTATTTTCCAAGCCTACTTAGATGATGAAAATAACATCACTATCGAATTGGAAAAGTCCTTTGATGCTTATTCTATCCACTTTACTCTAGAGGACAAGCATAGCTCTAGTCCTTTGACCATCAAAAAAATTGAGAATCAAGAACATCAGATTGTCTACACCCTTTCAGTCAATGACCCGATTGATTTGACTGAATCCTACACAGTCTATGATCAAGACCGCAATCACACCATTCTCCAGTATCGTCACATTGTCCAAAAGCCAATTTTTGATGAATTATTTAGCTACCAAGAAAGAGATTTGGGAGCTAGCTATAGCCCTCAGGCAACAGATTTCAAACTGTGGGCGCCTATTTCAGAAAAAGTCTTGCTGCATCTGGAAGAGCAGGTCATTCCCCTCCAAAGGCAAGATAGGGGTGTCTGGCATACGCAGGTCCTTGGAGACTTAGAAGGCAAGGCCTACTACTATATCCATAAGGTGAACGGAAAATGGGTAGAAGTACATGACCCCTACGCTCTCTCTTCAGATGCCAACTCTGGTCATAGTTATGTCATTGACCGCAAAAAGATTAGCAGACCTATTCGTCGGGCTGCCAGCCAAGTAAAACCAACAGAAGCCGTTATCTATGAAATGAGCGTGCGTGATTTCTCCATGCAAAAGGAAGCTGGTTTTTCACAACCTGGTAAATTTGCTTCTCTGTCCGAATCTCCAACCGTACACGGCCAGACCTTTGGTCTCAAATACTTGCAAGATTTAGGCATTACACACGTTCAGCTTATGCCAGTCTATGACTTTGGCAGTGTTGACGAAAAACACCCCGAACTCGTTTACAATTGGGGCTATGATCCCGTCCAGTATAATGTTCCTGAAGGCAGCTTCTCAAGCGACCCACACAATCCCTATAGCCGTATCTTTGAACTACAAGACGCGATTGCAGCTTATCACCAGGCTGATATGAGCGTTATCATGGATGTCGTCTACAATCACGTCTATGAGGCAGATGCCTATGCTTTTGAGAAGATTGTGCCAGGCTACTTCTATCGTCTCGATGAACAGGGCCTACGGACAAATGGCACCTTCTGTGGAAATGATGTAGCCAGCGAAAAAGCTATGGTGCGCCATTATATCCAACAATCTGTCCAACAATGGGTTAGCCTCTACGGCTTTGATGGTTTTCGCTTTGACCTGATGGGCATTCTCGACATAACCACCATGAAGCAAATCGCTCAGGAACTAAAAGCCATTCATCCCAACATCTACCTTTACGGAGAAGGTTGGCAGATGCCTACTGGTCTTGATAGTGACCTTCTGGCTCATCAGTTCAACGCTGAACAACTACCTGAGTATGGATTCTTCAGCGATCATTTCCGTGATACGATCAAGCAAACCATCGCCCAAGGTAGCCGACTGGAGAAAGAGCATGCGACCAGCTGGCTAGAAAATGTCCTGACAGCCAATGTCGGCTTGACAGGAGAGCCACATTTCCTAGCGCCTCATCAGGCAATCAACTATGTAGAATGCCATGACAATGCAACGGTGTTTGATTATTTTGATATTCAAAATCCAAATATCAGCCTACGTCAGCGCCTAGCTAACTCTCGCCTAGCATTGCACATCGTTCTCTTAGCGCAAGGAGTTCCTTTCCTCCACAGCGGGCAGGAATTTTATCGGACCAAGAATCTGATTGACAACACCTACAACCTGCCTGATGATGTCAACAAGCTAGACTGGCTGCGCTCACTTCACTACACTGAAGACATTGAATTTTTGAAGCAACTCATTGCCTTTAGAAAGGCTCATCCGCTTTTGACTCTGACAACTAGCTCGGCTATTCAAAAGGCTTGTCAGGTCAAATGGCTCAGCCCTATCCTCCTTGAATATAAGATTCAAAAAGACAAACAAGCGCTGACTATTTTGATTAACTTTGGTACTGAAGCAGCGACTTATGAAAATAAAATGAAGCAAAGCATTTACCTTCAGTATCCGCACATTAACGCTAAAAAACCAATCGCCCCGCTAGCAGACTCTTATACAGTTCCTGCTAAGCAAGTCTTGGTTTTGAAATAAAGTAAAAATATAAAAAGGAACAGGTTCATTTTGGATGGGAAAACATCCAGCTGAACTTGTTCCTTTTTTATGTATAAATGGAAGCATTGAATTTGAGTAAGATCCACTAGCAATGCCGTTAATCGAGACTACTCTTCTACAAATCTTCCTAAAATATGTACATTGTCAGATACAGAGACAAAGGCTGTCGGATCTGTCTGCTTCATGATGTACTTAAATTCGTTAAATTCAGCACGCGTAATAACTGTAATCAGCACCGCCTTTTGCTCGTGATTGTAAGTTCCCTCCGCCCCATTGATAATAGTCGCACCGCGGTGGAGCTTGTGGTGAATCTTGTTAATCACTTCTTCAGGATGACTGGTGATAATCATGGCCTGCATCCGCTTTTGCTTGGTAAAGACAGCGTCCGTTACACGGCTCGATACAAAGATGGTAATCATCGAGTAGAGAGCGTATTCCCAACCGAAGGTCAAACCAGCAATCAGCATAATAATACCATTTACAATCAGGGAGATACTGCCTACATTACGGCCTGTTTTCTTGCGAATGGTCAAGCTAACAATATCCGTCCCTCCACTCGAGATGCTTGACTTGAGGGCAAAACCGATCCCTGTCCCCATGACAGCTCCCCCAAACAGGGCATTGATAATGGGATTGGTCGTCAATGTCACTTCTGGCACAAAATGGATAAAAAGCGAGCTCATCGAAACAGTGATAAAAGTAAAAACAGTAAATTTATGCCCGATTTGGTACCAAGCCAAAATCATTAGTGGAATGTTGATCGCATAAAAAGTAATGGAAACTGGAATGGTAAAGCCGATAAAACGACCACTCAAAGCCGAGACAATCTGCGCCAGGCCCGTTGCACCACTTGAGTAGACATGGCCTGGCTGAAAGAAGAAATTGACCGCTACTGCTGAGAGGAAGCCATATACCAAAGAGGCTGAAAATTTCTCATCGTATTTTTCACGCGAAATACTTTTCAGGACTTCTAGCAACTTGACATGATAGGCAAAGCGATGAAGATAATAGCGAAAAAGTTTCCGCAAACTAGTCTTTTTCATGTGATTCTACTTGTAAACTTAATTCCTCTAATTGTGCTGGAGCAACCAAGCTTGGTGCTTGCGTCATTGGGTCAGTAGCCTTGTTATTCTTAGGAAAAGCAATGACTTCACGGATATTTTCTTCACCAGCTAGAAGCATGACGAAGCGATCCAGACCCAAGGCCAGACCTCCATGTGGTGGGAAACCATAATCCATAGCTTCTAGAAGGAAGCCGAACTGGTCTTGCGCTTCTTCAGCTGAGAAGCCTAAGGCCTTAAACATACGTTCCTGCAGATCTTTTTGGTTGATCCGTAGGCTACCACCACCTAGTTCATAGCCATTGAGTACGATATCATAGGCAACCGCACGAACCTTGCTCAGGTCTCCTTCCAGCTCCTGCTCAGAATCTTTTTGAGGCAGGGTGAACGGATGGTGGGCACTCATATAGCGGCCCTCTTCTTCAGACCACTCAAACATTGGCCAATCTACGACCCACAAGTAGTTAAATTTAGCGGGGTCAATCAAACCTAATTCCTTGCCTAAACGGACACGAAGAGCGCCTAGAGCTGCATTGGCAACATCCAAGGTGTCTGCCACAAAGAGAACCAAGTCGTTTTCTTCTAATTGTAAAGCAGTTGTCAACTCACTTGACAGGTCTGTCAAGAACTTAGCAACAGGACCAGTCAGCTCTCCATCAACTACTTTCACCCAAGCAAGTCCCTTAGCTCCATGCTGCTTAGCTTGCTCTGTCAGCTTATCAATGTCTTTACGCGAGTATTTGTCAGCCGCATTTTTCACTACAATCGCTTTGACAGCCGGCGCCTCAGAAAAGACCTTGAAATCAACACCCTTGACAAGTTCTGTCAAGTCCTGCAATAACATGTCAAAGCGAGTATCTGGCTTGTCGCTACCATAGAGAGCCATAGCATCGTCATATTTCATACGTGGGAAAGGCAAGGTCACTTCAATGCCCTTGGTTTCCTTCATGACACGGGCAATCAAGCCTTCTGCAATGTCTTGGATTTCTTGCTCAGATAAGAAAGAAGTTTCTAAGTCAACCTGTGTAAACTCTGGCTGACGGTCTCCACGCAAGTCCTCGTCTCGGAAACACTTGACAATCTGGTAATAACGGTCAAAGCCAGCATTCATCAAAAGCTGCTTGGTGATCTGCGGGCTTTGAGGCAGGGCGTAGAAATGACCTTGGTTGACCCGGCTCGGCACCAAATAATCACGCGCCCCTTCAGGCGTTGACTTGGTCAAAAACGGTGTCTCTACATCGATAAACTCCAGCTCATCCAAATAATTGCGGATGGAATGAGTCACTTTAGCACGCAACTTGAGATTTTCCAGCATTTCTGGGCGACGCAGATCCAAATAACGGTAGCGCAAACGCGTATCATCATTAGTTTCAATCCCGTCCTTAATCTCAAAAGGAGTCGTTTTAGCAGTATTCAGTACCGTCAGACTGTCTACGTGAAGCTCTACACTTCCTGTGGCCAGCTTATCATTGGCCTGCTCACGCGCAGCTACTTTACCAGTCACCTCAATAACAAACTCGCTGCGCAGACTCTCAGCTGTCTTCATGACCTCATCTGAAACACTCTCAGGATTAATAACTAGCTGCATAATCCCTTCACGGTCACGCAGATCAATAAAAATCAAGCCTCCCAAATCGCGACGGCGGGCAACCCAACCTTTCAAAGTAATTTCCTGACCGACATGCTCACTACGAACACGTCCCGCATACATTGAACGTTTCATCTTTACTCTCCAAAATTTTAATTCTGTTACTATTTTACCACAAAGAGCCTAGGAAAGCCCCCCTACCTGTCCTTTTTCTGAAAAAAATTAAAAACCTTCATTTACATTGCCCACTTTTATAAAAAAGGTCTGGAATCAATATTCTCAGACCTCCTAATTTCATATAGACTATTCCTTTTTCTTCCCATCCTCATAAAGACTAGGAGCCAGCATTTTTGTCACCATGGCTGTCAAAAAGCGAAAGGCTCCAGCTGCCAGACCAAAAATCGGCGCCAAAGCACGGAAGAAAAAATCCCCTCGCATAAAATAACAGAGCAGACCCGTTATCACAAATAAGGCCACTCCCTGCACCACAACCACTAATAATATTTTCTTCATCATTCCCTCGACTTTCTATAGACTATTATAGCATAAGCAAGGATAGTTGGGACGAAAAGTTTTATGTTATTGGAAGAGTAGCAGAGTGATGTGGTTAAAAAGAAAAGTACTTAAACATACTTAGGTGGAAATAAAATCATTCATATCCTCCATCAATTCAAGCTAGTTGAAAAATAAAAGTCTGAGACAAAAAGCCCCAGACCCGTTATCTATATAAATGAGATCCTAAATCTTATTTCAAACTATTAGATCTTTGATTTATCGGAAGATGAAGAGGAGCTTGAGTCAGATTTAGAGCCAGAATCGGTTGATTTGTTTCCTTTACGGGTTTCCGCACCATTTGCTGAATACTCATTTACAAACATTGATTTACGCAATTCAATAAAGTTTTCGTCATTGAGAATATAGCGACCCTCTTTTGTCTTCGTTAACTCCATTGTAAACTCACGTGGCGCAATGTAGCCAAAGTCTTCATTCATACGGTCAAAAGCATAGTAGAAGAGGAAGTTATTTACCAAAGCCAAACGTTTCTCAAGATCTGGATCCGTTGAGTCTTCCAAGGCTTTTACATCTTCAATCCCATTTTCAAACAGACTAGCTTTGGTCATATTGATTAGATTGGCCAAATCACGTGTCGCAATCGCACGACTCTTAAATGTTACAGTGGCTGTTTCTCCATCGTCTTCAACCTTAGTAATTTCAAAATCATCGCCAATCGTAGCCAAGACTTTAAAACGTGCTTGGTCAAATAGCTCTAAGATTTTTGATGGAGGGAATTTTTCTGTCTTCAAGTCAAGTGTATAGTTTTCTTCTGGCGTATATTTAGACAGATTTTCATCAACGTAAGACTGAGTAATACCTTTCTTCCATTTGTCAACAGAAGTTCCCATCAAGGTCGTGAAACCTGAAGAGTGATCGGTAAAGACTGCACGCAAGATAATATCTGCGTCTTTTTCAATCCGCTTTTCATTGGTTTCTTTTTCTGATGTAGAAGATGAAGACTGCTCTGTCTTCACGTTTTCAGCGTTCTTCTTCTGTGGTTTTGGGAGGGCCGAACATGCTCCCAACAAAAGAATACAAGCAGGCAATACGCCAAATTTCATCAATTTTTTCATTTTTTCTCCTTTATTTATGTAAGAGTATAACCATTATACCAAAATATTATCAATTTGTTACAGTATTTGCTCGCCGTGTAACAAAAATGTAATGTTTCGAGATTCCTTAAAGAGCTCGGCCTTTAAGAAAGAATAAGTTTTTCTCTAACAACCTAATTCTTCGAGAACAGCCTGATAGTTTTCTTGAACTTGATCCAGTCCAACCACCACTTCTTGACGAGTCGCATTATTCTTCACGGTGACTTGGTTGCTTTCGATCTCACTCTCACCTAAAGTAATGATGGTCTTCGCTCTGAAAGCATCTGCTGACTTGAACTGAGCCTTGAGCTTGCGATCCAAATAGTCTCGCTCGACCGCATATCCTTGATTGCGGAGAGCCTGTACCAGCTCCAAAGCACTGCGATTAGCAGCTTCACCTAGAACGGCAATATAGGCATCCAAACCTGTCTCAAGTGGCAGAGCTACTCCCTGTTTTTCTAAAATCAAGAGGAGACGCTCCATTCCCATACCAAAACCAAAGGCAGGGGTTTCTGGCCCACCGAAATAGTCAACCAAGCCATCATAACGGCCACCCGCACAGATAGTTAGTTCGCTGCCTGCCACATCAGTCGTAAACTCAAAAATCGTATGATTGTAGTAGTCCAGACCGCGCACCATATTGGTGTTAATGACATAAGGAACCTCCAAAGACTCTAGCATTGAGCGGACAGCCGCAAAATGCTCCTGGCTCTCCTCGTCCAGAAAGTCCAAAATCGAAGGAGCCTGCGCAACAGCTGCTTTATCTTCTTTTTCCTTCGAATCCAGCACCCGTAGCGGATTTTCCTCCAAACGACGCTGGCTATCCTTAGAAAGACTATCTTTCAGCGGAGTCAAATAATCAATCAAGGCCTGACGGTAGGCAGCTCGACTCGCTGCATTGCCCAAACTATTCAGTTGCAGCGTCACCTGTCCAATTCCAATTTCCTTGAAGAATTGAGCCGCCATAGCAATCGTTTCTGCATCTGTCGCTGGATTTTCAGAGCCGAAGCACTCCACCCCGATTTGGTGAAATTCGCGCAAGCGACCAGCCTGAGGCCGCTCATAGCGGAACATAGAGCCCATATAATAAAGCTTAACTGGCTTTTGAACCTCTGGCGCAAAGAGCTTGTTTTCGACATAAGAACGAACGACCGGTGCAGTTCCTTCTGGTCGTAGCGTGATATGACGGTCTCCCTTATCGTAGAAATCATACATTTCCTTGGTCACGATGTCTGTCGTATCTCCAACAGAACGACTGATGACCTCATAGTGCTCAAAAATCGGTGTCCGAATTTCCGCATAGTGGTATTTTTTAAATGTCTTACGAGCAAACTCCTCCAGATACTGCCATTTAGCAGATTCCTGAGGGAGGATATCCTGAGTTCCTTTAGGTTTTTGTAATTTCATTTTCTAATCCTCTGCAACTATATAATATCTATTATTTTACCATAAATCAGATGTTTTGAGGAGTTAGAGCAGAAAAATTCCCTCCAAGAGACTAAATCCGTTTTCATTCGCCAGAATTTCTTGAAAAATTGTCAGAATTATGAGAAAATAAGACCACTATTTTATAAAGGAAGAAGGACAGAAGATGAGAGACGATATCAAAATCAATGACCGAGCCGCAGCTATCCAAGAAGAATTAATTAAGAAACTCGAAACGATTTACGATCCAGAGGTCGAGCTTGATGTCTACAATCTCGGGCTCATCTATGAAATCAATCTTGACGAGACTGGCCACTGCAAGATTGTCATGACCTTCACAGACACAGCCTGCGACTGTACCGAGACCGTTCCCATTGAAATCGTCGAGTCCCTGAAGCAAATCGAGGGCATCGAAACTGTCTCCGTTGAAGTCACTTGGTCGCCCGCGTGGAAAATCACTCGTATCAGTCGCTTTGGACGAATTGCGCTGGGGATTAGTCCTAGATAAGATGCTGAACATTCATCTAAATTAATAAACCCGCTAGAAAAACTAGCGGGTTCTTTTGTCATATATAGGCTATTTTTTACCTGTTTCTTCTGGCTTCCAGAAGTCGGTAACAGCACCTTTAGCAGCAGAGGATACCATATGGGCATATTTACCAAGTACACCGCGGCTATAAAGCGGTGGAATAGTTGTTTCTGCTTTGCGTTTTTCAAGTTCTTCTTCAGAAACTGCCATGGAAATTTCCTTGGTATCTTGGTCAACCGTGACCATATCGCCTGTACGAAGATAGGCAATCGGGCCACCATCCTGAGCTTCCGGAGCGATATGTCCGACAACGAGACCGTAGGTACCACCTGAGAAGCGGCCGTCTGTCAAGAGGGCTACCTTATCTCCTTGCCCTTTCCCTACGATGATAGAAGAAAGTGACAGCATTTCTGGCATACCAGGCCCACCCTTTGGACCAACATAGCGAACCACGACTACATCGCCATCCACTACTTCATCGGCCAGTACCGCATCAATAGCGGCTTCTTCTGAGTCAAAGACCTTGGCTGGTCCGACGTGACGACGAACCTTCACGCCAGAAACCTTGGCAACTGCACCGTCTGGAGCTAGATTCCCATGCAAGATAATCAATGGACCATCCGCACGTTTTGGATTTTCAAGCGGCATGATGACCTTCTGACCTGGTGTCAGATCAGCAAAGTCAGCCAAGTTTTCCGCCACCGTCTTACCTGTACAAGTGATGCGATCGCCATGTAGGAAACCATTTGCCAGCAAGTATTTCATAACCGCTGGGACACCACCGACATTGTATAGGTCTTGGAAGACATACTGACCAGATGGTTTCAAATCCGCCAAATGCGGCACGCGCTCTTGAATGACATTGAAATCATCCAAGGTCAGCTCCACATTGGCCGCATGAGCAATGGCCAACAAGTGCAGAGTAGCATTGGTAGAGCCGCCCAAAGCCATGGTCACTGTGATCGCATCTTCGAAGGCTTCGCGAGTCAGAATATCAGACGGCTTAAGCCCCATTTCCAGCATCCGGACAACTGCTCTACCAGCTTCCACGATATCGTCCTTCTTATCTTGAGATTCCGCCGGGTGAGAAGAAGAACCTGGTAAGCTCATCCCCAGGACTTCAATAGCTGTCGCCATAGTATTAGCTGTGTACATACCGCCACAGCCACCAGGGCCAGGGCAGGCATTACACTCGATGCGGCGCACTTCCTCAGCAGTCAAATCGCCATGGTTCCACTTCCCGATGCCTTCAAAAACGGAAACCAAGTCAATATCCTTGCCATCGAGATTTCCCGGTGCAATAGTTCCACCATAAGCAAAAATGGCTGGAATATCCATATTGGCAATGGCAATCATGGAGCCAGGCATATTCTTATCACAGCCCCCGATAGCGACGAAGGCATCCACATTATGTCCGCCCATGGCAGCTTCGATAGAGTCTGCGATGATGTCACGTGATGTTAGAGAGAAGCGCATGCCCGGTGTTCCCATGGCGATCCCGTCTGCTACGGTAATCGTACCGAACTGAACAGGCCAAGCACCTTGTTCTTTTACTCCTTCCTTGGCTAGTTTACCAAAATCATGTAGGTGAATATTACAAGGCGTATTTTCTGCCCAAGTTGAAATCACTCCGACAATTGGAGTTTCAAAGTCCTTATCTGTCATTCCTGTCGCACGAAGCATGGCGCGGTTAGGAGATTTGACCATACTGTCATAAATCTTACTTCTGTGGCGTGTATCTAGCTTATCTGTCATGTCTTTCCCTTTCATTGTAGTCATCTTTGTGCTTTATTATACCACACTTATGCTCTATTGGATAGAAGAAAATTTTTAAATTTTCAGAATATTAGAATAATAATCCAAAAACAGGCGCAACTGCTAAAAAGCTTTGCTATTGTCAAAAAGAAAATCAAAAATTTCTGTCAAGTAACTTTACTTTACAAAAAAGTTTTGTTATACTGTTAAAGTTGATGAAAATCATGAGATTGCATCGAATTACATTCTAAAAGGAGAAACAAGCAATGGCAGTACCTGCACGTCGCACTTCAAAAGCGAAGAAAAACAAACGTCGTACACACTACAAAGTAACAGCTCCATCTGTAAACTTTGACGAAACTACTGGAGATTACTCACGTTCTCACCGCGTATCACTTAAAGGATACTACAAAGGACGTAAAATCGCTAAAGCTGCTGCAGCTGAATAATAGAAGGGAGATACCATGCGCGTAAATATTACACTTGAACACAAAGAATCTGGTGAACGCTTGTACCTTACTTCTAAAAACAAACGTAACACTCCAGACCGTCTTCAATTGAAGAAATACTCACCAAAACTTCGCAAACACGTTGTGTTTACAGAAGTGAAATAGTGGGTCATTACGTTTCAGTAGAAACGAAAAACCATGATTTAACGCGATTCTTGAATTTTCGAATTTCAATGTATTGCAATAAAAATCACCTGAATGACTACATTTTTGACTACATTTTTTGTGAAATAAATTTAGAAATTCGGATATATGAAAAGAAAGAGGAACTCCACACACGGATTTCCTCTTTCTCTATATTTTCATTCCTAAAACTAATAGAAATAGCGTAGTCTTTTCTATTAGTTATGGAATCAAAAGGGGGTGTCTACCCACTTTCACTAAAGATAATCTACATTACTTAAAAAAGAATAGTCTTAGAGCAGAGAATTTTTCATTCTCTGCTCTTTTTATTTTACAATCATTCTTATCAACTTGGATATTCAACTATTATACTTTTCCAAAATAATATTCCATTTTCCATAATCAAATTTTTTTAAAAAAAAATTGAGTTTTTTATTTTTATTTTTGTCATAAAATTCATTGATTGAAAGCTCTAGTAGAATAGACTTAGCAAGAAACTTTAATAAAAGTTTCTTGACTAATAAATTTTTATAGTCCTAATTGATGGCCATTAAAGTGGACGGATTGAAACTAATATGAGAACTCTGACAATAAAAGTCAAGTTCTGCATATATCTGTTTATCCGTTTCTTTGATGTGCCTTTTTACATCTGTTCGGTATTCAATATGGTTCATAACAGTTTCTTTCCGTGCCAAGGACGAGAGGAAACAGAAAATGCTATATAAAGAAATAGTGACATCAATTTATACTAAGCTCTTAGGAAAAGCTATTAAAAATCAATTAACTGCAGCGCATATCCTTCAAAATCAAATTGGTTATGATGAATTTGATGGAACGGTTGTACTACTTTCTGAAACGTCGGTTGGAGAAACTCTCAAAGGAAAACGAAATATGAGTTACAATGCTATGTTTGCCTTTCAAGCAACACTTAATTATCAAACACCTAAAGAATTATTTTTACAGGATGACTTTTTCAAAATTCAATTGTTATCTCAGTTAACTACTCTTATTTTAAATGATCCTAGCTTTAACGATACGATTTTAAAACGAACTCTAAACCAAAAAATTAGCGATCATTACAAAGAAGATACTCAATATTTTATTCAGTCTAACAAGAAGTTACTTTTCGACTCTCTCTCAAACTTTTTTCCTGATTTTCCCGATGAGTTAAGCTCTTATGAGATCGCTGAGAGATTAACGGATTGGCTTACTGAATTTGCTTGTTTAATATCACAACTGTGAAAAGTGTACTATCAGAAATCATGACAGTACACTTAATGAAAGACTAAAATAATATCTCAATTGTATAGGTTTAACAGCTTCCTGAATTTCAGGGAGCTGTTTTAAATAGCAATCATAATTTTTGTTAGCACCATATATTATTCGGTTCTGTATTATAATCACGAACAAAAACTATTAAGCTGCTTGCTTTATCTTTAGAAATTCTTATATTTATATTTCATATCCAATTCTTGATAGATATAATATCTCAAAACTTCTTGAAGAAGCAATTTCGTTTCATACATCTCACTGATATCTGTTATCATTTCTGGATATTTATCTTTCGAATCGCCATGAGTATAGTAATTACGTGTTTGAGTTAATTTTGCTATTAGTAATTCTCTCTCACTATTCGAAAAAATTTTAGACTGATTCAGTTCATCTATTGAATCAAATAAATCTTTCAACCGTTCAGAAAGGTTAGGCTCTTTCTTATTAAATTTCAATCTATTTCTAAACTTACCTCTAACCTCTTCTAAAATATGTGTGTTTATAAAATCAAACAAAGATTGTTTCGCTTGTTCTTCAACATTTGATAAATTTTGCGAAATTTTAAAATCCTTAAAATTTCTAGAATACACTTCTAAATTCCTAATAGCATCAACTAACTGATCTTCTAAGTATAGGTCACCATGAAGATTTTTTGAAAATTGCCTCACTATAAACTCAAGTTCCTCGGATTTATCAAACCAATGATTTAAAATGTGTTCAAAATTATCTTCTAATTTCCTCAAAGAAATATCTTGCTGGGAATACGATTTCCATCTTTTAGATTTTCTAGAATGTTGTACAAAGAATTTTCCTTTTATAAGTGGCAAACGTTTACCACCTATCATTTTATAACTAACAAAAAATTCAATATTAGTAAAAGACAATGGTATATTTGATAAAATCTCAATAAATTCCTTAAACTTACGTGAAGCTTGATAGAATTTATCAAAATATCTTGTATTTAAATCCGCTGAAGTAAGTTTGATAAAATAATCACTTGTAAATGACCCTGTTGTGAACGAAGAGTATAGGACCGGCATATCTTCAAAATTCATTCCCAATGATTTTATTAACACTTTTGTTGATTGATATTCATTTATTGCACTCTCAAAAATAGTTTTATTCTCATCACGCTTAATAGTCACCAATGATTTTTCAATCCATTCATCAATATGTTCGAAACTAAATCTATATTCCTTGATTTCTTCAGAATCTAATTCATTAATTAAATTTTTAAAGACCTCAGAACTATAATCA
This sequence comes from Streptococcus sp. Marseille-P7375, assembly GCF_902460365.1. NCBI lineage: Bacteria > Bacillati > Bacillota > Bacilli > Lactobacillales > Streptococcaceae > Streptococcus > Streptococcus sp. Marseille-P7375. Next base: position 105,049 of record NZ_CABPTR010000004.1, on the reverse strand, counting down.
AAATTTTCAAGCTCATTATAAAATACACTGTAAATTTTAAAATTTTTTACTCTATATCTAGTTATCGGAAATCCAGGAGATGAGGAATGTACCATTGGCTCACCATAAGTATTTAAAATTAAAATATTACCACTACTAGAGAAACCATATATCTTTTCCAAATGCTTACCAAAACCGAATGAGATACCTGTTTCCTCTTCAAATTCACCAAATAACTCTAACACAATTTCCCTCGGAGAATAGTGTAAAATACCGCTCAAGTTATTCTCACTAACAATAGCATCGGAACGTTCTGAAAAATACCCCTTTATCTCAAACTCTTTATCCCAAGTGTAATCTTTGAAATTCATATTATCCTTTCTAACTGTTATTGAAAAATCCTTCACAGTCTTTCCAATCCTAATTTTATGATGGTAATAACATTACTTATATTAAACTAACTTCCAGTTATCATTATCCGAGTTATCAATCAAAATCTTTCTATGACTACTCAACAACTCATCACTCACAAAATATTGTCCCAATCGTTCTACAAATCCACACTTCTGACAAGTATAAAGATAATCTTCTCTCATTTCATTTACTAAAACTGTATTGAATTCAAATGGATTGCCACACTCATCACAGGTCATACTCAGATAGTCACTGTTAAATATTAGATCAAGAATATTCTCTAGTTCTTTATTATCGGCCTTTGATAGTGCTAATATTATCTTCAAATTTCTGATATATCGATTAAACTCTGATGTTTCTTTGTCTATATCTATATATTTTTCAAAAATAGCAAAAATGACCTCTACCAAATATATTAGAACATATGGAATTTTTTCGTAGTACAAATTCCAAAAGTCATCCCAAATCTTATCATCTGCAAATATAAAATTAAGATTTTGCTTCTCTGTAGGATAATTTTTATTTCTAGTCACTAAATGAATTGATTTATCAAATGCACTGGTCAAACTATTTTCGGCCTTTCGATTGTATACAACATCATACAACAATTCTGGATTTATTAATTCTTTACTAAAATCAAGTGAATTATCTTCAGACTGAACTAGCTCCTTAACCTTCGAAAATAGGTTAATAACCATTTCTTTTTTGCTTTTTAAATCACTAACATCGTATTCTTCAGGGCTTCCGTATTGTACTTTTTCTAAAAATTTGTGTGGTCGAACCAGCATCCAACTTAAATAAAATAAATTATCCTGTAATGGTTTTCTAGCAAGTGAAAATGCGACAGTAACTTTTCCCCGCTCTATACAACTCAATGATTCGAAGAGATAGTAATTCAAATCTCTCAGAATTGAAAAAAATATATGCGGTATAAGAACTCTCTCAGAAATTTCTATGTCTCTTTGTCTTTCTAGTTCATCGAATAGGTCAATTTTATCATCTATTTTATTTGTAAACTCAAAAGATAAACTTGATAATTGATATTTATCAGCTTTGACCAATATATCAACTAATATATCATACAAATAAAGCATTAACTGATGACGTTTTCTATACTTTCTTGGTAATAATTCTGAGATATATGATTTGACCAATACTACTTCCTCAATTCTTTTTAACTATCAATAATGATATTATACCCCAAAAATATGTAGTATTTGTCTAAAAAAGTTTCTATACAACTTAGTACTACTCAGATTATATTTTCATAAATTTTCACTCCCTAGCAATCCTATTGTCAGAGCTCTTTTTTCACTGAGAAAATAATAAGAAAGTACATAGCAACTATTTCAAACTTTCCCCTTAAGGAGTTAAGTCCTTATGGAATCGCTGAAAATTTAGCAGATTGATTTTATAACTTTACTCGTCTCATATCATAATTATAAAAGATAGACTGTCAGAAATTCTGACAGTCTATCTTGTTAAAACAGTGTAAACTAAAGTTGTTCTTAGCTAAGACAACTAATAAATACATGAGGTATAACCTATGAAAACTCGTAATCGTAAAGGTGGCTACTCAGCCAATACAGCAACTGAATATATTGATATCAAACAAGCAATCCATTGTTTGAGTACCGAAGTTGAACCTCAAATCAAATTTGACGATGGTCTACCTACGGGAGAAGTTATTGCCCATAAGGCTTGGTTCTCACAAAAAGGACTACCACCTTTTCAAGTTAAATTTGAATCTGAAGTGACACTTCCAGCCTACATGGCAATGGTTGAATTTGATAATTTAGAAGCCTGCGAAGTTGGATATAATGTCTATTTCCGTGCAACTGGTGTCAAGGAGGTTAAATAATGACCAATAAAGAACTAGCTCAGTATTTGCTCCAGAGTCTCAATATGGGACTTGGGGCCCTTATACAGGGGGAAACAAGTTATACGAACAGTTTTGACACTAAGATTATGTCGAACGGCTTTCTATTTATCCCTCGCTTACCAGCAGGATATATTATCGATGATGAACTCTATCAGAAAATTTTCCTGATTGCCAATGCTGCTCTATACCCACGTTATACCCTCTTAAAGCAAAACTCAGCTTATTTTATAGCACTAGATACGGATGATATACATATCCAGCGTGGACTATTCTTCCCTTGGAAAGAAGGAATATCTGAACGTTTGGTCATCTCAGATTTAGAGTATTTTTCAAAAATGCAAGAAAAAGATATTCTCCCAATTATGAAAAATCTCACTCTAAACTTTAACAATGTGACATCGTTAGCTATCGCTGGGAATAGCGGTTCTGGAAAGTCATATGCACTTACCTATTTCTTAAGCTTATTAAAAAATTTTTCTGAGCTCATTATCGTTGACCCAAAGTTCGATATGCCTTCTCGTTGGGCTCGTGAAAATGGTATTGCTGTGATTCACCCTCAAAAGAATCGCTCAAAATCGGATTTTGTCTCAGAAATCAATGAGAATCTCAGCACTTGTCTAAATCTCATTCAACAACGCCAAGAAATTCTTTATGATAATCCTGAACACCAATTTGACCATTTGACGATTGTCATTGATGAAGTATTAGCTTTGAGCGAGGGTGTCAACAAAACAATAAAGGATTCATTCTTTTCTCTCTTGTCTCAAATAGCTCTTCTTGGGCGGGCAACTAAAGTCCACCTACTGTTAGTCAGCCAGCGTTTTGACCACAATACGATTCCTGTATCAGTTCGGGAACAATTAAATGTATTGATTCAAATCGGAAACATCAATAAGAAGACCACGCAATTTCTCTTCCCTGACTTAGACCCAGAAGGAATTGTTATCCCAATAGGTAAAGGGACTGGTTTGATTCAAATTATTGACAATGAGCATCCCTATCAAGTCCTCCCTCTCCTTTGCCCCACCTACTACACCAAGAAAGGCATACTCTAAACATGAAAAAGACTTTCTTTCAAAAAACTTACAATCTCATTTCCTCCCTTCTTTTCTTTGGTCTGATTAGTTTCATCCTCAGTTTCGCTTTCAATCTACTTGTAAAATTGTTTGGAGATTTTGACATTCCATCTTTGGATAGTGCTATCATCACTATCCAAGATAAACTGAGCCTTCTAGGAAGTTACACATGCCAGGTTTCTATCATACTTTTTCTAATTGCAGTTTCATTGCTTATCATTGAATTATCTCAGCGTATTATTAGTGATAGTATTTTGAATTATTTCAAGTCAGTCTATCAGACAATACGCTTGCGACAATTTTTAAGACAAGATGAGAAATCAGAATCAGCTATCACGATTGATAACCAGACAACCATAACAAAATTCAATCCAATTCTTAAAAACTTTAACCAAACGGTTGGAAAAGCAACTGTTGATGTTAGAAAAAGTTCGGTTAGCGTCTTTCTTAAATACCCGAGGACTCAGCAAGCTCAAAAACTTTTGAGGGACATGGAAGCACATATCAAGGAAGAAATTTCGAGCCGTAACCCAAACTATTATTTTTCTTCACCAAATCGGGAAGGAAACAAGCTCTGGTTCAAAGCAACAAAAAGATAAGGAAAGGGCAGTGCTTGGCTCACAACGTGAAAGCCATAAGCACTGCTCTTTCAAACTATCAAACTTAGCTATGTAATGGGGGCGACTACGACCCCCCATTACATCAATAATCAATAATCATAATTTTGAAACTAAGACTACCAAAATCACCCTAAAATTCTCCTTATAGATAAGAACTAGAAATGAGGTACCTACCTATGGCAAAAGAAAAACGCTCTAACAAATGGGCTTTCCTTCTCTATCAAGAGAGCGCCCCTGAAAATTATTTGGATATCCTTGAAGAGATACATGTCCCCTTTGTACTCAGTCCTTGGCATGATAAAGATGTTAACAGGCAAACGGGTGAGTTTAAGAAGGCGCATAAACACGGTGCTTTATTCTTCGATTCACTTAAAAGCTACTCTCAAGTCTCAGAACTTCTAACAGAAAAACTAAATACCCCTGCTCATGTAGAAATTGTTATGTCACCTAAGGGTATGTATGACTACTTTATCCACGCAGAAAATCCTGAAAAGACTCCTTACGATATTGAGGATATCGAATCAGGTTGTGGCTTTGAACTAGATAAATTCCTTATTAGCAATAACAACGATGAATTTCTTTCAGCCGTAATTGATACTATTGAGGAGCACAATTTCACGGAGTTTAACAACCTTGTCATATATGCTCGTGATGAAAGTCCAATGCTCCTAAGTATTATCGTTGATAAGACCTACTTCTTTGCAAAATATCTTGATTCACGTCGTCACTCAGGCTATAGAAAGGAAAACGGAGATAATGACTAATACCGAATACGCTAAATTGAGTCAGATTGAACAACTGCTGAATGCCTTATTGACTATCATGCAACAGCAGCAAGAAAAACGGAAAAGCACTAGTATAGTCACTCAAAAAGAATTGTTATCAATCCTTCAAATTTCTCCTAACACCTTAAAATCGTGGGAGAAAACTGGTCTTAAAAGGCTTGAACCTCCTATTGAAGGAACACGTACAGTCTATTACAAAATGGAAGATGTTATAAAATACTTAACTCCTTGACCCCAAATGTGCTAAAATAAGACTATCACAATAAATACATGTGAGGTTGTTATTTTAGCCTTTTGTATATCCGAAACAAGAAGGCTACTATGCAAAAAGAAACTATCATTCACAACAATCGAAAGATAACAAAAACTACAAAAAACAACGGTATAATCAGCTACACTCAAAGAGGTATTTATATTGGGATTGATGTCAAGACTGGTAAAAAAGTGACTTCATCTATTACTGCCAAGACTTTACGAAGTCTTGATCGAAAAATCATACAAGCTAGGCTAAACTTTGAAGAAAAAGGCTCCACCTTAAAAGAGACTTTTGTTATCCATACTTTTGAAGAACTCGCAGAGGCGTGGTTCACTAGCTTTGTAACTTGGGTTACTTCACAGAACACAATCAACCGTGTTAGAGGATACTTAGATACTTATATCATTCCAAAATTTGGCAACTATAAGCCTGAAGAAATAAAACCTGCTGATATTCAGATATGGGTAAACAAACTTGCTCAACAATCAAAGAAATCTGTAGAATCAGGCGCTAAAAAGTCTAAAAAAGGACATGCCAAAGATTTTGGAGCTGTTATCCATAAATTAAGTGATATCTTCGACTATGGTATTACTAATTTTGAACTCACTCATAATCCAGCTAGAACGATAAAAATCCCTCCAAAACCAAAACCATCTAAAGAACGTATCATGGTACTACATGAAGATGATTTAGCAACTTGGCTGAATTATCTAAGTAACTTGCCAAATACACGAGCTAATAGACGTTTTAAGGTCATCTGTGACACCTTACTAGCTTCCGCTTTGCGTATCAATGAACTGCTTGCAATGACTATTCATGACCTTGATTTTGATAACAATGAGCTCACTGTTACCAAAACACTAATGTGGAGAGCTGCCAATAAAAAGCTTGGTATTAGGGGGGAAGTTGTTTGCAAAAATAGTGCTAAAACAGACTCTGGAAATCGAAAGGTTGCCGTTCCTAGAAAGACACTGGAAGAGCTTAAAGACTTTTACAATGAGATGAACACTTACTTTGAAAAGCACGATTTACCAGCTACAGACCTTATCTTTCCAACCATCTATGGAAATTACATGTGTGATAGAAACGAACGTACAACACTTAAAAAACGTCTCTCAGAGCTTGGCTTACCTGATTATGGTTTCCACCTTTTCCGTCATACACATGCTTCTTTGATGCTGAATGCTGGTGCAAACTGGAAAGAACTCCAGATAAGAATGGGCCATAAGTCGATTAAAACGACAATGGATACTTATGCTGATTTGGCACCGAAAAAGAAGGCAGAAGCAGTTGAAATCTACCTTAAAGAAATTGCAAAATTGACAGCATAGCAAATGACTACATTTATGACTACATTTTCTATAGAACAATCTAGAAACGTTGATATGACAGCGTTTAAAGGGTGCTAAAATAACATTAACAACCTTTACAGAGGTGAAATAGGGATTCACTACACGTCAATAGATGTGAGAAACCTTGATTTAAAGCGATTTTTGAAATTCTAAATTTCACTACATTGCAATATAAATCAACCGAATCACTACCTTTTTCACTACCTTTTTTGAAATAAAAATAATGATTCGGATATTTAAAAGAAGAGGAACTTTAGTGTGAAGTTCCTCTTTTTTTATTTGTTCTTTTACTTACAAATCGTAAGACCTGATTTCACAAGTCTGGGTTTCAAGTAATTTTAGATTAGCTTTATCTCAATTATCAACAAAGTCCGACATCTTTTTCATTCAAAAATTTAGAATGAGTTTGATTGAAGGAAGGGAAATATCAAATAAACAACTTACCGGTTAATCTCCGTCAATGTGCAAAATCTATTGAAAATTTATCGGTTATAATAATCTCAAACGGAATACTTTTCCCATAACAAATTCCATTCTTGACTAGATATGCTTCTACATAATGTCTACCAGTGTAAAGAGTACTTTCTTTTCTAACTCTTTTACCTTCTACTAACTCAGAATTGTAAAACCCGCCTCGTAAAGAATTTGCTAATTCAGCTTCCCTGCCTGTATTTGTCACTTGCCACCAAATTTCATACCCTAGTATACTATTAGCCTGTACTTCAAATTTAAGACTACCATGTTTATTCAATTTTGTTCCGCTTTCAATCTTTTTCCACCTAAATCCTTTATATAGATAACTTGCCTTTATTGATACATCTTCTATCAAAAACTCTTTCCATTTTGAATTTTGATGATGACTTATAGAATTGACATTAACAATTGGGAATTGTTCTCCACTATTCTTAAATAAGCTAGTCCTTATAAATTTTATTTTATCTAAATAAGATAAATTATAATTTGCTACATTAAAGTCTAATTTAAGTTGTTCCAACCATTTTTCAAATGCTTCAAAATAGCTACTATCTTTATCCCATTTATTAGATAGAACTTCGTCCTTATTTACAGGATTATATACACAAGGTTTTCCATTTCTAAATTCAATAGCATCCTTCAAGTGTTCAATAACATAGTTTATAATATCTAAAAAATCACTATAAATTGTACTGGCAGACTGATATTGCTTTGCTGCTAATGTCGTGATGATTATAGAGCTTGGTTTATATTCAATATCTTTTTCAAAACAAACCTCAGCATGTCTCTTCAAGATTTGAACAATCCTTTGCAAGGGAGTTCTAACTCTATATTCAGGAACTTTTTCAATAGATGCATAAAATCTTTTAGCAACTTCTTTTTGATAGATAGAGAACTTTGAAAGATCTCTAAACCACTTAGCGTACTCTTTTGGGTTACTTGTCTCCCAATTAGAAGTAATTTTAAAATAGTTTTCATGAGTTTTATCCGTAATTGCTATAAACCCATCATTTTTTTCGTTTAAAGGGACTGACGGCAGTATGTCTATATGAAAATTGCTTTCATCAACATATTTTAATGTCCAGCAGCGTTTGCTTTCCTCTGGCCCACTGGACATTGACTGAGCCTTAGCGTAACTCTTAACAATTTCCCCAAGATTATTTTTCAAAGAATATTGAGATTGGTCGTTTCTTCTTAACTTTGTGAAGTTGCAAACTATATCAATATCAAAAGCTCCATCTTCTGTTAATGGCTTGATGGCTGTTCCCAATTTAAACGATCCTTGCAAGTATATATCTGGGCTGTTTTTGCTAAGTTCTGAATTTTTGATATAGTTAGCAATAGAATTGTATCTATTAGTAGCTATTTCATATTTCGAATACGAAACATCCAATTCTTCAATAATTGATTTAATCTCTCTTGAGATAGTAATATCTGTCAAAGTATCTTCCTCCTAAACAATATACTTCGAGGTTGCCGAAATCTTTTTAGAAAGTCCGTCTTTAGCAAAACAATTTTTTTCTATATCCTCAGCCTCTATTAGACAATAATCATCATTTTCTAATACTTTGTCTAATATTTCTGTAGGTATTCTTGCTTCAAAAATGTCAAATATTTTTAATTCATCCATTTGAAAGTAAGTTGAAAACATGATTGGTTCTTTGACAGTTTTAAGATATTCAACTTGCGACTTTGTTACTAGGTCCTCTATAGAAATTCCAGCAGGTTCTAATTCTTCAATAAGCTCTCTAATTACAGTTACTTCCCTATTTTTTCTCGTATCAAACCAGTTAATAAACTGTACAAGGTGCTTCCCTTTTGTTATTAATCTTAGATCTCCACTTTCATAAAATCGAGTCTCAGATTCATCTTTCAACTCGAATTCTTCTTTTAGCCCTTTGAAGGAATCGTGATATTTATAAACACCTCCTATAGGTTGATATTGGTCTATTCTTCTCCCTTTTATCAGCAAATAGCGGCCATTAGTCTGTTTAATTTGAAATAGGTAAGCACAACTCAATCTTATATCTTTGTTCCATCGAATAAGAGACTGAGACCATATTTTAATTCTACGTCTATTATTAAATATTGTCGAGACAAAAAAAGTAATAACTGCAACAACTAGATTAACAATTAAGTCATGTAATATCTCCAAAACTACTCCTCCACTTCAAACTTCGTAGACTATTGACCAAGTTCACCGAGGAAGGAATCAATGTCTGACTTTTGGTTACTATGATTATAAAATTTAACCTGAATAGCGTCCAGCTCACCAGTATGCCAAGAGACCTATAGGATTGTTTAAGTATGTCAGTACTTAACTAAAGGCCCCTTAGTGATTATAGTTAGAACTATTATAACCTTTTTAAGTTCAAAAAAATAGCATTCACTGGATAGTAACGCTATTTTGAACCTATATACCAATATTTTCTGATTAAGTTATTATCTTGTCCACTTTCTATTGCTTAACTAGCTGATCTAACGGGATAATGTGTAGGTTGCCATCCCTTACCCAATAACCATTGAGCATGGATACAACAATATGTCGATTATATCTTCAAACCGTTTTATGACTAAATCCATTTAGAAACTCATTCCTTGAAAAAGCGATTCACATCTGACTGACATGCTTCCAACAGTGTTTTTTCATCCGTTAATTCGAGTAGCTGCAATCCTTCATCGACCAACTTTTTATCCGTTAAACAAATTCCAAGTGTCACTTTAGCATTTCCTAGAAAATCATATCGCTTACTTTTTTTTGCCGTATCTAACAATAGATAACTGATACTCGTACATTTCTCCATCAAACCATTCCATAGAAAAATACTGGCTAAATTTGAGAGTAATTTATACTTGGTGGGAAGAATCTCTGTATAATCAGAGTAATCATTGAGCCTATCTATCACTTCATCACAGATAGAAATCACTGTTTCTAGTGGAAGTGTAAATAAAATAACGACAATTAATTTGAGGTCACTATGATACCAGACATCCTGATTTTTAATTTCGTTCCAAGCTTCCGTTGCCATTATTCTTACCTTTTCATTTGGACCAGATTCTCGTAAACAAAGAATGACCTCTACTCTCTTTAGTATATTTGATACAGGAATATCATTAGGATATTTTTTTAAATAAGCTACACTCTTATTCTTCAGTTCCAATAATTTATCATTTGATTGGTAGGCATTGTTATCTTCTGCCAATAAGATAATTTCTTCTCTATCGGAATGGTGGTAAGAATGACATATATATCGAAATTCTTCGAAATCTAGGCCAACTTGCTTTAGAAGATGCTCCATCAACTCAAAACTAGGCACTACTTGGTTCGATTCAATACGCGACAAGTGCGCTCTTGAAGTGTAATCCTGGCAAACTTCCTCTTGACTAATATGTTTTGATTTCCGTATTTTTTTATAGATCGTACCGTAATCCCAACGCATAACAACTTCACCTCTAATTATGTGTATAAATGTTACATTTTTACACTTCGTTATGTGTTTAGTATATCATATATATAGAAGAAGGAGGTGCAGATATGCAAAAGAAAATCACTATTTATTTTTTGTATTAATGCTTTCACAATCCAAATAACTGGGGTGCATTTTCAAATTATTACCATGATTACAAATATCACTGGTCAAGCGTAACTCGTGCAAGAGATAGTAAATCATCATATGCTTACGCTCCTTCTCATCAGACCTCAAGAGCTTTTATAAATAGAAATTTTGGTGAAACAGTATATTTTAATTACGGATTTAAAAAAATTCATAGCTCATAGAAAAGATTATATTACTATTCATGAAAATTTTAGAAAGTGAGTAAAGTATGAAGCGCTTCTTTGTTATCCTTTCAAATATCTTTATAACAAGTTTTCTACTTTGGATTTGTTTTTCAACCTCATATGTGGTTATTCACAATAGTTTTCCAGCTATTGGTATTCTTTCCCAGAACAAAGAGGTATCAAAAGATCAGGTAAAATACAGTTTAGATCAATTAGCAAATGAAACAGACAGTGTGATTGGTGAACAAATTGAAACAATAGACGATAAAGGTAAGGTTCATTTTTCCTATGCAATATTTGGATCTGGCCATATCCCAAACGGCCTTGTTAAAGCTAGTGAAGAAGATTTTTACAATAGTGGCTTATTGTCCAATTATTATATTTTATCTGGAAATCTCACTCTAGATAGATTAAATCATGAACTTCAATCATTGGGTTTCACACAAACATTTGTTTCATATCCAAATATTTTTCTTAGCTTATTTACGTATATGGGAAATGGTAGTCAATTACTCGTTTTGGTCATTTTTCTACTAACTTTTATAGCCTTAATGATTATTCAAAAAACCAAGGAAATGCGAACAGTTGGGATTCGATATATTTCTGGATTGCACCTAACTCAGATTTTTGGAAACTCAATTATTAGTGATTGTGGAGATTTACTTTTAGGGATAATTACTGGGGTTTTTCTTGGAATCTGTGGTGTAAGTCTATTCCATATCACACCATTTTCTATTCCAGTTATTTTTTCAGCTAACATAACTTATAATTTGTTACTTTTGTTCCTTTCTATACTCTTTAGCTTTCTTTATGTTTTAAGTATTAAAACGGTACATTTGGTTTCTTTGCTCAAAGGAAAGTTACCTTTGAAACAGATTATGGGTATTCTTTACTTGGGGCAATTGGTCGCTTTTCTTTTAATAGTACTTACCATTCATAGAACAAGTATCTATTCAACTATTTGGCAATTGCATCAGTCTGGAGATACAGCATGGTCAAATCAAAAAGATTGGGTATTGCTTTCAACAAATAGGGAGTTTGGGGCAGAGGCTAGAAATCAGGATAGTAGAAAAATGTTGGAAGAACAATGGAAAAACTTCATAGAAACTGGCATTCAGAATGGAGGAATGCTTGTTCAGCATCCACTTGCATCATTCGATCTAAAAGGTCTGTCTTCACATCCCTTAATGGGAAAAATGTCGATAAATGACTACAATCCGTATGCTAATAGCTTATATGTGACTCCTAATTATCTAGATGTTCAGAATGTAGAATTAAATGAAGAAGATAAGAAGAGCATTAATAGCCTTGGAGAAGGAGAATTTGGACTACTATTGCCTGAAAAATTAAAAGATCAAGAAGATAAATTGCGTCAAATTTATGAAGATTTCCTAGCGATTCGAAACGATAAGGGAAATAAAATTCAACAGGCTATGAAAGCTCGTGTTTTCTATATTTCAAACAATAAGAAGCGTTTCGTATATAATTCTACACCAATCTCATATCAACAATTTCTAAGTGATCCTATACTTATTGTCCTTAAACCAAGCTCTTTTGGAAAAAATCGAAATGATTTCTTCACTTATCCATCTGATTATCTGTATTTTAAAGGTTTGGATGCCACTAAAAAACTAGTTGAACAAGGTGGAATAAAGAAATATATCAGTCAGTATGATCTTGCCTATTATGTTTATCGTGGTATGAGTCACAACATTCAAGTTGAAATATTGACAATCATTGCTGGTGGTTTTCTCGGTATTGTTACCTCAATTCTACTCTTTAATACAATGACAATCCTCTACTTTGAAGAATTTCGTAAAACTATTCTTATTAAGAAAATATCAGGATTAAATTTTTTTGAGTTACACCAGAAATTTTTTATCTGGCAAATAGTTATCTTCATTTTGGGAGGGGCTATTGGTCTTTTGCTAACAAATAAACTTTGGGTAGTCTTTCTAACCTCTTGCGTCTTTGGCTTGAATTCTATTTTAATACTAATGCATCGTTCTCGTAAGGAAGATAGGATGGCTAGTATTATATTGAAAGGAGCATAGAAATGATTAAAATCCATCAACTAACAAAAACCTTTGGGGACCGGACGGTATTTAGTGATTTGAACTTAAATTTTGATGCAGGTAAAGTCTATGCTCTTATCGGAAATAGTGGTTGTGGCAAAACAACCTTACTAAATATGGTAGCTAAGATAGAACCTTATGATCAGGGAAGTATTCAATATAAAGGGAAAGATTTACGAAAGATTAAACCAACAAACTATTTCAGAAATGAACTCGGTTATCTCTTCCAGAATTTTGGACTAATCGATAATAAAACTGTTTCAGAAAATTTAGATTTGGGATTAATTGGTCATAAATTAGACAAACAAAAAAAGAGAGAGACTAAAGAAGAAGTATTAGATAGAGTAGGACTATCTTATATTCAACTAAATCAAAAAGTATATGAGCTTTCTGGAGGAGAAGCACAACGTGTAGCCTTGGCAAAGATCATTTTAAAAGATCCTCCTCTAATTTTGGCAGATGAATTAACTGCTGCTCTTGATCCTGAGACCTCACAGGAGATTATGGACTTACTCCTAACATTAAAAAATAAGGAACGTCTGATCATTATTGCAACACATAATCCAACTATTTGGAAACAAGCTGATCAAGTGGTAAGCCTAAAAACTAGTCAATGAAGAATAGGGTAATAGCACAGATTTTCATTACGTTACATATTCATTTCCTGACAAAACATCCCGAAAGTTAAGTGCACCCAAATAGTTAGATTAATAATTTATCCAAAGGATTTAGTTCTGTATTGCACAGGACTGAGTCCTTTTCTACTATTTGTTAAGCAAAGTGTTATTTTGACGTAATACTATATTTAATAAATTACTTCGTATCTAAATAACCCTACTTGACAAATTGTATAACTGAATTTTCAAATAATAGTTTTTTCATGATAATTTAAAATTAAATATATTACACATGGAGGTAAGACTATGTCTACAGAAGTGAAATAGGGATTCAGTACACGTCACTAGACGGTAGAAACCTTGATTTAAAGCGATTTTTGAAATTCTAAATTTCACTACATTGCAATAAAAATCAGCTAAATCACTACTTTTTTTGAAATACGATACTGATTAGGACAATCAAAAGCAAGAGAAACTTCACGATGAGGTTTCTCTTTTTTCTACGCTTACTCCGACATCTATTTATTCTTATCATTGTGTTATAATAGAGTGAATTATATATTCACGCAATAGTGCTTTAAAAATTCCATCAAAAAGTTCCAATTAAATCTGCCTATTTTATCATTCACAATTAAAAGTCCTACAAGCTTTTAAATCGAATTTTGATGGAAAATATTCGCGTGATTTTCGCGTGATTTCCGCATGACGGTTTAAGATGACATCTTAGAAAGACTATGAAATCAAGGATTAGTAGTTATCTATCAAATTTATTTTTTCGCGTGATAATCGTAAAAAACTTTAAGAAATATTGTATTTTAGGGAAAGGGAAAAAATGAACTTAATTTTTGAAGGGGTTGATTTAGAATACAAAAAAGCTGAAAATAGTCTACCAAAATCTTTCTGGGAAACCTACTCAGCATTTGCAAATACCAATGGCGGAAAAATAATTCTCGGAATAGATGAAAAAAATATCGACCCCTACCAAGGAGTCAATAATCCTCAAAAAATACGAGACAATTTATTTGCTTTGGTTGCAAACAAACAAAAAGTTAGTTGTAATCTACTTACTGATAATGACATTGAATACATTGACATTCCAAACAAAGATAAACAACTCATAGTAGTCACTGTAAGAGAAGCCAACCCTGACCAAAAACCTGTTCATCTAAAAAATGATTATCGTGAATCATATAAAAGATTAGGTGAAGGTGATGTTCGACTTGACAAAGAAGAGCTCAAGTATCTGATGACGAGTTCTCATGATGATATTGATAGTGAGTTACTTAATAATTTTGACGAAAACGACCTAAATTTAGATACAATAGAACATTACAAAAAGTTATTAATTGAACTTACTGGCAACAAAAAATATAATAGCATTTCTTTGAGAGATTTTCTAATCGAAATTGGTGTATTCAAAAAAGATAGAACAAATAATACATATAAATTAACCGCAGGAGGACTGATATTCTTTGGAAAGTATAACTCTATCATTTCTCGTTATCCAAAATTTCAACTAGACTATTTTGAAAAAGATACCTCTCTTTCAACTAGGTGGAACGATAGAATTTCAACAGGTGATATGATGTACCCTGATTTAAACATGTTCGACTTTTTCAATTTAGCATATAAGAAATTAACTACTACAACAAATGATAGATTTGAGTTTAATAACGAATCTGCTCATCGTTTACCATTCAAGAAAGACCTATCTGAATCTATACGTGAAGCTTTAGTAAATTGCTTAATGCATGCTTACTATGATTTTGATTCTCCTATAGTTATTACGGCTTATCAAGACTTCTATGAATTTAAAAATCCAGGTAAGATGAAAATTTCTATTCCTGAATTTATACATGGCGGAACTTCCAAAACGCGAAACAGTACAATCTCTTCATTATTCCGCAGAATTGGGATGTCAGAAAAAGCTGGGTCAGGCGGACCGAAAATTTTTGATATTTCCGAAAAATATAAACTAAAAATTCCTGAAGTAAGCACTACCTTTGATAGTACTGTTGTTACAATCTGGAAAGTAGATTTATTATCTTCTTATTCAGACATATCAGATAATGAAAAGATAATACTTGAATATATCATAAAAAATGGTAGCATTACTAAAAATGATGTCCTCGAAAATTCTTTAATGACCGAATATAAATTTAGAGAAAACCTGAAATCTCTACAAAATAAAAAGTATATTGAGATAGAAGGTAAGGGACGCTCTACAAGATATGTTCTCCCCAAAAGTTCAACCGAACAATACCATATTATTAAACAACAAATCAAAAATCTTGGAGATTTCATGACTATGTATTAAATATTAGACCTGTTCAAAAACTAATGTTTATCCTTTATCTTACTTTTCTAAAATTTTCAGAATCTAAAATGCAGACTTAATGAGCCTGCATTTTTTCTTTATTCAATGCCTGCAATTCTAAGTGAAGAAAACAAAAGAGAATCTGCGTTTAAATTTTGTAATATTTCATGTATACGGCTAGATATTTGATGCCTAAATATAGCTGATTTACTTATAAACTCTGTATCTGCTGATAAAGCACTCTCAAGTTTATCCAAATTATATTTTTCAACTGAATAAATAGTTTGCTTTACTGCCTTTTTTAATTCATCACTAGAGATTTGTAAATTTTCATGCAAATATTTCTCATCAAATTTATTTTTAATAAGTTTCTCATCAACAAGATACTCAAAGGGCTGATTAAATTTATTCAATATTGCATAAAATTCTTCAAGAAGTGTCTCGTTTGACAAGACTTTTTCTAATTTCTGTATTTCTTCAGAATAGATAGTTTTCCATTTTTTTAAAAAATCAGCAATTTCTTGAAACCGTTGTCTTTCTTCATTTCTTGCCTTTTGGTGTGTTAATACCTTATCATTGATTGACTGAATAAATTCATCAATTAAAGTAAACACAATCATTTGAAGATGGTCGGATAAATTTTTCTCTGACATTCTTGAAAGTATTTCTTTAGGAGAGTGTGGAGAAAGGTAAAGCATCCTTGTCGGATATTGTCGCCTTTCTATCTCATGTTTTAACGCAAAAAGATAGGGTTCGGTCATTAAATAAAGAGTTTTCCCTTTACCACTCCCACCATACAATTCTTCATAAATTTCCCTCATCTCTACCTTATCCATGTCACCTAATAATTCATCAAAAGAAGATAGAATGATACTTTGCTCTAGTTCAGAGTCCGTAAATAATCTATCATATTTTGGAAATACATGAAGTTCTTCATTATATTCTTTTTCTCTACCATCGCTATAATCCAAAAAGAATTTCTCTTTTTGAGACCAACCATAAAGAGTTTTCATAAACCATTCATCATCTGATTGGTCTTTTTTTCGTTTATGAATTTCTAAATAAGTACCAATAATATCTGAACGTAAAACTTTCTGAATTTGGCTACGTTTCATGGTTAGATAATCACCATTTTTGTCATTCTCAGGCTGCCAGTGCTTTCTCAATTCAGATTCAGCCTCTTCAAATGTATACCATTTATTTGATTTAATAATTTTTTTTATCTCAAGTTTTTCTTGTTCCGATAATACCATAGCTCCTCCTATTTACTATCTATATTCTAACATTTTCTTACAAAGAGCATAATAAAAAATCACTTCTATTTCGAGATAAAATCATATTGTAAGGGAAACCTTATAAAAAATAAAATTACAGTCCTAATTGATGGCCATCAAATGGACGGATTGAAACAAATATGACAACTCAGACAATAACAGTCGAGTTCTGTACATATCTGTCTATCCGTTTATTTGATGTGCTTTTTTGCACCTCTTCGGTTATTCAGTACGGCTCATACCAGTTTCTTTCTGTCCAAAATCAGGACTTAGAAAGAGGCTCTTATGCCAACAAAAACCTTTAACGACCGTCTTACCCCAGAGAATAAAGAAGAGATAAAACACTGGGATAAATTACTACGCAATGACAACAAAGCATTTGCTAACGCTAAACGCCGTGACCGATATCACAATCTCGGAAGTCTCGATGAAAATATTTCCATTGATGGACGAAACACAGACCTGTATGAGTTAATAGCTGATACTGCTCCCAACGCAGAAGAAGTTTACTTTCAAAATGAAATGATGGCTATTATAAGAAACTTTATTGAAGATTTAAAACCCGAAGATAAAGCCATTATGATTAGTAAATTAACCTATAAACCCATGCCATCAAATAAACTAGCAAAACTTATAGGAATCAGCGACAAGACTGTAACAACTCGCTTCAAAAAGTACCAAAAAATGTTACAGCAACAACTGAAAGATTACTATTAATCTTAAAAACTGGTAGTCAATCTGATTATCAGCTCTTTTGTGAAATGCTCCGAATTGAGAGAACCGAATTTCTTTAAAAATAGGTATAAAAAAATATTTTCAAAAAACTCCGAAATCCACCTCTTAAATCTCCTATAAGATAGAGAGGAAAAAATCAACAAGTCCAGCTCATGACCTCAAACCGAGCATGTCACCAATACTTTTTATCACAAAATAGAATATACGAGGTATCTCAAAATGAAAATGAAAGCAAAATTCCGCAATGGCGGATACTCAAATCAAATAGCAGAACAATACGTTAGCCTTCAGGATCCAATCTACTTGCTTTGTGATGAGCTTGAAGCACAACAAAAGTATGAAGATGGAAAACCGACAGGTGAAGTTATCGCATACAAAACTTGGTTTGGACAAAAGGGATTGCCACCATTCCAAGTTAAATTCCTTGAAAAGCCTGACCTTCCTGACTATCTTTCACTTATCTCTTTTGAGAATTTACAAGCGTGTGAAGTTAACTACAATGTCTATTTCAAGGCTGATGGATTTAAAGAGGTGAAATAATGGTTCCAGCTATCACACAAAAAGAGTTGGAACAATACCTATTACAGAGTCTGAACATGGCTTTGGGCTCTGTATTACAAGGGGAAACTTCTTATACCAACTCTTTTGACATTTCTGTCAAAGAAAACGGATTTATCTTCATTCCTCGTCTTCCATCAGGATTTATCATTGATGACGAACTGTACCGAAAGATTTTCTTAATCGCTAATGCGTCTCTCTACCCACAATACACGCTATTAAAACAAAATTCTGCCTACTTTATTGCACTGAAAACAGACGATATTCATATTCAACGTGGGCTGTTTTTTCCTTGGCAGAAAGGTGTTTCTGAGCGGCTAATCATTCCAGACCTAGAAAAATTCACATTATCGCTAAAAGGTAATGATATCCCTATTATGGCAAATCTAATGATTAACTATGATAAAGTAACTTCTATGGCTATTGCTGGGAACTCAGGTAGTGGTAAAAGCTATGCATTAACTTATCTGTTAAGTATACTGAAAAACATTTCCGACCTGATTATCGTTGATCCTAAATATGATACCCCATCACGGTGGGCAAAGCAGAATCAAATTAGTGTCATCCACCCTCAAGAGAATCGTTCCAAATCCGACTTCGTATCAGAAATTAACGAAAGTTTAAGTCAGTGTTTGACAATAATTCATAAACGACAAAGGATTTTATTTGATGATCCACATCATGAATTTCAACATCTAACTATTGTTATTGATGAGGTGCTTGCTTTATCAGAAGGAATCAACAAAAATATCAAAGATTCCTTCTTCTCTCTGTTATCTCAAATTGCTTTATTAGGGCGATCAACCAAAGTTCACTTGCTTCTTGTAAGTCAGCGTTTTGATCATAGTACAATTCCTGTATCAGTCCGTGAACAATTTAATGTATTGATTCAGGTTGGTAACATCAACCAGAAAACAGTACAGTTCTTATTTCCAGACCTCGATCCAGAAGGTATTGTTATTCCGATCGGAAAAGGAACAGGGCTTATTCAAATCATTGATAACGAGCATCCTTATCAGGTTTTGCCCTTGCTGTGTCCAACATACTACACAATGAAAGGTATTTTATAACTTATGCAAACAACACATTTTCAGAAAGTTTTTAATCTCGGTTCTCTGCTGTTTCTTACAGCAATTTTAGGTGCATTCTGCACAGTCTGCTTCGGGTTTAGCATGAATTCTTTACAGGAGATTGATTATTTAGTCTTCTTTTATCGTTTTACTAGCGTAATTTTCGCAATTAGCTTATTTACTTCGCTTATGAGCTCTGTAATTCTCTTTTTCCTCATCAGTCGTGAAATCAAGGACCGGCAAAAAGAAGATAACCTATATAACCTGTGGCAATCAATTAAACAAACCTTGTCGATCCGTACTTTTCTACATCAAAGCGAACTCTCAGAAGCCGTAACTACAACTGAACAAGCAAAAGTAACACACTACAACCCTATTCATAAACGTTTTAACAAAGCAGTTGATAAATCTATTATAGATGTTAGAAAAGATACAATCATTCTGATGATTCGTATTCCAAAGACTCAGCAAGCAAAGAAGATTCTAGATGATATGATACAATGATTATCGAAGAAGTTGCTAGATACAATCCTGATTATTTCTTCTCCCCTTCAAATCCAGATAAAAAATGGGCATACTTTGTAGGAACTAAAAGACAATAGCTTAATGGCGCTGTGGCCCACGTAGTGGAAGCCAAACAGCGCCGTTTTTTAATTGCAAAATTTGGGATTAAGTGGGGTGACTACGACCCCCACTTAATCCAATAATCAATAATCGGAAAAAAAATTAAATTTTCTCAAAAACTCCGATTTATGCCCTTCCAATCTCCTAATAGATAGGAATAATAAAAAATTGAAAGCGAGGAATTTTGCCTATGACAAAAGAACAACGTTCCAATAAGTGGACTTTCCTTATCTATGAAGAAAGCGCACCTGAGAACTATTTAGATGTACTTGAAGATATTCACGTGCCCTTTGTACTTTCTCCATGGCATAATAAGGATGTAAATAAAGAAACAGGAGAAGTTAAAAAGTCACACAAGCATGGAGCATTCTATTTCAGCTCCCTCAAGAGCTATTCTCAAGTTTCGGAACTTATCAAAGACAAACTAAATGGCCCTGCACATGTTGAACCTGTAATGTCCCCCAAAGGGATGTACGACTACTTTGTCCATGCAGATAATCCTGATAAAACACCTTATGATATTAACGACATTGAAAGTGGGTGTGGATTTGAATTAGATAAATTCCTAGTGCAACAAAATTCTGACGACTTTACAACTAAGGTTATTGATACCATCGAAGAGAATGATATTACTGAATTTGGTGAATTAGTCTGGTACGCACGAGATAATAACAGCGCTCTATTGGGGCTAATCATAGAGCGAACTTACTTTTTTGCCCGTTATCTGGATTCACGTCGTCATAATCCAAAACGATTAGAAAAAGTTATTGAAGAACAGAAAGGAACAATCGATGGACACGATTAAATTAAACCAAATTGAAGAGTTACTTAATGCACTTATTGCCATCATTCAGAAAGGAATAGATAATAATAATTCTCACGGAATCGTCACTCAGAAAGAACTATTGAAAATTTTACAAATTTCTCCTAACACGTTGAAATCATGGGAAAATAGGGGGTTAAAACGACTTGAACCTCCAATCGAAGGGACACGGACTGTTTATTACAAAATGGGGGATGTCATTGACTTTTTAACTATTTAACTTCAAAAATATGCTAGAATAGAATTATCAAAAAAAGAATGTGAGGGTTCTATTTTAGCCTTTTATATATCCGAATCAAGAGGCGATATGAATAAAGAGACAATTCAACACAACAATAAAAAAGTTATAAAAACTACCAAGCAGAACGGTGAAATAAGCTATTCAATCAAAGGTGTTTATATCGGAACAGACATAAAGACTGGTAAGCGAATTACAAAAACAATCACTGCTAAAACATTAAAAGCTCTAGATAGAAAAATTGTTGAATCTAAAATTCAATTTGAAAAATCTGGGTCAACTATTAAAGAAACTATTCAAATTGATAATTTTGAAAATCTAGCTGAGGTATGGTTCTCAAATTTCAAAACATGGGTATCATCACAAAATACTATTAATAGAGTACGTGGCTATCTTGATACCTACATTATTCCTCAGTTTGGAGGCTACAAACCTGATCAAATTGAGCCTGCTGATGTGCAATTTTGGGTAAACAAGCTAGCTAGAAGAGCAAAAAAATCAGTTGATTCTGGTGTGAAACGAGCAAAAAAAGGGAGTGCGAAAGACTTCGGGGCTATGGCTCATAAAGTCAGTGATATTTTTGACTTTGGCATTACAAATTTTGGCTTGACTACTAACCCGGCTAAGTCAATCAAGATTCCACCTAAGCCCAAGGCTAACAAAGAGCGTATTATGGTACTTCATGATGAGGACCTTAAACACTGGTTATCCTAT
Source organism: Streptococcus sp. Marseille-P7375 (assembly GCF_902460365.1). Lineage (NCBI taxonomy): Bacteria > Bacillati > Bacillota > Bacilli > Lactobacillales > Streptococcaceae > Streptococcus > Streptococcus sp. Marseille-P7375. Next base: position 83,385 of record NZ_CABPTR010000004.1, on the reverse strand, counting down.
CTTGAAACTTTAGAGAATACTAGAGCAAATAGGCGATTTAAAGTTATTTGTAATACACTTTTAGCATCAGCATTACGAATCAATGAGTTGTTGGCACTAGAAATCACTGACCTAAATTTTGAGACTAATGAAATTCTTGTTAGCAAAACACTAATGTGGAAAAGTGCAAATAAAAAATTAGGTATCAAGGGTGAAATGATTTGTAAGAAAACTCCTAAAACCGATTCTGGAAATCGTAGGATCGCCGTTCCACCTTCAATCATGGAAAATCTCAAAGAATTTCATGAGGAGATGACTAGCTATTTTGACAATCACGGTCTTCCAAAATCGTCACTTATCTTCCCGACTATATATGGCAACTATATGTGTGATAGAAACGAACGTGCAACCCTTAAAAAGCGATTATCAGCTTTAGGGTTACCTGACTATGGTTTTCATCTATTCCGCCATACACACGCTTCTATGATGCTAAATTCTGGTATGAACTGGAAAGAACTACAACACAGAATGGGGCACAAATCTATTACAACAACGATGGATACCTATGCTGAATTAGCTCCTAAAAAGAAATTTGAGGCAGTAGATATTTTCCTAAATAAAATGGAAGAACTAGCAAGTTGATTTCATCACTACCTTTATCACTACCTTTTTACTTTAAAAGTCTATAAACCTTGATATTACAAAGTTTACAGCGTAGTTATTTAACCCTTACAGAGGTTAAGTAAGGGTTTCAGTACACGTCAATAGACGTCAAAATATTGATTTTAAGTAATTTTTGATTTTTTGAAACTCATTATATCGCACTACAAATCAATAAAAACTCTACCTTTTACTCTACCTTTTTTAGATAAATATATCATCTGGATATTGAAGTTAAGCCCTGCTATCATTTCGATGGCAGGGCTTTTTAATATTTGGTACACTAGCTTCTTATCTATATTTTGGTGGATTTTAAGTTGACATCTACAAAGTTTAATGTTAGAATACATTCAAAAATATATTTGAATGAGGTGTTTTATGATTCAAAATATTGTTACTTCAATAATCCTGTATTCTGGGACAGCCGTAGACTTACTTATTATCCTAATGTTATTTTTTGCCAAAAGAAAAAGCAGAAAGGACATCATTAACATCTATTTAGGACAATTTCTAGGCTCTGTTAGTCTAATATTCCTAAGTTTGCTTTTTGCATTTGTCTTAAATTATATTCCTAGTAAAGAGATTTTAGGTTTACTCGGTTTGATTCCAATTTTCCTAGGCCTCAAAGTTTTGCTTTTAGGAGATTCTGATGGAGAAGCTATTGCAAAAGATGGTTTGCGAAAAGACAATAAAAACCTGATTTTTCTAGTCGCTATGATTACTTTTGCAAGTTGTGGCGCTGACAATATTGGTGTCTTTGTCCCATATTTTACCACCTTAAATTTAGCGAATATGATAGTGACTTTACTTACTTTTCTAGTCATGATTTATCTCTTGGTTTTTTCTGCCCAAAAATTAGCACAAGTCCCTTCTGTTGGAGAAACTTTGGAAAAATATAGCAGATGGTTTATTGCCGTTGTCTATTTAGGATTGGGGATGTATATCCTGATTGAAAACAACAGCTTTGAAATGCTATGGGCTGTGTTAGGCTAGGAGAAAAAATTATGAAAAAAGATAGTATCTGTCAAGTGGATGTTATAAATCAACAAAATGTTACAACCGCAACGAACTACCTTGAAAAGGAAAAAGTCCAAAAATCACTTCGCATTTTATCAAAATTTACCGATAATAAACAGATAAATATCATCTTTTATCTCCTTGCCGTCGAAGAACTCTGTGTCTGCGATATAGCCTGTTTATTAAATCTCAGTATGGCATCTGCCTCCCACCATCTTCGTAAACTAGCCAATCAAAACATCTTAGACACTAGAAGAGAGGGGAAAATTATATATTATTTTATAAAAGATGAGGAAATCAGAGATTTTTTTAATCAACTAGGATAACAACTATTTTTACTACTTTATACTTTTCCATGATTATAGGGGGATTATATATGAAATTTTTTGAAGAAAATTATTCACAAGAAATACCTACTCGTATCAAAAATTTAAGAAAAAAATACAATATTACACAAAGCGAACTATGATGACACGACAAACGCGTAAAGAGAAAAGTTCCAATAAATTTTTGAAATACAAAAGATTTGAAAGATTAATTCCATATTTTTCTGAAAGACGCTTTAAGCTGATTCCTTGTTTCCTTAGTTCATAGATTTGAACTTTAGCTTTATAACGCAATTTCATTATAAATACCCCAATGTTAGATTTTTTATGTCTAACTTTTGGGGTGCGGTTCATTTCAAGCGTTTTTTCTTTTTCTTGAATTCAGTACATCGCAATATAAATCAATCGAATCACTACCTTTTTCTCTACCTTTTTTTGAATTAAGAATATTGATTCGGACAATCAAAAGTAAGAGGAACTTCATTATGAGGCTCCTCTTTTTCTATGCTCGCTCCAACATCTATTTTATTATGTGTTATGATAAAGCAGCATATAAATTAATGCCGTCCAGCTTTATTCAGCTCGACAAGCTGGAATCTATTTACTTACGGTATTCCTCTACTTTAGATTCATACTTTTTTAAAAGTTCCCGTGAGTAAACTTTTTCATGTATCGAGTTTCTAACTTCTTTCCAGAGAATAGCTGCAACTTTTAACTTGTTAGAATAACAATCGCTCAATTCATCTAAACAAAAGTCTTTTAGAAACTGATTCCATTGGCAAGCCGAACTATCATACTTTGCATAATCTGACTCACCATAATATATTTTAATCATATCTTGAATAGTGAATGTTATATCTTTATCCCTTTTTACTTTTCGCCAAGCCGTTGCCATATCAGCACTAAATTTAAAGGGACTAATGCCTGTTACAGCTGAAAAATAATCTCGAAATTTTTGGTTAAAAGAAAAACCACAGTTAAGTAACGGAGTCTCCAAGGTGATAACTTCGGCTTGACTTTTGTTTCCTTTACTCAAAAATTTTTCTATTTTATTTCCCTTAAAATACTGTTCGATAATATAGTTCAATTCTTGCTTCGTACATCTATACTCTAATCCAAGGGACTTACAAATTTGTGAAAGTTCTTCTCGATACCAATAGTATCTATTAAATTCTTCAAATGATTTTATCTCTCCAAAATCAGGTCTTTTTTCTTTCATATGCCCACCTTAATAAATTCAAATTTTTCAGACAATCAATTTACTTGCTAACTTGTAAACCCGTCTTATCACTTTACTTTCTAAGTTCCAGCTATCAAGCTCAATTTTAAGCAACTCTGGAAATTTCTTACTAATATCACTTAAAGCATTTCCAACCGCTTTTCTCTCATATTCTTTTAAGTTTGCAAGCTTTCAATAGCTTCATTCGGATTTCCTTAAAATATGGTCTACTCGTCTATATTCTTAACCCCTCTATAACTGCTCTCCTTGTATTAGGATTGAATAAACGGAATACAATCATAACTTCTCATATTATATCATTATTTCGAAGATATTGTTTCTATCGACTTCAAATCCTTCAAAAAAGAGAGCAAAGATGGATAAAATTCGGCGAAAAACTCTTATAAAATTCCAAGAAAACCCTTACTTTTGAAAATCTTCATTTTAATGCAATAAACTTTGACAGATGCTCTACTAGCCTTTATAATAGTATTATTACTAAAATTAGGGAGAGTATGTCCATGCCAAATAATGATGAGAACAAAGGTATGTTTCGTAATTTTTTAGGTGGCTTTAAGCGTCTTATAAAAGGAGAAGAGGACGAATCATCCACTTCTGCGGTTCATAACAATGAAGGAAGTAACCCACAAGTCAGTGTGAACCCAGAAGATAGAGAAAATTTCCTCATTGAGAAAGCTTTGGAATCGATCCAATACTACGACCGCTTGGATGTTATGAATATCGGTGGAGAAGAAGTAGACGAATCTCCAGCTGTAGAAAGTGAAGCTAGTCTGGAGCAAGAAAAAATGGCAGCGAAAAGCCAGGCAGCTAGCACGACAGAATCTGCTGAGACAAGCATTTCTTCAGATTCTATGAAAAAGAGGGGCTTGAAGAGCACTGCTGATTCAATATCTCTATCATTAAGTATAGAAAGTAAAAAGGCTTCTCGTAGTTTAGAAGTAACCGAATCACAGACACAAAGTTTGGAAGTTGGGCAATCTGACAGCAAGGAAACGGATACTTCTGCTAGCTTGTCAATTGCGCAAAGTTATGCCTTCGAGCAATCAATCCTTGAAGAAAATAGAGCGTCGCTGAGCTTATCAATTTTCGAATCTGTATCTCAAAGCATGTCCGCTGAAGAGTCTCTCAGTGCGGACAACGAAGCATCGCTGAGTCTGTCTGCTGCTGAGTCTGTGGCGCAAAGCATTGCCATCCAAGAATCTATCAGCGCGGAATTCGAAGCATCTACCAGCTTATCTATAGCAGAGTCCGTTTCTCAAAGCATCGCGATCCAAGAATCAATCAGCGCAGAAATCGAAGCGTCTACCAGCTTGTCGGTGGCAGAGTCTATTTCTCAAAGCATTGCCATCCAAGAATCAATCAGCGCAGAAATCGAAGCGTCTAACAGCTTGTCCGTGGCGGAGTCTGTGGCGCAAAGCATTGCCATCCAAGAATCTATCAGCGCGGAAATCGAAGCGTCTATCAGCTTGTCCGTAGCCGAATCTATTTCTCAAAGCCTTGCCATCCAAGAATCAATCAGCGCAGAAATCGAAGCGTCTATCAGCTTGTCCGTAGCCGAATCTATTTCTCAAAGCATTGCTATCCAAGAATCTATCAGCGCGGAAATCGAAGCGTCTATCAGCTTATCTATTGCTGAGTCGGTTTCTCAAAGTATCGCGATTCAAGAATCAATCAGTGCGGAGAACGAAGCATCTACCAGCTTGTCTATTGCTGAGTCGGTTTCTCAAAGCATTGCCATCCAAGAATCGATCAGTGCGGAGGCGGAAGTGTCGCTTAGCCTGTCCGTAGCTGAGTCTGTGTCTCAAAGCATTGCCATTCAAGAATCAATCAGCGCGGAAATCGAAGCGTCTATCAGCTTATCTGTAGCCGAGTCTGTGTCTCAAAGCATTGCCATCCAAGAATCAATCAGCGCGGAATTGGAAGCATCTACTAGCTTGTCGTTGGCGGAATCAGTTTCCCAAAGTATCGCTATCCAAGAATCGATCAGTGCAGAAATCGAAGTGTCTACTAGCTTGTCCGTGGCGGAGTCCGTTTCTCAAAGCATTGCAGTCCAAGAATCGATCAGTGCAGAAATCGAAGCGTCTACTAGCTTGTCCGTAGCTGAGTCTATTTCTCAGAGCGTTGCCATCCAAGAATCTATCAGCGCGGAATTGGAAGCATCTACTAGCCTATCTGTAGCAGAGTCAGTTTCGCAAAGCATTGCAGTCCAAGAATCCATCAGCGCAGAAATCGAAGCATCTACCAGCTTGTCTGTAGAGAAATCCCAAGTCTTAGATAAAGCTATTGAACAGTCTATTATCACGGAAAACGAAGTGTCTACGAGCTTATCTATCGTAGAGTCTGAAGCACTAAGTCAAGCGATCGAGTTATCAATTAGTGCAGAAAATGAAGCGTCTATCAGCCTGTCTGTGGCGGAATCCGAAGCCTTAAGTCGGGCAATTGAACAGTCTATCAGTGCTGAAAACGAGGCATCGCTAAGCCTATCTATTACAGAAAATGAAATTCAAAGTATCGCGATTGAACAGTCTATCAGCCTAGAAAATGAAGTATCTACTAACCTGTCTATGGCGGAATCACAAGCGAAAAGCGTGGCCGTAGAGCAGTCTATCAGCTTGGAACAAGAACAGTCACGCAGCCTATCTATCGCAGAATCACAATCACAACATGCGGCGGTGGAACAATCTCGCAATCTGGAACAGGAATATTCATACAGTCTGGCGGCTGCGGAATCTAGAGCCAAAAGAGATACTATTGAGCAGTCTACCAGCTTGGAGCAAGAACAATCATTTAGTTTATCTACTGCAGAATCTAAAATCCTCAGCAGAGCCGTTGAACAATCAATCAGCGTCGAACAGGATCATTCATTCAGCATTTACCTTGCCCAATCTGAAGCCCAAAGTAAGATTATTGAGCAGTCTATCAGCCTAGAGCAAGAACAGTCACGCAGTCTATCTGTTGCGGAATCGCAATCACAAAGTATCGCTATTGAGCAATCAATGAGCGTGGAAAGAGAGCGTTCAATCAGTCTATCTATCGCTGAATCACAGTCACAAAGAATGATCATTGAACAATCAATCAGTGCAGAGAGAGCCCATTCGATCAGCCTGTCTGCTGCCGTATATCAATCGCAAAGCATGGCTTCTGAGTTCACCACTGTCACACAGAATCTATCAACCTTGGCCATGATTACTAAGAGACAGAAAAAATAAGCTCAGAACAAGCAGCGAATGAATACTGAAAGGAACTAATATGATTAGAAATATTCTATCAAGTAATGGTAAAAGTCTAGGAATCACCGACATCCTGCCCCAGTATGGTGAAGACTATCGTCTCTCTGTCATGGACGGAACAGTTGACTATCGAACAATTCCTCTAGGAGCCTACGATTTGTTCAAACAAGGCTCTAGCAAACAGGATTATCTGGCAGACATTGAAAAAATTAAAACAATGGGCTTCAATACCTACCAGCTGTCCTTTTCATGGACTCGCCTCTTCCCGACTGGAGAAGAGCGGAGACCCGATGCTAAGGTCCTTGCTTTCTATGAGTCAATTATCGATGCACTGCTAGAGAATGACATCGAACCAATTGTAAGTCTGTCTCATTTCGATTTCCCTCTCCATCTGTATGAAAAATACGGAGCATGGAAAAGCCGGCAAATGATTGCCCTATATGAAAAGTATTGCGAAGCCGTTTTGACCCACTTTAAAGAAAAAGTCACTTACTGGATTACCTTTAAAGAAATGAGCGCTCTGTCTTATTTGCCATTCTTAGGCGCTGGTCTACACTTTGATAGCACAGAAAACCAGGAACAACAAATTTGGCTGGCTGCTCACCATCAGTTAATCGCATCGGCAAATGTGGTTAAGCTCGGTCAAGCCATCAATCCAACCTTCCAATTCGGTAGTTTGATTACCATCAATAGTGATTCCCACCAAGAAAATCACTCAGCTACCGATGCCTTGGGCCATGAGCTGAACAGACGTAAAAACTACATTTTTACAGATGTGCAGACCAAGGGACACTATCCAAATCACTTCCTTCGCTACATTGAGCGAAATCAGCTGGATCTGGGTATTACGGAAGAAGATGTCTTCGCCTTAAGAGAAGGCATCGTGGACTTTGTTGCTTTCTCACATTATGCGGCGGAAAATCTCCAAGATTTGTTTACCAACAAATATGTCCGCAAAAATGTAGAAACTTGCCTTGCACAACCTGTCCTTCTTCGGATTGCCATGTCTGAGCTATATGAGCGCTACCACAAGCCTCTGTTGGTCATTGAGACTTGCTCTGAAGTTTCTGACCATCCGCAATTAGCTAAGAACATTCAAGACAATGTTCAAGAAATCATTAAATCCGTTGAAATTGACGGGATTGAGCTGCTTGGCTACACACCATTTAGCTGGAGCGATGTAAACATCTAGGATCCAGTCCCATTTCAAAACATAGAAAAAATCTCCCTAAGAAAGTGGATAATCACTTGTGGGGAGATTTTTTGATGTTTTAGAATAGAAATCAATTCCTTACTCTTTTCCTTTGCTACCTCTAAAAATCCGATAGCTAGTCTCAGCGACAGGTAGGCCGATGATGGTGTGCATATCACCTGTAATTGAGCGGATAAAGCGAGGATCCAGCTCCTGAAAGCCATAAGCACCCGCCTTATCCAGCGGACGCTTCTCATGCAGATAAGCCTCGATGACAGGCTCTAATTCTGGGTAATAATCTACAAAGTCCACCTGCGCCACGGTGTAAAAGACTTCTAGAAAATCCTGCATACGTAGGCAGACCGAGGTCACTACATGGTGGCTCTTGCCAAAGTAAGAGCGAAACATCTGGCCGGCTTCAGCTAAATCCTGTGGTTTATTGTAAATCTGACCATCTACCACAACGATAGTGTCGGCTGAAATATAAAGGGTCTCGGCTTCCAAGTCCAAATCAGACTTGGCCTTGGAAATCTCACAACAAATCTTGGCTGCCTTGGTCAGAAAGTCCTGATCATCGATGCTTGCCATGCAATGCTCTTCGATAGCTCGCTCGTCCACTTCTACAGCCTGAATCTCTGGATTCAAAAAACTCAGCAACTCCTTGCGTCTGGGCGACGTAGATAGCAGGACAAAACGGCGAATCTCTCCTTTTTCACCTTCCCTTTGGTAGTCAAAAACCGTCTTCATGATTGTCCTCCTGTGTCCTTTAATTGAAAGAGGTCTTCCACTCGCAAATCAAAAACCTGAGCGATTTTTAAAGCCATCTCTAGCGAGGGATTGTAGCGATTATTTTCTAAGTGCAAGATCGTTTCGCGCCGCATACCAATGCGGTCAGCTAACTCCTGCTGGGTCATGCCTCTGGATTCGCGGACAGATTTGAGATTGGTGATAATATTGCTTTCCTTGGCCATTTTTAACCTCTCTTTTCAAATAAAAAGAAGACAAAACCAAAGAGCAAGACCAAGACACCAATCATGATGAAAAATATTCCGGCATTGACTGTGATAGATCCTACATTAGCACTAATCCCTGCAAGCACCAGTAAAGTTGCTATACAGATGGCAAACATCAAAGTCGCTGCTTTTGCTAGATTGGCATAAAAGCGCTCGTCTGCTCTTTCTTTGACTTTTTTCAAAGCAAAAAATAGAAGAAAGAGAAACTGGATAGCGAGGAGGCCTCCCAAAGCAATGTACTTTATAATGGGAGGATTGGTGCTCGGAGTCCACAACCAGATTCCGACAGTATAGATAGAGGTTGCCGAAAGCGTCAGTAGATTATAAAATTTCATGGTCAGATCATAGACCTGCTTTTCTTGAAACTCTTTTATCTTCTTAGGCCATGGTTTCATGTGAAACCAAGACCAGATGCTTATAAGCTGACCTATACTTACCAAACCGACAATTACCCATTTGGCTGGCCAGTTGAGATTGCTGGGAGCAAGGAAAACAGTAAAATCAATAAAGAGAGCTGTGGCAACCATCAAAATGAGGCCACCCATTTTTTGACTTTTTTTCATGATAGACTCCTTTCGTATGTTAGAAATATTTAACACCTTTATGTTATAAATATATCACACACAAGAATAAAAGACAAGCGTTTATGTGCTGTTTGGGAAAATTTTTTATTTCCGCAAACAAAAGCCCCAGAATTTCTCTGGGGCTCTAAACTACTCTTTACCAATACAACATTCTTGGTGTTCCTGCAAGCTTTCATCGGTCTGAATGGTTACTTTGGCAATGCCATAAGCCAAAAGCTTTTGGCGCAGGACAGCCTGCGTTTCAGCCAGCAAATTTGGATTTTCCAGACAGATATGAAGCATGGCATATTTTTCCAAACCATCCGTCGTCCAGACATTGAGCTGAGTGATGGCTCGCACATTTTCCAGCACCGCTATTTCCTGATAAAGCTGACTGAGATCCACATCGCTGGGCACATGGTCTAGGAAGATCTGGATATTCTCCCAAAATTTTGGCAGAGCCTTACTGAGAATAAAGCCTGCGATGACCAGAGAAAGCAGCGGATCTAGGAAATACCAGTCGGTGAAGCGCAAAATGAGAGATACGAGGATAATCGCTAGCCAGCCCAAGATATCCTCAAGAAAGTGCAGGCTAAGAATAGATTCATTGTGACTGTGTCCATGGCTGACCACTCTGCTAGCTGCTGTATTGACGACAATGGCAACAATCCCCAAAATCAACATGCCATCATAATTCACCCTCTCAGGAGCAAATAATTTGGGGACATTTTCCACGATAACCAAGGTCGAACCGATCAGCAAAATCACTGAGGTCAAGAGAGCACCCAGTAGGCTGTAGCGCTTATATCCTAGGGTATAGTTACGGTCTTCTTTTCTATTGGAAATCTTTTCAAAAAGAGTCGATAGACCAATAGCCAGAGCATCTCCTGTGTCGTGAATTGCATCCGCTAAGACAGCGCTAGAATGAAAGAGAAGGCCAAAAATAAATTCAATAATAGCAAAAGAAAAGTTCAAGAGAAAGGCAATTGTCATATTTCTACTGGATTTCATGTGAACCTCCTTATTTATTTTCCTAAAAGAATACGATTTATGGTATAATCTAATCAATACCGAACACTCTGTTCAATTATATTATCTCCTATTATCAGAAAGGAAACAAGAGCCAGTTCATGCCCTTTGTCTCTTAGCAGACAAAAAGCTCTTTTTGTACGGAATTTCCATGGATAGACGAGTAAAAAAATCACGCGCAGCCATTTACCAAGCCTTTATCAGCCTGCTCAATCAGAAAAGCTACGAAAGCATCACCGTTCAGGAAATCATTGATCTGGCAGATGTAGGACGCTCCACCTTCTATAGCCACTTTGAGACAAAAGAAACCCTGCTGGAGGAACTCTGCCAAGATCTCTTTCAGCATACCTTTATCGAGCGATCTGAAGGACGCGATTTGTTTGAAGCGACAGCTCATATTTTTCATCACTTTCGGAAAAATCAGGATCGGATAGCCACCCTCCTCTTGGCTAAAAATACTTATTTCATCAACCGCTTGAAAATCGAGCTAGAGCGCTATCTCTTTCCCATGATCCAGCAGAAATTGTTGCAGGAAAAGAGCCATCTGCCAGACAACTTTTTAAAAAATTATGTGACGTCAACTTTTGTAGAGACGGTCAGCTGGTGGCTGCAGCAACGAAATCAGGTTGACGAAGAAACGATTTCTCGTTATTTTCTGGACTTGATGGACTAAGCCGCAATTCACCTATCATTTTCTAAAAAGATATGGTATAATCGTTCCTTGACGTACGAAAGGAGATTGACTATTTATGAAAAAAGAACACTCACCATTTTTAATTCCAGGTATAGTGATGATCGGGATAGCACTACGGACTCCTTTTACTGTTTTGCCTATCGTTCTGACAGATATTGCTGAGGGGCTACAGGTTCCAGTTAGTTCCCTAGGCCTCTTGACCAGTCTGCCCTTGATCATGTTTGCCCTCTGCTCAGTCTTTGCTCCACGCTTGGCGCAAAAGATGAGCTTGGAAAAACTGTTTGCTCTTGTTTTACTCGTGCTAACTCTAGGCTCGCTGATTCGCGTGTTTAATCTCCCCTTACTCTATACGGGAACTATTATTTTAGGAGCGGCTATTGCTGTCTTAAACGTCCTTCTTCCGAGCTTGATTCAGGCCAATCAGCCGCATCGTGTCGGTCTTTTGACGACTCTTTATATCACATCAATGGGGCTGTCGATCACGATTCTGTCTGCTCTGGCTGTTCCCATCGTACAAATGAGCTCTTGGCAAGGTCTCATTTGGATATCAACCTTGATTTGCTTTGTGATTCTCTTGGTTTGGCTGCCCAATGTCAAATATAGCCATCGCTTGGTGGCTAAACAACAAGGAAAGCAAGAGCAAGGAGCTCTTCTAAAAAATCCAAGAGTCTGGGCCTTAATTTTATTTGGTGGCTTACAGTCACTACTCTTTTATACCAGTATGACTTGGTTGCCAACCTTGGGGCAGCAAGCTGGCCTTTCTACTGATACGACCGGACTACTAGCAGCGGTCTTTTCTCTGATTAGCCTGCCCTTTTCAATGACCATTCCTAGTTTGACAGCGCGCTTGAAAGCTCGTCAACGTCTGGTCATGATTAGCCTGGTTTCTGCGGCAGGTCTGATCGGCATTACCATGCTCTTGATTCGGACAGATTTCTTTGCTTATTGGCTGATTCTTAATCTGCTCATTGGTATGTCTGTCAGCGCCCTCTTCCCCTATCTCATGGTGACCTTCTCCCTCAAGACCTCTACGCCTGCGCAAACGGCCCAACTATCCGGACTGGCTCAAACTGGAGGATACATCCTAGCTGCCTTCGGCCCTAGCCTCTTTGGCTACAGCTTTGATTTATTCCATTCTTGGACACCAGCCATCCTCATCCTCCTCGGTCTGACCATCATCATGACCATGAGCCTCTTTTACATAGAAAAATTTGACAAGATTCTATAAAACTTCTGATTCTCCATCAGGAGTTTTTTGCTGCCAAGTTTCTTGGTCGGCTAATAGATTTTTCTTAGCAATTTTAGAAACATGGCGATTGCCCACAACATAAAAACCTAAAGGCTCTTGCCGCCATGCGTCTGTGCAGGTGACTCCAATCCGCGGTCGGCTCCCGATTTGGACAGGTTTACAATCCTCGTCTAGCTGCAAGCACCCCGCTAAGCTCTGACCGTCAAAACGCTTGTCAATGCCAGCATATTTAGTTAATTTTCCAGGTCCATTGGCCAAAAGGTGACCATCTGGCAATTCCAAAGCCCGAATCAAGACAGCCTCGGCGATATTTTCACTCTTGGTCACCAGATTCAGCATCTGATGGCCGTAAATCTGATAGACATACCAATGGCCGGCAGCCAGATACATGGATTCATTTTTAGGGGAGCGGCGTCCATCGGCAGAATGACAGGCACTGTCCTGCTTACCTAGATAAGCTTCTGTTTCAACAATTCGTCCCAAGACTTGACCGTCCAAAATTAACTGCATGCCTAAAAGAACCTTGGCAGTAGCAACTGTATCTTCTTCCATTAGTCGCTGAAATTTGCTTGATATCATCTTTCCCTCATCTTACCTACTTGATTTTCATTTGATTATAACATAATTTCAAAAGAACTTTTCTTATTTTTAATAAAAATACTTAAAAATCATTAAAAATACTTGCAAAAACTTAAACTGTGTATTATGATTATCTTAGAAAGATGAAGAAAGGATAAAGAACATGTATCAGGAACAGCGGCTTTCAAAAATGCTGGAACTTTTGGAGGACAAAGGGCAGCTGGCGGCCAAGGATATGGTGGATTATTTTCAGGTTTCTAAGGACACTATTCGCCGTGATTTCTCAATTTTGAGCGAGCGAAAACTGGTCCAACGCACCCATGGCGGGATTATTCCTTTGGAAAATGGTCGGCAAATTCCTTCTTTCAACGACCGTGTCGGCCAACTAAACCAAGAAAAAAAGGCCATTGCTCACAAGGCTCTGGACTTTCTCAAACCCAATCAGGTCAATTTCTTTGATGTATCAACGGTGATTCTCAAGCTGGCTCAGCAAGTTCAGCAACCGATGACGATTTTTTCTCATTCTTTGGATAATGCCATCATGCTGAGCGATCAGGAGCAGGTTGCTTTCCATCTTTTAGGTGGGAAGTTCTATCCGAGAAATCGTTTTTACTACGCTCTCAATGAAGCCGAGCTGCTCAGAGATATTTCTTTTGATCTAGCCTTCATAGGAGCTGCAGGTCTGAAAAATGGCCAAATCAGCTTTGAAGATCAGGAAGATACCTATCTGAAGAAGCTAGCTCTCAAGCAGGCCAAGACAAAGATTCTGCTGGCTGAGCAGGCCAAAGTTAAGAAAGAGTCAACCTATATTTTAGGAAATATCAGCGATTTTGACTACTGGATCACTGATCAAAAACCTAGCCCTGAGCTAGAAGCTCTTCTGGCTGGGGAAGTCACCATTATTTACTAGTTCGACAAGATTTCATTTTATAGCTTATGGAGGAAGAACCATGACCAAGCAACCTATTCGTTTGATTGTCAGCGACATTGACGGTACAATTCTCGATGATCAGCACCAAGTAGATCCGCAGCTGAGGGAGCAGATTCCCTTGCTGAAAAAAGAAAACATCCCCTTTGTCCTAGCCTCTGCCCGCTCTCCTCTGGGCATGGAGCCAATTGCGCGCAAGCTAGGGCTGGGTGATAACCCACTAGCCTGCTACAACGGTGCTCTGGTCATCAAGGGTGACCCGCAAGATTACGAGACCATTATCGAGCATCCATTGGATAAAAAAGAAATTCGCACTTTTCTGGAACTGGTCAAAACTAAGTTTCCTAGTGTTTCCATCAATCTCTACTCTGGTAAAGATTGGATTGCTGACCGTTTGGATCGGTGGGTGCAAATTGAAGCCGAGATTACAGGTGAGCAACCTCTTATTCAAAATATTCTACTGCCTGTTCTGGATGTGCTCATCCCAGCCCATAAGTTGCTGTTGATTGATGATGCAGCTGTTATCCAGCAGCTCCATGCCTACCTGCAAACGATGGATTTTCCAAATACAGCCTTCTACCTGTCCAAGGACAACTATTTGGAAGTCACACATAAACAAGTGTCAAAAGAGCAGGCCCTTCTGGAAGTGGCCAAACACTACCAGATTCCGCTGGAGCAGGTCATGACGATTGGAGACAACTTCAATGACCTTCCGATGCTGCGACTGGCTGGTCTGGGAGTTGCCATGGGCAATGCCCCTGAAGCAGTTAAAGCTGAGGCAACAGTCGTCACTAAAAGCAACAACCAGCATGGAGTCGCCAAAGTTATTGAGGAATACGTTTTACTATAATGCAAAAAAATCTGCCCTTGAGCAGATTTTTTATTGATGGTAATCATAGGCAAGGCGAGGGCTGCCATCTGGCAAATAAATCGTACCACACTGGCTAAAACCGTAGCGGCGAATGGCTGCTTGCATCGGCTGGTTATCCGCATGCGTATCGATGCGGAGATAAGGGATTTGCTGCAGGCAAAAGTCAAAACATTGATGAGCCAGACCCTTTACTTGTCCATTTGAAGCGATACGATGGATTGTACCGTAAGGCTCTGAAAAATGCCAAGCACCTTCAATTTCTTGGTAGGTCGGATCTGGTCCGATGATGAACGCAAAAGTTCCAACAACTTGCCCAGCCTCTTCAAAGACATAGCAGTGACCCGCCCGAATATCTTCCTCTACCAGCTGATGATTCGGATAGGAAGCCGGCCACTGACTGGGATTTCCCATAGTCCGCATAAACTCCCTAGCCTGATCAAAAATTGCTAAAATCGCTGGGATATCCTGCATTTCCGCCAAGCGAATCATGTCTTCTCCTTCCAGCCTATTACCTTATTTGACAAATTCCTCGTAGTTACCCGTGTAATTAGCCCACTCCTTACTGAAGAACTTTTCATTGATCTGATAATTCGGAGCAGGTTGAGGATTAGACACAAAAGGATCGACAGCCTTGTCGAAAGCCAGCCAGCCATTCCAGCCCATGTGGATCGTGTCCTGCATGAAGTAAGGCTTGTCGCCGTCCTTAGAAAAGTCAGCAATATTTGTAAAACCTTGACTCTCCAGCTGGAACTTAATTTTCTCAACTGTCCGCTGGTACATCTCTTCACTCAATCCAGTATAGGCCATCCATTTGGCATTGACCGGTGGAATGACAAAGATAACATTGGTATGGGATTTGGCAAATTGTTCCAAAACTAGCTGCAAATCATTGTACTCAGGAGACTTTTCGTAAGACTGTTTGGATTGGAAGCCTTTGAACTTCTTGATTTTTCTAGCTAAACGCTTCTTATAAAAGTCGTTATCGATGCCTAAATCATTGTTATTGGTCTGCTTGACAGCATCTGCCGTAGCCAGTTTTTCCAATTCTTCATAAGAGAATTCATCTGGAAGACGGGAAAGCTGAGGTAAAACCTTCGTGTCATAGTTGCCATTATTACCAGCAGCAAACGTGCTGAAAAAAGCATCTTCCCGCTGATAAATCCGACTCATGGTATGGATATACTGCTGTTCAAAAGAAGTCAGTTGGCTTCCATCGGCAACTTTCTTGACAATATCCCCCATAGCAATGTTGGGATAGAGCTGCAAAAGCCGCTGGGCTGCATACTGGGAGCCTACTCCACCATCCTGCCAGCTAAGAAAACCAGCTAGCTGATCGCTATTGAAATACTGCTGAAAAGCCGCCGCATCATAGCCTTTTTTGGTAAACCATTGCGGAGAAACGACATAGACAGCCGTCTTATTTTCCAGCTCAGAGGTCATCTGCTGCATCCCAAAATATTGGTTGAGCGAAGCCGCCCCCCGCTGTCCTAGAAAATAAGGTCGGTAATTGCGGTCATACTTTTCAGCCAAAACAGCTGGGTGCATACTGTCAAAGCGCAGCCATTCGCTGGAGCCAAAGTAGGGCACAAAACGGGTATCTTGATCTGTCAGGGCCGTCATTTTTTTGCTACGGCTTTTGAACGTTTCTGCTGTAAGGGTCACAGCTGCCCGCTTCTCTGCTTCCACATCGTGCTTTTTCTCAAGCGGATAGAAGAAAAAGAGCAGGGCAACCATGACCAAGGCGCAGAAGACCGGCCCTAGAATCAGCCAGAGTCGTTTAAGCATTACGAAGCTCCGTTACGCCTTCAACGATTTTATTGGCTGTATTCCAGTCATCGCGGCCAAACTCTGACACTGGCACGCGGATGTCAAAACGGTTTTCCAGCTCAACAATCAGCTCTACTGTCCCCATGCTGTCCAAAACACCAGCATCAAACAAATCCTCGTCCATCATGTCCGAAACATCTTCCATAAATAATTCGTCAATAATTTCAATTACTTCTGCTTTTACATCCATTATAGTTTCCTCGTTTACATTTTATTTTTTAAACCAAAGGTCATTCAAAAATCCTGAGAAGATCAAGAATGAGAACATGACAACATGGAAGGTGATAACAACCCCCAGCGCTTGGGTCCACTTGTTGTCAGGCAGGGCTGGCAGTCCCTTGCTTTTACGCTCTTTATTGATGGTCTTTTTCTTACGGAGCCAAGCGTCATTGACCACCAAGCCCAGACCATGGAAGAGGCCATAGGCGATATAGTACCAGGTCACACCATGCCAGAAGCCCATGACCAACATATTGATTATATAGGCTACACTGGAAGTTGTATTGCGGTTTTTAAAGACCTTATTACGCATGAACACCATGACCAAGCGCATAAAGACAAAGTCTCGGAACCAGAAGGACAGGCTCATGTGCCAGCGATTCCAGAATTCCTTCAAATCGCGTGAAACAAAAGGCTTGTCAAAGTTGTTAGGACTCTTGATGCCCATGAGATTGGAAATGGCCACCGCAAACATCGAATAACCAGCAAAGTCAAAGAAGAGATCCAGACCAAAGACATACATGACGCCTAGCGTCCCCAGATTGAAGAAACCGCCAGTATAGAGGGCATAGGTCTTGACGTGCCCTAAAATCATGTGGCCAAAGATATGGGCCAGGACAAACTTATAGAGAAAGCCCAGCATGATATACTTGACCGACTGCTCCAGCATATCCAGAAGCTCATCGCGCTCTGGTATTTGGAGATAATTTTCATTGAAACGCTTGAAACGATCAATAGGGCCACTAGAAAAAGTAGGCATAAAGAGCATAAAGCGGAGGAATTCCCAGAGACTGAAATCAGTCAGCACGCCATCCCTCAGCTCAATAATCATACCAACTGAGCGGAAAGTCAAATAGGAAATTCCCAAAAAGCCAAAGAGTGATTGATGGCCACTGATAGCTGGCTCGACCTTGACCCAGAATAGGGGCAGGATCGCCAATGCTGTATGCAAATAAAATATCCACTTGCTGTCCTGCTTTTTGCGGTAGAATTTATAAGAATAAACCCAAATCGTCTGCCAGACGACATAAAAGAGTAGGGCATAAAGCTGCGCCAGACTGGGACCCGTCAGCATCAAGACGATAAAAGCCAAGCTGACTAAGGCTTCGTAGACTGGGAAGCGTTTTTTAAAGAAAAGTCCGATAAAGATTGGCAAAACAGCCAAGATAAGATAAAGGAAATACTGTGGGTCTCCGTAAGGCTCCAGATGAGGAAGCTGTTTCAAGAAATCCATCATGACTTGTTGACCTCACTAATCAGCCCCTTGATATCAATCTTGCCGTTTGGTGTTAGGGGCAGAGATTCCCGATAGAGGAACTTCGATGGCATCATATAAGACATCATGATATCCTGTAGATCCTCTTTGATAGCCTTGGTAATATCGATTTCGCGGTCAAATTGCTCTGCAACACCGTCTTTCAAAATAACGTAGGCCAATAAGTTTTGAACCTTGTGGTCCTTATTATAACGTGGCACTGCTACTGCCGCCTCGATATACTTGGATTTATTGAGGTTTTGAGATACGTCCTCTAGCTCGATGCGATAGCCGTTAAACTTAATCTGGAAGTCCATACGACCGCCGTAGAGTAGGAGATCTTCATCAGTCATCGTCCCCACATCACCTGTATGATAGGCTGGTAGCCCTTCAAATTCAAAGAAGGCTTCAGCTGTCTTTTCAGGATTGTTGAGGTAGCCCTTGGATACGGCTGGGCCACAGACAATGATTTCCCCCTGCTGACCATTTGGCAATTTTTGCCCATTTTCATCAATGACAAAGGTTGGTGAATCTGCCTTGGTATAGCCGATTGGCAGACGCTTGAGGGTCGCTAGCATCTCATCCGTGATGGCAACTGCAGACAGAGCCACCGTTGCTTCGGTCGGGCCATAGGCATTGATAATACGAGCCTCAGGGAAACGCTCCCGCAATTTCTGAGCTGTCTTGACCGTCAGCTCCTCCCCATCAAAGTAAAAATGCGTAATGCCTGGCATTTTTTTGCTGTTAAAATCTTCCGAAAGCATGGCCATATCCGCAAAGGACGGTGTAGAAGTCCAGATTGCTACAGGCAGGCTGAGAATCGCTTCAAATAGCTGCTTGAAGTCCTGAGTCAGACTAGAAGGCAGGGCATAGAGAGTCCCTCCCAACGCCAAAGTCGGTGCCCAGTACATAACTGACAAGTCAAAAGAATAAGGCGGTTGTGCCAGCATTTGCGGACGGCTCGGTGTCGCAAATTCCTTGTCTGTAATCATCCAGTTGGTAAAACTAAGCAGGTTATCATGAGAGATTTGCACACCTTTAGGTTTGCCAGTCGTACCAGAAGTAAAGATGATGTAGTAATTATCATCGCCGTTTACAGGATGGCTCATCTCATAGGCAGTCTTTTCTGCGTAAGCCGCTTGAACCTCTTCCAGACTGAGAATGGCTGCATCTGTATCAGCCAGCGGAAAATCCGCAATGGCAATAATCAAGCTTGGTTCGGCTACTTCCAAAATAGCAGTCACGCGCTCCAAGGCTGAATGACTATCAATAGGAATATAAGCATGACCAGCTTTGGTCAAGGCCACAAAAGTAGCCAGCATTTCATACTCCTGACCACCGTAAACAACGACTGGTGACTTGGGAGCCAGCCCCAAGCTATCAATCTTGGCTGCCAGTGCATCGGAGTCGGCCTTTAGATCTCCGTAGGTATGGACTTGTCCGAGGACATTGTAGACAGGGAAATCTGGCTGCGTCTGAGCAAAGTGCTCAATCGCTTCAATCATATCTGTAATTGCTGTATTTGACATGTGTATAGTACTCTCTTACATTAAAATTCATTGTAGATAAAGCCACCTTGACCTTGACCAAGATAACTAAAGAAATAAAGCAGGGCTACGAAAATCACAAAGTATAGCAATGTCTGCCCTACAAACTTATAAATCGTCTTATATTTCGTCATTTCATTCACTCTTATCTTTTTTAGATAGACATAGATTATTTTACCATTTTATAGAGAAAGATTTCAATATAAAAGCTATCAATTGTGTAAAGTTCTTGTAAGGAAATAAAGAGAAAAAGAGTTACTTCCCTTATTTTTCAAGGATGAAATCCTTTTCAATATCTATAAGTAAAATTTCTATATATTGCTTGACTTTTAGTTCAAAAGGCGGTATCCTATATGTAGAAAGTTTATATATAATATTTTTATATATAGGAGGTAGTACATGTATTTCCCTACATCTTCTACCCTGATAGAATTTCTGATTTTAGCGATTTTAGATAAAGAAGATTCCTACGGCTACGAGATTAGCCAGACCATCAAGCTCATTGCCGATATCAAGGAGTCCACGCTTTATCCTATCCTGAAAAAATTGGAAAAGAGTCAGTATTTAGCAACTTACTCTCAGGAATATCAAGGTCGAAAACGAAAATATTACTCTCTGACCCCAACAGGTCAGAAACAACTGGTTCGGCTCAAAAATGAATGGGAGCTTTATACCAGCATGATTAAGGGCATTATCGAAGGGAGTGTTCGCCATGACAAGAACTGAATATCTAGCTCAACTAGATAACTATTTGAAAAAGTTGCCAGCAAAAGACTATCAAGAAGCCATGGACTACTTCACCGAGTACTTTGACGAGGTCGGTCTAGAGGGAGAGGCAGCAGCTATAGCTGAGCTGGGTAGTCCCAAAGAAGCGGCTCACGAGATTATCATCAATCTTCTGGACAAGAAAATAGAAGAAGACAGTCAAGAAGCTAGCTCCGTCAAAAATAGTAAGCAGATCGTCCAGATTGCTATTCTGTCCATCTTGGTGGCTCCACTAGCAATTCCTCTATTAATTTTGGCTTTGACTTTGATTTTCACTTTCTTCCTCCTCGTTAGTGTCCTTGCTTTTGTCATGGCCGTCTTTACCTTTGCTATGCTTCTCCTAGGGGCTAGTCTGATTTGGGACAGCCTGACTCTCGGCATGACCACTTCGATTCCTGCTTTTGCCCTTAGTTTGGGTATGAGCCTTTTAGCCTTGGGACTGGCTGGACTCTTCTATCTCAGCATTGGTCCTATCCTTCGCTTTATCAAACTCAGCTTTGTCAAACTCGCCCAAGTCTTGGCACGGAAAGGAGGCCGTCATGTCTAAAGTAAGAAAAACCATACTCAGTATTGCTATAGCTGCCTGTCTTCTGGGTCTAGGCCTCATACTGGCAGGGCTAGCAAGTGGTGGTCTGCAAGATCTGGTAAGGAGCTCAGCCACTAGCACCAAGATGGCCAAGCAAGAAGAAACCTATGACAATATCCATTCCTTAAATCTAGACCTGAGCAACCGCTCGGTTGTGATTGGAGAATCACCCGATGATAAGGTTCACTTGACCTATTATCAAGGAGATGGCAAGACATCCGAAAAAATCAGTAGCAAGGCTGAAAACGGTAGTTTATACATTAAGGAATCCAGCTTTTTTATCAACATTAACAGCGGTCTACGCTCTTTACTGGGCTTGATAAATGGAGATTTTGAAAGGACTCAACAAATCATTCTAAGCCTACCTAAGGGAAGGAACTTGGAGCAGGTCAAGGCCAGTTTGGCTAACGGTAGCCTATCAATCAATGACCTGACAATCAAAAAAATAAAAGCCGATCTCAGTAATGGTTCGATCGAACTCAGTCAGAGCCAAATTAAGAGCGGCAGCATTGAAAGTGCTAACGGTAGCATCGAGCTAATCCAAACCAGCCTGACCGATACTCAAATCAGTCTCTCCAACGGTAGTATCACTAGTGATAAACTGACCCTCAAGGGCAATATCAACATGTCCAGCAGCAATGGCTCCATCGATCTCCATCTCGCCGAAGAGACCTACAAAGCCATCTCACTGGACCTGCAAACAGACCTAGGTGACATTGAACTGCCCAAGGACATGCAGACCAGCCACGACCAAGAGGACTTCATAGGCGATCGAGTCATTCATACCAATGAACAAGCTCAAGCCAAGCTGACCGCCCGCACCAGCACCGGCAGTATTGAGATTAGTCATTAAAAATAGAACGGAACCTGATTGGTTCCGTTTTTTATGGTCATTCTCTCTAATCCTACCTTTACTTCCTATAGCCTTTATGTTATGATACTCTATAAAATTTATCACAAGGAGGTTTCTATGAAAAAACTCACATCTGGCATGCACATTCGGGTCGTCAGTCCCTCGTCGTCAATCGAACGCCTTGGCGGCTTTGAGGCCAATCTAGCCGCCAAGGAGCGCTTGGAAAAGCTAGGATTTACCGTGTCTTTTTCGGAGCATTATCTGGAAAATGATATACTAGGCTCTGCCTCCATCGAAAGTCGGGTGGCAGACATTCATGCTGCCTTTTCGGATGACTCAGTTGATGCTATTCTGGCCACCATCGGCGGTTTCAACTGCAATGAGCTTTTGCCCTATCTGGACTTTGAGTTGATTGCTAGAAATCCTAAAATTTTCTGTGGCTACTCAGACACAACAGCTTTGCTCAACGCGATCTATAGCAAGACTGGTATGAAAACCTACATGGGACCGTCCTACTCTAGCTTTAAGATGGATGCCCTGCAGGACTATCAGACCGAGAGCTGGCTCAAGGCCATCAGCCAGACTTCTTATGAATTGACTCCTAGTGAAAAATGGGGCGACAATGCCTGGTATCTGCCCGATGCCTCACTGACCTTCCATGAAACAGAGTGGAAAGTCTATCATCACGGACAAGCCCAAGCCACTGTTATCGGCGGTAATCTTTCCACCTTCTCACTTCTGCGTGGGACACCCTATACCCCGACAGATGAAAACTACGTCCTCTTTGTTGAAGAGGCGGAGGAAGATGATTATGTGGAATTTGACCGCAATCTTGCCGCCCTCCTTCAGGCCTATCCCAACCCACATGCCCTTCTCATCGGCCGCTTTCCAAAAGAATGCCAGATGACAGAGGAGCTGCTCTTTTATATCTTGGACAAACATCCGATTCTCAAACAAATTCCCGTCCTCTATGACTTGGACTTTGCCCATACTCAGCCACTCTTTACCATCACCATCGGTGCTCAAGTGACTGTGGATACGGAGACGATGTCTATCAAAATTGACGAATAAACAAGAAACGACCTCCAAACAAAAGGTCGTTTTTGATATCTAAAAGTCATGAATCATCTCTAAACAGCGCTCCAAATCCACATCCCGCTCCAGATGCTCAACTGTCCAAGGAATAAGGATGTCTGGTTCAATCCCCTTGTCTGTCATCCCCTGTCCCTTATCAAGTGCTAGAGCGCGTGAAGTTGGAAAGTTCAAACTATAGTCACCATAATCTACCTGACAGCAGTTGGAATAATCTAGTATTCCAAGAGTCGGGCGCCCCAGAACCGTCACCTTAGGAAACCATTTCATCATCTGGACAAAATTGTCTCCCGACGAAGCACAGTAGACATCTGCCAAGACAAAAATCTTCTCAGGATGGCTTCCTCCTTTCACATTAGGAAACATTTCCCTGTCCTCGCCTCCAAATTTGACATAGCCTTTGCCCCGATTGGCCTGCAGGTCTTGCATGATTATCTCCAACAAATCCTTCGTTTCCTGATTAATCCCTTCCTGCTGCACGTAGGCTTCAAAATCTTTCAAACGCAGGTCAACATTCCGCTCTGTGTAGAGAATTTCCATCCCTTCATCAGTCCTACCCAAGTCAGAATAGACTTGCCCCTCAGAAAGAGCATAGTGGAGCAGGGGAAAATACAGCGAGTCCATCCCGCCAGTATTTTGACGGACATCAATCACCAGACAAGCAGCCCTCTTGATAGTATCTTGTGCTTCCTGATAGAGTTTGTTGATGGCTTTCTCGTTCCTAAAGTCATCCAAACGGAGATAAATAACACCCTTTTCTAACTCTTTCCATTCAAATCGACTCTCTACAGGATTCTGGCTAGGCTCAACTGAAAGGATTTGCTCTACTCCTGCTCGCAAAACAGTCACTTGCCTAGCTTTTGAAATCAACTCGCTCCACTCACGGTAGTTTCGCTCAGGCGTTGAACTGGTAAAATACGCTCGGTGCATCCTATAAAACTCTTCTAGATGCTGTCCATCCAGTTTCACAATTTGATCGCCCGCCTGCAAATTCGTATCTGCATTAGCCTGCTCAACATAAAGTCCTTGGATTGTTGAACGTAGAACAAAACCTTTTGGTTTAGCATATTTCTCCCGAAAAGCTACGTGGCCGATAACTCCGAAGCTAGCTAGATAAGTCTGAACCTGATAAAGAAAATCCTTTTCACTCATATCGTCTGAAATACATTCGCGAAAACCAGTCGGATCCGCACCGTCAATATCCTTTTTAGTTGCAGAATCTTGGGTCATAATCGAAACAACATCTTCAAAAATAGCCGTTTTTCTCATCGTATTGCTCCTCGTCATTATTGAGACTAGTATATCATTTTTGTACATTTTATGCCGATTTAAACAAAAAATCTAAGCACAATCTCTGCTTAGATTTTTTTCTAATCAATGTCCACCGGGACCGCCACCTTGTCCGCCTTGGGCACCGCCACCACCAGGGCCATCGGCTGTGATTTCGGTTCGGGTTTGCCCATTGACCGTGATAGTCCCGCCCGTATAGGTAGCCTTACCATCAAAGTCAAAGGCAGACACAGTGGATGTGATAGCTAAGTTTCCACCTGTCATGATGATATCCCCGTTGGAGTCAAGGGCGTCTGTATCGCCTTGGCCGACCTCAACCTTGATGTCACCACCAGTAATCTTGATGAAAATCTCAGCCCCAGTCGCCGTACCAGCTGCATTGATTCCATCATCCGTCGCATAAAGATCAAGTGTACCGCCATTAATCGTAACATTTGTTCCCTCTAAAGCTTCGACACTGGACTTGACTGTGATGGTGCCACCGTCGATCACCGCTGCATTGCTAGCATGAAGGCCGTCATCGCCAGCATTAATCGTAATGGTCCCAGACTGGATATAGAGATTTCCGAGCGAAGTGTCCTCATCATTATCAGAGTGGATCGCATCCTCCGTCGCGGTAATATCCAGACTAGCCTCCTTGATGTTGATGGCATCATTGGCTGACAAGCCATTCTTATAGCCTTTAATCGTATAAGTCCCGCCTGTAATGCGCAGGTCATCATTAGACTCGACCGCGTTACCGTATTTTCCTTCGATGGTCAGACTGCCTGAGCCGTTAAAGGTCAAGTCGTCCTTGCTGTAAATGGCCGCATCGTAGTCAGTATTGGTATGATTGGCCGAGTCAGAAATGCTATTCTTGCTGCCTTCAGCTAGGGTAATAAAGGTTTTATCCGCATTTTCTACCACAATCGCTGCATCTGTCCCTGTCATGGTCACACCATCCAATACGATTTGTACCTTGTCTTGATCGCCAGCCTTGACAACAATCTGCACATTTTCACTGCTACCAGAGAGGACATAGGTTCCAGCTGCCGTAATGGTCACTGTGGACCCAGAAACGCTCGCTCCGTCACCAGATGTCTTGGCTGTAGAGCCGCTCAAGCTAATCTTGGTCGCTGTCGACTCATCATAAGAAGCATCCTGATCACGATCCGTGAAATAGCTAGATGTATCTGTCTTTGTCGTACTGGTAGCTGTTTGAGTGGTCGTGGCACTAGCACTCGTACTAGTGCTGGACTGGCTGGTCACGCTACAAGCTCCCAAGGTGACAGTCATTAGCGCTAGGGGCACCATTAGTTTTATTTTCTGAAATATTTTTTTCTTGCCTGTTTTCATGATTAGCCTCTTTCTAATTATAATTCATTTTCTTTCGTGATATAGCGGCTAATGGCAATCTCTAGATTTCCATTGCGCGTGCGCAGGGCATCGATGAGTTCTTTTTCGGTCATTCGACCATTCAGCTGAATGATGTATTTAATCTTGAACAAACTCCCCATATCAGAGGTTTTGACATTAGCCAGTTCAACATGATTGGCAGCTTTGTTGAAAATATCATCAAAAATGCTTTCATAGTCCAGACTTTCTGGTATGACGATAGTCAGCTGGCGCATGGAATGCTTCATCTGTCCGAAATTGACCACTTCAAGCAGCAGCATGACGAGCGACATGATGAGGGTAAAGACGGTCGCAAAGACTAGATAGCCCATTCCGATGGCAATCCCGATTGTCATGACTAGGAAAATGGACACCAGCTCCTTGGCCCCTCCTGGTGCGGAACGGAAACGAATCAAGCTGAAGGCCCCCATGACGGCAACCCCTGCTCCCAAACTTCCATTGACCAAGAAAATCACAATTGCAATCAAGGTCGGTAAGAGCGCCAAACTCATCACAAAGGATTTGCTGTAAACTGTCTTAAACTGGTAAACCTTGGCAATGACTAAGCCCAAAAACAAGGATACTCCGATAGCCAGCATCATCATAGCCGGATCTACGGCCGTATCGGTAAAAATATCATAAAATAAGTGACTAAGCATGATTTACAACTCCTTTATAGTCTGTCGTTTTCTTATAAGCAACCCCGTATTTGGAAAAGGAGCTTGGGAAGACCTGATGGCGATCCAAAATCTCACTCAGCCAGAGCGGATAGGCTCCTGGCACCTTGACTTCCATAATCACATGATGATTCGGCAGAAGATTTTCCCCGTAATGACCATTCAAAAGGCTTAAATCATAGTTGCGGTAGGTCAAATCGTGGTCAATGGTAATCCGAACATTGGGATCCTCAATCCCCTTCATAGAATAACGATTGTAGTAGATATACATCATGGGCTGCAGGCCACCGTAGCGCTGACCCAGCCAGTCGATTTCCTCACGAATCTGACAATCTTCAATCTTACTGTGATCGCCCTCCAAGTAAGCCTCGGCAGCTACTAAATCTGTCGAAATTCGGCGCTTGTAGACAATCTTGCGCACTTTTTTCTTGATTTCCAAAAAGACTTGACTGTCTTCTTTCGGATTTTCATCGTAGGTCCGCACGCGCAATTTTTCTTTAAAATAAGGCTTTTCTAAGGACTCACGAATCATTTGATAGGTCGGGGTGTCGTAGTAAAGATTATGGATGGTCGAGTAAGCATGCTCATCCTCCACCAGATGACTTTCAAACTCGGTCAGTAAATCGGCCAAAGTTTCTTTGGAAATAATGTATTTGGTTTCAAATCGTTGAAATTTATCTTTAAATGTCTTTTTAGCCATGGATTCTCCCCCTGTCTTTCTTGTAACTAGAGCCATTTTACGGATGAAAACTTAAAGCAAGGCTAAAGAAAACTTAAAGAAAACAAAACATTCATATTTTCATAGCGAATAACATAGACTTGTGGAGAAAATCTACACAGCAAAATTCTCTACTGTTTCACGTGAAACAAAAAAACTTGGTTCTGTTCACAAAACCAAGTTGTTCCTTTCGAAGAGAAAATAGTCTGCGCTCTTCTCTATCTTAAATAATTTCTTTCTTATCAGGACGATAGGCCATTGTACCTAAAGCCATGAAAATCAGTAAAGTTGCGGACAGGAAGGCTAGTTGCCCACCGATTTGACCATTCATCGATATCGTTTCCCGCAGTCCTGACACCGCATAGCTCATTGGCAAGATTGGATTGAGCATTTGGAAGATTTCCGCCGTCAGGGGCAGCGGATAAGTACCAGCACTGGAAGCCAACTGCAGGAGCAAGAGGATCAAGGAGATAAAGGCCCCGACCTTACTATCCCAAGTGACCAGAGTCGTCACAACCGCCATAAAGGCCATGCTGGCTAAAATAGTCAAGGCAAGCGTCATCCATTCGTAGTTGGCCTCAAGACCAATCAAATGAACCGCTCCATAAACCAAGATACCTGCCAAAACAGAAATCAAGCCATTGACTTCCAGACGAGCCTTGAGCCAAGCTTTGCGAGAAGCTGGCACCTGACCAGAAGGGAGCGTGCCAAAAATAACATTGGTCGAAATCGCCGCCACAAAAAGAGCAACAGAAATCATGTAGGGAGCCATACCAACACCATTTTTACCGACTTGATCTTTATCTGTCTTTTTCAGATTGACAGGGCCAGCCAGGGCTGCCGCATTGTCCTCTGTCACTGAAAGCTCAGATAATTGACCCTTGGCATCCGTCAACCCTGTATTTAGAGTCTGGGCACCGACTGACAAGTCTCCCAGCCCACTACTTAAAGTGAGACCACCGGTCGCTAACTGCTGAGAACCATCTGCCATTTGAGTAGCACCTGTAGATAATGTTTGCATACCTGCGACCAAAGTAGATGATTTATCATTTAATTGAGAGAGGCCTGAGCTGATTTGACCGATTCCTGAAGTCACTTGGTCATTATGGCTCGCTAAATTAGCCGCTCCTTGAGAAAGCTGGTCGACCCCTGTAGTATAAGCCGCTACTCCCTGAGCTACTTGAGAAAGGCCACCTGTATAAGCCGTAATGCCTTGAGAAAGGGTCGCTGAACCAGTGCTGGCAGAGGACAAGGCGTCATTTACCTGACCCAAGCCACCGTAGAGACCACTAATCATAGCTGAAGCACCTGGCAGGACTTGGTTGGCTGCTGCCGACAGCTGACTTGCCTGACCACTGGCCGTTTGCAGTCCTTGCAGATTCGTTTGGATAGCTTGGACTTCCTGTACAATAGCTGCCGCTGCACTACTGCTAGAATCAGCACCACCTGCTAGAGCTGCTTTTAGTTCTTCTTGCTCACTGGCAGAAAGTTTCTGGTAAGCAGCTGTGCCTTCTAAAGCGGCCACGGCTGCAGCCCGATCACTTTGCGCACTACTTGCCAAAGACTGGGCATTGGTCACAATCGTTGTGAGAGAAGCCGCAATTGTTTCCGTTGGCAAGCTCGTTCCCGATGTGGCATTCTGAATAGCTGTATTGAGCTGATCTAGACCTGTCGTCAACTGAGCAACCTTTTCTTGATTAGCAGCAACACTACTATTAACAGATGATTGCAGTTCTGCTAAACCGCTGTTTAGTCGCTCCACACCAGCGACTAATTCCTGTGAATTGCCCGTTAGTTGGTTGGTTCCATTCAGTAATGTTTGTGACTGAGCGGTTAATTGACTGGCACCAGCTGAAAGCTGCCCAACTCCATCTGTATATTCCGTCATCTTGCTAGTAAAAGTCGGCAAGCCGGCATTGATCTGAGCCACTCCATTTGTGTATGCTACCAGACCAGTTGACAGCGCTGTGGCTCCATCTGAGAAAGTGAGGCTAGACTGAGCTAGACTTTCCAAGTTAGTAGACAGCTTTTGGCTACCGTTTGCCAGTTCCTGACTGCCTTCGGCCAATTTAGCTGTGCCATCTGCGGCTGTTCCAAGTCCACCTTTTAGCTTATCCATACTCGCAAAAAGGCTTGTCACATAGCTGTTTGTAATCTTCTGACTGACCGATTGCTTCATCGAAGTCATGGCAGAATCGCTCATTTTGCTGGCGATAAAACTATGACCACTGGATGTTTGGTAGTGGATCGTAACTTGCTTAGGCTGATTGCTCAAGATACTAGCCGCATTGGCTGATAGATCCTTAGGAAGAGTCACCACCATGTAATAGTCGCCCTTTTCCAGTCCCTTCTCTGCCTGATCCTTATCCACAAAATGAAAATCCAGCGCTGCATTTTTTTTCATATCTTGAACCATATCTGAACCAATGGACAAGTCTTTTCCATATAAGCTTGCCTTCTGGTCCTGATTGACCACCGCTACTGGCAGATCAGAAAGTTTGCCATACGGATCCCACATAGAGCTCAAAAAAATCACATTATACAAGGCTGGAATCAAGGCAACCCCCAGCATGACTACAATAATCTTCGGTTTTTTGAAGATCGCTTTCCATTCTTTGAACATCTTTTCTCCTTTTTTATACACATTGTCTAAAAATTTGATATAATAGATTATACACAATAAAAAAATTAAGGCAAGCAGAAAAATCTTTTTTTGTACACATTGTCTAATTTTGTATAATTCAATAACAAAGGAAAGATTAAAATGACAGAAAGTAATAAACGTAAGAAAACCAAGGCTATCATTGAGAAGGCTATGGTTGACTTATTGCATCAAGAATCTTTTGACCACATTACGACAGTCGAATTGGCCCGAGCTGCTGGCATCAGTCGCAGTAGCTTTTATACCCACTACAAAGATAAATATGATATGATTGAGCGCTATCAGCAAGGGCTCTTTCATCAACTAGAATACATCTTTGAGCACAATCGTGAAGATGTAGCAGTCGCTATCACAGAGGTCTTTCAATTCCTGACCCAAGAGCCTCTTCTGGCTGCCCTCTTGACGGAAAACGGCACTAGAGAAATCCAAAATTTCCTACGCCATAAGCTCCAATCCTTACTTTCCCAAATCCTACAGGAACGGTTTCGCAATAAAGCTTTCAATCAAATCGAAAAGGAATACGGCATCGTCTACCTCGTTAATGCCTTCTTTGGCGTCTACCAGATGTGGATCGCCCGAGGCAGTAAGGAAAGCCCGGAACAAATGGCTAATCTTCTTTTAAAGATGCTATAAAACTCAACAACTAATAAAGGCTGGGACAAGATATCCCAGCCTCTTTTTGTTAATCGAATAAAAAAGAAGCCAAAAACGGCTTCTGAATAAATTTCCAATAGAAATTAAAGCATTTTGTTGTAGAATTCAACGACAAGTGCTTCGTTGATTTCTGGGTTGATTTCGTCGCGTTCTGGCAAGCGAGTCAATGAACCTTCCAATTTTTCAGCGTCGAATGATACGAATGCTGGACGTCCAAGAGTAGTTTCTACTGCTTCAAGGATTGCTGGAACTTTCAATGATTTTTCACGAACTGAGATCACTTGACCTGGAGTTACGCGGTATGATGGGATATCAACGCGTTTGCCGTCAACAAGGATGTGACCGTGGTTTACGAATTGACGAGCTTGACGACGAGTAGTCGCAAGACCAAGACGGTAAACAACGTTATCCAAACGACGTTCCAAAAGAAGCATGAAGTTGAAACCAAGGATTCCGCCTTTGATTTTTGTAGCTTGTACGAACAAGTTACGGAATTGTTTTTCACCTACACCGTAAGTGAAACGAAGTTTTTGTTTTTCAGCCAATTGCAAACCGTATTCTGACAATTTAGAACGGTTGTTTGGTCCGTGTTGTCCTGGTACGTAGTTACGACGTGCCAATTCTTTACCTGTACCTGTAAGTGAAAGGCCAAGGCGACGAGCTTGTTTCCAAGATGGTCCTGTATAACGTGACATATGTATGTCCTCCTAAAAATAAAAATATTTCGGTGGAAATAGTCACTTAGAAAGCCCTGATTCGTGCAGATGCCCTTCGCCTAAACAGCCAAGGTTACTTGTTATAAGACACCTGTTGACGAGCTTCATGCTTTCCTGCTGCTATTTCACACAAAGGCTATTGTACCATGAATAAAGTCAAAAGTAAAGACTATTCTACAAAAAATCAAGCCCAGAGGCTTGATTAAAGTCATTTTTAGAAAAAAGGCAGCTTACAGCCCCAAAAGCTTCAAAATCTCCTGCTTGTATCGCAGCTTCTGCAGTTCTTTATCCTCGCTGTCTGACCAAGTCAGTTGGAGATCTGCTACGATTTGTCCAGGCCGATTTTTCAGGATATAGATACGGTCGCTGAGAGCCAGAGCTTCCTCGATACTATGAGTAATGAGGAGAGTCGTCAGGCCTAGCCTACGATGAATATCCAGATACCAAGCGTGCAGCTCCATCTTGGTCAGCTCATCCAAGGCACTAAAGGCCTCGTCCAGAAGAAATAGCTTATGACCGAACATATAGGTCCGCAGCAGAGCCACGCGCTGCCGCATCCCCCCGCTCAACTCATGTGGATACTTGTCTGCCACATCAAAGAGCCCGAACTCCTTCAAAATCTGACTTGCCTGCTCCGTCGCTTCCTTTTTGGATACTTTTCGGATTAGCAGGGGCAAGATGACATTGCCCAAGACCGTCTTGTGCTCCAGCAGCAAGTCCTTCTGCAGCATATAACTCACCCTGCCCTTGGGATTTTCCTGCCCGTCTAGGACAATCCTGCCCGACTGGACTTCCAAAATCCCAGCAATCAGATTAAAGAGGGTCGTTTTACCGACTCCACTAGGGCCCAAAATCGCTACGACCTGACCTGCTTCCACCTGTAGGCTGATATCTTTCAAAATCTGCTGCTCATCATAAGCGTAGCTTACATTTTCAAGTTTAATTTCTGTCATTATTTTATATAATCGTTGCTAAATCCCTTGTCACTCAAGTCATTGTTCACAATGCCGTTGTTCTTGGCCCATTTATAAAAGGCATTCCAGCGGCTAGCCTCAAACTGACCCCACTTGTCCTTATCCGATGCATATTGCTCGGACAAATATTTTTGAGAAGCCAAGACAAAGTCACGCTTAGTTTTCAACTCTGGCGCATGCTTGATTAAAATATCCGCCGCTTCTTCAGGGTGATCCATGGCATATTGATAACCCTTCTTGATAGCCTGTAGAACCTTTTTCGCTTCGTCCGGATTCTTCTTCAGATAGTCATTATTGGCAATAATCACTGGAGAATAATAGTCAAACTCCTTGACATAGTCCTTCATATAAAAGAAATTCGTGTCCATGCCCTGAGTTTGAGCCATGATACCGTCCCAGCCGTGGTAAATCCAGGCTGCATCAAACAAGCCATTTTCAATCGGCGTAATTGAGTTGGAATCGTTATTTGGAACCTTCTCTACATCATCAAACTGACCGCCTTGGCTTTCGACCAAGGTTTTGAGCATGCCCAGCTCCACTGGATCATTCCAGGTGCCATATTTCTTGCCAGCCAGATCCTTAGGACTTGTGATCCCTGCAGATTTCTTGGAAATAATGCCCGAAGTATTATGTTCTACAATGGCCGCGACAGCTGTGATTTCTGCGCCCTTATCCAGTTTTTTAGCCATGGAGTCCTGGAAGTAAATACCAAAAGGTGCCTTGCCGTTGATAATCAGATCCGAACTGCTATCTTCCGGTGGCAACTTGATATCCACATCCACGCCTGCTTCCTTGAAGTAGCCTTTTTCTTGAGCTACATAAAGGCCGGTATGGTTGGTGTTGGGTGACCAGTCTAGGATAAAATCAATCTTTTTATCCTTACTAGCAGACTCTGAGCCTGACTTGCTGCAAGCCGCTAAGCCGAAGATAGACACGGCAGCCAAACCTGCCAGCAACATTTTATAAGTTTTTTTCATTATAATCCTCTTTTCTTTTTTGGAAATAGCAGAGCTGAGCTCCTATTTCCATTTAATGACATATTTTTCACTGACAGCTACCAGCTTCATCCCCAGAAGACTGATAACCGAAACCAATATGATAATAGCAAACATGGTGTCATACTGGAAAAGTTTCTTGGACTGAATCATGTAAACACCCAAACCTTCGAAACCGCCCAGCCATTCGGAAACAACGGTCGTGATAAAGGCGTAGGAAACACTGACGCGCAAGCCCGCATAGAAATAGGGCAGACTAGCTGGAATCTTAAAATGCAAGAGAATCTGCCAGCGATTGGCCTGCATAAGCTCAAAGAGAGTCAGAGTATCTCTATCACAATGCCGAAAACCGTCCAGAATACTGACGATAATCGGAAAAGTCGTCGTCAGAATAATGAGCACAATCTTGGGCAAAATCCCATAACCCAGCCAGAGAACCAGAATTGGCGCCAAAGCAATGGTCGGAATCGTCTGCACCACGACCATCATGGGGTAGATCAGATCATTGAGCCAGCTCATGCTGTCCATGAGCACGGCTAATATACAGGCCAAGATGACACCCAAGACTAACCCCAGCAAGGCTACTTTTAAGGTGGCCCAGCTATGAATTGCTAGAAAGCTCGCATCTCTGATAAAGGCCTGACCGATTTCCAGAGGCGTCGGCAGGATAAACTTGGGCAAGAGCTTGAGCCAGCCCATGACCTGCCAGATGACAAGGATTCCCAGCATACCCAAAAGGCTAATCTGCTGCCGCAGGATATTTTTCAAGTTTTTCATCAATACTTAAAATCTTTCCATAGTTTATTTTCACATTAGCAAAAACATTGTCTGCCTGAGTGCCTGCAAGCTCAATCGCCTGCTGCAGAATAGGAAATAAGGTCTCCCATTCCCCTTCTAGAACGGTCTCAAAAGGCGTCACGACCATCTTCACTGGCTGTTTTTGCAAAAACTCAATTACTTCCTCTATGACTGCCAAACGATTCACATCATGTGACAAAGGAAGAATTTGTAAAGCAATGCTGGCTTTCATCTCTTCACCTCCTTACTTTCATGCTTCATCTGAGAATAATGTAGACAGATAGGATTAAAATTCACAAGAAAATAACTTGGTTTTTAAACAAAAAGACAGCGAGCTCCCTTTATAAACACCTTACTTTCCATACAAAAACACCTTCTCCAATATGGAAAAGGTGTTGCATGCATCAGTAAACTAAAGATTGGTGAATAATTCACCATTTTAGCAAAACCACAAGGTCTTTACAAATACAATTCCCTACGCTGGCATTACCCAGATCAGGTGCGGTCGAAGCTTACACTTCCTCTCAGACTGTACACAGACTCCCATATATAGGATTATGATAACGCAATCATCAGCAAATGTCAAGATTGGAGCTTGGACTCACTACTTTTCAACGATAAGTGAAGCAAACGATCATCAACTAGCCAAACTCTCCTTTCGTAGCCAACAAAGACTCCATAGCCCTGATATTCTTTGGCTCGCTTGTGGATAAGATGGTTTCAAAACCCAGTTCAGCTGCCGTATCCAAGTTAGCCTGGATGTCGTCAATAAAGACTGACTCTGTCGGATCAAGACTATACTTTTTTAGTAGCTTTTGATAAATCTCTGGCTCTGGCTTGACAACCCCAACTTCTGAGGAAAGGATATAGCCTGACAGCAGTGGAAAGATGAGCAGCGAACCAGCTTTTTCAATACGGTAAAAAATCTCGCAAGTAGTTGACAGGATGTAAATGCGATAACCTTGATTAGCCCATAGTCGAATCTTTTCCTGTAAACCACTGTAAACCTCCACAACCTCATACCAATTGTAGAAGATATTCTGAACAACAGGATGGTAGGAGTCATCCAGCTGAACTAGCACTTCGTCACAGGCTTCTTTCAAGCTCAACTCTCCCTTGTCTGTTTGATGCCAGACACCCGAATCAAAAATAGCCTGTCTAAGAATCTGTCGACGCTCTTTCTCAGGTTCGAAAGAGGTCAAGATTTTTTCAGAATTCCATTCAATCAAGACATTTCCTAAGTCAAAAACCAAATTTTTTATCATTTCTTTCACCAGCCCTTTCTCTATATGTAGGAGCTTTCGTAAGTTCTAGCTCATGCCTTCGCAGATACACCATTCGGCTGATCTTAACCATCCTTAGTATAGCATGTTTAGGTTAAGAAAAATCCCAGAAATGAACTGTTCCTCAAAGTTGGGTTTTACCCAACTCTAGGAAGCAATACAAAGTTCTGGAATCACCTATTATTCTTAGTCAAAATAGCGAATTAAATTTTTCTCTGTCAAAATATCTGAGTAAGTATAGGACTCCACATAGGTGTTGGCAATTTCACCCGGCTGCCCCCCTTCATTTTCATACTCAACGATAAAGAGAGAAGGATAAACTTCAATCAAACGACCTTGTTTACTTTTTTGGCGCTTACGGCCATTTTCCAAGGTCATTTCCACCATCTGCCCCTCGTGAGCCTTGATGTCCTCCTTGATTTTCTTCATTTTTGCTACATCTGTAAATGCATCACTCATACTATACATCCTCTCTTTTAGAAATACTTGAAAATTTATTATATTCTTTTTGGAAAATTAGCTCAACCGTACCACGCGCTCCGCTCCGGTTTTTCTCAATAATGACTTCAACCTTGTTGTTAGGAATGCCTTCCTCTTCCTCACCGGCCCGTTCATAATAGTCATCTCGGTAAAGAAAGGCTACGATATCCGCATCCTGCTCGATAGACCCAGACTCCCGAATATCAGATAGTACTGGGCGCTTGTCCTGCCGCTGCTCCACGCCACGCGAGAGCTGACTCAGCGCAATAACCGGCACCTTGAGCTCCTTCGCTAAAATCTTAAGCTGGCGAGAAATTTCCGAAACTTCCTGTTGACGGTTTTCACGACCCGTTCCTGTAATCAATTGCAGGTAGTCAATTAAAATCAGGCCAAGATTGCCTGTCTCTTGAGATAGCTTACGAGCTCGCGAACGAATCTCCGTAATCCGAATCCCTGGCGTGTCATCAATATAGATACTAGCATTGGCCAGATTCGCTGTCGCAATGGTATATTTCTGCCACTCTTCATCTGTCAGTTGCCCCGTACGGATAGAGTGAGAATTAATCACTCCCTCTGAAGCCAGCATCCGATCCACCAGGCTCTCTGCCCCCATTTCTAGGGAGAAGATAGCCACCGTCTTATCCAGCTTGGTCCCGATATTCTGGGCGATATTGAGGGCAAAGGCCGTCTTTCCGACCGCAGGACGAGCAGCTAGGATGATTAACTCTTCTTCGTGCAAACCAGTCGTCATCTTATCCAGCTCACGGTAACCCGTCGCAATCCCTGTAATATCAGTAGTTTGCTGAGAACGGGCTTCTAGATTAGCAAAGTTAAGATTTAGAATATCTTGAATATTTTTAAACCCACTGCGGCTGGCCGTTTCACTGACATCAATCAGAGCCTTTTCTGCTCCTGCAATGATTTCCTCTGATGGTCTCTCACCGTCATAGGCTTGGTTGATGGATTCTGTCAAGCGTGAAATCAGGCGGCGTAAGATTGCTTTTTCAGAAACGATCTTGGCATAGTACTCTGCATTGGCAGAAGTCGGTACAGAGTTAACGACCTCCACCAGATAGCTCAGTCCGCCAATATTCTGCAAGTCTCCTTGGCTATCCAAAATATTGCGAACGGTGGTCGCATCAATAGCATCCCCACGATCTGCCAAGTCAATCATGGCCTTAAAAATCAGCCGATGGGCATATTTAAAGAAATCCCCAGGCTCAATATATTCACGGACAAAGACCAGTTTGCTCTCATCGATGAAAATGGCCCCTAGTACAGACTGTTCTGCTAAAATATCTTGAGGCTGAGCTCGCAACTCATCAATCTCTGCCATAGGTGAATCCTTCCTTTAATTCTTTTTACCCTTCCGTAACTCGCAGGCGAATCACACTTGTCACATCTTGGTAAATCTTTACAGGAACATCAATCAAACCAATCGAACGAATGGGAGAATCAACCTTGATATTCCGTTTATCAATTTTTAGACCAAATTGCTTTTGTAGTTCATCAGCAATTTTTTTATTAGTAATCGAACCGAAAGTCCGTCCGTCTGGGCCGACCTTCTCTGTAAAAGCAACAACCGTTGCTTCTTCTTCCAACTTAGCTTTAATGGCTTGTGCTTCTGCCACCATCTCTGCATGAGCCTTTTCCTGAGATTTTTGCTTTCCTCTCAGCTCACCGATAGCTTGTGCATTGGCTTCCTTAGCCAGATTTTTCTTAATCAGGAAATTTTGAGCATAGCCAGTAGGTACTTCCTTGATTTCCCCTTTTTTCCCTTTTCCTTTTACATCCTCTAAAAAAATAACTTTCATTTTATTTCTCCTTTTCTATTGATTCCTCATTATCCATCACTTGATCCATAATCTCTTGATTTAGACGTTGAGTGACTTCAGCAACTGTTTGATCGCTAACTTGCGCTGCTGCTAGATTAAAGTGGCCGCCACCACCCATTTTCTCCATAATCCGCTGAACATTGATCTTACTGCGACTACGAGCTGAAATGGATACGTAACCCTCAGTATTCCTGCTGACCACAAAGGTTGCTTCAATGCCCGACATGGCAAGCATGGTATCAGCCGCCTTACTGATGACGACTGTATCATAGCTGGCATTTTCAGCACCCGCTGCTACAATCACATTTGGCAAAAGCTTCTTACCTGTCAAAATCAGCTCATTGACTGCTCTATACTCTTCAAAATTCGTCGAAGAAATATCCTGAATGACTACACTATCACTACCCCGAGCCCGCAAATAACTGGCTACATCAAAGGTTCTACTCGTTACTCTGGAGGTAAAATTCTTGGTGTCCAGCATAATCCCAGCCATGAGCAGGCTAGCTTGAATTTTATTCAGGCGATTTTTCTTGGAATTTTGAAACTGAATCAGCTCCGTTACCAATTCGCTGGCACTGCTAGCTCCACTTTCGATATAGGCGATGACTGCATTTTCAGGAAAATCCTCATCGCGACGATGATGGTCCACCACAATCGTCTGACTAAATCGATCAAATAATTCTCTTGAAAGCGTTAAGGCCAACTTCGAGTGGTCCACCATTATTAAGAGTGAGCGACTGGTCACTCGGTTTACAGCTTCCGATATCGGCAAAAGATAATCAGCGCCTTCTGATGTCAATTTTTGAATAGAGCGATAGATATCCGAGCCCATCTGTTGGTCATCATACACAACATAGGCTTTCTCAATGATATTGCTAGCAAAAAGCTGCATACCCACCGCGGAACCTAAGGCATCCAAATCAAGATTGCGATGACCAACCACGAAAACCTGATCTACACTCTTGATTTTATCTGAAATAGCTGCCATCATAGCCCTCGTACGCGTACGTGTACGTTTGACAGATGCAGCCGTTCCACCACCAAAGTAAACTGGATTCTTGGTCTCATCATTCTCTTTGACAACCGCTTGGTCACCACCCCGGACCTCAGCTAGGTTAAGATTAAGGAGGGCAATCTTACCAATTTCATCATGCTTACCATCCCCGTAAGAAAAGCCCATACTAAGCGTCAGAGGAAGTTTTCGATTCTTGGCTTCTGTCCGAAATTGATCAATGATCGAAAATTTACTATCCATCAGTTGTTCCAAAACCGTATAATCCGTGAAAAGATAATAACGATCCATTCCTACCCGACGGTAGAACATATGAAATTGCTCAGAAAACTCTGCTACAAAGTTAGCTACAAAGCTATTGATATGACTGATATCTGAATCTGATACAGCATCTTCCAAATCATCATAATTATCAACTGAGACAACACCGATAACTGGTCGCGTCGTAACGAGCCCAACTGTTGCTTCATACTCACTTGATGCATCAAAAAAGTACAGGACACTAGAAGCCGAATCAAAATAAACAGAATACTGGTTATCTCCTACTGTTGCGTAGCTACCCGATTTCGAAGCAGCAAGCTGGATAATTTCTTGCAGGAGATCACTATTTAGCTCCCCATCATCCGTTGTAAAAATCAATTCAGCATAAGGATTGAACCAGTCCACATCTCCACTATTTTCATTGATTTTAATCACACCAACTGGCATCTTATCCAACAAAGAAGCTAAACTTCCCTCTGCTTGATGATTGACATAACGAATCTGCTCAAGCTCGTCCAATTCGGTCACTCTTTGCTGCTGTATAAATAGCCAAACCAAGAGCACCAGCACTATGAAAAGAGACACCAGCATAGGCAAACTATCACCAAAAAGGCGTAGACAAATAGCTAATATGATAAAGGAAGTAAAACCCACTATCGCAAAGTGGCTCGGGGAAAAACGAATTCTTTTCATTAAAAAACCTCTTATTGCGCCATTTTACCATATTTTCTTAAAAAAAGCGAGTTTTCACTGCCCTTGAATACTTGTAAAGCAAGAAAGACTCAAATCTCGGATCTATTCTCAAATAAACATTCACAATTAATTTACAAGATGTGTAAATCTTGTAAATTTTATTAAACAAAAAGTTGACATTAGTTGTAAAAGCTTCTCTATATAAAAGAGATCTTTTGTAAACAGACATTTACAATTCTGTAAGCTATATAAAAACGTACTATCAATAAGATAGTACGTTAATATGGCTATGATTTTGCTTTATTTTTAGAAATGCTTCTAGACTTGCCTTCTAAGTAAACCATCAAAATAGAAATATCTGCTGGATTGACACCCGAAATACGGCTTGCCTGACCAATCGTTTCTGGATTGATTTTCTTAAACTTCTGTCTTGCTTCTGTCGCGATCGAGTCAATATCATCCCAGTCAATATTAGCTGGAATCCGCTTTTCTTCCATGCGTTTCATCTTTTCAACCTGATCAAGGGCTTTAGAAATATAACCTTCGTACTTAATCTCTGTCTCAATTAGCTCGATAATCTTTTCATCCAATTCTTCTGCCGCTGGACCAATGAATTGAACCACATCTTGATAAGACACTTCCGGTCGCCGCATAAATTCTTTGGCTGTCACTGCATCTGTCAGAGCTTTAAAGCCAAGCGCTTCTATCTTAGCATTGGTTTCCTTGACAGGTTTCAACTTGATGGATTCCAATCGCTTCATCTCGTTGTCAAATTGATTCTTTTTAATCTCGAAACGAGCCCAGCGCTCATCATCTACCAAACCAATTTCTCGGCCAATCTCTGTTAAACGCATATCAGCATTGTCATGGCGGAGAATCAAACGGTATTCAGCTCGACTAGTCAAGAGGCGATAAGGTTCTACAGTCCCCTTGGTCACCAAATCATCAATCATGACTCCAATGTAACCATCACTACGCTTCAAGATCAACTCTGGCTTCCCTTGGATCTTCAAGGCCGCATTAATCCCAGCGATAATCCCTTGTCCTGCAGCTTCTTCATAACCAGAAGTTCCATTGGTTTGGCCTGCTGTAAAGAGTCCTGAAATTTTCTTGGTTTCTAAGGTTGCCCGCAACTGGTGAGGCATAATCATGTCGTACTCAATGGCATAACCTGTCCGCATCATCTCAGCATTTTCTAGCCCCTTGATAGAGTGAACCAAATCCTTCTGTACATCTTCTGGCAGACTGGTTGACAGCCCTTGCACATAAACTTCTTCCGTATCACGACCCTCAGGCTCTAAGAAAAGCTGGTGGCGTTCCTTATCCGCAAAACGGACGATCTTATCCTCAATAGACGGACAATAACGTGGCCCTACTCCTTTAACGATACCTGAAAACATAGGAGCACGGTGCAGGTTATTTTGGATAATTTCATGACTTTCTGCATTGGTATAAGTCAACCAGCAAGGCACTTGATCTTTCACATAGTCCTCATCACGAGAGGTGTATGAAAAATGATTGGCTTTTTCATCACCTGGCTGAATCTCGGTCACATCATAATTGATAGATGAGGCCTTGACACGCGGAGGTGTTCCGGTTTTAAAACGGCCAATTTCAAAACCTAGATCCTGCAGGTTATCTGCTAAAGGAATGGCTGCCAAGCTATGGTTTGGACCAGACGAATACTTGAGGTCGCCAATGATAATTTCTCCCCGTAAGGCTGTTCCAGTCGTCACAATAACAGCTTTAGCTGCATATTCCTGTTGCGTCGCTGTTTTAACACCAATTACTTTACCATCTTCAACCAAGATTTCATTAATCATGGTTTGTCGCAAAGTCAGATTTTCTTGATTTTCAACAGTCTTCCGCATTTCTTTGGAATAGAGCTCTTTATCCGCTTGCGCTCTAAGAGCACGAACTGCAGGTCCTTTGCCAGTATTGAGCATTTTCATCTGGATATAGCTCTTGTCAATATTCTTGGCCATCTCCCCGCCCAAAGCATCTACTTCACGAACGACAATGCCTTTTGCGGATCCTCCGATCGAGGGATTACAGGGCATAAAAGCCAGCATCTCAATATTGATAGTTGCTAGCAAAACTTTACATCCCATGCGACTGGCAGCCAGAGACGCCTCAACTCCAGCGTGCCCTGCTCCAATCACGACAATATCATAACTTTCAGTAAAATTGTGTGTCATTTCTTTTTCCTTCATTTTTTCACCAAAAAAGGCCAAGTCTCTAGAAGTGCAGGACAAAAAAGCCTGCAACATCCATGAGCTTTGACCATCATAGGTATTGCTTATCTTATTTTAGCAAATTGAGCGAAATTGTCAATCTAAAGCAACTAAGATTGGCGAATCGCTTCAAAAGCTTCTTTATCAATCTCGACAGATTCAGAGAATGCATCCAGGACAATCCCTCTTAATGGAAATCTCCCTCTGCCTTCTGCTGCAAATAAACAGTCTGTTACAGGTAGTTGCAACCAAGAAAAGCGATCATAGTATTCTTTTGGAATCTCTTGCTCGCTTGAGAAACAGGGATAGAAATAATCATCTCCCTTTTGCAGAATATCGGGTTTTAGGCGAACACCTTCTTGACCTTCACTCTCATCCATTAGATAGGCATTGAAAGGAACCCAAACCTTAGATTGCTTTAATACCTTAAACAATGCCTCTATAGATTCTGTCGTTTTCTCATGCAAATACTGCTTCTTGTAGTCAGAAAGAGTTTCAAGGCCGTCCTTCTTATCAGTCTTTTTCTTAAAAAATTGAAACATTCTCGTTCCTCTTGTAGTTACTTAAATGTACTGCAAGACTTGACCATTCTTATAAGCTCTGTCAATCAAGCCACCACCTAAACACTCATCTCCATCATAGAAGACAACTGCTTGGCCTGGAGTAACAGCCCTCTGTGGCTGATCAAAGTTGACAACTGCCTTGTCACCCTTTACAGTAACTGTCACCTTAGAGTCTGGCTGACGGTAGCGAAACTTAGCTGTACATTCCATAGTAAATTCTTCTGGCATTTCTTTTGTGAAATGAACCTGACTAGCGTCAAGACTAGTTGACATTAAGTTGTCATGATAAAATCCTTGACCGACATAAAGAATATTTTGGCTAAGGTCTTTTCCAACCACAAACCAAGGCTCGTTGTCACCACCCTGCTGACCACCAATTCCAAGACCACCCCGCTGGCCAATGGTATAATACATTAAACCTGCATGCTGACCCATATCTCGGCCTTCCATAGTCATCATGCGACCAGGCTGGGCTGGTAAGTATTGACTCAGAAATTCTTTAAAATTCTTCTCACCAATGAAGCAAATACCGGTCGAGTCTTTTTTCTTAGCAGTGGCTAAGCCGGCTCTTTCAGCAATCTCCCGAACTTCTGGTTTTTCTAAATGCCCTAGAGGAAACATGGTCTTTTGCAATTGTTCCTGTGACAGTTGACTTAAAAAGTAAGTCTGATCCTTATTGTTGTCTTTGCCACGTAACATATGGACTAGACCATCTTGGTCTCTCTTCACCTGAGCATAGTGACCCGTTGCAACATAATCCGCTCCCAGTGTCAAGGCGTAGTCAAGGAAGGCTTTAAACTTAATTTCCTTGTTACACATAACATCTGGATTCGGAGTCCTACCAGCGCGGTATTCCGCCAAGAAGTATTCAAAAACGCGATCCCAATACTCTTTCTCAAAGTTGACAGAGTAGTAAGGAATACCGATCTGGTCTGCAACAGCTGCTACATCCTTGTAGTCTTCTGTGGCCGTGCAGACACCAAATTCATCTGTGTCGTCCCAGTTTTTCATGAAGATGCCAATCACATCATAACCTTGCTCTTTCAAGAGTAAAGCAGTTACTGATGAATCGACACCTCCGCTCATACCAACGACGACACGAGTCTTAGAGTTATCACTCATTATGTTCTCCCATCTTTTCGTTATTTCACGATTGAAGGTCGTGCTGTGCTTTCAACGATTGAAGGTCGCTTGAGCAAGGTCTATTATAGCA
Organism: Streptococcus sp. Marseille-P7375; assembly: GCF_902460365.1. Taxonomy (NCBI): domain Bacteria; kingdom Bacillati; phylum Bacillota; class Bacilli; order Lactobacillales; family Streptococcaceae; genus Streptococcus; species Streptococcus sp. Marseille-P7375. The sequence goes on along the minus strand of NZ_CABPTR010000004.1, from coordinate 40,239 downwards.
TGATTTAGCAAGGAGAACAACGGATAACCTTTGGCTCAATCTGATGAGTATTTCAAGTTGTCAAGTAAGTTTACAGCATTGTAAATAACTTGATGCAAAACATCATATCCCAACCAAAAATGTACTAATAATTATAAAAAAGGAACTAGAATGCAAATTCCAGTCCCTATAAACATATTTCTAAATAAAGTTTTAATACCAGCCATTTGCTAACCAGAAACTTTTAGCAGCCGACCATGAGCCATAGCGACCTGCTACATAAGCATCCGCTGTCTTCTCTTGATTTTCTGGTGATAAATCTCCATTTAGATAGGTGATAGTCAACTGATAGCGACCATAGTATTGCCCATTTTGCGCTGTATAACTGCCGCTGGATTCTTTTTGAGCAATCCACTCCTTAGCCTCTGCATCCTCAGCACTCAAGTCAGAACTTGGGTTTACAGTAGATTGCTCAGCCTTATCTGATTTTTCAACAGTCACCTGCTCAGATACATCATCGTTCAGTTCTAAAACCTGGCCAACACTAATCAGATTGATATTGCTAATCTTGTTTTTTTGCGCAATCTTGTCAACAGTCGTCTGATGAGAAGCAGCAATCGCGGACAAGGTATCACCTGACTTGACAGTATAACTTTCTGCATTGGCTACAATCGGAAGCAAAGCAGCAGCTCCTGCCATCAAACTGAGTAAGCCTGCTCTCATCATTCTATTTTTAAAATACAAATTCATGTTTAGAATTCTCCTTTTCTGTGATATATCTATCCTAAAGCAAAAGTATTACAGAATCTTATTACTTTGATGAATTATATTACAGACTATTGAAGAACTTGTAAAAACAGACCTATATTCTAAAGTTTTTTGATGATGTAAAGGCTATGCTGAACTATCTCTATGTTTTTTGCTCCATTTAAATCGAACTCTATCGTAGAAGAAAAATAAAACTATTCCTAAAAAGAAAGCTGCAGTTCCTTCCTTTAATCCCCTTGGAACAAATGATAGGGTAACTCTACCCGCTCCTCTACTCACATCAAGTTTCATAAAACCGTTTTGCGCACGTTTTAACGGAACCTTCTTGCCATCTACACTGGCTGTCCAGCCCTTATCGTAAGGAATGGTGAAAAAGAGAGAACTATCTCTATCCGCATGATAATCAACCGTTACCGTATTGGATTTTGTCGTCACAGAAACTTCTTGTTCTTTCAATTTACTTATGAGTTGCTGATATTTATTCACATCCACAGAGAAAAACTCTGGCTGGTTAAAAGAAACAGTCCGATTCTCTGGAAAAGAAAATTGGATAGAAACCGTCTGTGCCTCCTTAAAGTAGCCAATATTTAAAAATGGAAAAACATTATGAGTCGGGTAACGATTCGTGATTCCATTTACAGTGATATTGACATCGGTTTGATTATCGTTTGAAAAATCAAGATCTGCAAGATTGACATAGACTTGACTACCTGCAGGCACCTCAATTGTATAAGTGACGCTAGCATAGCTTAATTGAGTGTCATTTTCGATGCTTGCAGTTACTTTCCCTTCAGTTTTTTCCTCATTACCAGCTATAGAAATTCGCTCATAATATTTATGATTCAAACCTGATAATTGATTTAAAAAGGCTGTTTGATTGTCAAGCGTTAAATTTGTAAACTTGACATCTTTGTAAACATCATTACTTAAGAAAGCCAAGCCCAAAGCATAATTATTTTCATACAGTGTCATTGACCGCTCAGTCTTCTCTGCAGAAAAACCAAATTTCTGTGGGTCTTTTTCAGACAAGTTATACTTTACAGCAAAAAGGCTATCCATCAAAATGCTATTATTTTGATAGCGGAGATTAAGATTAGTTCCTGCTGATTTAAACCCTAATTTATCTAAAGTCGAGCTTGCTTGCGTATTTCTGACTGATGAGAATTGAGAAATTCCATTATAATTAAATTTCATACTGTCATTCCCAGTCTGAGGATCAAGCCTCTCTGTTCGAAAGAAATCTCTGTTTTCTTTCTTACTATAATTGATAAGACTGTCAATTTCGTTCATCTTTTTCGAATAGGATGAACGACTTGCAAAAACCCATTCTTTAGCAATCCCATCAACCTGATAATAAGCGTTTAAAGTAAGCTCAAAAACCACAAAAAACAGTAAAGATAGTGTAAACATCCTTTGCCTAACGTGACAACGAATAAAAGCGAAGCTGATTAAGAGATAGGCAAAGAAAAACTCTAAGGTAAAAATGTAATTTTCAGGACCAAGAAAATCATAGTGTTTTCTATAATGCAAAGTGGCTAGAAAACCAAAAGAAATGAGTAGAAAGCTAAGGAATACTTGTCGCCATTTTACCTCCTCCAAACGATTGAGCGTTTCTGCAGACATCAAAATAATAAGAAGTGAGAAGAGCCAAGAATAGCGATGTAAAAACATATTTGGCGCATGCATTCCTTGCCAAAGCAAATCCAAATACTGTAGTCGAAAACTCACTATAAAAATGCCAATCAAGAAAATATAGGCCAGTTTCACGCGAAGCTTAATACTTTTTATCGTGAAAAATAAGATACTTAAAATAAGAGGAAATAGACCAACATAAATCATAGGAATCGAGCCATACTTAGTTGTGTCAAAACTTCCTATAAAATTTTTAGCAAAAATATCTAGATACCAACTTTTCTCAGTAAACAAGCCTTCAACCTTTGTCAAGGTCTCACCATGTGAACTCAGATCTAGATAAGTCGGCAAAATCATAATTAAACTAGTAAGGCCTGCTAATATTGACACGATAGCAAAATCAGGAAAAGACCGAATCCTAGCCTTAAAGTCCCAAGAAAGCTGAACGAGGTACCAAAGAACTAAAAACAAGGCCATCATATAACCAAAATAATAGTTTTGGATAAAGAGGATTGACAAGCTTGTAAAGTATAAAACTCTCCCTTGTCCATTCATCAACTTGTGTAAACCAAAGATGATAAGGGGGACTACTATAAATACATCTAACCAAGTTTTTATTTCTAGTTGACTAACTGAGAAACTCATCAAGGCAAAGGAGGTCGACAGAATCAAGATTAGTGTTTCTGGAATTTTTTTAAAGATCCCTTTTATGCTAATACAAGTTGTCAAGCCAATCAAGCCAAACTTAATAAGAGTAAACAAGTAAACCGCATCTGGCATTGATTTTAAATCGAAAAAGTAGACGAAGGGGGAAAGGAAACTCCCTAGATAATAGCTAGATAGGGCATAGAAATTCTGTCCCAATCCACTTGAAAACGTGTAAAAAAGACTATCCGTTCCGTGAAGAATATTTCTCAAAGTCGTATCAAATACGACATATTGATGGAAGCCATCTCCAAGTAGCGGAGAAGTATCGCTACCCCAGTAGATACCTTGACTCAGATAAACAAAACACATAATGAGAAAAGGTAAGGTGAAGGAAGCTAAATAAAGCCAATTTTTCTTAAAAAGATATCTGATTTTTTCCATGTTTCTTATAGAGAAAGAGGCCGAAACGTTGTTTCATGCCTCTGTAAACTTCTGTCAACTTACATTGACAACTTATTAATCTTTCCAAAGTTCTTTGACTTTTGCCTGAACTTCTTGATTTTCCAAAAATTCATCATAAGTTTCGTCAATGCGGTCAATCACACCATTTTTTGAGAGAACAATGATATGGTTGGCCAAGGTTTGAATAAACTCATGGTCATGGCTGGCAAAAATAATAGACTCTTTAAAGTTCTTTAAACCATCATTAAGACTAGAAATAGATTCCAGATCCAAGTGATTAGTCGGATCGTCCAAAACCAAAACATTTGACTTGAGAAGCATCAGTTTAGACAACATAACTCGAACTTTTTCTCCACCTGACAAGACGTTGACAGGCTTGTTAACCTCATCGCCAGAGAAAAGCATACGACCTAAGAAACCTCGAAGGAAGGTATTATCATCCTCTTCTTTACTAGCAAATTGACGAAGCCAGTCAAGAATAGATTCACCACCAGCAAAGTCACGAGAATTATCTTTTGGCAAATAAGAACGACTGGTTGTGACACCCCATTTGATGGTCCCCTCATAGTCAATATCTCCCATCAAGGCACGAATCAAGGCAGTTGTCTGAATATCATTTTGTCCAATCAAAGCCGTCTTATCGCCAGGACGCAGGATAAAGCTGATATTGTCAAGAATAGTCTCGCCGTCAATCTTGACAGAAAGATTTTCTACTGTCAAGAGATCATTCCCGATTTCCCGTTCCGCTTTAAAGCTGATAAATGGATATTTTCGACTTGACGGAACAATTTCTTCCAATTCAATCTTATCCAGCATCTTTTTACGAGACGTTGCCTGTTTAGACTTAGAAGCATTGGCAGAGAAGCGAGCCACAAACTCTTGCAATTGCTTAATTTTTTCTTCCGCCTTAGCATTTCGGTCAGCGAGCAACTTAGCTGCCAATTCACTTGATTCTTTCCAGAAATCATAGTTTCCGACATACAGTTTGATCTTACCAAAATCAAGGTCAGCCATATGCGTACAAACTTTATTTAAGAAGTGACGGTCGTGGGATACGACAATAACTGTATTCTCAAAATCAATCAAGAAATCTTCCAACCAAGTGATAGACTGGATGTCCAAACCATTGGTCGGCTCGTCTAGAAGCAAGACATCAGGTTTACCAAAAAGAGCCTTGGCAAGAAGGACCTTAACCTTGTCGCCATTCGACAATTCACTCATATTTTGATAGTGCAAGTCTTCTGGAATATTGAGGTTTTGTAGCAATTGAGAAGCTTCACTTTCAGCTTCCCAGCCACCCAACTCAGCAAATTCTCCTTCCAGCTCAGCTGCTCGAACCCCATCCTCGTCAGAGAAGTCAGGCTTCATATAAATAGCATCTTTCTCTTTCATAATGCTGTAAAGGTGCTCGTTCCCCATGATAACGACATCAATGACCCGCTCATCCTCATAGTCAAAATGATTTTGACGCAAAACAGAGAGTCGCTCATCTGGCCCTAAAGAAATATGGCCTGTCGTTGGCTCAATATCCCCAGCTAAAATCTTCAAGAAGGTAGACTTACCTGCACCATTAGCTCCAATCAAACCATAGGTGTTTCCTTCTGTAAATTTAATATTTACTTCATCAAATAATTTTCGATCACTGAAACGCAGTGACACATCAGATACTGTAAGCAATGATTTTCTCCTATATATGTAATCTCCTCCATTTTACTAGAAAATTCTTCTTTTTTCAAATTATTATGGGATAAAAAACTATTTTAAGAGATAAACATGCTGTCAATCTTGTAAAGATAATGTAAATATATTGTCAATTAATTGTTTTTTGAGCTGCGATTCTTCTTTTTTCTTCTAGCTTCTTCCGCATTTTCTTTGAAAATGATATAATGAGAGCAATACTAATTGAGGAGCAAGCAATGACAAAACCTATTATTTTAACCGGAGACCGTCCGACTGGAAAATTACATATTGGTCATTATGTAGGAAGCTTACGTAACCGTGTCCTTTTACAAAATCAAGACAAGTATGAGATGTTTGTTTTTCTAGCGGATCAACAAGCTCTGACAGACCATGCGAAAGATCCACAAACAATTGTAGAATCCATTGGCAATGTAGCTTTAGATTATCTAGCAGCTGGACTGGATCCGAAAAAAGTGACTATTTTTATCCAAAGTCAGATTCCAGAGTTGGCAGAGTTGTCAATGTATTACATGAATTTGGTATCTTTAGCTCGATTAGAGCGCAATCCAACTGTCAAGACAGAAATTGCTCAGAAAGGTTTTGGAGAAAGTATCCCAACTGGATTTTTGGTTTATCCTATCTCTCAAGCTGCGGATATTACAGCTTTTAAGGCAAACTATGTACCTGTCGGAAATGACCAAAAACCGATGATTGAGCAGACACGTGAAATTGTTCGTTCCTTCAATCATGCCTATGACTGTGAGGTTTTGGTGGAGCCAGAAGGCATCTATCCAGAAAATGAAGCAGCTGGGCGTTTACCAGGGCTTGATGGTAATGCTAAAATGTCAAAATCATTAAACAATGGGATTTATCTAGCGGATGACATGGATACTCTCAAGAAAAAGGTCATGAGTATGTACACCGATCCCGACCACATCAAAGTTGAAGATCCAGGAAAAATCGAAGGTAATATGGTATTCCATTATCTGGATGTTTTTGGTCGGCCAGAAGATGCTGCTGAAATTACAGCTATGAAAGAGCACTACCAACGCGGTGGTCTGGGGGATGTCAAAACTAAACGCTATCTCCTGGATATTTTAGAGCGGGAATTAGGACCAATCAGAGAGCGTCGTCTCGAGTTTGCAAAAGACATGGGACAAGTCTATGAGATGCTGAAAGAAGGCAGTGATCGTGCTCGACAAGTTGCTGGACAAACCCTGTCAGAAGTCAAAAATGCAATGGGAATTAATTACTTTAAATAACGAACAATAATAGCAGATTGTATCAAAAACCATCGTCTTTTACCTTCAAAAGAGATGGTTTTTAATTTTTGCATAATAATCATTGACAAATGCCTATAGAATGGTATGATATTAACAATAAAAAGACGAGCCCTGCTCAATATATAAGAAAAGAGGAAACTGTGGATGTCTAACTGGGACACTAAATTTTTGAAAAAAGGTTTTACCTTTGATGACGTATTGCTTATTCCAGCTGAAAGTCACGTGTTGCCAAATGATGCTGATTTAAGTACAAAACTTGCTGAGAATTTAAAATTAAATATCCCAATTATTACTGCGGCTATGGATACAGTTACCGAAAGTCAAATGGCGATCGCCATTGCCCGTGCCGGCGGTCTAGGTGTCATCCACAAAAATATGTCTATTGCACAGCAGGCTGATGAAGTTCGTAAGGTAAAACGTTCTGAAAATGGTGTCATTATCGATCCATTCTTCCTGACTCCTAATCATACAATTGCTGAAGCAGATGAATTGATGGGGCGCTACCGCATTAGTGGTGTGCCCGTGGTTGAAACGATGGAAAATCGTAAATTAGTCGGTATCTTAACCAACCGTGATTTACGCTTTATTTCAGATTATAATCAACCAATTTCCAACCACATGACCAGTGAAAATCTTGTTACAGCTCCAGTCGGAACTGATCTGGCAACTGCTGAAAGAATCTTGCAAGAACACCGAATTGAAAAACTACCTTTAGTAGATGAAAACGGTCGACTTTCTGGTCTCATCACCATTAAAGATATTGAAAAAGTGATTGAGTTCCCAAATGCAGCAAAAGATGAGTTTGGTCGTCTGCTAGTTGCTGGTGCGGTAGGTGTCACTTCAGATACATTTGAACGTGCAGAGGCCCTCTTTGAAGCAGGAGCAGATGCCATTGTTATTGATACAGCCCATGGTCATTCAGCTGGCGTTCTACGTAAAATTGCTGAAATTCGTGCTCACTTCCCAGATCGCACTTTGATTGCCGGAAATATTGCAACTGCTGAAGGTGCACGCGCCCTCTTTGATGCCGGTGTTGATGTAGTAAAAGTCGGAATTGGACCAGGATCTATCTGTACAACTCGTGTCATTGCCGGTGTCGGTGTGCCACAAGTAACAGCAATCTACGATGCAGCTGCAGTTGCACGTGAATATGGAAAAACCATCATTGCTGACGGAGGCATCAAGTATTCAGGTGATATTGTCAAAGCCCTTGCCGCAGGTGGAAATGCAGTCATGCTTGGTTCCATGTTTGCTGGAACGGACGAAGCGCCAGGTGAAACTGAAATCTTCCAAGGACGTAAATTTAAAACTTACCGTGGAATGGGCTCTATCGCAGCTATGAAGAAAGGCTCCAGCGATCGCTACTTCCAAGGCTCTGTCAATGAAGCGAATAAGCTAGTTCCAGAAGGAATTGAAGGGCGTGTAGCTTATAAAGGAGCCGCTGCAGATATCGTCTTCCAAATGTTGGGCGGTATCCGTTCTGGTATGGGATATGTCGGTGCAGCTAATCTGCAAGAACTTCATGAAAATGCTCAATTTATTGAGATGAGTGGTGCTGGTTTGAAAGAAAGTCACCCTCACGATGTACAAATCACAAATGAAGCTCCAAACTACTCTGTCCAATAGAATTATAAAGAAAAACAACCTTGTCAACTCCTTGACAAGGTTGTTTTAGTTTACAAAAGTTGTAAATTCACTTTACAGTTGTTTTACTCATTTGTAAAACCTATATTTTCTTCTTTCTTAATTACGCCTTGACTTATCTGAAAAATATTAATATCATCTGGTAGATTATGTAAGTGATCTAAGCTGGTTGTCGTGATGAAAGTCTGGATATTTTGAGAGATAGTTTCTAGCAATTTAAGTTGACGCATATTGTCAAGTTCGCTCATTACATCGTCAAGCAATAATATTGGAGTATCTTTTGTAAGGCTTTCGATTAGTTTAATTTCAGCTAACTTGAGAGATAGAACAACACTACGGTGTTGGCCTTGGCTACCAAATCCGGCATCCATATCATTGATAAAAAAGTTGATATCATCTCGGTGAGGACCAACACCTGTATTTTTTTTGAAAAGATCGCGTCTACGACTTTCTGATAAGCCTGCTCGAAAAAAAGCTTCCAAGTCTTCGAGGCATGAAAACGGAACAGAGGATAAATACTTGATTGTCAATTTCTCTTTCCCTTGAGAAATATCACTATGACTTTCCTGAGCAAAACCTTCTAGCTTTTCAATAAAGTCTAAGCGATGTTGCATGACACGACAACCAAAATCAATCAGTTGCTCATCTAAAACAGAGAGAAAGGTTTCATCTACCTTATCATTTGCCTTAAGATAAGCATTTCTCTGCTTAAGTACATGGTTATAGTTAGATAAATCAGCAAGGTAGATGGGCTTGATTTGCCCAAGCTCAATATCAATAAATTTTCTACGTAAAGCAGGGGCGCCTTTAATGAGCTGTAAATCTTCTGGAGCAAACAAGACAACGTTGACAACCCCTATATAATCGGATAATTTCCCTTGTTTTAAATGATTTATTTTGGTGATTCTCCCCTTTGGTGTCAACTCGATGTCAAGTGGGATTTTACCCGTTGTTTTTTCAATGATTCCTGAAATTTGAAGATTTTTTTCTTGGAAATGAATCAAATCCTTATCGGTTCGGGTTCGGTGACTGCGAGTAAGGGCTAAAAAATAGATGGCTTCTAGAATATTGGTTTTCCCTTGTGCATTTTGTCCCAGAAAGATATTAAGGCCAGGATCAAAATCAACCTCTGCAGACTGGTAATTACGAAAATGTTTAATTTTCAGCGTTTTTAACCACATGGCTTAGGTTCCTGGAAAGCGAACAGGAGCTTTTTTATTTTTCTGCTCGAGCTTTCTTTTCTTTTGTTCTTTTTTTACTGGTTGAGATTTTTTCAAGTCCTTATTCATGGCTTTAACTAAGTCTGCCACTCTTTTTTTCTCTGCTTGCTCCTCTTGATGTTCAAGAATTTCCTCCTGACTTGGAGCAAGGAGGATGATCTCCAGTTCTTGGTCTGGGAGAGAGACGACATCTCCAATTCTAAGTTTTTTCCCTCGTCTATTTTCTAGTTCGCCGTTAAAAAAGACCTGATGATCTGCCAAAAAGGACTTGATTGCTCCGCCACTTTGAATAATACCCACTTCTTTTAAGAGAGCCTGTAGAGTAATAAATTCGTCAAATAATTTGTATTCCATATTTCACCTCAATCCTTGTCATTATATCATAATTTAAGCGGAAACTGTTCCGTGGTAGTCTCATTCAAGGACAAGTTTTACTAGAAAAATAGAAAACGCTTTAATCACTAAAATTGCCGATCCTTACAAAGCATTAAACAGCATTTCGTGTTATAATAGAAGTCTATATTATTCGGTATGAGGAGCGCAATGGAAATCATAAAAGGAGTACATCTTCACTTCATTCAATCAGAAAAATTTAAAACTAATAAAATTAAAGTGCGATTTTCAGCTCCTATGTCTGAAAAAACAATAGCCGGGCGGGTTCTTACGGCCAGTATGCTAGAGACTTCAAATGCTCTTTATCCAACATCGCAAGCCTTTCGAGAAAAATTAGCAAATTTATACGGTGCTAATTACTCGACAAGCCTTTCACGACGGGGATTAGTGCATTATCTGGATATCAATCTTTCTTTCGTGCGGGATCAATTTTTGAGCCGAAAAAATGTGTTGGCAGATGAAATGCTAGATTTTTTGAAGGCTAGTTTCTTTTTTCCTCTGTCAAATGGAAAGGCTTTTGATACTAAAACCTTTGAAATTGAAAAGAGAAATGTTTTAACAGACTTGGAAGCTGAAATTGAGAATCATTTCTACCATGCTCACAGAGAGTTAAATAATTTATTTTACGATTTACCAGAAATGCGGATTCCACGCGTGGCAACAATCGAGCTAGTAGAAAAAGAAACAGCTGAAACTAGTTTTGCTGCTTTTCAGCAAATGCTAAATCAGGATCAAATTGATTTTTTCTTCATCGGTGATTTTAATGAGATTGCTGTCCGTGAGAAAATCCAAGAATTCCAGTTTTCTGAACGAGAGCAGCCTTTACAGCTTAGCTACCAACAAAACTATTCAAATATAACTAGAGAAAAGCTGGAGCAACGAGATGTACATCAGTCGATTGTTGAACTGGCCTACCATTTTTCTAGTCAATATGGGGATCGCAGCCATCTGCCCCTAATTGTTTTGAATGGCTTATTAGGAGGATTTGCTCATTCCAAGCTCTTTGTCAATGTTCGGGAAAAAGAGAGTCTAGCCTATACCATTTCTAGCAATTTTGATATTTTTTCTGGTTTGATGCGAATCTATGCTGGAATTGACCGAGCAAATCGGACAAAGACCGTCGCTTTAATCAATCGCCAAATTCTAGATTTGAAGCGGGGGCATTTCACAGATGAAGAACTTGAACAAACCAAGAATATGCTGAAAAATTCAATACTTCTGGCTCAGGATCGACAAAACACCTTGATTGAGCGTGCTTACATGTCCTCTGTTCTAGGGAAAAAATTTCTGTCACTAGAGGCTTGGCTGAAAGCATTAGAAAATGTCAGCAAAGCTGATCTTATAGAGGCAGCCCAGCAGTTGAAATTACAGGCGATTTACTTTATGGAAGGGAAATAATGCAGAATCCAGGTTTAGAAAAAATCAATTATATAGCCGTGGGAGAAAGCATCTATCGGGCGGTGCTAGCAAATGGATTGCAGGTTTACCTACTCCCTAAAAATGATTTTAATGAAACCTACGGCATCATCTCAACACATTTTGGCTCTGTTGACACTAAGGTTGTTTTACGTGAAACAAAGCAAGTTTCTCATTATCCAGCAGGGATTGCGCATTTTTTGGAGCACAAATTATTCGAGCGTGAAAACGGTGAGGATTTACTGCTAGAATTTACCAAGTTTGGCGCAGAAAGTAATGCCTTTACAAGCTTTACACGTACCAGCTATCTGTTTTCTACGACAAACTGTGTAGCAGAAAATCTGAAGCTGTTGCAGGAACTCGTTTCCCAAGCCAATTTTTCAAAAGAATCTGTTCAGCGTGAGCAAGGAATTATCCAGCAAGAAATCGAGATGTACCAAGACGATCCAGATTATCGGCTCTTCTTTGGTGCTTTGAGTAATCTCTACCCTCAAACTCCACTAGCAGAAGATATTGCCGGAACGACAGAGTCAATCATGGATATTACTGTGGAAGATCTGACAGAGAACTTTGAGCTTTTCTATCGTCCGTCCAATATGACTTTATTTGTCATTGGTAATTTTGATTTGGAGTCTACTTTTGAAGATATTGTCCAAACACAAGAGACCTTATCTCCTCAATTATTAACTGAAACGATTGAAAAAGAGCCTATCATCTTACAGCCAGTAGTTTCAACTGCTACTAGTCGGATGGAAGTTGCCAGCCCTAAGTTGGCGATTGGTATTCGTGGCAAAGATGCAATACAGGATACGGAGCTTTATCGCTATAAAATTGCCCTGAAATTGCTTTTTGCCATGATGTTTGGTTGGACTTCCAAGCGTTTCCAGACCCTGTATGAAAATGGCAAGATTGACAATTCGCTCACTCTTGAAGTAGAGGTAGAAAAGGATTTCCACTTTGTCATCCTAACTATGGACACGCAGGAACCAGTAGGGATTTCTCATCAATTCCGCTCAGCTATTCGGAAATTTGCTCAGGATCCAGATGTCACAGAAACACACCTAGATACGATTAAAAGTGAAATGTTTGGAGATTTGCTGCATGGTCTGAATTCTCTTGAATACATGGCAACCCAATATGAACCGCATTTAAAAGGGGAGAATCTTTTTGATTTACCTAAGATTTTACAGGATATCACTTTAAATGACGTCTTAAAAGTCGGACGTCGCTTTATCGACCAGTGTGATATGACAGATTTTACTATTTTCCCAAAATAGTTCCAAGTTTATTTCAAAATTTTGTTAGAATAATGTCTAAGAGAAAAGGACTATCCGTATGAGAAAAAAAACGATAGGAGAGGTACTCAGACTTGCTCGAGTAAACCAGAAACTTACTTTAGCAGATCTAGCCAAAAAAACAGATATAAAAACTGACTATCTAAAGGCTCTTGAAAACAATCAATACGAAAAATTTCCAAATGCCTTTTACATCCGTAGCCTACTACGAAAATACGCTTGGGCTCTGGATTTAGACGAGCAGATTCTATTGGAGGCATACGACACAGATAATACTGTCGTTTATGACGAAATTGAATTAGCTGAAAACGAGGAATTTCGAAGCAGAAAATATAAAAATCGTTCTTTTTCGCTTCCTCTCTTTTATTTCCTAGTAGTTGCCTTGTCTATCATTATTTTTGTCACCTATTACGTTTGGCAATATGCCAATACAACTACTCCGCAGTTTGCCAGCTCCGATAGTTACAGCCTCGTCTCGAGCTCAAGTATCGAAGATAGTTCAACTCCACCTGAGACTTCCACAACAGACTCTAGCTCAACAAAAGAAAAGCTGGAAGTCACTGGAGAAGGAAACTATTTAACTGCAAAATATCGTGGTAAGTCGCAAACTACTCAGTTAACAATCTCAGCGAGCAACACCTCAAGCTGGATTAGTGTGACAAATACAGACTTGGCAGCAGGTACAACCCTTACTCCAACCCAATCAAGCCAAACAGTGACACTCTCTCCCAATACCACTTATACAATTACCTTAGGAGTTGTAAAAGGCGTTACTGTCACTGTCGGCAGTCAGAAAATAGACCTATCTACCTTGACCAGCGACAGTGCTATAATTACCCTTACAATTGAATCATAAAGGAAGAATGATGAAAAAAGAAAATATCCCCAACGCTTTAACCCTTGCCAGAATTGCCTTAATTCCAATCTTTATTTTGATTTTGACTTTTGGGCATTCGCCAGCCATGCATATCCTAGCTGGAATCATTTTCGCCCTTGCCAGCATCACAGACTACCTGGATGGCTATCTGGCGCGCAAGTGGCAGGTCGTGACCAATTTTGGGAAATTTGCCGATCCCATGGCCGATAAACTGCTGGTTATGTCCGCTTTTATCATGCTGATTGAAATGAAAATGGCTCCTGCTTGGGTAGTAGCTATCATCATTTGCCGAGAGCTGGCTGTCACTGGTTTGAGGCTCCTCTTGGTAGAAACTGGCGGAACAGTTCTAGCGGCTGCTATGCCAGGCAAAATCAAGACTTTCACGCAGATGTTTGCCATCCTCTTTCTTCTGCTCCATTGGACTTTAATCGGTCAGATTCTCCTTTACATAGCCCTGATTTTCACTATTTATTCTGGCTATGATTATTTCAAGGGCAGTGCCTATCTCTTTAAAGATACATTTAAATAATATGGAAAATATCATTGAAGTAAAAAATCTTAGTTATCGCTATGACCATAAGTCTGAAGATTATATTTTAAAAGATGTCTCGTTTCACGTGAAACAAGGAGAATGGTTATCTATTGTCGGCCACAATGGCAGCGGAAAATCGACTACGGTTCGTTTGATTGACGGTCTTTTAGAAGCCGAGAGTGGCGATATCATCATTTCTGGAGATAAATTGACGGCTGATAATGTTTGGGAAAAACGTCGCCAAATCGGCATGGTCTTTCAGAATCCTGATAATCAGTTTGTTGGAGCCACTGTTGAAGACGACGTTGCATTTGGTCTGGAAAATCAAGGCATGGATTATCCCATGATGGTGAAACGCGTCCATGAAGCTCTGGAGCTAGTCGGCATGCAGAATTTTAAGGAGAGAGAACCTGCTCGACTTTCTGGTGGACAGAAGCAAAGAGTCGCTATTGCTGGCGTAGTCGCGCTCCAGCCAGATATTATCATCTTGGATGAAGCAACCAGTATGTTAGACCCAGAAGGACGACTAGAATTGATTCGGACTGTCAAAGAAATTAAAGATAAGAATCATTTAACAGTCATCTCCATTACTCACGATTTGGACGAGATTTCGCTTAGTGACCGTGTCCTTGTTATGAAAAATGGTCAAGTTGAGTCAACTGCTACACCAAGAAAACTCTTTTCCAGACCTGATTTGGAAGACTTGGGCTTGGATCAACCCTTTGTCAATCAGGTCAAAGCTGCCATGATTCAAACTGGGCTAACTCTGCCAGAAACCTATTTAACTGAAAAAGAATTGCAGGAACAATTATGGGAATTACTCTAAATAAAGTCAGTTATACCTATCAGGCTGGAACTCCATTTGAGGGTCCAGCGCTTTTTGAAGTTGATTTGGAAATCAAAGATGGTAGCTATACGGCTTTGATTGGGCACACTGGTAGCGGAAAATCAACCATTTTACAGCTCTTGAATGGCTTGCTGACTCCTAGTGAGGGCAGCGTGCAAGTCAACAATGTTACCATTACTTCAAATTCCGTCAACAAGGACATTAAACAAGTTCGTAAACAGGTCGGTTTGGTGTTTCAGTTTGCTGAAAGTCAGGTTTTTGATGAGACTGTTTTGAAAGACGTGGCCTTTGGTCCGCAAAATTTTGGTGTCTCTAAAGAAGAAGCCGAGGCTTTAGCACGTGAAAAATTAAGTCTTGTCGGCATTTCTGAAGAACTGTTTGGCCGCAGTCCTTTTGAACTTTCTGGCGGACAGATGAGAAGGGTTGCTATTGCTGGAATTTTAGCAATGGAGCCTGATATCTTGGTGTTAGATGAACCAACGGCCGGACTTGATCCAGCAGGACGCAAGGAATTGATGGGACTCTTTAAAAAACTGCATCAAGCTGGAATGACCATTGTTCTTGTAACCCATTTAATGGATGATGTAGCTGATTTTGCTGATACAGTCTATGTACTGGAGAAGGGCCGCGTCGTCAAAAGCGGCCAGCCTGCTCAGGTTTTTCAAGATGTCGATTTTATGGAAAAGATTCAGCTAGGGGTTCCTAAAATCACAAAATTTGCCCATGAATTAGCTGAAAAAGGAATGAAATTTTCTCATTATCCAATTACAATTGAGGAATTTAAGGAGATGATACATGGATAAGTTGATTTTAGGACGGTATATCCCAGGAAATTCAATCATCCATCGATTGGATCCGCGCAGTAAATTGTTGGCCATGTTCTTCTTTATCTTATTAATTTTCTGGGCCAACAATCTCATCACTAATTTGCTGCTATTTGTTTTCGTTTTTACTCTGATTTTTCTCTCAAAAGTTCCTTTGACATTCTTTCTAAAGGGCATTCAATCAATGGTTTTCATTATTGCCTTTACCACCCTCTTCCAGCTCTTTCTGACAGGAGGAGACAAGGTACTTTTCCAGTTTGGTTTCATTAAAATTACGGAATTTGGTCTTTCTCAAGCGGGGATTATCTTTAGCCGTTTTGTTTTGATTATCTTCTTTTCAACCCTTCTGACCTTAACCACAACACCACTCAGCCTTTCAGATGCAGTGGAAGCTCTACTGAAACCACTCAAAGTCTTTAAAGTTCCTACGCATGAAATTGGTCTCATGCTCTCTATGAGCCTGCGTTTCGTACCGACTTTAATGGATGACACTACGAGAATTATGAATGCTCAGAGGGCTCGAGGAGTTGATTTTGGCGAAGGAACGATTGTTCAAAAGGTTAAATCAATCATTCCAATCTTAATTCCTTTATTTGCTTCTAGTTTCAAGCGGGCAGACGCCTTAGCTATCGCAATGGAAGCGCGTGGCTATAGTGGTGGTGAAGGAAGAAGCCGCTATCGACAACTTTCTTGGAAAATGATTGATAACCTTGCTCTTCTCTCTATTTTCCTGATCGGTATCTTGCTCTTTATCTTAAAAAAATAAAGAATAGTATAAGTTTGATAGCAATATTTTTGTTAGAGATCTAATGAAATACACTAAAAATCCTTTTAAAATAATATTTTTATGTGTAAATCTCAATATTTTTGTAATATTCGTGCTTAAAATGTAATCTTTTAGTAATATTTAATGTGTATGATAGTATTATAACTAAAGGAGAAAACTTTTAAAATGAGTATGAAAGTGAAAAAATTGACTCTAGCAGGAACGATTGCTACAGCAACACTATTTGCATCAACTATTGTTGCTAGTGCTGAATCTTATACAGTAAAAGCTGGAGATACCTTATCAGAAATCGCTGAAAGTAAAAAAACAACTGTTGAACGTTTGGTAGAATTAAACAAAATTTCAAATCCAGATTTTATCATGACTGGACAAGTTTTGGAATTGGGTGATTTGAAAGATGTTGCAAAACAAACAACATCAGCACCTGCTGTCTCACCAGCGACACCAGCAGTCCCAGCTCCAGTAACTCCAGCTGCCCCAATAGCTACGGAAACTCCAGTAACGACAGAAACTCCTGCAGTTGCTGCAACTTCAGACTACTCTGCCTATTCATCAGACGTCGTACTCGCAAATGGTAATACTCCAGGTGCTGTAGGTTCTTACGCAGCTGCTCGTATGGCTGAAATGACAGGAGTGTCTGCATCTACATGGGAAAATATTATTGCTCGCGAATCTAACGGACAAGTCGATGCTTACAACCCATCAGGAGCAAGTGGTCTTTTCCAAACAATGCCAGGTTGGGGATCTACTGCAACTGTTGAAGATCAAATTCAAGCAGCTTACCGTGCTTACAGTGCACAAGGACTATCTGCTTGGGCTTACTAAAATAATAAAAAAATGACTAAATATATTTAGTCATTTTTTCTTACTCAAAGATACTATTTATTCTCCAAAAATTTCTTTTGAAAGTCTACGGCCTGTAGGAGTTGTAGCCAGCCCTCCTTCAGCCGTTTCCCTGAAAGCAGTAGGCAGGCTAGAGCCTACTTGGTACATAGCATCAATGACTTCGTCAACAGGGATTTTAGACTCGATTCCGGCCAAAGCCATGTCCGCTGCGATAAAGGCGTAGCTGGCTCCCATGGCATTTCGCTTGACACAAGGAACTTCTACCAAACCAGCTACTGGGTCACAAATCAAGCCCAGCATATTTTTGATGACAAAACAGATAGCTTGACTCGCCTGAAAAGCAGAGCCACCAGCAGCCAAAACCAGGGCAGCTGCGCTCATAGCAGAAGCAGAGCCCACCTCAGCTTGACAGCCTCCTTCTGCACCGGAAATAGAAGCGTTATTCGCAATAACCAAGCCAAAAGCACCAGCAGCCAGCAAAAAGTCTAATTGCTGCTCCTCTGTTAAATCTAATTTTTCAATCGCTGATGTAAGCACGGCTGGTAAGCAACCAGCACTGCCAGCCGTAGGAGTTGCACAAACCAGCCCCATTTTAGCGTTGTATTCATTGACAGCAATGGCATTTTTTGCAGCAGTCAGCACAGTATAATCCGACAAGGCCTTCCCTGACTGGATATAGTGGTGCAGCTTGGCTGCGTCTCCACCGGTCAATCCGCTGCGAGACTTACTCTCATCAAGCCCAAGAAGAACCGAAGCTTTCATGACCTCAAGATTTCGGCTCATCAGACGTAAAACTTCGTCTCTTTTCCGACCTGTCAATTCATATTCGGTCGCAATCATTAATTCAGCAACATTGCCATTAAAATCTAAATCAGCCTGCTCAACCAATTCTTTTATTGAATAAAACATCTCTTCTCCTATTTAAAGAAATTGACATTATGGAGATAGGGGATTTTCCGAATCTCTTCGATAGCCTCTTCGCAACTACGACTATCCACCTCAATGATCATAATCGCTTTCTCACCCGCTTTTTCTCTAGTCACCGTCATTTGAGCAATATTGATATTGTAGCGTGATAGAGCCTCCGTTACATGGGCAATCATACCTGGAACATCTTGGTGGACGATGATAATGGTTGGCGTATTCATGCTGAGAGAGACTGAGAAGCCATTTAACTCGGTCACCTGAATATTTCCACCACCGATAGACACACCCGTTACACTGATGCTTTTATGGGCGTTTTTAACCGTGATTTTTGTCGTATTTGGATGAGGAGCATTGCTATCTTTCTGAATAGTCCAGACAATCTTGATACCGCGTTTATGGGCAATTTCAAGGCTGTTAGGAATTTCAGGATCATCCGTATCCATTCCTAAAATACCTGCTACCAGAGCCAAATCTGTTCCATGCCCGCGATAAGTCTTTGCAAAAGAATTAAAAAGTTGAAATTCAACCTCGGTCGGTGTATCATCAAAAATAGAGGATACGATCTTACCGATACGCACAGCCCCTGCAGTATGACTGCTGGAAGGGCCAATCATGACAGGTCCGATAATGTCAAAAACAGACTGAAATTTTAATGATTTCATAAGAAACCTCTTGAACATATTTTCTAAAATTATTATATCAAACTTATCAAATTTCTGCCTGATATCATACAAAAAAAGAGGACAATTGTCCTCTCTTCATTATTGGTAATTCGCATACCTGAAACTCTTTTACTCCGCCAGTAGGACTCGAACCTACGACATCATGATTAACAGTCATGCGCTACTACCAACTGAGCTATGGCGGATAGTATAGTCCGTACGGGATTCGAACCCGTGTTACCGCCGTGAAAAGGCGGTGTCTTAACCCCTTGACCAACGGACCATCGACCATCTATGTTCTTTTCAGAACATATTCTATTATATCAGGTTTTGAATCTTTGTCAACAGTTTTTTATTTATTTTTTAAAATTTCTTTTAAATGTTTCGTTCTTAGCCTAGAAACAGGGCAACGGCGGCCTTCATAAAATATAATTTCCTTTGTTTTCTTATCATAATCGCAGATATTATCGATATTGACTAAGAAAGATTTATGGGAAGGAAAGAAACGTTGGGTTTTCTCATCCTGCTCTTGAACACTGGCAATCGTTCCATAAAATTCTTTTATAAAGTTTTTTCCGACCATCCGTAACTTATGAGAGGAGCTTGAGGTTTCGATATACAAAATATCATTAAATGGCACGCGCACATCATTGCCTCGATAGCTGTATTCAAAGTAATCAACCATGTTGGTGTTTGTAATTAAGGTGTTTTTCGTATAAATGATACAATCTTTGATACGTTTTTTAAACGAATCATCGTTAATATCCTTGTCAATAAAATCAAGAGCAGATACTTTATATTTAAAGGTCATGGTCGCAAACTCTGATTTTGAAGTTACAAAGACAATAATAGCATATGGATTATGGTGACGAATAAAACGAGCGACCTCCAGTCCTTTGGTCTCTTCCCCTTTAATATCTATATCCAGAAAATAAATCTGATTGACATCTTCATTTTCGACGTAGTCCTTAAATTCCTGAATTTTTCCTGTGATTTTTACCTGGATGTCGAGCCCCATTTCTTCAGCAATCTCTGCTAAAGTTTTTTCCATGCGGAGTTGGTGGGCTAAGGTATCTTCTAATGCTAAGATTCTCATAAACTATTCCTTCTTTTAATTGTTAATACTTGGGTGAAATCATACTTACTTATTTCTGTATCTAGCATGATATATTCATAATTCTCTAAAATTTCTTTCAGATTATTTAAACCTAGGCCTCTTCGATAACCTTTCGTTGAGAACTCTGGTTCATAAATTTCTTCTAAATCTAATTTCCTTTGCTTGCGGGAATTTTTTACAACAAAAATGATTTCCGTATCGAGTTGAACTAAAGTCACATGAATCATTTTTTCATAGCTTTCGATTGCGCCTTCAACAGCATTGTTTAGCAATATACTAGCCATTCTTACCACATCTAATAGCTTAATCGGTAATTTCTCAACAGAATCTTTGACTTCGAAGGTCAAATCAATCTGGTGCTCACGCGCTTTGAATAAAGTCTCCGTCATAACGCTTCGGAGAGCTGAGTCACCAACGTTGTTCAAATCAAAATAAGTGTATTTATCCGAGCGTAATTTTAAATTTGCATCAACTAAAACTTCTTGATATATTTTTTCAATTTCCTTGATATCTTGAGTATTGATGGCCGTCTGAAAGCTGGTCAGCATGCCAGCATAATCATGGCGAAAGCCACGAATTTCATTATAAAGAGAAACAATTTCATCTGTGTACTGCTGCAGCTGTAACTGTTCCAATTCTCTTTGTCGAATCTCCTCTTCTTTTTCATACTTTTCCCGAATCGCCTTCAAATAGAAAAGAGTCGTCATAAAGATCAAGAAACAAATAGTCGCTAGCATACTACTAAAACTATTAAAATGATCGTCTTCACTTAACCAATGAGAAACATTTAAAATGAAAATATCTATAACATAAAAAATATTAATTCTCTTAATTGTCTTTTTAAAGACCTCCTCTTTAAAATCACATGCGTAAAATGGTAAGTAGTCGATAAACTTAAGCATAAATAGAACAGAGATACTGTTTATCATGATATAAAAGACAGCCCAATTATCTTTTACAAATGAATCCCCTGTAATTGAGGAAATAATGACGGAAAAAAAGGTAGTAGAAGCCTGAACTGTTAAATAAAGGAGAAGAGATAGAAATATAGAGAAAAGAGTTGATAACTTCTCTTTTTTATAAAAATACCTGTAGAAAAAAAGAGGATAAATCAGTAGTAAAATACAGAACATGCCTTGACAAAGAAAATATAGATTCTAAATTTAATATGAGTAATGGTAATAAAATTAAGACTATAGCACACAGAAAAGTAAAGTAAAAACTAGATTTTACTTTATTGATCTTTTCATATATAACAATAGTGAAATATACTTCAATGGCGGCTTGCAATATCCAAAAAAATAATTCAAACATAATTCCATTTCCTCAGTTATCAATGTTATTTTTTCTTAAATTTAATTTTTAAGAAGATATTTCTTAAATCTCCTCCAAGAACTTCTTTAAGTTCTTTTTCATTCAAGACTGGGAATTGAGCGATTGTTTTAAAGTTTTTCTGAGTATTTTTCATATTAGATTCTCCTAAACATTTTTTCGTAAGTGTTACCTTACAAGATCTATTATAAATAAAATTTCAAATAATCTGTCATCTTTCCCTGAAATGTCATTTTTTATTCCTGAAATGTCGTTTTCTCAAAAATATAATAAAAAAACACGAAATTTTTCGTGTCTGAGTAATGCATATTATGATCCCAGCAGGATTCGAACCTGCGACCGTTCGCTTAGAAGGCGAATGCTCTATCCAGCTGAGCTATGAGACCGATACCTTTTCATTCTATCAGAAAAATCTAGTATCGTCAAGATTTACTTATGGTAGGGACTCCCCTGTTGAATCATGAAAGCCCGGTAAATCTGCTCTACCAAAACAAGGCGCATCAATTGATGAGGCAGGGTCAATTTTCCAAAACTCATCAGTAGATTAGCTCTTTTTTTGACAGCAGGAGACAGACCCAAGCTGCCGCCAATCACAAATGTAATATCAGAAAAGCCACGAACTGTGATGTCGTTCAAGATCGAACTAAACTCTTCTGAAGGAAATTGTTTTCCCTCAATAGCCAAAGCAACTACGAATTCTCGTTCAGAGATTTTTGCTAAGATCCTATTTCCCTCTTTTTCGAGGATTCGCTGATTTTCTAGCTCACTGGCCTTATCTGGTGTTTTTTCGTCTGCTAATTCTACAATTTCTAACTTACAAAATCGCCCCAGGCGTTTGGCATATTCAGCAATCCCATCCTTGAGATACTTTTCCTTTAATTTCCCAACGGTTACAAGCTTTATTTTCATATTTCCATTCTATCATATCCACATGGATTTCACACTTTATTCACATCAGTTTTTTATGGAAAACTTGTTGAATCTATGTATTTTCTAACCTCTATCAACATTTTTTATAAGTTTTCCACAAGTTGTGGAAAACTTGTGGATTTTAAGTTATAATTAAGAATAGATTTCTATAATTTCATCAATTGTAATCAAGGAGGAAAATATGAAAAACGCTTCAAATTTCTTTAAAAAATCTTTGTTGCTTTTTATTGTTTTAGTTGTAGGGTTTATTGGCGGAAGCCTAGGAAATTTAGCCACCGCATTTCTTAATAATAAAATGGCTAATCTTGGTTCTTCAAATTCAAAAACTACTGTATCAACGTCTTATAAAAACACAACCGATACCACAAAGGCTGTAAAAAAAGTGCAAAACGCAGTTGTATCGGTGATTACTTATACCGGTTCTAATCAAGAAGGAGTGATCAATAATGAATCAACCAGTGATCCTCAAGTAGCTAGTGAGGGATCAGGTGTCATTTATAAGAAGGAAGGAAAATATGCCTACCTTGTTACTAATACTCACGTGCTTAATGGAGCAAAAAATCCCGATATTCTACTAGCAGATGGTAGTAAGGTTCCTGGTGAAGTGGTAGGATCAGATGTTTATTCTGATATTTCTGTAGTAAGAATCAGCTCTGAAAAGGTGAAAGATGTAGCTGAATTTGGAGATTCCAACTCCCTGACAGTAGGAGAAACTGCTATTGCTATCGGAAGCCCTCTCGGAACAGAATACGCTAACTCTGTTACACAGGGAATCATCTCTAGTTTGGGTAGAAATGTAACCTTGCAATCTGAAGACGGCCAAAATATTTCGACGACTGCCTTGCAAACAGATGCTGCTATCAATCCTGGTAACTCTGGTGGCCCACTCATCAATATCCAAGGGCAAGTTATTGGTATTACGTCCAGCAAAATCTCTCACAATGGTCAAACTGCTGTAGAAGGCATGGGATTTGCAATTCCATCAAATGATGTTGTCAATATCATCAAGCAATTAGAGAAAAACGGAACAGTGACTCGTCCTGCACTGGGTATCCAAATGCTCGATTTATCTAATATCGCCACTTCTGACTTAGCAAAATTACGTCTGCCT
Source organism: Streptococcus sp. Marseille-P7375 (assembly GCF_902460365.1). Classification (NCBI taxonomy): domain Bacteria; kingdom Bacillati; phylum Bacillota; class Bacilli; order Lactobacillales; family Streptococcaceae; genus Streptococcus; species Streptococcus sp. Marseille-P7375. The sequence continues at coordinate 17,027 of NZ_CABPTR010000004.1, read as the reverse complement.
TCATCTGTAAAATCAGGTATCCTTGTCCGCTCTGTACAAGAAGGAATGCCTGCTGAAAATAAACTTCAGAAATACGATGTCATCACAAAAGTTGATGATAAAGATGTTGAATCAACCAGTGATTTACAATCTGCTCTCTACAGACACTCTCTGGGAGATGAGTTGAAAGTGACTTACTTTAGAGATGGTAAAGAAGCCACTACAACCATTAAATTGACCAAATCAACTCAGGACTTAAGTAACAACTAAGCCTTTACATAATTGTCAACACACCTTTACACGATCGTAAAGGTGTGTTATGCTATATACAAATGGAAAATTATCAATACATACCACTAAAAGACATTCGAACAAATCCTTATCAACCTAGAAAAAGCTTTTCTCAAGAGAAAATAAATGAATTGGCAGATTCCATTAAAGAAAATGGAATTATTCAGCCCATTATTTTGAGAAAATCTTCCTTATTTGGTTACGAAATTTTAGCAGGTGAAAGACGATTCAGAGCTGCTAAGATTGCTGGCTTAGAAAACATTCCTGCCCTTATTAAAGACTTGTCTGACGATGACATGATGAAGCAAGCCATCATCGAGAATTTGCAAAGAGAAGACCTCAATCCGATCGAAGAAGCGGAATCCTATCAGCATCTGATTGAGAAAGGTCTGACCCATGAAGAAATTGCAAAAATAATGGGAAAATCTCGGCCTTACATCAGTAATCTTGTCCGCTTGTTACAGCTACCAGCTTTTATGCTGGACGCTGTCAAAGAGGAAATGATTTCGCAAGGGCACGCTCGTCTCCTCATTCCACTCAAAAAGGAAGAGCAAGTTTTTTGGCTGGACAAAATCATTCAAGATAATTTATCCGTTCGTGCTCTTGAGCTTTCATTACAAAATACCAAGAAGTCAAAGACTAAGAAGAACAAAGAAATTTTTGCCCATTCAGAAGAAGAAAAACTAAAAAAAATCCTTGGGCTCAATGTCTCCATTCAATTAAAAAATTCTTCAAAAGGAAAGATCGTTATTCCTTTTGAAAACGAGGAAGAGTATCAAAGAATTATAAACAGCCTGAAATAGGGCTGTTATTTTCTTTTTTCAAACTAACAGACTTTTCCACCTTTAAAAGTAGCTTAAAATGTTGAAAAATAGGGATTTTACTGATAATTCACAATCTGTGGATAAGTCTTATAAACATTGTTAATTTTTCTCCACAACTTGTGGAAAACTTGTCCTTTTTATGTTAAAATGAGAGTCGACATAGAGAATAATTTTTTGAAAAGGAGGAGGCAATGAACAAAGAGCAAGAATTTTGGCGAAGAATTTTAGAACTTTCCGCTGCTCAGCTAAAACAGACAACCTATGATTTTTTTGTTGCAGAAGCAAAATTGATAGCCATTGAAAATAATCAGGCCACTATCTTTCTTGATAGCCCAGTCAAACAGCTATTTTGGGAACAAAACTTAGTGGGCGTTATTCTCACAGCTGGCTTTGAAATTTTCAACGATCAAATCACGGCCAAATACGTCTTTGAAGAAGCAGGACATGACAGTATTTCTAAATATCAGCTGGAAGAACTACCTGAAAAAGCTCCATTTCGGCCAAGTTTGCCGCCAATTGATACTGGATTAAAAGCTAAATATACATTTGATAATTTTGTACAAGGGGACGGAAATATCTGGGCTAAAGCAGCAGCCTTGGCTGTGTCTGAAAATCTAGCAACTACCTATAATCCCCTATTTATCTACGGCGGACCAGGTCTAGGAAAAACCCACTTACTAAATGCTATCGGCAATCAAATTTTGGAAAATATTCCTGATGCGCGTGTAAAATATATTCCAGCGGAAACCTTTATCAATGACTTTCTGGAGCATCTACGGCTCGGCGACATGGATAATTTCAAAAAAATCTATCGGAGCTTGGATTTGCTCTTGATTGATGATATCCAGTCTCTTGGCGGAAAAAAAGTCTCTACCCAAGAAGAATTTTTCAATACGTTTAACGCCCTGCACGGAGATAATAAGCAGATTGTGCTGACCAGCGACCGCAGTCCAGATCATCTTGATAATTTGGAAGAACGCTTGGTCACGCGCTTCAAATGGGGCCTCACTCAAAATATTACACCACCCGATTTTGAAACGCGGATTGCCATCCTCCGAAACAAAATCGAAAATCTAGACTATATTTTCCCTAATGATACATTGGAGTACCTCGCCGGACAATTTGACTCGAATGTCCGTGACCTAGAAGGGGCGCTCAATGATATTACGCTCATTGCAAGAGTCCGTAATCTCAAGGAAATTACGATTGACATCGCTGCTGAAGCTATTCGAGCTCGCAAGCAAGACTCTAGTCAGGTGACCGTCATTCCGATTGAAAAAATCCAGTCTGAGGTCGGCAATTTCTATGGCGTCAGTGTCAAAGAAATGAAGGGAAGTCGTCGAGTCCAAAATATCGTTTTGGCTCGACAAGTGGCCATGTATCTAGCCCGCGAACTAACAGATAATAGCTTACCAAAAATCGGACGAGAATTTGGTGGCAAAGACCATACAACAGTCATTCACGCGCATGGAAAAATCAAAACCCGACTCGAAACTGACGATAGCCTGCGACTTGAAATCGAGAATATCAAAAACAAGATAAAATAAGGGTGTGGAAAAGATTGAACGAATCTAAAGTTTTTTCCACAGGTTGTGAACAAGTCTTAAAACTTGATTTTAGATACTTTGCTCCATTTTTCCACAGCTTCCACAAGAACTACTATTACTATTAACTTCATAATCATAAATAATAAAAGGAGTCCCTATGATTCACTTCTCTATTAATAAAAATTTATTCCTACAAGCTTTGAATACAACTAAAAGAGCTATCAGTACAAAAAACGCTATTCCAATTTTATCAACGATTAAAATTGATGTAACGAAAGAAGGCATTACCTTGATTGGTTCCAATGGCCAAATTTCCATTGAAAACTTCATTTCAGTGCAAAATGAGAATGCTGGGCTCTTGATTACTTCGCCAGGTTCGATCCTCCTCGAAGCAAATTTCTTTATCAATGTCATTTCTAGCTTGCCAGATATCGTGCTTGATTTTAAAGAAATTGAGCAAAAACAAATCGTCCTTACCAGTGGCAAGTCAGAAATTACGCTAAAAGGAAAAGATGCAGATCAATATCCACGTATCCAAGAAGTCTCTACTAGCAATCCTTTGGTTTTAGAAACAAAAGTCCTTAAAAATATCATCAATGAGACAGCTTTTGCTGCTAGCACGCAAGAAAGCCGTCCTATTTTGACGGGTGTTCATTTTGTTTTGACAGATAATCAATCCCTCAAAACAGTTGCGACAGACTCTCACCGGATGAGCCAAAAGAAAATTACTTTGGACAAGAAGGGAGATGACTTCGATGTGGTGATCCCTAGCCGTTCCCTGCGTGAATTTACGGCTGTTTTCACAGACGAAATTGAAACAGTAGAGGTTTTCTTTGCCAATAACCAACTTCTCTTTAGAAGTGAGAATATCAGCTTCTATACACGCCTGCTGGAAGGAAACTATCCTGACACAGACCGCCTGATTCCGACAGAATTTTCAAGCGTTGTGACCTTTAATACCAATAATTTACGTCATGCCATGGAACGGTCTCGTCTTCTGTCCAATGCGACTCAAAATGGAACCGTGAAATTGGAAATTGTGAAGGGCATTGTCAGCGCTCACGTCCATTCACCAGAAGTTGGACGCGTAAATGAAGAAATTGATACAGAAAGTGTGTCAGGAGAAGATTTGACCATTAGTTTCAATCCTACCTACCTGATCGAAGCGCTAAAGGCAGTCGATAGTGAGAAGGTGACCATTAGCTTTATTTCAGCTGTTCGTCCTTTCACTTTAGTACCAAGCGAAGATGCTGAAAACTTTATCCAGCTGATCACACCAGTCCGTACTAATTAGAAGATAAGATTTAAGACAAGGTTGATTCGATCTGCCTTGTCTTATTTTGATCATTTACAAGCAGCTGACTCTAAACTTGTGGTATAATACAGCTAGGATGGAGAGAAGCGCCAATCTGTATTTTTAAGATAATAAAAAAAGATTGTCAAAAGGAGAGAAGATGTACGAACTTGGAACTTTTGTAGAAATGAAAAAGCCCCATGCCTGTACCATTAAGTCAACGGGCAAAAAGGCCAATCGTTGGGAAGTCATCCGCATGGGAGCAGATATCAAGATTCGCTGCAGCAACTGCGAACACGTTGTCATGATGAGCAGGTATGATTTTGAAAGAAAAATGAAGAAGGTCATCGAATAGTCCACTTTTTTGACTTAGCCCAATTTTGAATGACCTATCTCATCAACAAAGAACGGATAAGACCAAGAAAGTCTTATCCGTTTTCTGCATTTATTTTAGTTCTTCAAATTTGCCGTCTTTGACTTCTTTATAACCAGAAGCTTCAAGAGATTTTACCGTTTCTTTATAACTGATATAATTAGCTTTTTGGTCTCCATCTATTTGGATAAGTTGTTTGCTTTTCAGTTCTGAAATATCTGCCTTGCTAAAATCCATCGTCATCTTTTGCGTCAAATGATCGTCTTTATACTCGATTTTATTAGTAAGTCCTTTAATATTTTCCAGGGTTTTCATGTAGCCCCCAATTTGCTCTTTGGCGGTATCTTTTGTCAATCCGATAGGCTCATAATAGAAAACATTGCTGGTTTCATTGTTCAGCAAATCATCGCCCTTATACTCAAGAGTGATCCGGCTGTCTTGCTTGGTCTTTTGGTCAATCAATTGAAAATAGGATTTTTTAGGACTGCTACTGCAGGCAGCTAAAAAAAGTAAAGTAAACATGGTCAAGAAAGAAAGAACAAAGGTTTTAATTGTCATTTTTTTCATGGCTAACTCCTTTTATCAAAATATTAACTATATTATATCATTTTTTGTAGAAAATATTTTTATTTCTATCCAGAAAGCAGGAAATTTTTCATTCAAATCCGCTGTTTAGGATAAGGATTTATGGTATAATGGTTTGGATTGAAAAGATGAATGGAGAAGATACGAATGGCTTTAACAGCAGGGATTGTTGGACTGCCTAATGTGGGCAAGTCAACTTTATTTAATGCAATTACAAAAGCAGGGGCAGAAGCTGCCAACTACCCTTTTGCGACCATTGATCCAAATGTCGGTCGGGTAGAAGTGCCAGATGCTCGTTTGGACAAATTAACAGAATTGATTAAACCTCAAAAGAAGGTTCCCACTACATTTGAATTTACAGATATTGCTGGTATTGTAAAGGGAGCTTCAAAAGGAGAAGGTCTGGGAAATAAATTCTTGGCCAATATCCGTGAAGTGGATGCTATCGTCCATGTAGTCCGCGCCTTTGATGATGAAAATGTCATGCGGGAACAGGGCCGTGAGTCTGACTTCGTTGACCCTATGGCTGATATCGAGACCATAAACCTGGAGCTTATTTTGGCCGATCTGGAAAGCATTAACAAACGCTATGCGCGTGTTGAGAAGATGGCTCGCACCCAGAAGGATAAGGACTCAGTTGCAGAATTTAATGTTTTGCAGAAAATCAAACCTGTTCTGGAAGATGGTCTGTCAGCTCGGACAGTTGAATTTACAGAAGAAGAGCAAAAAATCGTCAAAGGCCTTTTTCTTTTAACGACTAAGCCAGTTCTCTATGTGGCCAATGTCGGTGAAGATGAGGTGGCTGATCCAGACAATATTGACTATGTGAAGCAGATTCGCGCATTTGCAGCTACAGAAAATGCTGAGGTTGTTGTCATCTCAGCGCGTGCAGAGGAAGAAATTTCTGAACTGGATGATGAAGACAAAGCAGAATTTTTGGAAGCTATCGGCTTGACAGAGTCAGGTGTAGACAAATTGACACGTGCAGCCTATCATCTATTGGGACTTGGAACCTACTTTACCGCTGGTGAAAAGGAAGTCCGGGCTTGGACCTTCAAGCGTGGCATGAAAGCTCCTCAAGCAGCTGGTATCATTCACTCAGACTTTGAGAAAGGTTTCATCCGTGCAGTGACGATGTCTTATGATGATTTGGTGAAATATGGCTCTGAAAAGGCTGTAAAAGAAGCTGGCCGCTTGCGTGAAGAAGGAAAAGAATATATCGTTCAGGATGGCGATATTATGGAATTCCGCTTTAACGTGTAAATTAAGTGTAAAGTTAAAATACATAGGTTGGAAAGAAATTTCCAGCCCTTTTGGCTTTTATAAAGGAGTAAAATGACAAAATTAATTGTTGGATTGGGAAATCCAGGAGATAAATATTTCGAAACAAAACACAATGTTGGTTTTATGTTAGTTGACAAGATGTGTAAAGAATTAAATCTAAAGTTTACAGCAGATAAGATTTTTCAAGCAGAAATTACTTCAACTTTCTTAAATGGGGAAAAAGTCTATTTTGTAAAACCGACTACTTTTATGAATGAAAGTGGGAAAGCAGTCCATGCCCTGCTCACTTACTACGGCTTAGATGTAGATGACTTACTCGTTATTTATGATGATCTGGATATGGAAGTTGGGAAAATTCGCCTTCGTACCAAAGGTTCAGCTGGCGGGCACAATGGTATTAAGTCCATCATTAAACATATTGGAACACAGGAATTCAAGCGAGTAAAAATTGGCATAGGAAGACCTAAAAATAATATGTCAGTTATTCATCATGTTTTAGGGAAATTTGATCAGGAAGACTATATCAGTATTTTAAATACATTAGACAGAGTTGACAGTGCTGTAAATCATTATTTACAAACTGAGAATTTTGAGCAGACCATGCAACAATACAATGGATAAGACAATGACATTACTTGATATATTTGGTCGAAACCAACAAATTGTAGACTGGAAGCAACAATTACAAAAGAAGACCCGTCAGTTAGTGATGGGACTTTCAGCTTCAACAAAAGCTTTGGCGATTGCCAGTAGCTTAGAAGAGCAGGAGAAAATCCTAGTCATCACTTCGAGTCAAAATGAAGCAGAGCGTCTGGCTAGTGATTTGCTTTCTTTGTTGGGAGAAGAAAAAGTTTATACTTTCCTGGCAGATGATACCCCTTTGGCTGAGTTTGTTTTTTCATCGCAAGAAAAAATCTTTGCCAGATTAGAGGCCATGAATTTTTTATCGGACAAAGAGAAGAATGGGATTCTGATCATCAATGTCGCAGCCAGTCGCTTATTCTTGCCCCAGCCTGATATTTTTAAAAAATCTGAGCTTATCCTTTCTGTTACTGAAGAATATAACCTTGACAACCTAGTAAAGTCCTTGTCAAGTAATGGTTATAAAAAGGTTTCTCAGGTTCTCAGTCAAGGAGAGTATAGTCTGAGAGGGGATATTCTAGATATTTTTGAACGCTCGGCTCAATATCCTTATCGGATAGAGTTTTTTGGAGATGAGATTGATGGCATAAGGATTTTCAATCCTGAAAATCAACTTTCTCTTGAAAATGTGGAACAGATTTTGATAGAGCCTGTTACAGATCTTCTATTGACAGAAGAAGATTATGCAAGGGGACAGAAAAATCTAGAAGCGTCCCTCTCTACGGTTATTGATCCTTCTTTAAAATCCTATTTAGAAGAAGTATTAAGCTCTGTTAGAGAGCAATCTCATCATGCAGATATTCGCAAATTCCTTTCCTTTTTCTATCAGAAAGAATGGACTATTTTAGACTATCTACCAACTCACACTCCTATATTTTTTGATGATTTTCAAAAGATAATGGACAAGCATGCCCAGTTTGCATTAGAAGTTGCCAACATCTTGACAGATGATTTACAAAATAGTAAAGCACTGTCAAATCAACAATACTTTGCAAATAACTATCAGGACTATCGTAAATATAAACCTGCTACATTTTTTTCTAACTTCCACAAAGGCTTAGGAAATCTAAAATTTGATGCACTTTATCAATTCAATCAATATCCAATGCAGGAATTCTTTAGTCAGTTTCCTCTCTTAAGAGAAGAAATCAATCGTTTTAGGAAATCGGATTATACGGTAATCTTGCAGGCAAATTCAGACTCAAGTTTACAAAGTTTACATAAAAATTTACAGGATTATGAGATTCATTTAGATTACATCAAGGAAAAAGACATCCATGAAAAAGCTGTCCAGATCATAGAAGGAAATCTAGTTCAAGGATTTAATTTTGTCGATGAAAAAATCGTTTTGATTACTGAACATGAGATGATTCAGAAAAAAATCAAACGTAGGATTCGTCGTCAAAATATTTCTAATGCTGAAAGGCTGAAAGACTATAATGAGCTGGAAAAAGGCGACTATGTGGTTCATAATATCCATGGTATTGGTCGCTATTTAGGAATTGAAACGATTGAAGTTTCAGGAGTTCATCGAGATTATTTGACAATTCAGTATCAAAATGCAGATCGTATCTCCATTCCGGTGGATCAAATCAATCTTTTGTCTAAATATGTAGCTAGCGATGGAAAAGCACCTAAAATTAACAAGTTAAATGATGGGCGTTTCCAAAAAACGAAGCAAAAAGTACAACATCAGGTTGAAGATATTGCCGATGACCTTATTAAATTATATGCAGAGCGTAGTCAATTAAAAGGTTTTCAATTTTCTAGTGACGACCAGCATCAAGTAGAGTTTGACAATGCCTTTCCGTATGTGGAAACAGATGACCAACTCAGAAGTATCCAGGAAATCAAGAAGGATATGGAGAGTGACCGTCCTATGGATCGACTCTTGGTTGGAGATGTTGGTTTTGGGAAGACAGAGGTGGCTATGCGGGCTTCTTTTAAGGCTGTCAACGATCATAAACAGGTGGCTATCTTGGTTCCGACTACTGTTTTAGCTCAACAACACTACACAAACTTTAAAGAACGTTTCAATGATTTTGCCGTAAATGTCGATGTTCTCAGCCGTTTTAGAAGCAAAGGGGAGCAAAAAGAGACTCTGGAAAAATTGGAAAAAGGGCAGATTGATATTATTATCGGTACCCATCGCCTTCTATCAGCAGATGTAAAATTCTCCGATTTGGGACTACTGGTGATAGATGAAGAGCAGCGTTTCGGTGTCAAGCATAAGGAAAAGTTAAAGGAGCTTAAAAAGAAGGTTGATGTGCTGACCTTGACGGCCACCCCTATTCCACGAACCCTCCATATGTCGATGTTGGGAATTCGAGATTTATCGGTCATTGAAACACCACCGACAAATCGTTATCCAGTCCAAACCTATGTTTTAGAGAATAATAAGACAGTTATTCGGGATGCGGTTTTACGTGAAATAGACCGAGGCGGACAGGTTTACTACCTTTACAATAAAGTTGACACCATTGAGCAAAAAGTTTCAGAATTAAAAGAGTTGATTCCAGAGGCTTCAATGGGTTATGTTCATGGACAGATGACAGAGGTGCGTTTAGAAAATACCTTATTAGACTTTGTTAATGGCGAATATGATATTTTAGTTACAACAACGATCATCGAAACTGGTGTCGATATTCCAAATGCAAATACTCTCTTTATTGAAAATGCTGACCACATGGGTCTGTCAACCTTGTATCAACTTCGTGGCCGGGTTGGCCGCAGCAATCGAATTGCCTATGCCTATCTTATGTACCGACCAGATAAAACTCTAACTGAAGTTTCAGAAAAAAGACTAGAAGCCATTAAAGGATTTACTGAGCTAGGATCTGGATTTAAGATTGCTATGAGGGATTTGTCTATCCGAGGAGCGGGGAACATTTTAGGAAGTTCACAGTCTGGTTTCATTGATTCTGTAGGATTTGAAATGTATTCTCAGCTTTTAGAAGAAGCCATTGCTAAGAAACAAGGTAAGGAAACCAAGCGCCAAAAAAGCAATGCTGAAATCAATCTTCAGATTGATGCCTATCTTCCAAGTGATTATATTTCTGATGAGCGTCAGAAAATCGAGGTTTACAAGAGAATTCGTGAAATTGACAATCGTGTAAATTATGAACATCTGCAAGATGAATTGATTGACCGCTTTGGAGAATATCCGGATGTAGTAGCTTACCTACTGGAGATTGGTTTAGTCAAATCCTATCTTGATCAAGCCTTTGTGGCACTTGTTGAGCGGAAGCAAGAATCTGTCATCATTCGTTTTGAAAAAATTTCTCAGCAAATCTATCTGACCCAAGATTATTTTGAAGCTTTGTCAGCGACAAATCTAAAAGCTCGAATTGGAGAGCAGCAAGGCTTGATTGAAGTCATTTTTGATGTTCGGAATAAAAAAGATTTCGAGATTTTGGAAAACTTGCTGAACTTTGGTGAGAAACTGGTAGAAATCAAGAATCGAAAAGCTGAATAAACATTACAATTCGGTAAAATTTCAGCTTTTAAGCTTTGTTTCTTTCAAAAGAATGATAGAATATTAAGAGAAAATCGAGGAAAAGACTATGAGATTAGACAAATATTTAAAGGTATCACGCATTATCAAGCGGCGCCCTGTAGCTAAAGAGGTAGCAGATAAAGGCCGTATCAAGGTAAATGGAATCTTGGCAAAAAGTTCGACAGATTTGAAAATCAATGATCAAATTGAAGTTCGTTTTGGCAATAAGCTACTAACAGTGCGGGTTCTTGAGATGAAAGACAGCACTAAAAAAGAAGATGCTGCTAAAATGTATGAAATTATCAGTGAGACAAGGATCGAAGAAAATGTCTAGAAATATTGTTCAAATAAATAATCGCTTTATCCAAGATGAAAATCAGCGTCGCAGATACCTCGATGAGGAGCGTCGGAAACGAAATCGTTTTATGGGATGGGTTCTAATTTTAGTTATGCTACTTTTTATCCTTCCAGCCTATAATTTATACCAGAGCTACGAAACTTTACTTAATCGTCGTGCTCAATATGCACAACTACAAAAAAAATATGAAAAATTAGGTGAAGAAAAGAGCTATCAGTCTGATATTGCTACTAAGTTGAAAGATGACAGCTATGCTGCCAAATATGCTCGTGCCAAGTATTCTTTTTCAAAAGAAGGAGAATACATTTACACAACACCAGATTTATTACCACAATAATCATGGAAAATTTACTTCAAAATATAGAGAAATTTTTATCTTTTTCGGATGAAAAACTAGCAGAATTATCCGAAAAGAATCAAGCTTTAAAACTTCAAGAAACGAAAAAGGAAAGGGGAGGTCATGCGTAAGTTACTTTTGCTGATATTTTTACTGCCAGCTTTATGGAGCAGTCAAACAGCAATCAGTACTGAAAAGGAACTTGTTTTAGACGAAGAAGAAAAGTATCAGCTGACAGGTACAGCTTATGGCCGTTACCATACGAGTATCCCTACAAATCCTAATGTTTATGAAGAAACGCCTACTTTTACAGATGCTACTTTGACTAAGGTAGCTGGGAAACTTTTGCCAGATCAGCCACTAGAGCTGACAGAGTTGCACGTGAATGAGGCTGGAATTCCTATCTTTAAATTAAAGAATGGCCAGTTTGTAATTGCAGATAAGAATAGCATTTATGAGGATACTGTTCAGTCTATCACAGATGTCAAACAGGAAAGATGGCTGGCCCCTAACTATGTGCTCTACGATACTATCCCGATCAATTCTTCTAAAAAGATTGCAGCTAAACTACCTGCTTATAGCAAAGTAAAGGTGGTACAAATTGCTCAAACAGCTAAGGGAGAATATGCTAAAATTGAAGGTCAAGGTTGGGTTTCTGTTGATTTTCTTTCCCAAGAAGATAATCGGATGGAAAAGGTTCAGGAGCTTTTAAATTCTAAGTACAAAAAAGCTGACTTTTCTATTTATGTAAAACAGCTAGAAACGGGCAAAGAAGCAGGTATTAATCCAGATCAACAAATGTACTCAGCCAGTGTGACGAAAATTCCTTATCTTTATTATGCGCAGGAGCAACTGAACAACCATAGCCTTTCCTTGGATAAAAAGTTAAAATATACAGCGGCTGTCAATGATTTTGCAGGTGCCTATGACCCTGAGGGAAGCGGCAGTATTTCCAAATCAGCAAATGATAAGGAATATTCTGTGCAGGACTTAATCAATGGTGTAGCAAAAGAGTCGGATAATGTGGCCCACAATATCCTTGCCTACTATACAAGCAATCAATCTGATAGTCAATTTCAAAATACTATTGAAAAAATTGCGGGTAAAAAGTGGGATGTGGAAAGCAGACAAGCTTCAGCTCGAATGGCAGGCAATGTTATGGAAGCCATTTATAAGCAAAATGGCATGATTATCGATGCCTTATCTCAAACAAATTATGATAATCAGCGAATTTCTAAAAACATCAATGTAAAAGTTGCTCATAAAATTGGTGATGCTTACGACTTCAAGCATGATGTCGCTATTGTGTATGCGGATTCGCCATTTATCATTGCCATTCTTACGAATAATTCGGATTACGATACAATTTCTAAAATCGCAGATGATGTGTACGGAGTTCTGAAATGATCGATCAGAAGTTTCGCAAACAAATGCAGGAAAAGCGGTATTTTCAAAATCATCGAAAAGTGCTGGTAGCAGTTTCTGGTGGCTTGGATTCGATGACCTTGTTCCATCTTTTGTACCAGAACAGGGAAGAATTAGAGATTGAGCTGGGGATAGCGCATGTCAACCACAAGCAACGACCAGAGTCAAATATGGAAGAAAAAGAGCTGTCAAATTTTGCCCAGAAACTTGGTGTGAAATTTTTCAGCTCAAATTTTTCAGGTGATTTTTCCGAGGAAAAAGCTCGGCGATTTCGCTATCGTTTTTTTGAAGAAATCATGCTGACAGAAGGCTATACGGCCTTAGTAACGGCTCATCATGCTGATGATCAGGCCGAGACGGTGTTTATGAGGTTATTACGAGGAGCAAGGCTGCGCCACTTGTCTGGAATGACCGAGGTTCAACCTTTTGCAAATGGTGAATTAATCCGACCTCTGCTTTATTTTCATAAGCAAGATTTCCCTGATATTTTGCATTTTGAAGATAAGAGCAATCTTCAAAATGACTATCTCAGAAATCGGATTCGCAATCTTTATCTTCCCAGTCTTGAAAAGGAAAATCCACGCTTTAAGGATTCTCTGATTTCTTTAGGGAAAGAAGTTGGGAACTTACAGACAGCTCTGTCTCATCTGACGCAAGGTTTGGACATTACAAATCTTGAAGTGTTTGAGCGGCAAATTCCAGAAGTGCAAAATTTTCTCCTGCAGGAATATTTAAAGAAATTTCCTTCATTAAATATAAATAAAAAGCAATTTGAAGAAATCTTAGGAATCTTACGAACCAAGGCTAATTACCTCCACCCTTTAAAGGATGGATATGAGTTGGTGAAAGATTATAAGCATTTTGAAATCAGAAAAATCAGTCGTAGGTCTGATTTGAAAGTAGGCTCAATTCTGTTAGAATGTGGTAATCAACTTCAATTTTGGGACTATCAATTCTCATTTGGCACTCCTTTGGAGGGTGAAAATGTTCAAGCGATTGCAGTTTCACGTGAAACACCACTTCTTTTACGTCGCAGGAAAACAGGTGATTGTCTTCGTTTGAAGGGACATCACAAAAAACTTCGTCGGCTATTCATTGATCAAAAAATTCCATTTGAAGAACGCGAAAAAGCGATTGTTGTAGAGCAAAATCAGCAGATCTTGGCAATTGTAAATATCGCTATCAGTGATTTGAGTAAGGAATTAAAAAGTGATATAATAAGTACTGTACTTTATATTCAGAAAATTAGATAGGTAAAATTATGCTAGAACAAGATATTAAAAAAGTATTGGTTTCTCATGAGGAAATCGTAGCAGCGGCAAAAAAATTGGGCCAACAGTTGACAGCAGACTATCAAGGTAAAAAGCCTATTTTTGTAGGAATTTTGAAGGGTTCAGTTCCTTTTATGGCCGAATTAATCAAACACGTGGATACAGATATCGAATTAGATTTTATGCTGGTGTCTAGTTATCATGGCGGTACAACTAGTAGTGGCGTGATTAATATTATCAAAGATATTGATCAAGATATTACTGGTCGTGATATTCTTTTTGTCGAAGATATTATCGATACTGGCCAAACTTTGAAGAATTTGTGTAATTTATTCAAAGAAAGAAATGCAGCATCTGTAAAAATTGCTACGTTGTTGGATAAGCCAGAAGGACGCATTGTTGACATTGAGGCGGACTATACTTGCTTTACAATTCCAAATGAATTTGTAGTGGGTTATGGACTAGATTATGATGAGTATTATCGCAATCTTCCTTATGTAGGTGTTTTGAAAGAAGAAGTTTATACAAAATAAAGGTTTACTAGATATAAATGAAAAATAAACAAAATAATGGTTTTATAAAAAATCCTTTTCTCTATATTCTAACTATTGTAGTCCTTGTTACAGGTTTTCAGTATTTCTTTACAGGAAGTGCGACAGGCCGTAGCCAGCAAATCAACTACAGCCAATTAGTAAAAGAAATTCAAAATAATAATGTTACAGAGATGAGCTACCAGCCAAATGGTAGTATTATCGAGGTATCGGGTACTTACAAAAAACCTAAAGAATCAAAAGATACGACAGGAATCCTGTTTTTCAGTCCGGAAATCTCAAAAGTTAGCAGATTTACTAGTGTTGTTTTGCCATCAGATACAACAGTTTCTGATTTGCAAAAGCTAGCTGCTGAGCATGAGACAGAAGTGACTATTAAGCGTGAAAGCTCCAGTGGAATGTGGATTAATCTTTTGATCTCCTTGGTTCCATTTATCATCATCGCCTTCATCTTTATGTCTATGATGAATCAAGGCGGTGGCGGTGCTCGTGGCGCTATGAATTTTGGACGCAATAAAGCTCGTGCGGCCAATAAAGAAGATATCAAAGTACGCTTCTCAGATGTTGCTGGTGCAGAAGAGGAAAAACAAGAACTTGTTGAAGTTGTTGAATTCCTAAAAGATCCAAAACGTTATACTAAGCTGGGTGCTCGTATTCCGGCAGGTGTTCTTTTGGAAGGCCCTCCGGGGACTGGTAAGACCTTGCTTGCCAAGGCAGTTGCTGGTGAAGCAGGTGTTCCTTTCTTCAGCATATCAGGCTCTGACTTTGTTGAAATGTTTGTCGGTGTCGGAGCAAGCCGTGTTCGTTCTCTATTTGAAGATGCGAAAAAAGCGGCTCCTGCTATTATCTTCATAGATGAAATTGATGCCGTCGGTCGTCAGCGTGGTGTTGGACTCGGTGGCGGTAATGATGAACGGGAGCAAACTCTTAATCAGCTCTTGATTGAAATGGATGGTTTTGAAGGCAATGAAGGAATCATTATCATTGCGGCTACTAACCGTTCGGATGTTCTTGATCCAGCTCTTCTACGTCCAGGTCGTTTTGACAGAAAAGTTTTAGTTGGTCGCCCTGATGTGAAGGGTCGGGAAGCTATTCTTCGCGTTCATGCTAAAAATAAACCACTGGCTAAAAATGTTGATTTGAAACTAGTTGCTCAGCAGACACCTGGCTTTGTTGGTGCTGATTTGGAAAATGTCTTAAATGAGGCTGCCTTGGTTGCAGCTCGTCGTAATAAGAAAGTCATTGATGCAGATGATATTGATGAAGCAGAAGACAGAGTAATCGCAGGACCATCTAAGAAAGATAAAACCGTTTCAGAGCGTGATCGTCAGATTGTCGCTTACCATGAAGCGGGGCATACGATTGTCGGACTTGTTTTGTCCAATGCGCGTGTCGTACACAAGGTAACCATTGTGCCTCGTGGTCGTGCTGGCGGATATATGATTGCCCTGCCTAAAGAAGACCAAATGCTTCTGTCTAAAGAAGACATGAAAGAGCAATTGGCTGGTCTCATGGGTGGTCGTGTAGCTGAAGAGATCATTTTTAATGTCCAAACTACAGGAGCTTCCAATGACTTTGAACAAGCTACACAGATGGCGCGTGCAATGGTCACTGAATACGGTATGAGTGAAAAACTTGGCCCAGTCCAATACGAAGGTAACCATGCTATGTTTGGTGCACAAAGTCCTCAAAAATCAATTTCAGAGCAAACAGCCTATGAGATTGATGAGGAAGTTCGTTCATTACTAAATGAAGCACGAAACAAAGCAGCTGAGATTATTCAAGCAAATCGTGAAACCCATAAATTGATTGCAGAAGCATTGCTTAAATATGAAACGCTTGATAGCACCCAAATTAAATCTCTCTATGAAACAGGTCATATGCCAGAAGAATCTGAAAAAGATTTGGAACGAGAAGCACATGCCCTTTCCTATGATGAAATAAAATCCAAAATGGAAGAAAATTAAGAGATGCTTTTCTTATTAAATAGCTTGATTACTAATTGTGTAATCAAGCTATTTTTTTTTATTCTTTAAAGCCTAACATGTCATAAAAAGTCCCTGAGATGTCATAGATATTTTTGTTAGGTACCAGTTAGGGGATAAAATAGACAGGATGGAGGAATGCCCCCTGAAGGAGAAGATTTTCTTGTAGAATCATATTATCAAAGAAAAAGGAGATAACATGAACTTCAAGGAACGCTATGAGAAAGTGCAGTGGATCGTCCGGCGCTGTGCACGAGATTATTATGTACATTTATGGGAGAGTAGTGACTGGGAACAAGAAGGTATGCTGGTTTATCACCAGCTGGAAGAAAGTCATCCAGATATCAGTCAAGATGAAAGCCGCCTCTATCGTTACTTCAAGACAAAATTTCGGAATCATATTCATGACATTCTTCGCAAGCAAGAGAGCCAAAAACGCCGGTTTGATCGACAGTCTTATGAGGAAGTTGGTACCATTAGTCATAGACTGAGCAAGCGCGAACTAGCCTTAGATGATTTAGTCGCTCTTCGAAGTTCTCTAGCAGCCTACACTTCCAAGTTAGACAAAGAACAACTAGAATTATACCACCGCTTACTAGGCGACGAACGGTTTAAGGGACGTAAAAGACTGTTGCGAGAGTTAGAGGAATATTTAATAGACTTTAGCAGCACGGTGATATAGAGAATAAGGGAGAGGTAAGAGGGAGAGGATACCTTTCCCTTTTAGTTATTGATTTATCAGTGATATTGTAGGCATTAGGAAATAAATTTGTAAAAAAAAGATA
>NZ_CABPTR010000003.1:0-270310 GCF_902460365.1 Streptococcus sp. Marseille-P7375 | reverse complement strand
ATACTGAAGCACTGATTGAAGCAGACACGCTGTTGCTCATGCTTGTGCTTGCTGATACTGAAGCACTGATTGAAGCAGACACGCTGTTGCTCATGCTTGTGCTTGCTGATACTGAAGCACTGATTGAGGCAGACACGCTGTTGCTCATGCTTGTGCTTGCTGATTGGCTTGCACTGATTGAGGCAGACACGCTGTTGCTCATGCTTGTGCTTGCTGATACTGAAGCACTGATTGAAGCAGACACGCTGTTGCTCATGCTTGTGCTTACTGATTCAGATGCACTGATTGAGGCGGACACGCTGTTGCTCATGCTTGTGCTTGCTGATTGGCTAGCTGATACAGATGCTGAAGTACTTTGACTTGCAGATACAGACGCTGAAGCTGATTGACTAGCTGATACAGAGGCTGATTGGCTAGCACTGATGCTTGCTGAGATAGATGCTGAAGCACTTTGGCTCGCACTAATTGACGCAGACTGGCTCGCGCTTACTGAGATAGACGCTGAGTTCTGGTTGTTAGATGCTGAAGCTGAGGCACTTTGGCTTGCGCTTACTGATGCTGAAGTACTTTGACTTGCAGATACAGACGCTGAAGCTGATTGACTAGCTGATACAGAGGCTGATTGGCTAGCACTGATGCTTGCTGAGATAGATGCTGAAGCACTTTGGCTCGCACTAATTGACGCAGAGTGGCTCGCGCTTACTGAGATAGACGCTGAGTTCTGGTTGTTAGATGCTGAAGCTGAGGCACTTTGGCTTGCGCTTACTGATGCTGAAGTACTTTGACTTGCAGATACAGACGCTGAAGCTGATTGGCTTGCAGATACTGATGTTGAAGCACTTTGACTAGCTGATACGGATGCGCTGGCTGATTGGCTAGCTGATACAGATGCTGAGTGACTAGCACTTACTGATGCTGAAGCGCTTTGGCTAGCTGATACAGATGCTGATTGACTAGCACTTACTGATGCTGAAGTGCTTTGGCTCGCACTAATTGACGCAGACTGGCTCGCGCTTGCTGAGATAGATGCTGAGTTCTGGTTGTTAGATGCTGAAGCTGAAGCACTTTGGCTTGCGCTTACTGATGCTGAAGTACTTTGACTTGCAGATACTGAAGCTGAAGCTGATTGGCTAGCTGATACAGATGCTGATTGACTAGCACTTACTGATGCTGAAGCACTTTGGCTCGCACTAATTGACGCAGAGTGGCTCGCGCTTACTGAGATAGACGCTGAGTTCTGGTTGTTAGATGCTGAAGCTGATTGACTAGCTGATACAGAGGCTGATTGGCTAGCACTGATGCTTGCTGAGATAGATGCTGAAGCACTTTGGCTTGCGCTTACTGATGCTGAAGTACTTTGACTTGCAGATACTGAAGCTGAAGCTGATTGGCTAGCTGATACAGATGCTGATTGACTAGCACTTACTGATGCTGAAGTACTTTGGCTTGCAGATACAGAAGCTGAAGTGCTTTGGCTAGAACTAATTGACGCAGAGTGGCTCGCGCTTGCTGAGATAGATGCTGAGTTCTGGTTGTTAGATGCTGAAGCTGATTGACTAGCTGATACAGAGGCTGATTGGCTAGCACTGATGCTTGCTGAGATAGATGCTGAAGCACTTTGGCTCGCACTAATTGACGCAGACTGGCTCGCGCTTGCTGAGATAGAAGCTGAGTTCTGGTTGTTAGATGCTGAAGCTGAGGCACTTTGGCTCGCACTTGCTGAGCTTGATGCTGATTGGCTTGCACTTACTGATGCTGAAGCGCTTTGGCTTGCACTAATTGACGCAGAGTGGCTCGCGCTTGCTGAGATAGAAGCTGAGTTCTGGTTGTTAGATGCTGAAGCTGAGGCACTTTGGCTTGCACTTACTGATGCTGAAGCGCTTTGGCTTGCACTAATTGACGCAGAGTGGCTCGCGCTTGCTGAGATAGAAGCTGAGTTCTGGTTGTTAGATGCTGAAGCTGAGGCACTTTGGCTTGCTGATACTGATGCTGAAGTACTTTGACTTGCAGATACAGACGCTGAAGCGCTTTGGCTAGCTGATACAGATGCTGAGTGACTTGCACTTACTGACGCTGAAGCGCTTTGACTTGAGCTTACTGATGCTGAAGCGCTTTGGCTCGCGCTTACTGATGTTGAAGCACTTTGACTTGCTGATACAGAGGCGCTGGCTGATTGGCTTGCTGATACAGATGCTGAGTGACTTGCACTTACTGATGCTGAGGCACTTTGACTTGCAGATACAGACGCTGAAGCGCTTTGACTAGCTGATACTGATACTGATTGGCTTGCTGATACAGATGCTGAAGCCGATTGACTTGAGCTCACTGAAGCACTTACGCTTGCACTTGCTGAGGCACTTTGGCTCGCACTTGCTGAGCTTAATGCTGATTGGCTTGCACTGATGCTTGCACTTACTGAGGCTGAAGCTGATTGGCTTGAGCTTACTGATGCTGATGCGCTTTGGCTTGCACTTACAGAAGCTGAAGCTGATTGGCTTGAGCTTACTGATGCTGATGCGCTTTGGCTTGCACTTACTGATGCTGAAGCTGATTGACTTGCACTAAGTGATGCACTCGCTGAGGCACTGGCTGAACGGCTTGAGCTTACACTTGCTGAAGCTGAGCGACTCGCACTTAGCGATGCGCTGGCTGATGCACTCTGGCTAGCACTCAAGCTTGCTGAGTGAGATTGACCTGCGCTAAGCGAGGCACTAGCTGAGGCACTTGAACTTTGGCTTCCTGATACAGAAGCGGATACACTACTGCTCACGCTCGCACTGGCTGAGGCACTTTGGCTAGCATTTGCTGAGATAGATGCTGATTGGCTCGCACTGATGCTTGCTGAGTTAGATGCTGAAGCACTTTGACTTGCAGATAAAGAAGCTGAAACTGATTGGCTCAGGGATCCGCTTTCTTTAACATTTACTTGAATGTCCTTAAAGTTAAGCTGTCCCGCTTCGTCAGTGATCTTATATTTAAGTGTTACAGTTCCTGTTTTAGTAGGCGTTCCAGAAATTTGGATAGATGGGATATAACCAGTTTTACCAGCCCCTGGTTCATTGCTTTTAGTAGTAACTGTTAATCCAAGAGCTTCTAGTTCTTTCTTACCATGAATCAGTTCAACCGCTTGATCCGCAAGGTAAGAACTTTGCCAAGAACCAACAGACTTATCTCCTTTGTTATTACCATCATGAACATATAAAGTTTCATTAACTCGTTTACCGACTTCAACCTCAGGAACTAGTGGTTCAGGGGAAGGAATTAGTGAGTCTTTGCTCTTGTTGATAATTGACTCCTGCGCAGCCTCAGTTACAACTTCTTCTGGACGGCCTAGATAGGTAAAGAATTCAGCATCCTTACCTCCCACTCCATCATTATGTCTGATAAGATAATTAGGATTTTCAGTTTTAACAGTCCCCGTAACAGTGACTTTAGGAACATAGGTAAAATCAGCACGTCTTTCCACTCCTTGAACAAATCTCAAGCCCATATTTCTGGTCCAACCACCATTACCAGCGTACAAAGTAATAGCATTTCTAGCATCTTGCTCATATCTATACTGTTTATCATTATGGAAATAGTAGGTTTCATTGACTGTATCTCCTACTTTATATTTTGCAAGAGGAGCCAGTGCTTCTTTTTTCCCTTCGGCATCATACGTTACAGCAGGTCCCTTAAACTGAGAAGTAGTGAAGTTCATGAATACGCTGGTTTGAGGAAAGCTACGTCCATCAAAGGTCACATCCAGATTGACACTACTTCTAAGTGGTTTTGGATTATCACTCTTAAAAGTTACATATGGAATATAACGTCCAGGAGCCACTTCCACACGACCTGTTTCCGAGGTAATATTATATTTCTCTTGTGCTTCTTGCCAGTTTCGAGTCTCTAGAGTTGTTCTTGGAGAAAGTCCTGCAGACTCACTATCCTTATATGAACCGTAAGGATATTCGTCCGCATCAAATTGAGACTTATGCATGTAATATGTTACCGAGAAAGGAACACCTGCTCGTCCCAGAAAGACCCGTTGTCTATTTAAACGACCACTTGTTTCTGGAGAGTTGATGCTATATGGATCGGTATTTAGAAAGAAAGGTTCTTTTGATCCAGTATCGATCGGATTTGCTCTAAAACCAGAATACCCTGTCTTTGGTGCAATCGCTACAGTATTGTCAACCTTTTGGTTTTTCTCAGCTTGCTTGGTTGTATCCTTACCTTGGGCTTGGTTCTTATCTGCTACAACACCAGCTGCGATGTTGTTGCTTGTTGTTTCTGCTTGGCTTGTGCTAAGAGCTGCACTAGCCAAACTTTGGTTAGCACTACCTGATACAAGACTTGCCGCAGGGTTGACCTTAAGGTTGAGCGATGCAGAAGCTGAGGTAGACACAGAAGCCTGAGCTGATGGTTCGCTAACAACTGATGTACTCTCAACTACAGAGGCAGGTGCTTGAGCGCTTGCTGACTCTGATGGTGTAGAGCTTACTGATGCAGATGCTTTTGCACTTGCTGAGAGTGATGTAGGAGCTGATGCTGATTGACTTGCTGAGGCAGATTGACTGACTGAAGCTGACTGACTTGCTGAGGCAGATTGACTGACTGAAACTGACTGACTCGCACTCGCTTGATCCTCAACAGATTGACTGACTGATACAGAAGCTGTTGCAGATGCTTGTTCTGCTTGAGCTTTCTTTACTTCTGCTTGCGCTTGAGCGATGATTGAGTTGGCACTTGTTTCAGTTGTTTCAGCTACTTTCGGTTCAGCTGAGATGACTGTTTTATCCTTTTCTGTATACTCAGATGTTTCATCCGCATAAACAGTTTGCTCTTGAGTCATCACAAATCCTGCAGCCCCCGCGGCCAGGATTCCCCCTATACCCGCTAGCGTGTTAAAACTAAGGTGTGCGTGATCAAGTTCTTCAGTGTCTGATAGGGTACTAGAGACAACTTCGCCCATCCCACCGATACGGAAGAGATCCAATTGAGAGTTCGAGGCTTTTACCCAGTTTTTCCCCGACTTGTAAAGCTTATAACGCTTTTTCTCATCTACGATCTCGAAATCTTTGTTAAATTTTTTACTTCGAAACATTCGATTCCTTTCTTTTATCCAATTGCGACCCTTTGTTAATCTCATGACCATTAACAAAGCGTAGTTGCGCTGCCCTCTCAAAACCAAAGCCAATAAAAGCCACAGTCAGTCTCAGTTTTTATCCCTTTGACTCAGAAAATGCAGATTTCAACTGGCATATACCAGTTGCTTTTATCTAGTATAGACCATTTATTATTTTAGCAAAACAGTTCCTCCTTTTCAAGCATTTATACTCTAAATAACGAATGAAAACGCCTAATTTTTACCTAAAATTCGCTTTTAAGATTCAAATAATCGAAAGCGTTTTATCTTTCGAAATCCCTACTCCCCCCCTTTCACACTAGTTCAATTAGATAGAGACAAAAAAACCTGACGAGCAAATCGTCAAGGTTCATCTGCTCTAGAGACCTCCGCCATCCAGAAAAAATCCTAGAAAAAGTGTCCCAACTGCATGATGATTGTGACTAAAAGGGTGATAAGAAAAAGAATACCACCTAGAACTGCAATCATACTAAACTCTTGCTTCTCTCTTTTCAACGGTCTCCTACGATTATCTAGTTGCTCGTTGATATGTTCCTGCAGAATTCCTTTTTTATTCTCTGGCATGATTGTCCTCCCTTACTAAATCTGCATGAAGGAACTTGCCCTCATCGAAAGCAAGTTCTCATGTATCTGGTTAAAGAATGGCCTTATATTGCTCCAAACTAGCTTGATTAGCAGCCTGTTTCTGCTTGTCAAGGGCGGTTCCCATCTCCTCTGTATGAGTAAGGACAGCTTGGATTTTGTCCACCATGGCCGAGACATTTTCTGGCGAATAAATGTGATCATCCGCAATAAATCGACGGCTATGGCAAGTGTTTTTGAAGCTGAGAATCAGCATGTTGTTCTCAAAAGCTGTGCGACAAGCATTTAGGATTTCATCGCTGATATTGATATCCAGATACAAGTCACAGCGAGCAAAAAGTTCATTCACCTTAGCTGGACGAATATTAGGGTAGAGGGAAATATTCGGATAGCGATTGAGCCCCATCAAATGGCCAGACATTTCTGTGATGGCTCCAATATGGAAATGTACATTTGGCAGCTGATTCAAGAGCTGCTCTATTTGCTCAAGCTGATCACTATTGGTTAAAATCAAGGCTTCTGGATTCATATTATTAAGACGCTGGTAATCATAAATATAACCAATATTGTGGAAATAGACTTTTTCTTCTGGTGTTGCCAAGCTTTGAATTTTCTCATATACCTGCCTGTCCTGAACAGCGATGCGGATGTTGCGATGAGGCATTTTCATAGCTACTTTCATATTACCAGGTAAGGCTTCTCCGATAGGCTCTTGCCAGAAAAGGACATCTTCTGCACGACCATTTTTAGGACGAAGAGAGTAGGCCACCAAGAAGGGGGTTGCTAGAGAATTATAAATAATACGATCTGTATCATATCCACGATATTGCAGATAAAAGACGACAAATTCTTGTTTGGATTTAAAGATATGACGCTTTCCTTCAAGTGTCAAGATGATATCGCCAGTCAGATGATTTTCCATAATCACCACGACATTGTTCTGGTCAAAATAGCGAGTATGGGTCGGACGTTGTGTCTGATCATAGGTTATTTGTGCGAAAAGGCGTCCTTTGCGATTATAGATATCTGCTGCTCGAACCTTCCCCTCTGTATCCAACCATTCGACAGCCCGCACACGTCTTTCATGCGTTGGTTGGCGATAAAAAATATTCGCACGCTTCTTGCCCATATCCAAGATTTCACCATTTACATTGCTGGAGCGAATCTCCCATAGGTGCGGTTTGGGGACAAGATTAAAATAAATTGGACGGCCCTCTGGTGTATCCAAATTTCCTGTAAAATAACTGTAAGGAGACTCGACATCTGGTGAAAGATAGCCATCATCTTGTACAACAACAACAGGACAATCAAGTCCTGTTGCTTTTAATGAACGTAACAAATCAAAACTTGCTTGATCATAGCGGTCAAACAAACAAATCATAGTGGTTATGCCTTTCTTTCTGAATCCTACTTAGTTGGTCTGAGCCGATCGAACTAGGTCAGACCAGCGCTGGGCAATATGCTCATCAAGGTAAGGCTCAGCTATCTCGTAGGATACACGGGACAAATCTTCTTGAGAATGTTGAGTTAATAGCTGAACAATCTTTTCTGCATACTCTGTCGTCATGGCATCTAGATCATCTGGACGAGCCTTAGGAATCAAGTAGCCATTTTCCCCATCACGGATAAAGGTTGGATTTCCATAACGTACATCAAAACCAATAATCGGCAGACCAGAGCCAACCGCTTCTAACAGAGTCAGACCAAAACCTTCACTTGTCGATGCTGCTAGATAAGCGGAATAATTCTTGTAAATATCCGCCATATGATGATGCCCCATCAGTCGAATATACTCTTCTGCTTGCAGATCCGAAATCAGCTTCCGCAGCATAGCTTCCTCACCACCTTTACCATAAATATCAAAGGTGATTTCCGGTAGTTGCTCATGCGCCTTCACCACAGAGTGAATCAGCCAATCAATATGCTTTTCACTGGCCAAACGAGAAGCTGTCATCAAACCAAAAGGTTTCCGCTGACCTTCTGGTCGGCGCAGCTGATCCAAGCTACCCACAGGAATAGTTAAAATATTCTTCGGCTTGATGTCGGTATATTGAGCAAACTGCTCTTTCAGAAGCTCTGTTTGAGCATCCGTCGAGTTGATGATGTAGTCCACTTCTTCTGCGTATTCAAATTGATACTCGTAGTAATTATTCCATAAGATATACTCTTTTTCTGCGGGATTTTCACTAAAGTGGTCTGCATGAACGATGACAGCTAGTTTGGCATCCCCCTTATTGGCGAAGATTGGCTGGCCAATATCTGTCTCTCGGTCTAGAATCAGTAAATCCTTGTCTGTCAACTTCAAGCTTCTCATGAAATGAGCAACAAATTCCTGCTTGGAGTAGAAAACCTGATCTGGAAAACGATAAACTTGCGTTTCTGGCTTACCGTCTACTTCATCGATAATCTCTTCGTAAGCCACACTACCGTCTTCATTGAGCCAAGTCCGTTGATAGAGACGAGCCCGACCATCTACAGGACTATAGTATTCAATAAAGTTTTTGGTATACGTATAATATTCTTTCTGAATGAGACAGCCACGCGAAACAATCTCTGCCCGCTCAATCAGTTCATTATCCATATCGCATGAGTAGCACGTTACGAAATCATTATCTCCAAACAAGATCCGAAAGGTCTTATTCTCAGGATTACGGACGATTTCCAGAGGTTCTCTATCAAAACTAGCTAAAACATGTGCTAGAGTGTAGGTTGTTGGAGCAATCTTAACATCTGTAAAATACTGATAGAGCCAAATGACCTCAGAGTCTTCAAAGCCGATATTCTTCGTCAAATGTTCAATATTATCGGCTGAAATAAAATCCATAAAGATGAATTTTGCCTCTAAGCCCACACTGCGAAGCAATTTTGCACGATAAATTTGTGCGTACTCAACCCCGCTGCTTGCCCAACCAATTCCTAGGTTGATGTTATAAATTGTCATAAACCATGTTCCTCTTACAAAAGATTATCTTTTTTAATTCTTGAAAGGCGTTTGATGATTTTTCCTTTCTTCTTTTTCTCTTTTTCTTTGTCTTCGTCTTTAGACTTTTTGACAGGAGAAGTGAAGTAAGTAACGGGAACAGAGCTATCTGTACCTGTCTTAGCAAATGTTTGCTCAATATTTACAACTTCTTTTTGTGGAGCAGAGATTTCTACTGGGACTTCTTCCTCACCAAAAACATCTGATTCATTTACTTCTTCTTCATGCGTTTCAAGAGAAGCTTCATCGAATAAACTTTCAGCTTCAACTTGCTCATTTGAAGCTTCGTCTTCTTCCAAAGGCGTATCAAACAAACGCGTAGCTTCATCTTCCTCTAAAGGAGTATCAAATATGCTTGCAAATTCGTCGTCTTCCGAAGCTTCCTCGATTAGACTTGCGATGTCAATTTGACCCTCTAAAGTTTCTTCGTCTAGAATCTGACCAATTTGACTAAGAAGCTCTTTGATTTTTTCCTTTTGCGCCTTATAGAGTTGTTCCGTTTCAAGACGTTTTTTCGTCAATTCATCGATCTCTTCAAGGATAGACGATCTTACTTGTAAGAAGTCTTTCTGAGCTTTCTCTAGAACCTCTTGAGCCTCTTTTTCTGCCTTTTCATGTGCTTCAATAATCAGCGATTTAGCATAAACGACGGCTTCACCGATTTCTCTTTCTTGGTTCTTTAAAGTATCAATTTTTTTACGTAAAGATTCAATTTTCTCATTCTTTTTGCGAATTTCGCTATCAAATCCTTCTTCTAACGATTCAATGTATTCTTCAACTTCCTTGGCACGATAGTTACCAAATAGGGTCTTTTTAAGTCTCATTCTGCTCCCTCTATTCTTCATTTATTCTAATTATATACTATCTTATCAATTGTAGCATAAAATGACGCTTATTACCATTGTTTTATAAGTTTCCGAGCAAAAAAATCAGGATACTACAAGAGCAAATAAAATTCTATCCACCTGCTAGTTCCATGGTTCTCTTAGTTTTGTAACCTTATTCTTTTATAAACAAAAATACCTGAATAGATGACATATAATCCATTCAGGTATTTTCTTAAAAGGTAACTAGATGTAAACGCATCTACTTTAGAAATTGAGATCTACCCAGCTGAGAGGTGTATAGCCAAGAAGCTCAACGCCATCATATTCTACTGTTTTAACGATCTCTTGAATATTCGTTTTTAGCTCTTCTATTGATCGGCTGTCTGACTCATCTAATACTAGATCATCTTCCACAATAAATAGTGGCTTTTGATAGCGATCATAAAGATTATTCATAGCTAGGCGAAGACCTACAGGATCAATTGGATTCTTATTGGTATTGTTATAGCCATATTTATTGATAAAGACTTCTTGAGAATTACTAGATGCATGGTAACTAAAGCTAACAAAATCAACCTTTCCGACTCGTAAGTCAAAGAAGTCATCATTTTCAATATCCAAAGCAATCTGCTCACGCTCTAATCGGCGCAAGAAATGGTTTGGATAAGAACCACGAACTTGTACATCTGTAAAGACATAGTTTTCACGGTTCTTGACTTCTGCTTCCATCGCATCAATCGCACTATCTAGATTCTGACTATAATTACGACTGACTACCAACATGCCACCAAATTGAAATTCTGGATTGATTGATTTTCCAAGCTTAACAGCACGTGCCGAAGCGACCAATTGATAGTGAGCCGCTTGCCAGATCCGTTGGTTCCGATTTTCTCCCTCTTCAAAAGACAGACCGCCACCAAGATATGGTAAATGGTGTAAAATATTAAATTCATTAAAGGTAATCCAATATCTTACCTTGTCTTTAAAATGTCTGAAAACAGCTTCTGTATAATGCTCATAAAGTTCAATCATCTTGCGGCTCTTCCACGCGCCGTATTTTCCATACAGATGAAGAGGAAGATCGAAATGACTTAAAGTGACAATCGGTTCAATATCCTTTTGCAACACTTGATCAATGATAGCTTCATAATATTTCAAACCTTCTTCACTTGGCTGCGCTTCTTCTCCAGTTGGGAAAATTCGCGCCCAAGAGATAGAAATTCTATAAACATTGAAGCCCATCGATTGAATCATATTCAAATCACTAACATAATCTGGTTGACTCGCTAAAGTAAATTGTCCCAGAAGATCATAGGCACCTATTGGTACTTTTTTGTAGTTGATTTCCCCTGTCAGTACTCCTATACGCGGTTCACTAATTGGTAATACATCCGTCGTTCCCAAACCTTTATTACTGTTGGGCATCGTATTTCTAATCATAATGACTCCTTTTGATTTTGTGAATATATGTGGATACTATTGCATCCTCTAGTATCTTTAAAATTATCGCTGGTCTTTCTTATTTTGAGCGATTGAAGCCAACCCAGATAATGTGCTAGCGACATTTTTTAAGTCAGGAGAAATTGGCTGTAAACCTGGTCTTACCATCTGATATGCCTCTTGATCTGTCACGCTCAAGTTTGGAGTTGCAGACACTTGAACAGACAAGCTTTCTTGAGATAGTGCAACTGTCTCTGAAAGCTCCTGAGATGCAAGGTTCATGCTATCAAGCGATTCTTGTTGATAAGCAAGACGCATTGACTCTGTTCGAGACAAGCTAAGTGACAGAGATTCTGAGACTTGTAAACTATGTGATACTGACTTAGACTCTGAAGCACTCTGTCTGTAAGAAAGCAACTCTGAGACTGAAATACTATAAAACTCAGATAAGGAAACTCTCACAATACTTTGACTGAGGTGCTCTGATTCACTCAGAGAAATCGACTCACTCAAACTAAAGGAAGTTGAGATGCTGACACTATGACTAAGAGATTCTGAAAGACTAATAGAGACTGATGTGCTCTGACTAGCCGACTCTGAAACTGAAATTAACTTACTTTCATATGCAGATTGGGCTACCGAAGCACTAACTGAGAGTGACGAACTGAGCCAATTATACTCTGAAATTGATTGACTCAAACTTAAAGAAGTTGAAAGGCTCGCACTTTCACTTAATGATTCAGAGATACTGAGGCTCTGGCTAAGACTTTCAGACTCACTCAAACTCAAGGAGCTTGAAACACTCAGGCTTTGACTCAAGGATTCTGAAACACTGAGGCTCTGACTAAGGCTCTCAGACTCACTCAAGGAAACTGATTCACTTAAACTAAAGGCAGTTGAAAGGCTTGCACTCTGACTGAGAGACTCTGAAACACTCAGAGAGATTGAAGCACTCTGACTAATAGAGTCGGAAATTGATGTTAACTTGCTTTCCAATTCAGATTGGGCAACAGAGGCACTAACTGAGAGTGACGAACTGAGCCAAGTATACTCGGAAAGTGATTCGCTCAAACTAAAGGAAGTCGAAAGGCTTGCGCTCTGACTCAAGGATTCTGACACGCTAAGGCTCTGGCTCTCTTGTTCAGATTGACTGACTGAAATTGACTCACTGAGGCTCAAAGAGTGTGAAGCGCTGACACTTTGGCTCAAGGATTCTGAAAGGCTGAGACTCTGACTAAGGCTTTCAGATTCACTCAAGAAAGTTGACTCACTCAAACTCAAGGAGCTTGACGCACTGAGACTTTCGGATTCACTCAAGGAAATTGACTCACTCAAGCTTAAAGAAGTGAAGACGCTCACACTCTGACTGAGAGATTCTGAGACACTAATAGACTCGGATATTGATGCCAATTGGCTTTCCAATTCGGATTGAGCAACAGAGGCGCTAACCGACAATGAAGAACTTAACCAAGTATACTCGGCAATGGACTCACTCAGGGAGCTTGAATCGCTCAAAGAGACTGACTCACTGAGACTGAGGGAGGCTACTGTCCACTCACTCAAAGATTCTGAAAGAGAAAGAGACTGGCTATAGCTAAGTGATTCTGATAGCTGCTGACTCTCCTTGGCTGATTCAGATTCGAAAAGAAGTTGAGAAAATGCTTCACTCAAGGATAGAGACTGACTGAGGTTCAAAGATTCAGATGCCGAAAGGCTAAGTGAAGTAAACTCAGACTGAGCCAACCATTCAGAAGTAGAGAGGCTCAGGCTAGTGCTAAGAGAAATCAAGAAAGTATCCGGCTTATTCTCGTTTACTGAAGGTGAATCAGCTTCCTCCTCATAAACTGAATCTGAAAGACTCATAGAAGCCTCTTCTAAGGCACTGAGAGACTCAGATTCTGAAAGGCTCAGACTAGCACTAATGGATTCTGACAGAGAAACTGACTGACTATCCGCTACTGAAGTTGAAACAAATTCGCTAAGAAGGATAGAAGCCGACTCGGAAAGACTCTCGCTTGCACTGATAGAAGCGGATAACCACTCACTCTCATAAAGTGAATCTGACTCTGATATGCTGAGAGATTCAGATTCAAAGATACTCCAGTACTCAGACTCAGAAAGGCTCTCACTGGCACTGATAGAAGCGGATAACCATTCACTCTCATAGAGTGAATCTGATTCTGATATGCTGAGAGATTCAGATTCAAAGATACTCCAGTATTCAGACTCAGAAAGACTCTCACTAGCACTAATAGAAGCGGATAACCACTCACTCTCATAGAGTGAATCTGACTCGGATATGCTGAGGGACTCAGATTCGAAAATACTCCAGTACTCAGACTCAGAAAGGCTCTCACTTGCACTGATAGAAGCAGATAGCCATTCACTCTCATAGAGTGAATCTGACTCTGATATGCTGAGAGATTCAGATTCGAAAATACTCCAATATTCAGACTCGGAAAGACTCTCACTCGTGCTAATAGAAGCGGATAAGGATTCATCCTCAAGAGCCAGCTCAGATTCTGAATCTGACTGATCGATAATGTGAGAAGAAGAGTCTAAAGAATAAGTCTCTAATGAATCCTTCTCCCACAGCGAATCTTGAAGAGAACTCTCGCTTGTTGAAACAGAGCCACTATCGAAATGTTCAGCAGACAAACTCATTGAGGTCGAAACGCTCATTGATAAGCTTTGGCTGACATTTTTTATCAGATCATCTACTACCAAGCTATTATTGGCTTGAAAATCCTCAAAGTCTTCCATAATAGAAATTGGCTCTGTCTGTGGTTTTAATTCTTCATTAATACCTAACACAACCTGATTCTGCTCTTGGGGTTTTCGGCTAATCGGTTTTAAGATGGCTGCATCCGGATCATAATAATTATCATCCTCCGTCACCAATCGTTTAAACTTCGATATAACGCGCTTAAACCCCTTTGCTTTTGCTTTATTATTCTTACCCATAAATATACATTTTCTCCCGAATGCAGTTATATCCTTATTATAAAGTCTATAGCACAATCTGTCAAAACTTTAGCCAAAGAAAACCTCTAATTTCCCTGTAGGCTGAACATTGACATAACTAAGCGCCATATTTTTTATAATTTTAAGATTCATGTCTGCATTCATTCTCTTATATGACTCAAAAGCCTCTTTATGAAACTCATATACAGGATTCTTTTGCGCATAACCTTGACTAACCACTAAAGTTTGAAATTGTTGGAGATAGTCAACTTGCTCCACCCAGCAATCATCCACTGCTCTTAACACTGCGATGCGCTGAAGCTGCCCAAACAGTTCTGAATCCTCAATTCTATCGCGTTTCCGCTGATATTCTTCAATGAAAAGCTTAGATAGAAACTTCTTAACCTGACGAATGTTTGTCACATCTAAATCTCTCGGAATGCCTTGACAATAGTAGCTAATGTTATCCAAAACAAATCGATACAAATCGGCCTGCTCTCTAAATGGATGCTTCTTCATATAGGCGTCCATAGCATCTGATAAAACAGATAAAAAATATTCTAGTTTAAAGTCAGAATGAGCAATAATGTCATTGCGCTTGTTATAAATGATTTGCCGTTGAATTCGGATACTTTCGTCATACTGCTCCGTTGATCGTCTTGAAGCAGCTGCCGCATTATCGCTGTTTCTCTGAGCTTCTGTCACCTCATATTTAATACGAACAGATTTTAGATGAACCTTCTGTTTTTCCTCTGGCTTGGCGACTTCTTTTTGATAAAAATCATTGATCCACTTACTGCCAGTCTTTGTGATAATATCATCTTCAAGTGAAACAAAGAATTTACTTAGTCCAGGCGCACCTTGACGGCCTGCACGACCACGAAGCTGCAAGTCCACTCGTTCACTGGACATTCTCTCTGTTCCAATAACCGCCAATCCGCCTAATTTAGCAACGCCTTCTTCTAAAATAATATCCGTTCCCCGACCAGCCATAGAGGTTGCGACGGTTACCGCAGAACGCCGGCCAGCCTGTGCAATCATCTCTGCTTCTTTTGCTGCATTGTAAGCATTTAGCACATTATGAGCGATTCCTTCCTGCAATAGGAGCATAGAGTAAATTTCTGACATTCTTACCGATCCTGTCGCAATCAGAACTGGCTGCCCCTTTTTGTGTAGTTTTTTAATATAATCCAAGGAAGCATAAAGTTTTTGAGGGATAGTTAGATAAATCTCATCTGGATAATCAATCCGCTGATTGGGTTTTCTAGTTGGTACAACGACCACTCCCAAGTCATACACTTCACGAAATTCATCTTCACAGACCTTCCCTGTACCCGTCATCCCCGCCAATTTAGGAAACATCTTGAACAGATTTTGATAGGTAATAGAGGCCATGGAACGTGTTTCTAAGGAAATCTTTACGCGTTCTCTCGCTTCCAAGGCTTGGTGCAAACCAGATTGGAGTTTATTCCCTTCTAAAACTCGCCCTGTTGCCTCATCCATCAGCTTAACTTCGCCATTTTCTACAGTATACTGACGATCTTTTTCAAATAAATGATTGGCCCTTAAGGCCAAATTGATTTGACGGATCAGTTGGTAGTTATTTGGATCGTAAGCATTTTGTACACGGAAGTATACTTCTGCTTCCTTGACACCTTTTCTCGTCAACCAGACTGAAGTCCGAGTCGAATCTAGCTTAAAATCTTCCCCTTCCTTCAAGGTCTTAACAAACTCATCACAGGTAACAAATAGATTGGACTGAACCCGCGGAGAGCCTGATATAATCAGAGGCATCTGTGCACTATCCAAGAGAGCTGCATCAACCTCATCCACTAAACAGAAATAGAACTTAGGCAAGAATTTCTTTGCTTGAGAGGTCGCTAAATTTTCTTCAAGGTAGTCAAATCCCAGCGCACTATGTGTTGTATACACGATATCACTTTGATAAATCCGCTGCTTTTGCGCAACCTTCAATTTTTTAGCTGGATTTTCTGAAACACCAATCCCAACTGTCATTCCTAAGTAATGAAAAACAGGAGCCATTTGTTTAGCGTCACGTATCGCCAAATACTCATTGGCCGTAACTAAGATGGTGCTGTTTCCAGTCAAAGCATTTAAGTATAAGGGCAGAATTGCTGTTAGTGTTTTGCCCTCTCCCGTCCTCATCTCGGCAATCTGATTGTCTTGCATGACTAAGGCACCTAAGATTTGTACATCGTAAGGATAGAGGCCCAAGACACGCTTAGCCGCTTCACGAATGGTGGCATAGGCTTCTGGTAAAATTTCCTGCAGCCTTTCTCCCTCAGCAAGACGGCCCTTAAACCATTGAGTTTTGGACTGCAATTCTTCATCTGACATGGCTGCATAATTATCAGAAAGCTGATTAATCTTTTCTAAGATTTTTTTATAACGCCTTAGTTTAAAGGAATTAGCTAAATGTAATTTTTTAGGCTTCATTCTTTCTCATCCACTCTTCCGTTTTCTCCAAGTCTATTTTTTGAAGCAAAAAGGACTGATCCAACAAATAATCAATTTTGGTTAGTACCCGTGGCCTATTTTTCAGATGGGCATATTCTTTTACTCTAGCTGAATTGAAGCGTTCCAGTAGTAAATCTCTAAATAGAGGATAATTCGCCCTATTTCGATAGCGATCCAGAACATGCTGATAATCCAATTCTGGCATGAAATCATCAGTCACTAAAGCATAGGCATTTTCAAATTGCTGTGAGTAAAGTAGGGCTGCCATATTTGAAATCGGCCCATAGCCAGAAAAAGCGACCTTCTCAAAAGAATATTCTCGAGACAGCTTTTCAATTGTTCCAAGCAATATTTCGAAGAACTCTTTTTCCATATACAAAAGAGCGTCTTTATAGGAAGAATTGACTACCAGCAAATTTGGAAAATGTTCCCGAACAATTTCTGGAATGTAACCCGTCCGATTAAAATCAGGCTCCGTAAAGCAAACGTAAATCGTCTCTTGATTGACGTCCTTATGCAATAATTTCGAAATCCAATAGCGATCGACAGTATAATCTGCCACACCTTCTTCAGCAATATAGATGCTTTCAAACAAGAAACGATGGCAACCTGAACTCACTAATTGAATTTCATAATGGTGGGTATTGTTCGGAACACGAATGCTCATCGTCTCACCCTGCTTAATGATTTGATTAAAAATCTCCTCATCACGCGCATTCATAAATTCAATCTTCAAGTAGGTCGAATTTTCAGGAAGAGTCTCCAGATGGCTGCCAAAGATATAGTTTTCTCCTCGCTTCAATTCAGGAAGCTGGCTCGTATTTCGTAAAGCCTGATAGTTTGCTTGCGAATGCCATTCATGAATGACTGTACCAGACGGCATGAACTGATTCTCATATAAAACATGCCCATCTGCTAGCAGCTTCACAGACGATCCATATAGATACTGTGATACACTTTGCATATCCCAATAAGCAAAATAGATTTCTTCCTTGTATCTCACGAATCAAACTTCCTTTCAAAACTATTCACTAATAAAGTTTTATACTGATTAAAGAACCATTCGACAATTCCTTGCGTATCATCATTGTGTCGTCCAGTCAATCCTTTACTAATGATATTAACGCGATAAGCTCGCTTCCCTAGCTCTTCTAGCATATCAGGGTAGGCCGTACCATCGTAGTCATCATGATACATATAAGACACAATAAATTTCGTCCTTGAAAAATCAGCCTCTTTGAACGATGTCCAGAAGTGCTCATTAAGTTGAGCTATTCCTTCCTCTGATAATTCTCCTGTTGTACGAAGCACCAAATCTAAAGAAGTAGGAAAACCTCCAGGACGAATCGTGGACTCATTCTCTGCAATATCGCCTAAATTTACTAAGGGCTTGCCGACAATCACTGCATGAGGCTCTAACTTGGAAGCATAATACAGGGCTCCAAAGGTCCCCATTGATAGTCCGGATAAGGTCAACTGATCCCTTGTAAAGCCTAATTCATCTAAACAGTGATGAATAACCTGAACAAGCTTTTGCTCTAGCTCTTCTGAGCCGAGATAGAAAGCACCACCCTCAGAACGCGGATCTCCAATCAACAAGAAAGGCGCTCCCAAATTGTTCATCATCCAGTATCCCTCAAATCCTTCAGCTGGACGATAACCAGAAAAATAAATATTGAGAGGTGGCTTCAAATCACCAGGATGGAAGTAGTAAATCAATTCCTCCCGATTTTTATCCACGACACGATTTCCACCAATCAACAAGTCGCCATAACCTAAATGAGACTGGCGATGGTGGAATGGTCCAATTTTCACAATTCCTTGACCTTTTACTTGAACACTGACGCTTAGGTAATAAGAATCGCTGGTATCCAAAACGAGAGGCTTATCAAAAGATTCTTCATCATAAATCCATTCTTGCATGGGAGAATTGCCAACTGGATAACCCTTGATGACATAACGAATTACGCAATCTTCAGAATTTCTGAACTCTGGCCATAAATCCAAAGGGGCGTCTGCACTCAGAAAGATATTGTACTGATAGGTTGCTACAGTTTGGTAATCCTCACCATATTGGCCACACAGACGGAGATAGTTAGTTCCTTCATAGTTAATCTGACCTGAGAAGGAGGGATTGACAGCTAGGTGATTAACACTGAGCTTGGTACCACTTTGCTTGGAAGAAAAGCCCCGTGAAAATAGATACAGCATCTGAGCTGGATCTTCAAAAGTAGACTGAACGGCCCTTTTGCGTAAAAGGAATCTCTCCAAGGTTTTTGTAGTGATTTGACAGCGTTCGTGATAAAACAAGCGATAAACCTGAATTAAGCTGTCCAATACTGTAATGTACTCAAAATGCTCAACAGTATCGACCAATACAACATCATAGGGCTTAGCAGCCTTCGGTTTCTTCCTATCCTTTTTTAAAATACCAATATCTTCGGGCAAGAGGGACATGATATCTTCTGGTTTAACAAATGTCCATGCGATATTACTAGGAATCTCATATTGGTGCTGCCAATTCTCATTGGCAATCTGTAGGACACTAATTCTGTTCATTTAGCTTTAATTCCTTTATCGTATTTTTCCACATTTCGACAATTTCTCCCCTTGTATACAGCTCAATCCTCTTAACCGAATGCACCAAAGACTGATTCCAGTGTTCCAAATCTGTGAGGTAATACAAGAGTGCCTCTATCAGGTTAGAAATATCATTCATGATCCAACCATTTTCGCCATGCTTCACATAGGAAGAATTATACAAATTCACTTGAGGAATCCCTCCGCTGATACCCGCAATTTGAGTTCGTATATCTGCCGGGCTTCCCAAATCCAAGATGACGCGAACATACTTCAGAGCCTTTGCCAAATCAGTATCACTATGAATCACCACAGTATCAATTCGCTCTCTGGGGCTATCATCATCTTCTAAACGTGGATCGCCACTCTTAGCAGCCTTATCTTTGTCAACAAGGAGCAATTTTTCTGCATACTTTGTTGATGATAAAGATTCCTCAAGAAACTGTCGAATAGAAGCTTCTCGACCAAAATCCTGACTCTGCGTCCCAACCAATAAGTCAATCCACTCATGTTGCAACATCATATCAAACAAGGAAGTAAAGACATATTGAAGATGATGTTCTGGTAAAGTATCGAAATTGACATAGATGATCAACTCTTTTTTCCGCTGACTATGCCCAAGATTCAACTGTGTATCATAAGGTGGAATTTCATAATAAGCAGGAAGTTGCTCTTCTTCTACTTCCCCCACTTGTTCTGCAATCTTCACAATTTTATCCAAGCTATCTACCACAAAAAATGGGGTATCTTTTAAATCAGAGAATAATTGTTCTGTATTCGTAATCGGATAACGATTGCCAAAGAAGGACAGAACAACAAGATGATCCTTCTTAATCTGTTGGAAAAAATGATTATGCTGCACATCTGCTGAAACAATAATTGAATCATCCTTGGTTAAAACAGAAGCCAAATGCTGCTCTAGCTTTTCTTTAACAAGCTCTTCAATATTCTGATAGACATCCTTAGCAAATGTGCCCTGTGCCTCAGGATTGATAATGACCTGCTGGTTATCAGCTGTCAAAAATTCTCTGAATTGCCATATCCCTTGTGCATTCAGATAGTCCTGATAATAAGGCTGATTATGCTCAAAATAGATAATACTGGAGACAAAGCCACGGTCATCAAAAACAAGCTGATAATCTATCTGATTATTTTCAAAATAGGTAATATCAAAAATATTACCTATTTGTGAAAAATTAATCTGAGCATGAGGTAGGTGGTCGACGTGAACATCTACAATAAAAGGAGTATAAAAGATTTCTGCTCCCTGCGGCCATTTCAAATCATCCAAGCGAATTTTTCGTGCAGGAACGTCTGTCAGACCTTGTATGCTATCAAATAGGTTCCACATTTCATCTGATGAAAGTCTTTGTTGATAAAAGAAAGTCCGGATATGAGGTGAATAATTCAAAATCAGGACAGAGTTGGCTTCTCCTGATTGTTGAAACATCCGCAATAAATTTACGGCATCGTCAAACATCATATTTTTCGGTTGCAGATAGAAAGGTAGGGCAGTAGAATACCATTTTCGATCTTGTTTATACCAAGAAGGTACAAAGTAAAACATATCCCTCTATTCTCCTTTTACTTCTAGTTCTTTATGATAATAAGTCCCGATTCTTAAGATTCGTATTTCTTCACGCAAGGGCAAGAGCATGCTGATCAAAATGACTAGTGTACTTGGCAAGGTCAAAAAGAAACTTGGCAAAGGCAAGAAGAAATTAATAAAATAGGGCAGGCCGACATACATGATGAGATAGATAGCTCCTATATTTGATTGCAAAGAAATATAGTGTTTTAACACTTTTAAGGTTTCTTTCCCCGGCTGAATATAGTCAAAATATTCTCCCTGACGCTGCAAGCGTTTCGCTGTCTCTTCCGGTTCCAAATTGATATAGGCAAACAAAATACCTAACAAGTAAATCGCAACTAGATAAACAAAGAGACCCAAGGGCTTTGTAAAGTCAAACAAATTCCCAAATTTTACTGAAAATCCTTTCCCTGTCCAGTCTAGTAATAATTGGAACAACATCAAGACACTTGTCGCATACATAATGGGCATTCCACCAGAAGGAATGAACTTAATTGGCAAATAAGATTTATCATAGTAGCGACTGCTTAACATGATCCGATTGAGAGGCAGACGTATATCGGCTTTCTCACATACGACAGCAACAAAAGTCAAGAGAAGATAGGCCAATAGAGCCACAACTAAAATCATTCCTCCTCGGACAGAAGACAAGGATTTCCCAAGCAAGACTATTAATTGGTCAGCAAACTGGAGTAAAATCCCTGAAATGATAATAATGGTTGACCCTCCCACTCCCTTACGAGTATTAAGACTTGACAACCAAATAATGATAAAACTGCCTGTCACAACTGTGAGTAAAACTGCTAGATTATAGAGCCAATCATCTACAAGAAGTAGAAAGCGACCGTTTCCTCTATAAGCGGTGTACATAATGGCTAGTCCCTGCACAATCGCAAAGAACAAGGTTAATATTTTTTGAAAGAAATCCGTTTTTTTAAGAGACCAAGATTGTATATTCCAGCTTTTCTTTAGGTTCATGACTTGCCATACAATCATCGTCGTAATCCAAGGTCCTAAACCCAAAGAAAATACTGAAATCTGAGAAACATCAATTCCTGCCAGCAAATACAAAGCGGCCAAGGGATTGTCTTCCTTTATCCGAAAAGCTTCCATACTGCCATTGTAGCCCGGAAGCAAGATATGTCTTCCTAATATATAAATAGCAATGATGAACAGTGTAAAGAGGATTCTCTTTCTAAAAATATTCTGACGCTTCTTTATCTTAAGACCAAAGTGCTCCATTTATTATCCTTTATTTGTATTTTGGACTTGCCCAGAGTCCTCTTTTCATACATAAACTTGTCTTTTAAGCCAAATACTTAAGAAAGCAAGCCCATTCCATAGAATTATAGATAAGGAATCAACTTGCTTTCTCTATTTCGATTACAAAATGTAGGACAATTCGTCATTTAATTAAAATCTGATCGAATTTTTTCCACCATTTCCTGATAGTTCTCATGTGAGAATACTTGCTCTGAAATCCCTTCTGTTTGTACATTATCAAAGGAATAAACAGGCTTACCAGACTCTTGAAACTCTCTAATTACAGTATCGAATTTCTGATCGTGATTGATATCAAGATAAATGTCGCTGCTTGCAAGTAAATCTCTCAAAGGATATGGCAAAATTGCAGGGTGCAAACGAACATTTTCATAAGCCATCAGTTTGAGTAACTTATCAGACATCTGTGTATAGGCAGCAATATGAAATAGACAGTTTGGTAATGCATTCACCAAATCTTCAATTCCCTCTAACCTATCTGAGTTTGTCAAGGTTACACAGTGGAGAGCAAAACCTTCATCCCTCTGTTTAATAGCTTTCTCGACATCAAATTCATCTGTCTCAATAATTGTAGACCAATCAAGAGAATTGTAAAACCACCATACTTCACGCAGACGCATGTTGGAAACAGTGTTCCATGGTTTTTGACCAGAAATATAATGCAAAACAGCAGGTAGTGGAGAAAGTGGAATTTCGAAAATCCAGTCATGCTTATCTAGCGCAGCTCCCATGTCAAAACCGATTTGAAAATTGTAAGTATCTTCCAAATCAAGTTTTTTGCCCTCAAACATCAAATTCAAGATAGACTGATCACCTTCAGTAAAATTGGCTAATTCTCTATCTGTCAACTCAACCAATTGCTGAGCCATGTTTTCTTCACGCCAACGCTTATTATTGATGAGCATCATTCCAGAATTAAAGCCAAAGCCTACTCCATATGTCGCGCGAGTCGTTGCTACATAATAATCCTCCAGATCTATCTCAAAAAGATGGTCCAGATTTCGTGTCACAACAATATCACAATCTAAATATAAGACTTTATCTGCTGCAACGTAATTCGGTATAAAATAGCGCCCATAGGCCATGTAGTTGATATGAGCGTAAGTCCCAGCTTCCCATTTCGATTTCACCTGATCGTCAATCTGGTCATTAAACAATTTCACATCGTTCAACTGACTCCCAGCTGCTTCTACCTTCCGACGCGTATAGTAAAACCATTCTTGAGGAATATCCTGATTGAAAACATAAATATCTAGATTTTTATGATGACAGCAAAGAGATTTTATTGTTGTTTCAATCTGTCTAATATACCCGTAATCTCCCGAAACCACAATGGCTTTTTTCTTTTCCAAAACACTACTCCCACTAAGCTTATTCAATTCTCTAAAAAAATCGCTATTAGGGTTTATTATACCATAAATTCCGCCTTTATTCAAACACCTTCTTGGAAGCTGGACCTAACTTTTCTAGCCTTAAAATAGAGGTGAAAGCTAATCAGGCAAAAAGAAGAAAGCTTGCTATAAGCGCTTCTAATATATCCATCCTTTTAAAATCTGACAGCCACTACCTGCAACGTACTTAAATGTGTGCTTTCATGCTATCAAATCTTATAAAAAACAAGATCAGATTCGGCTATACCAAAGGATTAGAAGATATTTTCTTAAGAAAAATGGACTGGTTTCTCTCCAGTCCATTTCCCCTACTTACATCACTTAGTTATTATGCACTCGATTCATGTATTCGGTGTAAGATTCTGTTTGCATCAGTTCCTTGGCATTCTTGACCCGATCAGCAGTCGGTGGCTTCACGCCTTCCAGTGAATAAGGAATGCCCAGCTCCCGCCACTTGAATTCTCCCATAGTATGGTAAGGAAGGATTTCAAACTTATCAACGTTCTTGAGTGTTTTGACAAACTTACCTAGCTCAATCAAGTCCTCATCACGGTCGGTTAAGCCTGGCACCAGAACGTGACGAATCCATACTGGCTTTCCAATATCTGAGAGATATTTTGCACAGGCCAGGATATTTTTATTGGTCTGAGTAGTCACGATTCTATGCTGCGCTTCATTAATTTCCTTGATATCCAGCAAGACCAAATCCGTCACCGCCATCAGTTTATTAAACTTTTCTAGATAACGAGGCGTATTTCTAAAAGGCAGAGCACAAGTATCCAGCGTACAATGAATCCCCAGCTCTTTAGCCTTGGTAAAGAAAGCAATCAGAAAGTCGATTTGCAGAAGAGCTTCTCCCCCGCTGACGGTAATACCACCTTTATTACCCCAGAAACCTTTGTAACGAAGAGCTTCTTGTAGGATATCGTCCACAGTCCGCAGTTGAGACTTGTTAGTCTCCATCTCCCAAGTATCTGGATTGTGGCAATATTGACAACGCATATGACAGCCTTGCAAAAAGACGATGAAGCGGATACCTGGTCCATCCACTGCTCCAAAACTCTCCGTAGAGTGCACCATTCCTGTTACTTTCCCATAATCAATCGCTTCTTCAACCATAATAATCCTCTTGTACCTGAAAACGTTTTACTATAACTACATTATACCACGATTCTAGTGAAAATAGATAGATTCTGCCTATTTTTTAGAAAATAAACTGTTTTTCAATTTCATTTTCATTGTGTTACAACAGATAAAGTCTTCCATTTTTCTTAAAATTGCCTCTCTCCGTTTCCAGCTTTCTCCATAAAAAAAGCCGCCCTAGAGGGCGACCTTTTCGGAGATTGTTATGAAAAAAAGGTGCGGAACTATAGCTATAACAGCTGCTCATCTGTTAAACTAAAGGACTCCTTCTATCAAATAAAGTTAAGAGGTCTTCATTTGATGCTTCTAGTATACTGCACCATACTTAAAAGAAGCTTAAGCTGGTTTTAATCATTAT
Organism: Streptococcus sp. Marseille-P7375; assembly: GCF_902460365.1. NCBI lineage: Bacteria > Bacillati > Bacillota > Bacilli > Lactobacillales > Streptococcaceae > Streptococcus > Streptococcus sp. Marseille-P7375. The sequence continues at coordinate 245,567 of NZ_CABPTR010000003.1, read as the reverse complement.
TTTACTAGAATAGCTAACGTTTCATAGGGTTTCAAGGTCATGGTCGCTGCTACTGCTGTCTCCTCGTAATTCGAAATCAGCACCTGGCCATTTTGATAGTCTGGTAGGATGTCCAAGGTAATCGGGTCAGCATAGAAGTTGTTAAGGACTAAAAGTTTTTGTCCTTGCCACTCCCGCTCAAAGGCATAGACCTGAGGACTGTCCTCATAGGCTGGCTGATAGCTGCCCTCTGCGATGATCGGCAGTTCCTTACGCAGGGCAATCAATTTCTGATAAAAGGTAAAAATCGGGCCATTGATTTCATTTTCCACATTGATAAGAGGATAGGATTTGCCCGCCTTCAGCCATGGAGTTCCTGTTGTAAAACCTGCATTGACTGAATCATCCCACTGCATAGGCGTCCGAGAATTATCACGAGATTTAGCCTTGATAATCCTGAAGGCTGCTTCTGGCGATTGACCTTCAGCAAGCAGAGTCTGGTAAGCATTGAGAGACTCGACATCCACATAATCTTCCATGGAGTCGTAGTTAGGATCCACCATGCCAATCTCCTCACCCATGTAGATATAAGGCGTCCCGCGCGACAGATGAATACTGGCTGCCAACATGGTCGCTCCTTCATTGCGGAAATTCTCTACATCAACAAAGCGGTTGAGAGCTCGCGGCTGATCATGGTTGTTCCAAAAGAGAGCTGACCAGCCGTCGTGATCGCTCATTTCCTTGCCCCAAGTGTGGAAGAGGCGTTTTAATTCTTCAAAGTCAAAAGCCTTAAGCGTCCACTTCTGTCCATCTTCATAGTCCACTTTGAGATGATGGAAATTAAAGGCCATAGACAGCTCCTGCCTGTCTGGTGCGGTGTAAAGGATGCAATTTTCAATCGTCGTAGCACTCATTTCGCCAACCGTCATAACGGAATCGTCCTGTCCAAAAGTTGCTTCGTTCATCATATGCAGATAGTCATGGACGATTGGCTTATCGGTATAGGCTGGCTTGCCCTCCTGCTCTGGACAGTCCGCCAGCACCTCATCTTTTCCAATGACATTGATGACATCAAAGCGGAAGCCTTTGACTCCCTTGTCCCGCCAAAAATTCACCACTTTGAAGAGCTCTTGACGAACATTGGGATTGCGCCAGTTAAGATCAGCTTGAGTCACATCATAAAGATGCAGATAATATTTTCCTGTATCGCCAAATGGCGCCCAGGCACTGCCGCCAAATTTGGACAGCCAATCCGTCGGCTCATCTCGCAGGATAAAGAAGTCCTGATAGTAGGAATCCCCAGTCAGTGCCTTTTGGAACCACTCATGTTCAATTGAGCAGTGATTGAGAACCATGTCCAGCATGAAGTCAATACCATGCTGCTGGCCAACCTTGACCATCTCTTCAAAATCCGCCATATCTCCAAAGATAGGATCAACTGCAGTGTAGTCAGAAATATCATACCCATTGTCCCGCTGCGGACTCGGATAGAAAGGATTGAGCCAGATCATGTCCACTCCCAGCTCTTTTAAGTAAGGAAGTTTTTCAATAATCCCGCGAAAATCTCCCAAACCATTGCCAGTCGTGTCTTTAAAAGATTTTGGATAAATTTGGTAGATAACCTTTGTTTTATCAAGTGTCATATTTTCTCCTTTTTTGATAAAAGGGAGGGGCTCAGAGCCGCCATCCCATGAGTTAACTATTTTTAGATCCGTTTTGCTATCATCAATTTATCGCCGCGTTTGACATAGCTAGGATATTCTCCACTTATATCTGCTACAAAAGCATCCTGGTTGGTGATAATGATAGGTGTTTCTGTCACAAGCCCTGCAGCCTTGATAACATCCATATCAAAACTAATCAGTTTTTGTCCAATCGTCACATGATCGCCTTGCGCAATATGGGCTTCAAAGCCCTTGCCATCTAGACCGACCGTATCCATCCCGATATGCATAAGCATTTCCACACCTTCGTCCGATACGATGCCGACGGCATGTTTGGTTGGGAAGAGAACAGTCACCGTACCGTTCACAGGTGACACCAACTCACCTTCACTTGGCTCAATCACTAAGCCTTGGCCCATTACGCCAGATGAAAATACTGGATCAGTTGCCTGACTGAGTTCTTTTACTTGACCAGCAAGAGGACTAACGATTTCTACTGGTGCGACAATCTTTGTTTCTTGATGGGCGAATTCTGCTTCTTCTTGAGCTGCAAATTCTGCTTGTAGTTCTGTATCATCTTCCGTTTTTGTGAAAAATCCTGCTTTACGGAAGAAGAAGGTCAAAGCCATTGGTACAACGATTGCGACAAGCATCACTCCTGCAAATGGAAGCATATATTTTGCTTGGATAGAAAGAATACCCGGTAAGCCACCAATCCCGATAGCATTGGCCGTGATATTAAAGGTTACAGAAAGCAGGCCAGCAATAGATGAACCAATCATCCCTGCAACGAATGGATAGATGTACTTGACATTGACCCCGAAAAGGGCTGGTTCCGTAACACCAAGGTAAGCCGAAATAGTAGCTGGCAAGGAAATTTGTGCTTCCCGCTCATCGTGACGGTTCATAAGGTAATAAGCAAAAACAGCTGAACCTTGAGCAATATTTGACAAAGCAATCATTGGCCAAAGACCAGTACCACCAGCATCCGCTACCAATTGAGTATCAATGGCATTGGTCATGTGGTGAAGACCAGTGATGACAAACGGAGCATAAAGGGCACCAAAGACAGCACCAAAGAGCCATTTAACAGGACCAGTCAAACCTGCAAGAACGACTGTTGAAAGTCCCTGACCGATTGCCCAACCGATAGGTCCCAAGACTGTGTGAGCCAAAATCAAGGCTGGAATCAATGATAAGAAAGGCACAAAAATCATAGATACCACTTCTGGAATATGTTTTCGCCAGAAGATTTCTAGATAAGACAAGGAAAGTCCTGCTAGCAAAGCTGGAATGACCTGCGCTTGGTAACCGATACGATTAACAGTGAAGAAACCGAAATCCCAAACCCAATTCTTAGCAATTTCAGCTGCTGGTGTCGATGCCACTGCGTAAGCATTGAGCAACTGCGGTGACACCAAACAGATCCCCAAGACAATACCCAGAATCTGGCTAGTTCCCATCTTACGAGAAACAGACCAAGTGATTCCTACTGGTAAAAATTGGAAAATCGCTTCACCTGGAAGCCACAAGAAATGGTTGATCCCAGCCCAGAATTGAGACACTTCTGTGATGGTTTTCCCATCCAACATAGACCAATGCACGCCTTCAAGAACATTCCTAAAGCCGAGGATCAATCCTCCGACAATTAAGGCTGGAATGATTGGAGTAAAGATTTCAGCCAGAGTCGTCATGACCCGCTGAACTGGATTTTGATGACTCTTAGCTGCTGACTTGGCTGCTTCTTTGGAAACACCCTCGATACCTGATACAGCTGTAAAATCATTATAAAAAATCGGCACATCATTTCCAATAATCACTTGAAACTGCCCAGCATTGGTAAAAGTTCCTTTTACGACTGGAATGGCTTCAATAGCCTTAACATTGGCTTTCTTTTCGTCACCAAGTACGAAACGCATCCGAGTCGCACAATGAGTGACCGCTGTGACATTCTCTTTGCCGCCAATCGCCTTCAGCAAATCTTTAGCTTCCTTTTCAAATTTTCCCATTTGACTTGTGGCTGGAAATCATCCAGCACTCTCCTTATATTTTGATACCGCTAGTTTCTTAACTAGCTTACAAACTTAATTGTAATCGATAACAACCCTGTATGCAACTTGTTTGTTGTAAAAATAGAGTATTTCTGCTAAAATTTTGATAGTTGTATGGTAAAAAGAATACAAGAGAGGGATTTATGAAGAAATACAAACAATTATTCAAACAACTTGAAAGAGATATTTTAGGCGAAAAATACCAGCTCGGTGACTTTCTTCCTAGTGAACATCAGCTGATGGAAATCTACCAAGTCAGTCGAGATACAGTTCGCAAGGCTTTAGCGCTCCTGCAAGAAGAGGGACTGATTGAGAAAGTGCGGGGGCAGGGCTCCAAAGTCGTCAAACAGGAACAATTAGATTTCCCTGTTTCTAACTTAACCAGTTATCAAGAATTAGTGGCACAGCATCAACTTCAATCCAAGACCAATGTCATCAGCCTTGATAAAATCACTGTAGATAAAAAGCTCTCAAAAACAACCGGCTTTCCAGAGTACCGCTTGGTTTGGCGTATTGTCCGGCAGCGAGTGGTCGACAACATCGCTTCTGTCTTGGATATTGACTATTTGGATAAAAGCTTGGTGCCAGATCTGACCAGAGAAATTGGTGAGCATTCTATCTATGCCTACTTGGAAGAAACCTTAAAGCTTAACATTGCCTATGCTAGAAAAGAAATTACAATCGATCATGTTAGTGACCAAGACCAGATCCTTATGGACATCGGCCGAGACCAGCATGTCGTTTCTATCAAATCTCAGGTCTATCTAGCTGATGGCCGCCAGTTTCAATACACAGAGAGTCGGCACAAACTAGATAAATTTCGCTTTGTGGACTTTGCTACTCGGCAGAAAGAATGAAGGCTTGATTCAGCGAGCATAAAAAAACTCCTCTGTCAGCTAAAATCTAGCGAGCAGAGGAGTTTTCCTGTTCTTTGGTTTGTTGTTTAGTTTTATAAGTTTTTTATATTTAGGAGATGATATGAAAAATTTATGAAATGTTGATACGAGAATCTATTTCTTGCTTCTATTGCTATTACTGGTTAGGCTGCTTCGTTTAACTTGGAGCGAATGAATGATTTCTGATAGGTTACTTTTACTTTATATGTCATTGGACTGCCCTCATTTCTTATTTGTTGAGACTACTATAAGACTTTCAGCTTAAGCATTCCTTATAAAAATCTTGCGGAAAACTTAAAACAAAAGAAGCTGAATTTATTTTTCAGCTTCTTCATCTTCTTCAATCATTTCAGATATTTCCACTTTCACCTTAGTGACACGGCCATTTTTAACCTTGTCATTGGTCAAAATCAGTTTTTTATTCTGGCTTTTCACTTCATAGCTGAGCCGCTCTGTTGGATTTGGAATGGTTCCAACACCAGTCAGATAATAACCAGCAATAGTATCCACATCATCACTATCGATTTCAACTTCAAAGTATTCATTGAAGTCATTGAGGGTCATGGTTCCTAAAACAATGTAGGTATTCTCACCGATTTCATGAACTTCGATAGCAACCTTGTCTGTTTCGTCTTCGATTTCACCGACGATTTCCTCCAACAAGTCTTCAAGCGTCACGAGACCTGCCATACCACCATACTCATCCAGCAGAATCGCCATTTGATTTTGGGTATTCCGGAGAGATTTGAGCAAATCATCCACGAAAATCGTTTCAGGGACAAAGAGTGGCTCTTGCAGAATCTTACGGAGATTGAGATTGTCGAATCCATTAGCGAAGGCTTCATTCAGCAAGCGCTTGGTGTGAATCAAGCCGATCACATTGTCCTTATCGCCATCATAGACAGGAATTCGTGAGAAATTTTGCTTGAGGATACTTTCGATGATTTCCTTGGTATCATCCTGAATATCAACCATAAAGGCATCTGTCCGTGGCACCATGAGTTCACGCGCCACCATTTCATCCAGCGAGAAAATCCCCTGCAGCATTTCGATTTCATCTGCATCCAGCGTCTCCTCACTATTGGTCAGCATGTACTCAATCTCATCTCGGGTCATTTTTTCATCCGCATCATCAAACTTCATCGGCGTCATCTGACTGAGAAGATTGGTAGAGGCTGAAAGCAACCAGACAAACGGACTGACAATTTTCCCGAGGAAGATAATCACTGGTGCAGTCCGAATAGCCAAACTATCCTTAAGATTCATAGCGATTCTCTTAGGATAAAGCTCCCCTAAAACAATAGAAATATAGGTAAGGAGAGCAAGGGCCAAGAAACTAGCAACTGCATGTGCCGTCTTGGAATCACCCATCCAAGAAGCAAAGATTTTCCCTAGATTATCCGCAAAGCTTGCCCCCGACAGGATATTGATGACGGTGATACCGACCTGAATCGTTGACAGAAAGTTATTGGGACTTTCAAGAACTTTTAATAAACGAACATATTTGGCATCGCCTTCTTCGGCTTTCTGCTCAACGCGAGATCGATTGAGCGACACCATCGCCATCTCAGAAGCTGAGAAAAAGGCATTTAGTAAGGTTAAAACAAATAGCAGTATTGCTTGCAATAAAATACTCTGACTGCCAGGGTCTTCCATGGATTCTTCTCCTAAAAATTATAATCAACTTTGATTATAACATATTTTTGGGATTCGTGCACAAGGATTTATAGGAAAGCGTTTTGCAGATTAATCCTCTAAGTCCTGCAAGACTTTTTCTAGCCGGGAAATAGCTCCAACAGGCAGGGCTGTCTTGGGATATTTCTGATTAAAGGCCAATAGAAAGTTTAAACGAACCTGCATTCTTTCACGAATGAGCTGTCTGTACTTGTCGTCAAAGTTTGGAACAGCATAACTCTTATAATCCAAGTATTCAAAACCTTCTAAAGGACCAAAAGGCTTAAATTGAGCCCTTCCCTCTACAATCTGCTCGATAATGTCTAAAGATACTTCCTTTGAGATACCTTTGCCCATGTAAAAACCAGTATTGATAATGTAGCAAGCAACTCCCGACTCAAATAAACGACGGAATTTCCGATAATCTTCCACCAATGGATAGACTCGGAAAGGATTGGCATAAGGTTCAATAACCAAGTCTTCGTGCAAGCCAGTAACATTCTCAGCATTAGAACGCTTGGTCATCAGGGTGCAGCCCATTGTGGAAGCCATCAGCGGATCATTGATCTTAACCAGAGGCGGCAGAGAGTCATCTTTCATAATCCAGAAGATAGCGTTGATGGGCTCATCAATTCTGTCTACTCGATTTGGGGTCGCAAAACGCGATTTGACAGTCCGTCCATTCCCGTTACGGATGTCCTCAGTCACTAGCTTTTTCCGCCCGTTTTCATCCAGCGTCACTCCACAATTCTGCACGGTGACAAAGAAATCCTGCTCACTATGGCCTGTAGGATAGTCATTGGTCTTGTCAAAATAAGACGGTTCGAGGGCAATAGAGGAGCCATCCTTGACTGAGATAATGAAGGCATCGTCATGGAGAACCTTGATATCATATTTATGGCCATGTTTGGCATGCGTCAATGTGGATTTTCCTGAACCGGATAGACCAAAGAAAGATGCAACATAGTCTTCTTTTTCCGTCTTCTGCTTGAAGATTTTCAGACCTCCGTGGCAGGCAACATAGCCATTTCTGGCAGCCGTCCCCCAGGCTAAAGTCAAGGTCGCCTTTTTCAGTTCTCCGAAATAATTTAAGCCCAGAATAACGGCACAATTATGATTGGTATCAAAGTAAACCAAACCTTCAGGATAGTCTGGATGCGTCCACTTGGGATCAAAAAAGACAAAGATATCATTTTCCTCGTACTTTTTAGAAGCTCGTAGGCGGTTCTTAAATTCCTCGTCCAAAATCTGGAAATTCAAGAGCCAAGAATAAAGATTATTGATTTCTTCCTGAGGAACCATCAGATGGGCGCAAACCATGAAGTCCTCATCCAGCCCCACGACTGCATCTGCCTTATAAAAGGTCCTCTGATGTGCCTGATAAACAGCACTACAAACCAGAAATAGCAAGTGCTCATCTTCCTGACGATCTCTGCCATAAATTCGTCTAGCCTTGGCAGTTCGGCCGACAACAGCCCCCGAGTTAGTTAATAAAACGCGGGCATAGGAAGGAAGTCCCAGCTCCTTAGTATGAATCACCGGCATGTCCAGCACAACCGTTCCAGCAGCTACCGAGGCCAGTTGATAGGCCTCTTCTACGGTCTTGATTGCCTGTACCTGATTCTCATAAAAGGCTGTCTCTACAATGGTCTTCAAGGGCGAAAAATAAGAAGAATCTTTTCTTATTTCTTGCGGAGAAAATTTACGACGTGTTACCATAACGATACCTCCTTTATGCTATTACTATTATTTTAGCATAAATATCCAGTGATGAACCATAAAAAATGCAGTAAAAAAGAGTTTGGGACAAAAGTCCGACATCAAATATAAAAAGCGAACAAAACTAGTTTTCTGGTAATCAGAATTCTGCTTTGTTCGCTTTTTGCATTTAATAATAGATTTGAAGGGCTTAATAATTAAGATTTTTAAAAATTAAATTCTCTTTGTTCCAGACTACTCAATTGTCTTTGGATTGTCGAGCAAGACGCCGTGGTTGAGTGGGCTCTACTACGCTGATTTCATCAGCTTTTATAGCCCTACTCAACTGTGCGGAGGTGAGACGACGAAATCGAATTCTAACGAATTACCGATTTCTGTCTCACTCTCCTATTTTTTTATAATACCAAATTCTTCATTCTTCTTTTGTTGCTGAGCTTCCTTGTGATTGTCATAGAGGTTGGCGAGGAATTTCACAATTTCCTTGAGGATGGAGTAGGTCGGAATCGCTACAATCATGCCCATAATACCATAGATATTACTTGAAAGAAGCAAGAGAACCATAATCGTAATAGGGTGCACTTTCATAACACTCCCAACAATACGAGGATAGAGGATATTCCCATCAATCTGCTGGATAATCAACATATAGATTAAGGCTGCCAGCATTTTATTAGGGTCAGTAAAAAAGTAGGTAATCAGCATGGGAATCAAGCCGATACTAGGGCCCACATAAGGGATCAAGTTAGCCAAAGCTGAAAAAATAGCAAAGACCAAGGCATACTTGAGTCCAATAACACTGTAACCAATATAAGCTAAGGTCCCAATCAGCAAGGCGTCTATCGAAATTCCGCTGATATAACGGGCAACGGTCGCATTGAGATTGGTTAAGAGACTAGATATATTGAGTTTATCGCGCTTAAGAACTGTCCGCTCCAGCATAGGCAAAAGTTTGTGTCCATCCATCAGGAAGTAGACCAAAAAAATCGGCGTCATGATGAGAATCATGAGGGTATTGATGACAGCAGACACTACACTACCCAGACTATTGGTAACACCATTTAGAATATTTTGCAGAATATCTACATAGGACAGGTTAAGCTGCTGGATAGTAGACTGAATATTTAAACTCTTAAATAAAGGATTTTTGGACAATTGATTAACAAAACTCTGAATTTCCCAATAGAGATTTTGTGTCGAGTTGATCAAGCTGGACAGCTGGTTAATCAAAATTGGCAAGAGGTAGATTACTCCTATTGTCACTAGACCAAACAGCAGGAAAAGAGTGATTAAAATCCCGAAAATTCGATTGATTTTCAACTTTTTTTCGAGCAGTGTCACCAGAGGATTTGTAATATAGTAGAGAAATCCTCCCATAACAAAAGGAATTAAAATCGTATTGATAACGCTCACCACTGGCGTAATCATATCTCCCATCTGCCGCCAGATGAAAAAGATAATCGTCAGCAGCAAGACTTCACTGGTCCAAAACATTAACTTACTTTTATGAAACATCTTTACTCTCCTCCAAGTTATTTTACCATAATTTATCATAAAATAAAGGTGATTTCATAAAAGAAAGAATAAAAATGGAAACATTATTAAGTTCGAAAAATTTGGCTAGTCAGAAAAGATCACACAATTCAAAATCTAAATCAGACAAATAAAAAAACACCTGAAAGCAAGAGCTGAAAAGCGGAGTCTTTCAAGTGATTTTGCTATTACTTCCATCAGGAAGCAAAGAATACAATTGAGAATGTAAAACTGTTTAAACCCGTAAACAAGTCATTATCCTTTAATCGGGATTGAAATCTCAATCAAACTATTGGCATAGATTGTCCGAATGGCAGAGGCGTCAATATTCTTTTGGTCAATTTTTCGTTTCAAAAAGAATTCTCTAATTTTTTCAATTTCTTGCTCTCTGATTGCGCGATGCTTATTTGAAATGAGAATTTCGTAATGGCTAGGAGCCTCTGTGAAAATAACATCACTATTGCCCGCAGAATAAACTTCTACCAGCGTTGCATCTGTACTTTCCAACTGATTTTTTACTAATTCTGCGTGGGTATTCGTCGTATTTATAAGCTTCATTCATTTGCCTCCTACCTTAAATCGTCGCTATTATTATAACACGTTTTTCAGGAATTGTGAACGATTACCTGTAATTTATATCATTTTACATATAGCAGGTTAGTTATTCTGATATTTGCGCTTCCACTGCTCAATTCCCCATTTATGGCTGCCACGTTTCAATTTTTCTATTGCAAGATCTACAGGAAACCATGCTAGATTATTAAAATCTTCCAGTGGATTTTCTACTTCTTGATAAGAAAGGGCTTCGTAAATATAGGCAGGATTATAGAAATGCGTGTCCCGATGGCGAGAATAAAAATACTCGTCCGCTTGACCAAAGTAATCTCCTACTTTAATGCTAAAACCAAGCTCTTCCAGCAATTCCCGCTCGAGAGTAGCCAGCTGGTCCTCTCCTTCTTCCATTTGGCCTCCAGGAAGAAACCAAGCGCCATTAGGTGCCTGTACCAAAATGATATTTTCTTTCTTTTCATCCGGAATCACTGCGTAAACTCCATAGCGTGTCACATACTCGACATTTTCCTCATGAACTCCAAAAACTGGATGGGTCATTATCTTTCCTCATTCCTTCTAATCTTTACTACTATCATAAAAAACTTATACTAGCCTGTCAAGAGTTTGAACTTATTTTTTCAGCTTCCACAAAGAAGTCTAATCCCTTAGTTTTTAAGCGAAAAAGTCCGCCTCAAGTGAGACGGACTTTCTTTTATTAGTTATCAGTCAAAGCTAACAAGATTCGGCTGGCTTATTTTTCTTCAAAACCTTGAGCAACTGCGTCAGCGAAGTTTTCTTCTACGATGCTTGCACAGTGGTCACAGATAACTGCATGATAGCTACGGTCTGCAGTAGTTGGATCAATACGACGGCAACGGTCACACACTTCACCTGCAGCGCGTTCAACTGTAAAGGCAACATCCTCAAAGCTAACTGCGCCTTCTGGAGCTGCACCTTCTGCGATGGTCAATTCTGACACGATCAAAAGTTGAGCTACATTGCTGTCCACTGCTCCAAGAAGAGTTTTCACCACTTCATTTGGATAAACTGTCAAGTGTGCTTCAAGCGATTTACCGATTACTTTGGCATTACGGGCTTCTTCCAGAGCTTTTTGAGCTTGTCCACGGAAGTCCATGAAGGCTGCCCATGTATCCAAGATTTCTTCTTGGTTAGCAAATGTTTGAGCTTCTGGCAATTCTGACAACTGAACAAAGTCTTCTGCTTCATGCTCTAGATAAGACCAGATTTCCTCTGCTGTGTGTGGCAGGATTGGTGTCAAGAGTTTCGTGATTTTGACAAGAATGTCATAGAAGACTGTCTGCATTTGACGACGTTCGAGTGATTTGGCACCTTCAATGTAGACAACATCTTTGGCAAAGTCAAGGTAGAAGGCTGACAAGTCAACGTTGATAAAGTTCACCAAGGCCTTGTAAATTGTCAAAAATTCAAAGTTTGCATAAGCATCACGAATGGTCTTAACAAGCTGGTTAAAGCGAATGGTCATGTACTTGTCAACGGAACGAAGCTCATCGTAAGCGACTGCGTCCTGAGCTGGGTTAAAGTCAGAGGTATTGGCAATCAAGAAACGAAGGGTGTTACGGATCTTACGGTAAGTTTCAGAGACTTGACTCAAGATATCCATAGAGATACGCACGTCGTTGCTTGAGTCAACACTTGTTACCCAAAGACGCAAAATTTCAGCACCGAATTGTTTTTCAACATCGCTTGGAGCAATGGTATTTCCAAGAGATTTAGACATCTTTTCACCTTTACCATCAAGGGCAAATCCTTGTGACAAGATTTGTTTGTATGGTGCTACGCCATGGTTGGCAACAGATGTGATAAGAGATGAGTTGAACCAACCACGGTATTGGTCAGAACCTTCTAGGTACAGGTCTGCTGGGTATTTGAGTTCTGGACGGTTGACCACCACTCCATTCCATGATGAACCTGAGTCGAACCAAACATCCATGATATCCGTTTCTTTCTTGAACTCGCCATTTGGTGAACCTGGATGCGTAAATCCTTCTGGCAAGAGGTCTTTAGCATCACGTTCCCACCAGACAATAGAGCCATGCTCTTCAAAGAGGTGAGCCACATGTTCAATCGTTTCAGCTGTCATGATTGGTGTTCCGTCTTCAGCATAGAAGATAGGAAGGGGAACTCCCCAAGCACGTTGACGAGAGATAACCCAGTCACCACGGTCGCGAATCATGTTGTAGAGACGCACTTTCCCCCATTCTGAGTGGAATTTCACTTTTTCAATTTCATCCAAGATTTCTTGGCGGAATTTTGATACAGAAGCAAACCATTGTGGCACTGCACGCCAAATGATTGGTTTTTTCGTACGCCAGTCAAATGGGTAGGAGTGAGAGATTTCTTCTTGGGCAAGAAGGAGGTTACCAAGTTTTTCGATAACAGTTGGAACCACCTTGTCATAGAATTGACCCGCAAAATCAGGACCAGCATTTTCCATCATGATCCCGCGTTCGTCAACTGTTACAGCAACTTCAAGACCATTAGCAACACCGACATTGTAGTCATCCTCACCAAAACCAGGCGCTGTATGGACGATACCTGTACCAGAGTCAGTCGTAACGTGGTCGCCAAGGATCACCAGCTCATCTACAGCCGTATCCCAAGGGTGGACTGTCACGATGTGGTTCAATACTTGACCACGGTAAGTCGCTAAGACTTGAACATCAGCCCAACCAAATTTCTCAGACAAACTAGTCAACAACTCTGCAGCAACCACAAACTTACGAGCTTCACCAGAAGGTTGGACCAAAACGTAATCAATATCTGCTCCAACTGTCAATCCACGAGAAGCTGTGATGGTAAATGGCGTGGTTGTCCATACAACGATATAGGTATCCGTATCTAGCACACCTTTTCCGTCTTTGACGCGGTTAGCATAGTAAAGGGAAGTTGAAAGCAAATCATGGTACTCAATTTCCGCTTCAGCAAGGGCTGACTCAGAAGACCATGACCAGTAAACTGGCTTGGCACCACGATAGATATAGCCTTTCTTAGCCATTTCACCGAAGACACGGATTTGAGCTGCTTCATAGTCTGGAGTCAAGGTCACATAAGGATTTTCCCAGTCACCAGAGACACCCAAACGTTTAAAGTCTTCTCGTTGTTTATCTACTTGGGAAAGAGCGTACTCGCGGCAAAGTTTTAAGTACTCAACCAAGTCCATTTCTTTGCGTTTAACACCTTGTTTAGCCAAGACTTGCTCGATTGGCAGACCATGAGTATCCCAACCTGGGATGTAAGGCGCGTAAAATCCTGACATCGATTTTGAACGAACAATAATATCTTTAGAAATCTTGTTCATAGCGTGTCCAACGTGGATATTTCCGTTGGCATATGGAGGTCCATCATGCAAGGTGAAATGCGGTTTTCCTTGGTTCAATTCTTGACGACGTTGGTAAAGTTTTGCTTCTTCCCATTCTTTTTGCCAAACTGGTTCTTTATTTGGCAAGCCAGCACGCATTGGAAATGCAGTTTTCCCAAGATTCAGGGTTTCTTTGAGTTTCATTTAGTCTCCTTATTCCATCATAATTTTCAAAATAAAAAACCACAAACTTCTCCGAAAGGACGAAAATTCGTGGTACCACCTTTGTTTAGACAGGAAAAAACCTGTCCCTCTTAGCCTGTAACGTAGGCCGACGTCGTTTCTTACTCGCTTCAGAAACGATGAAGCAGAATGATAAGTCAAACAAAAGGGATTACAGGTCTTTCACCACCACCTGCTCGCTGAAAATATTTTATTTGCCTTGTGTTTCTGCACTTATAAAAGATCCACTTGAACTTTAGAATCTTCATCCAAATCTGAAAGTTCTCCAGATTCTAAAATTTCTTTCTGTTGTGCTTGGATCAGCTCTTCATCTATAGTCTGAAGAGTCTGTGTTTCTGCCAAATCTCGATTTGCTTGCTCAATTCGTTCTTGTAATTCAGCTAACTCTTCAGGTGAGAATTGGCGCGTAACATCCACTTCTTCCTCTAGCTCGACTTTTTCTCCAAGCGCTTCTTCAACTACCATTTTAAAAGCTTCGTCACTGGTTTGAAGATAGGTAGCAGTCGGGCGAAGGATATCTTCCCAATCTGGAGAATCAACAATACTTAGTTGACTTTCAATTGTCGATTTGAGGCGCTGATGGAAGACACGTGTTTTATTTTTTAATTCTTCTGTCTCAACAGCTACTCTTTTGGCATTATCTGTAGCCTGACGAAGAATATCATTTGCCTTATACTTGGCTCTATCTAATAAACGTTGCGCATCTTGCTCTGCTTGCTGCACAATATTTCCTGAACGTTCTTGTGCTGCCTGCTTTACCCGCTCTGCTGTATCTTGTGCAATCAAAACAGATTGGCTGAGCGAGTCTTTCATTTCATCAAAATAAATTAGGCGCTCTTCAAGATTGCGGATTTTTGCTTCTTTCTCATGATTCTCGCGGATTAGTTCCTCATAATCATTGACAATGATATCAAGAAATTCTTCAACTTCATCAATATCATACCCTCTAAATTTGGTCGAAAAAGCTTTATCTCTAATATCTAATGATGTTAGTGCCATATTTCCTCCTTATTTGCTAGGTAATAATTCAACTGTTAGTTTATGCTTCCCATTTTTGGAAAAACCATTTTCTGTTAAAATCTTAAATCTTCCATATTTCCTAACGCTAATCAAATCGCCCAAAGAGAGCTGTTGGCTAGGATTATCAATGGTTCTGTAGTTCTGCTTTACCTGCTTCCCCATGATTAGTTCCACAGCTTGACTACGTGATAACTTAAAGACTGTGGCTACCAGCTTATCCAATCTGAGACTAGAGACTAAAACATCTGTTGTTTTAGTCGCCGGTGACTCTTGTAGCTGCTCTCTGAAATCAACTCTTCTTAGCCGAACTGGAACTTTAGCTATTTTAGAAACATTCGTAATGAAATATTCTTCTAATCTTCTATCCACAAATACTTGTGCACGGTCATCCACAACGATAATATCACCAAACGTCCGCCTCTCAATCCCTAGCTGATGCAAAAGAGTTCCCATAATTTGTGAATGAGTCACCTTATAGAACTTACTTGCATAGGTAATCTCTAGCAAGACCACATCGAAATCTTCGAGTTCTAATTGATAATAGCTAGGTGCAATCAACACTTTAGCAAACTCACTTGGAAAATAATCTGAACTAGCAAATACTTGCACATCATATTGCTTACTCAAATTTTTGAGAATATTGACCTGATGAGGATTCAAAAAAGCAGTCGTCTCATAGCTATATTGATTTTCTACTCTTTGAAGCAATTCCATGCTTTTATCCAGAAAATCTTGATCATCCTGAGAAAAATGCTGATAGATATTGTTTACCATAGCAATAACAAGGAAGCGAGGAAGTGTAGAAATAAGATATCAAGCACTCTCAAGGCAAAAAGTGCCGCCAGAACAGTAAAGTCTAATCTACCAAACTGCAAAGGCAACCTGCGGAACAAACGCAAAAATGGTTCAACCAGAGAACCGACAAGCCTTCCTAGGGCTGTTTGGTAAGCTCCAGGGAACCAAGACAAGAGTGCATAGATGAAAACGAGAAGGGAGTAAAGATCAATTAGATTAGAAACTAATTTTAAAATAAAGTAAATCATTAATTATCTGCTGCGTTTTATATCAAAATCGTATTCACTCAGATCCACATCGTTTGGAAGGCGAATATCTTCTACATTGACGACAACATTGATTGGAGTGAGCAAGTACATGGTACTAGCAACTTTTCTCAAGTTCCCAGCCAAAACATAGCGTGCCCCATCAAGATAATCCAAGCAACGTCTTGCTTGTACCTCCGTCATATATTGAAAATCAATTAAGATACTCTCATTCGCCACAAGTAAATCAACAACCTCTGTTGCTTCCTCATATTTTTTCGGATAGCGAACATCAATCGTGACCTTCTCACTAGATTTCACTCGATGCTGAGCCAGTTCTTGTTGGCGAGCATGCAATCTAGTAATATTTTCCGTTGCAGGCTTTTGTTGGACTTGTGAAGAAGCTGCACGAGTACGTGCGCTTTCCTTTGCTGATGCAGCCGGAACTGGCTCAATCTCTGCAGGCTTCAAAACAGAATCAGATTCATCTAAAGGCTGTACTGGTAAGTCAGACTTTTCTCCATCTTCTGTAAAGTATTCTATAAATTTATCAAATTTATCTTTAAATGACATAGTTCTTTCCTATTTAAAAAATGCTGTTCCGATTCTGACATAGGTTGAGCCGTTGGCAATCGCTTCTGGATAATCACGGCTCATTCCCATACTCAAATCAGAAAAGGGCATGTTTTTTAACTGTTTGCTTTGTAAGTTTTGTTGAAGCTGATGTGCCTCTGAAAAAATCTGATTCAGCTCTTGATGATCGGCTTCGAATGGAGCCATGGTCATCAGGCCAACAATGCAAATATTTTCTAAGGCTGCAAGCTCTGGTAAAACACTATCTAGTTCTTCAACTAAAAAACCGTGCTTGCTTTCTTCTTTTGAAATATTGACTTGCAAGAAACAATTAATCACATGATCTGCTCGCTTGTTGATTTCTTGAGCCAATTTGACAGAGTCTAAAGCATGGAAATAATCAACATAGTTAATCACATCTTTCACTTTTCTTCTCTGCAAACTACCAATCAAATGCCAGGTAAGGTTTTCTTCCTTTAAAGCATGATATTTTTCAAGAAACTTATCTACTCGATTTTCTCCAATATGTTTGATTCCTGTATCCACGAGTTTTTTCGCTGTTTCACAGTCAACATATTTAGTAACCGCAATGATGTTTACGGAGTCCTTCAATCGATTTTCTTTTTCAACTATTTGAGCAACATTTTGAAAAATTAAATCTTTATTTGCTTGAAAATCCATTTAATTAGCGATTTCTAAAGAATGGCGGTGTTTCAAGTTCGTCATCTTCTTCCTTAATATCTGTAAAGCGCTCTACACGGCTAGAAGGCACGGGTTCTGCTTGACGAACGATTGATTCACGACGTAAATCCCAGTCTCCAAAGGCTGAAGCTCTAGAAGTTTCTACAGTTGAGCGATGAGAAGGAGCTGGCATTTCTCTTGTTTCTGCCATATCGAAGTTTCGATCATAATGAGCAGATGATTGTACTGAGCGTACTTGCTCAGCTCGGCTCGCAGGTTTAACTCCTTGCAATCCACTTACCTTATCAACCTTATCTTCTTTAACACCTGTTGCAACAACAGTCACACGGATTTCATCCTTCATAGATTCATCAATAGAAGTACCAAGCCAGATGTTGACACCATGACCAGCTGCCTGATTAACGATTTCAGAAGCTTCTTCCGCTTCAATCAAAGTCATATCTAGGCCACCAGTAACGTTGACGATCACGTCTTCTGCACCGTCAATAGTTGTCTCAAGAAGTGGAGAATAGATAGCTTTGCGAGCTGCTTCGATAACACGTTCTTCACCGCTTCCGATACCGATACCCATCAAAGCATTACCTTTATTTTCCATAACAGTCTTCACGTCTGCAAAGTCAAGATTGATCAAGCCAGGACTAGTAATCAAGTCAGTAATACCCTGAACCCCTTGGCGCAATACGTTATCAGCTTCACTCAAGGCTTCGAGAAGCGGAGTTTTCTTGTCAACAATTTCCAAAAGATTGTTGTTTGAAATGATCAAAAGAGTATCTACATGTTCACGCAGTTCATTGATTCCTTCAACGGCAAAATTACCACGCTTGCTTCCTTCAAAGCCAAATGGACGAGTCACAACTGCTACAGTTAGGGCGCCTACTGATTTAGCAATGCGAGCAATAACTGGTGCAGCACCTGTACCAGAGCCACCACCCATACCAGCAGTGATAAAGACCATGTCTGCTCCTTGAAGGGCTTCTGTCAAAACTTCTTCGCTTTCTTCAGCTGCTTTACGACCAACCTCAGGTTGACCTCCAGCACCCAGACCACGAGTCAACTTAGGACCAAGCTGGATAACTGTTTCTGCTTTTGCACTGCTAAGTGCTTGCACATCTGTATTTGCTGCGATAAATTCTACGCCAGCAAGACCTTCATCGATCATTCGGTTAATAGCGTTTCCGCCGCCGCCGCCGACACCAATTACTTTAATGACTGCGCCTTGTGCAGCAGCCGCATCAAATGAAAATGTCATAATCTATTTATTCTCCTTACTCAAACATATTACCAATTAAATTGCGCATCTTATCTGTAAGACTAGCCTTTGGTTCCTCTTGTGGTTCTTCATTTCTAAGCGGTGCAATTTCTGGTTCCACCTCTTGAACTGGTTGAACTGGTTCAACCGGCTGATGATCAAAGCGAGGTACTCTATGACTTGGACGTTCAAAGCTAGTTGCTTGATGACGCAACTGCTCGTCTCCACGAACGGCAGCTTGTGCAATTCGATCCACTTCGGTCAGATTGCCCGCATACTCTGAAAGACTAATCACGTGAGCAAAAGCTGGATTACGGATACCGATTTGATTTGGTACATATAATTTAGCATGAACGCCAAATACTTCCTGAGCTAATTCTACAACGCCAGGCAAGATCGCTCCACCACCAACGATGACGATACCACCAGGAAGATCTAACACGTGTCTTCTATCTAAATCTTGCTTGATTTGTTCAAAAACATGTTTGATACGAGCAGAGATGATTTCAGCTAGATAGGTTTCTGTTATTTCAACTGGATTAACTTCCCCGATGACTTCAACTGGGAAAGATTCTGTGCCTGCAAATGGTACATAAGCTACACCATAGTTAAATTTCAAGCTTTCTGCCAATTTCTGAGAAGTTTTCAACACTTTTGAAATGTCTTTTGTGACATAGTCGCCGCCTTCTTGATAGATATTGGTAAATTGTAATTCTTGATTTTTTACAGAAGCAACTGTAGTTTGTCCGCCACCCATATCAATGACTGTCGCACCAAACTCTCGTTCTCCTTCGTTCAAGATGGATTTTGTCATCGCTAAAGGAGAAATGATAATATTCTCTAATTTCACTCCTGCACGCTCCACTGTTTTACGGAGATTATGCAGGATTGTACGAGGACCAGTGTAGAGTAGGCCGCGCATTTCTAGGCGAATCCCCATCATACCACGAGGATCACGGATTCCTTGGAAGCCATCAACAACAAACTCTTCTGGGATGAAGGTAATTACTTCACGGTCAGGAGTCATGCTCTTGGTCAAGGCAGATCTTACAACGCTCTCGACATCTTCATCGGTAATTTCTTTGGAGTCACTAGTCACAGGAATCATTCCTTGAGTTGGCTCAATTTGCAGTAAATTTGCAGGCAAGCCAACATTCACTAGTCCAATTGAAATCCCCGCTTTTTCCTCTGCTTGAGAAATTGCTGACTTAATAGCCGCTGCTGCTGCTTCAATATCGACAATAATCCCATCTTTAACGCCAGCACTCTTTGCATTGCTGACTCCAATAACATTCATTTCACCATTGATGTGCTCTGCCACCAACACTTTAATTGTGCTACTTCCTATATCTAATCCAGTAAAAAAGCCATCTCTAGCCATTACATCAGTCCTCTCTGTCTTCCACGTTTCCATTCTAATACAAATAACTCTAGAAAATAGGGTTATCCAAACTTTATTATATCATAAAAATATGAAATTGGCGCAGTTTTTTATCTATAATAATTAGTTATTTTCAGAAATCTCTGGCTTTTCTGCCTGAGATTGAGCAGAATGCTCGGTAGATTGCTCTGCATGTTGAGTTGAAGATTCTGTATCTTGCGCATCGTTACTAGCTTCATGGATAACTTCATTTTCTGTGCCTTGCGCATAGCTAAAAATACCAGCCTCCATATCGACCACACTTGGCACTTCCAACTGAAGATGAATTCCTTCATAGTAGGGAAGTTTCTTAGCAATATGAGAAATAGGAACTAAAACTTGATGTTCATCAGACATGGTAATAGTCACTAAATCCTCTGTCACCTTGCTAGGAGTTAAATCAACTTTTCTAATGCTCTTTTTGACTGAATCAGGAACATTCTTCAGTTGTTGAACAAACTCCTTGATCAAGCCTGCATCCGAGAAGGTCACATCCATCCGCTCTTCGGGCAAGGCATCAGCCGCAACCTCATTTTTTACGTATTCTCCACTGGTCAAAATAGGATAATACTTAGAATCTTTCTGTAAATAGCCTAAAATGCCATATTCCTGAACATCGATTTTGAAAGTCAGTGGGAATTGATAGGTCATTTCTACATTTTCAATCCAGGGGCTAGAAGCTTTCAGATTTTGCTCATAATGATGGCGATTTTTGTAAACAGTGACAGTGTAATCGCGCTGATCGATTTTGCTACTGCTTCTTAGCTCCTCCTGACTCACAACCTTGTTCCCAGTAAATTCAATGGTCTTCATAGTTGCAAGTGGCGTGAGGAAATAAAGAGAAGATAAAAAGATTAGAGAACTTGTCACTAAAACTGGCAAAGCTCGATACCAATGAATTTTCTCAATTGGAACTTTCGGAGGCTCAAGCTGCTCTACTTCTTCCTCCTCTTGCTCTTCTTCTTGTTCTTGAACTTCCTCTTCCTCCTCAACTTCAGACTCACTTTCAGAATCTTGAACTTCATCTTCTTCACTTGTAGTAGAGTCTGTGTCAATTTCTTCGGAGACAGTATCTTCTTCGTTAGAAGGCTCCTGATTTTCCAGTTCCGCCTTCATTTCTTCTTTTTTCTGCTCTAGTTCGGCTCTTTTTTTCTCTAACTCAGCTTGCTTTTTTGCCTTTTCTTGAGCTTTTTTCTCAAGATACTCTTTGTTTCTGACTTGCCATTCAGAAAGAGAAAGTTGAGCAGTTTCTTGCTTATCTTCCTTGCTTTTTTTCATTTTTTCCCTTTGTTAATATCTTGCTTCAAAATTTCATAAAATTCATCTACTGATGTTAATTCAGGTGCTTTTTCCATTCGTTGATAGTAAGCATCCTTTTCTCTTAGTAAATCATCCACTGCTACTTGGAGATTGACCCGATTCAAGTTTTCTTCATTGATTTTAAGCGCATAGCCTTTTTCCAAGAAGTAGTTGGCATTTTCAATTTGATCTCCTCGACTTGCCCCCAGCCCCAAAGGTACAATTACTTGCAACTTCTTCATCGCCAGTAATTCAAAAATAGTATTGGAACCACCTCGTGTCACGACGACATCTGCCATAGCCATCAGTGGCTGATACAGATCTGTTACATAGGACACCCGGTAGATACGATGGGAAAGCTCATCCAAGCCAGCATCGCCTGTCAGATTGATAATATTGTATTTTTCAATCAAGCGATCCTTATTTTTGGTAATAAAATCATTGAAAACTTTCGCGCCTCCTGAGCCACCGACAAAGAGCAAGGTAGGGTTTCCTTCTGTGAAATGAGCCTTAATTTTCTCAATCTCAGCTGGTTCCGTTTGAGGGAGGGCCGCAATCTTGGTCACCGCTCCAACATGTTCAGCCTTGCTCAGTCCTTCAGCTTGCTCAAAAGTCGTGAACATCTTTGTCGCGCATTTATAACCAATTTTATTGGCCAAACCAAGCGACAAATCAGACTCATGGATAAAGACTGGAATGCCCGTCACCTTCGCAGCAATCACTGGTGGAACAGACACAAAGCCTCCTTTTGAAAATAGAGCTTTGGGACGGACTTTTAACATGATGCCCAGCGACTGGAGAATACCGCCTGCCACTTTAAAAACATCCCAAAGATTCTGCCAAGAAAAATAGCGACGGAGCTTGCCAGTTGCAATCGAATGGAAAACAACAGGTAGACCTGATTTTTGAATTTCCTTGTACTCAATCCCATGGCGGTCACCGATATAATGGACTTCCCAGCCCTCTTCGATAAATTTAGGCATCAGCAAAAGATTGAGGGTCACATGGCCAACTGTCCCTCCGCCTGTAAATACTATTTTTTTCATTTTATTCCTTTAATTCTTTAAACACGGCAAGGAATTCATCGCCCCGCACTTCAAAATTCTTATACATATCCCAGCTGGCATTGGCTGGACTGAGAAGAACAACATCCCCAGGCTCCGCCACAGAAAAGGCTTTGCGAGTAGCATCTCTGACATCTGAAGCGTCCAGATAGCTCACTTCTGCCTGATCCGCAGCCCGCTTAACACGCGCAGCCGATTCTCCCAAAATCACCATCTTTTTCAGGCCCTTGATATCTGGCACCAATTCATCAAATTCATTACCACGATCCAGACCACCAGCAATCAGAATGACCTTGCTATTGTCAAAGCCTGACAAAGCTTTTTGTGTCGCTAAAATATTAGTTGATTTACTGTCATTGTAAAATTTGACTTGATTGATTTCGCCCACATACTGGAGGCGATGCTTGACACCACCAAAATGAGTCAGAGTTTCTTTAATAACTTGATTGTCAATCCCGCGCAGTTTGGCTACCGCAATGGTTGCTAGAGCATTTTCTACATTGTGGCTACCAGGCACGCCTAGTTCAGAAGCTTTCATAATGGCTTCCCCACGGAAAGTCAGCACATCGCCGTCCAAGTAAGCTCCATCGACCTGTTCTTGGCTTGAAAAAGGAATCACCTGGGCTGCCGTTTTCTTAGCTAATTCTTTGGCCAAATCTTGATTGTAATTCAAAATGACATAGTCAGAAGCTGTCATATTTTTTTGGATATTCCACTTGGCTGCCACATATTCCTCAAAAGAGCCGTGATAGTCCAGATGCGTCGGCATCAGATTTGTAATGACCGCTATTTCTGGATGGAAGGCTTCGATTCCCATTAATTGGAAAGAAGAAAGTTCCATGACCAGAGTATCTGTTTCACCCGCATCTTGGGCGACTTGACTAGCTGGAAATCCGATATTTCCTGATAAAAGACCATTTTGTCCGCCTGCTGTTAGCACCTCAGCAATCATGGTCGTGGTGGTAGTTTTTCCATTTGAGCCAGTAATCCCGATAATCGGTGCATCCGAAATCAGATAAGCCAGCTCTACTTCAGTAATAACAGGGATCTTCTTTTCCAAAGCCCTCATGACCATAGGATTATTGTAAGGAATGCCCGGATTTTTCACCATCCATTCAAAATCTTCATCCAACAATTCTAATGGATGACCACCAGTTATGACCTTAATACCTTCTTCCAGCAAAGATTGGGCAGCCGGATTTTCCTCGAAAGGCTTGCCGTCATTGACCGTCACAATCGCTCCCAGCTTATCCAAAAGGCGGGCAGCTGACTCCCCTGATTTAGCTAAACCCAACACCAAAACTTTCTTATTGGCAAATTTTGAAATAGTCTTCATCATGTACCTCTTCATTCATACTACCTTCTATTTTACCTTTTTTTGCGAAAATAAAAAAGTCATATCAGGCTTTTATTTTAACTGTTAACAGCTTTTAATAAATAAGAAGAAATTTTATTCTCTTTGAAATCTTTGAAAAACCTTTTTATACAAGCAAAGACTATCCAAAACATTTGATTACCAGCAACATTCAAAAAAAACATGTTCTCGTATGTCATTTCTAGCCAGCCAAAACCACCATCGAAGAATCTCGCTTTAGATAAACAAAAGGAATTAGGCTACCGAAAGTCTACACGACCTTTGAAATCCTAATTCCTTCCTTATAGTTTATGAGTTTAAAGTTTCTTTTGATTTCTGAGATGGTACTAGACGCTCGATGTCCATCAAGGCCCACACTGTAATAATAATCAAAAAGATACTCACAAATAATTCTCCAGGCAATTTAAAAATTTGAAAAATTGCCAAAGCAAGCAAAATGATCAAGGCAACCAGCAAAAGTACAAATGTCAAGACATTCAGTGTTCCCTTAATACTAGTTGGAATGGCAAATACATAGAAAAGCAGGATTAATATTCCAATAATCAGGTAAATCATACTGCTCCTTTCTACCACCAGTCAACTCAATGATTTATTCTGCTGCTTGTTTTTTCTTATTTTTATTAGCTTTTTCGCGCTCTGCCTTGTTGAGGATTTGTTTACGCAAACGGATAGACTCAGGCGTTACTTCCATATACTCATCGTCGTTCAAGAATTCAAGTGACTCTTCAAGGGTCAAGATACGAGGTGTCTTGATAACAGCTGTTTGGTCCTTGGTAGCTGAACGGACGTTGGTCATTTGTTTAGCCTTAGTGATGTTAACTGTCAAGTCGTTTTCACGAGAGTTTTCACCGATGATCATTCCTTCATAAACCTCAGTACCTGGGTTGACAAAGATCGTACCACGTTCTTCGATAGACATGATAGAATAGGTCGTTGCCTTACCAGCATCGATGGAAACAAGGGCACCACGGTGACGTCCACCAATTTCACCTGGAATCAATGGCAAGTACTGGTCGAAGGTATGGTTCATGATACCATAACCACGAGTCATAGATAAGAACTCTGTAGAGTAACCAATCAAACCACGCGCTGGAACAAGGAAGACCAAACGAGTTTGACCATTACTAGTTGAAATCATATCCAACATTTCACCCTTACGCTCAGAAAGGCTTTGGATTACAGATCCTTGGTATTCTTCTGGAGTGTCGATTTGGACACGCTCAAATGGCTCACATTTGACACCGTCAATCTCTTTTACGATAACTTCTGGACGAGATACTTGAAGTTCATATCCCTCACGACGCATGGTTTCGATCAGGATTGACAAATGCAATTCTCCACGACCTGAAACTGTCCACTTATCTGGTGAATCTGTTGGATCCACACGAAGGGAAACGTCTGTTTGCAATTCTGCTTGAAGGCGCTCTTCCACCTTACGAGACGTTACCCATTTTCCTTCGCGACCAGCAAATGGTGAGTTGTTGACCAAGAAAGTCATTTGAAGAGTTGGCTCATCGATATGTAGGATTGGAAGAGCTTCAACTGCGTCTGTTGGAGTGATTGTTTCACCAACGAAGATATCTTCCATACCTGAAACGGCAATCAAATCACCCGCTTTAGCTTCTTGGATCTCACGACGTTCTAAACCAAAGAAACCGAAAAGTTTTGTAACACGGAAGTTCTTCGTTGTGCCGTCTAGTTTAGAAAGAGTAACTTGGTCCCCAACTTTCACACTACCACGGAAGACACGTCCGATACCGATACGACCTACGAAATCATTGTAGTCCAAAAGTGACACTTGGAACTGCAAAGGCTCATCTGAGTTGTCTACTGGAGCTGGGATATGGTCGATGATGGTATCAAAGATTGGTGCCATTGTTTTTTCTTGATCAGCTGGATCGTCTGACAATGAAGAAGTTCCGTTTATAGCTGAAGCATAAACAACTGGGAAATCAAGCTGGTCATCATCTGCACCAAGCTCAATGAAGAGCTCCAATACTTCGTCTACTACTTCTGCTGGACGAGCTGATGGTTTGTCAATTTTGTTGACAACCACAATTGGGACAAGGTCTTGTTCTAAGGCCTTTTTCAATACAAAACGAGTTTGTGGCATGGTTCCTTCGTAGGCATCTACAACCAAAACAACACCGTCAACCATTTTCATGATACGTTCAACTTCTCCACCGAAGTCTGCGTGTCCTGGTGTATCCATGATGTTGATACGAGTTCCGTTGTAAGCAACGGCTGTATTTTTAGCAAGGATGGTAATCCCACGCTCTTTTTCGATATCGTTTGAGTCCATAGCACGCTCTGCCAACTCTGTACGAGCATCAAGAGTTTCAGATTGCTTCAATAATTCGTCAACGAGGGTTGTTTTCCCGTGGTCAACGTGGGCGATAATCGCAATGTTACGGATATCTTCTCTTAATTTTGTCATGATTTCCTCTAAATCTTATTATTTATTTCCAACTAAAAATTATAACACAGTTTTTTCCAAAAAACACGGACTAACCAAGTGTAAATGTTTTCATAGGTAAATCGTAAACTGTAGCTATTTTTGCAATTTTACTTCCGAAAGTGTATGATAAAAAGAAAAAAAGAATCGCTCTAAACCTTTGAAAGGAAAACTCATGCGCCTTGATAAATTCTTAGCCCTAGCTAAGATTAGCCGAAAAGAGATGAAACAAAAACTGCGACTAAGGCAGATTGTAATTGACGGTCAAGCAGCTCGCTCCCTCAGCCAAAATGTCGATAGCGGACTCCAATCCATTAGCCTTGCTGGTAAAGCTTTAAACCACCTAGTCCACCATTATTTTCTGATGAACAAGCCCGCCGGTACTGTCACTGCCAATTCTGACGCAGATAAGATGGCTGTCCTAGATCTAATTGCCCCAGAAGATTTTAACGACCAGCTTTACGCTATCGGCCGTTTGGATCGTGATACACGGGGCCTACTCCTGATTACAGATAATGGGCCACTGGGATTTCAGCTCCTCCATCCACAATACCATATCGCAAAGACCTACTATGTCGAAGTCAACGGCCCTCTTGACCAAGAAGCCATAGTTGCTTTTCAGCAAGGCATTGTTTTTCTGGATGGCACTCGTTGCAAGCCTGCCCAACTCCAGATTCACACGACTAGCTTCGAGCACTCCACCGCCTCAGTTACCATTTCTGAAGGAAAATTTCATCAGGTCAAGAAAATGTTTCTAGCAGTTGGTGTCAAGGTCACCTATCTCAAACGCACTCATTTCGATGATTTTCAGCTGGATCCCAATCTAACAGAAGGCAGCTATCGACCGCTGAATCCTTCCGAACTCGAGATTATCAAAGGCTATTTGGAACAAACTTGGTAAAACAAAAAGGCTTATTCAAGCCTTTTTATTATTTATTACATAAATCCATTCAATCTCAGAGTAATACCTGCAATCCAGTTGATGACAGAAATGACAATACCGACGATAATAAGAATTCTCCCTATTTATTGAGTTTCTTTTTGGTGAGAATTGCCCAAAACCAGACCAATTGAATTATAGGTAGTTAACTTTGTATATATTTCTACAAAGAATCAGCTTGTCTTAACCTTACCACTCCAAGAATCGAGGCCGTAAGACAGGATATAAATATCATTAAAACCTTGCTTCTTCAAGTAGAGTGCCGCATTAGTCACACGTTGCCCACGGCTATTTTCATAAAGAAGAACTGGTTTGTCTTTGCGAAGCGCATTGATACTAGACTTGAGCTGTTGAGACGGAATATTGCGCGCCCCCAAGATATGCTTGCGATGGAAATCCGATGGATCACGCAGGTCAATCAATTGCCCTTGACGAATCAAACTTTCAAACTCACTATTATCTACTACCTTAGCTGCACGACGAATACGGAAATAATTGAAGCCCATCCAAGCCAACATTCCCAGCAAAATTGCCCATAAAATCCAAATTCCCATTCTAGTTTCTCCCTTTATCTTCTAAATACTTCAACTCTACTTGATGCTCTCTGCGCAGGACCGCCTCAGCCTCCAGATAATCAAGCTTATCCATCAGGCCAGCATCGTAAATCCGCTCCAACTCAATTTTCATCATCTCAATATCATAAAGACGCTTGCCCATATAGATAATGATCCCGAAATTTTTAAGAAATTGCTGCACATCATAGAGTGTTTTCATGAGCTATATTTTATCAGATTTTAGCAAAGTTTTCAAGATGACAAAACAGAAAAGACAGCCACATAGGCTGCCTTTTCAGGAGATTATTATGAAAAAGAAAAGTTTAGGAGTTCTATCAAACAAAGTTAGGAGGTCTTCATTTGATAATCTTAGTATAAAGGAAGAAGCTTAAACAATCCTTAAGAAAAAACAGAGAGTGGGACAGAAATCGGTAATTCGTTTGAATTCGATTTCGTCGTCCCACCTCCGCACAGTTGAGTAGGGCTGTAAAAGCTGATGAAATCAGCGTAATAGAGCCCACTCAACCACTGCGTCTTGCTCGACAATCCAAAGACAATTGAGAGGCTAGGACTTTTGTCCCAGCCTCTTTAAACATCATTTTACAAACCTGGTGCTTGACCAAGCTCAGCTGTCAACATCCAGATCGTCTTTTCAAGGTCTGCCTTAGCACCAACGAAGATATCATTGGTTACATCATCGCCTTCTTCATCCGTCACATCCATAGCTTCTTGATAAAGATCTGTCAGATAACGGAAAATTTCAATCACGCGCTCCAAGCTTTCTTCAACATTCTTGCTAAATTCGCCAGCTTTTTCTTCAATTTTGCTGTGTTGGATAAACTCTGTCAGAGTTGAATAAGGCTTGCCACCCAGAGTAATCAAGCGTTCGCTGACTTCATCCAAGGTTTCATCAATTGTATCCATGTATTCGTCCATTTTTGGATGCCATACCATGAAGCCTGCACCACGCATATACCAGTGAACTTGGTGAAGAGCAATACGAGCTGTATAAAGATCTGAAACTACTTGGTTAAGAACTGCTTTTGTTTTTGGTAAAGAATTTTGGTTAGTGAAAGTTGCTACATCTGCTGCAGCGCCATGTTTTACTTGAGTCATAATGATACCTCTCTTTTTATTTGTAATGATTCTAATCTTTATTGATTATGTTTTAATTATAATGCTTCTAATTAAGAAAGTCAAGTATTAAAACTCAAAATTTTACTTTATTAGAAAAGTTGTAAAATTTCAAAATTTTTCTACTCAAAATTGCGAATAAATAAGTATGATTCATCTATACTTTTTTCTAGTCGGAACGGTTCTAGCCTCTTTTCTCGGCTTAGTCATTGACCGCTTCCCAGACCAGTCCATCATCTCACCAAGCAGCCACTGTGACAACTGCAAGCAAATACTCAAAGCACGGGATTTGATCCCTATCCTTTCTCAGCTTCTTAGTCGCTTCCGTTGCCGTTTCTGCAAGATCCAGCTGCCTGTCTGGTATGCTGCTTTTGAGTTAGGACTAGGTTTGCTTTTTCTAAGCTGGAGTTTAGGCTATCTTTCGCTAGCCCAGCTCTTACTGCTAACTATGGGCTTGACCTTAGCCATCTACGATCAGCGCGAGCAAGAATACCCTCTCCTAATCTGGCTGATTTTTCAGTTCTTGCTGATGGCGACAGCGGGTATCAATCCGATCATGATTTTCTTTTTGATCCTAGGACTTCTAGCCTTCTTTTATAATCTTCGTATTGGAGCTGGCGACTTTCTATTTCTCGCTTCCTGCTCAGCTATTTTCAGCCTAACAGAAATTCTCATTCTTATCCAAATCGCTAGCTTCTCTGGCCTCGCCTGTTTCTGCTTTAAAAAGAAAAAAGACAGGCTAGCATTTGTCCCCTGTCTTTTGTTTGGTGTCGTGGTGCTTATTTTCTATAAATCCCTACTCTTTTACTGAACTGGAACCCAAAGCTCAACTTCTGCATCCATAGGATTCCCGTTTAAAAGTATTTCTAAGATAATTCCATCTTGGTAAAGGGAACTGCTTTCTTCCTCAAAAAAGTTATCCTCCAATTGGTCAAACAGGAGTCTTGATTTTTCACCACTGGCTGAACTTACTAAATAATCTTTCTCTGGGACGAGAATGCTTTCGTAGCCTGCCACAGCATTCTTTGCCGCAACTCCTGCATAGTATTGAATACCATCTTTATGAGGAACAATCAAAGCATAGCCTTTTTTGTCTAGAGAATGGGGCATCAATTTCCCGAGCATTCCTTCTTTAAATAACTGAGCATAGAACGCCGTCTTCTCTTTAGAATAGTGCTGTTCATGAACCGTAGTTCCTTCTATCAAAATACTCCTGCCAATCAGGGTAAACGATGGTTTGGTTTGATGTTTCATTATATGAACTCCTTTCTTTATGGTATAATCATAACAAAAGTAATATGACATCTATCTGTCATATTCAAGGAGAAAATCATGAAAATTGACCGTCAAATGGGAATCATTTCTCATTTAGTAAATCAACGAAAAACAACAGCTAAAGAACTATCAGAACTTTTTAAAGTCAGCACCCGAACTATTATGAGAGATATTGATGATTTATCTCTTGCAGGAATTCCTCTCTATGTAATGAAAGGAAAAAACGGAGGCATTTTTCTTATGGAAGACTTCCAAACTGATAAACCTCCCCTGACCCAATCCGAACGACTTTCAATAGAATCCGGTTTAAAAAGTCGCTATCAAGTTTTGGAAGACACCTCTACTTTCAACGCTATATTGAAATTAAATGCTACCAATACATACTCTGATTTCGAAATTGATTTGTCTTTATCTCAAGGGAACTTGGAAATACGCACTTTGATTTTTAAGTTATTGGAAGCTATAAGAGGTAGAGTAAAAATAAAATTTTCCTATATTAATTCACAAGGACTGGTAAGTCAAAAAATTTGTGAGCCTTACCGTATCGTCTATAAGGATCGGAGTTGGTATATGGATGCCTACGATACTGATAAAGCGCGTTTTTCTGTTTTCAAAGTTGCTAGAATTAGTGAACTTACTCTCTCCGATACTTTTTCAAAAAGACATTTTACACCACTTCCCTATGATGGTGGTACATGGATGAATGAAAACAAAGTACCTGTCATCCTGCATGTCCAGAAAATTGTCCTTGATCGATTTGTGGAACTCTTAGGCTATAATGCCATAAAACCTATTAATAGCGATATTTACGAGATTACTTATCCGTTAAACGACAATGATTGGGGATACAATACCTTGCTTTCTTTTGGAAAATACATCACTGTTATATCTCCTAAGCATTTCTTGAAACATTTCACCAGCTATATAGATACCATTCATAAGCAATACCCAAACTAATATTCAATCAACATCAAAAATCAAACATTTTTTAAAAATGAATTATACGAAAGTTACTTTTTTATGGTGCTAAAATTCAAGAACATGGGTCAGGCTCTAGTTCTTATCCAAATTGCTAGCTTATCTGGCCTCGCTTGTTATTGCTTTAAAAAGAAAAAAGACAGGCTAGCTTTTGTACCCTGTCTTTTGTTTAGTGTTGTGGTGATTATTTCTTATAAGCTGCTGCTTCTTGGATAAAGGCTGCTATGCTGGCGTCCTTTTCATGAAGAGCTTTGACAATCTTAGATCCGACAATGACTCCGTCTGAGACTTGATTGAAGCGGTCAACATCCTCTAAAGTTGAAACACCAAAACCCGTCAGCACTGGAATCTCTGCAATATCATGGAGTTTGCTCAAATGCTGGTCCAAATCATTGCGGTAACTTCCGCTCTTACCCGTCACGCCGTTGATGGCTACAGCGTAAATAAACCCTTCTGCATCCTTAATCAGCTCCTGCTGACGTTCTAGGCCAGTCGTCAGGCTCACTAAAGGAATTAGAGCAATATCCGAATCTTCCAGTAGAGGCAAGATAAAGTTGCTATGCTCATAGGGTAGGTCCGGAATGATCAATCCTTTAACCGGCGTCCTAGCCAAATCCTTGATAAAATCTTTGAGACCGTATTGGAAAATAGGATTGAAGTAGGTCATGATGATGAGAGGCAGCTGAGTGTCCAACTTCTGCAAGCTTGCCACTAAAGACTTGGCCGAAGTATGGTGGCCTAGACTTCTCAGACCGGCTTCTTCAATCACTGGCCCATCTGCAACAGGATCTGAAAATGGCAGACCGATTTCAATGGCCGACACTCCTAAGTTTTCCAAAAATGCGATAGTTTCTGGTAATCCGGCTAAACCTTTCTCGTGATCACCAGCCATGATATAAGGAAGGAAAATCCCCTTTCCTGATTTTTTAATGGCTTCTAAATGCTGAGTGAGTGTTTTAGTCATGGGCACCTCCTTTTTGAGCCGCTTCTTTTTCCAAGCGTTCCTTTACCTGAACGACATCCTTGTCACCACGGCCGGATAGGCAGACGATCATTGATTTATCTGGCCCTAACTCCTTAGCCAGCTTAACTGCGTAAGCAATAGCATGGCTAGACTCTAGAGCAGGGATAATTCCTTCAATGCGAGACAGGAGCTGGAAGGCTTCCAAGGCTTCTTCATCTGTGACTGGCACATAAGTGGCGCGTTTGATAGCATTAAAATGAGAATGCTCGGGACCGATGCCCGGATAGTCTAACCCAGCAGAGATAGAGAAAGCTTCCAGAATCTGCCCTTGCTCATCCTGCAAGACATCCATCAAGGCACCGTGCAAGACACCCGGCCGGCCCTTGGTTAAGGTCGCAGCATGTTCATCTGTATCCACGCCCCGCCCAGCCGCTTCTGTTCCATACATAGCAACTGAGCTATCGTCTACAAAGGGATAAAAGAGCCCAATAGCATTGGAACCACCGCCAACGCAGGCCACTAAAGCATCTGGCAAGGCACCTGCATTTTGCTCAGCAAATTGACGCTTTGCTTCACGTCCAATCACACTTTGGTAATCACGGACGATTTCTGGGAAGGGATGAGGTCCCAAGGCTGAGCCCATAATATAGTGAGTATCATCGACCTGAGCCACCCAAGCTCGCAAGGCAGCATTGACTGCATCCTTGAGGACTCGAGAGCCATCTGTCACAGACTCTACCTTGGCTCCAAGAAGTTCCATCCGAAAGACATTAAGGGCTTGGCGCTTGACATCTTCTTCACCCATGAAGATAGTACAATCCATGTTAAAAAGGGCTGCAGCTGTAGCTGTAGCTACTCCATGCTGACCTGCACCAGTCTCGGCAATGATTTTTTTCTTGCCCATTCGCTTGGCCAATAAGACCTGCCCTAGGGCATTATTGATTTTATGGGCCCCGGTATGGTTTAGGTCTTCCCGCTTCAGATAAATCTTAGCACCGCCAGCATAGGCTGTCAGATTTTTAGCAAAATAGAGAGGATTTTCCCGCCCTACATACTGCTTCAGCAACTCGTCCAGCTCAGCCTGAAAGGCTGGGCCTTTTTTACTCTCACGGTAGGCTTTTTCTAGCTCCAAAACTGCTGTCATCAGCGTTTCGGGAACAAAGCGCCCACCAAACTCACCATAAAATCCTTCTTGATTGGGTTGATTATATGCCATCTTTCACTCTTTCTATAAATTCTTTTATCTTTTCTAAGTCCTTCTGGCCGTCAGTCTCGACCCCGCTTGAGACATCAACTGCGTAAGGGGCGAAGTGCTGAATAGCTTCTCGGACATTTCCTGCATTCAAACCACCGGCGATAAAGAAGGGCTGGTGGATTTGACTCTTATCAAAAGCTTGCCAGTCAAAGGTCTGACCACTACCAGCAAGTGGTGCATCAAAGAGCAGGTAGTCCGCTTGTTGGCTGACTCCCTTTAACGCTCCCTTGACCTGATAAGCTCGAATAACCGGCCGGCCGATCTCAGTCAGAAGCTCTTCATTAAAATCGCCATGAATCTGCACCAAATCCAGATTTGCTACCGAAATGGCTTCCTCTAGCTCTGCCAAGCTCGGAGAGACGAAAACTCCTACTTTTCGAACAGTAGCTGGCACCAAGGCAGCGAGCTTCTGAGCTTGCTCCAAACTAACCCTCCGACGGCTCTCAGCAAATACAAAGCCAATGTAATCCGCACCAGCCTGGCATGCTGTTTCCACAGCGCTGGCCGTTGATAAGCCGCAAATCTTAACCTTTGTCAATTTTCAGCTCCTTGATTTTTTCTGCCACATCCTCAGCCTGCATCAGGGCTGTTCCGACTAAAACCGCATGGAAATAAGGAGCTACTAGCTCAGCATCTTCCTTGCTGAAAATAGCGGACTCAGATACATAAACCCTGTCATCTTTGAAATGGGCAGACAGCTGGAGACTGGTATTGATATCTGTCTCAAAAGTGACTAGATTGCGGTTATTGACACCAATTATCCGTGCTCCTATTCTATGGGCAATTTCCAGTTCCGCCAGATTATGGGTTTCGACCAAAACTTCCAAACCTAAACCTGTCGCAAAATCATAGAGTTCTTGCAGCCGCTTTTCAGACAAGGCAGCCACAATCAGAAGAATAACCGTCGCTCCGGCATTGCGGGCGCGAACAATCTGCTTCTCATCAATGATAAAGTCCTTATTGAGGGTTGGAATGGTCACTTGACTGGAAATCTCTCTCAGGTAATCCAGATGTCCTTTGAAAAAAATCTCATCTGTCAGGACCGAAATCATGGCTGCACCGCATCGTTCATAGGTGCGAGCCTGCTCTACAATATCCACACCGAGATTAATATCTCCCAGACTGGGGCTGGCTTTTTTAACCTCAGCAATCAGCTGCAGCTCTTGAGGATGGCTTTTGAGATACTCATAGAGGGAATAGGTCGAGCGCAGAGGTTGCAGCTCTTCATAAGACATAGCTGCCACTTCCTGCTCTTTTTGCTTTAGAATCGTCGGGAGAAATTCTTTACTCATTTCTGATACTCCTGTAGTTGCTTGAGTTTTTCATAGGCTGCGCCACTGGCGATCACTTGGCGGGCCAAAGCTATTCCTTCTTCTATGCTTTCTGTTTTCCCATTAGCAAAGAAGCCTAGACCTGCGTTCAGAACTGTCATTTCCAGATAAGGGCCGGCTTGATTTTGCAGGACAGATAGCAGAATTTCCGCATTTTCCTTGGCATTGCCTCCACGAATCGCTTCAAGAGGAATTTCTTCCATGCCAATATCTGACGGTAGAAAGCTATGCAGGCTGATCTCCCCATCTGCTAGCAAAGCGTACTGGGTACGACCATGAAGACCGGCCTCGTCCAGACCATCTGGACCCGACACGACCACTGCACGCTTGCGGCCCATATTTTTCAAAACTTCTGCCGTGCTCTCCAGCATATCTGGCCGACTGGTGCCCAAAAGCTGGGTTTCTAAAACCATCGGATGGATAAGCGGCCCTGTCAAGTTCATGATAGTGGGAACACCTAGACTGAGACGAGCTGGCATGATATATTTCATAGCTGGATGAAGGTTTTTAGCAAAAAGAAAGACTATTCCCGTCTGATCAAAGACCTTACCCAAGCTGGCTGTATCCATGTTTAGGTTAATTCCCAAAGCTTCTAAAACATCAGCCGATCCTGATTTAGAGGTAATGGAGCGATTGCCGTGCTTAGCCATCTTGATCCCACCACCTGCTAATACGAAGGCCGCTGTGGTCGAAACATTGAAACTAAATGATTTGTCACCCCCAGTTCCACAATTGTCCATGGCTGTGCGGATTGTAGTAGGGATCTGCGGAGTATGGCCTCGCATAGCCTGAGCCAAAGCCGTCCGTTCCTCTACTGTTTCCCCTTTCATCTTGAGAGCCAGCAAAAAGGCTGCAATTTGTGTTTCCGTTACTCTTCTAGTAACGATGCGCTCTAGCACATCTGACACTTCGGAGCTGTTTAAATCCTTAAAATCTGCTAGTTTTGCAATAATTTCTTTCATAATTTTCCCCTATTTGACTAAGTCGATGAAATTTTTGATGGACGACAAGCCATCCGGCGTCCCAATACTTTCTGGATGATACTGAAAACCATAAATGGGCAGGTGCTTATGCTGGATAGCCATGATCGAGTTATCATCAGCCGCCCGAGCTGTCACTTCAAAGTCCTCTGGCATCTCCTCAATCAAAATCGAATGATAACGCATAACTGGCTGCTCATCCTCTATCCCTTGATAAATAGGAGATTTTCTTTCAAAACGCAGAATACTCTGCTTGCCGTGCATGACTTTGGGAGCCAAGCCTAGCTTTCCGCCAAATACTTCTGCAATGGCTTGGTGCCCCAAGCAAATCCCCAAAATCGGCTTTTTACCAGCAAAATCGCGGATAAGCTCTTCCATCCGTCCTGCATCTGCTGGCCAGCCTGGACCCGGAGACAGCACCAAGGCATCAGCCTCTTCTGCCGCTTGATAAAGGCCTGCATCATCATTTCGCAAGACCTTAACTTCTGCAAAATTGCCGATATACTGGGCTAGATTATAAGTAAAAGAATCATAATTATCAATCAATAAAATCATTGTATATTTCCTATCTTGGTCATTGATTTGGCCTTGTTGATGGTTTCTTGGTATTCATTAGTAGGGATCGAGTCATAAACAATACCCGCTCCAGCTTGAACGTAAGCTCTGCCATTTTTCAAAACCATAGTGCGTATAGCAATGGCAAAATCCATATCCCCTGTCGCAGACAGATAGCCAATGGCACCCGCATAAACACCACGTTTTTCCTGCTCTAGCTCATAAATGCGTTTCATAGCTCGAATCTTAGGTGCACCCGAGACGGTGCCGGCCGGCAGGGTGGACTTGAGCGCATCCATAGCCGTCAGTTGAGGCAAAAGCTGACCACGAACCACGCTGGTCAGATGCATGACATAGCGGAAATACTCCACTTCCATGTACTTAGTGACTTCCACGCTGTTATTCTGGGCAATTTTACCGATATCATTACGCCCCAAATCAACTAACATGCGGTGTTCCGCCACTTCCTTCTCGTCAGCCAGCAACTCCTCTGCCAAGGCTTTATCTTCTCGTTCATCCTTCCCACGCGGCCTGGTACCAGCAATAGGATTGGTCGTAACCTGCCCCTGCTTGACAGACACCAGACTTTCTGGGCTGGCTCCGATAATCTGATAATCCCCGAAGTCATAAAAGTAGAGATAGTTGGAAGGGTTGGTCACACGTAGATTGCGATAGTAATCCAGCGGTCTACCAGAATACTCCGCTGAAAAGCGCTGACTAAGTACACATTGGAACATGTCTCCCTGCCGAATCAAGCTGCGCGCTTCTTCCACCATTTTTTCAAAAGCGGTCTGCTCGATATGGCTCTGGAAGTTCAAACTGGACAGTTCCAGCGGTGAAAATTCATCTACCGCAGGCTGCGCCAGCTCAGCCATGATACGCTGCAGACTTGCAGCCAAATCAGCTTCGCTTCTATCACTGTAGAGTGCCTCCTCAACGATATAAACCTTGTCTTTTTTATGGTCAAAAACCATGTAACTCTCATAGACGAAAAAGTGCATATCCGGCGTTCCAATCACATCAGCTGGAATCTGACCAATCTCCTCATAGAGGGAAATCATATCGTAACCGACAAAACCGATGGCTCCACCGCCAAAAGGCAGGTCTGAATGATGGCCTTTTTTTACGGCTAACTCATGCATATAGTCCAATGGATCTGCCTCAATTACTTGCCCGTTCTTTGTTAGCTGGCCATTTTCATAGCGAACTTCAAAGACTGGATTATAAGCTAGGATAGAAAAGCGAGCCGTCTCGCTATCTCTCGGAATACTCTCCAAAATCACCTTGTGGTCGCCCTGAATCCGCATATAAGCCAGAATCGGCGATAAAATATCAGCTGGTAAAATCTTTTGCATAATGTTTCTTTCTATTTAATCAGAAGCGTATAGGTAGGAGCAATTTGCTAGCTATGACTGCTTTTCACAAGAACAGATAGCACCTGTCCACTGTCATAACTCGCTCCAAAACTACAGAAAAGCGCCCCCACAGTTCATCCTGTGAGGGCGTATCATCGCGGTGCCACCTCAGTTATGGAGTTTTTAGGCCCCACATCTCATTTACCTATTTACAGTCATTTAGATCCCTTTTAGTAGAAGACAGCATACTGGCTCATGGCAAAGCATACTAACAAAATAATAAAAGTTCAACTAGAGGACAAAATGTTGACTCCAACAGCCCATTTCATAACTTCTCCTGCCTGTTTACAGCAACCACAGACTCTCTGAAAGGAGGAATGTTACTACTCTTCTGCTGGGTATTTTATTTTCGTTTTTCTAGATAGTCGGCAATGGCTGCCACATCCTTGTCTCCACGACCAGATACATTGATAATGATGATTTGGTCGGACGACAATTGCGGAGCTCGCTTGATGGCTTCAGCAATGGCGTGAGAGCTTTCGATCGCCGGCAAAATTCCTTCCTTTTGTGTCAAGAGAAGCAAGGCATCCACAGCTTCATCATCTGTCGCTGCCACGTATTCTACTCGGCCAGAATCTTTAAAGAAAGCATGTTCGGGACCAACTCCAGGATAGTCCAGGCCTGCCGAAATGGAGTAAACCGGTGCCACCTGACCATCTTCAGCAAAGACAGCGTAGGTCTTCATACCGTCCACTACTCCGACACTTCCCTTGGTCATGGTCGCCGCATGCTGATCTGTATCAAGTCCCCGCCCAGCTGCTTCAACTCCAACCAGCTTGACTTCTTCATCCGCCACATACTGGGAGAAGGCACCAATAGCATTGGAGCCACCACCTACACAGGCAATAACATAGTCCGGCAAGCGGCCTTCCTTGTCCAAAATCTGACGGCGAGATTCTTCACTAATCACCTTTTGGAACTCATGGACAATCGTCGGATAGGGGTGAGGACCGACAGCTGAGCCCAAGACATAGAAGGCTTCCAAATCGTTCATCCAAGCTCCAAAGGCTGCATCCACTGCATCCTTTAGGGTTTTGGTTCCTGTTTCCACAGCGTGAACAGTCGCTCCCATCATTTCCATGCGGAAGACATTGAGGCGTTGACGTTCTACATCTTCTGCTCCCATGTAGACATCGCACTTCATACCAAACTTAGCTGCGGCTGCCGCAGTTGCCACACCATGCTGGCCAGCTCCAGTTTCAGCGATGACTCGGGTCTTGCCCATCCGCTTAGCTAGAAGAATCTGCCCCAAAACATTATTAAGCTTATGGGAGCCCAGATGATTGAGGTCTTCCCGCTTCAGATAAATCTTAGCTCCGCCCAGATGCTGAGTCAGACTTTCTGCGTAATAGAGCGGAGTCTCCCGGCCTGAATAGTCCGCCAAATAATGTTGGTATTCATTTAAAAATTCAGGGTCATCCTTGTACTTCTCAAAAGTCGCTTCTAATTCATCCAGCAAGGCTTGGATAGGCTCCGGTACAAAGGAGCCGCCGAATTGTCCAAAATATCCTTTAGTTTCTGTCATCTTGATTTCCTCTTTTCTTTGTTTTCAAGCAAAACAAAAGCCCACACACAGAAAAAATCTGTGTGAGGGCGTAAAATCGCGGTGCCACCTCAATTATGGAGAAAAGTATAGACTGCCTCCATATCTCTGTCTTGTCTAACAACAAGTTGCACTGTAAGGTGTGCTCACCGAATTTTTATTGTTTCAAATTCATTTTTTGCATCAGCCCACTTCATAACCTTCCACTACCTGTTTCCACCAACCACAGGCTCCCTGAAAGCAGAAAAAATTATTACTTTTCTGATGATTGTCTAAAATTATAAAACTTCTAAAGTCTTTTGTCAAGAGAAAAAACGGAAAAAGAATCATTTTTTATAAAAAAATCTATAAAACCCGAACATTTCCTTAGCTAATTCCTCTTGAAAGCGTCACCTTGGCGATTTTTCCAGATTTTCTGACCAAACTGAAAAGCCCGCCAAGCCAGATAACCACCCAAAGTATTGGTCCAGAGATCATCAATCTCAAAAACTCGATTGGCATTGATAAGAAGGTCCAGCAGAATCTGAGTCACTTCGATAGACAGACTCATCCCAAAGCTCAGCCAGACAACCTTCTTTGTCTTCCGCAATGTTGGAAAGAGGAAAAGCAATTGAAAAACCAATGGCGACAGCAGAAAGATATTGGCCAAATTTTGAACAAAAACCTTGACCAGCTGGATCCAAGAAGAAATTTCGCCAATATTCACAAAGGAATTAAAAGGGATTAACAAAACTACTATTCGGCCAAAATACTGAATTCCCGGCGTTTCCATTCCTGGCTCTGGAACCTGAGGAATAAAGCACAGAATGCAGAGCATCAAGAAATAGAACCAGCTTCCCCCTACCAGCAATTTCCGGCCTCGAGCTGTCAGCTCACCGTCTGAAGTCAGATAATTTTTAAGGCTGAACATTTTCTACCAATGCTTTCTCACGATCTCGCTTCATAGTATTGGAACGCAGCTGGCCGCAGGCTGCATCAATATCTGTGCCGTGCTCCTGACGCACCACACAGTTGACGCCATTTTTCTTGAGGGTATCGTAGAAGGCCATCACGCGCTCTTTGGGACTGCGGCTGTATTGGTCGTGCTCGCTAACGGGGTTGTAAGGAATGAGATTGACATAAGACAATTTCTTAATGTTCTTGAGCAACTCAGCCAGTTCCTTGGCCTGCTCTACCCCGTCATTGACTTCATTGAGCATGATGTACTCAAAGGTCACCCGGCGGTTGGTGGTTTCGATATAATATTCAATGGCTGCAAAGAGCTTCTCAATCGGAAAGGCACGGTTGATTTTCATGATACTAGAACGCAGTTCATTGTTGGGTGCGTGCAGTGAAACAGCTAGATTGACCTGCACACCTTCATTGGCAAAGTCACGGATCTTATGAGCCAGACCTGAAGTTGAAACCGTGATATGGCGGGCGCCGATGGCCAGACCTTTATCATCATTGACCGTCCGGACAAACTTCAAGACATTCTTATAGTTATCAAAAGGCTCACCGATTCCCATAACGACGATGTGGCTGACCCGCTCGTCCTGACCACGCTCGTCAAAATACTTCTGCACCAACATAATCTGCGCAACAATCTCACCATTATTAAGGTCACGTTGCTTTTTAATTAAGCCAGAAGCACAGAAAGTACAGCCGATATTGCAGCCGACCTGGGTGGTCACACAGACAGAAAGTCCGTAGTGCTGGCGCATGAGCACCGTCTCAATCAGCATGCCATCTGGCAACTCAAAAAGATACTTAACTGTTCCATCAGCGGACTCTTGTACAATACGCTGTTTAAGCGGATTGACAACAAACTGATCATTTAGTTTGGCAATCAAATCTTTAGATAGATTAGTCATCTCTTCAAAAGACTGAACCCGTTTGCGATAGAGCCACTCCCAAATCTGGCTAGCACGGAATTTCTTTTCTCCCTGAGCTTCCGCCCATTCAATCATTTCTTCTCGCGTTAAGCTATAAATCGATGGTTTCATGTTTCTCCTTTATTTCTGACGAATGACAAAATGACGCTGCGACTGGCTAGATGCCGCTTGCTTTGCCTGTTTGCCTTGTTTCTGTTGCTTGTTCTTGTTTGCCTTTGGACGATGTTTTTGCTGCTCGTCCTTCGTTTTTTTAGAGCCACGTTCCCTAGAAATTTCTGGATGTTTTTTGCCATCCGATTTTCTCTTATGGTGGGATTTTTTGTCAAAGGCTGCCCGTCTTGGCTGAGCATTTTCCAAAACAAAATAGGCACAGCCATAATTACAATACTCTAGCAGATAGTCTTGCAAACGGCTGATTTTCTCTGCATTTTCCTTGGCTTTCTCATCCCGATAAAAACCGCGCAACCGCAACTGTTCATTGCCCCAATCGCCGACAATATAGTCAAACTTGTTCAAAATTTCTGAAAAGCGTTGGTGAAAGGCCGTCAAATCAAAGGCCTCTTTATAATTCTCCACCAATTCAAACTCAAATTTTTCTGCAATTATCTTGCTGCCCATTTGCTTAAATTCTGGGCTAGGGAATTTATTGTAATTATATAACTCGGGTGAAATCTCTTTACGCATACCTATCCTTTGTCACTCATCTATCTTACTTCATATTATTTTATCACAAAACAAGGGGAATTTATATTTTTTCAGAAGAAAAAGATCTTTCTGTAAAAAGTCAGACGATTTAATAAAAAATACCCTTCGTTCGTCTCTAAAAGACAAAAATCTTAGCCGAAACTAAGATTTTTTGGTTTTTTCTAAATAATCAATCGCGTCCTGAAGAGTCTTAACCGGTACGATTTTCATATCTGTTTTGATTTCCTTGGCTGCTTCAAGCGCCGTTTCATAGTTGGTCTTGGCTTTGGGATTAGCCTTTTTTTCTTCCTCGCTGACAGGATTATCTGGAGCAAAGAAGATTGTCGCTCCAATTTTGGCGGCAGAGACAACTTTTTTGTCAATCCCACCAATATCACCGACCTTGCCTTCTCTGTCAATGCTGCCCGTTCCCGCAATCACGCGGCCGTCTCGCAGGTCTGGATTAGCCAGCTGAGTATAGATGGCTAGGCTAAACATGAGGCCAGCACTGGGACCACCGATACCTTCAGTCGAAAATTCAATCGGAACACTGCTGTTGACTTCCGTGCGGTCAATCAAACTAATGCCAATTCCGTTTTTGCCATTTTCCAGCTTGATGATTTTTCCCGTCGCAGTCTTGGTTTTTCCATCTTCCTCGTAGGTCACTTTGACACTATCGCCCAGAGCCTGAGAATTGACATATTTGACCAGGTCTTCCGAGCTTTCAAAAGTCTTGTCATTGACTCCCGTCACCGTATCCGCAATATTCAAAATCCCTTTAAAGGTCGAATTCGGAGCTACTTTTAAAACATAGACACCCAGATAATTCATCTTGATGTCTTTTCCTGCAGCCTTGAGACCTTGGTATTTGGCCATATTCTGCGACGTTTCCATATAAAATTGGTTGATGCGCATATACTCAGCATCACTCGAGCCACCCGTCATATCCTGAGCCGAATAAATATCCGTAAAAGGGGTCAGCCAAGCGTAGACCAGATGGGCAAAGGTTGCATGCTGGATCCCAACAGTTACAAAGTTGTAGGAACCTGCTGCCTGATCTTCTTTTCCATCCACAGTCAGAACCTTTCGAATGTCTTCTGCACCTCCAGGCACCTCAATATAGTAAGGCAATGGAACAATGAAAGAGAAAAGGAAGAGCACAAGCACAATAATCGAGGCCACTCCAGCACAACCAACTACTGTTAAACCACGTTTATTTTCCTTTGTCATCTTTTTCGGATTTATCATGTCATTATTCATCTTTTTTCTCTAACTCCTCAATCACACTTGCTGGCACATAGGCAGAGAGATCCTGCTGAAAAGCGATCAATTCCCGCATCGCTGAAGAACTGATATATCGGTAAGCCGGCTGACTCAGCAGAAATATGGTCTCCAAATCAGGTGCCAATTCCTTATTAAAAAAATGCAGGCCAGCTTCATAGTCCAAGTCCTGACCGTTGCGTAGGCCTCGGACAAGAGCAGTCACACCCAGCCTTTTTGCTACATCGACCGCCAATTCATCATGCGAAGTGATGACTTCCACATTTTCCAAATGCGCCAAAGCCGCTAGAACCATCCTTTTTTTCGCATGGATGCTAAAAAATCCTGCTTTGTGAGGATTGTAGAAGATTCCCACATACAAGCGATCAAACAACCGACTGGCACGCTCAATCAAGTCCACATGTCCATTAGTAATGGGATCAAATGACCCAGTAAAGAGCCCGATTTTATCTGACATAGACCGTCACCTTTGAAATTCCATATATTTTTTGCTTCCAGATACCCAAGTCTGCGATTTCTTCTGGCAGATCAACCGACTTATCCGTCTCGCAAACAACCATAATATCCTCGCTCAAGAGCTTGCGTTCCGCCATTTTCTCAATATCTGAGATAATCTGCTCCTTGGCATAGGGCGGATCCAGCAGAACCAGATCAAACTGACCAGTCAACTGCTCTAGCGCTCGATTCGACTCCATCTTGAGCAGCTCAAAGCGCGCTGCTTCCTTAGTCATAGCAATATTTTCTGCCACGATAGCTTGTGCCCGCCGATCTTTTTCAACCAAAACAGCCGACTCCATGCCACGAGACACCGCCTCAATCGCCAGACCACCGCTACCTGCATACAAATCCAGCACCCGACCACCATCAAAATAAGGCCCAATCATATTAAAAATCGCGCCCTTGACCTTATCTGTCGTAGGTCGCGTTATCTTGCCATCTAATGTCTTGAGGGGTCTGCCCCCGTACTTTCCTGAAACAACTCTCATAAAAAACATTATAGCAAAAATATTAAAAAGCTGATAGTAATTACTAAAGATGGAGTTTATTCTCTAGCAAAAAAACGGAAACAAGGCTATTTCCGTTCTATGTCTATTTTAGAGTCATTTCGCCGAAGACTAAAATGATCCGGCACTGGATCGTCCCCTTCCTCGGACCAAGGATGGCAGCGACCAATTCTGGCCAAGCCCATCAGCAGCCCCTTGGCTCCGTGTTTTTCAATGGCTTCAATCATGTAATTGGAACAGGTCGGCCGAAAACGGCAGGAAGGCGGAAAAGCGGGTGAGATAAAGCGCTGGTAAAATCGAACCGTCGCTATCAATATTTTCTTAATCATTTTTTCTTAGTTTTGGTCACAGCCAAGTTATGCAACTGGCTGACTTCCTTTTTACTCAATC
Organism: Streptococcus sp. Marseille-P7375; assembly: GCF_902460365.1. NCBI lineage: Bacteria > Bacillati > Bacillota > Bacilli > Lactobacillales > Streptococcaceae > Streptococcus > Streptococcus sp. Marseille-P7375. The sequence goes on along the minus strand of NZ_CABPTR010000003.1, from coordinate 201,565 downwards.
GACGTGCTTCACCTGGCTTGAGCCCCGTCAAGTCCAGATGTCCAAACTGAGTCCGTGAAAGCTTGTCCACTGGCAATCCCACCGCTTCAAACATCTTCTTGACCTGATGATTGCGCCCTTCGTGGATGGTCAACTGAACCACTGAGCGATTCTTCACTGGATCGACCTTGAGAATCTCATAGACAGCTGGCTTGGTTTTCTTGCCCTCTATGACCAGACCGCGAGTCAGCGGACGCAGAACTTCCTTATTAGCCACACCCTTGACACGCGCTACATAGACCTTGTCAATTTCATTTCGTGGGTGAATCATTTCATCCGTGAAATCACCGTCATTGGTTAAAATCAAGGCACCAGAAGTATCCCAGTCTAGTCGGCCAACGGGATAAATCCGCTCCTTGACCTGCGGCAGCAAATCAACGACTGTCTTACGCCCCTTGTCATCGGTCACACTGGAAATCACCCCGCGCGGTTTATTGAGCAGGTAGTAGACCTTTTCTTCATTGTAGATAGGCTGGCCTTCTACTTCCACTCGGTCACCAGACTTAATGGTGGTCGCTAGCTCACGCACCACCTGACCATTCACAGTCACCAGCCCCTGCTTGATCAATTCCTCAGCCTTTCTCCGGCTGGCAATTCCCGCATGGGCAATGTATTTATTGATTCTCATCGATATTATCCTTTCACAAGATACAAAGACCATTTTCACAACTTTAACAGCTGGAAAAATGGCAGATAGGGAAAGCAATGCCTCCCTCAAAGCTTGGAAGCGTTCAAAAAACGGTCCCTTTTAGGGTGAACTTGTCACTCTCCGAAAAGCTGACTTTCCTCAGCAATGAGCTCCGCTTCGTCCACAATCGGCAATTCATCCAAATGATTGATGCCCATATAGTCCAAGAAATAATCCGTCGTCACATAAAGATTGGGACGGCCAATGACTTCCTTCTTGCCATCTTCTCGAATCAGCTCAAAGGCTAACAACTTCGAAATCGCCCCGCTGGAATTGACACCACGAATATCATCGATTTCCACCCTTGTAATGGGCTGCTTGTAAGCAATGATCGACAAGGTTTCCAGTGCCGCTCGGGATAAGCTCTGGTTAATCGGTGCCCGCGAATACTCTCGTAAAATCTCAGCAAATTCAGGCTTGGTGACCAACTTATAAGTCTTTGACGTTTCCAGCAGGGTCAAGCTGGAGTCAGGATTTGCCTGATAGTTCTCCGCCAATTTTTCCAAACTCTGGATAACACCAGTCGGCGGCAAGGAAAGGATTTCTGATAGCTGATGAACTTTCAGACCGTCTTCCCCCGCCACAAAAAGCAGGGCTTCAATCTCTGCTAATTTACTCATTCTTTCTTCCTACTAAATAAATATTTCCAAAGTTTTCCTCCTGAATGACCTGCACCTCCTGCACCTTGACTAACTCCAAGGTTGCTAAAAAGAGCGTAATCACTTCATTCATGTCTTTGGTTTCTGCAAAAATATCCTGCAGGGCAAGGCGTTTTTGAGCCTGGCAGCGTTGGCGCACCACTTCCATCATGTCCTCGATCTTGTACTCATCTCGCACAATGGTCGTATGACTCTTGGAAAACTCCTCCTGCTTCTTGGTCATCACCTTGGAAAAAGCTGAATAGAGATCAACAGCTGTCTTGTCGTGCAAAAGTTCAGCGTCTTCATAGACCAATTCCAGCTTGGGTTTGGAGTAGTAAAGAGCCCGGTCCTCATGCTGGAGGGACAGCTTTTGGCCCAGTAGCTTAAACTTCCGATATTCCTCAATCTGACTCAGCAAATCCTGCTCCAGATCGTCCTCCAGGTCCACCTGATCCACCACCTTGGGGAGGAGCTTACGACTCTTGATCAGCATGAGCTGGCTGGCCATGACCATGTATTCCCCTGTCACTTCCAGCCGCATGGCCTGCAAGGTGGCCACATAAGCCAGATATTGCTCGATGACCTCGGTAATGGGCACATCGTAAATATCCATCTGATACTTGGATACGAGGTGGAGCAACAAGTCCAGCGGCCCCTCAAAATCTTTTAACTTGATATCCATTCTTATCTGTATTTTTCTAATGTAATCACCGTCTTCAAGCCCAAATCACGAGCAATGTCATAGATGCCGACACCTTTTTCCCGCTGACGCAAAATAAACTGCTCCCGCAGGCTTTGGGCTGACAAACTGGCCTGCCCTTGCTCAATCAAGAAAGCTTCTAGCTGGCGAAAGCCCCATTGGCGTGAATAGGACTTGCCATTCTTTTCAAATAAATAAGTCCCTGTCAAATAATCGCCCAACTCGCTCGTCAGACTTTCGGGGATCTTAATAATCCGCTTCTGCCCAGCCTTCTCAATCCGTAAAACCTGAAAATCAAGATTGACATCTTCAACCTTGACCTGCAGGATTTCACTTGGCAAGAGACCCATTTCCAAAATCAAGAGGGCTATCAACCGGCCTTGTGGCACCGCAGAAGTTTCCCAAAAGGCTGACAAGTCCATCAGCTCGCTTTCCAGTTCCTTGGAAATAGCGACTTTTGGCAATGTCAAGCGGTGAAATTCCCCAATCATCTTGTTCTCGTAAAGATAGTAGAGAAATTGATTGACCGCTGAGAGCTTCCGCTTTTGGACAGCTGCCTTGAAATCCTTGATAGAGGCTTGATAAATCCGCAAATTGGTTTCTGTCACCTTGCTGTGGATTTCATTGACAAATTGCTCCAGGTCGTAAGAATAGGCTAATTTTGAATTTTCAGAGATATTTTTTTGTTCTAAAAAAGGAGTGATATGTTCTTTCATTTTTTGGAAATCTCATACTGACTCGTGAAGGTATGCATCAACGAGTTAACAGCTTTTAAAATCGACTTTCTAGTAATGATGCCATAAAAATGTTGTTCTTTATCCACAACAGGCAGGAAAGACTCATCCACCAGCTTGTGCAAAACGTCCGCAATCTTGTAATCTGGCTCGACAGTCAGACCATCCTTTCGTGTCATGTGGACAATGTCCATAGACATAAACTCTTCCTCTGCCAGCTCATGCTGCATCCGATAAGCCATGATATCCGTCAGAGAAATGGTGCCAACGAACTTTTTCTCCGCAGTTACCACTGGAATGCGTGAATAGGTCATCTGGCTAAGCAAGAGAATAGCATGATCCACATTGTGCGTATCAATCATGACCGCCAAATTCTCCCCAGGTGTCAAAAAAGTGTCTTCATGCTGCAGCAGATAATCTTCAAATTCCTTAGCAATCATCGGGCAAACTCCTTGGACAAGCTTGGATAGAGTTCATGATTTCGCGTATAGAAATCAATTCTAAAGCGGTCATCGTCAATCTCTACCTTAGCGTAGAGACGTTCATTGATTGAGCCACGAGGTTGGCTAATGGATCCCGGATTGAGAAAGAGAGTCTTCCCTTGCATCCAAGCATCTGGAACATGCAAATGGCCATAGAGACAAATATCTGCCCCCACTTCCTGAGCCCACAGATCCAACTTTTGGAAGCTAAAGTTGATATTGAAAAGGTGCCCGTGGGTCTGGGCAATAATGGTCCCATCCAAATCTGTCACCAGCCGCTCTGGATAACCAGGATAAAAGTCCATATTGCCCGCTACGACATGGATTCCTTCCCAGACTTCATCCTCAAAAGGTAACTCTGAGTCTCCATCATGGAAAATAGCATCGACTTTTCCTAGATAATGATGTTTCATTTCTTCGACAATGGCACGGTCCCCATGGGAATCGCTCATTACGATGATTGTTTGCTTTGCCATGCTGGAAATACCTCCACTAATTTTTGCACTGCTTGCGCACGATGGGACTGGGCATTTTTCTCTTCGATTGTCAGCTCAGCTGACGTTTTTCCTGTCTCTCCGACTAAGAACAAGGGATCATAGCCAAAGCCATTTTCACCTTTTGGCTCATGGGCAATGTAGCCCGGCCAATCCGCTTCGACCACCAAGGATTCCCTATCTGGACTTGCGACCACCAGAGTTGTGTGGAAATGGGCAGAGCGGTCTTTAATATCAAAGACCATGGCCAGTTCATGCAGGAGTTTGATATTGTTTTCGTCATCTGTCGCACCAACGCCAGCAAAGCGAGCTGACCAGACACCTGGTAAGCCGCCCAAGACATCCACTTGCAATCCTGAATCATCTGCCAAAACCATTTTGCCAGTCAACTGGCTAATCGTTTCAGCCTTGAGACGGGCATTCTCTTCGAAGGTCATACCCGTTTCAGCCACTTCTGGCAAATCAGGATAGTCATTCAGATTTTCCACCTCATAGCCCAACTTCCCAAAAAGCTTGCGAAACTCTGCTGTCTTACCCTCATTGCGAGTCGCAATCAAGAGGGTATCCTTGACATCTTTTGCTCCCAGAAAGGCTTGTAAATCCACACCAGTCTGCGGCAGGTGGACATAGAGCAATTTGCCCCCTTCAACCAAAAGAAGGGCTCCCTGTCGCTGCAACAATTCCAACTTTCGGTCCGTTTCCTGCTTTAAAATATCCAGCAAGAAGGTCAAAAAGCGAAAGGCTGAGCCATAGCGAATAACTGTAATATTTAAGGGTAGGCCTAGCTCTTCTTCCGCCAAAATACTCTCTAAGCGGTCTAAAATCTCGGAAGCTTCAGCTGGCACTCGCTCAAATTCACTATAAGAGGCACTCTGTCCCCATTCAGCTACATACCAGTCAGAGGCATCTTTGTATTCATAAATGTTCTTTGTCATAAGGTCACATGCTCCACATTGACTTTCAGATTCAGCCAGTTTTCTGCGATTTCCGCAAATCTCTTAGCATTGGCTGTAGTATAAAAACGATGGTTCAGTTCGTGCTTTTCGCGGCTACGATTGATTTCAAAATAATTGAGCAGGACAGAAATATCCCGTACACACTCAGCCCCGCTGTCAATCAGCTTGACGCTCGGCCCCATCATATTTTGAATAATCGGCCGAAGCAAAGGATAATGAGTACAGCCCAAGACAAGTGTGTCCACCTTGCCCGCCAGAGGATGAAGTGTCTCATAGACCACCTTTTTAGTCAAGCTAGATTGGAGCTCATTTGATTCCACCAGCGGGACAAACTTAGGACAAGCCAAGCTCTGCACCTCCATCTCAGGAGATAGAGCCTCAATCTTTTTCCGATAAATATCGGACTGAACCGTCATAGGAGTCCCGATGACCCCAATCTTGCCACCAGTCGTAGACTTGATAGCAGCGCTGGCTCCGGGCAAAATCACACCGAGGACAGGAATGTCCAACTTAGCCTTGACCTCCTCCCAGACAACAGCTGTGGCAGTATTGCAGGCAATGACAATCATCTTGACATCTTTGGTCAAGAGAAAATTGACCAACTGCCAAGTATAGTCTCGAATCTGCTCCGCCGGCCTAGGACCATATGGAGCCCGAGCCGAATCACCTATATAAACCACTTCCTCGTGGGGGAGTTGCCGCATCAATTCACGGACAACAGTCAGACCGCCTACCCCAGAGTCTAAAAATCCAATCGGTCGGTTATCCATACAGTCTTCTTTCTAAAACAAGGGATTGGAAGCCTAGCCCAAATCCCCATTTTTTATATAGAAATCTCCGTCTGCCACCAAAGGGCAGTTGAGAGAAGCTTATTTTTTGTTTTTATTTTTAGCAACTGCTGCTTTTTGTTGGTTGATGATTTGACGGTAAACTTGTTGAACGCGTGCTTCACTTGGTTTTTGACCATTGGCACTGAGCAACATCCGCACCGCTTCTACATTAAGACGTGGATTTTCCGCAAATTCCTTCTCAACCTGACGGCGAAGTAAGTACATACCAAGCAAAATCCCACCAAAGAAAGCCAGCATAATCAATAAAATTGCTAACAATGTATTCATAATAATCCGAACTCCTGTTTCATTTTTTACATTACTCTTAATTATACCAAATTATCTCTATTTTTCAAAATCAAAGCCATAGAGAGTCGCGAAATAATCTTCTGGTCTCTCTGCCCGGCGAATCATGCGAGCCTGACCATTTTCCTCTAGGAGAATCTCACTAGAGCGCAATTTGGCATTGTATTGGTAGCCCATGGAGAAGCCGTGGGCACCAGTATCGTGAATGACCAGCGTATCGCCAATCTGACTGACAGGAAGCTCCCGCTGGATGGCAAATTTATCGTTGTTTTCACAGAGGCTGCCGACCACATCGACAATCTCCGTCGGTCCTTCTGGTCGATCCATATTGGTAATATGGTGATAAGCTCCATACATAGCGGGACGCAGGAGATTGACCGCAGAAGCATCCACTCCCAGATAAGTCCGATAGGTCTGCTTTTTGTGCGTCACCTTGGTCACCAAGAGGCCGAAAGGCGCCAGCATAAAACGCCCCAACTCTGTGAAAATCTTGACCTGCCCCAGACCAGCTGGTGTCAGGATTTCCTCATAGGCCTGACGAACTCCTTGACCGATGACCGCAATATCATTTTCCTCGCCACCAGGCTGATAATTGACCCCGACACCGCCAGACAGATTGATAAAATCCAGCTCGACTCCTGTCTCAGCCACGACTTCTACAGCCAGCTCAAAAAGCTGCCGCGCCAGTGCTGGATAGTAGTCATTGCTGACAGTATTGGAGGCCAAGAGGGCATGAATGCCAAATGTCTCAGCTCCCAACTCCTTGAGTTCTTTGAAGGCCTGAATCAGCTGGTCCTTAGTCATACCAAACTTGGCTTCCTCTGGATGATCCATGATACTAGTCCCTAGCTCAAAGACACCACCGGGATTGTAGCGGCAAGAGATCACCTTGGGAATCCCAGCCACCTCCTTCAAGAAAGCCACGTCTTCGTAAGCATCTAGATTGATGGTCGCGCCCAGCTCCCGCGCCAGACGAAACTCCTCGGCTGGCGTATTATTGGACGAAAACATGATCTCGTCCCCAGCAAAGTCCAACTTTTGGCTCATGAGCAGCTCCACATAGCTGGCACAGTCCACCCCGCAGCCCTCTTCCTTGAGGATTTTTAAAATAGCAGGATTTGGTGTCGCCTTGACGGCAAAATATTCCTTAAAACCAGCATTCCAAGCAAAAGCCTCATGCAGGGCACGCGCTCTTTCCCGAATTCCCTTCTCATCATACAGATGAAAAGGTGTTGGAAACTGCTCGGTCAGCTCCGCCAAACGCTCACGACTGATAAATGGAGTTTTCATACACGCTCCTACTTTCTCTTTTACTGACAATATTATACCACAAGTGTAAGCTGGGGAGGGGAAAAAAGAAGCCACGAGGGCTTCTAGGATTTTCTTATTATAAGGCTATGAACTCCAGTTAAAGTTATTATACTAAAAAACACGGCTCATCACCGTGTTTCTTTCTTTATTTCACCAACTTCTTCATCTCATCAATCCGCGCCACTGTCGCGTCGTACTTAGCTTGGTAGTCGGCTTGTTTGTCGCGTTCTTTTTGGACGACTTCTGGTTTGGCATTGGCTACGAAGCGTTCGTTAGAGAGCTTCTTACCGACCATATCCAGTTCTTTTTGCCATTTAGCCAATTCCTTGTCGAGACGAGCCAGTTCTTCTTCGACATTGAGGAGGTCTGCCAGTGGCAAGTAGATTTCTGCTCCTGTGATGACGCTTGACATTGCAAGTTCAGGTGCAGGGATGGTTGATGCGATTTCCAAGTGTTCTGGATTTGTGAAGCGTTTGATATAGTTGACATTGCTGTTAAAGAAGGCTTCCAAGTCGCTATCGCTAGTCTTAACAAGGATTGTGATAGGCTTGCTTGGTGCTACGTTTACTTCTGCACGCGCATTCCGAACAGCACGGATCAAGTCTTTGAGGCTTTCTACACCAGTGTGAGCCGCAAGGTCTTCAAAGGCTCGGTTTACAGTTGGGTATTCTGCTGTAACGATAGAGCCTTCTGAGATTTGTCCAAAGATTTCCTCTGTCACAAATGGCATGATTGGGTGAAGGAGACGAAGGATCTTGTCCAAAGTGTAAAGGAGAACAGAACGTGTGATGACTTTCTCTTCTTCGTTATCGCTATAAAGGACTTCCTTGGTCAACTCAACATACCAGTCCGCAAACTCATCCCAGATAAAGTTGTAGAGGATGTGACCAGCTACACCAAACTCAAACTTATCAAAGTTTTCAGTGACTTTGCCGATGGTTTCATTGAGGTTGTGGAGAATCCAGCGGTCCGTGACATTGCCAGCTTCCTTGTTGACAACTTTTTCCACATTGGCAGTTGCTTGCTCAAGAGTCAAGCCTTCATTGTTCATGAGGATGTAGCGAGAGATGTTCCAGATCTTGTTAATGAAGTTCCAAGAAGCATCCATTTTCTCGTAAGAGAAGCGCACGTCTTGCCCTGGTGCAGAACCATTTGAAAGGAACCAACGAAGGCTATCTGTTCCGTACTTATCAATAACATCCATTGGATCAATCCCGTTACCGAGAGATTTCGACATCTTGCGTCCTTGCTCATCACGAATGAGACCATGAATCAAGGCATTTTTGAATGGCGACTTGCCAGTAAATTCCAAACCTTGGAAAATCATTCGAGATACCCAGAACGGGATAATATCATAACCAGTCACCAAAGTTGATGTTGGATAATAACGTTTGAAGTCTTCTGAGTCGACATCCGGCCAGCCCATTGTTGAGAATGGCCAAAGGGCAGAACTGAACCAAGTATCCAAGACATCTTCGTCCTGAGTCCAACCGTCACCTTCTGGAGCTTCTTCGCCGACATATATTTCACCCTCAGCATTGTACCAAGCAGGGATTTGGTGACCCCACCAGAGCTGACGAGAGATTACCCAGTCGTGGACATTTTCCATCCATTGGAGGAAGGTATCGTTGAAACGAGGTGGGTAGAATTCTACCTTGTCCTCTGTGTCTTGGTTGGCAATAGCATTCTTAGCCAATTGGTCCATCTTCACGAACCATTGCGTAGACAAGCGTGGCTCAACCACTACACCTGTACGTTCTGAGTGACCAACACTGTGGACACGTTTTTCGATTTTGACGAGGGCACCGATTTCTTCCAATTTAGCAACGACTGCCTTACGAGCTTCAAAACGGTCCATGCCTGCAAATTCGAAGGCCAAGTCATTCATGGTTCCGTCGTCGTTCATGACATTGACTTGTGGCAAGTTATGTCGTTGACCAACCAAGAAGTCGTTTGGATCGTGAGCAGGTGTGATTTTCACGACACCCGTACCAAACTCAGGGTCAGCGTGCTCATCTCCAACGATTGGAATCAATTTATTAGCGATTGGAAGGATGACATTTTTACCAATCAAGTCCTTGTAGCGTGGGTCTTCTGGGTTGACTGCAACCGCAACGTCCCCAAACATGGTCTCAGGACGAGTTGTCGCTACTTCAAGGGCGCGTGAGCCATCTTCCAGCATGTAGTTCATGTGGTAGAAGGCACCTTCGACATCCTTATGAATCACCTCAATATCAGAAAGGGCTGTGCGAGCAGCTGGGTCCCAGTTGATGATAAACTCACCACGGTAGATCCAACCTTTCTTGTATAGGTCCACAAAGACTTTGCGAACAGCTTTTGACAAACCTTCGTCAAGAGTGAAACGCTCGCGAGAGTAGTCTACAGAGAGCCCCATCTTGCCCCATTGTTCCTTGATAGTAGTGGCATATTCGTCTTTCCATTCCCAGACTTTGTCAAGGAATTTCTCACGACCGAGGTCATAGCGGGAAATGCCTTCACCACGCAAGCGCTCCTCAACCTTAGCTTGAGTGGCAATCCCAGCATGGTCCATTCCCGGCAGCCAAAGTGTGTCGAAACCTTGCATGCGCTTTTGACGGATAATGATATCCTGAAGAGTCGTATCCCAAGCGTGACCAAGGTGAAGCTTCCCAGTAACGTTTGGTGGTGGAATGACGATTGAATAAGGCTTAGCCTTTTGATCTCCTGAAGGCTTGAAAACATCCGCATCAAGCCATTTTTGATAACGACCAGCCTCAACCTCGGCTGGATTATATTTAGGTGAAAGTTGTTTTGACATATTTTGCTCCTTTCTAATTATTAGTCTGCTGCTTTTCTGCTAAAACTATATCAACCATTTTAGTAGCTAAAATTTCAACTAGTAACTTCATATGTTTTTTAAATTCTTCACTTTTAAGATAATCTGTTACCAAATCAACAATAAACTTAATAGCAACCTTTACTCCCTTAGCAGCTAAATCCCTAAACATTACCATATTTATACTCCTTTTTTCAGCTCTCGAATAATCTTTTTTAGATACTTATTCTTTGTTGTTTTTTCTAAGAATTCATAAGCACATTGCTTCAACTTATCTTTTTTAATATTAGGATCTAGTTCAACCTCCATTTTTAAAGCATAATATAATGCTTTGGGACTTAAATCAATACTTTTTTGAAATTCAAGCATTTGTAATTTGACTTCTTCATCAATCTCATTCTTCAGCAATGGTGTCATTAAGTCAGATGGTGAGCTCTCCACATATTTATCAATACCTTCAGATAAGTTTTGTTTGAAACGATTTAATTCTATCTCCTGCTGAGTTTCTATTTCCCTAATGATTAGGTCTAAGCTCTCATTTTTCATATTCTATACCTCAATTTCTAATTAATCCTTAGAACTTCACAAGTATCCCTAGTTGCTATACTTACAATTTTAAAATTATATAACATCAATTGACTTATTGAAAAGTTTCTAACTATTCAATTTTGACTCCACTCACTCCTCAGCAATCCATAAGCCAATTCTGCACAGCGATTGCCTTGAGCATCTTTGCGGTCTCGGATGCGAGCTTCAAGGGTAAAACCAAGTTTCTCAGCGACTCGTTGACTTTGTTTATTGTAATCAAAACATCGAATTTCAACCTTGTGAAGTTTAAGAATGGTAAAAGCAACTTCTATCAAAGCACTGACGGCTTCTGGTACATAACCCTTCCCCCAATAATCTGGATGCAGGAGATAGCCAATTTCAAAGACATCATCCTCATGACGGTGATTGAAGTCACAAGAGCCAATGACTCGGTCATCCCCCTTAACTGTAATGCCATAGCCCGACGGAAGTTCCTTCTTTTCTAGATTTTCAAAATAGCGATTTGCAAAATAATCACGCTCTGCTTCCAAGCTATCTACAGGAGGAAATCCAGCTGGATAACAGACTTCAGGCAGACCAGCATAAGCAAACATAGCCTCTACATCATCTGCCGTTCGCTGACGCAATATCAAACGCTCAGTTTCCAACTTTGGCAACTCTTTGCCATTATAAGATTCAAGAAGCTTCATTCAACCCTCCTTTCCGCTACATAAAAATAATCCCTTTCTAGTCAGACTAGAAAGGGACGAATGTGTTCATCCGCGGTACCACCCAATTTCGGGCAGATGCCCGCAACTTTTCTCTTCTTTCCCTTTTATGACGTCGTTAACTCGCTTTGGCATACGCTAGTATAGCCTGCAGCTCCTTGCCTAGTCCTAAAAGGAAACAAAAAGACACTTTTATTTCAATTTATCATCCATCAGCAACCAGCTTTGACACATTTGTGGACTTCTCAGCGCCGCCACTTTCTGTAAAATGCTTGACTCAAAACACCTCTGATGAACTTATTTTATCACCTTCCCAGTGAAAAATCAATAATTTCTCTCCCCAAAAAGTCCGTCTGGTAGGTCGTGAAATCCTTTGCCCGCCTGATAGTTGGCGAATTTTCCTAAAAGGAACTGGTAGGCATCTAAACGACTTTCATAGCGAATGGCCGCTTCCTTGGCCCGCTCGTCTTGGTCCGCCTCGTAGACTGCCTGACTCTCCTTGAGGGCCATCTCGTTAATCATGACCTGGGTCTTGACCCAAGCTTCAAACTCCTGTAAAAATTCCTGTTCGTAACTCATTTTTCTCACTTTCTAACTGCAAATACCTAGTCCAAATCTCGGTAAAAATCACTGTCAATATCACGGAAGGGCTGAATATCCTGCACATACTCCAGAACCCCCTGAAATTTACCAGCCTCATCCCGCACTGCCGCATAGGTCACATGGACAAACTTGCCCCGCGATTCCGACTTGAACCACATCTCAAACTTGTCCCGCTCTCCCTCACGCAGCGCCTTGAAAATCCGCCGCACTTTGTCCAAAAGCTTGGGTGGGTGGCAGAGCTCGACATTGCGCCCTATCTGGGACGGCGTCCGCTTGAATATCATCTCGTCTGCTGGCACGCTGTCATTATAATACTGGAAAATATCGTCCTTATTGACAAAGGTAATCTCCATGGGCAGATGATCCAAAATCAGATTGGCCTCAGCCACTGACAGATAGCCATGACCAAAAGGCTGCTGAGAGTCCCGATTAAAGGCTTGCTCCTTCTTTTCCTTGGGCTTAAAGGAAATAGTGACCTGACCATCCGGCGTGTCAATGACCTGCTGAAACCTGCCATCACTAGCCTGTTCTGTGCTGGCTGGCGCTTCGCTTCCCTCATCAGCAGCATCCCCAGCTTCCTCCTCCGAGAATGAGTGCCGCGCAGGAATCCATTTCTCCGTTGGCTTGATGATGGCATAGCCATAAGCATCGCTCTCCTCAGCAATCTTGAGCCAGTCATCCTGATGAAAGGACTCGAGGAGAATCATGAGAAGGATGGACTCTTCCTTGAAAATCATAGCTTCAAACTCAGCCGCAAAAGTCTCAAACTTGTCCTTGACTTCTTGAATCGAAGTATCCGGCAGCTGCTCTGCAGCAATCTTAGCCTCTTGGAAAAGGTCTCGAATCTGGTCATCTACCCCCCACATGACCTTGGGAGGTGAATCGTGGCCGTAGCTCTCCATGATGGGAAACATGAGCTCTTCCTTGCGCTGATAGTGGACATCAAACTGTCCCACCAAACTCAGCTGGCGCTGGAGTCCCTTACGGATTTCTGGAAGAAGCTCCTCATCTTCTGTACTTTCATAGGTAGATAGGAGCCTGCGAACTCGCATGAGGGCAGCCCGCAGCGCTAGATTTTCCTGCTTGAAGACTTGAACCGGATGACCTGGATGGTCGGTATCAGTCACCTCCACATTCTGAATGGCACCTTTAAAGAGGTTGGCATGGACATTGCAGAGGGACATGACATCTTCGAAAGTCACTCCCGTATCCGAGTTCATCAGCTCATGCTCCATCAAGCTGATCTCGATAGCAGACACACCTGCAAAATGCTCGTTGAAAAGCTCCTGGACGGACTCTGCCGAAGCTCCGTTATGTAGGTCCAACAAGATAGATTTGAGGACTTCAATGCGTTCAGTAGCCATTTCTAAATCCCCACCACTTCATAGCCGTTTAATTCCAGAGTTTGCTTGATTTTATCCAGGTCAATACCGTTCATGCTGGCTCCTTTTTTGATCGAAACCATGCGCCCGACTGTATTGCGCATGACAGGATTGGCCAGAGGCTTAAAACCCAACTCGACCAAAACGTCCAATACCTCAGGCTGCTTCTCAATCACTTCTGCCACTGGAATAGACAAATCAATCACATTATCCATATGCCCTACCTCCGTGTATTTTATATTATTATATCACAAAAGATGCGTCCAATAAAAATCCTTTCCACGCTTGCTCAAATTCGATCTTGGAGAATATAACAAATTCTAATAGGCTATAAGTTATTTTTATAAGGACACTGATAAATTTAGTTTCACAAGGAAAAGCCAGTCCTATCAAGGATTTCTGAGATTTTTTCACAAACTTCTATCTTTTTGCCAGTCTATGGCTTCATTGAAAACGCTTTATTATAGTGATATAATGATTTTAAATACAGAATAAAGGAGATGCCCTATGTCTATTACAGAATTGTTGAACATCAAGTACCCTATTTTCCAAGGTGCTATGGCTCAGATTTCCCACTACCAACTGGCGGCAGCTGTTTCAGAAGCTGGCGGACTGGGAATCATTGCTTCAGGAGGAATGACGGGTGAGCAGTTGCGCGAAGAAATCCGTGAACTGCGTAAATTGACTGACAAGCCATTTGCCGTCAATGTTATGCTCATGATGAAAAACATCAAGGAGATTGTGACAGTCATCATTGAAGAAAAAGTTCCTGTCGTAACGACTGGGGCTGGTACACCAAAATTCATCATGCCTTATCTGAAAGAGGCAGGTATCAAGGTTATCCCTGTTATCGCCAGTGTCAAACATGCGCAAAAAATGCAAGAGCTCGGAGTTGATGCCGTGATTGCCGAAGGTTCTGAAGCTGGTGGCCATATCGGTGAAACCAATACTATGGCTCTCATTCCTCAGATTGTTGACTCCGTTGATATTCCAGTCATCGCTGCAGGTGGGGTTGCCGATGGTCGTGGTCTCGCTGCTGCCTTTGTCCTCGGTGCACAAGGGGTTCAGATGGGAACTATCTTCCTAGCTTCTGAAGAATGCCCAATTTCAGCAGGCTACAAGGATGCTATTGTCGCAGCCAATGACACTGCTACTGCCGTTACTGGTCGTATTGCTGGTGCGCCGGTTCGTTGTATCCGCAATGAAATGACTGACCACTATATCGAACTAGAAAACAAAGGCACCAATCGTGACGAACTCGAAGAAATCACCATCGGTTCTCTTTCTAAAGCTGTTTACGAAGGAGATACCGTGCATGGCTCTATGATGAGTGGCCAAATTGCAGGCTTAGTCAAGGAAATTCGTCCATGTAAAGAAATCCTCGACACAATCGTTGCCGATGCTCAAAAGGTTCTCCAAAACACTGAAATCAAGCTATAATCCTCTAACTCAAAAGAGAGTGGAACAGAAATCGGTAATTCGTTAGAATTCGATTTCGTCGTCCCACCTCCGCACAGTTGAGTAGGGCTGTAAAAGCTGATGAAATCAGCGTAGTAGAGCCCACTCAACCACTGCGTCTTGCTCGACAATCCAAAAACAATTGAGAGGCTAGGACTTTTGTCCCAGCCTCTTTTGCTGTTCATTTAGGCTTGTTTTTCAACAAATCGCTCTTTTACTTGACTTTTTTGACCAATTTCACCACCGCTTCCGTCCGAGCGGTATGGGGAAACATATCAACCGACTGGATGTAGTGGACATCGTATACCTGACATAGCTTGACCAAATCGCGCGCCAAGGTTGAGACATTGCAGGAAACATAGACCATCTTTTCAGGTGCATAGCGGACAATCGTTTCCAGCAGCTTATCGTCCAGACCTGTTCGCGGCGGATCGACAATCAAGGCATCCGCCCGATAACCATCCGCGTACCAGCGAGGAATAATCTCCTCTGCCGTTCCAGCCTCGTAGAGCGTATTGTCAAAGCCCATCCGTTTCGCATTGCGCTTAGCGTCTTCAATGGCCTCAGGGATGATGTCCATGCCTCGCAAAGACTTGACCCTTTTAGCAAAAGCAAAGCCGATGGTCCCAACCCCGCAATAAGCGTCAATCAAATGGTCTTCTTTCGTCACATCCAACGCCTTGACCGCCTCCCCATAGAGCACCTCTGTCTGCTCAGGATTGAGCTGATAGAAAGCTCGAGGTGACAGGGAAAACTCATAGTCCAGCACACCCTCTTGAATGGCTTCCTCGCCCCAGATAATCTCTGTCTTATCCCCATAAATCTCACTGGACTTGCTCGTATGATAATTGACCGCCACTGTCTCCAGCTCGGGAAATTCAGCCACCAGGTCTCGGACGACTGGAGAAAAGTCTAGCTTGCGCCCTGTTACAAAAATCATCTGCACCTGACCCGTCTTTCTGGCTCTGCGAATCATGACCGTGCGTACTCCAGCAGTCTTCCTCTCGTCATAGATAGGCAGCCTGTACTTGCCTAACAGCCGAGCCACCTTATTGACAATAGCCTGCGTTACCTTGTCCTGAACCAGACAGTTTTTCAGTGAGACCAGATAGTGGGAATTCTGGGCATAGAGCCCTGCCTTGACCTCATCCTTAAACTTGCGAGTCTGAAACTGCAGCTTAGCCCGATAATAGAGTGGCTCCTGCATACCGATAGTTGGACGGATTTCATAGTTTTCGTAGCCAGCTGGCGCAAACTTTTTAAGAGCCTGACGCAGCAAATCCTCCTTAAACTCCAACTGCTTGTCATAGTGGAGATGCATGATTTGACAGCCTCCGCAGCTTTCATAAATCTCACAAGGCGCTTCCACCCGAAATTTCGACCGCTTGTTGATGGTCAAGAGCTTGGCCTCGATAAAATTCCGCTGCACCTTGGTCACCTGACAGTAGACTTCTTCACCTTTCAAAGCCCCCGGCACAAAGACCAGCGTTTTCTTATAAAATCCAATTCCTTCCCCATTGATTCCCATTTTCTTAATTTTCAAAGGGATTCTTTGCTTCACTTTTACATTCATGCCTCTATTATACCACGCTAGAGTCGATTCGTTGAGAATATGTTACAATAAAAGTATGAAAGCAGAAAAAATATCTCTTCCACTCGCACATTTCCCTGAGCAAATCCGAACTTATCTAGAGGGAGCCAACTTTTACGACAGCTCCTCACATTCAAGCGCCCGTGTTTTCTATGCTGATACGGGCTATTATTTGAAAATCGACCAAAAAGGCAAGTTATCCCAAGAAGCCACGCTTGCCAAATGGTTTGAGAAACAAGAACTCGGTGTGCCTGTCATTCACTACCTATCAGCAGATCATGACTACCTGCTGACTAGAGAAGCCGAGGGCAAGGATGCTCTAGCCTTTCTTCAACAGCCAGAAGAGCTTTGCCAAACAATGGCTGCCGCACTCAAAAAACTTCACAGCATCCAACCCCAGCATTTCCCAATCCAGCATCGCCTCCAACACTATAAAGAGCAAGCAGAGGAAAATTATCGGAAAGGTTGCTTTTATCAAAAAGCCTTGCTGCCTCAATTTCATATCCAAAGCCGTGAGGAAGCATATCAACTTATCCAAGAGCAGGGACACTTACTAACGGCGGATGCCTTGATTCACGGAGACGCCTGTTTGCCCAATTTCATTCTAAAAGACGCAGCAAGCTTTTCCTGCTTTATTGACGTTGGTCTCGCTGGCCTCAGTGATCGCCACATTGACCTTTACTGGGCCATCTGGTCTCTTACTTATAATTTATCTGACCCTCAATACGCAGAGCTCTTTCTTGACTACTATGGCCGGAAGGATGTTGATACAGACAAACTGCGCTTGATTGCTGCCTTTGAAGCATTTGGCTAAAAGAAAGGATTTTACCAAAATCTCTTATGAAAATCACAAAAATCGAAAAGAAAAAAAGACTCTACCTCTTGGAGTTGGACGACAGTGAAAAGCTTTATATTACAGAAGACACCATCGTCCGCTTCATGCTGTCTAAAGGAATGGAAATCACAGAGCAGGAGCTAAAAGAGATTCAAACTTACGCCCAATTTTCCTATGGAAAAAATCTAGCTCTTTACCATCTCTCCTTCAAGCAAAGAACTGCCAAGGAAGTTAAGGACTACTTGACCCAGCACGATATCCAGCCAGACATCATCAGCCAAGTCTTGGACGCTTTGAAAAAAGAAAATTGGATCAACGACAGAAAATATGCCAATTCTTATATCCAATCCAACCTTCTCACTGGCGACAAAGGCGCTTTTGTTCTCAAACAAAAACTCAGCCAAAAAGGGATTTCTAACACCATTATTGAAGAAGAACTGAGACAATTTGATTTTACTGAACTAACAGACAAGGTTGCTGAAAAGCTGCTCAAAAAATACCAGAGAAAACTGCCCAGCAAGGCCTTGCAAGATAAACTCCTCCAAGCCCTGATAAACAAAGGTTTTTCCTATGGACAAGCCAAAAACGCCTATCAGCATTTGGAAATTGAAGAAGACCAGGAAACCCAACAAGAGCTACTCTATAAAGAGCTAGACAAGCAATACCGCAAGTACTCAAAAAAGTACGAGGGCTACGACTTAAAACAGCGTCTGACCCAAGCTCTGGTTCGCAAAGGCTATGATTTTTCGGACATTGCCAGCGCTCTAAGAGAATATCTTTAAGATTTTCTATGAAAACTTAGGCATTTTTATGAAAATATGTTACAATAAAGAGGATAAACTTATAAATTGTAGAAAGTTGGTAGGTTATGAAACTTCCCAAAGAAGGCGACTTTATTACAATTCAAAGTTATAAGCATGATGGGAATCTTCACCGCACTTGGCGAGATACCATGGTACTAAAGACAACAGAAAATGCCATTATTGGCGTTAATGACCACACACTGGTAACAGAAAGTGATGGCCGGCGCTGGGTAACGCGAGAGCCTGCCATTGTCTATTTTCATAAGAAATATTGGTTTAATATTATTGCCATGATTCGTGATAATGGCACCTCATACTACTGCAACCTTGCCAGCCCCTATTATCTGGACAATGAAGCCCTCAAGTACATCGACTATGATTTAGATGTTAAGGTCTTCACAGACGGAGAAAAACGGCTGCTTGATGTAGAAGAGTATGAGCGTCATAAAAGGCAAATGAACTATTCGGATGATTTGGATTTCATTCTCAAGGAAAACGTCAAGATTCTGGTTGACTGGATCAACAACGAACGCGGTCCCTTCTCCGATGCTTATGTGAAAATTTGGTACAAACGTTATGTTGAACTAAAGAATCGATAAAGTTGTCAAAGAGCGCAAGCTCTTTTTTCTTGCTTTCTTTTCCAAAAATCCTTTGTCTAGCAAGGAAGCAATTTCTTGCAATTCCTACTTATTTCTTGTATGATAGAACCATCAATGCTACTAGTAAAGCACTAGAGGACCAATTTCTGGTCCTCCACAGCAAATTTCTAGAAAGGAGTGAGTCTCATGGCTTTTACCAATACTCGTGGTCGCTATGCCAGCTTTGGCGCCATCACTAGCCTTCCAGATGATGTGATTGACACTTTCTGGTACATCATCGACAACTTCCTCAAAGATGTTTTCCCTTTGAATAATCTGATTCGCTTCGAGTTGATCAATAACCAAGGGAAGCTGACTTTCCGCTTCTCTGAGGACCATCTCGATACACTCATCTCCTTTGATTTCACCTATAAATTTGACCCATTCTACCCTCGCATGATCTACGTTGTGGATAATAACGGCAGAGAGACGGTCATGTTAGCAGACGAATATTCCATGTTTTAAGAAAGCAAAATCCAGTTGAGACACCGTCACTATGAGCGGTTCTTCAACTGGATTTTTTCATTTTTTGTAAATCATTTTGATATGAGGCGTCGATTCAAAGATAAAGGGCTCTCCTTGACTTACAAAGCCGAATTTTTCATAAAGCCCCACGACTTGCTCCTGAGCCTCAATCTCAATCATTTTTCCCGGCCACTTTTTCTCACAAAGAATCAAGATTTCCTCTACCAATCTATTCCCTAGGCCCTTTCCCC
Source organism: Streptococcus sp. Marseille-P7375 (assembly GCF_902460365.1). Lineage (NCBI taxonomy): Bacteria > Bacillati > Bacillota > Bacilli > Lactobacillales > Streptococcaceae > Streptococcus > Streptococcus sp. Marseille-P7375. Next base: position 182,287 of record NZ_CABPTR010000003.1, on the reverse strand, counting down.
GAGCTGACGGAGCTGTCACAAGCCGTCCAAAAACGACTGTTTCATCTTCCTCAAACACGCGGGCGTAGGCATCTACTTCCTCTTGCTCATTTACATGGAAAAGGTGCACAGCTGTTAGATCTTTTTCATCCAATTCATGATAGATTCGCTCTTGCTCGACGACAAAGGTATCGATCCGCAGTTTTAAAAGCTTGTAAAATTCTAGTATATCCAACTCTTGCAAATATTTTTTATGCCACATGCTTGTTTCCGTCCTTACTTTATTATATAATCATTGTAAATGCAACTATCAAAGGAGTTCTTATGGATTATCGTCAGTTATTTCGTCAAATGGGTTTCATCTCCCGTCAAGCTATGATGAGAATGAACCAAGAAGCTAGCCAATACGGGCTTGATAATAATCTCTTTCTCATTCTTACTCGCATTGTTGAACATCCTGCCATCCATCAATCCCAGCTGGCAGAGCTGGTTCAGATTGACAAGACTACCCTAAGCCGGTCTCTAAGAAAGCTGGAGGAAAGAGGCTTGATTGTCAAAAAGACCAAAGCTCAAAACAAGAAATTCAAGGAGCTCTATCCACTGACTCCTGCACTAAAAGTATATGATAAGCTAATTGGCTACGAGGACAGATATATTCAGGCTAGTCTGCATCAACTGACTTCATCTGAACTCTTTCAGTTGGATCATATCTTACAGAAAATTCAAAACTCCCAACAAGAAGAAGTATAACATAATAAAGTTGCATTTGCAACTGTTTGGCATTGAAAACTAAAGCTATTAAAAGCGGCTGCTTGCAAGTGACTGAGAAGATACCCTCGTCTCTGCAAGCAAAACCGCCTTAATAGCTTTTTAAGTTAGTTGATTGAAATCCCAGATCTGATCCATCCAGCCTTCATAGAAATCAGGCTCGTGGCAGACCATGAGAATGCTGCCCTTGTATTCTTTCAGAGCGCGTTTGAGCTCTTCCTTGGCATCTACATCCAGGTGGTTGGTCGGCTCGTCCAAAACCAGAACGTTATTTTCTCGGTTCATGAGAAGACAAAGGCGGACCTTTGCCTGCTCACCACCTGAAAGGACCTGGATCTGGCTCTCGATATGCTTGGAAGTCAAGCCACATCTAGCCAGAGCAGCTCGAACTTCTGCCTGATTTAGAGCCGGAAAGGCACTCCAGACTGCTTCCAGCGGTGTCTGACGATTGCCGCCCTCTACTTCCTGCTCGAAATAGCCCAGCTCTAGATAGTCCCCGCGTTCGACTTCCCCAGCGATTGGTGGGATAATCCCCAGCAAACTCTTGAGCAGGGTCGTTTTTCCAATCCCATTTGCCCCGATGATAGCCACCTTCTGATTGCGCTCAAAGGTAAGATTAAGAGGCTGAGTCAGTGGACGGTCATACCCAATCTGCAAATCCTTGGCTTGGAAGATAAAGCGGCCAGGTGTACGGGCTGATTTGAAATCAAAGGAAGGCTTTGGTTTCTCACTTTGCAGCTCAATAATGTCCATCTTATCCAGCTTTTTCTGACGTGACATGGCCATATTACGGGTCGCTACACGAGCTTTATTGCGGGCCACAAAATCCTTGAGGTCTGCAATTTCCTTCTGCTGGCGTTCATAGGCGGCTTCCAGCTGAGATTTTTTCATCTCATAGACCTCTAAAAATTGGTAATAATCCCCAGAATAGCGGGTCAACTGCTGATTTTCCACATGGTAGACGATATTGATCACATCATTCAAGAAAGGAATATCATGTGAGATCAGGACAAAGGCATTTTCATAGTTTTGGAGATAGCGCTTGAGCCAGTCAATGTGCTCCGCATCCAGATAGTTGGTTGGCTCATCCAAGAGCAGGATATCCGGTTTTTCCAAAAGCAATTTGGCCAAGAGAACCTTAGTCCGCTGCCCACCAGATAGCTCTGTCACATCGCTTTCCATACCGTAGTCCATGACACCTAGTGCTCGTGCAACTTCGTCAATCTTGGCATCTAGCGTATAGAAATCCCGGCTCTCCAAGCGGTCCTGCAGTTCGCCTACTTCTTCCATGAGGGCATCCACATCCGCTCCATCCTCAGCCATGCTCATATAGATTTCATTGATACGGGCCTCGGTCTTGAACAGCTCGTCAAAGGCTGTCCGTAGCACATCGCGGACAGTTTGGCCCTGCTCCAACACAGCATGCTGGTCCAGATAGCCAGCCGTCACATACTTGGACCACTCAACCTTGCCCTCATCCGGCAACATTTTACCCGTCACAATGCTCATAAAGGTTGACTTCCCCTCACCGTTGGCGCCGACTAGACCGATATGCTCCCCCTTGAGCAGGCGGAAGGATACATCCTCAAAAATAGCCCGGTCTCCAAAACCGTGGCTGAGATTTTTTACTTCTAAAATACTCATCTTTTCTCCTCTATCATTGATTGCAGTTCCTTGATTATACCATCTTAGGAAGCCAATTGGCAAGAAAATAAAAGAGGCTGGGACAAAAGTCCTAGCCTCTCAATTGTCTTTGGATTGTCGAGCAAGACGCAGTGGTTGAGTGGGCTCTACTACGCTGATTTCATCAGCTTTTACAGCCCTACTCAACTGTGCGGAGGTGGGACGACGAAATCGAATTCTAACGAATTACCGATTTCTGTCCCACTCTCTCTAACTTTATAAAACTTTTGCGCTAGTGCGGGTAATATCTTCTACTTTTATATTGTGTGCTTCAAACTTGGACTTCAAGGAAACCAAGTCAATGTCTCCGTCAATTTGTACCTCAATGACAACTTTACCGTCCTTACGAGGAATATTAACTGTGTTTGAAATATTGAGGTTTTCTTCGACAAGTAAGGCGATAATATGCGATAGGACACCAACCTCGTCTTCTGTGACAAAGCGCATTCGAACGCCCTTTTCGCCATAACCAGACACTTCTAGAAAAGCTTTGAAAATGTCACGATCCGTAATGATTCCATAGACCTGCTCATTGTCAACAACTGGTAAGATTCCAATTTTATTTTTCAACATCAAATAAGTCGCATCTTCCAGACTAGCATACTGGGAAATAGTAACGACATCCTGAATCATCACATCTTTTACCTTGGTTTTATTCAGAAGATAGTTCATTTCATAAATAGATAGGCTCGTTGCCTTTGATGGACTTGCTTCTGCGATTGTTCCCTCTGTCACAAGACCCACCAGCTTATCATTTTCAATCACAGGCAAGCGGTGCAATTTTTGGTCGCGCATAATATCTGCCGCATGTGCAATCGTTGTGTCTGGGCTAATGTATACAACCTTGCGTGTCATAAAATCTTTTACTGCCATGAGAAGCCTCCTCTAATTTCTTTTTCTAATCTTATTATACTGTATTTTCCAACTAATTTCAAACGCTTTCACAGTTTTCTCTTATGTTTTCAAAATTTAGAAAAATCAGGCAGGCTACCTATAAAAAAGTTAGATTCGCCTATGAGAAAACGAGGGGGAATATTTGACCCAACCTCGCTTTAGCCTATCTCTATAGTTTCTTGTCTAATACCACTAGCGACAAGATGACCAAAAACAATTGAAAGAAGAAATAGATCAGCCAAATGCTATTTTTCTATTATTTCTCTAAACTTCTAACAAAGGCCTGATAAGTCTGTTCCATTAGCATGGTAATGGTCATCGGCCCGACCCCTTTTGGAACCGGCGTAATGAGACTAGCCACTTCTGCCACTTCGTCAAATTTAACATCACCAATCAGCTTGCCATTTTCGTCCCGATTCATACCGACATCAATCACGACAGCTCCCTCCTTGACAAAGTCCTTGGTTACAAAGTGTCCTCGTCCGATAGCCACCACCAAAATATCAGCTTTCTTTGCAATTTTCGCTAAATGATGGGTCCTTGAGTGCGTCAAAGTAACGGTCGCATTTTTAGACAACAGAAGCTGAGCCATAGGTTTACCGACAATATTACTACGACCAATCACCACCGCATTCTTGCCTTCCAAGTCCACCTTATATTCGCGGAACATTTCCATGATTCCTGCTGGTGTAGAAGGAATCATCAAGGGATGTCCTGACCAAAGTCGCCCCATATTGGTTGGATGAAAGCCATCTACATCCTTGTCTGGATCAATGGCTAATAAAACCGCTTCATCATCAATATGGGCTGGCAAAGGAAGCTGGACTAGGATTCCGTGCCAAGCTGGATCCTGATTATATTTAGCAATCAAGGTCAGTAATTCTTCCTGACTTGTTGACTCAGACAGACGCACAACTTCACTGCGGAAGCCTGCAGCTAGTGCAGACCGCTCTTTATTTCTCACATAAACCTGACTGGCTGGATTGTCGCCCACCAAAATCACCACTAAACCAGGTTCCTGACCTGTCTCTGCTTTTAATTTTGCTGTTTTTTCTGCAAGTTTCGCTTGAAGCTTTTCTGCTAAAGCTTTTCCGTCAATAATGTTTGCCATTCTTTTCTCATTTCTTTTTCACTATATTTATTCATTATATCAGAAATCCTCTTGTCCTACTTATACATTTTTCTTATATAAAGTTATAGGATTAAAGACTGATCTTGACGAGCAAAATAAAAAAGCAGAAGCCTGCTTTTTAGTATAATAATTCATAAATTTCCATGGCAATCAAGTCAATACTATCGAAAGTATAAGTCTCACGCGCTGCCACATCACGCAGAGTAAAAATTGGTCCATTTTCTTCGTCGTAGCTGTACGCTACTTCGGCAACAACCACTCCTTCACGTTCAAAATTACGTTTTAAATTTCCACCATCTTTGGCCATAGCTTCCAAACGATTGATGATTCTAACTAAATGTGATTCCATTTTATTTCTCCTATTTACTTGCTTCTCTCCTATTTTACCATAAAAAGAAACTGAAATACCAGTAAAAGACCATTTTTTTCTCTTTTCGCACTATAATTTCTCAAAAAATCAGTCTCAGGGAGGATTTTGTAGTAAATTCTTGCATTGTGCAAGAATACTGATATAATGAAACTATAATACTTTGACTATTTTTGACCATTTAAAAATAGGTGGATCTACGGCCAAAGAAAGAGGTAGAATATGCTTTGTCAAAATTGTAAAATCAATGAATCAACCATCCATCTCTATACAAATGTAAACGGAAACAAGCAGCAGATTGACCTTTGTCAAAACTGCTACCAAATCATGAAGACAGACCCTAACAATAGCCTTTTTCGAGGACTGACTCAGGCTAACAACCAAGGAATTGATCCTATTGACGATTTCTTTAACAGTCTTGGTAATTTCCAACAACCCCAAGAACCAAATATCCCGCCAACTCAATCTGGAGGAGGCTACGGTGGCGGTGGCTATGGTGGCAATTCCAATCATGGAGGCGGAGCACGCCAACAGGCTCCGCAAAAGCCAAAAGGTCTCCTAGAAGAGTTTGGTATCAATGTGACTGAGATCGCCCGTAAAGGAGAAATTGACCCTGTCATCGGTCGGGACGAAGAGATTACTCGTGTCATTGAAATCCTCAACCGCCGCACCAAAAACAATCCTGTCCTTATTGGAGAGCCCGGTGTCGGAAAAACGGCTGTGGTCGAAGGCCTAGCCCAGAAGATTGTGGATGGGGATGTACCTCATAAACTCCAAGGCAAGGAAGTTATCCGCCTGGACGTTGTCAGCCTAGTACAAGGGACTGGTATCCGAGGTCAATTTGAAGAGCGGATGCAGAAGCTCATGGACGAGATTCGCTCTCGTCAAGATGTCATTCTCTTCATTGATGAAATCCATGAAATTGTCGGAGCGGGTTCTGCTGGCGATGGCAATATGGACGCCGGAAATATCCTTAAACCAGCTCTGGCTCGCGGAGAACTCCAAATGGTTGGAGCGACTACCCTCAATGAATACCGTATCATCGAGAAGGATGCAGCCCTCGAGCGCCGCATGCAGCCCGTTAAGGTAGATGAGCCAACAGTAGAAGAAACCATTACCATCCTCAAAGGGATTCAGAAAAAATACGAAGACTACCATCATGTCAAGTACACAGACGCGGCCATTGAAGCAGCTGCCCTTCTCTCCAACCGCTACATCCAAGACCGCTTCCTGCCAGACAAGGCTATCGACCTCTTGGACGAGGCTGGCTCTAAGATGAATCTGACCCTCAACTTTGTTGATCCTAAAGTTATTGACCAGCGGCTGATTGAGGCAGAAAATCTCAAGGCTCAGGCTACTCGCGACGAAGACTTTGAAAAAGCGGCTTACTTCCGTGATCAGATTGCCAAATACAAGGAACTCCAAAAGACGAGCGTGCTGGATAACGATATTCCAATTATCAGCGAGAAGACCATTGAGCATATCGTGGAGCAAAAGACCAATATCCCAGTTGGCGACCTGAAGGAAAAAGAACAGTCTCAACTAGTCAATCTCGCCAGCGACCTAAAGGCCCATGTCATCGGTCAAGACGATGCAGTGGATAAGATTGCCAAGGCCATCCGCCGGAATCGGGTCGGACTAGGAAGTCCTAATCGCCCAATCGGAAGTTTCCTCTTTGTCGGACCAACTGGTGTCGGTAAGACTGAGCTTTCTAAGCAACTGGCCATTGAGCTCTTTGGCTCGGCTGACAGCATGATTCGCTTTGATATGAGTGAATACATGGAAAAACACAGCGTGGCCAAGCTGGTCGGTGCCCCTCCAGGCTACGTCGGCTATGAGGAAGCTGGCCAGTTGACTGAGCGCGTCCGTCGTAATCCATACTCGCTCATTCTGCTGGATGAGGTAGAAAAGGCCCACCCTGACGTTATGCACATGTTCCTACAGGTTCTGGATGATGGCCGCCTGACCGATGGCCAAGGCCGGACTGTCAGCTTCAAGGACACCATTATCATCATGACATCCAATGCCGGAACGGGCAAAGCTGAAGCCAGCGTTGGCTTTGGGGCAGCTCGTGAAGGCCGTACCAATTCCGTCTTGGGTGAGCTGGGTAACTTCTTCAGTCCTGAGTTTATGAACCGCTTCGACGGCATTATCGAATTCAAGCCACTCAGCAAGGACAATCTGCTGCAGATCGTCAACCTCATGCTGGACGATGTCAACCAGCGCTTAGCAACCAACGACATTCATCTGGATGTTACAGAGAAAGTCAAAGAAAAATTGGTTGATCTTGGCTACGATCCGAAAATGGGTGCTCGTCCATTGCGCCGCACCATTCAAGACCATATCGAAGATGCTATTACTGACTTCTATCTGGAAAATCCAAGCGAAAAAGAGCTCAAAGCTATCATGACCAGCAATGGCAAGATTCTCATCAAGTCAGCCAAAAAGGCTGAAGCAGAAAAAACCAAGCCCGATGAAAGCCAAAGCTAACTGACTTTAACTCTGCGTCTTGATAAACTTTTTAAAACAAAGCAAAAAGGAGCTCTTTGTCAACTGTAGTGGGTTGATGAAAAGGGCTAGTAAGGTGAAACGATCTAATCGAGTGGTTATTCTAGGGTAATTAAAAACGATTTATCGTGCTGAAAATTTAGAAATGGCAGTACAAGCTTTAGAGAACTTTATCGCTGAATGGAAGCCAAAGTATAGGAAAGTCATAGAAAGTCTGGAGAATACGGATAATCTTTTAACTTTTTTCTAGTTTCCCTACCAAATTTGGCACAGCATTTATTCGACAAAGCTCATTGAGTCTCTCAACAAAGAAATTAAACGTCAAACGAAAAAGAAGGTTCTTTTTCCTAACGAAGAAGCCCTGGACCGTTACTTAGTTACTTTGTTTGAAGATTATAATTTCAAGCAAAGTCAACGAATCCATAAAGGGTTTGGTCAATGTTCTGACACACTTGAAAGCTTATTTGATTAGCACTCCATAACTCTACTTGAGTGTTTACACATAATTATTGACAGTATCTAAAGCGTTTTTAGTGTAATTCGTATATAGTTGTTGACAAAACATTTTAACAGTAAAAGAGTGCAACTTTATTTGTTCACTCTTTTTTTGCGTATAACAGAAAAATTTTTGATAAATAGAATAGTATTGCTACTTATTTATCAAAAATTTACGATGATTAGACGAAAGAATACTTTGCCCCAAAAATAGCATTTAGAAATATTTAGAAGATAAATAATGTGTCGCAATGCTCTAAATGGTTAGTGTTCTAAGTGTAAGCTTGTTCTTAGGGGCAGGTCATTATTCCTTTACTAAAGGTAAAGAAATGGTGACTTTTAAGCCTGGATGATTGTCTAAAAAAACAATTTCACCTTGATGTAATTTAATAATTTGTTTGGTGATAACTGTTCCCATACCATGTGATTCATAATTAGTTGATTTTTGATTTAGCTCAGTAATTTTTTGAGCTGTAATATCTCCTTGATCCGCAATGACGATGAGCACTTTATTATCAGATAATTGATAAGTCAGATCAATCTGGTTAGAGCCGCTGTGCATAATACTATTAAGTAAGAGATTTCTAAAAGCTCTTGCTAATAAAGTTACCTCTCCTTTTACCAACACTGTCTCGGCAGGCAAATCAAAATGAAGTGTAATTGTTTCATAATTATTCAATATATCGGCAATTACTGTTCGTAGGACAGTAACCAAATCAAGATTGGAAAATTCGGAGTGACGCTTTTGGTTATCCAATAAGTAGCTCATATTGAGATTAGAAATCATTTCTTTCATAGTTTGAATCTGATTTTCAATTTCCTCTGTCTGCTTTCCTTTGCCATATTGCTGCTCTAACTGACTGTTATAACCTGATATGAGCATAAGAGGATTGCGTAAATCATGACTGACCCCTCTAATCCATTGCTCTTTCATCGTGTTGCTTTCTTCCAAAATATGAGATGTCTCATTGAGAGCCGTCTTAATTTCAGAGAAATTTCCCTTTTCTTTAAGAACGATATTTTGACCTTGAGATAAAGAAGTGACAGCAGTAATAATCGGCTCCATCTCCTTTTTAATACGCAACTTTGATCGGCTCAAAAGAATAAAAATAAGTAAAAGAATAATACCCAAGAAAACAAGTCCCAAACTGAGAAAATTCCTAATAAATTGCGTATTAGCATAGAAATTAAATTTTGCTAAGGAATGCTTTTTAGGATAGCCCAAAACTAAAATTTGCTGACCACGTACATAGGAGAAAACAGGGTAATCTTCTAAATACCAACGTGAAAATTTAACCATATCAGCATTCGTATAATGCTTTTTGAGTCCTTTAGGTAAATGATAAGATTGGACAATATTGCCATCTTGATTCAGTACCATAGCCCAAGTATTTTGTTTATCCATTTCAATTTTGCTGCTTTTATCAAAATTGAAATTATTCTCTTGACTCGATTGAGCGATTTTAGTGTAAAGTAGTTCCGGTTTTTCCTTTCCATAGAAACTAAAATAGGCTGAGAAAACCAAACCATAAACAAAAACAAGTCCTATGATTAAAGCCAAGATTAATAGAACATACCTGGTTAATAACTTAGTAAAAAATTTAACGGTATCCATTTAATTCACCTTTAGTTTGTAACCCAAACCTTTAACCGTTATTAAGCTTTCTGGTTTAGAAGGATTGGCTTCAATCTTTTGTCGAATCTTACGAATATGAGCCATTAGGGTATTATCATAGCCTTGGTATTGTAATCCCCAGACCTTTTCTAAGAGTTGGTCAAAAGTGACAATGCGATTCTTATTATCATATAGGATCTTAAGAATACTGTATTCCTTAGCTGTCAGCTGAATCTCTAGTTTTCCTTTGGTAATCAAGGCTTGGCTAAAATGCACCTGGCAAGCAGGCAAAACAAGGGTATCTTCCTTTTCGGGATAGGCTCTTTTTAAGATGGAAAGAATACGCAGCTCCAAATCTCTTGGGCGGAAAGGCTTGATAATATAGTCATCTGCCCCTAGCTCAAAGCCCTGATATTGTTTTTCTATATCGGAGATTGCCGACAAAAACAAAACAGGAACCGTTGAAGTCTTACGGATACCTTTTAAAACTTCAAATCCTGATCCTTCAGGCAGCATAATGTCTAAAATAACTAAATCAAAAGATTTTTCTTCAAATTGCTCCAAAGCTTCTTTTTGTGATTGTACACTTGTTAGATTGCTAAACCCAGCAATGATCAATGATTCTTGCACCATTTCTAAAATTTCTGGGTTATCGTCTAAAATTAAAATCTTCTTTTCTTTATAATTCATACTATTACCTCAACAAGACTAGTATAACACATTGCTTCCTTAGTCAAGGACTTTAAAGTAAAAATTAAGGAAGAATTAAAGTAATGAACAGGTTAAAATAAAGGAGTTTCATTATAATAAAAATAGCGAAAGGATATAACATCACTCTAAGATTTTTAAAGGAGAAAACAAATGAACAATTATATCGTTGAAACCAACCAATTAAGTAAGGATTTTTCAGGTGAAGTAGCCGTTAATCAGCTCTCTATTCATATTAGAAAAAATGAAATTTATGGTTTTTTAGGACCAAATGGTGCTGGTAAGAGTACTGCTATGAAAATGCTTTTAGGATTGTTGCAACCAAGCCATGGTTCCATTAAGCTCTTTGGCAAAACCTTTAATAGCAATCAAATATCACTCCTCTCAAATGTAGGTTCCCTCATTGAAGAGCCCTCTTACTATGCTAATTTGACCGGTTATGAAAATCTTGAAATTATCCAAAAATTGCTTAAATTACCAAAAAGAAATATTGATGAAGTCTTAAAGATTGTCAGGCTTTTCGATCAAAAAGACAAGCTAGTTAAAAACTATTCACTAGGCATGAAACAACGTTTAGGAATTGCGTTAGCTATTGTTAAATTTCCTAAATTACTGATTTTGGATGAGCCAACTAATGGTTTAGACCCTGCCGGTATTCAAGAAATTCGTGAGCTTATCAAGTCTTTACCACAAAAATACGATATGACTATCATCGTTTCTAGCCATATTCTTTCAGAAATTGAACAGATGGCTACAACTGTTGGCATTATCAATCATGGTCAATTACTTTTTGAAGGCCACCTATCTGACCTTGAAGAAGATGAAAAATATCTGTTTGAGACCAGTGATGATGTAACTGCTAAAAGAATACTAATGTTCAATGGTTTTAATTTAGATGATGACCCAAAATTGATTATCAACGATAACAATAAAGTTAATATAGCCACTGCTATTCGACTCTTAGTTGAAAATAATGTTGATATTTATCAAGTTCGTATGATTCGTCGATCGCTGGAAGATGTTTTCCTTGATATGACAGGACGGGAAGGAAGTGTCTTGTAATGCTGAATTTACAATTAGAATTTATCAAACTAAAAAGACGGTCTTTCTTGTTATCTTTGATTGCTATTGTAGCAGTGGGCTTGATTTGGAGTAGCGTTGTTATCAAATATGAATTACCTAAAACACATGAGGCCTATAATGCCATTTATACCATGACTTACTTGAATGATTTTATTTTGCCACTTTTCATTGCAGTTTTAGCGTCTAGACTACTGGAATTGGAACATCTAGGCAAAACTTTTAAACTCTTGCAAACCAGTAACGAAAGTCCTTGGCAACTTTTTAAAGCTAAATTGACTGTGATGGCTATTTTTGCCTTTGTTGTCAGTTTGATTCAAACGCTTTTTCTGAAATTTATTATTCAAGGCATGCAGGTCAGTGTGACACCTGTTTCATTGAGTCTCTTTTTGTTCACAACTTTTTTGGTTTGTCTCTTTCTGTCTTGTTTACATCTTTGCTTAGCTTTTATCTATCCAAAGCCAAGTGTGACAGTAGTAACAGGCTTAATTGGTTCCTTCCTGTCATTTGTAGGTATCGGTGCGTTACCAGTTCCTATTCGTATTTTCATTCCTTGGCAATATTTCTCTATGATGGGAATCGCTAAACGGGTGGCTGGAACTAACACTTATCTTTTTCAATACGATAATGCTTATCCCTTTAAATTAGTCGTATTATTGCTTATCATTTTTTTAAGCATCTTTGCCAGTAAAAAACTCATTGGAAAGGCGGATCTATTATGATTACTTTTGAATTTAAAAAAATCAAAAAAAGTGCTATTCCGATAACGCTAATCTTCTTTAACCTTGTTGGGTCCTTATTGGGAGCAATGATTTACGCTCTCAATCAAAAGGTGCTCCTAGATGGTACACAAGCTCGCGTCCTTTGGGGACAAACAGTTTTCTATTCCTCGCAGGTATTTACTCCTATTCTGATCGGGATTATCTGTTCCATCAGTTGTCAATTCGAGGAAAGTAATAAAAACTGGCAGCGCTTATTAAGTATTCCGGTTAAGGCCAATCGTATCATTTTATCAAAAATCACCAGCTTATCACTAGTCATGGCTATTAGTCAACTGATAGTTCTTCTCTTATATATTATCAGCGCTTTGGTTTTGAAGGTACCTTTTGCAAATTATCTACTGGACTTTTTGCTTTGGTCTATCACAGGTTGGCTAGCAACCATTACTATTGTCACCATTCAAATTTTTCTTAGTATTCGCTTAAAAAATTTCGCAGTGCCTATTCTTATATCAGCTATTTTGGCTATGGCAGGACTTATGACCCTCTTTATTGGACAAGGTCTTTTTAGAATTTTCCCTTATGCTCAGATTGCTGTTGGTGATCGAGCTCGTTCCTTAGTCCCTTTTACCTTATCTGAATTTATCCTTTTCTTAGTTGTCAATAGTGCTTATATTTTTGTCTTCTATACCTTAGCAGTTAGACAGCTTAAAAAGAGATTTATTTAATCTCATTTATAGTGAAAAACATGAAGAAAGCGAAGATTTATCGTAATTATTATACAATTAATGATCAGCAAATAAAAAGTGAGCTCTTTGTCAACTGTAGTGGGTTCCCAAAAAGTCATACCCTGGAGAGGACCAAATTGGTTCTCTCCTTTTTGATGTTCAAAGCGATGAGAATTCTAGTTTTAAAATTGTCAAAGTTCCGAAAGCCAAAGCATTGCGCTTGATGATTTTGATGAGGTTATTCGTAGCTTCTAGTTTTACATTTGAGTAGGGAAGTTCCAGTGCGTTCAAGATTTTGTCCTTATCTTTCAAAAAGGTCTTAAAAACAGTTAGAAAGATGGGATTTACACAAGAAATGATATCTTCAATGAGATCAAAGAAATGATCAGCCTGTTTCTCTTGAAAATGAAAAAGCAAGAGTTGGTAGAGTTCATAGTGTTCTCGGAGTTCTGGAGAGTAAGAAAGTAGCTTCTCTAGAATCTCTCTATTGGTCAAGTGCAACCGAAAAGTTGGACGATAAAATCGTTTGTGACTTAGTTTCCGACTATCCTGTTGAATGAGTTTCCAGTAGCGTTTGAGTGCTTTATATTCGTGTGATTTCCTATCAAACTGATTCATGATTTGGATGCGGAGGCGGTCCATAGTCCGATTGAGATGCTGTACAATGTGAAAGCGGTCGAGGACAATTTTAGCGTTTGAAAATAGTTTTCTGGCAATATCGTAGTAGGGGCTAAACATGTCCATGGTAATAATTTTGACTCGACTTCTCACTTGTCTAGAATAACGAAAGAAATGATTGCGAATCGTCCCTTGTGTCCGCCCATCTAGGATAGCTATAATCCTTCTTGAATCGAAATCCTGCGCAATGAAGCTCATCTCTATCTGCCGATTGAAACAGTCACTTCCCTGACTGTTTCCACATCCTAGCTCATGTGCGCTGGAAGGTCGTTGAGGTCAGTCTTGAACTTGAATTCTTTTAGTTTGCGAATGACGGTGGAAGTGGAGACAGCCAGGCTTTCCGCGATGGTCGTCATAGGGACTTTCTCGATTAATTTTTGAGTGATTTTCTGATTGATAATCGTTGAGTTGAGATTTTAGTGATTCTTTTTGACTAATGACGTTTCTGCGACAGCCATTTTCCTGCAAAATTTACAACGAAAACGACGTTTTCTTAGACGAATCAATGTCTTGTAACCCGCACACTCTAGATAGGGAATTTTCGATTCTTTTTGAAAGTCATATTTAGCCATTTGTCCTTGGCAGTGAGGGCATTTAGGTGCGATATAATCTAGCTTAGCGATGATTTCTTTATGAGTTCCAGCATCTAGAACATTCAAGATAGTGATGTTAGGGTCTTTTATTCCGAGTAAGTTTGTGATAAAATTTAACTGTTCCATAAGAGTCTTTCTAATGATGGTTTGGTCGCTTTTCATTATAAGTCTTATGGGACTTTTTTTCTACAACAAATAGGCTCCATAATTCCTACAGTGGTGTTACCCACTACAGAAATTATAGAGCCCAAAAAGAGAACGGATAAAGTATTCTGTTCTCTTTTTGAATTCTATTAATTTTTAGTGGAGCTCACTGGATAGCCTTATCTTCTAGCGCTCTCTAGCGTAATTAACCATGTCATAAGGTAGAGTATTGGCTCTTTCTTTCAGTGAGTAATTTTCTAAATTATTGACATTTTGGCGCAGGCGTTTAGCATAGCTACTTGAGATCAATTTCTTTTTCTCATATTCAAAGATAATTTTTCTCTCCAAATAATAGCCCCAGATCATTTCTGAGATGTTATTGGGCTTAAATCGCGCAATAACACGCTCGACGAAGGCACCACTACCGATGATCTCCGTTTCTCTTAGTCGAGATTCCTGCAAAAAAGTAATTAGAGAAGGCTTATAGATACCCTTTAGATGTTCCAAACTTTCGATAATGACTTCGGTATTGGACAGATAAAGCTCTGCTATATCCTCCATATCCTCAGCAGTTAGATGCTTAGCTCCACCTTGCCTCCAAGAGCGCCATCTAGCACCAAGGGTGACGATTTCATGGAGCAACATGCGCAATACGCGCAGTGTAACGAGAAACATATAGGTAAAGCGAGAAACTAAGTTTCGATTGATGCCCTGCTCAATATTATGTAGGTAACGCTGATAAAGATGATAGCTACGATCGCTGATTTTTCCTTCTTCAAAAGCTTGCTCCAAACCATCATTTTCGATACTCAAAATCAATAATTTCAGAGCTGCCAAGTCTCGCTGAGTAGCCTTGTCTTCCTGTTCAAGGATTAGGTTTTCGATACGACCATGGTAATTGTCAATAGCCGCATAGAGAGGTGCCTTAGCCTTGGTTTGCTTGAGGCTTGCTTCCAGCTCACTCACCACTTCATTTAAAATAGCAATGTGCATAAGGTGCTCGTTTTCCTCTTCTCTTTCCTCAGACAGATGAGGGAGAGTGAGTAAACCCGTCAGAAAGCTAAGAAAGGTCACACCTGCTACCAAAAAAAGTAACAAAGGATGATCTTGCTCCAACTGACTCGGAATCAAAAGAATAGTCGCAATGGAGACGGTTCCTTTGACACCTGAAAAGGTCAGTAGCAGCATTTCCTTCAGGTAGTTTCCAACATTCTTGTGCAATCTTCTGATTCGAATGAAGTAAAAAGTGAACAACATGACAAACCGAAGGGCAAAGAGTAGGAAAGTCAGAAGGACAATGCTCACGAGCAGCAAGAGATTATCGTAAATCGGGCTCTTTAAGATTGGCTCTGCAATCATCTCCAGTTCGATCCCTAAAATGATAAAGACAGAGCCATTGAGCATAAAGTTCACTGTATTCCAGATGGTTTCTGTAACCGAATCCACCTGGGCTTCCAGAAGCGTTATCCGCTTGAAGCGACTGGCCTTGAAGATACCTGCGACGACCACTGCGATAATCCCTGAAACATGAATCTCCTCTGCTAAAAAGAAGGTAACCAAGGGTAGACTCAGCTCCAGCAAGAGCTCACTAGCAATATCTGATACTTGGGCACTCATCAGCAGTTTATGCAACCAGCGATTAAGGGCTGCACTGGCCATCCCAACAGCAAATCCTCCAATAATGGAAAGAACTAAGGAAATACTAGCTTTTCCTAGGGAAAAACTTCCTGTAGTCCAAGCCAAAAGAGCCACACGAAAAGCAACTAGACCAGACGCATCGTTAAGCAATCCCTCTCCTTTTAGGATATTTTCCACCCGCTTAGGGAAGGAAAAACGCTCTGATAGGGAAGCAAAGGCTACCAAATCTGTCGGACCCAAAGCGGCTCCTACGGCAATACAGGCCGCCAAGGGCAAAGCAGCCCAGAGAAGATGAGCCAGATAGCCCAAACCAAGCGTTGAAATAAAGATAACTGGAAAAATCAAAAATAAAATGATTCGCCAGTGCTTGAGAATACTGGTAATATTGCTTTCCTCAGCCTCCCGAAAGAGCAATGGCCCGATTACCAAGGCCAAAAATAGCTCTGTATCTAAATGAAATTTCCCATGAGGAAGGAGAAAACCAAGCGAAATTCCCAGCACAATTTGCACTAGAGGTAAAGGAAGCTGGGGCAGCAAACGATTGGTCACATTCGATACAACCAATAAGAGCAAAAAAACAATCGTGTAGAGAAGGATTTCCACTTTGAACCTCCTTTATCTCTGCTGGCAGCACTCTTTAAACAATTCTTTTTGCGCTGAAATCTTTTGATCAATTTTGGATAGATCGCGGTGCTCAATCATCTTTTGGCAACGCTCCATTTCTAAATTCACCAATTTTTTCTTGATTCGCAGCATTTTTTTGTTCATTTTGGCCTCGTCCAAAAGGCCAACAGTCGTTTCTTCATCGGCAGACTCGACGTATTTGTTTCGTAAGCCAGCCAATTTTTCATGCAAATATTGTTTATCCATTTTTTCTCCAAATGATTCCTTAGAAAGTTTTTAAAACTTTGGAATCCTTATTTTTCTTTTAATTTCTCAATCATAACCAAAAAAGGCGGGTTGTTAATCTGATTGATGGTCTTGTAGAGGGCGACAGTGAAGTCCTGCTGGGGCAGCTGACTGACGAAGTCTAGCACCGCATCTTTTTCAACTTCGCCACCTTCATGCCCGTAGTAAATCATGATAGCTGCTCGACCTCCTTTTGCTAAGCCTTGACAGACCTTTCCCAGAGCTTCCAGCGTCGTATCGGGTCTTGTAATGACAGACTTGTCCGCCGAAGGCAAGTAGCCAAGATTAAAAATAGCAGCCTTGAAATGGTCTGTATATTGGTCCAGACTCTCATGGCCAGCCAAGATTAGCTGAGCATTGTCCAAGCCAGCTTCTGCCAAGCGCTGGCGGGTCTTTTCTACAGCCTGCTCCTGAATGTCAAAAGCATAGACTTGCTTGGCCAACTGAGCCAGAAAGAGGGTGTCATGCCCGTTGCCCATCGTAGCGTCCACTACGACATCTTCCTTGGTCACGACTTCTGCCAAAAAGTCATGGGCCATCTGTAAAGGTCTTAACATACGAATCTCTGCTCCTTTGCTTTACAGCCTTGCTTGCTGCCACGACGACGCATTTCTGCCTCGATGGCATTGAGAACTTCCCATTTATTGAGGCTCCACATGGGGCCAATCAACATATCTCGCGGGGCATCGCCTGTGATACGGTGGATAACGATATGCTCAGGGATAATCTCTAGTTGGTCGCAGATGATGGAGACATACTCCTCCTGACTGAGCAGCTGCAGTCGCCCCTCATGATAATCCCGCTGCATGCGGGTATTGGTCATCAAGTGAAGCAAGTGGAGCTTGATTCCCTGAATGTCATTGTCCGTTACACAGCGACGGACATTTTCCAGCATCATCTCATGGGTTTCGCCCGGCAGGCCATTGATCAAGTGAGAGACAATCTCCGCCTTGGGGGCCAGCTTACGAATGCGCTGGACCGTCTCCACATAAAGCTCATAGGAATGAGCACGGTTGATAAGGTCTGAAGTCTCCTCATAGGTAGTCTGAAGGCCCAGCTCCACGGTCACATGCATGCGCTCAGACAGGTCAGCTAAGTAGGCGATGGTCTCATCAGGCAAACAGTCGGGCCGAGTTCCGATATTGAGGCCAACGACACCTGGCTCGTTAATGGCTTGCTCATACCGCTCACGGATCACTTCAAGCTTCTCATGGGTATTGGTGAAATTCTGGAAATAAACCAGATACTTACGAACATCCGGCCACTTACGGTGCATAAAGTCAATTTCCTTATAGAACTGCTCCCGAATGGGCGCATCAGGCGCCACGATGGCATCACCAGAACCCGAAACAGTACAGAAAGTACAGCCTCCATGCGCTACCGTACCATCCCGATTGGGACAGTCAAAGCCCGCATCGATGGGCACTTTAAAAGTCTTTTCTCCAAAAAGTTTTCGATAATAATCATTCAAAGCATTGTAAGATTTCATACCTTCCATTCTACCACAAAAAGGAGCCTAGAAACAAAAATTTCCTCTTTCACTAAGAAAGAAGAAAATCATGCCTCCCACTGATAACGCTTGAGGTCCACACAGCCATTGGACTTCAAGTCTACTCCCTCCGCCCAGAGCAAGTGTGCTTGGTCTTCCCAGCCTGGTGCGAGGCGCCCTGCCGCATTAACTACCCGATGGCAAGGATGCTTGCCGCCATAAATCTCCGACTGACTGAGAATCTTTCCCACCAAGCGGGCGTTTTTAGGCCGCTCAATCAAACGAGCAATCTGGCCATAGGTCGCCACGCGCCCAGCAGGAATCTCATCCACAATGTCTAAAACTAACTTGATGACTTCTGGATTCAAAACGTACAACCTCCTCTTCATCTCACTTGCTCTTATCTTAAAAGAAGAGGCCTCCTTTGTCAAGATAAAAAGGCCGGCAAAGCCAACCTTTCTCATCTCTATTTATTTCTGCTTTCCTGTGAAGCGCCATTGAAAGCGCAGCTGGTCATAAAAGGGAAATTCGATATTGAGAATGGCAAAGCCCATCAAGGCTCCTCCGATCACATCCGTCGGATAGTGCACGCCCAGATAGACTCTGGATGCCATAATGGTCAAGATAAAGAGCAAGAGCAAGCCCTGTACCAAACGCTTGATTTGTTGATTTTGCATCCGTTGCTGGACGATAATAATCAAAGTTCCCACCACAATAGCTGTCGCCATGGCATGCCCACTTGGGAAAGAATAGCCTCCCTCTTCGACCAAATGCAAAATACTTGGCCGGCTTCTTTGATAAACGAGTTTAATCAGCTTAATCAAAATCCCATGTAAGACCAGATTTCCAGCTAGCAAGGCAGCTTCGATCTTCCATTTTTTATAAAGGAAAAATAGGACTAGGGCAGAAACCCAGATAATAATCCCCAGCGGGTCAATGAAACTGGTGACCAGTTTGAAAAATGTCGTCAAAGCTGTGGGGAAGTCTCCTCGCAGCCAAGTTTGAATCGGGCTATCAAAGGCAACTAGCTGCTCTGGATAAAACTTGACCATGTAGCCTAATATGACGAAAAGTAAAAGGGCAAAACTGCCCTTCATTAAAAATGTTTGTTTATCTCTCATAATGTTTTAAGGTTGGTTTCAAGAGGACGTATAACAACCAGAATGAAACAGCAAAGATTACACCCTCAATCAAGTTGAAAGGTAATACCATAGTCATGAGGTAGTTGGAAAGTCCCATAATTTTTCCAATATCAAAGTTGGCAAACTTCGCGTACAAAGGAACAGCGTAAACATAGTTGAGAACCAACATAGCCACGGTTAAACCAATAGTCCCAGCTAGAGAGCCTAGTAGGAAACGAAGGGTTGTCCGTTCCTTTTTCCAAATCAAAGCAAAGACGATGACAAAAACTCCCAAAGCTACAATATTCATTGGCAAACCAATGTAAGTATTCACTCCCTGGCTGTTAAGAAGCAGTTTCAAGAGTGAGCGAAGCAAGAGAACTCCTAGAGCAGCAGGCAAATCCATGACCACCAAGCCCACAAGGACTGGCAAGATACTAAATTCGATCTTGAGGAAGGATGCCGCTGGTAAAAGCGGGAAGTCAAAGTACATCAGCACAAATGAGATGGCTGATAGAATTGCAATGGTCGAAAGTCGACGTGCGTTTGTCATAACAGGTTCCTCCAATTTTCTATAAAATCAGAAGAAGTTAGAAAGGATTCCTCTATCTATTCTCACTTTTTATATCCCAAAAGTTCCCTCTCACTCCATCAAAGCAAGCGGTTACAGTTTAGCTATAAATCTATCAGAACAGACAAAGCTATTCTTTCGTCTTCTCCCATCCAGACTATACTGTCGGTTGTGGAATCGCACCACATCAGCTTTCGCTCGCGGACTTATTTGGCTAAGATATTTTAGATTTATCTAGGCGTTGCAGTCGAAGATAATACTTAAAGTATATCGCGACAAGACAACGACGAGAAAGCTAAAATAGCTAGTCAAAATTACCGCCGGTCGGGAATTTCACCCTGCCCTGAAGACCCTTTAATCATAACAAAAAACGCTTGCAAGTGCAAGCTTTTTGATTGATGTAATCAATATTATTTTAACTTAAGTATTTTTCATTTATTTCAACTTATCCGCTTCGTACTCATGTACCAAGTCTAGTCCTGCAAAGTTCTGTTGCCGTAGGGCTTCGTAGACAATCATGCAGACCGTATTAGAGACATTTAAGCTGCGGACATGCTGGTCATTCATAGGAATGCGCAAGGCCTTTTCTGGATGCTGACGCATAAATTCCTCAGGCAAGCCTTTGTCCTCGCGGCCAAACATAAAATAATGCGGCCCTTCTGCTGCAAAATTCTCTTCCGAGTAGACTTTCTCGGCAAACTTAGAAATCAGATAGAGTCGTCCGTCCATCTGCTTCATAAAGTCATCTAGACTCTCATAGAAGCTAATATCCAGCTTGTCCCAATAATCCAGTCCAGCCCGCTTCATCTTACGATCGTCAATGGGAAAGCCCATGGGCTTGATGATATGGAGGGGAGAATTGGTCGCTGCGCAAGTACGAGCAATATTGCCTGTATTCTGTGGAATTTGTGGTTCAAAAAGGACGATATGATTTTGCTGAGACATAATTTTTTCCTGATTTTCATTAGAATAAAAAAATAGCCACACTGCCCGGAGTCAAGCTCAGCAAACAGCGTGGTTAAGGCATCATTAACTTACATCACAACAGGTTTGATGTAAATCAATGAGGGTACTTTCCTAGTATATCATTTTCTTCCGACAAGTCAATAAAAATGACCTCAAAAAGTGAGATTTTTGTAGGATTTCTTTTGAAACAGCTTACTATTCTGTAAAAAACGACTTTATTGAGATTTATAGATGAAATTTTATATAAAAAAAGGTATGATAGATACATATTCGGGAGGAATAATATGAAAATTATCGTCGTCGGAAGCGGGAAGGTCGGAGCCGCCCTTTGTCGCTCGCTCGTTGCTGAAAAGCATGATGTCGTTTTAATTGAACAAAATGAAGCTGTTCTAAATCATATTACAAAACGTTACGATATTATGGGCATCGTTGGAAATGGTGCGAATTTTAAAATCTTGGAGCAGGCAGATGTTGCCCACTGTGATATCTTTATTGCCATGACGGAGCAGGATGAGGTCAACATGGTTTCAGCCGTTCTCGCAAAGAAAATGGGGGCCAAAGAAACCATTGTCCGTGTGAGAAATCCTGAATACTCAAATGCTTATTTTAAAGAAAAAAATATTCTAGGCTTCTCTCTGATGGTCAATCCTGAACTCCTAGCTGCTCGTTATATTGCCAATATTATTGATTTTCCTAATGCTCTGTCATTGGAGCATTTTGCCAATGGCCGAGTGACCTTGATGGAATTCAAAATCAAGCCAGAAAGTTATCTCTGCCAAATGAATCTCTCGCAATTTAGGAAGCATTTCCCCCACGTTATTATCTGTGCTATTGAGAGAGAAGGAAAACTCAGTATTCCAGATGGGGATTTCACCTTGCAGCCATCTGATAAAATCTTCCTGACTGGAAATCGTTCAGAAATTGTCCGCTTCCACAATAAAATCCGGCCAAGAGTCATCAAGAGCCTCATGATTATCGGGGCAGGCAAGATTGCCTATTATCTCTTAAACATTCTCAAAAATAGCAAGATTGAGTTCAAGGTCGTCGAGATCAATCGCCAGCGGGCAGAGTTCTTTAGCCAAGAATTCCCTGAACTCTACGTGGTCAATGGAGACGGTACAGCTAAAGATATTCTACTCGAGGAAAGAGCTGCGCATTACGATGCAATAGCTACTCTGACAGGTGTCGATGAAGAAAATATCATCACCTCCATGTTCCTCAACAATCTTGGCGTTCAAAAAAACATTACCAAGATTAACCGGACAAGTCTCCTCGAGATTATTGACAATCAAGACTTCGCAAGTATTGTCACGCCAAAAGGGATTGCCGTTGATACCATTATGCACTTTATCCGCGGACGGAATAACGCGCAATTCTCCAGCCTAGAAGCCTTGCACCATGTAGCAAATGGCCAGATTGAAACGCTCCAATTCCAGATCAACGAAGGAAATAAAATGATCGAACAGCCTCTTTCTCAGCTCAAATTGAGGAGCGGGGTACTGATTGCTGCTATCATTCGTCAAGGCGTAGCCATCTTCCCAAGTGGAGATGACTATTTGGAAGTCGGAGATAAGATCATCGTGACAACCCTGATTCAAAACATCGATAAGATTTACGATTTGTTAGAGAGGTAGCCCCATGAATAGACCTATGATTCGCTTTCTCCTCTCTAAACTCCTGCTCATCGAAGCAGCTCTCTTGTTGGTTCCAACAATCGTTGCCCTGATCTACCGTGAAGATCTTGAAGTCTTCCTTTCGATCGGCGCTACAATGATTATTTTAGTGATTTTGGGTGGATTAGGTTCAGCCTTTAAGCCTAAGGATGCCCACATTTACACCAAGGAAGGGGTCCTGATTGTTGCCCTTTGCTGGATTCTCTGGTCCTTCTTTGGCGCTCTGCCTTTTGTCTTTTCTGGCCAGATTCCGAATCTAATTGATGCTTTCTTTGAAGTCAGCTCTGGCTTTACCACTACTGGTGCCACAATCTTAAACGATGTATCTGTCCTTTCCCACTCTCTCCTCTTTTGGCGTAGTTTCACCCACTTGATTGGAGGAATGGGGGTGCTGGTCTTTGCCTTAGCTATCATGGACAATGCCAAAAATGGCCACTTAGAGGTTATGAAAGCGGAAGTTCCTGGACCAGTCTTTGGTAAGGTTGTGTCGAAATTAAGAAACACTGCCCAGATTCTTTATATTATCTATCTAGCGCTCTTTGCCCTTTTTGCCTTTCTTTATTTCCTCGCCGGCATGCCACTCTTTGATAGTATCGTCATCGCAATGGGAACGGCTGGTACGGGAGGCTTCACTGTCTTTAACGACGGAATTGCCCATTACAACAGCTCTCTAATCACCTATCTCGTCAGCTTCGGCGTTCTGACCTTTGGGGTAAACTTCAATCTCTACTATTATCTCTTGATTCGAAGATTTAAAGCCTGTTTTCATGACGAGGAGTTGAAAGGCTATCTCTGGATTGTACTCACTGCCACCATTTTGATTAGCTTCAATGTTCTCCATGTTTACGGGGAATTTGCTAAAAGTTTAGAAATTTCATTTTTCCAAGTTTCCAACATTATTACTACGACAGGATTCGGCTATGGAGATACCGTACAGTGGCCCCTCTTCTCACAAGTCATTCTGCTGCTACTCATGTGTTTAGGAGGTTCTGCTGGCTCCACCGCTGGCGGTTTCAAAGTAATCCGTGCCATTATCATCGGCCGCATCGCTAAAAACCAAATCCTTTCCACGCTTTCGCCAAACCGCGTTCTAACCATGCATATCAACGGCGCTGTTTTGGATAAAGATACCCAACACAAGGTTCTCAAATATTTGGCTGTTTATATTTTGATTATCGCAGCTTTGATTTTCATCATCAGTCTGGACAATAACAATCTAATGACTGTTACCAGTGCTGTCATCAGCTGTTTCAATAATATCGGACCAATGATTGGAACAACCGAGACCTTCTCTATCTATAGCCCATTTTCTAAATTCCTCCTCTCTCTTGCCATGATTGCAGGACGTTTAGAGATCTATCCGATCCTGCTTCTATTCCTACCAAGAACCTGGTCTAATAGATAGCAGGAAAATAGCTATCGTTACTTCGACTAGAGCCCGTAACAGCGGGCTTTTATCTTGTTCTAAAACCGCCATATAAAAATTTCTCCTCGTACTCTTTGACACTTAACTTTTCAAGGACAATGTTATTTTTCTCTTGTTCGCGAATCTATTTGGCAACTGTCTTTCCGTTTGGGCCAACGATACTTACATATTTATCAAATATCCCGTGAAATCAAAACTCGAAAGTTTTGGAGAGATTTAGGCAAGCATGCAAATATGATCTGGCATCATCTGTCCCTCAATAATTTCCACACCTTTGTATTGACATAAATGACGAAAAATCTCAATGAGATCTCGTCTTATTTTGTAGTAAATGATTTTTCTGCGATACTTGGGGGTAAAGATGATAGGATATTTGCACATCCATTTGGTATGTGATAAACAGCAACTGATTTTATCCAATTCTTTTTCCTCCTTTGTCTTACCTGAACAAATAGATTCTACTAGGAAAAAGAAATGAAAGCTCAAAGCCTTGGCAACCACCAGCTTAGCTGTGGTAGTTTTCTTGTTTTTCTCTACGAGAAAAACTGACTTGAAGCCATAATGAAAATAAGGCGGAAGGCCCTTCTTCCGTCTTATTTCTGGTCTCGAGACTCTGGAATCAATCGATTCCCAAACTCTTTGCTCTTCTTCTGCTGCTGGGCTTCCTTGGGATTATCATAGCGATTAAGCAAGAACTTAGCGATTTCTTTGAGGATAGAATAAGTCGGGATTGCCACAATCATCCCTAGTACGCCATAGATATTGCTGGATAAGAGCAAGAGCACCATGATAGTAATAGGATCGACCTTCATCACACCACCAACGATACGGGGATAAGAAAGATTATCGTTAGCAAAAAGACCTACATCAGCTTACTTTTATGAAACATTTGTCTCCTCCTATCAGTTATTTATCATAAATTTTGTTATAATAAAGGAGTTTTAACGAAAGAGAGAGTAAAAATGGAAAAAATTATCAAACTGGAAAATGTAAGCTTGGCCAAACAAGGCCGAACCATCTTAAAAGATCTCAACTGGCAGGTGAAAAAGGGGGAGCATTGGGCCATCCTTGGTCTCAACGGCTCAGGAAAGTCTACTCTCCTGCGCTTGCTTATGGCTGAACATTGGAAGACTCAGGGCAAGGTGATGGTTCTCGGTACGGAATTTGGTGCTGGAGACATTCCTCAGCTGCGAACTAAGATTGGAGTAGTTGGCTCCTTCATTGCTGAGCGCCTGCCCAGCCATCTCACTGCTGAAGAAATCGTCTTGACAGGAAAGTATAAAAGCAGTATTCTCTATGCTCCTTACGGACAAGCAGAACTGGACCAAGCTAGGGAAATGCTGGCTTCCATTGGCGGACAAGATTTGATTGGCCGGAGCTACAGCAGTCTGTCTCAAGGGGAAAAGCAGCTCTTGCTGATTGCGCGCAGTCTTATGGAAAAGCCAGAATTGCTTATCTTAGACGAAGCGACCAGCGGTCTGGATCTCTTTGCCCGCGAGCGTCTGCTGGATCAGATTGGTAAGATTACACAGATGAATCAGGCACCAACCATCCTCTATGTCACCCACCATGTAGAGGAAATCACTGCTGCTATGGATCATGTCCTGCTCCTGAAAGAAGGAGAGATTATTGCCCAAGGTCCCAAAGAGGACATTTTTCACAAAGAGGTCATGGATCGCTTCTATCCTCAGCCAGTCGAGCTGATCGATCTGGGAGAAGACCGTTATTTCATCAAGGTGGAGAACAGGCCCTTATGAAGTAATTTTCTAACGCCATCTTCAAACTGGGCTAGGTTCTGATTCTGACCATGACTGCGATTGTCTTGCTTTTCCTGTCTGGGCAGATTCTGCTGTCCCATACTTATATCCCTTTAAGGATTGCTGAGGAGTCCCAATTCATCAGTAAGCCTTGGTATTTCTACCCCATCCTCCTGCTCTTTCTCCTCAGCTTCTTTTTAATCCGGCCCCTGTTGGAAAAGGTTCAGACCAAGTATTTTTTTCGGATTTTGTCCCTCACCTGACTAATGCTATGACTACGGAATTTTACCTTGTTCTAAAACTGCCATCTGAGAAAGCTTTGACACTTAACTTTTCAAGGACAAGGTCATTTTTTCCCAATCACATATATTAGAAACTATCTTTTCATTTAGTCCAACGATATTCACATAGTCCCCTCTCCCCAAAACTTTCGATTGTCATAATACATCCCCTCTTGTTCTTCAATCTGAACAGGAGGGGTTGTTTTGATTTGAAATGAATCAGACTTGGCTTTGTGTTATTAGCATTTTCATCACTTCATTTTAATCGTAATCAGCATACCTCCACCAAGCTATTGTCGCGATAAGACCTAGAATACTTACCCCAAATAAACTGACAATGCTCCCAAAATTCAATAGTGCTTTTCCTGCAATACCACTTGCGAGTGCAGGAATCGCCCATGGAATGTATTTCCCAAAGTTAAGAGCAGAACCAAGCTGAGAAAAAATAATAGTAAAAATGATAAATGCCAATGGTGACAAATATCCCCGACCTAAACAAGCAAAAAAGGCCACTGGAGTAGAGAGTACGATCGTAAGAGTGGTGCAATAACCAAAAGTAAGTATACCTTTGAAAATCACCGTTAAGCTCCCACCCTCAAGTCCAATCAGATCGCCAGTTAATAATCCCAATAAAAGTTCAAAAATTGATAGAATATAACTCCATAGAGCGATAACGATAAACTTGGATAATACGATTGTATCTCTTTTTATCGGGAGTGCTAATAGGTCTATCATCGTTTTATCAGAATATTCTCTACCAAAAATCCAAGATGCTGTAAATCCAAAAATGAGCAATCCCCCAACAGAAATGACTTGTGATACGGTCATTAAGTACGACGACCAGTCTGTTATCCTCATCATTTCCATTTTTGCAGAAATCAATCCAAGATTTTTGAAATTCTCTGGATATTTCATCATAGTTGCAAACAACCCAACAATAAAAGGAACTAAACAGATAGAACAAGCAGTTACGATGGAAAGTTTTGATTTTATTAACTTTCTCCATTCAATTAAAATACAGGAATTAAGCTTTTTCATTCGAGATTCCTCCATGATAGTCATTCAGTATTCTTAAGAAATAATGCTCTAAATCTTCTTTCTCAACAGCCAACGATTTGGGCGGATAACCTGCATGAACCAGCAATGTAGCAATTTCTTCCGGATATTCCACAGATTTTCTATCAGTTAATTCTAAGAAATGGATATTATTTTCTGTGTCTGATTGAATATTTACTTGATAGCCATGATTAGATAATACTTCTTTCATGGCCTTATTATTAGAACCACTTACTAGTAACTTCTTTTCTAAGTACTGTTCTAATTCATTGCTTTCAACTTCTCTTATAAGTCTGCCCTCATGTATAATGACTATTCTAGTCGCAATCTTAGATATTTCCTCCAGATTATGACTGGAAATAAGAACCGTTGTGCCTAGATTATTCGCCAATTCCTTTAATAGTTCTCTCACTTCAATAACTCCAAAAGGATCTAATCCATTTGTTGGCTCATCAAGAATTAGAATTTTAGGTTTATGAATAATCGCTTTTGCAATTCCTAAACGCGCAACATTTCCTAAAGAAAGATGCTTCTCCTGTTTATGTTCATATTGCTTTAGTTTTAATTTTTCAATTACCCAGTCAATATTATCTTTATCAACTCCTCTTAATTTACCAACGATTTCTAAATTTTCTCTCACCGTTAAATCCGGATAAGAATAAGGCGTCTCAATAATATAACCTATTTCGTTTCGAAGTTCTAAATTACTCAGATCTAACTTTTTTCCTTGAATATAACACTCTCCTGATGTAGATTTTATCAATCCTAGCATCATACTCATCGTCGTTGTTTTCCCAGCACCATTTAATCCTAAAAAACCTACTATTTCACCAGGTTTTATTGATAAATTCAAGTTGTTGACAACATTTTTTGTTCCATATCTTTTAGAAAGGTTTGCGGTTCTAATTGCTTCTTTCACCATTACCTGTCCTCCTTAGTAATTTGCTCAACAATTCCTTGTATGACTAACTTCAATGTGGTATCAAATTGTTTTTCACCGATTTCCTCGATGTGTAGAATAGTCATCGCAATCGTTCTAAATAAAGCAGAGACGATTTCTAGCGATACATTTTCTCTAATGTTGATTCGGTATACAATTTCTTTAACCATCCTATCATCTATCATATGGTGATTTGTTATCACCTCTTTTGGCAATCTTCTTATAAGTAATTCCATTTCATGATTTTTAAATATGGTATACATAAATGAGTATCGAAAATCTTGATAAAAATCATAAAGTAACTCTACCAGACGATTTGTATCTATCTTGGTTTCCATACCTAATTGTTCTGTCAGACGATTCATAACATCTATTTGATATTCTTCTAAGACCGTAAAAAATAACATTTCTTTTGAGGAATAAAAATTATAAAAAGAACCTTTGGAAATATCAGCCAAGGCCGCCATTTGGTCAACTGTTGTTTTCTTAACCCCATATCTTTGAAGGCATTCCTTTGCAACTTTATGTAATTTCTTTCTAATTACTTCTTTTTCTTCAGTAGTAAAAGCAGCAGCCATAACTTCCTCCTAAAAACGCTATGACGTTTTTTTATTTTTCAGTCATAGATTATCATATAAACTGAAAAATGTCAAAAGTCTTATATCTTCTTTGTAAGAAAATATAAGATTTTAAATTTACATACACCTTAATTCTCTTCTTTTAGAGCTATTTATTTGATTTTCACGATTTTAAAAATAAGGATACAGTACTGAAAGCTCCTATTATCTGGCTTTTCTCTCTGTATCCTTATTGTATCTCAAGTTCCTTCTCTCAATTTCTCAATCATGATCAAGAAAAGCGGGTTGTTAATCTGATTGATGGTCTTGTAGAGGGCAAGGGTGAAGTCCTGTTGAGGCAGGTAACCAAGATTAGCTGAGCATTGTTCAAGCCAGCTTCTTCCAAACAATAGCGGTTTAATACTTCATTTAAAACAAACAAAAAGGTTGAGATATTGTCTCAACCGTTTTATTTAGCATAATCAACTGCTCGCATTTCGCGAATGACTGTGACCTTAATATTTCCTGGATATTCCAAGTTGTTTTCAATCTTTTCACGCACATCATGTGCCAAGATTGTAATCTTGTCATCCTTGATTTTCTCTGGACTGACCATGATTCGGATTTCACGACCTGCTTGAAGGGCAAAGCTTGTCTTAACCCCTTCAAAGCTATTCGCAATTTCTTCCAAATCTTGCAATCGCTTGATGTAGCTTTCCAGCGACTCACTGCGAGCTCCTGGACGAGCTGCGCTCAAGGCATCCGCTGCTGCAACGATGACTGCAATAACGCTCTCAGGTTCCACATCTCCGTGGTGGCTAGCAATTGTATTGATAACAACTGGATGCTCCTTATACTTACGAGCCAACTCAGTTCCAATTTCTACGTGGCTGCCTTCTACTTCTCGGTCGATAGCCTTACCAATATCATGGAGGAAACCAGCACGGCGAGCCAAGTTAACATTTTCACCCAACTCTCCAGCAATAACTCCAGCCAGTTTGGCAACCTCAATCGAGTGACGGAGAACATTTTGCCCGTAAGAAGTACGGAACTGCAAGCGACCCATGATTTTCATCAAATCAGGGTGCAAGTTTGGTGCTCCAATTTCATAAGCTGCGGCTTCACCATACTCACGAATACGATTGTCAATCTCTAAGCGATTCTTTTCGACCAATTCCTCGATACGAGCCGGATGGATCCGACCATCCTTGAGAAGAGCTTCCATGGTCATCCGAGCAATCTCACGGCGAACTGGATCGAAACCTGAAAGAGTAACCACTTCAGGCGTATCATCAATGATAACATCAATCCCTGTCAAGCTTTCAAAGGTTCGAATATTGCGACCTTCACGTCCGATAATCCGTCCCTTCATACTGTCATCAGGAAGATGAACCGTTGAATTGGTCTGCTCAGCCACATAGTCACCAGCAATCCGCTGCATAGCTTGAACCAAGATATCCTTGGCCACCTTGTCCGAACGCTCTTTGATATCCTGCTCCGCTTCCCGAATACGAGTCGCGATTTCCTTAGACAGCTTGTCCTCGGTCTTGGTCAAGATAATCTCACGCGCTTCCGTCTGAGTCAAGGACGCTACCCGCTCAAGCTCAGCTTCTTTTTGCTTCTCTAGCTCAGCTACTTGTGCTTCACGCGCATCAATGTGTTTAGCTTTATCAGTCAGACTTTGTTCTTTATGCTCCAAAGTCTTTTCCTTGTTGGTTAAATTATCATCTTTGCGGTCAAGACTACTTGCACGCTCTGTCAAGCGGCTTTCAATTTGTTTTAACTCCTGACGCTCAGACTTAAATTCTGCATCAACCTCTTCACGATATTTTCTGGCTTCTTCTTTTGCCTCCAAAAGTGCTTCTTTTTTAAGCGAACTGGTTTCGCGCATCGCTTCTTTGACAATCAAATCCGCTTCGCGTTCTGCCTGACCGCGTAAATTGGTTGCTTCTTGTTCAGCATTTAAAAGAGTAAGTTCCGCGGCTTCTTTAGATGCTTTCATCTTAACCGCGATTCCTACATACCCAATCACTAAACCAATGATGGCAGCAAAAACAAAAGCAGCTATCGTATATAAGCCCATGTTTTTACTCCAAATCTATTTAATTATTGAATTCAAAATTCCTTTTTATTCTATCATAAATAGCAGAAATTCACAAATCAATTTTTTGAAAAAGAAGCCTGATTTTTGCCTATTATTGGGCGAAAAGGCGCTAAATCAAAGAATTTAATATATAAAATTTTTTTATTTCCTAACTCTTATTTTTTTATGCTATAATCAAAAGGAAGTGTTTGAAATGTCGCTTTTGAAACCTGATCTCATTTTCAGGTTCCAATTTTAAAATTTTAAAGGAGAAATCATGTCTAAAGAAGTTATCGTTGAAAGTTTTGAGCTTGACCATACAATCGTAAAAGCACCCTATGTTCGTCTCATCGGCGAGGAAACTGGTCCCAAAGGAGATATTATCTCTAACTTTGATATTCGCTTAGTGCAGCCAAATGAAGACTCTATTCCGACGGCTGGCCTGCATACCATCGAGCACTTACTGGCTATGCTTATTCGCAAGCGAATTGACGGTATGATTGACTGCTCGCCTTTCGGTTGCCGCACAGGTTTCCATATGATTATGTGGGGACAGCACTCAGCAACCGAAATTGCCCAAGTCATCAAATCTTGCTTAGAAGAAATCGCTGAAACGACTACTTGGGAGGATGTCCCTGGTACTACTATCGAATCCTGTGGCAATTACAAGGATCACAGCCTTTTTTCTGCCAAAGAATGGGCGAAACTCATTCTCAGCCAAGGGATCTCTGATAATGCTTTCGAGCGCCATGTCCTCTAAGCAGAGGGATTTTAATCTTCTAGGATTTTATTATTTGCGCTAAAAATTAACCCGTCCTTCTGGAAACAGAGGGCGGGTTTAATCTTATTATTCCTGCATAGCATAGCCGATACCACGGACAGTTTTGATATAGCTGATCTGTCCAGCAACATCAATCTTACTCCGTAGGTAACGAATATAGACGTCTACTACATTAGTCTCAGTGGCGCCTTCATACTTCCAGACACGTTCCAGAAGCTGCTCGCGGCTCATGACCTTTTGGTTGCTCATCAACGTCACTAATAGATCATATTCTCGTCGTGTCAAGGCAATCACTTCCTCTCCACGATAGACGATATGATTTTTCAAATCAACTCGTAGATTGCGGTAAGCAGTCGGTGTTTTTAGCTTGCTACAATGCTGGTCGATAAAGTCCCGACCTCGAAAGATATCGGATACTTTCTCAACCAAATCACTGATAATAAAAGGTTTGACGGTATAGGAAACAGCAAAGCGCTGAATCTCATCTGCATGTTCTTTGATTTCTTCACGGCTGGCTAAGACGATAATGACTGAAGCCGGCTTAAACAAACTCAGTTGCCTAGCAAACTCACTAGCGGTCATATCCTGCAGGTCATAATTAAGCAAAAATAGATCATAGTCATTTTCTCTAGCTAGTGCCAAACCTTGACTGCCTGTCTCAACCACATCCAAAAGAAATGCTTCCTTTTGCAGTTCCAAAGTCACAAATCGTGCAAGATTCTTTTCATTTTCTACTAATAAAATTCGCTTTGCCATAGGCCTATCCTATTTTTCGTCATACCAAGAGTAGTGGAAGGTTCCTTCTTTGTCTTTACGTTGGTAAGTGTGGGCACCAAAGTAGTCACGTTGTGCTTGGATCAAGTTAGCTGGAAGGTCCGCTGAACGGTAGCTATCAAAGTAAGTAATAGCTGCTGAGAAGGTTGGTACTGGTACACCAGCTTGAACAGCAAGAGCTACGATATCACGCACTGCTTGTTGGTACTTAGCAGTAACATCCAAGAAGTATTCATCCAAGAGAAGGTTAGCAAGATCAGCATCACGGTTGTAGGCATCTGTGATCTTTTGCAAGAAACGTGAACGGATGATACAACCATCGCGCCAAATAGATGCGATGTCCGCAAATGGCAAGTTCCAATTGTTTTCTTTAGAAGCTACACGTAATTGCGCAAAACCTTGTGCGTATGAAATGATTTTTGAGAAGTAAAGGGCTTGACGGATCTTTTCGATCAACTCAGCCTTGTCTCCTTCAAACTTGAAGGCAGCTGGTTTTGGAAGCACCTTGCTAGCATGCACACGCTCTTCTTTGTATGTAGAGATGTAGCGGGCAAATACTGACTCAGTGATGAGTGACAATGGCACACCAAGGTCAAGCGCTGATTGGCTAGTCCATTTACCAGTTCCCTTGTTACCTGCAGCATCAAGGATGTAATCTACGATTGGTCCATCCTGACCTTCATCATCTTTACGGCTCAAGATATCAGCTGTGATTTCGATCAAGTAGCTGTCCAATTCACCCTTGTTCCACTCAGTAAAGATTTCAGCCATGTCTTCTGCAGAAAGACCCAGCAAGTGTTGCATCAAGTCATAGCTTTCTGCGATCAATTGCATGTCACCATACTCGATACCGTTGTGGACCATTTTCACATAGTGACCAGCTCCATCAGGACCGATGTAAGTCACACATGGTTTGCCATCTTCTGGTGCTTTGGCTGAGATTTCTTCAAGAACATCGGCAACCAATTCGTAGGCTTCTTTTTGTCCACCAGGCATGATAGAAGGACCTTCAAGGGCACCTTTTTCACCACCAGAAACCCCTGTACCGATAAAGTTGATACCAGAGTTTGCCAATTCTTCATTACGACGGATCGTATCTTTGTAGAAAGTGTTTCCGCCGTCAATCAAGATATCACCCTTGTCAAGGTGTGGAAGAAGGGCTTGGATAGTTGCATCTGTACCAGGTCCGGCTTGAACCATCAGCATGATACGACGAGGTTTTTCGATAGATTGAACGAAAGACTCTACATCGTAGCTAGGTACAAATTTCTTTTCTGGATGGCAAGCAATCACGTCTTCTGTTTTTTCTTTGCTACGGTTGTAAATGGCAACTGTATAACCACGAGATTCGATATTTAGGGCAAGGTTACGACCCATTACGGCCATACCTACGACACCAAAGTTAGCTTTTGTCATTTTCTACTCCTATAATCTTAGTTGTTTAATCTGTTATATTTTAACATTTTTACAAGGTAATGAAAAGTATTTAGCTGATTGAAATGCTTTTCTGGGGGAGGACAAACAAACAGCCAGAAGTTCCAACTCCCAGCTGTTTGTATATCTTAGACACATTTAGGTTTATTTCTCATCAACTTCGATGACCGCTTGTTCATCTTGTTTGAGCTTGTTAACAGTCATATTGACACCAAGTGCTCCAGCTAACAGTTGACGAATGTCAAAGCCTGCCCCTTGGGAAACTTGGTCAATGCTCTGCATGATGTCGCCGACCATTTTAGAAGCATTGCCTTCACCATACATGGTAATCTTGTCTACCTTGGTCAATGGCTCTGCTACCGCACGAGCGATTTCTGGCAGTTTATCGACAATCATCTCCGTAATCGCAGCTTCCTGCATTTTCTTCATGGCTTCTGC
Organism: Streptococcus sp. Marseille-P7375; assembly: GCF_902460365.1. NCBI lineage: Bacteria > Bacillati > Bacillota > Bacilli > Lactobacillales > Streptococcaceae > Streptococcus > Streptococcus sp. Marseille-P7375. The sequence continues at coordinate 148,302 of NZ_CABPTR010000003.1, read as the reverse complement.
TTTCTTGTCCAAACCTTGAGCTTCTGCTTCTAGTTTAAGACGAATCGCTTCTGCTTCGGCACGTCCTTTGGCTTCAATAGCTTCTGCTTCTTGCAGTTGCGCAAATTTCTCAGCCTCGGCTTGAGCCTTGCGGGCTTCGGCTTCTTTTTGTGTTTCAAAGAGTTCCGCTTCGGCCTGACGCTGACGTTCAATCAATTGCGCTTCAGCAGCCTGTTGACGGGCATATTTTTCAGCTTCGGCTTGCTTGCGGATATTGGCATCCAATTCCTGCTCACGAACCTTAACTTCCCGTTCTTTGACTTCCGCTTCCTTTTCCTGCTTCATGATGTTGGCTTCTGCCGCCACACGTTCTTGTTCACGACGCTGGATTTCAGCCTCAATCCCTTTAGCCGCATCAGCTTTAGCTTGCGCAATATCTGCTTCCTGCTTGAGGGCAGCTTGTTTCAGTTTGAGTTCATTTTGCTTTTGAGCAATTTCCAAGTCAGCGGCCACGCGCTTGTCGTTAGCCAACTTGTCCTGCTCAGCCTCAACTTCCTTGCGCTCACGTTCAGCCTTAGCTTTGGCAATCAGGGCGTCTTTCTTAATCGTTTCGACATTTTCAATACCGAGGTTGTCAATAACGCCACCTTCATCAGAGAAGGATTGAACGGTAAAGGCAATGACTTCCAGACCCATCTTAGCCAAATCTGGTGCCACGTTATCCTGTACCTTAGAGGCAAATTCCTGACGGTCATTGACCATCTTGCGCAGTTCCATCTGGCCGATTACCTCACGAAGGTTCCCTTCGAGAACATCTTGGACAGAGTTAGAAATATCTGTTGTATTCCAATTAAGGAAGTTTTCTGCCGCACGCTCAATCATTTCATCCGTAGTACCAATCTTCAGCTTAACAGCCGCATCGGCACGAACGTTGATAAAATCAAGTGTTGGCACAGACTCAGAAGTACGGACGTCTGTAGAAAACTGCTCAATATCCAGATAAGAGCGCTGCTCTACAAAAGGAATCATGAAGCCAGCCTTACCTCTTAAATGACGCTGCTTACGCAGACCAGTAATAACGACTACTTCATTTGGCTTAGCATTGACATAGCCCTTAGCCAAAAGAATAATAAGCACAATGGCTGCAACGATTGCAAAAATCAACCAGCCTGGGATAAATAACATATCCATAGAAACTTCCTTTCTTTTCTAGAGCAATAGATGAATGCATTGCCCAAATATATTTTTAGTTAGTATATCAAAAAATTAACAGTTTGCAAAACTTTTACTGCTACTCCTATCCAACTTCCAAAATTCCCCCTCAAACAAAAAAAGATAGCCCCCATTCATTGAGGAAACTATCCATCTTTTATTAGTCATTTCTTCCAAAGATACGAAGGATACTGAGGAAGAGGTTGATAAAGTCGAGATAGAGGCTCAAAGCTAGAGAAATAGCCCAGCCAAGACCTGCCTGTCCACCTGTTTGTTCATAGACATAGCGAATTTTTTGATTATCCCAAGCAATCAAACCTGCGAAAATAACAACGCTGACGTAGCTGACAATGTAGTCTATCATGTCGCTACCTAGGAAAATATTGACAAAACTCGCAATCACAATCCCAATCAGGCCTGCAATCATAGCTCGACCCATGCCAGATAAATCTTTTTTAATGATGACGCCCACGGCTGCCATAACAAGGAAAACAGCTGCACTAACTGCAAATGCTTTGAAGACCACGCCTCCTGTGTACATGGCCACAATGAAACTCATGGTAAATCCGTTTAGGGCTGAGTAGCTCAAAAAGAGGGGAAGAGCAGCTGGACTATTGCGGAGGCCTCTGCCGGAAGCTGACCAAACCAAGGCTAGCTCAATGAAGATAGCTCCATAGTAAATCCAGCTATAATGAAGCAAAATCTCAACTAGAGCTGTCTGGAAGGTCGTCAGCATTAAGCCTGAAACCAAGGCAGAGATGGCAATTCCCATCCCAACAAATCCGTAGACCTTAGAATAAAAACTAGAAAGTCCACTGTTTTCTTGAATAATTGTATTGTTCATAATGTCTCCTTTTTACATTTTAACTTTTCATCATCTTTCGATGATATTTTTTACGCCCACTCAGCTTTTGTCGCCAAGGTGCCGTCGCTTCTTTGATTGCCCAATACTTGTCCACCATAGTTACAACGAAGGACTCCTTGTAGCGGGGTGGTGCTAAGGTCGCTCCCCACATATGCTTGATGATAATATCTTCCTCAACTCGATTGAGCTTGGTAATCTTGCGGGCATTTCGGACTGCTAGGCGGGGATGAACCCAGGCATGACTCTTTTTAAACTTGGTTTCGCGCCAGTCATAATAAAATAGATCATGCAGAAGAGCACCTCGTGCCGTACTGCGGGCATTCCAGCCAAATTTTTTAGCAATCTTATAACTAGTATAACTGACATTGATTGAATGTTCAAGCCGATTGGAATGAATATGATGGGTAATCCCTTTTAAGCGTTGGACACTGGGCTTCTCAATCAAATGCCCCACATAAGCCATAAATTCATCATCTTCTCTGTAAGGCATGTCATCACCTCCATTTAGTTTTATTATAGAGAGATTTCTAAAAGCTAGCTTAAAGCAAACATCAGGATGCCAGCTGCCACAGCAACGTTAAGACTTTCAGCCTGCCCCTTCATGGAAATGTGAACCAGAACATCAGCCGTATCCGTCATTTCTTGGCTGATTCCTTGCCCTTCATTACCCATGACTAAGAGGAAATCTTCATGTTTTTCGACCTTTTGATAATCCACAGAATCTTCTGATAAAGTCGAAGCCAAAATTTGCAGGTCACTTTGACGAGCTAGGGCCAGCATATCCTCTCTGCTCACGCGATAAATGGGCAGATGAAAATGGCTACCTTGCATAGAACGCAAGGTTTTGAGATTGTAAATGTCAGCGGAGTGACTAGAGATGAAAACTCCTTGATAATCCGCCGCATCCGCTGTTCGGATGATGGTTCCGACATTACCAGGATCCTGCACATCTTCTAAAAAGAGATAGGCACCTTCCAGCTTTTCTGGAATATTCTGCTCCTCAAAGGCTAATTCTGCAACGATTCCCTGAGGTGTCTTGCTATCTGCTAAATCACTGAGAATCTCTGGACTGACAAAAATAGTCTGGGAAAATGCTGCCAAACGCTCTTCGTACTCTGCCAAAGCAAAAATTCGCAGAATCCGTGCCTGACTGGCCAGAGCCTCCTCAAAAAGATGCCAGCCCTCAATCAAATACGACTCGCTACGATATTTTTTTTGATGCAGCTTTTTAGCTTTTTTTACCACATTATTGGCTTTTGAGGTTATAATATTCATAAATACATTATAACACAATCTAGCAGTTTTGAACTCATCCTCTAGACTTAGCTTCAGAGAAAATCTTGTCTCCAGCAAGCAACTGCTCGCTACGCTATGGGCTGAGAAGCGAGTTTCAAACCGCTACAAAAGGAGGTAACGATGCAAAAAGTAAGAATGATTGCGCAAGGACGAGTCCAAGGCGTCGGCTTTCGTTGGGGCGTTTACTCCCTTGCTTTGCAGATTGGCGGGATTACCGGTCGTGTCTGGAATAATGACGACGGTACAGTCGAAATTTTGGCTCAAGCAGAAAGCTCTGCCCTCATGGCCAAGTTCATTCAAGAAATCCGCAAGGGACCAACTCCTTTTTCAAAAGTCAGCTATTTAGATGTCACCATGGCCAATTTTGAGTCCTATACTGACTTTAAAATTGCAAATTAGGTCTGGAGAACTATTGTATATTTCCTTAAAAAACAGTAGAATAGATAGGTATTATTTTTTTAGAAACAAAGGAAATGAACTCGTGAAAACATTTAAACGTATTTTATTCTCTGGAATGAGCTTGTCCCTCCTTCTATTATTGACAGGGTGTGTCGGACGAGACAAGGCAGGTAATCCTTCTGGTATTATTTGGGACGTGCTTGGTCAGCCTATGGCAGATAGCATCCAGTTCTTTGCCAAGGATTCAGGCCTTGGTTATGGTCTAGCGATTATTATCGTTACACTCATCGTGCGGCTGATTATTTTCCCATTGGGAATCTATCAGTCTTGGAAGGCTACTCTTCAGTCAGAAAAGATGAACTACTTCAAGCCCATCTTTGCCCCTATCCAAGAACGAATCAATAATGCCGAAACTCAAGAAGAAAAACTAGAAGCGCAGCAAGAACTTATGGCTGCTCAAAGAGAAAATGGTCTGAGTATGTTTGGCGGTATCGGCTGCCTCCCACTACTCATTCAAATGCCGTTCTTCTCTGCCCTCTTCTTCGCTGCCCAATACACAAACGGTGTGGCCAGCAGTACATTCCTTGGCATCAATCTTGGAAAACCTAGTCTAGCCTTGACTCTCATTGTCGGTGTACTCTACTACATCCAGTCACTTCTCTCCCTACATGGTATCGAAGATGAAACCCAAAAAGCGCAGATGAAGAGTGCAACTTACATGAGCCCGATTATGATTGTTGTCTTCTCTTTCATGTCACCAGCAGCTGTGACGCTCTACTGGGTAGTCGGTGGTTTCATCCAAATCATCCAACAATTCATCATTAACTACTTAATGCGTCCTCGGATCAGAAAGCAAGTAGCAGAAGAATACAAAAAGAATCCTCCGAAAGCCATGAGCAATGCAGGTCGCATCAAAGATGTGACACCAAAAGCGAGCCAAGCAATCACTCAAAATAATAAAAAGAAAAAGAATCGCAACGCTGGTAAACAACGTTCTAGATAAATAAACTATCCATGTCCCTCCAAAATTTCCTATCTAATCTTGGAGGGATTTTTTTGGCTTCCCCTAACAATACTAAAAGAGAGGCTGGGACAAAAGTCCTAGCCTCTCAATTGTCTTTGGATTGTCGAGCAAGACACAGTGGTTGAGTGGGCTCTACTACGCTGATTTCATCAGCTTTTACAGCCCTACTCAACTGTGCGGAGGTGGGACAACGAAATCGAATTCTAACGAATTAACGATTTCTGTCCCACTCTCTCTTTCTTAAACTTTTAATCAATATACTTCAATTTTCCTCGGAAGTCTTCCAGGCTTTCATAGCCTTTTTCTTCCATAATAGCCTTGAGTTCTGCAGTGATGCGCTCGAAGGCTGCCACTCCTTCTTTATGAAGAGTTGTTCCTACCTGCACCATACTGGCTCCACAGAGGATATGCTCAAAGGCATCGCGGCCAGTCAGGACACCACCAGTTCCGATGATTTGGATTTCCGGTTTCAGGCGCTGGTAAAAGGCATGGACATTGGCCAGAGCCGTAGGCTTGATGTACTGGCCGCCAATACCGCCAAAACCATTTTTAGGACGAATGACCACTGACTCATCTTCTATATAAAGACCGTTTCCGATTGAATTTACACAATTGACAAACTTGAGCGGATAGTTGTTGAAAATCGCAGCGGCCTGATCAAAATGCACGATATCAAAGTAAGGAGGCAGCTTGATACCCAGCGGCTTGGTGAAATAAGCAAAAACTTCTGACAAGATTTTTTCCGTCGTTTCAAAATCATAAGCAATCTGTGGCTTGCCAGGGACATTTGGGCAGGAGAGATTGAGCTCAGTAATCCCTTTAAAGTCGCTTGCCTGCACTTTCTTGAGAATGGTTTGGGTTTCTTCTGGCGACATACCAACCAAGGAAAGGAAGAAAGTGCGATTTGGTTCGCTTTCTTGCAGCTCCAGCAAGTAGTCAAGATAATAATCTAAACCATTATTGGGCAGGCCCATGGAGTTGATAGAGCCCAGTGGCACATCCTGATAGCGAGGTTCTGGATTACCTTGACGAAAGTCCAGCGTTGCCGTTTTAGTCACAAAAGTTCCCGCAGCAGAGTCTTTGACTTCTTCTAACTCTTCCACCGTCATACAAGCCACTCCTGCAGCATTCATCAGACAGTTATCAAATTCAAAACCCGCAATTTTTGTCTTGGTTGTTGTCATTATTTTGACCTCTTATTCCTTAATTTTCTCTATTATATCATTAAAATTCTTCCTATAAAAAATTTATCCTAATTTTCTAGCAAAAGGTTCGGCATTTCCGCCTAGAATCTTCAAAAAAATATTATGGAAATTTTCAGAAAATTCAACTTTTTTCTTTACACCCTAAAAAAATTCTGCTATAATGGCTCATGTAATAAAATATAACAACAAAAAGGAGAACGATATGACATCTGCTAAAGACTATATCCAAAGCGTGTTTGCAACTGTGAAAGCTCGTAACGGGCATGAGGCTGAATTTCTCCAGGCGGTTGAAGAATTCTTCAGCACTTTGGAACCTGTATTTGAAAAACACCCTGAGTATATCGAAGAAAACATCTTGGCACGTATCACCGAGCCTGAACGCGTGATTTCTTTCCGTGTTCCTTGGGTCGATCGTGAAGGCAAAGTGCAAGTCAACCGTGGTTACCGTGTTCAATTCAACTCAGCTGTTGGACCATATAAAGGCGGACTTCGTTTCCACCCAACTGTAAACCAAGGGATCTTGAAATTCCTCGGATTTGAACAAATCTTTAAAAATGTCTTGACTGGACTTCCTATCGGCGGTGGTAAAGGTGGATCAGACTTCGATCCTAAAGGAAAAACGGACGCCGAAGTCATGCGCTTCTGCCAAAGCTTCATGACTGAATTGCAAAAATACATCGGACCATCACTTGATGTCCCAGCTGGTGATATCGGTGTTGGTGGACGTGAAATCGGCTACCTCTACGGTCAATACAAACGCCTGAACCAATTTGATGCGGGTGTCTTGACTGGTAAACCTCTTGGATTTGGTGGTAGCTTGATCCGTCCAGAAGCAACTGGTTACGGTTTGGTTTACTATACTGAAGAAATGCTCAAAGCTAACGGTAACAGCTTTGCTGGTAAGAAAGTGGTTATTTCAGGTTCTGGTAACGTAGCTCAATATGCTCTTCAAAAAGCGACTGAACTCGGCGCTACTGTTATCTCTGTATCTGACTCAAACGGTTATGTCATCGACGAAAATGGTATTGACTTCGATCTTTTGGTTGATGTTAAAGAAAAACGCCGTGCTCGTTTGACTGAGTACGCGGCTGAGAAAGCAACTGCTACTTACCATGAAGGTTCTGTATGGACTTACGCTGGAAACTACGACATCGCTCTTCCATGTGCGACTCAAAACGAAATCAACGGCGTCGCAGCTAAACGTTTGGTTGCTCAAGGAGTTATCTGCGTATCAGAAGGTGCTAACATGCCTAGTGACCTTGATGCGATTAAAGTCTACAAAGAAAACGGAATCCTTTACGGACCTGCCAAAGCTGCCAACGCTGGTGGTGTAGCTGTATCTGCCCTTGAAATGAGCCAAAATAGCCTTCGCCTCTCTTGGACACGTGAAGAAGTTGACGGACGTCTCAAAGACATCATGACCAACATCTTCAACACAGCTAAAACAACGGCTGAAACATACGGTCTTGGTACAGACTACCTTGCAGGTGCTAATATCGCTGCCTTCGAAAACGTAGCCAACGCTATGATTGCCCAAGGTATTGTTTAAGATTCATTTGCTTAATCCTCAATCGCTCCGATTGGGGATTTTTATATTGGTTTCAAAAAAGCTCACTATTTTTAATAGTGAGCTTAAAAATCAAGATTTATTTTACTTCTACTAAGGCAGAAGATAGGCATTCAACAATTTCGTTTACTGCTTCATCTATGTTCACATCTTCCTTATCATTTAACATCATTGGAAGAACATAAGAAAGACTCAAGGCTAGAATATAACGAACAATTCTTTCATTTGACCAATCTCGGATAACGCCATTTTCTTTAAACTGATTCAGAACTGTACTAATTGGCTTAATGATAGAGTGAACAATAACATTCCCTAACTGATCAGAAATAGTTTTATCAATAAAAGAACGGTTCAAGAGAATTTTAACTTGCATTTGATTCTCCTGAATAAAAACTAGTCTATCTCGAACAATGCTTCTTAAAAATAGTGGAAAAGACTCTTGGTTTGCTGTAAATTTCTTCTCAGAAAAATCAGCAATCACATCTGGAATAACTTGCTCAAGAAAAGTCGATAAAATTGCTTCTAAGATGCCTTCCTTGGTTTTAAAGTAACTAAAAACTGTCCCTTCTGAAACTCCAGCCTCCTTAGCAATAAGACTGGCTGTTGTATTTTCAAAACCAATTTCTGAAAATAACTTTAAACTTGATAACAGTACTTGACGTTGTTTTAAACTCAAGTTGCTATTTTCTAATATCTGAGCATACTTTTGTTCTAAACTTTCCATTGCTGGCACCTCTCTGCTACTCTCTTACTTTTACAACTTTCTTACCTCGAGTGTGCCCCAACTTCAAACTACGATATGCCTCTCTAACTGACTTTAGAGAAAAATCATAAACCTGGTCAATATTCAGCCGAATCTTCCCATCTGAGACCATTTCCGCTAGAGTGTTCAAATCATCATATGTGGAATGTCTCGGACCTGTGAACTGGGCACCTTTTATCATAACATATGGTGAAGGTACTAGCGTTCCAATAGCCGTGCCCTTCAATCCCAAACTGAAAGCCAATTTAACATAATCACTTCCATAACAATCCAAGAATTTTGTAATCGGTTTTGGACTTGCTGATAGAAGAGCATTCTGGATGTTCTCTTCGTAAGCTACTGGTATAGCACCTAAAGACTTCAGATATTCTGAATTTTTCTTACTTGCAATTCCGATAACTGTTGCACCCTTAGCAACCGCATACTGTACTGCGATACTTCCAATACCTCCTGCTGCTGCTGAAATAACTACAACATCTTTAGAGTTTAGCTCAACCTTTCTAAAAGCACCTCCCACAGTTAAAGAGGCTACCCCCATAGTAGCTGCGTGGTTCATATCAATCATCTCTGGTTTCAATACAATTTCCGATTCATTGACACAAATTTCTGTGGCCAAAGCTCCCCTCTTGGTGCCTAATCCAGGGTCACTGATCATTGTTCCAAAAACCTTATCGCCTACTGCAAACCGACTTACTCCTTCACCGATTTCTGTGATAACTCCAGCAAAATCCCGACCAACACCTCTTGGAAAAAGAGATGATTTTGACTCAAACCAAAGACTTGGCTTCTTTAGTTTCGTCATAAAAGATAGAAATCGGAGTGGCTTTGCCCCCTCAAAAGTCTTATAATCAATAGGATTTAAACCAACTGCATAAACTCCTACCCTCACTTGATTCACTTTCAAAGAATCAGATTTAATGTTCACTAAATCTAACACTTCTTCATCACCGAAACGACTATATTGTATTGCTTGAACAACCATTTTATAAACTCCTTTGTTTATCTATAAATTGAGTGAGCGCTCAATCATATTGCGATTATACGCTCATTTCCCAAATATGTCAATCTACGAACTTGTGTTTCTATAGATTACTTAAATAATCAGGTTCTTAATAAAGCGATATTACTTTCTATCTCTTAACATGTATTAAAAGCAGTAGCCGCAACTCCAGAACTATTGTTTATTTAAAAATCAGCTTGCTCATTTGAGCAGCTGATTTTTTGTCTATCAATGGATTGTAACGATTTACCGATCCGACTCTTTCAAAAGGGCCAGATATTCCTCTAAAACTAGGTGATGTTTTTGCATATATTGGGCCGACTCTACGCCAACATAACGATAGTGCCAATTTTCAAAATCCACACCAGTAATATCGCTTTTCCCTTCAGGATAGCGCAGAATAAAGCCGTATTTAGGGGCAATTTCCGCAATCTTATTTGCTACCTCATCATTCTGACCTTCTGGCTCGCTCATATCAATCGCCAAGCCTGTCTGATGCTCGCTAGCACCTGGCAGCTGGATCCGCTTTTGCACTTCTTGCTCCGCTTCTTGCCGAGACAGGCCTTCTTCTTCGGCCAAAACTAGGGCTTCTTCATATAGCTCTGTCTGCTCAGCTCGGCTACGATAGCCTGAAATCAAAGTTTCCTCTGGCGCAATGGCCCGAGCTGCAGCTAAAAATTGTCTGGTATTTTCAGCAATCCGGCTATCTACCTGAATATCATCGATTTGGGTCAACTTAGGATGAGACTCTTCCTGTAAATGGCTACGATTGATTAAAGTCAACTCCCAATCATCAACTGACACCTTGGGCAAGTCAGAACTCTGGGCTTTAAGACCATGATTAATAAAAGTTGGCAAGTCTTCATCCATATCTTGCACTCGCAATAGAACAAACAGCAAACTGATCCCAATTCCTAAAAATAAGAGTCTATTTATTAGTCGAAACAGAGAGAGTTTTCTCCTTCTTTCGTGGCGACCTCGTCTCAAGCCTTGTCCTCCAGCTCTTTCGCTCCAACTTCACGATAGGACATATCACCGATGGAAACAACTGAAAATTGTCCATCTTCATAGTCTACGATGGTCACACTACCATTGCCTAGGCCATGAGGTTGCATGCGATTAATCAGGTAGACAAAGGTTCCGATGGTCATGCCATGACTAACAACCAAAGCATTGCCACCGCCCGCAGCCTCCAGCTCCTCAGCAATCTCTGAGAAGCCTTGCCAAATTCGGCCGCTGAGTTTTTCCCAATTCTCAGCCCAGCCAGCCGTGTCGACTTCTACTAAGCCTTCTGCCAGCTCGGCATAGCTGAGTTGATGGACATGGTCGATATTAAAGACCCTAGGCATAACTCCCATAAAAAGCTCACCATCATAGCCACCATCAAAGCTGCCAAAACACCACTCTCGAATGCGCTTGTCAAACCTATAAGGAATCTTTCCAGTTAAGCCCAGCTCTTCCAGAATAATTCCCATGGTCTGAATGGTTCGACCTGAATCACTGGATCTAGCTAGTTTAAAATCAATACCCGCTTTTCGCAAACCAATCCCTAATTCATGGATGCCACGTTCGCCTTCTGCTGTCAACGGACTATCACTCCAGCCCTGAGCTCGTCCGATTGTATTAAACATCGTTTTGCCATGCCGGATGAGGTATAATCTTGTTTTTGCCATACACTTCCCCCCTTATTCTCCTCTCATTATATCACGTTTCTGAAAAAAAGCAGTTTCTAAGATTGAAAGAAGACAGCTCAATAAAACTTAACTATTTCCATGATTTCTTTTAACTGTTTATTTCAGCGTCCAAAATTTTGGCACCAACTTCACGGTAGGATACATCTCCCAAGATCTGAATCGTAAATTGCCCTTTTTCATATTCAACAACTGTCACACTGCCGTTGTCAACCTCAGGATTTTTGCTAATAGCTTTATCAATCAAATAAGCAAAAGTCCTGATGGTCATACTATGGCTGACAACCAAAGCATTGCCTCCACCAGCAGCTTCCACTTCTTGGGCAATAGCTGTAAATCCAGCTAAAATCCGTCCACTCAGTTGCTCCCAGGGCTCAGCCCAGCCAGCCGTATCCACTTCAACCAAGCCGTCGGCCAATTCTGGGAAAGTCAGCTCTTTATAATTATCGGTGTCACGCACTCTTAGAATCACTCCACGGAAAAGATCGCCGCCATAAGCCCCGTCAAAGCTCCCAAAGCACCACTCTCGAATACGCTTGTCAAACTTATAAGGAATCTTTCCTACCAAATCCAGCTCTTCTAGGATAATCCCCATGGTCTGAATGGTTCGACCAGAGTCGCTCGAAAATGCCTTGGTAAATTCCAAGCCAGACTCTCTCAGCCCAATCCCTAGTTCACGGATACCACGTTCGCCTTCTTCAGTTAAGGGAGTATCCGACCAGCCCTGAGCTCGACCAATGGTATTAAACATGGTCTTACCATGCCGGATGATGTATAATTTCGTTTTTGCCATGAATGTCTCCTTTTTAATCAAGGCCACTCGTCTAAGAGTGGCTTATTTGTCTCACACTTGACTGAGCAAGACAGAGGGAAAGAGAGTGGGATAGAAATCGGTAATTCGTTAGAATTCGATTTCGTCATCCCACCTCCGCACAGTTGAGTAGGGCTGTAAAAGCTGATGAAATCAGCGTAGTAGAGCCCACTCAACCACTGCGTCTTGCTCGACAATCCAAATACAATTAAGAGGCTAGGACTTTTGTCCCAGCCCCCTATATACTTAGTTTTTAAAACTATGAATTGGCGCTGGAATCTGTCCACCACGCGCGATAAAGGCAGCTGACGAAGCCTGATTAACCTTCATGACCGGAGCTGTTCCCAAGAGTCCGCCAAATTCGATCATATCGCCTTCCTTGCCCTTTGGAATAATCCGCACAGCAGTCGTCTTTTGATTGATAACGCCAATCGCCGCTTCATCCGCAATCATGGCCGCGATGGTCTCAGCAGGTGTCGCCTCTGGAATGGCAATCATATCCAAACCGACCGAGCAGATAGCCGTCATAGCTTCTAACTTTTCTAGATTGAGCGATCCATTTTGCACAGCCGCAATCATACCCTCGTCTTCTGACACAGGAATGAAAGCACCAGACAGACCGCCAACTTGATTGCAGGCCATGACACCGCCTTTTTTGACTTGATCATTTAGCAGGGCAAGCGCCGCTGTCGTGCCATGAGTACCAACCGTTTCCAAGCCCATTTCTTCCAAGACACGGGCTACTGAATCCCCGACCGCCGGTGTTGGAGCCAGACTCAAGTCAACAATCCCGAACTTAACACCCAGACGCTCGCTGGCCATCTGACCGACCAACTGGCCGATACGGGTGATTTTGAAGGCTGTTTTCTTGACCGTTTCAGCCACCACGTCAAAACTCTCACCACGGACCTTTTCCAGAGCCCGCTTGACAACGCCCGGCCCAGAAACACCGACATTGATGACCACATCTGCTTCACCGACACCATGAAAGGCGCCCGCCATGAAGGGATTGTCTTCTACCGCATTGGCAAATACAACCAGCTTGGCCGCCCCCATGTCAGAAAGCTGAGCTGTTTCCTTGATAATGCGCCCCATATCCGCAACTGCCGTCATATTGATGCCGGTCTTGGTTGAGCCGATATTGACAGAGGAGCAGACCTTGTCCGTCTCAGCCAAAGCGCGCGGAATGGAATTAATGAGGATTTCGTCCCCTTTTTGATAACCCTTTTGGACCAAAGCAGAGAAACCACCGATAAAGTCCACACCGATTTCTTTTGCTGCCCGATCCAGAGCATGAGCCAGAGGCAGATAATCCGTAGCATCGGTAGCTGCCCCAATCAGAGAAATCGGAGTAACAGACACCCGCTTGTTGACGATGGGAATCCCCAGCTCAGCTGCAATCTCATTTCCAACTGCCACCAGATCTTTCGCTTTGGTCGTGATTTTTTTGTACACCTTGTCCGCTGCCCGCTCAATATCCGAGTCAATGCAGTCCAAGAGAGAAATGCCCATGGTGATAGTCCGAATATCAAAATTCTGCTCCTCAATCATGGCAATGGTTTCTGTAACTTGTCTAATATCCATGCGCCCTCTCCTTAGATATTGTACATCGCGTCAAAAATGGCTGCGCTTTGAATATTGATTTTGACATTGAGCGTCTGACCAAAGGCCTCAAATTCACTACGAAGTGCTGCAAAATCCTGCTTTTCATCGCTAGAAACGACAGCCATCATGGTAAAAAATTCATCCAAAACAGTTTGAGAAATATCGTCAATATTGAGCCCCAGCTCGGCAATTTTAGTAGCTACACCAGCCACAATCCCTGCCTTATCTTTTCCAACAACCGTAATAATCGCTTTCATCGTTTGCTCCAATCATCTTTATTGCTAATATTGTAGCATAATTTATTGATGATATGAAGATAACACTCAAATAAACTCAAATGGTTAATAAAATCAACTTTTTTTTGATTATTGATATCTGGATAATAGCTGGATAAAATAAATCTAACGTAGTCAAAACGTAGTCAATTTTTTGCCCGCATAGTTGAGACAATGACTTTTTGAAAGTCTTTTTTTATTAAAACAGACCGACATCACTGTCGGCCTGTCCCAGACTTTATTCAAAATCTAACAAATCACTTTCTACAATTGCTTCAATCGCTAAAGATTTTCTTCCCTTATCTTCAAAATCAATAACAATTGTATTGTCTTTGATTTCTGTTACTTTCCCAGTTCCAAACGACGGGTGTTTAACTGTTGAACCTACAACGTCCTTGTGAGCTGCAACCCACTCTTTCACTTTCTCATTTTCTTCTTGATCTTGTAGAAGACCAGACTGTTTCATCAATTCAACCACCTCAAAATATCCGTTTAGATAAGTTGATTTGAAATCAGAACCTGTAGATAGTTCTGAGCGTTTTACAGGTTCTCCCAAACCTAACATCAAGTGAATAGCTTTCAAAATGACATCATCAGAAACGTTGCGACTATCAAGCTGCCCACCGACTGCGTCACCATAAACACCATAGAAATGACCGTCTTCACCATCGTGACCGTAAATATCCATGATATTACTTGTTTCACAGTTGCAATACACTGCTCCATCTTCGTTTACAATAGCATACGCTACATCGTTATGTTTAATTTCTTCAAGTAGTTGTTTTGCTTTTTCCATTTCCAATTCCTCCGCATAATCCGTTAATTTGATAGCATTTTCTAAACTCATTTTCTCGATTGGGGTTTTACCTGTAACCCATCTACTAATTGTCGTGCTACCTATTCCAGTAGCTTTAGAAATCTTATAGGCTGTCAATTTTTTTAATAATTTTTGAATTTTTTTAAAATCTGCTTTACTCATTTTTTATTATCTCCTGAATACCAAGCGATTGCTACTGCTAAAATTGCTACAAATAATATAATTTTCATCTTGATTTTCCTCTCACTTTCGTATACAATGAAAGGCAAGGAGAGCTTGCGCTCTCTTACCTTCAAGCGATTATCTCTTCCGCCGTCTGCGAAACTTGGGAGCGATTTTCGCTTTTTTATTTTGCTCTTTTAGTACCTTGTACCAAGAGCGACTTTCCTTTGAAATTGCTACCGCAATTCCAATCATGACCGTGACCCTTGCTAGCCACTCGTCTATGCTGTCCATTTGTATCACCTCCTTACATTATTTATTATACTACATTACAATGCACTAGTCAACACTTTTTGTTGATTTTTTTATTATTTTTTAAAAATTTTAAGTCTATTATTGAGGAAATTTTTAAAATTTTCCGTTTTATAGAAAATTATTTATCTAATATCATATAAAAAAGCCCCAGCCTTTTCGGCCGGGGTAGATTAAAATTTAAGAAATTATATTTTTTTGTTTGTCGCAGTTTCCGCTGCGTTTGTTTATTTACGACAATTGACCCCACAGATCAATGCGGTTCCCAGCTTCGTCAGTTTGACCAATAGCTAGGTAGTTACGATTGCCGGAATCTCCGACATAAGAAATCCAGCGATAGCCATCGTTTGAGCCTTTAGAGTCGTAATGGACTTTTTCGCCCGGCTGATAAACTGCCACGATTTCTCCATCTAAGTTAGGAGATCGACGGACGTTGATTGGAGAGTCGCCAACCGTAAAGGTAGAATCTTCTGGGAAGAAAGGTGCCTCATGATTTTCCATGACTTCTGTAATTGTTTCTTTCAGTTCAGCTTTAGGTAAAGAGTCGCCTTTCGGACGGAATGCTGTTGGATACAAGATAGAGTATGGGAAAGCAACTAGGTTAAACACACCCCCAATGCCATCAGGCCCAGCAGCTCCTCCTTGGTTTTGACCAAGGAACCAACCTTGAGTGCCATCGATGTCCCCAGCGAAAATAGCGATATGGGAAACAGGTGTGAGGTCTGTTTCCATAAAGACAGCTACATCGCCTTCTTCCATGTTTTCCACTTCGTCAAAATAGTCTAGCATACCGTTTGTATGCCGTTGCTCCCAAATGTCTTTAACAAAGCCAGAAACTGTACAGTTAGCAAACGGCACGCCTAACCAAAGGCAGTATTTAGCATATCCATCCCAACACTGCCAGCTAAACCAGCCGTCAATATCAAAGCCGTACCCAAGAACTTCATCCTGAAATAATTTATATTTACGCATATTATTTTCCTCCCTATTTATCAAACTGACTTGCGCCAATAACATAAGTCACCTCACCAACGATGTCAAGCGGTGTAGGCAGCTGACGCACATTGCTAGCATTGACCAGCACACGACCGTCTGGCATCAAAACAAAGTCAATTGCAGCTTGTGGTTGGATTTTACCTTGAGCGATCACTTTAGCTGTAAATGTGACAGGATGCGCAGGCTTAAATCCTTCTGCAATCCTTTCGTTTAATGTATATTGTCCGTTATCCCAGCGTTGTGTCGCTGGTGCAGAGATGTGAGCTCGTACTTGAGCTTCTTCATTTCTAGCTAGATAGAGTTTTGACCCGAAGCCAAAACGAAAATTTCCTTCTGCATATTCAGTTACTTTTACTTTTGTCATTTTTTTATTTTCCTTTCAAATTTTCAAACGCTGCAAGCCAAAAGTAGCTAGCAGCAAAAGCAAACAGAGCAAGCTTCAGCGCCTGCTCTTTTATTCTATTTTTTATCATTTTTATCCGAATTTGATATTTTTTCAACAAATTCTCGAAAGAATGTTGTGTTAATACCTAGTTTATCAAAATTTTCCAGAATAGATTTTAGCTCAAAAAACAGATACCCGAAATAAAGTATCTGTAGAGCTCCCAGACCGATTCCTTCAGGCAGCAAGATAGACAGCGGAATGCAGAAGGCTAGCAAAGCGATACTAGCAATCTTGCGAATAATTCCGTTGATTCCTTCTTTGCTGCGAAATTCAATGTTTGGGTTGAGCTTAGCGGCCAGAGTTCCTGTGAGGAAGTCAATAGCCATAGCACCCATGATGAGTGCTAAAGTAAACACAATCAGTTCATCCTGCGTATCAATTAAGGCACGCAAGCTGTGTGACCATTCCAAAACGTTAGCCTGCATTCATCATCCTTTCTTTTCTTTAGCCCCAGCTTCCAACTCCGCAATAATCGCATCCTCAGCAGCATATACCGCGTTCCGGAATGCTTCCTCTTGATCTCGCACTTCTTGACGGTTGACCGCGTAAACCTCAGCATTATCAAGCCATGAGTTATGTGTTGTCACGCCTTTATCGTCGATATCGGCTGTCATGGTTTTAACGAGCGTGTCGTCAACTTTGACGTGCCCTACGATTTTAGTTGTTTTGATAAGTTCCAGTGTCATTTTACTTCCTCCAATTTTTCTTTTACTTCGTCAAAAAGTTCCTTCAACGCTGCATCTGAAGCTAACACAGCATTAAAGCTATTGAGTTCTTGCTGCAAGAGCGAGCTTTTGCTTCGCTCTACAATAAGCAGAGCTTGCATCTCAATCTCTGATTGAGTCTTATTCGCTAGCTGATTCTGGTATTCAGCCAGCATGTAAACGTACACGTTTTCGTCCATGTTTTCTCCTTTTATCTCATGTATTTTCTAGCTCCGAGGCCTCGTATCGGACCAAAGATATCATGTCTACCAGTGTGATTGCCCAAATTGGCCATCATCTGATTTAGTGTTTCGAGCACATTGACCAAATCAATTCCGTTAAAGTAATTTGCCACAATGTTCGACCTTGTCACGTTGCCAAATGGCTGTAGTATGACTTGTCTATTGTCATTTCCGTAAAGCGTTCGCATTTCCCAGCCACGATAGTTGACCGCTCCTGTTGCAAATCGTACAACGTCGCTGATTATTTCGGTACGCTCTACCTTATTACCGCTAAACAGCCGAATGCCAGCAAAGCTGTCGTTCTTACTGTTTTCTGTGCCGTCTCGGTTAGCTCCGAGCACAGTCACACTGGCTGGTGCTCCACCTTCGGTCTCGCTCGTAAATTTTAAAAATTGATTTGGGTAGCCATTCAGCACACGTCTGATAGCTGCTTGGTCAGTCATAACATTGTACTGACCATTATTCAAATCAATCTTCAAAGCGCCGTTTAAGGCTTTAATCATCCCACCTTTGACCTGCTCAGCCGTAAAGTCAATAGATTGTAGTCTATTGACGAAAGCATCTTTTGCCATTAGCTTTTTAAGCAGCGCCTCGCCTGCAGATAGTTTCTCAAGTAAGGCATCATCCGCCTTGACCTTATCAGCCGTTACAGCATTAGCCCCTAGCACTTCCGCTGTCACTGCGCCTGCTGCTATATGAGGTGTTGTGATGGCTCCTGCGGCTAAGTCACGGCCAGTGATAGAGCCATCCACGATTAAATCGCCTGTAATCCGCATGAGCTTTGTGATGGCCTGCATGCTCTCAGGATTTTGGACAAAAAGACTAGCCAAAGTCTGCCCGTTGACAACCTTCCCAGTCCCAAGAACGATCTGACCGGGTGTGATACTGATGTCGGTCTTCTTGAGGCTTTCCCCGATTTGACTGGACATAGTAGCAAACTGACCATCAATCCCCTGCTTAAACTCCGCAAGCTTAGTATCAGAGTTGTTTTTCAGCTCCTCAAACCGTCTGCTTATGCCTTTAACGTCTTCTGTATATGTAGCTTTGCCCACATAGCCTGCCTCGATGAGCTTACGCTCAGCAGTCAGTTGACGGGCCGTCTCCTCACGAGAGTAAGTACGCAAGGCTTCTGCTCTCGTGTTATCAGCGTTAACGTAGGCCTGCACCGCTGACAAGTCTGTACGCAAACCCTGAGCCGTCTGCCTAAACTCCGCCAGACTAGTCTTAGTCTCGTTAAGACTAGCCTCGACTCTGCCGACCTTGTTTAAGGTCTCCTGAGCCGACTGCTTCCAGCTGTTGAAGTTCGTCAGCGAGCTATTGGCTGTGTTAAGGGCAGCCTGCACAGTGGCCAGTTGGCCGTCTATGCTTTGCCTAAATTCAGCCAACTTTGTGTCTGCGTAGGCTGTTGCGTCTTCAGGAGCTGGGCTCCAGTCGGATGTGATAGTCGCTTTTTCAATTTTTAAAAAGTCTGCTTGGCTGTCGTTTGGAGACAGGTTGATCAAGTCACCAGTAAAATAATAGTCTGTATTCTGCTCGATAAATTGTTTACCAATAAACAATAAAACCGCGTCTTCCTTATTGCAATTAAATTTTACGCGTAATTCTGAGTATGGTTTTGTTATTTTAAACTTGCGAGCAAATTGGCCAGTCTCGCTAATCGATACTACAGCGCTATAAGAACCATCTGCCCAGCGGAATTGCAGCATCAATGTTGGTCTAGTTGTATTTTGGGTAGTCTTTGCTGTAAACTTGTATGTTTCTCTGTCAAAGATTGACCTGACAGGTTTTGTGTTAAAGGCACCCATCAAATTCCGACCACCTACCGTCAGCTCCTCAAATCGTCTACTTATGCTCCGCACGTCTTCTGTATGCTGCGCTATGCCCACATAGCCAGCCTCAATGAGCTTGCGCTCTGCGGTCAGCTGGCGTGCGGTCTCCTCACGGGAGAAAGTGCGGAGAGCTTCTGATCTAGTGCCGTCTGCGGCGACGTAAGCTTGCACCGCTGACAGGTCGATGCGCAAACCTTGAGCCGTGCGCTCAAAGGTTGCTTTGGCCTCGGTGATGAGGCCTTCTGTGTCTTCAAGCGCTGGGCTCCAGTCACTTTTTAAGCGACCTTTTGATACTTTTGGCTTCTTGAGATACAAAATCGAATTGGTACTAAAGTTATAGCCATAAATATAAAATTGAACTTTTTTTGTCAGGTCAATGTCATCATTGACTTTTAACGGTGATCCTAACCGCACCCAACGCCCTTTTTCGGTAACTTCGATTTTTGTTTGACCTGCGTAGAAATTGAGTTTACCGGTCGAATTATGATAGTAAAATCCAAATTTGATATGAGTACCTAAATCAGTTGCATACAAATCAGCCGAAAAATAATACTCTCCAGCTGCAATGACTCCGATTTTAAAATCGGTTGACAATGCTTTCCAGTGTCGGGAGCCGTCACTCTCGTTAAAAGCAAAGACAGTATCACTAAATGTTTCCGTGTCAAAGTACCCATGCTGGATATTTTGAGCATTTGGAATACCAGCATTGTACGGATTGTACCAGTAAGGCGCAATCATGTTTTGATAGGTCTTGCCGTTAGCCGTATAGCGCTGGCCGCTATCTCTCAGATTTTTAAATTCTGAGTTGATAAACAGATTCTCGCCAACCTGCAGGCTTGCCATCTCCTCACGCAACTGCCCAGCCTCAGCTGTGACCAAGGTCTTATCGGCTTTGTCCTTGGTTGCATTGAGGATTTCCTGACGGATTCCACTCGCTCGCACATCAAACTCTGTTGTGCTCAATTTTGAGTCCAGCTGGTTCTGCGTGTTAGTCTCGAGCGACTTGACAGACTGCTTGATACTATCTGAGAGCACAGTCAAAGCGCTTGAATCTGCTTTGGTCTTGAGGCCCTCAGTCAAGCGGTTCACGCCAGCTTCGAGCGAGTCTGCTCGTTGTTTAAAACTAGACTCAACAGCTGAGACACGCTCGTCTTGATCTTCGTAGGCTGGTGACCAGTCTGTCGGTATCGTGCCATACTCAACTTTAACTTTCGTTTTGAGCACATCGCCAACTTCAAAATTCGACCCACCACACCCAAAACGTAAAGTAACAAAACTCACTCCTGTCAATTCTTTTGGCGAAATCACAAAAGAGTTAGTATTGTAGTATTGGTAATGTTTCACTGTATTCCCGTTTTCGTCAAAGTACGAAATAAAATTCTTGGAAAAAATAGGGTTTAAAATCGTCACATAGATTGATTTTCCAGCAATTACAGGGATGCGAACCCCATTTCTATTACTCACCGTTTTTGGGTGAGTTGTTGCCTCGCCAACATAAGGGTCTAGTCCTGTAGCTTTAAAAGATATTTCGCCAGACGAAATATCCATTTTAAAATCAGCTACATGACCGCCTTTCCAGATGTCTGAATTTTTGCTCAAAGCATAAAGATTCGTACCACCGACCTGCACATTCGCAATCCGACTAGCTAGCTCATCCGCTGTCTGCTTAACCTCTGACTTGCTAGCCTTGCCATCTGCTAGATTCGTCAGCTCAGCAAGCCTGCGGGTGGTGCTCTGCTCAAACGTTGCCTGAGCGGACTTCACACCCGCAAGCTCGGTTTTGGTCGCGTTGAGCGCCTGTACTTGTTTAGCTATCTCAGACTCGGCTTGGGTCTGCTTGGTGCGGATATTCCCAACATCCGAGCGGATTTGGGCAATGTTGCTATTCAACTGACTCTGAGCCTGTGTCAGGTTGGTCTTGACACCAGCCAGCTCCGACTTTGCCTGATTGATAGATTGCGCTTGCTTAGCCAGCTCACTATCAGCTTGGGATTGCTTGCCTCTGATGGCAGCAATATCAGACTGGATTTGACTGATGTCGCCGGAAAGCCGACTCTGAGCCTGCGTCAGGTTCGCCCTAACTCCTGCCAGATCAGCCGAGGCACTAGACAGTTTCTGATTAAATTCCTTTTGCAGCCTGTCCGTGATCTCACTTTTACTCTGATTGATTTTCAGATTGAGCTGGTCGGTCATTGCTGCCTTGACTTCTTCAGCTTTGGCTCTTGCTTGTTCGATTTCATCAGATAGGCTCTGCTCCATCTGGTTCATCTTCTGGTCAAAGACTTTATCAGCATTTTTCAACTCTTTCTCGAGCTTGACCTCAAAGTCCTGCTCAATGATTGCAGTCTCTGCCTTGACCGAGTCACTGACCATAGCATTTAAAGCCCCTCCCAGCGTTTGCTGGATAGTGCCAAATCCCACCGATTTCAGCCTTTTACCCATTGGAGAGTAGCGATACTTTGTGATTTTCTTGCGGACATCAATACCAAATTGCTCGTGATAGACACTTACGACATCAAATATCTTGACTGGCACATCACCGATACCTGCCACATCAAGCTCCAAGCTATCCTCGATCATATCGCACAAGGTCGTCCGATAGTATTGCTCGCCATACTTGGTCAGGCTGGCAAGGTCCTTGACATCTTCGTCGGTGACCTCCATGTCAGCCTCGTAGATATGCTTGTACTTGTTGATAAGTGGGCTGTCTACAGTGACTCTCAGCCACTGCTCTTTCTTGCTGTCTCCCTCTCCCACCTCAATTTTCTTGCGAAAATGAATGCGTGTCCGCAGCTCTTTGGTCGAGGTCGTCTGCTGAGGACTCCGCATGTTCTTTTTGTACATGAAAAGAGCCTCAGTCTCAGAGCCTCCGTTTTTCAGCAGACTTACCTGATACTTATCCCGTACCAAGTCACCGCCCCATTGACCAACGATAGAGTGTTTCTCTTTGATCAGAGCGTCCATCACTGAGATATTTGCTGCATTAAAAGTATGCTTGTCAGTGATATCAGAGTAAAAGCTAAAAGGACAATCTCTCAGGATTGCCCCAGCTAGTGCGGTCATCACCACATTCCCAGCCACCCTATCGACATTGATAGAGCTGATAGAGTAGTAGTTGAGTAGTGTCATTACTTGATTTGCATAGACTGTGATATAACCTTGCTCTTTGACCACTTCAAAGATGGTAAACTCTTGCTCACCATCCAAATCATCCGATATAAGCTTGGTCTCTTCTGTCAGCAACTTCCATTTATCATTATTGAGGGGGTATTTAAAGGTCAGTTGATAGGTACTGTTGCCTTCTTGGTAGATTTCATCAGCCCAAGCTTCATTTAGAGGGGTATTTCCCTCTTTTAAATAAATCAAACCTTATACCTCCAATTCCCTTTAATTGTGATTTTTCGGATATTGCCTGACACAGACACACCAGACCGCCCGACAGGGAGCTCAAAGAATGGTCCTCTTTTTCGTAGAGTATTCTTGATATTCCCATTTTTATCAAAGACATTCTGCCGCTTGTGCTGGCACACAATCGTCGCCTTTGTATCAAGCGTCAAGTGCATAGTCTGTTGACCGATAGTCAGAGAGACATCACCAGAGCCTTCCAATGTAATGACAGGCTCAGAGTAGACGGTTCCTGTATTGGTCACCGTGCCATTACCAGTCAATACCACATCCTGCGCATTTTTTTCGTACCGAAAAGGCTGCATCTCAAGTTTGATTTCAAGCGTCCAAGCATGCGGACCGTTAGGACTATAGGAAGCCTCTAAAAAGTCTGCATAAAAAAATGAACCAGGCTGATACCCAAGCTCGATCACATTAAATTTTGGCTGAAATTTCTCCACAATCGTTGAAATGTCTAGCATTTTAGGTACATAAAAAGTAAATGTCCGCTCATAGCTCTCGTAGGCTCCGTCGAGGATAGATTCAGAGCCGTTAGCTCCATGGATAACCACCTTTTCCGTCGCTCTCGGTGTTGCCGCCTGTGCCTTACCAAAGTCAGTCACATAGCAGTTGGGGAGCGTCGAAGTATTAAAATTATTGATAATCATGTAATACATCAGATTCCCTCCCTTTTCATGATTCTAGCTTGTCTTCTGTAGATATTTTGTGCGAGAGGTTCGCCGTCTAGTATGGTGTCTGACGGTTTTTCAAGGATAGCCGTCAAAAGACTTTCCAAACTCGCCCTCAAAATGGCAATCTCAGACACCACCTTGTCCATATCTACCACATTTTGAGTCGTAGAAGACTGCACCACGATGGACTTGCTCGCCTGCTCCATTTCTCGGATAAATTTCGCATCGCTCGGAATCCCGACACCAGCAGCATACTTAGGGATTCCCATGTTACGCATCAGACGCTTAGTCTTGTAAGCTGGGAAGACCTTAGCCCCTCGTGGCAAGTCCATCAGGACATTACGACCTTCAGGGATAAATGTTTCACCGGTTGGAAAGCGGATCAGCTCTTTATAAGTTCCGCCTCGTTGGTCGTTGACCATGGCAGGGCCACCGTGGTGATAATTAGTCCCGTCTTCGTAATTTACCCACCTCTTTACAGTTTCAATGACTGTTGTGACAACACTTGGGATATTTCCGAGCGTACTGATAACTCCCCAAGCAACGCTAGAGGCATGATCAACAGCCGTAAGGTGTTTAGTTGGAGTAGGCGTGCCGTTGAAGCTATTCAAGCCTCCGATACCCTGACTGGATGCGCCAAGGACGGAGCTCGGGTCTCCCGTAAGGAGCTTAGTCGGAGCTACTGTGCTGTTAAAGCTATTGACTGCTCCAATAGCTTGATTCGACGCATTCTGAGTTGGGGTAGCATCAGATGGCAGCGGTTTAGTTGGAGCTGCCGTACCATTAAAGTTATTAACTGCTCCGATAGCCTTGCCGACCTCTACTACCGTAGAAGTCGAGTCTCCGTTCAGACTCTTTGTAGGTACGATTAAGTTGTTAAAATTCCAAGCTGCCCCAATCGCCTTACCAATTTCTGTCACAGCAGATGTCGAGTCGCCTTTCAGCTCTTTCGTTGGCACAGCTGCCTGATTCCAAGTATCAAGCTTAGCGATACTTAGCCCAGTATTTAAAAGGGCATTGTCGCCATTGACCAAAAGGTCTTTAGGGAATGGATTGGCCATATCCCAGTTTTTCAGGGTCTCTGTAGAGCGAGAGACCACTTTTCGAAACTCCTCATCTCTGGCCAGCAGTTCTTTCTGTTGTGGAGTCAGCTTGTTGTAGTTTTCCAACGCCTGCTTAGCCACATCTGCCTTGTTCATCACATCCTGATTATTCATCAAGAGTTGCTTAGTTTCGGCAGGTAGGCTATTCCAGATAGCTAGGTGTTGTTGGCTATCAAAGATGGCCTGTAAGCCAGCCTGATTTTGGACAATGATCTTCTTTTCTTCCAGAGACATCTCTGCCCACTTGCCAGACTCGACCAGAGCTTCAGCAATCGTTGCCCGAGCATTGGTGTTTAGCTCTGCCTCCTTAGCGATAAACTTCAATTGCTCCCAGCCCTCGGCAGATTTGACCGCTTCACCGATAACCTCTTTAACGTTAGACTTGACCTCGAATTGGTTATTTTTATTGATGTTTCCGACTAAAAGAGACCAGGCATCGTTAGCTTCCTTGGTCGTGGCAGACATCTCACTACTATATTTAGCAAGGATACTGTGTGAGTTTCCTGCTTCCTTAGCAGCTTTAGAGGCTTTCTCTCCGATTTCTTCATAGGACAGGCCGTAGTCTTCGAGGAGCTTTTTCGCTTCTTCCCAATAGTTCCAGCTTTGTCCTGTTCGGAGCTTGACCTTATCATCCAGGGTCTTCATGACTTCCAGATATTTAGTCCCTAAGGCCTCCATAGTCTGATTGTGCTCGCTCTCCAACTGCTTCATCTTTGCATTGTATTCTTGCTTGGTGAGCAATTTAGAGCTGAGCATCTCTTTCAGCTCTGCTTTAGACTCTTTGTAGAGGCTATTTTCTTCCTTCATAGCCTTTTCCAAGCTCTCCCTCGAGTGCTTGAGTTGAGTCTCATTTAGGGTAATAATATCCCCATTTTGAGCCTGTAATACTGCCTTCTGCTCTTTAGCAGAGAGATTCATAAGCTCTAGCTTCGCGGAAATCATCTCTTTCTGATTGTTGAGGATGATTTCTTTTTCTTCCTTCGAAAACTTGCTAGCATCACCGTTGTGGCGTTGATAGATATCATTGATTTGATTCATCATCGCCTCGGTATTGCTTACCATCTGATTGTTATATTCCTGAGCCTTAGCCACATTTTCAGGACTAATTCCCCACTTGTCTGCCAATTCTTGGACACGTTTATTTGCCTTGTCAGCAGAGCTAACTACTTCTTCATAAAGCTTTTTAAAAGATCCTGCAACTTTGTCAGCATCCCCCGCGTGGGTTCCAAAATTAGCGACTGTGTTGCTAGTCTCGTCAACCACTTTTTGGAAGCTACGCAAGTCACTACGAGCCGTTTCACTCAGTTGCGTGCCAAATTCTTCCGCCTTGATTCGAGCCTTGTCTTTCTGGTTTCCAAGGTAGACCAAGCCAGCCGTAACTAAGCCGATGCCTCCAACCAAAAGACCTACTGGACCTCCTAGAGTAGCCAAGGTTTTTCCAAGTAGCCCAGCCGACCCAGATGCCGATACAGTCGCGCCGCTCAATGCTGTAGCGCCAGTAGTCGCTGTAGCTGTAGCACTACTCAGAGCAGTTGCACCGCTAGTTGCCGATTTAAAGGCTTCAGCCAAGTTTCCGGTTGTCCGAAAGGCTTGGAATGTCTTATGTAGGATAGAGGCACCACCTGCCACCTTGCTAAGACCTTTTGTCAGCCAGCCTAGTCCTCTAGTCAAGGTGCCAGCAAGAGTGATACCCTTACCAAAGATAGTAAGAGCTGGACCAGCCCCAGCAGCAAGTAAGCCCCACTTGAGGATATTCTGCTGTTGCTCAGTGCTCATATTGCTAAAGGCTTTAGCCATATCCGCCAAGTTTTGAATCCATGGTTTAGCCGCTTGTAATCCATCCCGCATTGCTTTAAGAAAAGGTCCGCCAAACTCAATCGCAATGTCCGTGATTTGATTCTTAAACATTTTGAATTGAGATTCAGTGGTCGCGTATCGCTTGCTTGCTTCTTCAGTCAAAGCTGTATTTTTCTTCCAAGCACTATTCGAGCGATCAACTGCAGCTGTCATCTTATCTGAGGCTAGAGCCAAGGATTTCAGCATATTGCTTTGACGGATGCCCTTCATATCCAGATCATCAAGAATGCCATTGACATTCTCTCCAGACTTATGAGCATTTTCCAAGCCCTTGATAAAGGCTTGCAGGGCTTGGACAGGTTTGTCCTTCCAAGCTTGCTGGAATTGCTCTGAGGTCATGCCAGCAGTATTGGCAATCAGCTCTAGTTTTTCAGCTGCGCCTTTTCCAGTCAGAGACACAGCGTTACCAATGGCTGTCAGTGTTTGAGTCATGGCAGTACCACCCGCTTCAGCTTCGATACCAACCGAGCTCATAGCCGTAGCAAGGCCGAGGATATCAGGAGCTGTCAGACCAGCCAAACGACCTCCCGCAGCTAGACGATTGGTCATCTCTACGATATCTTTTTCGGTCGTTGCAAAGTTATTCCCGAGATCAACCACAGAAGCTCCGAAGCGTGAGTAATCGTCCGAGCTTAAGCCCATGATATTAGCGATCTTAGCAATAGCCGTTGCCGCCTCTTCAGCACTCAAGTTAGTTGACTCGCCCATATCAATCATGGTGCGAGAGAACTTCAGGATGTCTTCCGTCTTGATTCCCAGCTGACCAGCGACCTCCGCTACATTGGCAATCTCTACCGCACTCGCTGGTAGCTCTTTAGCCATCTGGCGAATACCGCTGGACAGTTTCGCATATGACACTGTGGCAGTTTCATCGACGGTCTTTTTAACGCCAGCAAAAGCAGACTCATAGTCCATTGCGGCCTTGACTACAAGTCCTGCACTAGCTACCAGCGGAGCAGTGATACCTGTCGTCAACTTTCCACCGACGTCGGAAACGTTCTTACCAAACGTTTTGAGTCGTTCTCCGTTTGTTAGCAGACTGTCGCTGATTTTGTTGAGCCGACCAGCAAAGCTATTCTCTCGACCAACCGCTATCAAAGCCTGCTCCACTTTTCGGAGTTGACCTTCCATTGCGGCCAGTTTGGCATTTTCACGTTCGATATCTGCGGCAGCTTTATCAAAGCGAGCTGTTCCCGGTTCCAGCTTATCAAAGCCCTTTTTCATCTCATCCAAGACCTTGCGCTGTGCCTCAATTGCCTGTCCTAAAGTCTTGTACTTCGCCTGTAGTAAGTCAGCATTCTTGCCATTGTTTTTCAGAGAGCTATCCAAGGCTCGGACATTGCTCTGGAAATATTTAACGGCATTTTTCGCCCCATTTAGCGTAGGATTAAACTTAGACACGTCCAACCCTAGCTCCACATACATTTGGCCTAAAGGTGTTCCACCTGCCATTTAGTTTCCTCCTGCTCTATATATCTTCAGAAAAATCCAGAAGATCCACAAAACCAGCTTCTTTCTGAGGTTCTACGCTATCTAATACCGCCATAAGGTCTTCCCAGCTCGTCTCCATGACATCACGGATACTCATACCATAGGGACCTTCTGTGGCTTTTTTAACAAAGCTATAAAACCGCCTTAAAGCTTCGCCGGGCTCTAGGCTTTCTCCTTTGGGTCCACATCACCCACCAAATGAGTGTAGATATCAGCGAAAATGGCAACAATTTGACCAAAATCTGTAAATTCAAGTAGCTGATTCACTTCCACATCTTCAAAGAGCGAAGCAATAAAGTTTAACTGTTTATCTAGCTTCTCAACATCGCTCAATTCATCAGTCAATGAGTCGTTTAAAACCAGATAATCACGATAGTCTTTGGTGGTGATTTCCTTACTCGTTTTCAGGACATCTTCACCTTTTTCATTTTTGATAGTAAATTGTACCTTCGACATAAATTTTCCTTTCTAAAAAAGGGAAAGGGCTCTCGCCCCTTCCTTATGCAGCTGCTCCTATTTTGAGCTGACCTTTAAACTTCTTGAGTTCTGTTTCATCAGGCCCTACTACGCGAGTGTAATACTCTCCCTCTGTTGCTGGATCATCACTAGCGATGGCTGCGAAACTCAAAGTGTCATCTGACAATTCTTCTTGTTTATCTTTCAATGTTTCTAGGTCTTCTCCATCCATAGAGAACTGTCCTTTATACAGACCGACATAAGCGTTTTCACCTGATGGGGTCTTCGTTTCTAGCATAATTGAGCAATACGGAGCGACAGTAGTAGCCCCGATGCTCACGATTTTCCCTGTCACTTTGTGACCTAAAATTTTAGCGAGCATTTCCCAAGGCAGGTCAATAGCAGTCATTTCCATTTTTACATCACCCACACCGATATTAGAAACATGATAGGCGATGTCACTTCCGAAAGTCTTTACTGGATCACTAGCTAGACCAGTAATTTTTGCGGTACGTGTTGCCCCCTTACCTGTCTTACCTTCGATTACAAAAAGATTCGTACCCAAGGTTGGAGTAGCACTTCCATCCAAGATACGAATTGTCATACGTTTAAAACCTTTAAATGCCATTACAGCACCTCTTCTTTCTAATATTCTTCATACAGTCTGCTCACACCTCGATAGGTACGAGCATCGACATAACGCTTGATTTCAGGGATCCAGCTATCCAGATCGCCTGCGATCTGGTAAAAACCTTCCTCCTCAAAAATCTTCTCAATTTTTCTTTGGAGTTTTTTACACTCCATCCGATCCACCGACTCTACATTGACCTGATAGAGAAAAACCTTGGCTAGACTCGTATTGCTTCCATGAGCAGCCTGTATCGGTGGTCCCAGCGGGATGATAACGATACTCGTCTCATCCTCTGCCAAGGACTCTGGTCTATTAAAGGACTTGATACAGACACCAGCCAGCTCCTCATCTGCTTGTAAGGCGTTGTAGAGCTCATCGAGTTTATCTTTGACCACTATCTAAACCCCTCTATCTTCAATCTACTTGCTACACGATATTTGTATTTCTGGCCGTTAGCTTCCGAAAAGCGACGGATCACGCCAAAGCCCCGAGGATGAGGATTTCTAGCATAGCCAAGCTCATTCAAGTGCACCAAGCGCCAACGAGAGCCAGCACCAAAGCCTAATTTGATAGTCGGTACATCTTCCATCGCACCAGTGACCCGTCCGACAGTTGCACTCTCAACAGTCTCACCAGTACGCTTGTAGACCGCTAAAGCTCCCTTGAAATCTTCCAGAGTCTCTTCAGCAGCACCTTTCAAGGCTCGACTAGTCACCCGTCTCACTTTTTCGGGTCCCAGCTTAGCCTCCATGTTCCTCAAGACTTCTTCAATGCCTCTCACATTGGCTCCGCTAGACATCGCGACCACCTCCGATTACAACGATCAAAAAATCCCGATTATCATAATCAGGACGCACATCAATGATTTGCCACTTCTTGCCTTTCAGGCGAATATCCTCCACTTCTACAAAATGACGATTATCAGGCTGATAGTCAGAGAGTGGATCACGGATTTTAACAGTCATTTTAGCTTTCATCGCTTTACCTATTGCGATTTCGATATCTTTCATACTAGGAGAGTAGACCTGCCCCATCGTATGAAATACCTTTTCATGGCTGACATCACGACCGTCGAGTCCCTCCGCCACCTTTGAAGTATAGAAAGTGACGGGGGTTCTCAGGTCTCCATTTGTCGCTTCAGGCTTCTTGTAGAGATAGTGAGGGCGATTAGATTGGTAGCTCATCCTTAGCAGCTACTTCATCCTTTTTGCCTTTTACTTTCGACTTTGCGCCATCTTCTTTTAGTTCGCTCCATTCGACATAGTCAGGTAAAGCTTCGTTCAATTCATCAAAGCGCTCTTTTGTCGCTTCAAATTCAGTTCCCTCTTGACGAAGCTCCCCAGCTTGCAAGTCATAAAATTCTTTTAAGACCTTAATCATTCTTTTCCTCCGATTTGTAATTTTCCAATGATAATGCCATCAAATCCCCTTGAAAATTTCCGTAGAAAAATTCAACTTGGTCATTATAGGCATATCGTGCACGCTCTATCACCAGTTCTCGCACTCGTGGATCGCTAGTGTCCTTACTTCCCACTAAGCCATGAATAGCCGCCTCAGAGCTTTCGAGCATTTGTGACAGGTTTGCGTCCTCTCCACTATGAAAAATCCTCATCCGCTCCTTAAAAGCTGTGAGGAGTGGATGAAGTTCTTTTGCCTCTTCCATAGGCTATCACCACCTATTTCAGTTTCAATTCCCACACAGCAGCCGTTTTCTCATCATGTGGTTTCCCGTAGGCAAACTGCTTCCCTGTATAGAGATTTAAGTCATCAAGTGCTAAAGTTTGGTCAAATTTACCAAATTCAATACCTCCTCCAAGGATGGCATCATAACGACCCTTGACAAAAGTAGTGATTTTTCCAGCTTCCTGCGCTACTGACGGCACGACGATAGGGTTAAATGGCAAATTAGTGACAAATACCCCGAGACTGTTCAAAGTGGTAAATTGTGTGGTGAAATCAAGCTCATCACTGGTATTTACTACAATGACCATGTTGCCACGAGTCACGACTGGCTTGCCATTTGACTTAGTCGCATGGTACTTGTAGATTTCCTTAAATTCCTTAAGAGTGATATTGGCCTTTTCTTCAGTGGTCTTACCTTTAGAGCCAAGGGTTACATCACCAGATGAAGTCTTAGCACTATAGGTTGTTTTTCCTGCCGCAACCGTTCCTGTCAAGGTGCGAGACAAGCCAATTGGTTTTTCATCTCCATCGCCATTCAAAAATGCCGCTTCAAGTGCAACGGCGAAAGCTTCTGTTAGCTGAGTAGAGACGAAAGAGTAGAGCCAGCCCGGACCAAACTTTTCTGTATCCTTTGGAAGTACGACAAAGGCAGTCAGTTTGTTCTGGATAGCTTCTTCTTCGCCAAATCCAGCAGTCAATTGACCCTTGATTTCGTCATTGATTTTGCCCCAAGCTGCCACACCTGTCGTATTTGAGGTCAGGAATTTCAGACGAGGGCCACCGTTGCGAAGTCCGATATGCTCAAGCAATGGATGAGCTTGCACCATATCTTCAAAGATACGGTCAACAGTTTCTTGAGGAAATAGCTTTTCAATTTTGTCTGGTGCTTTTTTGTCCAAGTTGTTGAAGAATTCACGCTCACGAAGAGACAATTTTTCATCAAGTGGACTCACTGCCACCAGACCGTCTACTTCTTCACGGGCTGTTTTCTTGGCTTCTTCCATAAGGGCATCAAGCATCTTTTCATAAAGTTCCCCTTGCTTTTCAGCGGGTTCATTGTTTGCAACAGCATCCAGAAAGTTCTGACGAGCTGTTTTAAATTCATTTGATAATTTCATTCCCATTTTTAAATTTTCCTTTCTTAAAATGCAAAACGACCGAAACCACTAGGTTCAGCCGCTTTCTTATTTTCAGTTTTCACTTTTTCTGGCTCATGCTCTTCCAGTTTTTGAGCCACTAGCTCAGCAATCTTGTCCACATCAGGAGTCATAGTAGCCTGCATCCGCTCGATAAAGTCTTGCGGGATCATTGGTGTTTCACTCGCTACTAAAAGTGGAGCCACTTCTTGCGCAAACATCACCTTATCCGCAAAACCATTCTCAACGGCCGCCTCAGCATCAAACCAAGTAGTCTGATTCATCAGTTCCAACAAGTCAGGCAAAGCTTTTCCTGTCTTGTGGACATAAGCACTCGCAATAGACTTGTTAAAGCCTTTTAGCACAGCTGCCTCATGCTCCAAAGCATTATGGTCCCCATAGACACCAGAAGACACGTTGTGGATCATGATTTGAGCCGTTGGGCTGATTTCTACCGTATCACCAGCCATCGCAATGACACTAGCAGCACTTGCCGCAATCCCTACGATTTTCACAGTTATACGACCAGAGTAGGCACGCAAAGCCGTATAGATTTCGCTACCAGCATAGACATCACCGCCACCAGAGTTGATATGTACTTCCACATCTTCCCCAGTATCAGGCAGCTCGATATCTTTCGGAGCTGTTGCTTCTCTCTCAAACAGCTCGTAGATCCACTTGTTATTGTTTGAAATAATTGTTCCCTTAATCGGAATGACCTTCATCTTCTTTCTCACCCCCTTCCTCTATTTCCTTGCCAATCTGATAGTTCTTCGTCATGACCGGTTTATTGCCCCAAGGCACTGCCTCAAGCCCTAACTCTGCCCGAACTTCGTTGATTAGCATTGCACCAGAGGAGATTAGCTTGTCAATGTTTTCAGCCAGAGCAAACTTATCTCTCTGACCTTCGCCGACAATCGCAAAGAATCGTTGCCGATAATAATCATTACTACCCACTATGGCATGATTGAGTCCATCAGATACTTTCTTTACCAGCGATTCAAAGCAATAGCTAGTAAACATCTTCTGGCTATTGGCCAGATTAGCCATATCCCCGTGCATGAGCGCCGTAGGGATGCCTAGTATATCAGCCACTTCATCATCAAATTGCCTTCGGAGCTTTTTAATCTCGTCCACAGACAGATTCGAAGTCCCAACCGTGTTTGTCAATTCGTTGTAGTCCAGCCCGTTTTGAGCTGGAACGATAGCCACCGTTTTTGTAGTAAAGGATTTGAAAAGACCATCAGCATATTCTTGCATCTGCTTAAGCCTTTCCTCGTTAAAGGTGCCGTTTGACTTGGTGTTGAGGATACCACGAATCTGATTATTACGACCCAAGGCCTCAACCAAGCGACTATGTAGCTTTTCGTAGTCTGCAAATAAGTCACTGATGTACTCTTGTAGCCGATTGTTGTTGTACTGCAAGAAAATCACATCGCTCATAGCAAACTTACGCTGAAACGTATAGTCTCGCACAGATACCATTTCAAACGTATCATCATAGACCGCATATCGTTTCCGCGTAAAACTATCCGCGACTAACAGCTGATCATCATCTGACAAAATGATAAGCACTTCATTTCTGGTCAATAGACGATAAATCACCTTTTGCCAAAATTCTGAAGCGGACTCATTCCGATTTGGTCGGACATTCAAAAGATAGTCCCAATTGGAATGCTCATGCTTTCCTTCGACCATGTAGCGAAATTCAGACTTCGCAAAGATACGAGCCACAAACTCTGCCGATTTGTCCACGGCCAAGCTTTTGAGATACAAACTCCCAAAAATCCGCTCTAAATCATCAAAGTCAAAACCAGTGATGACTTCTTTACGAGCTTTAAAAATATCAAGCCAGCCCACAATCTCCCCTCCTTTCTAAGTTATTTTGCCAACCACCCACCCAAACGATTACCGTCTCCAAAACGGCTTTTTCAGTTCTTGTTTGATACTGCTAAATTTTTCATTCGTCGCCTGCACATTTTCACTGCAGATGACTTCATGCCGTTCCTGTGCTTGACGCAATGTGTTCAGTTCAGTCTTGTACTCCGTCAGTTTTTTATCCAAGTCCATATTTTCGCGACTCAGCACGCGAAAATCTGTTTGAAGTTTCTGGATTTCCAGCTCAAGACGCTTTTTCTTCTTAATTCGCTTGTTCATCTATATTTCCTTTCAACTTTAAAATTCCCAATTACTAATCACATCAAGAAACTCACCAACATTTGTCTCTTGTATCAATTCCCGCTTAAAGACCGCAGCGATAAAGGCATGGAAACCATCCGTCTTCCGACGCACAGGCTCCTTCTTCAAGAACCGTTTATTGCCATCCCTATCCTCTTTGACATAAGTATTGTCTGTGTACCAAAGCATAGAGTGGTCGTCTTCAAAGACAAAACGCTCATTTGCGAAGCCATCCTCGATAAATGGAGCAACTTTCGATTGAATCGCTCCGGGGTTTCTTAGGAACTCATGCTCAAAGCCAGCCTCTTCCAATAGCGGTTTCAGCAAATCCATTCGGAAGCCGTCCGCACAGACAAGCTCGATGTTATAGACCTCACTCCATTCCGTCAGCTTTGCGACTAGCAAGCGAGGGTCAATACTCGGACCATCCACAATCGTAAATAAGCCTTTGTCTGCCCATTCTTCGATAGGTGCCTTCAGCTTAAAGGCCTTCAAAAATGCCTTGCGGGCGAATGAATGCTGTTTCCAGATAAAATCATCACCATGCTTAAAGAGTAAGCCGACACTTGCAAAGTCACGGATACTCGCATAGTCAAACCCAGCCACGCAAGACCGCCCCTTTAAGTCGATACCCGGCGACCGCAGACAAGCCAACAGCTTCTCACGAGTCGTCACATCTTTTTCAAGATCCGCTTCAGGAAGATTCATACGTTTTGTCATAAATTCCTGACGGCCAGACGGCTCCAGCACAAGATCGTCATAGTCCGCCTTAGTCCGAGCCAGTAAACGCTTCGCATAGGGAGTATCTTCATCCAGCATCGGATTAGCTTTTGACCAGTTCTTCATATCATCCACTTCATCCGCACTATCAAGCTTGCAGATAAAAGGAAATAGCCGAAATTCATCCAGTTCTCCGTTTAAGATTTGCATTGACTTATCAATCATCTTGTCATAAAATCCCTCACGCACATATCCATTCGTCCCGTTGTAGAATGTTCGAGCATGAGCAATCTTACCCAAACCTGACCGCTGCACTTTCACAGCCTTGTCATCTTCGAACTGGTGAATCTCGTCAAATTCTAGGCAGCCATCACGAGCCGAGTCCATGGTCTTCGGATTATTCGTCCGAAAAGAAAAGACCGAGTTATTCGCTCGACCTGTGATAGACATCTTCGTGAGATAAAAATGATCCTCAAGACCACGACGCTGAACCGTCTCATACACTTCCTCAAAGGAAACCTTACCCTGCTTCTCAGAGTTGGCAGTGATAGTCACATCATAATCTCTGATTGGATAGATAGGGCTGATGAAAAAAGCGTCCCTTGCTGACATAAAACCATTCTTACCACCCCCACGAGCCAAGGTCAGCAAAAATTCATCAAACTGAGGCTCCCCGTCCTCCTTCCGAAAAAGAAAGATAAACGGAGTCAAGAAAAGCTGGTACTTAGCTAAAGGAAAAAAGTTCTTTTCCGCAAACCGAATGAACTTATCAATCAAATCATTATCAAAATAAAGATCATCCCGAGGATAGATCTTCTCCCTGATAATTTTAAAAAGCAACTTTCTCTCTTGATTGACAACAATCTCTCCACGCTCAGCCATTCCGATGTATTCATCAACTAGCGGATGAGAGATCATAGCAAGTCACTTCCAGACGTAGGTTTCTCAACAGGCGAGTTTTCCACCTCAAAATTAAACGACCGCTCAATAGCCAGAAGCTGATTGCTGGTAGAATTGATTTCCTTGATAAGCGAGTTCGCCTTTTGAAATCTTTGCTGCCCATTATGAACCGTGATAACCAAACCGTCCTCGTTGAGACGAGCCTTCAGCTCATACAATAACCTGACGAGATAAAGATAACGATTCACTTTTTCGTATGCCACTGCATCCTTTTTCCTCGGACTAAAATAACCAATTTTAGAAAGTAGCTGATTTTCTAATTCTTTTATATTTTTTTCTGAGTATTCCTCCATTACCCCCCACCCCCTTTAAAATTTTGTTAAAAATTTGGACAGTTGACCCCATCCACCGGTTCCCAAAACGAGATTTTATTGCGATTTTTTTGACCGGGGGGGTATCTTAATTTCCCCACCATTCATCTGATCGAAAATTTTTCTCTTGCAATTTTTTCGATTTTCGAAATTGAAAACGTCCATGACGTTTATTGTGACATTCTTTGCAAAGAGTTCTAAGATTATCAAGTTCCAGAGCTAGCTCAGGAAAGAACTCTAGCTCCTTGATGTGATCAACCTCTAAACTATCAATCGTGACTCGACCTTCATCTCTGCACCAAACGCATTCGTGATGGTCTCGTTCGAGTGCTTGCTTTCTGAGTGTCTTCCACTCGACTGAGTTGTAAAACTCTCTGCGTTCCTCGCGAGTAGAAACATCAATCATCAGTCAATGATGTTGATACTTTGATTTCAAACTTGTTTAGCTTATCAATGCAATTGTTCAAATGTTCGATAGCTTCACAACATTCTTTAGTCAGCTCTTTTAACTCTGAGATATTTTCTATTTCAACAAATAGACTAATATTTCCTACTGGTCTTTTCTTGATGTTTCTTTTAGCAAATACTTTTTTGATAATACTTTTCATAACTTTGTAAATTCCTTTATTTTTATAGTTCCAATTCCTTGTTTTACATATTCTAGTGAATTCGCTGCATGGGTTTTAATCCAGATTTATCAAGCGTTTATCTCACATGCATATTTTCAATTCATCGTTTCCTCAAAACTATGAATTAGATAGCAAATAAAAATTTAAAATCCTTGAAACTTAGTCATGGCTCTGTCTTGTGAGTCTTGATTTTTACCAATATATCGTAGCGAAATCCTCTGCGTTGAGTGGTTGAGTAGGTCCATTATTAAAGCAACATCCTTGGTTTGCTCATACATAAATAAACCAAAGGTCTTTCTCATCGAATGAGTCGCTATGTTTTCTAGCCCAACTTCTTCAGCAGCACGCTTGATAATCTTATATGCCGTGTTTGGTTTGATATGCTGGTGCTTGCCGTTCCTGCTCGGGAAAAGATAGTCTTCATCTTTCTTGTCCTCGATATACTTCCGCATTGCAACTTTAAATTTCTTTGGCATCTTTCTTTTAGTTGGTTTGTCAGTCTTTTCGTCCACAATCTGGACGTGCCAACCTTTGACATGCTTGACCTTTAGCTTGACGATATCGCCAATCCGAAAACCAAGATTAACACCAGCCAGAAACAGCATGAGGTTACGCTGTCGATCTGACTCTTTGACCGCACTATGCAGCGTCAACCATTCCATCATCAATCTAACATCGTCCCGATTTCTGATCGGTTCTACAACTGCCACATAACCTCACCGCCTTTCTATTTTTTGCAAACAAAAAAAGAACGCATCTCTGCGCTCCTTTTTTAGGAGATTCTATGAAATTCATCTTTGCAAATCATTCACAATCTGCATGCTATCATAATATCATCAAATTCGTGACACAAGAAGCGTTTTTTGTGTCATCTTATTTTTTATTGAAGCTGAGCAAATTTTTCTAAAATCACTCTGCGCTTCCTGTAAATAGTTTTTCTGCTGAAATGCAGCTGCTCCCCGATTTCTTCCCAAGTGTAATAAAAGATTGAAGCTGCATTCATCCAGCGTAGGTTGAAAATTTTCTTTTGTTCTTCGTCAAGTCCTTCGAGCAATGCTTCAACTGTGTCCTTAAACAAGATTAGGTTTCTCAGTTTTACATCGCTATCAAGTTTGATAACCGCTGTCTCTGTTGGTCTAGAGACAGAGTTGCCCTTGCTGCCAATGCTAATGTCCTCTTTATGAGGAAGGATCAACTCTTCACGTCTCAAAGCAATTTCACGATTGATACCAGAGTATCTTAGTAGTTTGTTGTCCAGAGCATTTAGGTCTGTTTCTGTTATACGCACTTTTATATCCTTTCATTTTCGTTATTTGATAAAGTAACTAGCTAAGAGCAGAATCACAAGTACAATGATTTGATAACTAATAATTGATATCGCTTTTTCTTTAAAACTCTGATCATCTCCTCTTGAATTTGAATAAGTTATAAAAGTTATAAGCGTATCTAGGCCAAGTGCCTGCCAAATGGTAATTTTGTCAACCGAAACAACTGTAGTCACAATCTCATTCCAGCCATATTGCACGATACAAGCCGAGGTAAATATCAGAGTGATGCCTGCTGCCAACCCAACAAAACAACCAGCTGCACTCTGACTAAAATTTTCAGCATTTCTTTTCTTCATAAAATTCTCCTACTTTTTATTTGTGATTTCAAACGGAATAATGCTTTCTGGCATATAGTTGACTTCGTATTTGTACTGGTTCACTTTTGCACCTTCAAGGTCCTCGATGACATACATATTCCACCCGGTCAAATTTACCATATGCTTCTTGTACACACCCTTTTCTGTTTCAACCAAAATTTCAAGGCGCTTGCCATCGTTTGCTTCTGTCTCGACAGAAATACGACCAATCACTTCAAATTCAATTTTGTCAGTTCGGGTATTGATCACTGCTACCCGTCGCACAACGTTGAAATTATCTGCTTCTTGGCTGATGTTGTGTGAAACTTTCTTGCTTTCCCGACAAGCAGCCAAGCCAATCAAAGTCATTGCCATAAATACGATTGCGATCATTTTTTTTAAAAATTTCATAATTTTTCCTCATTTCTCAAAATAATTTTAACTGCGATTTGTAATCTTCTAATCTGGCTAGAGCAGATTTGAAGATTTGTTCGTCTTTTTCAAATCCGATATATTCCAATCCAGCTTCTTCAAATGCTATTAAGCTGCTTGCCGAACCAACGTGTGTGTCCAGTATTTTGTAGCCCTCTTTTGCATATTTCTGGATAAGCCAGCGATATAAATTCACCGGTTTTTGAGTTGGATGTATTCTTTTTTCGTTTAGTTTTTTATTCCCTTGCTGAATATGCCCTTCAGAAATTGATTTTCCCTGTAACATACCATTCCACATGTATCTAAAGAGTCTAACGCTATCATGCAAACTGCAGTACGCAATCTCACAATCAGAGAAGCTAGACTCCCCATTTACTTTATCCCAAACTATGCGACCGGAAGAAAAGGAGTAATCAAAATAATTTACTCCCCAAATAATTTGGTGTTTGGATATTCTAAATAATTCATCAAAATATTCTTTATCAGGCACCTCCCATTCAGAAGTTTCGCCGTATAATCTTTTGACACCTATTGGACTGATTTTTCTTCCGTAGTATTTTCTTTTCTCAGGTCCTGAAAAATACGGAGGATCCACAATGGCTAAGTCAAAATAATTATCAGGGTATTTTCTCATTGCTGGCAAGCAATCCATATTTAAAAAATCACTAATAACTATCTATCTCCTTTACTCATCTATCCAACTCCACTGGATAAAACTGCCCGTAAGCAGTAAATAAAGCATGCGAGACCTGCACCGCGGCCCCACGACTGACAAATCGCATGGCCTTATCTTCTTCTGAAAATGATGCTTTGATTCCAGTTGAGTCAAAGCTCACAGTCATCAGAAAAGGCTTTCTCTTGCGATTTCCGAGTTTTAAAACAAACATTTATTTAAAAATAATCCCTCCTCTTACTCTTCAAATCATCGAATTTCAGGACGTGTTCCTTGTCCACGCCTTTCATGATCCGATCGAGGAAAGGTCTGCCGTATCGTTCTTCAATTTTATCCGCACTCATATTTGTAGTTATGAGCGTATTTGAGCGATTATTGAGAATCGAATACAGGACGCGATAGGTCCACTCTGTATTATTTTCCATGCCCAAATCGTCCAAAACCAAAAATTTAGCTTTAGAAATCTGCTCAAGGATATAGAATTCTTGCGAGAAATCCTTCTTCAAAATGCTAAATAAATCAGCCACATTCATGAAAATAGCATATTCTTTGGTCATTTCAGAGGCACGTTTGATAATTCCGAAAGCTAAATGACTTTTCCCAGTGCCAGGATTGCCAACGAAAATGATATTATTTCTCTTCCCATCAATCCACTCTGAGCAGAATCCCTCTGCCGCAGAAAGTTTCTGAGCTTCTGCAGTGGTCGGTGTATCATAATTATCCAATGTAGCATTGGCCAGAATCTCGTCAAACAAGGAAAACTTATTTAGATAAAACTGTCGCTTGTTTTCCTTGTCCGCGGCTGCAAAGTTATCTACTAGCTTTTGATTTTCAGCTTCGATTTTCTCGCTCTCACAAGCAGAGCAGACGATATTTCCGGTCCTAAAGATTCTGATTTTCGGGATATTGTGCTTCTCGCAGATTTCTGATGTATTTTCTGCTTGCAGAGCCAGCAGAGCAGCAAAAGGATTGACTACCATGTTAAGACTCCCCCGGCAGCATACCAGCTAGCCATGTCCGCTAGCTTTTGACTGACTACTTCCAAGCTCGCTTTTTGCAAAAGCTCTTTCATCTGGTCTGATAAAGGGTAGTATAGGTGCTCAAACGCAGCAATCATTTCTAAAATCCCCATTCGTCCTCAGCCTCCTTCTTTTGTCGTTGCTTCTTTGATGCCTTGCTTATATTTCTAGCTTGCTCGACCGTGGTTACATTTGCATTTTCCCAATTTCGCAAGATGCCAGATATATATTTGATATTAGGCTTCCCGTTTTGGATTGCTAGTTTCAAAGCTTCAATCACTAAGTCTTGATTATTTTCTGCTATCAGATGATTGATTTCTTCGATTTCAAAGCCTGACAGCATTCGCCTAAATTCGTCTTGGAATAATTGCAGAATATTAACCTCAGAAGGAGATAGTATATTATCCTTATCTTCCCTATCCTTACCTATCCTATCCTTACCTATCCTATCCTTACCTGCGTCAACTTTTCGTGGACGGCTCGTGGACGGTTTTGGAAGTTGAGCCATCTGAGGCTCAAGAGCCAGCTTTTCTGCTTGGTAAATCGTGGGTTGGTAGGTATCCTTGCGAATGTAATTATGGATGCGCCAATCTTTGATAACCACAATCCCGGTGTCAGAAGAGATAATGAAATTTTTAGCTAATAAAAGCTTCAAATCATCATCACTTGCGCCAACAATCCGCTGGATTGTTTTGGGACGGTCAACAAATCCATCGTCATCAGCACCCATATTTAAGTGAAAGTAGAGTGCCTGAGTTGACAATGGCATTTCCAGAAATTTGTCCGTATCTGTTATTTTTTTACTAAACATCCTCCGTTGTGCCATAATCTCCTCCTGATTTGATGATATTTTCTTTAAACCAGTTGATTTCTTCCTTGACTTTGTTTAATAAATTCTCCTCCTGCAGCAAATCTCCTTCTTGAGGGTTGTCTCGACAGATATAGTGCTGCAAGGCATGCTTGATAATATGTAAGTCCCTGTATTTTAATTTCATTTTGTATCCACCCTTCTACCTCGCTCGCCATTTGCGCCCCTGCTGCCTATATCGTGCTTTAGCTCGCATATCAGTATAGATAGTATCTGAGAGAGCTTGCGTGAGCTCGATATTGCTGCGCTTGAGCCGCTCAATGTGCTCATCCTTATCATGTATATCCTGATAAAGCTCAGCCTTCTCCTTGTAGCAAGCATCCACTTCTTGCTTTAAAGTTTTGATTTCTTCGAGATAGCGGTCTTCAGGGTCAATCGTACGATTGTCAAAGGTGATTGTATCAATCTCATTGTAAAGCATCTCCCGCAACACCATCTCAACAT
The DNA here is from genome assembly GCF_902460365.1 of Streptococcus sp. Marseille-P7375. Classification (NCBI taxonomy): domain Bacteria; kingdom Bacillati; phylum Bacillota; class Bacilli; order Lactobacillales; family Streptococcaceae; genus Streptococcus; species Streptococcus sp. Marseille-P7375. The sequence goes on along the minus strand of NZ_CABPTR010000003.1, from coordinate 106,812 downwards.
TATCGATGATGAGGTGCTCTTTTGTTGAGTACACATGAGGAGTGCGAACCAAATCGTTGACGCATATTGGATAAGGTATTGCATAGCCCAATTCCTGCGCCATCCTAAAGGTGTTTTCTGCCATTTTTTGAGTAGCAACCAAAATTCTGCTGCCAGTCGCATGACTCTCTAAAATAGCCATTGTCGTTTTTCCAAGGCAACGACCGAAGTCGATCAGTTTAGTCATCTAAAACCTCCATGTCAAAATCGCTATCAATAAATTTATAAGATAAATCTTTGTTTGCACCGTTTCCTATTTTTTTATAAATATATTCCATTTCGTGCGTCTCAAAATTTGTTTTTAAAAACTTGTTCAACTGGTTTAAAGCTTTTTTAGATTTTGAAAAATCATAACTACACCAAGCAAGTAATTTATAAATCAAGTCTCGTCTATTTTGGACATCGTTTAGCTGGAAAAATAAATTTATTTTTGGAATCAAAATCAATTCTTTTTCACTATTTATAAAAGCATCTGGAAAGAAGTTTAATAATTCAAATACATCTTCAATCATTCATTTCTCCTTAAAACGGTAAATCATCGTCTGAGATGTCCATTGGGTTTGGATTTCCAAAAGGACTTTCATCACGGGAAAAATTCGGTGCTTGATTGGATGTGCCAGCTGAAGACTGCCCTTCACGGCTTGCACGACTCTCCAAAAGCTGGAAGTTGTCTGCAACGACTTCTGTGACATAGACACGCTGGCCTTGCTGATTGTCGTAGTTACGAGTCTGAATGCGACCAGTAATTCCGATTAGAGCGCCTTTTTTGGCCCAATTAGCAAGATTTTCTGCCTGCTGACGCCAGATAACAACATTGATAAAGTCCGCTTCACGCTCACCACTTTGATTTTTAAAGTTGCGATTAACAGCCAGAGTAAAGGTTGCGACCGCTTGATTTTGCGGTGTATAGCGAAGTTCAGCATCACGGATCATACGGCCCACAAGTACGACGTTATTGATCAAAATCCTTCCCCCTCAATTATTAATTTTCCTAAATTTCCTAGACGAAAATCAAAATATCTACCTTCTTCAGAATAAATGGAAACACATCCGCGTTCATCAACTTCCGAAAGCAATTCATATGGTTCTACGTCTGTCAAGATGACTTCTATTATCAGATCATCATCGAACTCGTTTAATTTCTCTTTGAATTCTTTTACCGTCATTGAATTTCCTCCCAAAAACTAAACTTGCTTATCAACTCGGTACAAAAAGATCTCCACTCAGATTCTTTGAAGGTCATGAATTTGTCTGCTGTCAATTCTGCGAGTTTTTTGTAAAAATGTCGCCAATACAATCCTCCGTCATCACGCAGCTGAACTCCTTCGGTATCGAAGTAAATTCTATCAACTACAGATATCCTCTTCCTGAGTTTATCCCATGATATAAATTTTTGTTGCATCTGATGTTTCCTTATTCTTGACTTCTCCTGTAAGCCTATTTGCTAAAATATGCCTTGTGTAATAAAGGTTGTTTTCGTATGTGTAAAAATCAGCAGTTTCTTCAACCCATTGACTTCGTGTGTAAGGGTATCGATCAGGTCGTTTCATATTACCACCTCACATATAAATATTTCGCGTCAATATCTTGTTCTAGAACACAGTCCCTTAACGATCTCAAAACATCTAATGCACCATTGACCGTTCCCCATTTATTTGCAGGTTCATATTGTACATATTTTTCAGGTTGCCTTTCCAATTCAGTTATACCTCGTTGAATATTTTCAAAAATATCAGCAACATTGTAAATAGTACCTTGGTCGAAATCCCAATCCATAGCCGCCCTAAACATTTTTCCAAGATTGTAAGTTGGAGAACTATATTTAGGTTCATCAATACAGATATATTGTCCGTTTTCTATTTTTCCTAAAATTTCCAAATCATAACTCATTCATCCACCTCCTCAATTTTAATCCCTGGGCAATCAAACACCCAACTCATGCCATTTTCTTCTAGATCTGTTTTAGTATGATATTCTGAGTAGAATACTCCATCATAGCTAGAGAAAATATAATCCTCGTGTTCGGTGTGATAGTACAACTTTTGTTTACTTGATTTCAGAGTTATAATATATCTCTTCTCTTTCTCAACCTCGTAGCCATCTAACCACGCTCGAGCGAAGAGATCCATGTTGTCATCTTCCCTAAACCATTCGTAAAGATTTTTTCTTCCACTAGTCGCGATTGCGTCCATTGCACCTAGCAAATGGTAATCTTCAAACTTTGCAAACTTAATCCAATCCGCTACCATCCGCGGGATTTTGACTTTTTCTGGTGTAATCGATTTGTGGATAAAACTTTCGTCTATACTCACAATTTCTCCGCTTGATACTTGGATTCGCTTTTCTCTGGTTCCCGTTGAATCCACCATAAAACCAACCACATAGCCCTCTATATATACTTTTTCGCTATTCATCATTTTCTACCTCCTCTATGTTTTTTCTTTCATTTCTCTTTTCCTATGCTTTCACAACTGGGAAATGAATATCGCCAATCACTAGAGATCCTACGCTATAATAATAGCCATTGTGCTCTGCCTTGCAATTGGCAATAGCTACCGGGTTTTGATTGTGGAAGATGGTTACTTTGTTTTTATAACCAGTTCCCCAATGGTCAGGGATTTCTTTAGGTTCTCCAATTTCAATATCGGTAATCACAGCGTCAAGAGATACCTCTTGGAACTCCCCGAATGCTGAGGCACAGCAATCACTTTCAGACATTTCGATAGTGACCTTTGTGCCATCTTCAAGTAGTAGAAAGTCTTTATCCCATTTCACGATACGCTTGTATAGTAACAACTCTTTAAGTTCTTCCAATGAGCCGTATCTTGCATTTTCCCAATCAGGCTCATAGTAGTTTGGTAGTTTAATTGTTTCTGTCATCTTCCTACTCCTTTTAAATAATCTGGTATTGGGTCTCCAACCTTGATAGACTCGTACTGCTCTTGAGTAACCAAGAATTTCCCGTAACCGCCAACCGTAACCGTGTATTTCCCCTCAATCACCTCTTTATCAGTGATTTTTCCAAGCACATCCATAGAGCCGCCAGCATTATCGACTCTATGGATTGTAATCAATTTTCTCGCCTCAAGTTGCTCAATCCTCTTATTGAGTCGGTTGATTTTGATTGCCCCTGCTATCACAAGAGCTAGCAAAATCACAATCATGGATAAAAATGGCAAAAATTTCATTTCAAATCCTCCTCTTTCACCCAGATTCCATCAATCAACTTGCCTTTTCGGTCCTTTATTTCCTTGTAAGCAAGTGCCAGACAGTCATTAGCTGTGGTCAGATTGTGAATCGCGATAGCGTGGATGGATGAATACAGTGAAACAAGCTCAGGCCGCACCAGCGGTGTCTGCGTCTCATTGTGCATGATATGCTTATGGATTTTTTGAGCCATATTGCCAAGACTCGAAGCCAAAAGAAGAAGCTCCATATCTTGCGGACTTGCTTCGATTTGAGCACCATTTTTTATTTGCTGCTCAATACCAATCAGCACAACCTGCATATCTCCCAAAGCGTCTTTGGTCAAGTCTGACTTACCTTTAGCGATTCCAGTATAGAGCTCCCCAGCCTCTTCCATCAGCTTTTGAAACTGCTTCACGGGATTAGCCTCGTGCAAATTGCGGTTGATAAACCATTCCTCAACCTTTTCTTCAAGTGTTAATGTTTTAGTCATGTTTTCTCCTTTTTATTTTTATTTCAATTCTTTTGCTATTGCAGCAATAACATTGACTGTCACGCTATTTCCTGCTTGTTTGTAGAGCTGACTATTTGAGTTAACTTCCTTAGCTTTATCAAAAGCCCAATCAGGAAAACCTTGTAGTCGCCAACACTCACGAGGTGTTAGCTTTCGGATACGGTAACCGTCTGTTACCCCAAATGTCCCGCAATGCGTAGTGCTTACTCCTCCATTAGCAGTTAAAGTACCAACTTCATCTTTTGTCCTTTTATTGTAAAAATCATAGATTTTAACATGGTTATTTTCTTGATAACTGTTACTGGTTAAGGTTGGCGCTATATCATGCTCTCCACCTTGATTGTAGCCGTGTGCTCTTTGAATGATTTTTGCCCCCTCTCCCTTATTCGTTGTGAGTGTAGGAGCCAATCCAGTTGGTTCATAGACCTCTCCGTTCATCCCATTTCCAGATGGGTTTACATTACCAATAGACCTCACTCTCTGCGATTCACTTTCAACAATGTACGATCCGACTCCTTGACTGTTTGGGTATCTGGTTGTAAGGGTATTTGTTGACTGTTCTTGATGTTTATCAACTTGTCTGCCAGTGCTTGAGAGAGGAAAAATTCTTCTGGTACGTTCTCCTCTAAGATGTCCGATAATGAACACACGTTCCCGATTTTTGGGGACTCCAAAGTTTTTGCTGTTAAGCACTTGCCATTCCACATCATACCCCAATTCATCCAAGGCTCCGAGGATGGTTTCAAATGTAGCTCCTCCGTCATGGTTGAGGAGTCCTTTGACATTCTCAAGGAATAAATATCGAGGTCTGAGAATAGATGCGAACCTAGCAATCTCAAAGAACAAAGTTCCTCGTGTATCTTCAAAACCTCGTCTGTTTCCTGCAATGCTGAAAGCCTGGCACGGAAATCCTCCACAGATAATGTCCACACGTCCGATTCCTCGAATAGACTCATCTGATACTGCTGTGATGTCATGTAGTTCTATTTCTCCTCTCGTGTCGTGTATAGCTTTATAGGACATGCGAGCAAACTTGTCTATTTCGCAAAATCCTACACATTCATGACCAGCAGACTCCATTCCAAGACGAAATCCACCGATTCCTGCAAATAAATCTAAAAATTTCATAGCATACACCTAATATTTGAACGAAGGCGTACAATTCTTCCGCTCCTCTGCCATCTGCTCTGCAGCCTCACAAAGAGCCTGCTCCTGCATCCAAAGCACATAGAGAGCCTGCATATTTAGCATTTCTTCCTCTTTCCGCCGCTTCTCTTTCTTTCGATTTTCGATGTAGCAAGCTGTGATTCCCGCCAGAAAGAAAATGCCGATCATAAAAACCGATCCCAAAAACTCACTCATCTATCCCCACCTTCTCTCTCATCACTCTGTCCTCTTCCTCTAAATGGACGATCCGCACAGCGTTTCTCCGCATACTATCGCGGTTGTCATTTATTTGATACTGTAGCTCCTTTAGATGATGCTCACGGTCAATATTAGTCTTAGCCAAGACCACCAGCAAGATCAGTAGCCCAGCACACAGCGCCAACAATGTCAATTGCAGATTAGCAATCGAGTTTCTCGCCCTCCAATTTTCGTACTTCAAACGATAAATATCGTCTTTAATGCTCATCTTCCACCTCCCAAATAACTTCATACCATCTTGTTAGTAGAGTATCTTCTTCTTTCACGATATACCCACCATCTTTGAAATATTGCAAGACTTCACTTACCTGTTCTTTGCTGGGAAAGTTTAGGTCCCAAGTAATATCACAAGTAGAATTTCGAAGGTCCTGAAAGTCGAAGCGAACTTTACCATAACCATTACTTGCACTTTCTCTGATGTAAAGATTGATTTGTTTGATAAGTTCGTCGATGATGATTTTTGATAATTTCTTTTTAGATTCTTGGGATAGTTTTTTTGCTGTGTTAATTTGTATAATTTTACTCATTTTTTCTCCATTCTATGTTATAATCAAATAAATACTCCTTGCTCACTTCTTCGGTTGATAACCGATAAAATGTTCTTTCGCAAGGTCAAGTATTTCATAAACGTCAGCAAGGTCATACTTCCAATCACGGCCTTGCTTTCTTCTTTTTAGCCCCAAGCTAAGTAAATATTTAAGATACTTAGCATCAAAACCAAACATATCCATCAATTCCTTTTGATTCAAAGGGATTTTTTCTTGCTCAATTTCGCGTCTCACTTCCTCCCTGATGATATCTACCTGTTGCCGTATAAACATCCGTGCCATATCATCAGACATCAAAGGTGGCAGTCGCATTGTATCCATAACTTCCATACCCACCTCACGAGATCAAGTCCATGACTATTTGACCGTTCCGAGCCTCGATACCCAGCTTAGTGTTGTTCGATGGCTGCCAGTTATCCCAGTAAGTCATAGCAGCTAGCTCATGCTTTTTCGGGAGCATAGCGTAGTTTGGCACCTTAAAGTAGCCCTTAAAATCAAGCTCCGCCTCCTTAAAGACTGCCTGAGCGAACTTCCTATCCTGATAAGCTCGACTGGCTTTCCCACCCAAACATTCGACCACTCTAGCCCTCCGCTTTTTCAGCAGGACATTGGCAACTCCCGGATGGATAGGTTGCTCATTTTCCAAATAGTCAACCTTGCTTTCCATCGTGTCCAGACGCTGATTTTGCTCCTTTTGCGTCGTCAGCATCGCGATCATCATATCTTCCTTAGTCATATTCGCCGGAAGCATCACTGTTGTATTACTCATACGATTTCTCCTTCAATTACATCTTGATTTCGCCCTCTCAGATTTTGCAAGTCGGTGATAAAAGTCGAGAGCCGATTGACCATGCTGTCGATTTCAAGACCAATGACTTCATCGGCATTTCTAAATTTCTTCTCATCGGTATAGATGAGACTGGCCATTTTATTCAAAAATTCATCACCGACCCTGATTAGGTTCAGCACATCCTTGTAGTCAGAGATCTGCTTTTCAAGGCCTTGGATTTTCCCTCTACGTTGCTTGATAAGCTCATCCATCTCCTGACTAATGTTGCCCTGAGCCTTCAGCTCTTTCAACTCATCCTCAAGCTTCTTATTTTCCTTGCTTAGCTCCTGATTTTTAGACATTAAAGTTTGATTTAACGACTTAGTAGAGTCATAATCAGCAGGTGTTACTTCCACCTCTTTTATAACCTCCTTTTCAATCGTCTTTGTTTCCAATCCTTTCAATGCCTGCTCAGCTAATTGCTCATTTTTCTTCCTTAAATCTTCATTCTCGGATTGGGCAAGATTGAGCTTACGCTTAACCTCTTGCAGCTCCCTTACAGTCGGATTATCACCTTGTTCAATCCGTTCAAGCTGTTGACTTCGCTCCGCTTCTGGAAGCGTAGCGATAAGATGCAGAGCAGTTGTTCCTAAATGTCGTAACGTTTCGACATTTGGCAATTCTTTAGCAATCTTCATTGATTTGTAAGCAAAGTCTTTATCAAGACCAAGATTTTCATGCCAGATTCTAAACTCGCCATGAACCAAATCATGCTCCTTCACATGATTGAGCCGCCTACCGATTTCCCAAATAGACTGACCAGCAATCTGCTTGTGGTGATTGATTTCCAGTTCGATTTGAGCAAGATTATCGGATAATATTAGTTCCTTCATACTCTCCCTTTCTATTTTTGATTTTCTTAATTTTCCTCTTTATCTCAACTATGCGGGCAAGCGTAGTTATAAAATGCAAATCAAACAACACTTGAAGTGTAGTTATTTTTAAAAAAAATAATGTCATCAAAAGGTATTGATACAATTTTACTAAACAAAACAGCTTTATCTACTCTCATGGATACTTTATAATTCTCATAATCATTATAAGTATTCGTAGAAACATCTAGCTTCTTTGCGAGTTCTTTTTGCGTCAGACCTGCTTGAGTTCGCGCTAACTTTAAAGTCCATTGCACACTTTCACCCCCTTTCAAGTATGTATTCTTTAGCATTGAATAGACAGGATTGAAACCACTATTTCTTAACTTAATTACATTCTACTACACTTCAAGTGTAGTGTCAAGGTTTTTTTGTTTTTTTTACAAATTAAGTTGTGTTATTTACACTTGAAGTGTATAATATAAGTAAATATCTGTAGAAAGGATTGCTTGACATGAGTGTATTGTCCGAGAATATTAAAATCTTTCGAAAAAATAGAAAACTTACTCAAAAGGACTTGGCTACGATGCTCAAAGTTGCTCCTACTGCTGTTTCTGCTTGGGAATTAGGGAGAAATAACCCTCTAATGGAAAATGTAGAGCAAATGGCTATGATTTTTGGAGTGAAGAAATCAGAACTGTTAGGAGATACTTTGGAAAGCCTCTATAATCAAAAATCAGACATCCAACTAATATATGATGAACTTGAAAAGCCGCGTCAAGAAAAAGTTTTATCATTTGCTAAAAAGCAGCGTGAAGAACAAAAAAATGATAGAAAAAATGATTCCAAAAATTCTTTGGTAGAATATCATGTATTTGAAAAATTATCTGCAGGTATTGGTGAAACATATTACGAAGACCGTAACTATGACATTGTGTATTTTGATAGGGATATTGCTCATGATCTAGCTAGTTGGGTTTTTGGCGACTCAATGGAACCCGCCTTTCCAAATGGCTCTGTTGCTCTTATAAAGGACACAGGTTGGGATTACGATGGTGCTATTTATGCTGTAGATTGGGATGGCCAGTCTTATATCAAAAAAGTATATAAAGAAAATGATGGTCTTCGACTTGTATCTCTTAACGAAAAATATACTGATAAATTCGCGCCGTTCAGCGAAGAACCTCGTATCATTGGCAAAGTTATTAGTAATTTTATACCAATAGAAAAATAAATTTTCAGGAGAAACTATGACTTACTTTAATACTCCTTTAAATATAGATGAAGTGGAGAAACTCATCGATCAACATAAAAAAACAATTAGTAAAATGGAGAATTCTAGAGGTTGGATAATTTGCTCGATTATTCTACTCCTGCTAATAACCTACCTCATTAGTTTTTTGGGAAATTTGTTACTCACTATATTTGCTTTGTTTATCTGTGTGATTTTTATATTTTGTCTTATAAATCTTTATCCTCCTCAGACCAATACTGATCAACTGGAAAATGAAATCAAACAACTAACAGATTATTTAAATAAACTGTTAGAGGAGCAAGTGAGACTGGAAGAGATTGCTAGTAGAACTCTTTATGATGTTACTCTTATGATTAAAGGTCTCAGATATAATAAGGACTCCTTTGATAAATTGTGTCAAGAACTTATAAAAGAATATGATGATTTACCGTATCTAGGATATTCAACTAAAGAACTAACTGAAGAATTGATCTTTGGGGGAAGATTTTACAAATATCCAACCTTTGATATTCGAGAAGTAGAATTTATCCCTGAAGTTGACAATGAATATGATCCAAATGCCTTAAAAATTGTAGTTAGAGGTTATCACTTAGGTTATGTCGCTAAGTCAAAAAATAAAAAAGTGTTAAGATTAACTACTGATCCTAATAATGAAGTTATAAAAATTGCGGAAATCTATGGTGGGGAATACAAAGAATTTGCTCCTGATGAAAATAGGCTCCGTAGAGTCTCGGATTCGTTTAAAATACGGATTAAATTAAAAGTTTTGAAGAAATAAAATAACTCATCACTCGTAGTCAAGGTGATGAGTCGATAAAAAATATACAATCATAGTATATCAAAAATCACTCCTTCTCTCAACTATGCGGGCAAGCAAAAAAGGAGAAAAGATGATTAAAAAATATACTACTAAAAGCGGGGAGACCCGCTATATGTTACAGACTTACTTAGGGGTTGATCCCGTGACTGGGAAGCAACGACGGACCACACGGCGTGGTTTTAAGACTGCAAAGGAAGCCAAGAAGGCTGAAACACTTCTTCAAATCCAAGTTGAGGAGCATGGATTGGAAGATCAGATCAAGCCTTCCTACACATTCCAGGCAATAGCTGAGATGTGGCTGGAGAACTATCAAACGACAGTTAAACCCACTACTTTTCAAAATGTATATTCCTTGTATAGCAGCATTTCGAGCCGATATTTCCAAAAAATGAAAATTGAAGATATCAGCGTAGCCTATTGCCAAAAAGTTGCTATTGAGTTAAGTAAAAAATATGCAAAGTACAGCATTTATCTCAGCGTTATCAATCGTATTTTTAAATTCGCGGTTATGATGGATGTTATTGAGCGTAATCCACTTGATCGGATAGTAAAACCAAAGCAGGAGCCAAAAGACAAACCAGATAATTTTTACACAAAAGAAGAACTCGAGAAATTTCTGGCATGCTGCCAAAATAATAAATCGCCCGGTCTTTATATCTTTTTTTGGCTTTTGGCTTATACAGGATTGCGACGGGGTGAAGCTTTAGCGTTAAAGTGGAGCGATATTGACCTTGATGCTGGTTTGCTCTACGTTAATCGTACATTCGTAAGATTAAACGGTAAAAGGTCCTTTCAGACGCCAAAAACGACTGCCAGCGAAAGAGTTCTCTCGATCGACTATATGACGGTGGAAAAATTAAAATGCTGGAAGCATCAGCAAAAAAAGATGTATTTTAGCCGAGGAAAAAAATATTTTGGTGATGAAAATTTCATTTTCACAGACCGCCGCTGCCACTGGTTTAAAGCAACCTATCCAGAAAATAACTTAAAATCAATTATCAAAAAACATAATTTAAAACCTATCACCATCCATGGCTTTCGCCATACTCACGCTTCCCTGCTCTTTGAAGCAGGTATAGAACCTAAGATTATTTCTGACCGACTTGGTCACAGTAACATCAAGATCACCCTTGATCTCTACACCCATATCAATCAGCGCCAGCGAGTAGCTTTGGTTGAAAAATTTATCGACTTTATGATTGCTAAATAACGTAGTCAGTAACGTAGTCAATAAAATCAAATATGTATTTAAACCAGTGATACCAAGTATTTAGACCTGCATACTGATTTTGTAGCATAAATGCCTGTTTTCTGCATGAATTTGCAGAAACCCAAACTGCGAATATTGCGGGCTGTTTAAATATCAGACTCAAATACTCTTCAGAAATTACACATATCTCATCCTTTTGTTAGAAGTTTATTTCCTATCTATGTTTTTGTTTGTAAGCGGTTTCAAAACCTATTATACTAAATTTAAGAACACATTAAAATCGTTGCTATTTCTGGTAATTACAAGGAACATCTACTCTTTGTTTATGCTGGAAATCCAACCAATCGTCTGCATACTATTCACTTCTATCGTTGGATATCAAACGCTGTCTTTGGCGATCAATTGGCTGAGCTGAAAAATATGCCTGTCACTCACAAACCAAGTGTCGAAATTGTAGAAATTCTGAACCAAAAATCTCAGCCAAAACAAGCAGGCAAACCAGTTGACAAACCGATAGCTCCGAAAGCAAAAGAAAAGCAACTAGAAAGCCTCGCTCAGAAAACAAGCGAAGTACAGCCTATCGCTACAACTCAAAAAGCAACAAATACTCAACAGGCCCAGCTCCCACAAACAGGAAGCAAGGAAAACTCTGCTCTCTTTACAGTCGCAACGATTCTTCTGGCTACAAGCAGCGGTCTCTTCTTACTTAAAAAGAAAGAAGCGTAAACATTTCTATTCTGCTAGATAAACCTTTGCTCACGATAGCTCCTTAAATATAAAAATCGCATGGACAAATCATTTTAAGTATGACCCATGCGATTTTTTTCGTGACTTACCATCTTGTAGTATTCAGCTGACATAGACTTCGCTGTTTTTCCTATTGCTACCTGTCAAGGACTTTTTAATCAAAATCATCTTTTTTTCATCCGATTTTCTCCTAAGCTCCCTCAGCATTATTCTTGTAAGTTTATCTTGCATTGTTTCAGTTGCATTTTCATTGAAATAGACAAGAACCTCATAGGTGGTCTTTCCAATCTTTCTCTTTGTGCCAATACTTTTTTATCCGTGCTTTTCAGTTCCTCCATAAATTCTCCTTTCCGTTTTTGAATGTTTGACAACAAAAAAAGGAAGTAGCGGCTATTTGCTTTTACTTCCTCGCTTTAATTTTATTTAATTGTTTTACTTCGACAAACTGGGATTTAGATTTTATCCCTTTCAGAAAATAAAATAGGCTATACTCCTGAAATACGTTCCATAATATTATAGTTTAATGCAGAGTGTCGCTATATAGTCATTTCCATAACGTGATAATCGATGTCTTTTATCACACGATTCATAAAAATCTATCATGGCGAGACCATTTTTAAGTTGTCCTCTAATCTGAGTTTCTAAGGTATGGCTAAATTCATATCCATATTCTGGATTGATGCTTATCTTGCCTTCCTTTTCAAGCTCTTTTGAATTAAAAGGTAGTGAAAACTGTAACAGTAATTCCTCATCGGGTTTGTCCCATACAACGTCAGCATCATACATGTATATCCAAGGATTCATAAATCCGACCATTAAGAGTCCACCCTTTTTCAATACACGAGAGGCTTCTTTGTACATGTTTTCTAAATCTTCTATATATACATTTGAAACTGGATTAAAAATAATATCAAAAGTTTCATTTTCAAATGGAAATGGTTTTGTCATATCGCCTTGAACGGTATTGATTTTTAAGCCTTCTCTTTTAGCAACCAACTCATCTCTTTGTAATTGTGATTTAGAAAAATCCATTATGGTGACATCATAACCTTTTGCAGCGAAAACTGGACCCTGCTGTCCACCACCACAAGCTAACCCTAATATCTTTTTTCCGTTAGCTTTTTCAAACCATTCTGTTGGAACTTTTTTCCCAACAGTTAAGGCAACAGAAATTGGATGTTTTCTAGCTTCTTCTAATTCTTCATGTGTCAATGGCTCAGTATAGTCATTTTTTACATTATTCCATCTATCTTCATTGAATTTTATATAATCGCTCATCTTATAATCTCCTCGTAATTTTATACTATTTCGATTTAAGTTAGATGAGTTGCCATCACTTGATTTCATTTTATTATACCATATGTTCAATTACTATTTTTTATCTCATCTTTAAAATATTTGAAGCTATTGTACTAGCTATTCCTGTCATTCTAATCCAAATGTTAAACGTCATCGCTCAAACTCTCGTACTAATGATGATTCTATTTCAACTCACATTTTTCGTCACACACATATCAGCTTTTTAGCTGAGCAAGGAATTCCACTCGAAGCAATTCAAGATCGTGTTGGACACACACGAGGCAGTCGTATTACAGATATCTATTTGCACGTTGCACAAAAAATAAAAGATCTCATTATTCCTGTATTAGATTCGTTAACTAAATAAGTGTGGCAAATTTGTGACAAAACAAAGAAAAAAGGTTTATCCAAATTGGATAAACCCTGTTATATTAAGCTTTTACAAGCTTCTTATGCTTTACCTTCTGAACCGAATACGTCGATACGTTCTTCAACAGATGCTTGGATAGCTTTTACACCGTCAGCCAAGAATTTACGTGGGTCGAAGAGTTTCTTCTTGTCGTATTCTGCTTCGTTTGCTTCGTAGTCGCGAGCAAATTTACGAGTTGCGTTAGCGAATGCGATTTGGCATTCAGTGTTAACGTTAACTTTCGCAACACCAAGTTTGATAGCTGCTTGGATTTGGTCATCAGGAATACCTGAACCACCGTGCAATACGATTGGGAAACCTGGAACTGCTTCTGTCAATTTTTGCAAGTGATCAAGGTGAAGACCTTTCCAGTTTGCAGGGTATGGACCGTGGATGTTACCGATACCAGCTGCCAAGAAGTCGATACCAGTTGCAACCATTGCTTTAGCATCTTCGATTGGAGCCAATTCACCATCACCGATGATTCCATCTTCTTCACCACCGATAGTACCAACTTCAGCTTCTACTGACACGCCGTTTGCATGAGCAAATTCTACAACTTTACGTGCTTTTTCAAGGTTTTCTTCAACTGGAAGGTGTGAACCATCAAACATAACTGAAGTATAGCCAACTCGGATACACTCAAGTGCATCTTCGTAGTGACCATGGTCAAGGTGGATCGCTACTGGTACAGTGATACCCATTGATTCAACAAGGTTAGCGATCAAGTTGCGAGCAACTTTGTAACCACCCATATATTTAGCAGCACCCATTGAAGTTTGGATCAAAACTGGTGCTTTTTTAGCTTCTGCTGCACGCAAGATAGCTTGAGTCCACTCAAGGTTATTTGTGTTAAATCCACCAACTGCATAACCATTGTCACGAGCTGCTTGGACAAATTTTTCTGCTGAAACGATTGCCATTTGTAATAGGCCTCCTCTTATTTTTTGTGGAATGAACCACTTACATTGTTTATTTTATCACTTTTTCATTAAAATTGCTAGTTTTTCCTGAAATTTTAAGTAATTCCCAAGCAATTTTTGAATTCAGGCATCTTCAGCTTCTTTGAGAAAACAAAAAAACTGACCGAAGTCAGCTAATCCTATGCGGAGAGAGGGACTTGAACCCTCACGACCTAAAACGGTCACAGGATCCTTAGTCCTGCGCGTCTGCCAATTCCGCCATCCCCGCGATTGAGTACTTTACTAGTATAACAGGATAATCTCCACTTGTCAACACCTTTTTTCAAAACTTTTAAAAAGTATTTTCAAAAATAAAAGTGAGGCAGGACTAGTAAACACTGCCCCACCTCACTCTTTTCATTAATGTTTTTCTAAATTACGCAACATCTGATCAATCTTATTACCGTACTCAATAGACTCATCTTTGACGAAAGTCAAATCTGGAATCTTATACATCTTGAGATTTCGACCCAGTTCACGCTTAATGGTGCCGGTTGCCTTTTCCAAGCCCAGCTGCGCCTTTTGATTGTCCGAAGCCAAGTCACTCATGATACTATAGTAAACCTTGGCCATAGACAGATCGCCCAGCATTTGGACATCGGTAATGGTCACACCTTGGACACGTGGATCACGGACCTTCTTTTGCAAAATCTCATTGACTTCACGCTTGATTTCCATTCCTACACGGTCGGTACGAAAATGATTTGCCATAGGATTTCCTTTCTAATTTTTTCTTCTGCAATATGAGGCTGGGACAAAAGTCCTAGCCTCTCAATTGTCTTTGGATTATCGAGCAAGACGCAGTGGTTGAGTGGGCTCTATTACGCTGATTTCATCAGCTTTTACAGCCCTACTCAATTGTGCGGAGGTGGGACGACGAAATCGAATTCTAACGAATTACCGATTTCTGTCCCACTCTCATATTTTTAGTTTTAGTTGAATGAAAGTCGCTCTAAACTCTTTGTGGAAAAGGTACTTGGACTAGAAGTATCGACTTCCATCCAATATGCTTTTCACTGGGAGTCTTTACAGATTTCTTAGCTTATTTCTTAATTTCTTCCATGATATAGGCTTCAATCGTATCATCCACTTGGATATCGTTATAGCCGTCAATCATGAGACCACCTTCGCGGCCGTTTGTAACTTCTTTCACATCATCCTTGAAGTGCTTCAAGCTAGCCAACTGACCGTCGTAAATCACGACGCCATCACGGATGACACGAACCTTGGAATCACGGGTAACTTTACCATTGATAACCATGAATCCACCGATAGTACCAACCTTGGAAACTTTGAAAGTTTCGCGGATAAGAGCTTCCCCGATGATTTTTTCTTGGTATTCTGGGTCCAGCATTCCTTTCATGTCATCTTCCATTTCTTCGATAACCTTATAGATAATGCTGTGAAGACGGATTTCTACATCATCAGCTTCTGCTTGCTGGCGAGCTTGTGGTGTAGGGCGAACGTTAAATCCAATGATAAAGGCGTTTGAAGCTTCTGCCAATGTTACGTCAGACTCATTGATGGCACCAACCGCTGAGTGGACAATGGTTATCTTAACGCCTTCCACTTCAATCTTCTGCAAGGAAGCAGCCAAGGCTTCTACAGAACCTTGTACGTCGGCTTTGATAATGACGTTAACAGACTTAACTTCACCAGCTTTGAGGGTATCAAAGAGATTTTCTAGACTGACACGATGAGTAGCTTGACGTTGCTTGAGAAGGGCACGTTTAGCACGTTCTTCACCAGCTGCACGCGCAGCTTTTTCATCTTCATAGACAGCAAAGTGGTCACCTGCCATCGGAGTTTCATTCAAACCGGTGATAGAAACCGGTGTAGATGGACCTGCCACTTTGACACGACGACCTAAGTCATTGGTCATAGCCCGAACACGTCCGAAGGTATTTCCGACAACGATTGGATCTTGAACATTCAGCGTACCTTGTTGGACGAGAAGGGTTGCAACTGCACCTTTTCCTTTATCCAAACGGGCCTCGATAACCGTACCGATAGCGCGAACAGTCGGATCCGCCTTGAGTTCTTGAATTTCTGCTACAAGCAGAACTGTTTCCAAAAGCTCATCGATGTTTTGGTTGAATTTCGCAGAGATTTCAACAAACTCAGAATCTCCACCCCAAGCAGTTGACATAACACCATGCTCAGCCAATTCACCAATTACGCGCTCAGGATTGGCACCTGGCTTATCGATCTTGTTGATAGCCACAATAATTGGCACATTAGCCGCTTTAGAGTGGTTGATTGCTTCAATAGTCTGAGGCATAACACCGTCATCAGCTGCTACGACCAAGATGGTAATATCGGTAACAGATGCACCACGCGCACGCATCGAAGTGAAGGCCGCGTGTCCAGGCGTATCCAAGAAAGTAATCTTCTTGCCATTTTCCTCAATCTGGTAGGCACCGATATGCTGAGTGATACCACCTGCTTCACCTGTCGCAACGCGAGAGTTACGTAGAGTATCCAAGAGGGTTGTTTTACCATGGTCAACGTGTCCCATGATGGTGACAACTGGCGGACGTTCTACTAATTCATCTGGATTGATGTAGCCTTCTTCAACAAAGAAGCGCTCAATATCAGCTGTATCCACTTCTACCTTCTTCTTAGCTTCGATACCGTAATCCACCATGAGTAGCTCAATAGTATCACCGTCAAGAGATTGGTTTTGTGTTGCCATCACGCCCATCATAAAGAGCTTCTTAACAATTTCAGCTGGCTCGCGCTTGATCCGTTTTGCGATTTCCGCAACGGTCATACCATCTGTGTATTCGAATTCGCTTGGCAACTCATGGAACTTGCGTTCTGTAACAGGTTTTGGAACCTGATTCTGGTTACCTTTTCCTTTTTTATTTTTCTTATTGTTATTCCAGTTACTGTTTCTTTGATTTCTCACTTGATTTTGACTATTTCGATTCTTTTGTTGTTTTCTTGGACCTTCTTCTTCGCGATCAAAATCATCGCGCTTCTTATCTGGTCGAGCTTGCTTTTTACGACGTGTATCTACCGCAGCTTGTGCTGGTGCAGGAGCAGCCGGTTGGACTGTTTCAGCCGGAGTAGCTTTAAATACTTCAGCAGTTGTTGGCTCTGCTTGGACTGGCTCTTTTCGTCTATTCTGGCGTTCTTGTGCTTCTTTAGCTGCTTGAGCCTGCTTGAAACGCTCCTCACTAGAACGGGCGTACTCCGCATTTTGCTCTGCTTTCAGAGCTGCTGCCCGAGCCTTAAAGTCAATTTTCGGACCCTGAGGCTGTTGGCGGTTTTGACCGTTGAATCCTTGATGATTCTGACCATTCCGACGGCCATCTTGACCACGATTATCACGACGGTCATTGCGGCGCTCTTGGCGATCGTTGTTGGCCTTGCGGTCATGACGATCACGCTCATTACTTTCCTTCTGGTCAGAATTTTGTGGTTTCCGATTTTGTTGCTGCTTACGTCGCTCTGCTTGTTCCTTGGCACGCGCTTCACGCTCTGCCTTAAAATTTCGACTTTGTGGCCGAGCTGGAGCCGGTTTAGCAGGAGCTTCAGTTGTCACTGCTTCGGCAACTTTTGGCTCTTCTTTTTTAGCTGGAGCAGCTTCCTTTTGAACTGGAGCAGCAGGTTTTTCAGCTACTTTTTTTGGTGCTGGCTGGGAATTTACCTCTTTCTCTGGAAGGGGCTTAGCAACTTCTTTAGTCGCGAAGCTAGCCTTGATGCGCTGACCTGCTTCTTCTTCTACGCTGGACGAGTGGCTTTTAACTTCTAGACCTAATTCCTTAGCCCGAGCTACTACCTCTTTACTTTCCTTCCCCAGTTCTTTTGCGATTTCGTACAATCTAATTCTAGACAATTCTTGTCCTCCTCTTCTATTTCATAAGAGACCTCATTTTCTTTGTAAAACCAGCATCTGTGACGGCAGCTACTTTACGAGCTTTGCCAATCGCAGTGCTTAATTCCAGTGTTGAAAACACGGTTGACACTTCTATCTTGTAATATTGGCTTTTATCAGTAATCTTTTTTGTCAGATTTGGTCCCGCATCTTCAGCTAGAAAGATCAGATGAACCTTACCTTCTTGGATGGCTTTGATGACCAATTCTTCTCCTGAAATGATGCGGCCAGCCCGCTGGGCCAAACCCAGCAAGTTTGCTAGTTTTTCTTTATTCAAGACCCAACTCTCTTCTCTTGACCTTGTGATCGACATAGGCAATCAGCTCATCGTAGAAGCTTTCTTCTACTTCCATACTGAAACTACGGTTAAAGACCCGTTTTTTCTTGGCCTGCTGAGCTTCTTCATTATCTAGCTTGATATAAGCGCCCCGCCCATTGGCCTTGCCTGTCGGATCAATGAATACCTGACCTTCTTTATTCTTGACGATGCGCAACAGATCACGCTTGTCAATCACTTCATTTGACACAACTGATTTTCTTAAAGGGATTTTTCTTGTTTTTGCCATATCTGCCTCCCTTATTCTGCGGCTACTGCTTCACTTTCTTCGAGTTCGATTTCAGTTGCCACTTCTGTACCATCTGCCAGCTCTTCTGCTTCAAATTCTGCTGAAGGAGCATCTACTTCGGCTGGTACTTCTTCTGCTACATAATCTTGGCCAAATCCACCAAGCTCGTTGGCTGCTTCCATTGCTTCAAATTCACTGGCTGACTTGATGTCAATCCTAAAGCCAGTCAAATGTGCTGCCAAGCGAACGTTTTGACCACGACGGCCAATAGCCAGAGAAAGCTTATTATCTGGCACAACAACGAGTGCTCGCTTGTTGTCTTCTGCATGGAAGATAACTTGATCGACCTCAGCTGGAGCAATGGCATTGTAGATGTACTCGGCTGGATCGGCAACCCATTCGATGACATCGATATTTTCCTCAGTCGGAATCATACGGCCACTTTTGGCATCATATTTGGCTGGGTGGAATTTGCTGGTAATCTTCTTGATATTGGCACCACCACGTCCGACGATGGTTCCGATAGCATCCACGTTTGGATTGTGGCTGCGAACCGCTACCTTGGTCCGATCACCCGCTTCACGAGACACGCTCATGATTTCAACAGTTCCGTCGTAAACCTCAGGAATTTCCTGCTCCATCAAGCGCTTGATCATTTCTGGATGGCTACGGCTAACGAAGACATTGACACCACGCGGATTGTCTTCTACCTTGTAGACAAAAACTTCGATGCGGTCGTGAGAGGCAAAGACCTCGCCAGGAATCTGGTCTTGTTTAGATAATTGTGCTTCAATAGTGCCCAGATTGACATAGATAAAGCGATTATCAAAGCGCTCTACTGTTCCTGACATGATTTCATTTTCATGTTCTTTGTAGGTATTGTAAGTGATGGCACGAGTTTGCTTGCGCATCTTTTCCATGATGGTCTGCTTAGCAGACTGAGCTGCTACGCGGCCAAATTCAGCAGGCGCTTCTTCAAACTTGATCTTGTCTCCTAGCTCATAGGCAGAACTGATAGCCAAGGCGTCCTTGAGACTGATTTCCAAACGGCTGTCAAAGACCTCGTCCACGACTTCACGGACAGTATAGACATGGAAATCACCTGTTTTTTCATTAAACTCAATGGCTGCGCTGTCTGCCTGACCGTAGCGACGACGATAAGCAGAGCGAAGGGATTCTGTCACTGCTTCGATAATATCTTCTTTTTTAATACCTTTGTCCTCTTCCAAAATACGGAAGGCCTCTAGCATTTCTTTACTCATCTTCATGTAACTTTTGCTGAAGCAAAAGTATTCCTTTCTTCATTATATTATTGCGATCTGTTACTAAAATTTAACGGCCAGTCTTGCTTTTGACACTAGGTTATATGGAATTTCAACTTCTTTTTTGCGTGTTTTATCCATATATTCCATGAGCAAGACATCATCTTCAAATCCAAGCAAAGTTCCTTCGAAAACCTTGTTTTTATCCAGTGCCTTATAAAGGCTGACATGGATATAGCTTCCAACTGCAGCTGCCACAGCTTCCTTGGTCTTCAGCGGACGCTCCAAGCCTGGGCTAGTCACTTCCAGAAAATACTGGTCAGGAAAAGGATCGGGCTTGATAGAGTCCAACAGAGGACTGATAATATCGGTCAAATCTGCTGTATCATTGACCGTAATCCCCTCGGGCTTGTCTACAAAAACACTGAGAACATAGTCACCGCCCATCTTGCCGTATTCAATATCTACTAATTCATAGGGTTCTTGGATGGCTGGCTCAATGACTTCTCTTACTAATTCAACAATCGTTGCGATAAGACTGCACCTCCTCACAGACAAGAGGCGAAGATACTTCCTCGCCTCTCTTTTATATTCACTAAAATGATTATAGCATAGTCTGCCTTGAAAATCAAGGGATATACTTCTAATTCTCTACAAAGTCTAAAATAGACTAGATAGGATAACTGTAGCTAGGCGCCTTATTGATGGTCCGTCGATGCTGTTGTAGAGCTGCTAGAAGAGCTAGAATGACTTTCACTCTCACTCGTGGTGCTGCTGGAAGGCGAAGACGACGATGAACGTTCGCTTGTACTAGAAGAACTTGTTACCGTACCGTCTGTCACGTAGAAAGTAATCTTGGTATTTGATTTCAATTTAATACCTTGACCAGCTGCTGGAGACTGGGCTGTCACCAAATCGGCTTGACTGGACTCCACGGAGCGATCAATCACTCGCTCAATACGAGACGAAGCGATTCCCATCTCTATCAGATAGGACCGTGCATAGGCATACGAAACTTGTAGATGACCAAAGTCCGGCATTGGAACAGTAGTCACTGTTTTAGCCACTGTCAGAGTAATCTGTTTATTGGACGTTACATCATAAGAAGAGCCTGCAGCTGGGGTTTGGCTGATGACCACTCCTTCTTCAGCATCAGAACTTTCTTCTTCTACAATCTTGATCAGCTTCTCAGGAATATTGTAAGTGCTTTTCAGATCTTCAATCGCCTCTGAGGACTTCTTACCTACATAACTTTCTACCGTAAAGGTTTTCGCCCCTTTGGAGACAATCAAATCCACTTTACTGTTTTCACGACGTTGACTATTAGCTGGTGGATCTGTCTTGATGATCTTACCTTCCGCCACTTTATCACTGTAGTCCTCCTTGATTTCTCCTACCTCAAGACCTTTAGCAGTAATAGTCGAACGGGCTTCTGCCACTGTTTGACCTGCTACATCTGGAACTGTAGTATTAGCAGGACTCTTGTAGATCAGAAAGAAGAAGGCTGCAAAAACTAAGAGAATAGCTAAGAACAGAACTTTGTATCTAGCTCTTAAATGACGTTTTTTCGGCTTTTTGACTGGAGCTTTCAAAACGGGGGCCTCTCTCTTCACATCAGCCGCAACTTTAGGAGCCACTACTTCTGCGACAGGACTTGGAGCTGACTGAGGAACTGGAGGAACTTTTGGCAAAGTTTTAGTATCTGCCTTGGCCCCATCATCAAAGACCAGTTTCTTTTCATTTCGACGGTCATAAGATAAGCTACTGGACAAATCAACATACATCTCTGCAACGGATTGATAGCGATCACTCAGCTTTTTAGCCGTTGCCTTAATGACCACATTTTCCAAGGCCTGAGGAACATTCGGATTTTCTGCGATGATTGAAGGCAGAGGTTTTTGGAAATGCTGCAAAGCGATCGTCACAGCACTATCTCCGTCATAAGGGATATGCCCTGTCAGCATCTCGTAGAAAATAATCCCCATGGCATAAATATCGCTCTGAACAGTGGCTTTGGAACCCCGTGCCTGCTCTGGCGAGAGATAATGCACCGAGCCCAGCATCGAATTGGTTTGAGTCAGACTGGTCTCAGCGAAAGCCACGGCAATCCCAAAATCTGTTACCTTAGCATCGCCATCTGGTGTCAAGAGGACATTTTGTGGTTTTAGATCACGGTGGACAATCCCGCGTGTATGCGCCAGGCGCATAGCCAGTAGGATTTGCCCCATGATTCTGACTGCTTCTTCGTTTGAAAGTGGAGAATTTTCTTTGATATAGCGCTTAAGGTCAAGCCCAGACACATATTCCATGGCCAAATATTGCTGACCATCTTCTTCTCCAATATCGGAAATCCGGACAATGTAAGGATGATCCAAGTCCGCCATTGCTTTGGCTTCTCTTTGGAAGCGGGCAACTGCAATAGGATCTGTCTGGTAATTGGTTCTAAGAACCTTTACAGCAACCTCTTCACCATCAAGTATCAGATCTCGGGCTAGATAGACATCTGCCATGCCTCCACGGCCAATCTGTTTGATGATTTTATATCGCCCGGCAAAGATCTTGCCGATTTGAATCATTCCTGTTCCTCCTTGTCAAAACGAACCAGAGCAACTGTGATATTATCCAGCCCTCCAGCATTGTTGGCAAAGCGAATTAAGGTTTCAGTTTTTTCAGATAGGCTGATATCGCTGGTGACAATATCATAAATTTCGCTGTCTGAAATCATATTGGTCAGACCGTCACTGTTGAGCAAAAGGTAATCACCATCTTCTAACGTGATCATACCGTAGTCAGGTTGCACTTCGTCTTTTTGACCGATAGATTGAGTGATAATATTCTTCTGCGGATGGCGTTCCGCCTCTTCTTGTGTAATCTGTCCAGCCTTGAGCAAAGCATTAACAAGTGAATGGTCACTAGTTAATTGGCTATATTCCTCACCACGAATCAAGCCAATGCGAGAATCACCAATATGAGCATAGATGGCTTGATTGTCGATGATAGCCAAGGCTTCTAGCGTTGTGCCCATGCCCTTGTATTCTTCGTCCTGACCAAATTGGTGGATACGCTGATTTTCTTGTTCCAAATGCTCTGCAAACCATTCACGGACTTGGTTCACTGAGTCAATCTGAGTATCAACCCATGCGGCACCCAGGTCTGTTACTGCCATTTCACTGGCAATGTTACCAGCTCTGTGACCACCCATACCATCAGCCAAGATAATCATGGTCTTGCCAGCCCGATTTACAAAAAGATTGGCATAATCCTGATTATTTGTCCGCTTTTGACCAACATCTGTTAATATTGAAATTTCCATACTGTCAGTTTCCTCCTCTTAGTCCGATATCTTCCTAAATTGACTGATAAAAAATCCATCGCTTCCGTATAATTCCGGCGTAATCAAAATACAGCCGTCTTTCACGATATCTTCTCTTTCATGTTCTAGTCTAACTTGCTCAAAATTTGGATGTCTTTCTAGAAATTTCTTAACTACTTCAAAATTCTCTGCAGACACAATCGTGCAAGTACTATAAGTTATTATACCACCTTTACGTAGACTTTGACAAACGCTGTCTAGTATATCCAGCTGAATTTTTTGTAAATTTTCAAAATCAGCGTTTTCTTTATTGTACTTAATGTCTGGTTTGCGACGAATCAAGCCGATGCCCGAGCAAGGAGCGTCCACCAGGATTTTATCGAAAGCATCTGGGCCAAAAGTCTCAAACACCTTGGTCGCATCCAGCTTTTGAGTTGTGATTTTATCCGCCAAGCCCAGTCTTTCTGCATTTTGGCGAATCAAGTCCAGCTTATGGTCGTAAAGATCCAAGGCTGTAATCTGACCAGTCGTCAGATAGGAAGCCATATGTACAGCCTTGCCACCCGGCGCACTGCAGGCGTCCAAAATCTGCTCATGTCCTTCAATCTGCAAAGTCGGAGCAACCAGCTGACTAGACTCGTCTTGAATAGTGATCAAGCCTTTTTCAAAGAACTCATGACCAGCAAAATGGCCTTGCTTCTTGACCAAGGCTGAAGGAGCTAAGAGCGAATCGTCCGCACCCAAAACTGCTTTAATTTCTTCCTTTCGGGCCAAATCCGTCACTCGGATGCTGGCCTTGTTGCGTTCAAAGAGACTAGCAAAGATGGCTTCCGCGCGTTCTTCCCCGTATTCGTCAATCAAAGCCTTGACCAGCCAGACCGGCAGAGAATACTGGACTGAGTAGCGCTTATTTTTGCGGTTGATAGTAGCCGGATCAGCTGCGCCTTCCCGCTCGATTTTCCGCAGGATGGCATTGACATATTTTTCACTGCCACGCTTGCGACCTTTGGCAATCTCAACAGCTTCATTGACGACAGCATGCTGGGGGATTTTATCCAGATAGAGCATCTGATAGAGGCTAAGCTGGAGCAAAATATAAAGCCATGCATCCAGCTTGTCTCTATCCTCCACCCAATGAGCTAGCTGCCATTCTAGAGTAATTTTGCGAGCGACCGTTCCATAGACCAGCTCCGTGACCAAGCTTTTATCAGCTGAACTGAGAGCACTCTGTTTCAGAGCCTTGTTGAGGGCAATATTGGAATAAGCTCCCTCTTCAAAGACTTCTTCCAGAATTTGCAGAGCAAGCTCTCGGGCTCTTTTTTGCTTACTTTCCAAATTCATCACCTACTGCTAAACTCCGACCCAGACCATTGAGAAAGTCCTTGATATCCATTTTGGGCTTGCCGAATGGCTGCACCGTCTTTAGAGAAAGGGCTCCCTGACCCGCTGCGACCACTAATTCTTTCTTGCTGATTGTTAAGATTTCACCTGGACGACCACTGCCTTCCACTTGGCTAACTTCGTAAATCTTGAAGCGCTGACCAGCTAGCAGGGTATGGGCCACAGGCCAAGGATTCATGCCCCGAACCTGATTGAAAATCTGACGACTGGTCTTTGTCCAATCAATCCGCTCTTGCTCTGGGCTGATATTCGGTGAAAAGGTCACCAGCTCTGGATCCTGAGGCTGGGTTTGAATCTCTCCCGCTACATAGGCTGGCAAGACTTCTAAAAGAAGATCGCGGCCAATCACAGCTAATTTTTCAAAGAGAGTTCCGACATTATCAGACTCTTCAATGGCTGTTGCTCGGCTAGCAATCATATCACCAGCATCCATCTCCTTGACCATCTCCATAATGGTCACACCCGCTTCTTGGTCGCCATTTATCAAGGCATAATGAATAGGCGCTCCGCCACGGTATTTGGGCAAGAGAGAGGCATGGACATTCACTGCGAAGTTAACGCTTTCCAGCAAGCGGCTAGGCAGAAATTGACCAAAGGCTGCTGTCACGATGCCGTCAGCTCCCAAGTTCATCATCTCTTCCAACTCAGCGCTTTTAGCTAACTTTTCTGGTTGGTAAACTGGCAAGCCGTTGGCTAAAGCTACTTCCTTGACTGGCGTCATACGGATTTCCTTTTTGCGACCCACCGCTCGGTCTGGTTGAGTGACCACTGCTAAAATCTCATATTGTTCGCTTTCCAGCAGGCCTTTTAAGACCGTTGCTGAAAAGTCAGGCGTTCCCATAAAAATTAATTTCACTGTCATTTCCTCAAATCTGTCGCAGAATCCCGTCAGCTGCGACTGTTTTTCTTTCTATTATATCAAAAAAGCGAGCAAAGCTGACAGCTCTCGCTCACTTTCGCCATCAGATAAAATTCTGGGGTTCATTATCAATACTGAGTCGCAGGTCCTTGTTTTCCGCTTGCTGCGTTAGTTCCAAGACCCGATTGAGCGTAGTTTGTAGGTCATCCTCAAAGCGATACTTCAGTAAAATCTGATAGTGGTATAGATTGTGGGTTCGAGCAATGGGCTTGGGTGTGGGACCCAAAATTTGCACCTTGTCCGATAAGCCACTCCGTAAAATATCCATAACTTGATAAGATTTCTTAACTACCGTTTCCTCATCCTTGTGGGATAGGGTCAACCCGACTGTATAGTAATAAGGCGGATAGCCCAACTGCCGACGAATTCCCATTTCATAAGCGTAAAAACCTTCGTAATCCTGCTTTCTGGCAAAGTCAATGGCATAGTGATGGGGGTTGTAAGACTGGATAAAGACTTGCCCAGCTTTTTCAGCCCGACCTGCCCGACCTGCTACCTGAGTCAGCAGCTGAAAGGTCCGCTCAGAAGAGCGAAAATCTGGCAAATTCAGAGCCGTGTCCGCATTGAGGACACCGACCAAGGTCACATTAGGAAAATCCAAGCCCTTGGCAATCATCTGAGTTCCCAGCAGAATGTCTGCCTGTCCCTGACCAAAGGCCTCCAGGATTTCTTCGTGACTCCCCTTTTTACGGGTCGTATCCACATCCATCCGCAGAATACGAGCCTCTGGAAAGAGGGTCGCCAGCTCATCATAGGCTTTCTGCGTTCCCGTACCATAGTAGCGGATGCTGCGACTGGCACAATTAGGACAGGTTGGTGGAATTTCTTTGGTAAAGCCACAGTAGTGGCAGTTCATGGTCTTGGTATCCATATGCAAGGTCAGAGAAATATCACAGTTGGGACAGGTGTCCACCGTGCCGCATTCCCGACACATGACAAAGCTGGAATAACCTCGCCTGTTGAGCATGAGAACCATCTGCTCACCCTTATCCAAACGATCCTGAATAGCTTCTAGCAGGACTGGAGTGAAATTACTAGCTTCATTTTGCCCGATATAATCTCGAAAGTCCACCACTTGAACCTGAGGAATCTGCGCCAGCGGATTGGCCCGCTTGGTCAACTGCAAAAAGTCATAAACGCCACGGCTTGCTCTGGCCCTGCTTTCCAAACTCGGAGTCGCCGAACCCAGCACCAAGACAGCTTGATTGTAGCGAGCTCGCAGGAGAGCCACCTCTCTGGCATGGTAGCGAGGATTGGAATCCTGCTTGTAGGAAGACTCATGCTCCTCGTCAATGATGATGGCTCCGATATTTGTCAGCGGAGCGAAGATGGCCGAACGAGCACCAACAACGACCTGAGCTTCTCCCCGCTCCACCTTGCGCCATTCATCGTACTTCTCACCGTCAGATAGACCGGAATGCAAAATAGCCACCTTGTCACCAAAGCGCGAAATAAAGCGATCGGTCACCTGAGGAGTCAAAGAAATTTCGGGCACCAGCATAATCGCAGTCTTTCCTTGACCTAGAGCCTCCTCAATCACCTTGAGATAAACCTCGGTCTTGCCACTCCCCGTCACTCCTTCTAGCAAAACGGGCTGAGCGTCAGCTTGGCCAATTTTTTTACAAATCGCTGCAACTGCAACTGCCTGCTCCTCATTGAGAACCAGCTTTTTATCCTGTCGCTCCTTTTGGAAATGCGCTGCAGACCGGCTGACCTCTCTCTCTTCTGTATGGAGAAGATCCTTTTCTAAGAAAATGCTGACCGCTGCAGGTGAAAAGAGTTTGCGTAAGTCTTTGAGGAGACCTGATTGCGGATTTTCCAGCAGATAAGTCTGAAGTTCCTGCTGCTTTTTCGCTCGGGCAGAAGGCAGGAACTGAGTCAATTTCTCTCTGTTCACATGATACCAGGTTTCTGTCTTGATATGCTTACGGTCCGTCGCTTGGTACTCCAAGCGAATCTTACCAGCCTGGGTCAAGCGCATGAGCTTAGACTGACTTTTCTTGTCCAGATCAGAAAAACGAAGACTAGCTTCCTGGCCAAAAATGGCCTGCCGCTCCTCAGAAGAAAGCTGCTCCGTTGGATAAAGCAACTTGTCATAGCTGGAATTAAGAAGACTCGGCAACATGGCCTTCAGAATGGAAATTTTATAGGAAAAGACAGACTGGCGCAATTGGTCAGCTAGCCAGAGCTGCTCCGCATTGAGAACCGGCCTAAAGTCAAGAACTTCAGCAATATCTTTCAATTCTCCGATATGACCAGCCAAATCTTCCGCTTTCTCATCAGCCAAGCCAACAATCAGCCCCTGAATCAACCGACCGCCCTTACCAAAAGGCACATGCACTCGCATCCCAGCTTCTAGCATCCCAGAAAACTCCTCTGGAACCGCATAGCTGTACGGTTTATCCGTCTGCATCAGAGGAACATCGACAATAATCTTGGCAACTTTCACACTCTCACCCCGCTTTCCCTAAATGAAAAATAAGATTGAGTAACCCCAACCTTAAATTTTCTCACCCTCTTCTTTTTCTTTGGCAATTTGTTCTTTGATCTTGCGCTCTTCTTCTTCTTTACGCAAACGTTCTTCTTCCGCACGTCGGCGAACTGCTTCGCGTTTTCCTTCTGGATCTGGGTGAATCACAACATTACCAGATTCAATTTCTTCCAAAGCACGTAGCGTTGATTTCACTGATTTAAAATCTTGAGTTGGCTTAGCGCCAGCTTCTAGCTCATGGGCACGCTTAGCTTCTAAGATAACCAAAGAATATTTTGACGGCACCTTGTCTAACAAGGTATCAATAGACGGTTTTAACATCATAACTATTTACCTAATTTCTAACTTTATTAACGAACAACTGCTTCATCCTTAGGAAGCATGTCTTGGTAGTGACCGATGACTCGGTCCACACGAAAATGCTCGGCTTCAATCACACGTTTTACACGTTCAGCTGCCAAAGGCACTTGGTCATTGACAATAGCGTAGTCATATTCCCGCATCAAGGCAATTTCTTCTTTTGCTTTCTCAATCCGCTGAGCAATCACTTCTGCACTGTCTGTGCCACGACCAACCAAACGGTCTTGCAACTCTTCCAAGTCTGGCGGAGTCAGAAAGATAAACACCGCATCGGGCACTTTTTTCTTGACTTGTAGAGCTCCTTGGACTTCGATTTCCAAGAAAACATCTATCCCCTTATCCAAGGTCTCATTGACATAAGTGAGTGGAGTCCCGTAATAATTGCCGACATACTCTGCATACTCGAGCATCTGCCCTTGACGGATCAACTCCTCAAACTCTTCACGAGTGCGAAAGAAATAATCAACACCATCAACTTCTCCAGGACGCTGCGGACGAGTCGTCATAGATACAGAATACTGAAACTGATTGTCCGTACTCTCAAAAATTTCCCGTCTTACTGTCCCTTTTCCAACGCCTGAGGGGCCAGAAAAGACAATTAACAAGCCTCGTTCTGTCATCATATCTCCTTCACAGTCTTTCTATCTAGTGTAACAAAATTGCGCTCATATTTCAAGAAGATTCAAATAGATTTCCTTGATAATCCTCCACTAGATTTTAGACGCTTTTATTCATCAAATAAACCTTGAAGGCTGGCGAAAGGACTATTGGCTTCTTTCTTCTCCATTTGCTGCTTTTGATAGTCTTCCTCCGTCAGCACCTGCCAGTCATTTCCCGTAGGCATACTCGCACCGGCTTCCTCTTCAGGAGTCAAAACTTTCAGCGGAATATGAAGCAAAATATTGTCCGCCACACTGGCTGCCAGATCGATCACATCTCCCTCAAATGGTAGAACCAAATCATCTTCCAGCAAATCTTTTTGCACAGAGCCATCTTCGACAGAAGCAAAGACTTCATGAACCGTGTAGGCTTCCTCCCTATCAACTGGAGCCATACTGCGACTAGAAGCTAGGGTAATTTTGTAGGTCAAGGTGTAATCCAAAAAATAAAGCCCATTTTCATACTGAGCCTGACCTCTAGCCACGATCTTCCAGATATCTAACACTTCACGATTACGCTCTTGTAGCTCTTGCGCCAAATCAAATTCTTGGTCGAACTGCAAGCCGCCAGCATTCTTCTTGATTTCTTGAATATTTAACATTTCAGCCTCGTTTTACATTATTTCTTTTTTCATTATATCATTTTCTCGGCCAAATACCTATACCCCAAACAGCCAATGAAACAACTAAAAAGAAAATCTCTCAGCCAGCTGGACTGAGAGAAAATACATTTCTCCTAAAAAGGGATTATTTTCGGAATTTGAACTGGCTGTAAAGACCAAAGACGACGATCCAAACAGCTGAACCGATCGCTCCCACCACCGTTGACTCTTGTAAGAAAAGAGTGACAAAGACAAAGGCAAAGAAGAGCATGGTCAAAGGATTGAGAAACTTGTAAGCTGGCATGAGATAACCATCTGCCATAAAATCTGGTGACTTACGATACTTAAGGTGGGCCAACATAGTCAGACCATAGATAGCGATGTAGACACCAGATGAAGAAGCTGTAATCAGGGCAAAGGAATCTGACACTCCCGGCAGAATCTTGATGAAGGCCGCAAAGGCAATGGTAGCCGCCGAAGCCAAAATCGCATTCTGCGGAACATTTTGCCGAGATAGCTTCTCAGCTCCTATTTTCTCAAGAAAAGGATTGGGCGTATCGTGGGCAATCTGATACAAATGGCGGCCTGTTGAGTAGAGGGTCGAGTTCAGTGCAGAGGCCGCTGAGGTCAGAACCACGAAGTTAATCAAGGCCGCCGCCCATTTGAGACCAGCTAACTTAAAAACAATAACAAAGGGAGAGTCAGCCGTTGCCAGTTTTTCCCAAGGAATGATGGCCATAATGGCAAGGAGGGAACCCCCGTAAAACAAGACAATCCGCAAAGGAATTTCTTTGATGGCCTTTGGCAAGACTGCCCGTGGATTAGCCGTTTCAGAAGTGGTAATCCCGATAAATTCAATGGCCTGATAGGCAAAGAAGACCATCTGGAAAGCCATGACAAAACTTACAAATCCATTAGGGAAAAGCTGAAAACCTCGACCAATATTCCCAAGACTAGCTACTCCGTGAGGCGTTTTAAAGCCTGTCAATACCATAAAGACAGCCGTTGCAATCAAAGCAATGATGGCTACAATCTTTATCATAGCAAACCAAAATTCGACCTCGCCGAAAACTCGAACCGCTATCAGATTGACCAAGCTAAGAAGAGCTAGAAAGACAAGCTGAATCATCCAAGCTGGCCAGTCAGGAAACCAGTACTGCACATACTGGGCAACAGCCGTAATCTCAGCCATTCCGATAAAAATCAGAGAAATCCAGTAGGACCAGCCGGAAAAATACCCCCAGCCAGTTCCCAAATATTTGGTAATAAAGTTAATAAAGGTATGCTGGTCAGGGTCGTAGTAAAGCATTTCCCCAATCGCCCGCATCATCAGATACATGAAAAGGCCCGTCAGCATGTAAATCAAGATAATGGATGGACCCGTCAGGCTAATCGAGCGTCCCGCCCCCAAGAAAAGCCCCGTACCAATGGTTCCAGCAATGGCTATAATCTGAACATGCCGATTCTGTAAGCCGCGTTTCATCCCGTTCTTTTCTGTTTTCTCGTTGTTTTTCAACTCATTTTCACTCATTCAATCATTTCCTTTCACAAATCGCTTTATTGTATCACAATTCAGACAAT
The DNA here is from genome assembly GCF_902460365.1 of Streptococcus sp. Marseille-P7375. NCBI lineage: Bacteria > Bacillati > Bacillota > Bacilli > Lactobacillales > Streptococcaceae > Streptococcus > Streptococcus sp. Marseille-P7375. The sequence continues at coordinate 75,720 of NZ_CABPTR010000003.1, read as the reverse complement.
TCTGCTAGAAATTCTTTTATTTTTATCTATAAAAGTTAGAAAAAATATTTATTTTTATGCTAAGACCTGTTAATCTTCATCCGATACTCTTAAATTTATCTTCTCTTTTGTAGTAGATTACCACGGATGATGTCCCCAAACTCAGTAGATCTACTATTTCAAACTCCAGCCGCCGTCGATTTTGATAATCTCGCCCTGCATAGCAGCTGCCTGGCCACTGGCTAGAAAGAGGCTGACATCAGCTACTTCTTGAGGATCCAGCCAGCGCTTGATAGGCGTTTCCTCAGCAACCCAGTCTGCCAGTCCGCCTGGCTCAAAATCTGCAGCAGTCATAGCTGTCTTGACAGCGCCCGGCGCCAAGCCAAATACTTGGATATTTTTATCCGCATAGTCTAAGGCTATCTGCTTGGTCAGGCCAGCCAGAGCATGCTTAGAGGCTGTATAGGTAGCACCACCACCGCCAGCCAGAAAACTAGCAATCGAGCACATATTAATGATGATACCAGACTTTTTCTCCAGCATTTTCTGCAGGTAAAAGCGAGTGATTTTCATAGTCGCGGTCAGATTGAGTGCAAAAATCTGCTCCCAGTCCTCGTCACTGGTCTCGTGCAGGGGACGATAATCGTCCAAAATACCTGCTGTATTGCAGAGAATATCCACCTCGGGCAAGCTAGTAAAGAGTGGTGTCAAATCCCCTGTCAAATCCATCTTGACAAAACGTAGCTCATTTAGAAAGCCAGGATTTTCGGCCTTATCTACTCCATAAACGCGGTAGCCATTTTCTAAAAAGGTCAGAGCCTGAGCTCGGCCGATGCCAGAGCTAGCTCCCGTCACCAGTACTGTCTTAGTCATCCACTTCTACCCAATCTGTCGCGAGGACATCACAGGGAGTCGGACTCCACATGGAGAAGCCCTCCCCTTCGCCTGAAACATTGATGAGGAAATAAGGTGTCACCTCGAGAGCCACCCCATTCTGCTCAATCGTGTCAAAGAGCTGGACGTAGTTCTCTGCCCCACCCCAGCCTGTACGCACATATTTTTTCTTGGCCTTAAGGCCTGGTAAAATTTCTTCAAATGTCATGGTTTTCTCCTTTATCGTCTATAAACCTTGATTTGATAAGGTTTGTGAACCTCTGAAATGAGGTGGTTTTTAAATTTGTTCACCTTTTTGTGGACTTACAGGTCATTTATGGCTTTTTCGTAGTATGAAACAGCCTCTTTTTCTTTGTCTTTGGATAGGTGACTGTAGATGTCCATGGTCATAGCCAAGGTAGCATGGCCTAACCGGTATTGTAATTCTTTATAGCTGATACCAGCGTTGAGCAATAAACTAGCGTGAGTATGGCGGAAGGCGTGGAAGGTAAAGCGGGGTATTCCAATTTCTTTGCAGCGCCGATCCAGGGAATCTTGCCTTGTGGCCATATTCTGATATTCCTTAGTCGGGATAGCAAATACTACAGACGGAGCACGCGCCCCATCTTCTACGAATAATTGCCGCTGCCTATTTTTGTAGAGCTTCAGCATATTGACTGTTTTCCGGTCAATACTAATCACTCTGATTCCTGCTTTACTTTTAGGCGGGCCTACTAGATCCACCAGCCTATTATAATTCTTTGATATGCTGATGGTCGCATTCTCCAAGTCAATATCAGACCACTCCAGAGCCACTGCTTCACCAAAGCGACAGCCAGTCGCAAGCAGTAGGCTATACAGCACATAATCAAAATAATGACTGTATTTTTTAAATGCCAGCTTCTCCATATAGCCTAAAAGAGACTTTAAGTCCTCCGGAGCGATAAACCTGATTGCTTTATTCTCACGCTTTGGCTTCCTGGGCAGGATAATATCCCTCGCTGGGTTGAATGGCAAGAGCTGCAGCGAAACACCATATTTTAAGATACGGCTATTTATTGAGTGAACCACACCAAAGTGAACCAAGCGGCTTGATAAGTCATTGATGAAACTTTGGATATAACTAGCGGCCAGCTTATCCAGTTTCATCTTTCCAAAGACTGGGATTAGGTGGCTATTCACCATTCTTTCTGTCGCTATGAAGGTTTGTGGTTTGACAGTCAGCCGGTAACTTTCTAGCCATAACTCAGCCAATTCTTGATAATTCTTCACCCGTACAGTTTTATGAACAGTTGACCCGTTCGCTTTAAAGTCAAGCTGCGCGTGCTGGGCTTTGCTCTTGACCTCTTTTCTTGTCCGTCCCGTGATACTGGTCTTTACTTTCTTCCCTGTTACCTGATCCACTCCCAGATAGACACTTGCGCGGTACACGTTGCTACCGTCTTTCTTTTTGACTTCTGTTATTTTCATGATATACCTTTCCATCAGCAGGCAAGCTGTTATTAAAAAGATTTTAGATTGAATTAGGTTTATATCATGCTAGGAGTTACGAGAACCCCTCTATTTTTGATTTTAACGAGTTGAACGGTCAAATTATACCAGAAAAGAAAACACGCGCTTAAATGGGCTTATATTGCGTTTTAAAATGTGGCATGTTTTGGGTGAATAATCTAGGTCAAAAAATGAGATTGAGAGGATATCAGATTATTTATCTGATAGGTGCTTGATTTGTTTTTCGAAGTCCGAGTTTATCTTTTGGGTTTTGTTAAACAGTTGATACTCTGCTTTTGCTTTATCTTTCGCAGCCTTGGAAGTGATCTTCCCATGACCTTCTAAAACATCGTATTCTTGGAAAGTCAAAAATCGGTCAATACTTTGGGCTAGTTGCTGCATTGTCTGAGCTTTTCGCTGTTCAATTTGCCTTTCCAGGTAATCAAAATAGCTAGAGATTCCTCTTTCAAGGGAACGGATTTGTTTTTCTGTTAGGTAATTCTTTGCTATTTGGGTATCTGATTGTAGTATGCGACCGTCAGGGGAGTTTTTCCATGTAGTAAGTCCCATGTTGTCTTTTGTATGGTCTGCTTTCGTATAGATGATTTCCGCAGCAGTTTGGCCAGTAATTGCATAATGGAACTTATTCTGTACATCCGCATAGAATTGTTTAGTCAACGTACTTTGTGGGTCATAGTCGATAGAGATTTCAGCAAAAATATCTGTAATCTGTAACCATATACGGCGCTCACTAGCCCGGATAGAGCGCACGCGCTCCAAGAGCTCACGGAAATAGTCTTTTTCCAGCAAGTTCTCGCCTTGCTTCAGGCGCTCATCATCCATAGCGAAGCCTTTTATCATGTACTCACGAAGTACCGAAGTAGCCCACTGTCTAAACCTCGTAGCTTTTTGGGAATTGACACGGTACCCTACAGAGATAATGGCATCAAGATTGTAAAAATCAACTTGACGGACAACTTTACGACTACCCTCTATTTGAACTGTTTCCATTTTGGAAATAGTTGCTTTTTCTTCTAATTCGCCCTCTTCAAAGATATTTTTTAGGTGTTTACTGATTGCAGGAACACCGACATCAAAAAGTCTGGCCATTTCTTTCTGACTAGCCCAAATCGTTTCGCCTTTGATGATAACACTAGCTGTCTCGTTATCGTTGTCAGCGGTATAGATCAAGAATTGTAATTCGTTCATGAGTTCCTTTCTAAAAAAGTATAAGCAGTTGAGTTATGAGCCTAGTATGGCGTTGAACTCCGAGCGAACGCCGAGAGAACACGCGCAGAATATGAAAACATGAATTTTTGAAGACTCCAAAAGCTAGAAAAGCCAGTATTTATAAGCCTTTCAACAGTTTTTAGTTAAATGGTTTTATGTTGACAAAAGTTGACATTTTATCTATCTGAAAAAAATGACTTTGTAAACACCGTGGCGCGTGGTATGCTTTTGATCGCTTTTTAATTTTCTCTATATATGATATGCTTTACCCTTGACCAATGGTAACCTTACTAATCTAGGTAGTCGCGTTCGCCATATGCTGATTGCAAGACTTTCAAGAGTTTTTCGCTTTTTTCTTTTGTTCTGGTTTCTTCAGAGATATATCCGCGAATTTGCTCATCTAAATCATTTCTAGCAAATTCATCACCGAAAATAAATGAGTAATCATCGATTATTTGTTTGGCTTCGTCATTATCAGAAAAAATTAAATTGGTAAACTGTATGCCTCTTGGTGTGGAATTATTAAGATTGGCAGCCTGCACCATAGAGTACAGAGATAAAATTTCTTCATCACTGACAAAGATAGTGTTATCACGGAAAAATGTAATGAAGTCTTTAAACATCTTTTCCTGGAGCTTTTTGTTAGAACGTTCCAAAGAGTAAGTTAAAATCATCCCCTTTTCAGGCTCTACTACAACTTCATCGTCATATATTTCAGAATCATCAATATACCCCAGCAGATATCCAACGCTTACTCCGAAGTAGTCAGCTAGTTGCTGGGCTTTTTCTGGTTTGATTTGGCTTTCTCCGTTCTCCATTCGTTGGAATGACCTTAAAGAAAATCCCAAAGTTTCAGCTATTTCTTTTTGAGATAGCTTTTTTCCTTGTCTTAATTCTTTCAATCTATTCATGCTTTATCACACCTTTCACAGATGATTATAACCCTATGTTTAAAAAAAGTCAAAAAGTGACGTAAAAAAATCAAAAAAACTATTGACAACGTCTAAAAACGACGTTATAATAAAAACCAAGCTTGGCATACGTCACAAAATGACGTCAAGCATCCCCTCCAACCTTTCACACTTTCAATCTATGCATGGAGGGGGGTTTTTTAGAAAGGAGCAAATCTATGAGCAAATTACGAGGCTACCGAGTTATGATGGGACTGACTCAGCAACAAATGGCAAACAAACTAAAAATTTCTTTGCAGTCATACAATAACAAAGAATTAGGTAAAACGCCATTTAATGACAGAGAACGCCTAGCGATTAAGTCAATGGTTGCAAAAATCAAACCAGATATAACCATAGATGAACTATTTTATAGCTAGAAAGGTAGACAGGCAAACAATGGAAAAACAAGTATTCACTCAGGAATTGCTGAGAAGCATACAGGAGAAAAATGGAATCATCACCCTAGACTTGATACTGGAGGCTTTACCAACCTGGTCAGAGAAAGACGTTAAAGCTCGTTTATCTGGCTGGCGTTATCGTAAAGTGATTGATTACAAAGTAGAGGACGGTTATTTCAGCGAAATCACTCTTCTCCGTAGCAAAAAGGAAGCGCTAGAGGAAGTCACGGCTGGTCAACGGCTGAAGATGGACTTGTACTTTAGGCAAGTTTTGGCATTGACTGGAATTATTGAATCCAATACAAGCAAGGACAATGACAAGACTAAGGCAGTGGAATTGCAGCAGAAAGCAATGCGTGCTATACCAGACGACATATACAAAGAGTTGTCAGAAGTTTATGAGTAGAAAGGAGCCAAACCATGAACCTAGTATACATGGACGGTAAGAAAGAGCCGTATACAACCCACGAAATAGTGGCAGAACATGCTGAAATAGAAATAAATTCAGTAAGAAAACTAATTGATAAGCACAAAGAAGATTTAGAAACCTTCGGGGTTTTGTCATTTGAAATCCATAAACCTGAAAAAGGATCATTAGGCGGACGGCCTAGAAAAATCTATCGCTTAAACGAACAGCAAGCGACTTTATTAGTGACTTATCTAGGGAATACCCGACCCGTTAGAAACTTCAAGACAAATCTAGTCAAAGCATTCTTTGAAATGCGGGACGAGCTAACAAAGTTTAAGCTACAGCGTGCTTTAGAGAAGCCAAAACGTAAAACTTTGCATGACAGCATAGAAAGCTGGAAGGAAGCTCCCAAGCACGCGCATAGCACTATCACAAATCTTTTGCTAAAAGGTACTAGCGGCATGAATAAAAAGCAACTGACGGCAGCGCGTGGCGGTCTGACAGGGATCGATAGCCTGACCAGTACCGAGCTTGTCAGATACCAAGCCTTGGAAGATATGGCTATCGCTATGATTAACCTAGGCATGACCTATCAGGATATTAAGTCCATGGTCTTCAGACAAAAAGAAAACGCACCACAAGGCGCGTGAGAGCAACAAAAAAGGCTTACCGAGACCAATCAGCAAAGCCTTTCACACTATCACTAAAACATAATAAACAAGCAGGCAAGCTGTTATTAAAAGGGTTTTAGTAAAGATTTATACCTAGATTATAGCATATCTAGGACACTTTGACCATACGGAGAGCGCCAACTCTTAAAACTGGTATCACCCCACGCTCAAATTTTGGTCGAGGAGAGCGTGAGGAAATCTAGTATAAGAAATAACCATTCAAAAAAACTCTAATTACATAAAAAGATCGAGGTAAATACCATGAAAAAACAAGACCAAAATCAAACAGTTGCTCTGACAGTTAAGCAAATCAAAGAACAAGGCCGACGTGCTACAAACATTATGACGAGAGTAGATACTCTAAAAGGATATGCTAACAGTCTTATGCTAGCCATGAACAGCGAGCCAGACAGAACTATTCTATTGAGCTGCCTAAATAACTTTCTAAGCCAGGTATATGACCAGATGGATGTAATGTATCGGGAACTAGACGCTGTGGCATATCAGCTACTGGAATGTGACAATCCAGAAGAACTAAAAGCCTATCTAAGCACGAAAGGATAAAAAAACAGAGGGAGTTATTAAAATGAGCGAGCTACTAGGTGCAATTTTAACACTACTACTTTTCTTTCTAGCTGGCGTATGTGCCGAGCTGTTTCACTCCTGGGCTATTGCTTACAGACGCCGAGGATATATCACCAAACGGCAACTCAGAAAGATGGAAAAATGGCTTGAAACAATGGAGGGCAGAGGATGACGGATAAAACAAATGATATTCTAGTGGACTATGAAGGGCTTTGCGGAGAGTTAAAGGACATTCTGGAGGTTTTAGAATTAGCTAGTACAGAGGACGGGCAGAGAACTTTTCCCCTACTCCATACAGCTAACCACGCTCTAAAACAACTCATCTCAGAACACGACGCCCTAGCTGAGAAATACCGAAAGGAGGGCGGCCATGACGGAGCTTGAAGAAAGAATTTTAAGACTGATACCAGTAGGGGCGGACGAGCCACGCGCAGGGCGAGATATTGCCAATGTACTAGGACTGGAGATGAGAGCCTTACGAGATCATATTCTCCGGCTTATCGTTTGCTATGGTATTCCCATTGTGGCCAAACGTGGGGCAAGTAACGGCTACTATATCCCTGCTAATGATACCGAACGCCTAGCAGGTATCAGGGAGCTAAAGGCTCAGTATGACACAGAGGGAAGGCGTCTAGATGTGCTTATTAAAGCTGATCTAGAAAGCTATAAAGAGCTGCTGAAGGGAGCTGATCAGAATGTTTAGTCTCAGCAAAGAAAGTGAATATGAGCTAACTCATGGCGTTCTGGAGCTTGTGGAGAACTATCTAGAAGCGCGTGAGAAGACCAAACCACGCTTGACAGGGTTAATTTCAGCCCAGCAAGCCATGGACGAACTGGACATAAAATATAAGACACTGCAACGGTGGGAAAAGGCTGGGCTAAGACGATACAAGCCACCGCTAGAGGACGCTAGAAAAGTGTATTACAGGGTTAGCGAACTTTTAAAATTTTTGGGGGTGGAAAATGGCAAGGTATAACGTACACCCCGCACAAGGCGGCGGTAAATATCATGATATGAAAATTTATAAAGATAGGCAGCCTAAACCTCTTACACACGAGGAACAAAAACGCTTAAAACGCCTGAAAAAGAAACGGAGAAAGGGGCGATAGGATGGCCATCTACGAAAGCCGAGGATTTGGATCACTAGTCCGGCCATATAAAGGCAAGTTAGAGCCGTTTGAGTATGTCGCACAGTTTAAACCCATGGCGGTCCCAGAGGGTGCAGATATCGAGGAATACAAACGAACTGTAGCGCCCTACTGCTTAAGTGGAAAAATAATTGCAGAAAAAAACGGCAGCTATCGCAGAAATAATCAAAGTTTAATTTATCGGGATTTGATTTTCCTTGATTATGATGAGATTAAGGGAACAACTGAGAGCTTCATAGGAGCTGTTTCTAACGCCTTGTTTGGCATCTCCTATATTTTGTATCCCACCATAAAACACACCACAGAAAACCCCCGTTATCGGCTTGTGGTGAAGCCTAGCGGTGTGATGAATGAGGCTACCTATAAGCAGGTAGTGAAGGAGATTGCTGACAAGATAGGGATCCCCTTTGACATGGCTAGTCTAACCTGGTCACAACTCCAAGGGTTACCGGTAACAACTGGAGAACCAGCAGAATATCAAAAAATTGTCGAGCACGGTCTAGATTATCCAGTACCACAGGGGAGTACTGAACCACTCAACAAAAAAACCACTACTGCTGCTCCTTACACCCCCAGAACAAACGGACAACGCTCTATCACTATGAGGGTCATAGACACCCTTTTCAATGGTCTTGGTGACAAGGGCGGACGGAATGTAGCACTCACGCGCTTTGTAGGACTGCTCTTTAATAAGTGGGTGGATTGTGACATAGAAACAGCTTACGAATTGGCAAATATAGCTAACAGCGTGACGCCTGACCCGTTGCCTATCGAGGAGCTAGACCGTACTTTTACCAGTATAGCTAGAGCAGAATTTAGAAAGAGAGGGTAGAACCATAGAACTAGAAGAATTGGAAAACCTAAAAAGTGAAATCTTAGAGGTTAGAGAGAAAGAGCAACCCCCTAGGACGATGAAGGAGCTTGAAAATCGTATCTTTCGGGCTGGTGAAGAATGGCGGGCAGAACATACTGAAACAAAGGTAAACGAGTCCACAGGGGACGTTACCGAGAAGGTAGCCATGCCCCAAACCTTCACCGTTGCTAAAATACTAAGCGATATTGTCACGTTTACTTTTATCAGTAAAAGCAACATAGCAGACTATAGCCTACTCTATATCTATGATTTAGACGAGGGTATCTATACCGCTAGTAATGACTTGTTTAACCTATTCTGTAAGACTTTTGACGTGAGAATTAAGCCTAGAGAGTGGCCACAGATTAAGTTAATGGTTAGGACATTGACCAAGATTAAGAAACCGCTGGAGAGTGCTAACCTTGTCCCCGTCAAGAATGGCATTATTGACCTAAGAACTAAGGAGCTACTATCATTTAGCCCTGACTATGTCATTACAAGCAAGATCAGTACAGCCTACCACGCGCCTACACGAGTTCCGACCGATAGGGAAGGAAAGACATTTGACGATTGGTTAAACTCAATCGCTTGTAATGATACTGAACTGGTAACACTGTTTTGGCAGATTATCCTAGAGGCTATCAATCCTAACCACACCCGAAACAAATTCGCAATCTTCTACGGGGACGGTAACAATGGTAAAGGGACATTTCAGCGCTTCCTTATCAATCTGATAGGAGAAAGCAATGTATCAGCATTGAAGCCCGCCCAGTTTGCTGAAAAGCATAACTTGGAAACGCTAGTAGGCAAAGTTTGCAATATTGGAGACGAAGCCCCAAACGAATACTTAAAAAATCCGTCTGATCTAATGAGTATCACTAGCGGGGACACCGTGCTAGTTAATCCAAAAGGGCGGCCAGCTTTTGAGGCTACTTTTAAGCTCTTTAATATTTTTTCGGGCAACTATATCCCCAACGGAGGCAACAAGACTAAAGGCTGGTATCGTCGAATTATGATCGTCCCTTTTAACGCTGACTTTAACGGGGAAAAGGAAAAGCCTTGGATAAAAAACGAGTTTTTAGCAAATAAGGACGTCCTAGAATATGCCTTATACAAAGCTATCAATCAAGAGCCATTTACTCACTTTATCGAACCTCAAGCAGTCAAAGACCTGTTAGAAGAATACCAAGAGGATAATGACTACTTACTTTCATGGGTTAAGCATGAATACATGGAAAAAGGTTGGCATGAGCTGGACGTAGTGCCTGTTTTTATAATGACCAGATCTCTGAAACATTATGCTGAAGATATGGGAATACCTAAGCCAAATGTTTACGGGGCAGGAAAAGAGACGATAAGACACTTACAACAGTTAACACCTAATAAGTATCAACTTAAAAAAGCTCGTGTTAGGATTGAAGATTTTGACAAACTAGATCCGTTGGAGTTTGAGAGACCGAAACTGGGGCGAGTAAATCACGCTATAACTAAAAAAGAATAATGTTGACCTTCTCATAATGCTCTAAACCATTGATACGACTGGGTTTTTACAAAATTTGTTGACCTTCTTGTTGACCTTGCTTTGAAGAAGGTCAACATCTTAAAGCCTTGATACTACTAATTTTATGTCCTTTATGTTGACCTTGTTACCTTCTTTTTAACTCTCTATATAGAGAAAAAAGCAGTATTTATATATAAGGGATAAGGACTTCAAAAGAAGGTCAACATGGTAACAAAACGACCTAAAGCCTTGTGGCAGTAAGGCTAAAGTATGTTACCTAGAAGGTAACAAAATCACTAAAGAAGGTAACAAATTGAAGAAAAGGAGCTAAAAAAAATGAAAATCAAGATATTTTATCAGCAACAGAAGCAAAGCCTGCAGGAATTCGAAGCTCAAATCAATAACTTTATGGCAAGTGTTGAAGTTGTGGATGTAAAATGCACTGAAGCAACTGAGGGTGACGATGAGAATTTGAGTGCAACATTGGGGCTACTGGTCCTATATAAAGAATAAGGAGGAAGCCTATGACAGAACCAACATACTTTGAACAAGCAGATCAGGAACTGGAGGAACTCAATCGCAAACGTGACGATTTTATGACCGATACAACACCGGTAGAACTTGCAGATACGCTTAAACTGATTGAACTAGGTGAGAAGCTCCGGACAGAAGACACCAGCATAAATGCCTATGAGTTATACAGACACCCTGAAGCGCGTGCAAAGTTATTCGCCCAAATCGCGGAAGCCTGCTTCTTGCTGATTGCAGATAGTTCACCAGTACCAGTGCAGCCAACACAAGCCCAGCGGATCCATTTTTGCGAGTACCTGGAAGGGCAGTTTCAGAATATCATTAAGAAGTTAGTCGCAAGCACAGACAAGCAAGCCCTGGAGTCTTTACTTGAAGCCCTGCAACTGCCCAAAGAAAAACAGGCTCAGTTTGTACGTGATGTGGTAGTAAGCGGCTTACTCAGTGAAGAATAGCAGCAAAGGGGGATTGCCTCTTTTTGTGGTTTCATTGCTACTGAACCCAATCAATTTGGGTTTTTCTATATAGGGGTATTTTTGAACGAATGGAAACTATAAAATCAATAGCCATAGAGACATTTATAAAGCCTATGAAAATCAACAATATCTCTCATGGTATAGCTAAATTAGACAGCAAAAAACTAGAAATAGACTTAGATAATTTATGGATCACCCTTGGCAAAGACTACTTTGATTTAGATAGAATACCAGGGACTAAGGGAGGCTATCGCTACTTCTTTCTATGTCCTATCTGCAGCAAGCGGTGCAGAATACTCCTTAAGCGACATATACTTTATGGTTGCGGATCATGCCAGAAAATACACAAATCAACCCTGAACCGCAGTAAGACAGATTGCCAATACTATTGGGAGAGAGCACTGAGAGAGGCTAGAAAGGTAGAGCCGGGCTGGAGTCCTAAACGTGTCGGATATATGTTTGACGCTTTTCCTGAACGACCTAAGTATATGAAACGCGCAAGGTATTATAAGCACTACCAAAAATTCCTGAACTATACTAGAAAAGGTGACAGTCTTTGGCTGACTGGTTTGGGTAGATTGAGGTAGCTTCTCGGCAACTAAACGGAATAGCTAAAGCTCTAAAAAATACCAGTTTTTAGGTTATGCTGCGCGTGATCAAAGCCGAGCGAACATAGAGAAAATGCAAAATATCCCTTGTCATTTATCAAGCAGAGAAGGAACAAATATCTCGCCTTATCTGTTTACAACATGCTTTCAAACATGGACAATTATGGACATAACCCGCCAGTCGTCTAAAATACAAAAAGCCAAGGCGCTCCGCCTCAGCTTGATCGATTTATGCTTCAAAGATGAAGTTATAGAGTTGAACAACCTTCTGAAAGCTCGGTGTGTCCATGGTGGTAATTTTTTGCGCCTGGCGTTCTCTAAAGTCGAAGGTGTAAAGCTGGAGCGGATTTACTGAGCCGTCTACCTCAGAGGACAGGACAGGAACCAGCAAGCCTAGCTTTTCTAGTTTCTTCTGGCCATGCGTGACAGGGCAGACGGCAACGAAACCCGTGCGTTCTGAGTATTCCTTTCGAGATACCACCACGGCAGGGCGGCGCTTCTGGATCTCACGCCCGACAGATGGATCAAAGTCTATCCAGATGATATCCTGCTTTTCTGGGATATAGTTAGATTTCACTGTCAAGTAGTCTCACCCCTTCAAAGTCATTTTCCATACGGAGATCAGCCGCTTCAGCGAATGGGTCTGCAATCTTTGGAGCTAGGACAATCACATTATCAGCACCCTTGTAAACGACCATTTCTTGACCTTCTGGGACATCTAGCGCCTTGGGAATGGTCACAGTCAGAGAGTTCCCAACTTTACGGGTTTTTACTGTATTCATTTCTTTTCTCCTTTGCTTGTATATATCAAGTATATACCGAAAAAGAGAGAAAAGCAAGCAAAAAGCCAGCCTTGCGACTGACTCCTTGGTATAGATTAGATAGATTTATTATACCACAAGAGGAGGCTAAGGCATGACACCAGAGCAAGTAAAAGCAAAGTTAGAAGGTATTAGATGGTTAGATAAAGAGATTCAGAGTTTGCAGTTAGAACTTCAGTATCTAGAACAAGGTCTATTTAAAAAATCAACTCTGACACAAACCAAAGTCCAGACTAGTAGAGTGAACAATACAGAGAATGAACTTGTCTATGTTTTGAAGTTGAAAGAAGATATACAAGAGAGACTTTCCAATCTAATCAATGAACGTTTAGAAACTTCTAAACTCATTGACAAGCTGAGCGATCCTCTTGAAAGGTCAGTATTGCGGATGTTCTATGTCAATCACTTGGAAATATGGAATATCGAAGACAAGATAGAAAAGTCAAAAACTACAATTTACAGGATAAAGAGTTCAGGAATAAAGAAGCTTGCTAAGCTCATGGATGATAGAGCTTCTAAACTTACTTAGCAAAGCAGCTTCTTCCGCTACTTGCCTTTTGGCCAAATGCTTCAGGCTATCACTTATACTGTTCAACATTCGGAAACTACCCCCCTATTTTTTTGAACGGGGCTACATTGTTTCGGTTTTAAAGGACGCGGCCTTTTCTGTACGAAAAATTCCCTTTTTGAAAATTTTAAAGCAGAAAGAAATGCGGTATTATTAGGCTTTTAAGTTGATTTTTTAGCTATAAGGCTACCCATTGACTAAGGATATTTATAAAAACTAACAAGTTCTTACACATTCCACCAGTTATCGTGAGGACGAAGCTACGCATGATCGAGCCGAGAGTGAACCAAGAAAGATTTTCATTTTTTAATTGAACAAGGAGCGAACAAAGAGAACTGCAAATATCGAGAGTAATAAAAGATTAATAATATCAAAGGCAGGGGCTATGGGCCTACCCTCTACTCTTTACGGCCTTCACACCAGCACTATACATTTTTTCACGGGACAATTAAGAAAAGGAGTGTACTTTTTACGGCCGATATGGACATAAGGATAAGAATAATTCTTCACAGATTTAGATTAAGAGGAAATATGATATAATCAAGATATAAAGGATAGAGGTTGAAAAGTATCCGCCTCCAACGCGCCACTTAGCTAGTGGGTCGAGAAATGCGGGCGACATTCGGCGGTCCCGCCTATCCTTCCTTATAGCCAAGCCCTTAGAAACAAATCTGAGGGCTTTTGTGAGGCTGAAACCTTAAACGAGGCAATTTATAACGCCAGTGAGGTGCTAGAAGTTCCTACAATTATGTTTGAAAATAAAGGCAAAGAATTACAGGTATAACATCGTAAAGCACACGCTCCATGGTATAATATACCTATCAGCAATCAGAAACTAAAGTATGGAAAAGTATGTACAGATTTCGTCAGAAAACAAAAAAAGCACCTTGTGGGGGTGCTAGTTTCTTGCCTGCTGAACTCATCAAATTTCACGCCCTTTTGAGGGCTTTTTTTGTTCACCTTTTTGTGGACTCCTGAAGAATATCAAAGATGAACTAATATTAGTATTCTTGCTATAAACCGCTATAAACCACTGTAAAGAGACGCTAAAGAATATCTAAAATCATGGTTTTTCTAAATTTCTTCAAATGTCATGGTTTTCTCCTTTTGTTTATTGGTATTCATTTACGAATTTGCTGTTAGCAGTCATAGGTAAGTTAAAGCTTCTTCTCCATCTCCACAAAGAGGTGAATATCGCCATTGCTTTCCTGCGGAATGCGCCTCACCACTTCAAAGCCCATGTTGAGATAAAGCTGCTGGGCTCGGTGATTGAAGTCAGCCACGGATAGGCTTATGACTTGGGGCGCAAAATTACCCATGATAAAGTCCAGAATTTCCTGCAAAAATACAGCTCCCTGACCTTTTCCGCAGTGCTCCGGCTTCATCCCCAAACCAAGCTCTAAAGTTCGCTCTCCTTTCTGCTCCAAGCAGAAAAATCCATAGAGATTCCCATCGCGCATAACTTGATAATAACGGTCTCCACGCGCTTCTGGAGAGATTACTTCTTCATAATCCTCCAGATCATTTTCCATATCATAAAAGTCATAAGGCGCCTCGTAATGCCAAGCATTGGCAATTTCCAAAGCATGCTGCTGGCTTAATTGTTCGATCATCATCTACTCCTCCTTTCTCTAAAACTCCCAATAAAAGCGTTTCTGGTCTGCTTTTTCGCTGCAGCCGAGGCTGCGATAAAATTCATGGGCTGCGGAGCGGGAAATGCCCGAATTAATCCGAATTCCTGTGTAGCCTGCTGCTTTTCCCTCTTCACGCAAAGCTTGCATCAGAGCTCTGCCATGTCCCTGCCCTTGAAAACCCTGAGCGACGGCCAAAGCCAAGAGATTGAGCAAGGACGGGAAATAGAGACAGTCGTATCTAGCCGCATGAGCGTAACCTATGACCTGTCCGCCTTCTTCAGCTACCGAAATCAAATGCTGGTCATTCTCTAGCAGCCTCTTCAGTTGAGCCTCCGTCGCTTCCCTATCAAAGTCATAGCCCAGACACTCAGCATTAAGCTGCTGAATAGCTGCGGCGTCACTTAGTTTTACTTTACGAATCATTTGTCACCTCGTTCTTCTCTTTATTATAGCAGAAAAGCAGTCTCTTTGACTGCTTTCAATGAACTATTCTCCTATCTGTCCCTTCAACCAAGACTCCGCCTCTTCTAAAGGCTGGTCTGTTAGGACATCGGGCTGGATTGCCTCATTTTCAAAAGCTTATTTCCATCTTTCACTCTTGGAAATTGCAATCATGAGACCAGAACCAGCTAGAACTGCCAGAATAAGAAGACAAATATTTTTCAGAGGATAGAGCCAGTCTTTATTTTCCTCATGCCATCTTGACTTCCAAAGGCCAACATAGTCAGCGCTCATATGTTCGGGTTGATTCATCTGAATATTGATCACAATGGCTAGTAAGATAAGGGCAAGCAAAGCAAGCGCAAACAACCAAACTTTCTTCTTTTTCGTTAGGTTAAAACTCTTCATTCTTTTCTCCTTCTACGTTCTGTTCAGAACAACTTTTTTACACTATTTTTCTTTCACCTCTATTTCTGAATGGCGGTAACCGTAGCCAAAGTAAATCAAAATTCCCAAAAGAAGAGCGATGCCAAAGGCCAACCAAGTGTCCCACGTGTACTGAGTCATAAAGGAAAGGCAGATGACAATAGATAAAATCGGAGTTAGAGGCACTAGAGGGGTTTTGAATTCTCCAGCTTTAGGCATTCCTTGATCTTTCCGTAACTTCAAAATGGCAAAGGCCAGCATAATCAGATAAGTCAAGGTACAGATATTGAGGAAAGAGGCGATGCTAGCAAGAGGAAAGATACCCGCACAAATAGCTGAGGCAATCCCCACTAAGATAGTAGCATTTTGAGGCACGCGGCTAGTAGCAGTTAATTCCTTGAAAGACCGCGGTAAAAGTCCGTCACGCGCTATACTGTAAATCATCCGAGACAAGGCATAGGTCATGGAGATGCAGACGGTAATCAGGGTCAAAATCGCTACGATAGAAACATAATTGGCAGCCCAATCTAGTCCAATACTGCGAAGTGAGAAAGCTACTGCATCTGGAACATTTAGCTTGGTATAGTGTACCAAACCTGTCAAGACCAAGGTTACTAAGATATATAGGATGGTTACAATCCCAAGGGAAAGAACAATGCCGCGTGGCACATTTTTTTGCGGCTCTTTGATCTCATCCACAGACATAGAAATAGACTCAAAGCCCAGAAAAGCAAAGAACATCAGAGAAGCTCCAGCCATAATCCCCGTCTGACCGCCATAGATCTGACCAAAACCGAAAGGTGCAAAATTGGACCAATTCTCAGGTCGAAGATGGAAAAGCCCAACGAGAATAAAGAGAGCCAAGGCTGAGAATTTGAGGACGACCAAGGCTGAGTTAAAGCGCAGGGCAGCTTTTGAGTTTAGAAGTACCACGCCTGTCACAAAGACCAAAACCAGAATAGGCAACAAATCCACATAAGTCCCTGCTTTTGGATTGAATGTGCCATTCAAGGCTGTCGGTAGCTGGATATGAAAGCCGCTCAAAAGCCCTTTCAAGTAAGAACCCCAGCCAGAAGCTACACCTGATATAGCTGTCATAAATTCCATGATGGTCAGCCAACCAGCCAGCCAAGCCGGAAATTCCCCTAAAACAGCGTAAATATAGCTGTAAGCTCCGCCATTAGCCGGAACTCGAGAGGCAAACTCCGCATAAAATAGGGCAGAGATACTGACACATAGGGCAGAAATCACGATCGACACAATCAGAGCTGGACCTGCATAAGTCGCCGCCCCAATTCCTGTAACCGTGAAAATCCCTGTACCAACCATGGCCCCGATCCCTAAAAGAATCAAATCCATCAGTTTCAGATGCCGCCGCATTCCCGTCCTGTTTTTACTGGCATCTTTTTTTCGAAAAATATTCATAGCAATCTCCCTCCAAAGCACAGATGGTTTATTATATCATAGATTGTTGGATTTACCAAAGTCTCTTTTTATCTGCCCCTTTTTCATCGGGTAAAGAAAAGCAAAATAAGAAGCTGGGAAAACCCAACTTCTTACATAGAGACAATTTTACGATAACTCCGAGAAGTAATCATAAAGACAATGACATAGCTGATAAAGAAGATAGCACAGACACCTAGCGTCACAGCCAACATGAGAGCTGAGTTAAGAACACCAAGAGCAGACAAGATCAAGCTCAGCATATGATAAGCAAAGGTCAGATGGATAAAGGCAAAGGCCAGCGGCAGGAAGAAAACAATCAAAATCTGTTTCCGAATGGTTTGTCTGATTTGCTTCTCATCCAGACCGACCTTTTGTAAAATCACAAAGCGATCCCGATCCTCGTACCCTTCTGAAATCTGCTTGTAGTAGATGATGAGGATGGTTCCCAGCATAAAGACGATTGACAGGAAGATACCGATGAAGAACATGCCACCCAGCATACCTTTGATTTCTTGCTTATCAAAAGCCGTTACCGAACCATAGACTGCTTGATTTTCAGGCAAGGTCTGATTAAACTGCTGCAATTTTTCTTGGTAAGCATCCCTCAGATTACGCTGTTCTTCCGTTGACAGCTTTGTATCAAGCCAGCCATAATAATTAAGGTTTACAGCATATTTATCCGTCATTGCAGAGAATATTTGGTCAGGGTTTTTAAGAACCATGTAGATTTTCTCTGGGACGATCATGTTCATCTGATCAGGTAAATGACCAAAGATAAAGTCTTCTTTGAGTTCTTCCTTGATTTTAAAGGTCTGACCAGCCAGCTGCAAGTCTTGCTTGGAATCTAATTTCACGCCTTGCTGATAGAGAGCCACTTCATCATCTCCAAGATCAAGAGTTTTCCCTGTCATACTTTGATAATCCGCTTCTGAAATAGCCAAAATATACGTTTTCGGTGTGACAAATTTTTGAGCGGCAGCATTGATATCAAGCTGGTTGCCAGCACGACTTGTCACTCCCATCGTATAGTATGGATAGACACCTTTCTTTGTGACTGGTAACTGCTGCTCATTCACAAACTCTGTCAGCACTTGGTCCATCTGCTCACCTGTGGTTCCTTTTCCTTGAATGCTAAAGTCATGAGGAAACATAGCCTTTTGCATGTAGTCACCGCCGGCATAGATATTAGCTCCGCCAGATAAGGTTACCAAAACCATGGTTGATAGGATAGCAATTGTCGCTAGCCCCACCGCGTTTTTCTTCATGCGGAAAATCAGGTTGGAAACGGAAATCATGTTATTAGGTTGGTAATAATAGGACTTCCTCTTTTTCAAAAATTGCAGAAAGACCGTAATTCCAGCATTAAAGAGCAGGTAGGTTCCCAGAATCACAAAAAGTACCGCGACAAAGAATGTAAAAATTGCTGATAAGGGATTGGTCACTCCTAATGCAAGGAAGTAACCGTATGCCAAGGCTGCAATTCCAAGTATCGTTTGCAGGAATAAAAAGCGACTTTTCTTTTCTCCGCTATTCTTTTCTTTGACCAATTGCAATGCATCAAGCTTCCTCAGCCGCAGACCATTGCTAATCATCAAGCAGAAAAAGACAAAAGCGTAGAAAACTGCAACCGCGATAACTACGGCAGGCTGAAAAGTTGACACCAATACGACCTTTATCGCCATGATTTTTAGCAAGAGAGCATAGATCAGCTGGTCAAACAAAAGTCCTATCCCTAGTCCGAGGATAAGGGTAACCAGACCAAATACCAGTAATTCGATCACCACCATGACAAAGAGGTGGAATTTATTGAGCCCTAGCACACTATAAAGGCCCAGTTCTTTGGAGCGATTCTTGAAAACAAAGCTATTAGCATAAAAGACGATAATGCTGGTCGTGATGCTGACAATCACCATCCCAAAAGATAGCACCATAGAAACAGCGCTTGCACCCGTCATCTTTACTAAATTAGGATTAAAAGTCAGGGAGAAAAAGATGTAGGAGATGGCGATAGCCAGACAGGTCGCCAGTGCGAAAGGATAATAAAGCTTACGATTTTTGATTAAGTTAGAAAGCGCAAGCTTACTAGTTAATCTAAGCATGAGCTGCCACCTCACTTGCCATGACCGTCAGCGTATCGGAAATCTCTTGGAACATCTGCCGCTCGGTCTTGTTGCCGCGGAAGATTTGATTGTAGAGAATCCCGTCCTTGATAAAGAGCACCCGCTTGGCCCGACTGGCTGCTGAAGTCGAGTGGGTTACCATGAGAATGGTCTGGCCGCGGTCGTTGATATCGTCAAAGACATCCAAGAGAGCAGCCGAAGACTTGGAATCCAAGGCTCCTGTCGGCTCATCTGCCAGCAAAATCTCAGGCTCGGTGATAATGGCGCGGGCAACTGCCACCCGTTGCTTCTGACCACCAGAAATTTCATAAGGGAACTTCTCTTGGAGTTTATTTATCCCCAGCTCGTTGCAGGTTGTAACCAACTTTTGCATCATCTCGGTAATGGGGCGGCGAGAGAGAACCAGCGGCAGGAGAATATTATCCTTGACCGACAGGGTATCCAGCAGGTTGAAATCCTGAAAGACAAAGCCTAATTTCTCCCGGCGGAAGCTGGAAGCTTGGCTATTTTTGATAGTTGCTGTGTCAGTTCCGTTGAGAAAGACGCGGCCCTCAGTCGGCTTGTCCAGCATGGCTAAGATGTTGAGCAGGGTGGACTTCCCAGAGCCCGACTCCCCCATGATGGCGACATACTCGCCTTTCTCCACTGTAAAGTGAATGTCTTTCAGCGCCTCTACTTGGCTGCCCTGGAAGCGGGTTTTATAAATCTTTTTCACATGTTGTACATCTAATAATGTCATTACTTGAACCTCTTTTTTATTTATGTTTGAAATGGTTATTTAGCTTATCTTTCAATGCTTTCTCAACTTACCCTACTCTACTATTGCCTGAGCTCGCTGACTCCTACTGAAAGTAAACTAAAAACGATACTATTATCATACCGAAAAGCCCGACAAGTTTCCATAAGCTAATCTTTCATTTTGGACGCTAATCTTACATTTTTGTCACCTAGCGTTCTTCCAGTTATGGAAAAACCTGATGTTCATTAGAGGGAGCTTGCTGTATGATTTGGCTTGCTTTGCAAGTGGGCCTCTCTAAACTTTCAGTTCCATTTGGGCAAAAAGGTGGTGGGACGAGGTTGGGACAAAAGTCCTAGCCTCTCAATTGTCTTTGGATTGTCGAGCAAGACGCAGTGGTTGAGCGGGCTCTACTACGCTGATTTCATCAGCTTTTACAGCCCTACTCAACTGTGCGGAGGTGGGACGACAAAATCGCATTCTAACGAATTACCGATCTCTGTCCCACTCTCCAGCCACCTTCACTGCATCTGCTTCTTAATGACTATATTGTAACCAGAAATAATACTGGCTTGATGCACAGCCCAGTCTGGTTTTTTCGATTTCTTCCTTAGAAATCTTTTGCGCTATTTGTGTCTTTTGTTTATGGTTGAAGAGATTTGTTTTCATAGTGGGCCTCCTTTTATTTGAATATTATTTATGATTTGTTTTTCTTACACCTATATGATATAAAATTCCTCGTCCTCCTACCATCGAATAACCTTTCATTTTAAGCTTTAAACTTACATTTTTGTCATCTTAAACAGAAATTTGACGATTGATAGTTCAGTTGCTCTATTTTCTACAATTCCCTAGGAAAAATAGCAAAAGAGGCTGGGACAAAAATCCTAGCCTCTCAATTGTCTTTGGATTGTCGAGCAAGACGCAGTGGTTGAGTGGGCTCTACTACGCTGATTTCATCAACTTTTACAGCCCTACTCAACTGTGCGGAGGTGGGACGACGAAATCGAATTCTAACGAATTACCGATTTCTGTACCACTCTCTTCATTCGACAGTTTTAGTTGTCAAGATTAATCCTCTACGAGACTTAATCTTCTTTTTTCTTTAGTTTTGCTACAAGACTAGCTACTAAGCCTAACAGTCCCATTCCTGCCAGTGCTACCACCTGTGCAGAACGGTTCCCTGTGTTTGGCAAACGACCACTGTCGGTTTGACTTGCTTTTCTAGCTTCCGATTTTGTTTCTTCAGCCTTTGTTTTTGCTTCTTCAGCTTTTGCCGGTGCTTGAGCAGGTCTTTCTGTAGCTGGCCGAGTCGGACTTTGACCTTTCTCAACTTCTACAATCCGTGTTTCGCCCTTACCAGTCTCTTCTGGTTTTTGAGGAGTCACATGGTGATTATCAGGTGATGGCTGAGGCGTTTCTTTCTTCGTTCCGACCAGTACGATTCGATCTGTCGGAGCTTGAAGAACTTCTCGTAGCTTCTTTTCTCGCTTACCATCTGGATAAACTTCTGTGAGAACTCGTTCCTGACCATTTTGGCCTTCTTGAGCCACACGCTTTTCTCCTAGTTTGAGCGTCGGATCCTCTTTTTCAACTGTTTGGAAGTTGAGCTCTTGTTCGAGGACTTCTAGACTTGGAAGTTCCTCTTGGACAGCGGCTGCAGTTTTCCCAGTCACTGGTTTTTCCTTGGTCAATTGGATGCGGTACTCCTTGACCTGCTTACCATTTTCTGAAACAAGACGCACCAAGACTGGCAAATGATCATCTCCACTATCCACAACCGTTGAAGCTACTTGGTCGCTTTCTGCTACTGTGATCTTCGGACGTTGACCGGTATAAGTCACTTGGTAATTCTGACGCTCTTGAGAGAAGTCTGGCAGTTCTTTTCCATCTACCAAAATCTTAGAATTTGTACTTTCCTTAGCTAATTCACTTGGTGCCAAGAAAGTCATCTCCGTCAGAGCAACCCCATTCTTGTCATCTTTTCTTTCCATCCGCCATCTCATCGCTTTCGACTTGACAGCGTTAAAGCATGCCGTAAGTTCAGTACCCGCCTGGATTTCTTGGTTGATGTTATATGGAACAGCTTCCCAGTTGTCAGGGTTGTTAAACGGATGATTTGGTTCGTAGGCTTGGTAGTTTGAGTAATGGACAGGAGCATCAAAATCTGGTCCAACATAGCGCTCTAAAATAAGCTTAGATGGTGCATCTGTTCCGCTATCGGCAAAGAAGCGCAGTTTGGCTTGAACGACCGTCCGCTTGACAATCTTGCCTTGGTTCTTGAAGATGACACCTACTGAGACTTCTGGATTCTCTGACGGAGTGGCAGACCAATTGGTCCAACGACGACTGTCATGATGATCCCCATCATTGATATAGTCCACACGGTCATAAGAACCTGGGTCAATATCATTGGTTGCTGAAGCAAAGGCCTGATTGCCATTTTCATCATAATATGGATTGTCTGACACAGACGCGCCTTGCTTATCGGTCACTCGGACAGAGAGCTCGACTGGTAGATCACTACCTAGAAAGCACCCTCGAACAGTGAATTCACCAGCTTTTGCCAGATTTTCAGCCGGAACTGGCTCCCACTCATCAGTTAGGTCTTTGACTTCATAGTCTGATATACCAGTGAAGTAAACAGGAACTTTGTTTGGCAAGTCTAGACTTTGACCTAGATGAAGCAAGCGAGACTGTTTCACTGCTGCTACCGGTTTGCGAGCCAGCAAGTCTTTATCAGTTGTAAAGTGGATACGGTATTCCCCGAGGATATCCCCATTTTCAGCCTTCACAACAACACGGACAGGATCTCCCTCATGGACACTTGGCACGACTGTTGCCAGACCATTATTGCTGACACTAGCAGTTACTGCTGGTACTTTTCCGTCATTAGCTGGGAGATAATAGTCAGTCAAGCTTGGATTAAAGTTTGGCAAGTCTTGACCAGCCACTTGGATGCGGGTTTCTGCCTCTTTCGCTGCAGCCACTTGTTTAGAGAAGATTTGGACTTCTGTGATCGAGGTTCCCCACTTGTCATCCGCTCTCACCATACGAATCCGAACCGCATAAGTATCGACTTTATCAAAGTTAAAGTGATTCATTTCCCCAGCTTTGAGCTGATCTGGAGCTTTGAGATTGGTCACCGGTTTCCAGTTGGAATTATCATTGAAGACATGCTCTTCGCTTTCGACAAAGCTAGGATTCTTAGGTGCAGTCGGCACGGTCTTGCCAGCATAATACTCGATCACGTAGGATTTCGGAGCCCCAACCCCGTGATCTTCGTGGAAAGCTACATTCAGATTGTCAACCGCTCGCTTGGTCATAATACCAGAATCTCCAAAGAGAACGCCCACTGAAGCCTCATCTTGACGGTTCCAGTTTGTCCAACGATTGGCTGGTTGGTCATTGTAAGAAATCACCTTATCATTGACATAAGATACTAGGTCACTTGGATTAGAGTCCGAAGCAAAGGCCAGTGGCAACTCTGAACCTGTCCATTGGTCAGAAATATTGGCTCCATTTTCAGTCTTAGCAGAGACACGGACATGGAGTTTGGTTGGCAACTGAGTACCTTCTACCTGACCAGTGACCGTAAAGACGCCTTCTTTTTGATATTGACTTGGCGAAATAGCGTCCCAAGTAACTTTTGCTGAGGAAACTTGACCATTTGAATGGTAAGTTCGGACACTCTCTGGCAGGTGTGGTGCTTCCGCAAGTGGAGTTGTCACGCTGACTTCCTCTACTGCGACAATGCCTTCCACAGACACCTTAGCACGCGCTTCCTGCTCAATACCTTCAACTTTTCCGACCACTTCAAAAGTGTGATAGCGATCAAGTTTTTCTTTTTCTACAGCCTGCCAAGTAACCTTATGAACTTTAGGGAAGCCTTTATCGTACTCAACCGTCACAGTTGTTGGCAGTTTTGGTTCCTGATGCAAGTCTGTTACCACATGAACTGGGCGGACTGCTTGAACCACTTTCTTCTCCGTATTGGCTTGAATTGTTAACTCCACCTGCCCTTCAGCACCGTCATACTCTGCTTTCAAAGTCACATTTCCTGGCTTGTGTAGCTCTAAGCTTCCTTTACGAACGGCAACTTCTCCTTCACCTTGCGTAGAGAAGGCCACCTTATCAGCCTGTAAAACTGCCTGAGTGCCATCTTGATAGTGTGCCAAAACAGTCAATTGAACAGTCTGGTCTTCATGGAGCTTATCAGCTTCTGCCACTTGGAGACTCAAATGATCAATTTTCGGCGCTTCTTCTAGGAATTGCACAGCATAAGTTTGCAGGGTTCCGCCATCTTTCGGCTGGACATAAATATTTGCACGCATACCGTTTGAAGCACTAGCTTGAACCACTGTCACATCCGCATTTTCAGCTGTAGCTGCCACTGGAGGAAGAGGAGTTCCATAAGCAAGGCTCTGATAATGGACTGGTTTTTGACTAGTCAGATCCGATACTGCCTCACCACCCACAGTCACTAGTGGCGTCACAGGTCCAACTGCTTCCCCTTCTTCCACGAGCAAGGTAGCAGAAATGGTATCGCCTGCTAGATGACCTGTCATTGGAATACGAGAACCTGCCACAGACAATTTAGCTTGATCTTCTGGCGCGATTTCCCATTTATCTACATCATAATGTTCAACACTGCCGTCAGTTAGAGCAAGCGGGATAGACTTATCTACACTGCTCAAGTCCGTTCCAGGAGCTACTCGTTTGATGACTGGCAATTCTCTTTCAACGGCTAAAACTTCCACACGTGCTTCTACTTGGCGGCCGTCTGCCTCTCCTTTGACGGTTACAATACCTGAATGGCTAACGTCTGCTTGTGACCAAGTCACAGGACGTTCTGCACGACTACCGTCACTGTAAACAAAAGGAACTGTCGCGGGCAAGCTTGGAGCTTGTCCCAAAATTGTGCGAACTTTTGGCACTTCTGTACCTAAAACGGTCTTTTCTTTCTGCTCATCCTTACCGGTAAAGACCGTCACTTGGTCTGATTTTAATAAACCAGAATGGGCAGTCAGAGTGAATTTACCGGCTTGGTCTGTTGATTTGACAATGGCAACTCCCTTACCGTTAAAGGCTTTGCGGATCCAGGAACCGTCTGCTTGTTCCTTGTAACGTTCACGGCTGGCTTGCTCACCATTGTCTACACCGACAAGCTGGCCTTGTCCATGCAACTGGAAGCGAACGAGATTATTGGCAGTTGGCACGACATTGCCGTCACGGTCAACGATTTCATAGTAGATATAGGTCAAGTCTTTTCCATCTGCTGCGATAGCATGCTCTTCCTTGACCAAGCGTACACCTGCAGGCTGACCTGCAGTGACAATCTTGTCGCGGGCAA
The DNA here is from genome assembly GCF_902460365.1 of Streptococcus sp. Marseille-P7375. Classification (NCBI taxonomy): domain Bacteria; kingdom Bacillati; phylum Bacillota; class Bacilli; order Lactobacillales; family Streptococcaceae; genus Streptococcus; species Streptococcus sp. Marseille-P7375. The sequence continues at coordinate 50,471 of NZ_CABPTR010000003.1, read as the reverse complement.
TCTCTTTACCTTGATCGTCACGGGCTACAGCTTCCAAAGTGCCTGGCTGATAAGCCACTTTCCACTCAAGGTAGAGCTCTTGAGGATTTGCTCCTTCTTGGTAGCTGCGGCCGTCGCTGGTTTCTTTTTTATTAAATTTCTTGACTCCCAAAGATTGGTTGTTCAAGTACAATTCGACACTAGCTGCATTGGAGTATGCACGGACTGGTATTTTATTTTCAGCATCTGCAACATTGTCTGCCAAGTCTTGATCTTCCCAGTTCCAGTGAGGAAGCAGGTGAACCATAGGTTTCTTCTTAGCTGAAACCCACTGACTTTGGTAAAGGTAGTAGTCATTTTTCGGAATACCCGCCGTGTCTACTATTCCAAAATAAGAGCTCTTCACAGGTGTGTTATTTTGGTTGTGCCAAGGAGTTGGCTCTCCGATATAGTCTGTACCTGTCCAGATAAATTGTCCTGCATAGCCCGCATTGTCTCGGTCAAAAGTCCAAGAAGCAGTTGCTGTTTTACCCCAACCAACACGGTCGTTCCCATAGTCAGACTGCTCGTAGTTGCGCCAATACTGATTGCTTCCAACCCATTCTTGCTCTGGATGGAAGTAGCTGCCACGCGTACGAGTTGCTGAAGACGTCTCAGAACCATAAATCAACCAGTTTGGATGTTTGGCACGTAAGGCCTTGTAATTGTCTTCTGAGTAGTTAAAGCCAACTGCATCCAGTTCATCTGCTATCTTTTCATGACCACCATTACCATCACCAAAGCGGAATTTGTCGGCTCCCATCGTGACATAACGGGTCTTATCAACTGACTTGATGACCTTGACTAAGCGTTTAACCGTCGCTAAAGAATGAGCATCACCGTTTGCTTCACCGATTTCATTTCCGATCGACCACATAACGATGGCAGGATTATTTTTTCCTCTTTCAACCATGGTCCGCAGGTCATAGTCAGACCATTTTTCACCCTTTTTAGCTTCTGGGTGAGTCGCATCTTTTTCAAAGAAACGACCGTAGTCATAAGGCTTCTTGCCTCCATACCAAGTATCAAAAGCCTCTTCTTGGACCATCAGACCCAGCCCTGCCGCAATCTGCAAAGTCTGTTCGCTGGCAGGATTGTGGGTCGTACGAATGGAATTGACACCCATTTCCTTCATTTGCTTGAGGCGACGGTACTCTGCCTTATAGTTTTCCTCTGCTCCTAGAGCCCCGTGGTCATGGTGCAAGGATACTCCGTGGAACTTGACCTTCTGGCCATTGAGAGAGAAGCCTTCGTTTGGCGTCCAGTTGTAATAACGATAGCCAAACAAGTCTTTCTTAGCATCGACTAGCTGACCATCACGATAGACCCGTGTCACCAGCTCATACAAGGCAGGATTGTCATTAAACACGGTCCACAGTTCCGGCTTTTCTACTTCTAAACTTGCCTGAATGGTACTGCTTTCGTGGGCTTTTATTTTTTGGCTAGCAGTGCGGATAAGGTCAGTAACTGCCTCACCACCACGTCTGACAATCTGATATTCCGCAGACATTTCATGGTCTTTATCGTCTGTGTTGACAATCTTACTCGTCACATGAGTAGCGACCTTACCGTCTTGTTGTTTCTCAAGCTCTGGCGTTAAGATAGTTGTACCATTTTTCTCAACATGAACCTTATCTGTCACTTGCAAACTCACATCACGGTAGATCCCGCTTCCTGAATACCAACGGCTACTTGGTTGCTTGTTGACAACGTGCACAGCGATGACATTTTCCCGACCATCTTTGTGGAGGTATTTAGTAATATCGTATGAAAATTGGTTATAACCATTTGGATAATGCCCGACCAGCTGGCCATTGACAAAGACCTGCGAATCCATGTAGACACCATCAAATGTGAGACGAACATTTTTATCAAGGTCTTTTTCGTCTAATTTCAGAGGCTTACGATACCAAGCATCTCCACCATTGAGCTGGCCACCTTCATTCTGTGCAGGCGACTCATGGTCAAAATCAAAATGGATACTCCAGTCATGAGGCAGGTCTAACTTCTTCCACGATGTGACATCCGTCTCAGCTTGGACAGCTTCCTTAGCATTAGCATTTAATTTAAAGTGCCAATTCTGATTAAAATTCACTTTTCTGTCTTCGATCATTTGGCTCACTTCTTCCTTGGTCGCAGATTTTATCTCAGGCTGCGCAGCTTTTTCTTGAGTAGCTTCTTGGCCATTCTCTTTTGCTCCATTTTGAGATGCTACTGAAATGTCCTCCGCCGCTTTAGAAAGCTGAGGACTTTCTTCTTTTTGCTCCTCCTGAGAATGCACAACAGACTCCTCTGCCTGATGTGTCACTGGTTCAGCAGTTACTTCTTCCTCAACGGGCTTTTCCTCCGTGGACTTTTCTGCAGCAACCAACGCAGTTGTCTCCTCTGCATAAACTGGACTTACTCCCGCAACACTCACTCCAAATAAGAGGAAGCAAGTCCCAATCACTATCGAGCAAACACCAATAGAAAACTTTCTTATGCTATAAACTCTCTTTCGATTCCAATGATCCTATCCCATAGGATCATCCTTCTTTTTCTTTTAGTAACCGCTTCTATTTTCAGAGAAAACGTTTTACTTTTTATAATCGTTTCCCTCCTATTTTATAAAACAAGATCGCTTATCTCAATAAGGCAAGAATCTTTTTTATATTTTTGAGCGTTTTTCCTAAAATTAGGAGAAAAACAAACTTTATCGAACATTCCTACAAAAAAGATGAGTGATTATCACCCATCCTTTCCTTATAAATTTATCATATAAATCATCCAGTCTTAAAGTTTAGCCAAGTATTCCTGTACAAGTTTGATGTCGTCTTCCTTGCCACCTCGGTCAATATCGCAGATATGCGGCAGCCCATATTTTTCGATAATCAAAGGTGTAGCTCCGCAGAAGGTCCGTCCATGCTTCACCGAATCTCCATTATTGACAAAACCTTTAATCAGGCTTGAATGTTTCTTGATGAAGCGTTTACTTGACCAGGGAATTTTCCCAGCACCTGCGTTTCGCGTAATGAGAATACAGGGTTCTTCCAACTTTTCCTTGATGCTTTGTGTCGGATAGCCTAGCGATTCTGCAAATCGCTTCCCAACACCTGTATTAGAATCATAGACAACAATCATATCTTTCTCCTACTTTCTCAAAAACAACATCATAATCCAAGTTGAAAACCCTAAGATTGCTACATCCGCAATAAGTTTCATCATCAACTCAAAATCATTTGGCATACTATGAATATAGACAATAGATAATAAGCTTACTAAAGCCAGACCACCTACTTTACAAGCAAGCGGAAGAGCTGGAATCAAAGTCATCCCAAGAAAGGCAACAATCAACCCTCCCAATAAAAAACTCTGAAAGTCCAAACTAAAACTAAAACCGACCGTCACTCCACCATAGGCAACAATCAAAATTCCTATTATTATCATACAGATACCCAAAATAGTCATCCCACTCATGGTATATCCTCCTTGTTTGCTCATTATTTTCCTCACTTCCTATTCTGAATGCATGATTCATTTAAAAAAACAATTCCTTTTTTCTTGTTTAATCGGATTTATCTCCCTTCTATTTTTAAAGTGTCTGACATATCAATCACCTCCTTTTTTAATATGAATGAATATCTTAAATTGTTCATTCATATAATTCTTCAAGAAAAGGAAATTCTTATTTAGCAAAAATTCCCTTTAAAAAATATTTCACCAAGGTCTCGATACTCTCAAAATAACCTGGAAAATCCTGCTCTGTCACATGCATATCAATGTAGTAGATCAAATCGTAAGACTTCATGATTTGGGCGACTTCCTCCTGTGAAAAGCCCTTCTCCTGCAAGCGCTGGCTGAAAGTCCGAATCAGAAACTGATGAAAGGCATTGGCTGCGCGGCCAGCATCCTGATTATAGTAGTCGTGCAAGATCTGAGAAATGCCCGGCTTGGTCCACTCAGCCAAAATTTTATTAGGCGAAATCAATTCAAAAGTGACTGCAAAAAGCTGCTCAACGACTGCCTCTGGCTCACCCTTCCAATCCACGCGCTGCATGGTTTCCTCACGTATGCGGTTATTCTCAGCTACATAGACCTCTAAAAAAATAGCTTCCTTGGACTCATAATACTTATAAAAGGAGCCAACAGCCATGCCAGCACGCTTGGTAATATCTGAAATATTCGTCTTTTTATAACCCTTCTCAGCAAACACCTGCCTAGCCTCAGCCAATAATTCAGCTTTTTTGTCCATGACCTTCTCCTTTTATGAATGAATTAAATTTTCTATTCATTCAAATTATAACACTTTAAAAATCTTTGTCAAGAAAAGCGGAAATCGTACTTTGAAAGGAAGACGGCAGTTTGAGATAATAGCTCCTTTGTTAAATAAAAAAACAAACAAGTTCTCGATAAAACTTGCTTGCGTCTTGGATACATTAGTGTTTTCTACGATTTTTTAAGGCCTCGTTGATTTTCTTGGTTTTAATCATCGAATCAATAGTGACAAGAAACCAAACCAAGAGGTAAATCAAAACAAAACTTAGCCAGAAGGACCAACCAAGGAGCATAGTCCCCCAGCCATTGCAGATCATAGCTAGACTAACGATGGTCGCTGTCACTACAAAGTGGCAGAAAAGTAGGAAAGGAAATGGAAAGCGATCTGTCGCATCAAAGATATAGCTTGCAACTCCAATCAAGGCGCTGACAAGGAGAACACTGAGAATAGAGCTAGGAGTCAACGAAAATGTTTTTCCTGAGAACAGGCCTACCAGCAGAAAGACCAAGCTACCTGTTCTTAGACCATCCTGCATACCGATAAGAATTTTTTTAAAGGTCATAATTTCTCTCCTAAATTCCCAAATAGTCCATAAGCAGCTTGACATAGCGGCGACTGACGTCGGTTTTGAGCTGATTGGTCAGCTTAGCAGTCATATTGCCCGAAAAGCTATCCGACAAGGATTCCAGATGATCGATGTTAATGACTGCGTGGCGAGATACCTGAATGAAATTGCGACTATTGAGACGATTTTGAAAACGAGTCAGCGTTTCTGTCGTTGTGTAAATGCCCTCGGTACTGTAAATCATCAATGTTGTCTGGTTGATGTCTGCTAGGATAATGTCTTCCGTCTTGAGCATGACCAGCTGATCATCCGACTTAATAGGCAGGACACCACTTGGTCCAGCCTTGAAGTTTTCCAAATAATCTAGGACAGCCTTGGCCTCACCAACCAGCTGATCCGCTTTCACGACGACCAGCGGGTCTTGGGAAGAAATCTGAGCATCTTCTTCAAATCTTGTCTGCAAACCTAAGCCTCCTACTTTCTTTACTTGAAGCTCATCCGTCGATTCAGCAGCCAATTTTGACCTAGCCAGAACAGGGCCGCTACCGTGAGCACTACTCCAACTATATAGTATGTTTCTTGGCTTGTCAAGAGCTTTTGCCATTCGATACGGATACCTAGGAGCTTCTCAAATTCTTGCTGGAGCTGACTCTGGTCCGCAAAAACTTCAGTCAGTGAATCCTTCATCAGGACTTGTCTGAAGAGGGAAGCCATGTAGGTTGAGGGAGTCAGTTTCATGAGATTTTGAGCAAGGCTGGGCAGAGTCCCAATCGGAATATAGGTTCCCACTAGAAAACCAGAGGCGGCACCGATGACCGTTGCGTATTGCCCCAAGGAATTCACCGATTTGAAACAAGGAACAACTAGCGCATTGAGGAGACTTGCCAGCAAGCTATTGAGCAGCATGAGGCAGACCAGCTGGGGAAGCAGCTCCCAGTCAAAGGAAATCTTGTCCGCTAGGATAAAGTAGGTCAGCATGACGGCAAACATGAAGACTTGCATGACAAAGCCAATCGCAAAGGCACTGATTAAGTAGCTAAATCGCAAGCCCCATTGCCCTAAATCTGTGATAAAGAGGTCGGCGGTCACCTTTCTTTCTCGGTCTTCAGTTTGTTGTGAAAAAGCTGATAGGGTAGTTGTCAAGGCGGTGACAGCCATCGTTCCGCTAATCAACCAAAAGTCGAGAAGTTCCGTCGCATGGCTACTGTCTGACCAAGAGCCTTTCATGTTGTTCTTTAGAAAAACCAGATATAAAACAAAGGGAATAATGGCTCCAAAGAGAGAGAGAATCACCCCACTATGATTGCGAAAATAAAGTAAAAAGTTTCGTTTGATCAACATTAACATTTAACGTACCTCTCTTCCTGTCAGAGCCATAAAGGCATCATCCATCGTTCCTGGTTGAAATTCAAATTGTTCAATATAGGAGCTAAGCTGGCTCAGCAACGTCAGCGCTTCTTGGGTCGTCTCTGGATAAAAGAGGAACTCATTTTCCTTGCCTTGCTCCCATTCGCAGCGAGTCTGCAAAGCAACCTTCAAGTCCTCTGAATCCGAGGTCAGAATCCGCAAAACATTGCGGGCATAGCGCTCCTTGATCTGGTCAGCAGAGCCTTGCGCAATGACTTGACCATGGTCTACGATATAAATCTTATCCGCATCATCGGCTTCATTGAGATAGTGGGTGGTCAAAACTACGGTCATCTTTTCCTTCTGCTGCAGGTCTTTAAGCAGCTTCCAGATACTTTCTCTAGTCTGAATATCCAGGCCTGTCGTCGGCTCATCCAGAAAAAGTAGGTCAGGGCTATTGAGCAGGGCTCGCGCAATGTCCACCCGTCGCTTTTGTCCACCAGAAAGCGTCCCGTAGCGTTGTTTAGCAAAACTAGTCAGCCCCAGTTGCTCGATCAATTGCTCAATCTTACCAGTTTCCACCTGCTTGTACTGCTTGGCACGGATTTGCAGATTTTCAACTACTGTCAAATTGGCATCTAGCACACTATTTTGAAAGACTACACCCAGCTTGGTTTGTTCTGCATAAATGATTTGTCCTGATGTCGGCTGCAAAAGCCCAATCAGCATCTGAATCGTTGTCGATTTTCCTGCTCCATTTGGCCCTAAAATGGCTGTAAAACTACCTGCCTCAATTTCTAAATTCAGGCCATTAACTGCTACCTTGTCTCCATAAACTTTGGTCAGATTTTTTACTTGGACTAACATGATCTTTTCTCCTGTCTTAACTTCTGAGACTATGATAGCAAGTCTTTTTTGAAAAATCTCGGCTTTTGGGACAAGCGGTAAAATGAGGGAGATGAGAGGTAAAATTCCAGACATCAAAAAATCCCCGACTATAGGTCAGGGATTTGCTCTTAGCGGGCGACAATCTTGCGGTAACTGCGAGAAGTCAGTAAGAATACTAAAATATAGGTCAGGAGGAAGACGCCGCAAGTTGCAAGTGTTGTCTGGATTAAGAGAGGAAGATTGGTCACACCCAATAGAGCAACAATCAAGCGCAACATATGAAAGACTGCTGCTATATGTAGAAAAGCAAAGATAAGAGGTAGGAAGAAAACGGTCAAAATCTGCTTGCGAATGGTACTTCTAGTCTGCTTTTCGTCTAAACCAACCTTTTGTAAGATGATAAAGCCATCACGATCTTCATAGCCTTCAGAGATTTGCTTGTAGTAAATCACGAGAACAGCTCCTAGAAGGAAGATAACGGAGAGGAAGACTCCGATGAAGAGCAAGGTTCCGGTAAGTTCCTGATAGCTCTTTTCTGCGCTATGACGATCACTAGCCATTGCGTAGCTACCATCTTGGGCCTGTTCCTGATCCAAAGTGTCCCGCAGTCCCAGCTGGACTTGCTCGACAAATTTCTTACTGCCCTTAGTCTCTGAAACAACTCCAATGTAGTAATAGTGTGCAACATTAAGCCCTACTTCTTTACTATCATTGACCACCATATAGAGGCCCTGTTCCATGGCCACGTCGTTTGGATTAGGGATTTCCCCATGCGTGAAATTCGACGGTAAAATCTGCTTAATCTTCCAGTCCTTGCCATTCACTCGGAGAGGCTTATCCTTATTTAAGGAAACATTTTTTCCATAGACAAGAGTTTCATCATCTGCCAAGTCTATCTTTTTCCCTGTCATTTTTTCATAATCCTGGCGATTGATAACTGTAATCGTGCCAGCAGACTTGGTCAAGATACTTGGATCCGAATCCAGCTCGCTTTGCATTGGAACCGTCACATCATTACCAGCCAGTTTCATGATGAAGGCTGATTGATAGAGATAGGTAGTATAGCTTGGCTTCTTCAGGCCTGTGTCCTGAGCGACTTGCTGAACCTTATCCAACAGAGCTTCCGTCTGATCAGTCGATTTCGGCAAGACGACGCTGACATTATAATCCTTTGGATGTAAGGTAGTAATATAATCCTGACCACCAACATAGATATTGATTGTACCAACCAGAGTCACAAGGAGCATGGTAGATAGAATGGAGATAGTTGCTAATCCTGCCGCATTCTTACGCATCCGCGATATAAGATTGGAAACAGAAATGAAATTCTGCGTTTTATAGTAGTAGCCTTTGCGCTTTTTGAGAAATTGCAATAGTGTAATCGAACCGGCATTAAAAAGCAGATAGGTTGCTAGGATAACCATGATCACAGCTATAAAGAAATTGCCAATAGCAGCGACAGGTTTGGTGACAGTCAAAGCCATGTAATAAGCCACACCCATGAGCAGGAGCCCCAGCAAGGTTTGCAGTAAAAGGAAGCGTCCCTTCTTCTCGCCTGCTTTCTTTTCCTTCATTAGGCTAAGAGAGCTATAACGTAGAAGACGCGTAGAGTTGAGCAACAAAATCACCGCAAAAGCGACACCCAGACTGGCCAGAGTCACCCAAACATTCTGCCATTGGAAGGTCGAGGCAAGAACGGCCGGCATTCCCATCAATTTCAAAAGAACGGCGTAGAGCATCTTGTCCAAAGCTAGGCCAGACAAGATACCTAGACCAACTGTAGCTAGATAAAAGACACAGAGCTCAAAGAAGGTCATAAGTAGCAAGTGACGCTTTTCCATCCCTAGCACGCTATAAACACCGAGCTCCCGCGAACGGTTCTTCATGACAAAGCTATTGGCATAGGTGATAAGGATGAGCACCGCAATCTGAATGACTTGGATACCAAACTGCAAAGTCATGCGAGCTGCTGTACCACCATAAGAAGTTTCCATATTTGGACTGTGAGCCAGTGAGACAAAACTATACAAAATCGCTGTTGCCAGTACCGTTGCCAAGGCAAATGGATAATACAAACTGCGATTTTTAACCAGATTTGATAAGGCCAGTTTACTCGTTAGTTTGAACATAATCGCCCACCTCACTTGCCATAACTGTCAGAGTATCAGAAATCTCTTGGAACATCTGCCGCTCGGTCTTGTTGCCGCGGAAGATTTGGTTGTAAAGAATCCCGTCCTTGATAAAGAGCACCCGCTTGGCCCGACTAGCTGCCGAGGTCGAGTGGGTTACCATGAGAATAGTCTGACCGCGGTCATTGATGTCATCAAAGACATCCAAGAGAGCAGCCGAGGACTTAGAATCCAAGGCTCCTGTTGGCTCATCCGCCAGTAAAATCTCAGGCTCAGTGATAATGGCGCGGGCAACGGCCACCCGTTGCTTCTGGCCACCAGAAATTTCATAAGGGAACTTCTCTTGCAGTTTGTTAATCCCTAACTCGTTGCAGGTGGTGACCAACTTTTGCATCATCTCGGTAATGGGACGCCGAGAGAGCACCAGGGGCAGGAGGATATTATCCTTGACCGATAGGGTATCCAACAGATTGAAATCTTGAAAGACAAAGCCTAATTTTTCTCGACGGAAGCTGGAAGCCTGGCTGTTTTTGATGGTTGCCGTGTCCGTTCCATTGAGAAAGACGCGGCCCTCTGTCGGCTTGTCCAGCATGGCTAGGATGTTGAGCAGGGTGGATTTCCCAGAACCTGATTCCCCCATGATGGCGACATATTCGCCTTTTTCTACCGTAAAGTGAATATCCTTTAGCGCCTCTACTTGATTGCCCTGAAAGCGGGTCTTATAAATCTTTTTCACGTGTTGTACATCTAATAAGGTCATCATGATCTCCTTTTCTATAATTCCATTTTAATACAGAAACAGCTTTATTTCCATATTTTACTAATTTTTAAATGCCAATATTTTTATCTCTGCACTAGATATGCAATCAGTGCGATGATCCAGAGATGGGCTGGGTAAAAGATATAGAAGAAATACTTGCCCCACTTGCCATTATAGCCTCGCTCGCCATTGTAGAGATGGAGGAAGGGCAAGACGGTAATAAAGGCCCAGTCTGAATTGTAGAGCATCATCGAAATGGTGGCTCCCATGGTTGGGTAGATTTCAATGCTCAGACAGAAGAGTAGAAAAGCCAAGACCATGTAAGAAAAAGTTCTGAGAGCAGGCTGATTGCGGAAGATATAGCTAATCAGCATCAAAGGAATAATGGTCATGCCACCTTCTGTCAAAAAAACTCCTGCCAAACCAATTAAGACTGCCGCTCCAATCCGCAAATAGCGCTTCTCATCCATAACCTCTTCACTATTTTTGGAAAGACCAAATACAAGATTAAGCACCAGAACGCCACAGGCTAAGCTGAGAAAGATATTATTCTCAAGATGAATCCCCTTGCTATGAAAGAGCATGGTCAAGATGGTATTGCCCAGCTGCATGATAGCCGCCCAGATAAACAAGCGGGCATTGTAGGTCAAGCGGTTGCGCGTATGCAGAAAGCCTTCTACTGCGCTAAAAGCAAACCAAGCAGCTACACAGCGAGTCAGCAGGTGAAAAATCCCGTCCCAGCCTGTCGGCAAAAGCCCTGGAATCTTACCAATATGATCAAAAACCATTAAAAAGGCCATGAAAAGCTTGAGTTGGAAAGCATTTAATCCTCTTGTTTTCATTTCATATCTCCTTGTCTTCTTTATACATCTATCTTACAAAAAAAGAAAGGTCGGTACCATAACCTAACCTTTCAATTTCACTGGCCAACCTTACAAATTTGTAAGAATGCCTTATTCAAATATCATTTTCTTTTCTGAAAAACTAATCATGACAGTTGTTCCTTGTCCGACCTGCGAAGCGATGCTGATCTGATGCCCCAGCTCATCTGCAATTTTCTTGGACAAATAAAGTCCCAAGCCAGACGATTGCTGAGTTAAACGGCCATTATAGCCCGAAAAACCTCGCTCGAAAACCCTTAGCAAATCCGCATCTTGAATCCCGAGACCGCTGTCTTTGATATAAAGCGCATCCTCCTGAAAATAAATCTCAATCCCGCCTTGACTGGTGTATTTCAGACTATTTGACAGCACTTGCTCCAAAATAACAACGAACCACTTTCTGTCTGTGATGATGGTTCGGTCTAGATCATGCAGATTGAGGCTCAAGCCCTTTTGGATAAAGAAAATCGCATACTTCTTGACAATCTCCTTGACCAAATCTTCAACATTTTCCTTTTTCAAGACCAAATCCTCGTGGAAACTCTCCAAGCGAAGATACTGCAAGACGATATTGACATAGGACTCGATCTTGAAGAGTTCTTGCTCCAGCTGGTTCTTGACCTTCTTGTCCTCAATCTCTCCGACCAGCAATGAACTAGCCGCAATAGGCGTCTTGATCTGATGAGCCCAGAGCGTATAATAATCCATCAGGTCATTTAGCTTCTCCCTCTCCTCAATCGCACGGTTCTTCTTGTCCATTTCCAAAAGAGCCAGTTTCTCAAAAAGGAGAACCTCTAAGGCAGTCTGAGGCCGACCTGAGGCATAGAAGAGCTGGTTGCGGTATTCCTTATAGGCACTAGCTAGATCCATTCCCAAGAAAAAGCTAGCAAGGAGAAAGGCTAAGAGCAGCTGATACTCTAGCAGGCTGCGCCCGTCTTCAAAAATAAAGGCAAACATCCCCATAATCGAAAAGACAATCAGCAAGAGCAACAAGATGAAGCGACGGGAATACAAATGATGCTTCAAAAAGAAAAATTTATCCTGCATGTCCATTGGTCAAACCATATCCTATCCCTTTTTTCGTCTCAATGAAATGCTTCAGACCGTGCTCTTCCAGCTTCTTGCGCAGGCGGGCAACATTGACGGACAAGGTATTGTCATCAATAAAGAAATCGCTGTTCCAGAGCTCCTTCATCAAGTCATCACGCGCCACGATGCTGCCAGAATGCTCAAAGAGCACCCGCAAAATCTGAAATTCATTCTTGGTCAGCGTTACAAGCTCGCCTTCATAAACCAAATCCATGGATTTAAGATTTAAAATCACACCCTGATATTCCAAAAGGCTTTGATCCGTCCCGAACTCATACGAACGTCGCAGCAGGCCTTGAACCTTGGCCAGAAAGACATTATTGTCAAAAGGCTTGGTCACATAGTCATCTGCCCCCATATTGATGGCCATGACGATATCCATGGACTGGTCGCGCGAAGACAGAAACATAATCGGCACCGTCGAAATCTTCCGAATTTCCTGGCACCAATGGTAGCCGTTAAAGAGGGGCAGGCCAATATCCATCAGCACCAGCTGGGGCTCCTCCTTGACAAAGGTCGTCAAAACCTGCATGAAATCCTCAATCGCCACAACCTGATAGCCCCATTGCTCCAGCATTTTTTTGATCATTTGACGGATGACCGCATCATCCTCGACCAGTAAAATCTTGTGCATCCCATTTCCTCACTCATTTTTCTTACTGCTATTATATCAAATTCTCCCTTAAATCACAGAGAGTTTTTTACTATAACAATATTGTTTTCAATTTAGGGAACTATTTAGCAGTTTACACCAATCACATGATGTATTGTTTCCGAACAGGCTTCTTGTAAATTTCACAGCTAAACTTTACGGTTGTGTAAACAAGTATATAGTTCCCTTAATTTATTATGTTCTCTTCTAATCTTTTACGGTCACTCCTTAACAATAAAATTTTCAATCAAGAGTTTTAAAGGTACGAGACTATATCAACTCATTAATAGCATCAGAATAAAAGATTAGATTAACTAACTCCATTTCAGCATCTATTTCAAATACTTCGGCTACTTCATGAATAATTACGTAGATTTATAGATATTTTTCATTAAAAACTTCATGATGTTGAAAGTACCCTGTATACCAAAAATGCCACATAAAAAATTGACAACTTTAGCATATGTGATACAATAGCTATAATAATATTTATTTTATATTTATCAGCTACTTATATAGCTATCATACATAATATTTATTTAATTTTTAGTTGATACTGCTTTTGAATCCACGTGACTCAAGGTTTGTTTAATTAGGATAGATTTACTAAAGAAGTTTTACCTAATGAATTAATTTCACTGAAGGAGAGATATATTGAAAGAAAATAATTTTTTCAAATCCAATATGATTGAAATTGGTATTCATACTTGCTTTTTTTTTCTGGGTTTATTTTTTATTTTAAGCTTTGGTAAAGATAATGATGCTTCATTTTATTTATTTGTTTTTCTCTTTACAATAACTAAATTGTACTTAGCTTGCCGAAAGTCAAAAAATATAGTTGAATGGATATTCAATGTAATTGTAACAGTGTCCTTTGGACTTATAGAGTTTGCAATTTTAAGTCTTGTACTAATTAACATTTTCAGCTCTAGGAATTATCTATACTGGATTTTGGTGTTGATTTTGATAATAATGGTATTGTGCGAAAATTATCTAAAAGAAAAATCTGACTCTGGATATAAAAAAACTTTTATATTGTTGATTCCATTTATCATTACATTTTCAATAATTTTATCTCGTATAGATACGTCACAATCCGCTATGGTTTCGGCAATTGTAGCAATAGCATCTTTATTATTACAAGCTGATACTCTGGAAGATATATTCAACATAAAAGTAACAAAATCTAAGAAACAGCAACTCTCATTAATAAAAATTTCCTTAATGTTTCTGATTCCAATCATATATATTTCATCAATATGTATTCACCCTGATGCATCTAACATTTATGGTATTTTATCCGTTGGACTTCGTAGATTTATGATAACATTAATATTTTTTCCGATATTTCTGTTTTTTATTTATGCTCCAAAATCGAGGCAATTTTTCCAAACATACCTTGGTTTTCCGCCCAATCAAAAATATCTAATTGGGAATTGAAATATAATAACATCTAATAATTTTACAAAGAAAGATATTATTATTCGGAAATCTTATATAAATATTGATGGAGGAAGAATAAAATATTTTGATAAAACATTCTTTCTTGATGAAGACTTTATCATATTTAATGATAAAGAAGAAAAAATTGGATGTATAGCAAAAGTTAATGATAATAAAATAAACCTAATTATAGAAAATCATAAAACTATAAAACTTATCAAAATTGGGAGTGATGAGTATAGAAAATTTAATCCATGTCATGAGAAGAATGGAGCCAAATTTTATAATAAAAAGTTCTCAGAACCAATCACTAACAATGAGCTAGAAGTAACTATATTCCTTAGACATAATGATGAAAACTATTTTTTAGAAACAAATAGTGAAACTAATCATACATACGAATTAAACAATGGAAAATTTATTCAAATTGAAAAAAGTCAGAAAAGTGATATTCAAAATTTATTAGAACTAGATATATACGAATCGGATTCATTTAACTAGTGGACAATTGTCCACTTTTTTTATAGTCTGATTATCATATCATCTATCAAAAGTTCAATACCTCTGTAAATTCCTGATACCGGCAAATCTAATAGTGACTTACAAGTCCGATTGTCACGATGAATCAATTTACAACAATCCAGAAACAGACTGTTTGAGCCACGAAACTATAAAGGAAAGATCATAGCAAAACAATCCAAGTTCACTTATGGCTGTAAAAGCAAACAGTTTTATGGAACTGAACACCGCCATATATTAATAGATGAGGTATCCCCAAGTTAAATGTCCTTATAGACGACAGAATGAGGATGAATAAGATTGTTTTTCAGAAAGTTTCAAGAAATCCTTCAATAAGTGTTGACAAAGACAGAGTAAAAAGATAAAATAACACTACATTCAGAATTGTCTGAAAATTCATTTTTTATAATAAGGAGATTATTATGCTAGAACAAACTCAGACATCTACCTGGCAGTCCAAACTAAAAGCCCTAGGCCCTGGGATCCTCATGGCCTCTGCTGCTGTTGGTGGCTCTCATATTGTTTCCTCTGCTCAAGCGGGCGCCAAGTATGGCTGGGCCTTGATGGGACTGGTCATCTTGGCCAACCTCTTCAAATATCCCTTCTTTCGCTTCGGTGCTGAGTACACCTTGGAAACTGGTCACAGCTTGGTTGAAGGCTATGCCCAAAAAGGAAAAGTCTACTTAGGCATCTTCTTCGTTTTAAATGTCTTCTCCGCCTTGGTCAATACAGCAGGAGTCGGAATTCTCTGTGCTGCTATCATCGCTAGCGCCTTTCCAAACGCCCTTGGACTCAGCATTACTCAATGGTCTCTGATTCTCATCATCCTGATCTGGGCAATGCTACTCTTTGGTGGCTACAAGTTCCTGGACGGCCTTGCCAAATGGATCATGTCTGCTCTAACCTTTGCAACCGTTATTGCGGTCATCGTTGCCATTATCAAGCATCCTGAGTACGGAGCAAACTTCGTTGAAAAGACCCCTTGGCAAATGGCTGCCTTGCCTTTCATCGTTTCTCTAATGGGCTGGATGCCAGCTCCAATCGAGATTTCAGCAATCAACTCCCTCTGGACTGCTGAGAAAGGAAAATCTGTCAATATCTCTGTCACGGACGGACTCTTTGACTTTAATGTTGGCTATATCGGTACGGCTATTCTGGCTATCTTCTTCGTCGCTATGGGCGCTCTCATCCAGTATCCAACTGGCCAAGCAGTTCAAGATGCTGGTGCTGCCTACATCCAGCAATTCGTTGGGATGTACGCATCTGTTCTTGGCGACTGGTCACGGATTCTGATCACATTCATTGCCTTTCTCTGTATCTTTGGTACGGTTATTACCGTTATCGATGGCTATTCCCGTGTAAATGCTGAATCCCTACGCCTCCTTCTCAATGAAGATAAGACTTCTCAAAAAACTCTGCATATCTGGATGACAGCTACAGCTATTATCGGTGGCGTTATCATCTACTTCTTCCAAGGTAGTGTGGCCCTCATGCTTCGTTTCGCCATGATTGCTTCCTTCCTGACTACTCCATTTTTTGCCCTTCTAAACTATCTCCTCGTTACGAGCGAGAATAAACATCTGAGCAAATGGCTAAAAGGTCTTTCCATCCTTGGTTTAATCTTCCTCTTTGGCTTCGCCTTATTCTTTATCTACGCCATCCTAATCGGTAAGGCTTACTAGATCAAAAGAGCTGGAAACCTGAAGGATATCTTCAGGTTTCCGCTCTTTTCTTTTTTCCTTTCTGACAATCTACGTCCACTTATGCTATACTGGAAGAAGATAGAATATTGGAGATAAATATGGGAATAATTTTTGATTACCTAGACCAAGTAGCTTACGACAGTATCTACGACACCCCCTTTAACGAACTGGATATGCTGATGCTGACCGAGATAACTTATCTGCCTTTTGACCAGATTTTGTCTGACCAGATGTCCCCTGATTGTACTTGCCGCTTGTTTGAAGCTGCTGAAAAAGTACCACAGGATTTGTCCATGTTAGTGACTAAAAATCGGCTGAAGCTCTTGGAAAAAGCAGCCAGTTCCACCCGTTTCAAAAATATCAAACTCATAGGCTATGTCAATGATATTGACCCTGATGTTCAAAAGCAGTTTGCAGCTATGATTTTCAAAATCAAGCCCGATAGTTATGTCCTGACCTTCCGCGGAACTGATGATTCCATTATCGGCTGGAAAGAGGACTTCCACATGACCTATATGGATCAGGTCCCAGCTCAAAAAACGGCGGTCAATTATCTGCGAAAAGCCATGGATGCTCTGCCTGGGCAATTCATACTGACGGGCCACTCGAAAGGAGGCAATCTGGCTTCCTACGCTGCTAGTCAGATTGAGCCAGAATATCAAGAGCGGATTCAGAGCATTTACAGCTTTGATGCTCCCGGACTGAATCACTCAGTCATCACCAGTCAAGGCTACCAGACTATTTCAGACAAGATAAAGCGCTACATCCCGCAAGGATCTATCGTCGGAATGATGCTCGAAACGCCTAAGCAGGCTCAGATTGTCAAAAGTACAGCTTTCGGCGGTTTGGCCCAGCACGATACCTTCACTTGGCAGATCAGTGACCAGACTTTTGTCCTACTGGACAACCTCAATCCAGACAGCCTTCAAGTAGATAAAACTCTGAAAAACTGGGTGGATAGCGTTTCTGATGAGGAATTAAAAGACTTTTTCGATCTCTTTTTTGGCCTCATCCTAGATGCTGGCATCAGCTCCATCAATGACCTCACCAAGCTGGAAAATTTCAACAAAATCTTAGCTGTTTTTGAAAATGCCAATGCTCTCACAGACCAGGAGCGGGAAATGCTGACACACCTCGCCAAACTACTGGTAGACATGCGCTACCAATCTTGGAAAGAAGACATAAATCTGCTGAAGCCTGCAGAAATCCAAAAAGAAATCCGAGAAAATATCTCTCAGTTTGTCAATCAACTACCTTTTGTCAATACTGAAAAGCCAAAAGAAAACAACTCTGAGACTACTGAAGAGGATACTTTACCCTCTTAAATATGGGTGCGTCAAACCCTAGCTAACCAAGAAAAATCAGGAACAGTATGAATACTGTTCCTGATTTTTGGGTATTAGAAATAATTATCCGATTTTGAAATTGACTTATTCATTCACATTTTTAAAGGTCACTTTAGCTTCTGGGTCAATACCAGTTACAATAGCTCTATAATATTGCTCGGCTGATTGTGTGATAAGATTTTTATATTGTTTAAGATATTCTTCTTGTTCTTTATTGCTGAGCTCCTTACTAACATGCTCTCCAGTATCAATATTTTCTGTTGCTCCGCTTAACAACTCTCCGCTTGTATTATATAGTTTATATCGATCTTTGGGATTATCTGGAACCTTAACTCCTATAACTTCATATTTAGGGATAATCAACTCATACTCATGCTCAGCGATTTTCCTAACCTTGACTCCTTCTTTAATTCCGAATTTAGCCGTATAATTAAAAATGATGATTGCTTTCTTGACAGATAATGGAATACTGATATTGGTACCAGGTATTTTTTTATCTTTCTCAATCGTTTCAACTTTTTGAATTCCAACATTTAAAAAGACACTTTGGTTAACTTGTTCTAAGTGAGTGATTCGAGTATAGACTTGGGTCTGTTCATTTGAAGTATTTTTCCCTTGGAAGTACCCAATAATATTATACGTTTTTGCAACAACAAAAAAGATAGCGAGAACGGCTACCACAATCCAAACGTAAATCTTAGCTCCCAAAACTTTTCTTATGAAATTCTTAACTATTTTCATTATCCTATTTCCTCCGAATCAAAAATGCTGTTCCAAGACTAATTATAGCAAGGATAGCTGATAAATAGGGATTCAGCGGAAAAAGAACGACAATTAAAAGCAACAACAAAACAAGTGATGCAATTTTTACTATTTTCATCATTTAACTCCTAAAACCTTTTCATTAGGTATTATATATATATATGAATTGTCAAGTGTTTTTAAAAAATTATTCACAAAAAATCCCAGCATCTTGCCGGGATTCATTACTTATTAGGTTGGTTTGTTAATCGACATTTCCTATTATAGAAATTTTTCTAAATAACATTACCCAATCAAACTTCCATTTGGTACTTTCTCGTCCACAGTTAGGAGAGTCAGTTGGTCGCCGTGCTCGGCTGATAGAATCATACCTTGGCTGATGCGGCCCATCATTTTGCGTGGTTTGAGGTTGGCTACGATTTGGACTTTCTTGCCGACCAGTTCTTGCTCATTTGGATAGTATTTGGCAATACCAGAGAGGATTTGACGGTCTTCTCCGTCCCCTGCATCCAAGCGGAACTGAAGAAGCTTATCAGAACCTTCAACTTTAGAAACCTCTTTGACTTCTGCAACACGGATTTCTACCTTATCAAAGTCGTCAAACTTGATCGCTTCACGGTTAAGTTTAAGCTCGACTTCTTCGGGATTCCATTCTTTTTCAACCGCAGGTTTGTTGCCTTCCATTTGTTCTTTGATATAGTCGACTTCTGCTTCCATATCCAGACGAGGGAAGATTGGTGTGCCCTTTTCTACAACTGTCAGACCTGCTGGGAGCTGGTCAATTGCTAGGTTTTCCAGCGAAGTTGCTTGAGGCAAGCCGAGTTGACTAAGGACAGCCTTGCTGGTTTCCATCATGAAAGGTGCGATCAAGTGCGCTACAACACGAAGACTCGCTGCCAAGTGGCTCATGACTGCTGCCAGTTCTTTGACCTTGGCTTTATCTTTTGCCAGAACCCAAGGAGCGGTTTCATCAATGTATTTATTGGTGCGAGAAATGAGCGTCCAGACTGCTTCCAGCGCGCGTGGATAGTCCACCGCATCCATGTGTTTGTAGTAGTCAGCGATGGATTCAGCTGCTACCTGAGCCAAAGCCCCATCAAAGTCTGTTACATTTTCTTCATAGGCCGGCACTTGACCGTCAAAGTACTTGTTAATCATGGAAACAGTACGGTTGAGGAGGTTTCCAAGGTCATTGGCTAGCTCGTAGTTGATGCGGCCAACATAATCTTCTGGTGTGAAAGTTCCGTCTGAGCCGACTGGAAGACTGCGCATGAGGTAATAGCGCAAGGCATCCAAGCCATAGCGTTCGACCAGCATTTCAGGATAGACCACATTGCCCTTAGACTTGGACATCTTGCCATCCTTCATGACAAACCAACCATGGCCAATCAAACGTTCTGGTAATTTCACATCCAACATCATAAGGAGGACTGGCCAGTAGATGGAGTGGAAACGAAGGATGTCTTTCCCAACCATGTGGAAGACCGTTCCGTTCCAGAACTTATCAAAGTTACCGTGCTCATCTTGACCGTAACCAAGAGCAGTCACATAGTTGAGCAGGGCATCGAACCAAACATAGACAACATGTCTTGGATTAGATGGCACAGGCACACCCCAGGTAAAGGTTGTCCGAGATACGGCTAGGTCTTCCAAGCCTGGCTCGATGAAGTTTTTCAACATTTCATTAAGACGACCATCTGGAGTGATGAAGTCAGGATGAGATTTGAAAAATTCTACCAAGCGGTCTTGGTACTTGCTGAGACGGAGGAAGTAAGACTCTTCAGAAACCCACTCCACTTCATGTCCGGATGGTGCAATTCCGCCAGTCACTTTCCCATTTTCATCACGGAAGACTTCAGCCAGCTGGCTTTCAGTAAAGAATTCCTCATCAGATACAGAATACCAGCCTGAATATTCACCCAAGTAGATATCGTCTTGAGCTAGGAGACGTTCAAAGACATCAGCCACAACCTTTTCATGGTAGTCATCAGTTGTCCGAATAAATTTATCATAAGAAATATCCAAGAGCTGCCAGAGATCCTTGACCCCAACTGCCATACCATCGACGTAAGCTTGCGGACTGATACCAGCTTCCTCAGCTTTTTTCTGGATTTTTTGACCATGCTCATCAAGACCAGTCAGATAGAAGACATCATAGCCCATAAGGCGCTTATAGCGAGCCAAAACGTCACAGGCAATGGTCGTATAGGCAGACCCGATATGGAGCTTGCCAGACGGGTAATAAATAGGTGTCGTAATATAAAACGATTGTTTTGTAGTCATTTTTTAATCCTTTCAAGGCTAATGAAACCTTTTTTGATAACACTTCATTATATCATATTTCCTAGCGATTGAAAGAGGGGACTCCTCCTTCTTCTAGCCTTTTTGTAGCTTTACAATCACTTTGCTATAAATCAACTCTATCTTTTGGTATAATAAATTCAGGAAATTTCTACTAGAAAAGGACATTTTATGAAACTCATCTCTTGGAACATTGACTCTTTAAACGCTGCTTTGACCAGTGATTCTGCCCGCGCTCAGCTCTCTCAGGCTGTCCTTCGGACCTTGCAAGCAGAAAATGCGGATATCATCGCTATTCAGGAAACAAAGCTTTCCGCTAAAGGCCCGACTAAAAAACATCTTGAGATTTTAGAAGAGTTCTTCCCAGGCTATGAAAATACTTGGCGCTCGTCTCAAGAGCCAGCCCGCAAAGGCTATGCTGGAACTATGTTTCTCTACAAAAAAGAGCTAACACCAATCGTGACCTTCCCAGAAATCGGCGCTCCGTCAACCATGGATGTTGAAGGTCGCATCATTACGCTGGAATTTGACGACTTCTTCGTCACTCAGGTCTATACGCCCAATGCTGGCGATGGTCTCAAACGCTTGGAAGAGCGTCAAGTCTGGGATGTCAAATACGCTGAATACTTGGCTTCACTAGATGAACAAAAACCAGTCCTCGCAACTGGCGACTACAATGTAGCCCACAAGGAAATCGACCTTGCAAATCCTGCCAGCAACCGCCGTTCACCAGGCTTTACCGATGAAGAACGTGCTGGTTTCACCAACCTACTGGCTAAAGGCTTCACCGATACCTTCCGCCACTTGCACGGTGATATCCCTAACCAATACACTTGGTGGGCGCAGCGCAGCAAGACTTCTAAAATCAACAACACAGGCTGGAGAATCGACTACTGGCTGACCAGCAATCGCGTGGCTGACAAGGTAACAAAGTCTGCTATGATTGACTCTGGTGCACGTCAAGACCATACACCGATTGTCATGGAAATTGAGCTTTAAGGAGGAAGCCGATGGACTATCAAGCTGTCATTCCCGAATTCGTGGTATCTGACATCGACAAGTCACGCCACTTCTACTGCGACTTGCTGGGATTCTCTGTCGAATACGAGCGTCCAGAGGACAAATTTCTCTTCCTCTCGCTTGAAGACTGCCAGCTCATGTTAGAGGAAGGCAGCGCCGAAGAATTAGGCCAACTGACCTATCCTTTCGGGCGTGGTGTCAATATTTCCTTTGGCATCAAGGATGTCCCCCAGCTCTATCAAAAACTGCTGGCAGCTAACTATCCCATCCATCGTCCGCTAACGAAAAGGAAATTTCGCGTAGGAGATAGCTTTATCTACCCACATGAATTTGCGGTTTTAGATCCAGATGGATATTTTCTACGATTTAGTGAATAAGAAAAAAGAGTTTGGGACAAAAGTCCGACCTCAAATATAAAAAGCGAACAAAACTAGTTTTCTGGTAATCAGAATTCTACTTTGTTCGCTTTTCGCATTTAATTATAGATTTGAAGGGCTTAATAATTAAGATTTTTAAAAATTGAAATCTTTTTGTCCCAAACTCCTCACTTGTCTTTGGAGTGTCGAGCAAGACGCAGTGGTTGAGTGGGCTCTACTACGCTGATTTCATCAGCTTTTACAGCCCTACTCAACTGTGCGGAGGTGGGACGACGAAATCGAATTCTAACGAATGACCTATTTCTGTCCCACTCTCTATTTACAAGTAAATTTCTCAAATCTATCTATACTATCAGAGGGTATTTTGTAGTGGAAAGCGTCCAAAATTCTGCTCCGCCAGTGCAGGATTGCCCAGCTGATAAACTTTGTCAGCCTGCTGGGTCAAACTGTCCCATGGTTCCTTGCCGATTCGGCTGACCAGTTCCACCTTTCCCTTAAGCTTGGACAAATGCTGGCGTCCCTGCTCGGAAAAACCTAAGATATGAATCCCTGACGGAAGCTCTTCTTGTCTAGCTCCGACTAGGATATAGGTCAGCAGACGCCGGACCCGAGCCTTGGTATAGCGCTTGGTCGCCACCTGTTCAACTAGCTCTTCTATGGTCTCACTGCTTTTCAGAGCCTCCCTAATCCGAACGGACAACTCCTGATTGACCTGATAAAAATCTGTCAGATCCGGACAGGTCACTATCTGGTAACGGAGATAAGGAAAGAGTTCCGACCAAGTCACCTTGGGAGCCGTCTCGAGCAAATGATGGGAGGGTGTAAATTTTTTGAGAAAGTCCGGCTGATCCAGATTCTGGCGAAGAGCCGTTGCGGAGGCAAATTCTTGATCAGCTGACAAGGAATGATAACCAGCCCCCTGACGTTGAATTGGACACAGTTTTATCGCCTTTCCCGCCACAGCCTTGGCATAGGCCAAGCCCAAGATGTGGTTGGGCGTAGAGCCTGAGAAATTGAGCCCTGCAAACTCCTGCCACATGGCCTGAGTCTTCTGGGGATAGGATAGGGAATCAGGCAAACCAGCCAGATAAACCTCCATCTGCTCTGCCTTTTGACCATAGATCTTGGAAATACTCTCATAATCCAGCACTTCCTCAGTTCCAAACATTAGATGATCAATGCCCAGTCTCTCTAAGATGTCTACTGCCCCCTTAGCAAAAAAGTCCGCCGCCTGAACGCTGACCAAGAAAGGCAGCTCAAGGACCAAATCCGCTCCAGCTTCCAAAGCCATCTGCGCCCGAGTCCACTTGTCAACTATAGCCGGCTCCCCTCGCTGGACAAAATTGCCACTCATAGCGATAATTTTCAGACCAGAAGCCTGCTCCAGCAGGTATTTATGCCCATTATGAAATGGATTAAACTCTGCGATAATACCAGTGATTGTCATCTCATTTCTCCGCCACAAAGAACCAGCGAGCGCTCTTGTCAGTCGGCTCCTTGTCCTCAAAGTCCGCGTAAACCTTGACATTCTTAAAGCCAGCCTGCTCCAGCAAGATATCATAGGTCAGAATCTCATAGGTCCGCTCCTCATGCACCTCATCATGGCGCGTGAAACGCCCATCCTCATCTTGGACAAAGAAGGTCAGCTCATGCACGATGGAATGAGGCGGTTCGTCCGCATAAGAATCCCAGACCATGGCAAAGGTTTCAGCATTTTCATGATAAGAATAGCCCGGAAAAACCTCGTCAATCTGGTAAATCGAGTGCACGTCAAAGATAAAGCGGCCACCCTCATTTAGATGCTGGTAAACTTGAGTAAAGACCTGACCGACATCGACTTCGTCCTCCATGTAGCAAATTGAGTCCGAATAACAAGTCACCAAATCAAACTGACCAACGCCACTCAAATCCAGCATATTGCCTTGGATAAAGGGAATGTCCAAACCAGCCTCTCTGCTGCGCTTCTCTGCCAAATCCAGCATTTCCTGACTCAGATCCAACCCCGTCACATCAAACCCTGCCTGCTTAAAATAAATGGACTGAATGCCTGTACCACAGGCCAGCTCCAACAGCTTTTTCTTATCCTTGGGAAAATGGCGCAGGCTGAAATCCGTCCACTTCTCATACAAAGAATCATCCATAATCGCATCATAAACCGATGCGAAGGTTTCATAAGTTACCATACTTTTCCTTTCAAAAATAGCCCAGCCAGCAGGCTGACTGAGCCGAATTCTGCTTTCTTGCCTAAGGGCAAAAAATCACTTGTTTTTTTCTTCCAATAAGGCAGCAACATCCACACCAGTTGCTTCATGCCAGAGCTTTTCCAGATTGTAATGCGCCCGCATTTCCTCAGAAAAGACATGGACAACGATGCCGCCCAAGTCTAGGAGCACCCAGCCACCTGCTGCGTCGCCCTCAACATGCCCAGCAGAAACACCAGCCGCAGCAGCTTTCTCACGGATATTTTCAGCGACTGCATCCAGCTGACGGCTGTTCATAGAGCTGACGATGACAAAGTAATCTGTCACGGTGGTCAGGCCTTGCAAGTCCAAAGCCACAATATCTTCTGCACGTTTTTCATCGGCCGCCTTCACGACCAGTTCCAATAATTCTTGTTCTTTCATAGTTCCTCTTTAATTTTCTTCTATTTCCTTCAAATATCCTACAAAGGCATTATAAGTCTCCAAGGTCTGCGGATAGATAGGCATTCCCTTATGGGCTAGATGCTCCACTGTCCTTGCTGTTTCGTAGGCCACAGCTAGATCGAGCGAGCGCTGAGCCAACTCTCTGGCCTTGTCCACTCCCGGAAAATCTCGGTTGTGCTCGATATAGTCAGCGACATAGACCACCTTGTCCAGCTCAGACATGGTGCTACTCCCCACTGTATGAATCTCGATGGCTCGCAGAATCTCAGCGTCTTTCACACCTAAATCTTCTTGAATCTTGTAAATGCCCACCATGCCATGCCAGACATTGTTGCCCCAGTTTTTCAGGTCAGGATCCAGCTGGTATTTGTCAATCAAGGCTAGAAATTCCTCATCCGAGACCTTCTTTGCATAGTCGTGTAGAAGCCCTGCCAGACCCGCTTTTTCGACATCAAGACCGAAGCGCTCCGCTAATTCACGGGCAGCCTTTTCCACACCTAGACAATGCCGTAGGCGTTTCTCAGGCATGACTGTTTCCATCTTAGCCAGCAAGGCCTCACGGCCCATGCGGATATAGCTTTCATAGGTCATAGGTAAAGCCCTTCTTTCTCAATATAGTCTAAGACTGGCTGAGGCAGCAGAAAATTGGGAGTCCGTCCCTGAGCCAGAAAATCCCGCACCATACTGGAGGAAATATCCATAAGAGGGACATCCACCCAGATGACAGGGTAAGAAGTCCCCGCCTTGTAGCGCGGCCGCTGAACACCGACAAACTGAACCAGCTCAACCAGCTCATCAATCCGGTACCACTTGGGCAGATAGTCCACCATATCCGCACCGATGATAAAGTAATAGTCCGTATCTGGATGTTGCTCTGTCAGGAGCTTCATGGTGTCGTAGCTGTAAGAAATTCCCTTGCGTTCCAGCTCAATGGTTTCAATTCCTAAGCCTTCAATGCCCTCGATAGCCAGCTCCAACATTTTCAGCCGATGCTTTTCATCGATGGTCTCTTTCTTGTCCACATGGGGTGGCTCGTACTCTGGCATGAGCAGGACCTGATCTAAGCCCAACTGTTGCCGGACCTGATCCGCCACGACCAAATGAGCATTATGAACAGGGTTGAAATTCCCGCCTAATATCCCAATCTGCTTGCGTTTTTTATCTTTAACTTCTGGTTCTAATTCCACCTTGGTAAAGGGGGTCAGTAATTCAATAGCCATAGGCTGACATCTCCACAGAAATTTTTCCTTAAATTTGTTTGACTTTGACAGAAAGTTTGCGATTTTCCTTTTTGCTGGACTGCTTGTAGAGAATCAAGATCCGGCCGATCTTCTGTACTGTATCCACTCCGATTTCTTCTTCCAGAATCTCCGCAACTTCATGGATATTCTCATCTGTATTCTGCAAGAGCGTAACCTTGATCAGTTCTCGCGCATCCAGTGCCTGACGAATGCTGGTTTTAATCTGGTCATTGAGACCGTTTTTGCCAATCTGAACGATGGGCTTGAGTGAGTGGGCCTGACTGTTGAGAAAGGCTCTTTGTTTACTTGTTAATGCCATAGTTTTCCTTATTCTTTTAAAAATAGCAGAGCTTATACTCAAAGAGTATTAGTCTTGCCCGCACATGAGATTTCTTTCCAAATCAAATGAATACCGTTTCTTTTGAAAATCTTGGACATAGTACCTCATCTTTGTTTTCCCTTTTTGAATAATGCTATGTCCTTCCGCTTCCAGCAGCCCTCTTTGTACTTCAAGGCCTCCAGGATACTTCGCATTGACTTCCCCGCCTGACTTGAGCACTCGCCAATAGGGGATTTTGGCATCTTCCTCAGACCAAGCGACAATCAAAGCAGCAATACCTGAAAAAAATGGAGCACTATTATCCTGTCCAAAGTGAGTACGCAAATCAGCCAAGGTAACCACTTTGCCGTATGGTATTTGCTGAATAGCTTCCACATATTTTTCTGGTGTGATAAAAGTTGACTGGGTCATACATCCTACCTTTCTTAGATAATCGCCTTGCGCAAGACCACGTCCACTCCTTTTGGAGCCCAAGCCGCAACCTTGGCTCTGTCATTGACGCGAATCCAACCCAGACCAGAGAAGACGATATCTGTCTTGTCCTTGATGGTAAATTCATGCTTGACCAAGGCTGGAAATTCTTCCTTTTCCTTGCCAACTGGCGGCACTAAGAGACTGCCGACATGCTTGTCATAAAAGCCGCTAGCACCTTCCAACTTGGTCCGGTGGAGCTTAAGCTCATTGTCAAAATAAGCTGTGAAGCCCTGCTTGTCACCTGCCACAAAGTCAAAGCGACCTAAACCACCCAAAAAGAGAGTTTGCTCTGGATTGAGCTGATAGGTTTTGGGCTTGATTTCCTTTTTGGGGCTGACATATTTGAGATTCTTAGCAGAAAGATAGTGAGCCATTTGATGACGATGGATGATGCCTGGTGTATCATAGATATGACTGCCATCCGCCAAAGGAATCTCGATTTTATCCAGAGTTGTTCCCGGGAAGCGCGAAGTCGTAATAATATCCTTATCGCCCGTGATTTCCTGAATAATGGCGTTAATCAAAGTAGACTTGCCGACATTGGTCACGCCGACCACATAAACGTCACGTCCCTTGCGGCAATGCTCAATTTTGTCAATCAAGTCCTTAATGGCCTGCTTGTTCTGGGCAGAGGTCAGAATGACATCAACTGGACGCAGGCCTTCTTCGTGAGCCCGCTCTGTCAGCCATTGGGTCACCTTGCCATCCTTGACTGACTTAGGCAGAATGTCCTTTTTATTCCCGACCAAGAGAACATCATTTCCTGCGACAAAGCGAGGCAGGCCAGGGATGACCGAGCCATTAAAGTCGAAAATATCGACAACATTGACGACCAAGGCGTCGCTATCTCCAACCTCATGCAGAAGCCGCAGAAAGTCATCATCCGTCAGCTGGACGTCGCTGATTTCATTATAATGGCGCAGGCGGAAACAGCGCTGGCAATAGAGTTCGCCTGTCTCCAAGCCTTTTTCTAGAGCTGACTGGGGCGTGTAGCCTAGCTGGCTCTTGTCTTCTGTCTGAATAGTGGCTCCGCAGCCGATACAGAGAAGTTCTTCCATGCTTAAATTCCTTTTTTGTATTGAATTGGACCGTATTTTTCAGTGATTTTCTTGAGCACACGACGTTCACGCGCCCGATTGATCTGGGTTTTAATAGAGTCGTGCTCGACCAACGGTTTGACCAAAATCGAACGAATTCCAGCCCGATGCGCTGCCCGAATATCCGTCATGAGCTGGTCGCCCACCATGACCACTTCATTTTTTTCAAAGTGAAAAAGCTTGAGCGCCCGGTCAATTCCCCAAGTGAAAGGTTTCATGGCCCAGTAGACATAGTCAATATCAAACTTTTCAACAGCCCGCTTGACCCGTTTTTGGTTATTATTGGACACCACGATAATCCGAATACCCGCATCCCGCAAATCATGGAGCCACTTCTTCATCTCTGGGGTCCCGTCAGGATTATTCCAAGCAATCAAGGTGTTATCCAAATCCACCAAAACCGCTTTGATCCCCTGCCTTTTCAAACTCTCTACTGTCAAATCGTAAACCGCCTCGACCGCAAAGTCGGGCATGTAATCTTCAATCGCCACATCTCTCTCCAAAAATCATATTCGCACTATTATAGCATAAAATAGGCTTTTTGGCACCTATAACCCCATTTCTTCCAAGAGCCATTGGGAGATTCCCACTTCCTATTTCCCAAACAAATGAAAACAGCTCCCCAAGCGGGAAGCTTCATTTTAAAATGGGCAAAATTCATGCTCATAAGACCACTATCTATTTTTTTCGCTCTCTAACTTTTTTTCATAAAATTTTTGAAGTTTAGAAATAATACCGGTAGCACCCTCTGCTTCATCTTTTTTTATGTGAAGAACCTTAGAAAATTTCTGAAAATCCTTCTCCTCAATACCTGGTGCAATGCGAATATCAACAGATTGCCATTCACCATCTTTCTCTTCGTAGCCTACTAAAGCAACTAGAAATAATTTCCCCTCTATATGACCACGTGAAAAAAAATACGCTGTAGCACTAAAAAGACCATCGTGATATTGAGGATTAGCTTCTGCAAACAGTATAACATCTTCTTTCTTAAGTTCTCCATCAACACTAGATAAGGGTTGCTCATCTTCAATCTGTAAGCTCATTTCTACTGGAAATAACCAAAAGGATTGGTTATAACTTGAATCTGGACTCATAATTTTGCCATAGCTATTCACAAACTCTGCGACTCCTCCCAAAAGGAACAAGGAGAAATAACTAACTATAAATAGTAAAGTACATTTTTTTTCGAAATATACGTTACAGATTAAGGAAGAAATAATTAAAAATAATACAAAGAAAATAATTGTATGAGGGTGAAAAAATGTTCTTATGAGATTCTCATATGCAATCTCCCACAATTTTTGATGATATAAGTTTAGAAATTCTTCCACTATAACTCTCCTAACTTATAGAATTTTGAGTCTGGACACAAACTTACTCATAGTTTAGGCCCGTAACCATTTTTTTCTACCCATAACTTTAATTCATAAAAATTTTGAAGTTTATAAATAATACTGGTAGCACCCTCTGCTTCATCTTTTTTTATGTGAAGAACCTTAGAAAATTTCTGAAAATCCTTCTCCTCAATACCTGGGGCAATGCGAATGTCAACAGATTGCCATTGACCATTTTTCTCTTCGTAGCCTACTAAAGCAACTAGAAATGCTGCTCCTATTGTCCGATCACCCGCCAAAGAGTTTGCCACATCTTCAAACAGACCATCATAATAAATAGGATTAGATACCGCAAATAATATAATATCTTCTCTCTTAAGCTCCCCATCAATACTAGCTAAGGGGATTTCATCTACATGCTTAAGTATCGGAAGAGCGTTTTCAGGTTTTACTGAAGCAATTCTTAAAGAATCGTTGTATGGAGAAGATGGATTCATAATTTTATCATAACTGTGGGCATACTCCGCAACCATACAAAGAAGGAAAATGAGACACAACGGAATACATGTAAGCGATAATACGAGCTTTTTTCTTTTGACCAAGGAGTTAAAGTAAATATAAATAGGAAAAATGGATAGAACTAACAAAATGACGAGAAAAACGCCAAATACTTTCTCAACATGACCGAAAGCAATCTCCCACATTTTTCGATGATATAAGTTTAAATATTCTTCCACTATAACTCTCCTAACTCATAGAATTTTTAGTTCGAGCACAAGCACTCTCCTTGGTTTTTGAATACTCATAGATTATTGCTCACCAGTCACATCATTATATCATCTTTCATACTTTTTAGCACCTATAGCTTCAAAGCTTACAAAAAAAGCAAAAGATGCTATAGTAGATATGAGAATAATTCTCTTGGAGGTGTCTATGGTAAGCAAGGATCGAGAAATGAAAACTGTTTCTCCCTTTTTGCAAAAAATCATCAACTGGTCGTCCATCATCGGAGCTGTAGGGACAGTGGCCTTTTGTATCTGGGCTTACTATGCAGGAATCCTCCAGTCCAAGGAAACCTTGTCTGCCTTTATCAGACAAGCAGGCATCTGGGGACCACCTCTGTTTATCTTCCTACAAATCTTGCAGACTGTCGTACCCATTATCCCTGGCGCCTTGACCTCTGTAGCGGGCATCTTTATCTACGGGCATATCATCGGCACCATCTACAACTATGTCGGCATCGTCATCGGCTGCGCCATCATCTTCTATCTGGCTCGCACCTACGGACCAGCCTTTGTCCAGTCCGTCGTCAGCAAGCGGACCTATGACAAGTATGTGGGGTGGCTGGATGAGGGCAATCGCTTTGAGCGTTTCTTTATCTTTATGATGATTTGGCCCATCAGTCCCGCTGATTTTCTCTGTATGCTAGCCGCCTTGACCAAGATGACCTTCAAAAAGTATATGCTGATTATCGTGCTCTGCAAACCCATCACCCTCATCATCTACACTTACGGACTGACCTATATTATTGATTTCTTCTGGAAGTGGCTCGCAAAATAAGAACCACGGGCATTAAAAATCGCTCAAGCTAGAAAGCTTGGGCGATTTGTTTATTCTGAAGATGCTGATGTTGTGGGATGATCGGCAGATGATGCTGATGGTGTCGGAGCTGGCGTAGATGCAGGCGCAGAACTTGCTGGCGGTTCACTGCTAGCGCTCGGCTCAGGAGGGGTCGGTGTCGAACTACTATAGTTGGCACCTCCATAATTGCTCTCCGTTGGTTGATTGTAAATCGGCTGCTCATCATGCTGATAAGTTGTTGAAGAGCTAGAATTAGAAGAGCGCAAGCTCCGACCTCCCATCAAGTCTTCATACAGTACTGCATTGGTTTTCAGAGTCTTAACTGAAGACAAGCCCAACGTTTTCCGAATGAGATTTTGCATTTCCAGCAAATGATCAGACGTAACCAGCTGATAGCTACCGCCATCAGCCAAGGTAGCATCTTCCCCGCGCAATTGTTCAGACTGAATGCTTCTAAAGGCATCTTTGTAGCCCAATAACTGAGGGATACTTCCCGCATCCAGCGCTACATTGGTCTGCATATTCTTGCTGACTGCTCGCAAAATAGCTTGATAATGACTGATACTATTAAGACTGAGCACCTTCTCAACGACCTTTCGGATCACCTCACGCTGACGTTTCTGACGACCGTAATCCCCCTCTGGATCCTGGTAACGCATGCGGGCATAGACCAAAGCTTGGTCTCCGTTGATCAAATGCTTACCTGGCTCGACAGTCGCAGTATATTCCGGTTCATTTTCTTCGATGGAAATTGGGAAATCAAAGGTATTGTTGACTTCAATACCGCCAACTGCATCAACTAGCTGAACCAGCCCTTGCATATTGATCATGACATAGCGGTCAATATGGATATTCATCATTTTCTCAATGGTCGCGATGGCTAATTCTGCGCCGCCATAAGCGTAGGCTGCGTTTAGCTTGGCTTCTGTCGTTTCGCCTTTTTCATCGATTTGAGTCAGAATGTCCCGCTCCAAACTCATCATGACCGTCTTTTTTGTCTGAGGATTGACGGATAGGAGGAGCATGGAGTCGCTATTTCCCTGCCAAGCATCGGACCTCGAGCCACTCCCTGTATCGACCCCCATCAACAGGATTGTCAAGGGTTTGGTTTCGGCAATCACGTTCGTTTCATTCCCAAAACCTTTGTAGGTACGGGACAAGGCATCCGTTGACTGATTGTAAATGGTCCAAGCATAGCCTCCTACTCCAATGGCTGTTACAAGGAACAGACTCAAAAACATTCGTACAATTTTTTTTAACATATTTCATCAATCTATCAGTTTTCCCATCAGGTAAACATCCAGAAATATCCCTTCTCTTAAATAGACCCCTCTTTTTTGCAGGCCTTCGATTTCAAATCCTAATTCTTTATAGAGATGAACAGCTCGTTCATTTCTGACCTGAACAGTCAACTCCAAACGGCGGAGACTGCTCCCATTCTCTGCCCAATCCACAGCCTCTTCTAGCAGAATACGACCGAGACCTTGATTCCAAAAGGCTTTTTTGACAACGATAAAGACTTGCCCAATGTGGCGAATCCGCTCATGAAAATCCGCTGTGATACTGACAATCCCAGCGATTTCATTATCAAGCAAGGCCAAAAGATAAAGCTGATTATCTGACTCAGCTTGACGCTGAATGAACTGAGCCATCTGCTCTTCATCCATCAAAATCCCAGCCTCATCCAAGGTCATGTAGTCTGACTCGGCACCGACTTGATTTAAAAAGCGAATCAAGTCAGCAGCATCCGCCTTTTCGGCCTCCCGCAAGGCTAATTCAAACTCAGCCATGCAGCAATTCCTCCAGCAGTTCCTGAGAACGGCGCCCCTGACTTTCAAAGACTAGCTCGCGGCCGTCTTCTTTCTTTAGAAGAGTCAGCTTCAGATAATCATCTGGTAAACTCTCACCTAGCAATTCTCCCCACTCGATGACCGTAACTCCCTCACCAAAGAGAAAATCATCCAAGTCAATCGAGTCTGGATCTTCACCAATCCGATAGACATCTAAATGATAAAGCGGCAAACGCCCTTCATACTCGCGAACAATTGTATAGGTCGGACTTTTGATCATCTGCTTGATGCCCAGACCTTGGGCTAAACCCTTGGTAAAGGTCGTCTTACCCGCACCCAAGTCTCCTGTCAAAACCAAAACATCTTGCTCCTGAAGCAAGCTGCCGAGACGCTGACCCAAGTTGATTAATTCTTCCTCATTATAACTAAACATTCTTTTATTATACCAGAAGATTTGCGTTTGCGCTCAATTTTCTAATAGAGAGAGCAAAATGTTTGAAAAAATTAGATGAGCCCTCCAAATCTTTTGTCGAAAACAAGCCACTCACTTCTATCAAAAAGAAACTAAGATCATCCACAAATATTTTTCTTGCATAAAAAAGAAGCTGGAAGATTTCCAACTTCTTAATACTGATTCTTAAGAAAGAGCTAGGCTGATAAAGTTAAGGATGAAGAGCAGGTTTAAGATCCAAATCATTGGATGCACATCCTTAGCTTGACCTTTGATAACTTTCACAAGAGCATACATGATAAATCCTGCTGCAATCCCGTTCGTGATACTGTAAGTGAAGCCCATGAAGATAGAGGTGAAGAAAGCTGGGACAGCTTCTGCCATATCATCCCACTGGATATTTTTCAGACTGCCAAGCATCATGATCCCAACAACAATCAAGATTGGTGCAGTTGCCGCTGTTGGAACGATTGCCAAAAGCGGGCTAAAGAAGCTAGATACTGCAAAGCAGACCGCTACAACTAAGGCTGTCAAACCTGTCCGTCCGCCAGCTCCGATACCAGCTGCAGACTCTACGTAAGTAGTAACGTTAGATGTTCCGGCGATTGCGCCAATAGTCGTACCGATCAAGTCTGAGTACAAAGCCTTGTCCAAACCTTCTGACTCATGGTTTTCACCAGAGCTTGCGACGATACCAACTTTTTCACCAGTTCCGATCAAGGTACCAATAGTATCAAAGATATCCGTCAGAGAGAAGGCTAGGATAGCCATAAATGTCTGAGGCAGGCGCGCCGTATCAGCAAAGAGAGCTCCCAAGCCTTCTGGACCAACCGCAACCCCGAACACTTGTCCAAGTTCTTTCAGAGCTGTTGACAGATTGTGCTGACCAAAGTCAATCGCAGACAGGTTTACCAAGCCAACAGCAATCGCTACGACTGTTGTTGCAAAGATAGACAAGATAATGCCACCTTTGATGCCCCTGATAACAAAGAAAACTGTAATCGCTAGACCAAGTAAAGCGAGTAAAACTGCTGGATTATTAAAATCAACTAATCCCGGAGTTGCAGCTGAGTTTGCTGTAAGAGCAGCCTTCGCTTGATCAGCTCCTTTACCAGCTACTACATAGTTGCCTGGATCGATCGAAAACTTCAACAGTCCGGCATTTTTAATCCCTACATAAGCTAGGAAGACACCGATACCAGCGGAAATAGCTGAACGCAAAGCTGATGGAATAGACTCGATAATAGCCTTCCGAATCTTAGTCAGGGTAATGAAGAGCGAGATCAGACCACAGATGAAGACCATGCCCAAAGCTTCTTGCCAAGTATAGCCCAAACTAAAGACAACCGTGAACGTAAAGAAAGCATTGAGACCCATCCCCGGCGCCTGTGCATAAGGGAGGTTGGCATAAAAGGCCATCATGAGTGTTCCAGCAACGGAACCGATGATCGTAGCCAGAAAGACACCTTGAGCTGGCATACCCGTTTGCGACAGCATGGCTGGATTGACAAAGAGGATATAGCTCATAGCAAAGAAAGTTGTTAACCCAGCGAGAACTTCCGTACGAACATCCGTACCGTGCTCTTTGAGTTTAAATAATTTATCCATTATAGATAATCTCCTAAATTGTTTTATGGCAACTGATTAAAAGAGAACTCCTGATTTTCTTTAAAACAGTGCTGCTTATTCGTTATTTACGAACAATAATATGATTATACTCAAAAACATTCACTTTTTCAAGTCCATTGCTCTAAAAAATACTTTAAAGTGTCTTATTTTTTATTTTCTCTGCTTAAAAAGAGCAAAGTCATGATTTGGATAAAGGTAAATCCAAGGATAAATACCAGACGATCCTTCTGAAAGGTTTCCAGTAGCTTTTGGACGACTAGCTGGGGCCGCGTCACCAGATCCCAAGAATTGAGGCGATCATAACGACCGATATAAATGGCTAGACTCGACAGATAAGACAGCCCTGCTACCACAAGCATATCCAACCACCAAGTCCACTTCCAGCGCTCGCGCAAAATATTCCAGCTTTCAATCCCGCAGTAAACGCCAAATAAAATGCTCGACACAAAAGCCATAAATAGGCGCATGCTGACAGGGTTCCACAGGGTGTCTCCCACCCAAGTCATGTGCACTAAGTCCGTCAGCATATAAAAAGTATTAGGATAAAAGGCCAGCCAAACCACTAACAAAAGTGGATAAAGCCATTTCTGCTTCTTAGATATCGTCGTTAAGACCGCAGCGTCATAGGCAATTAAGGCCAGAGTCATATTCCAAATCAGGTCTGGCCCCTGAACCGTAATCCCCTGAATATACACAACAAATGCAATTAGTAGGAAAAAAATGTGAATGAAAATTGGTTTACGCATACAAGATCCTCCCCTTACTTTAACTCTCTTCGATCATAGACTATCAACAGACATCTTTCGTCTTAGCCATTGAGGAAACATTATACCACAACTTGTGTCATTTATTCTTAATTCTGTTATAATAGACTTACTATACTGATTGATACTGTACGAGGAAAAAGAATGACGAATAAAGTAATTGCTGTAGATTTGGACGGAACCTTGCTCAATTCTGAGAGTAAGATTTCTGATTTTACCAAAGAAACTATCAAAAAAATATCGGCTAAAGGGCACAAGGTCATCATCACAACTGGCCGTCCTTACCGCATGGCTCTGGATTTCTATAAAGAGTTAGAGCTGAATACTCCCATGATAAATTTCAACGGCTCTTTGACCCATATTCCTGAGAAAAAGTGGGAATTTGAGCAATCCTTGACGGTAGACAAAGCCTTTTTGCTGGATATGGTCCAACGAAAAGAAGAAATTGAAGCCGATTTCATCGCTGGTGAATACCGTAAGAAATTCTACATCACCAATACAAACGAAGAAATCGCAGATCCCAAGCTCTTTGGCATTGATAACTTTAAGCCAGAAAATCAATTTCAAGCCCAGCTGGTCACTAAAAATCCAAATGCTATTTTGCTGCAAACTCATGCCACAGACAAATATGCTCTGGCTGAAGAGATGAATGCCTTTTACCAGCATGAACTCTCCATCAATACCTGGGGCGGTCCGCTCAATATCCTTGAGTGCGGTCCTAAAGGTGTTAACAAGGCCTTCGCCCTCCAGTACCTGCTCAATATCCTCAATGTCGATCGCAAGGACCTAATTGCTTTTGGTGACGAGCATAATGATACTGAAATGCTGGAATTTGCAGGAACAGGCTATGCCATGAAAAATGCCAGCGAAACCCTGCTGCCTTATGCCGACCAGCAGCTTGAACTCACCAACGACCAAGACGGTGTAGCCCACAAGCTAACTGAGCTCTACTTGTAGAAATAAAATAAATCAAACAAACATAATTTGAACCGCACCTCAACTGCTAGACTTTTTCTGTCTAACTATTGAGATGCGGTTCATTTTTTAAGGCAGATTGTTCTACTTGACCAACGCTTCTACTCTACTTTTCCACCTTCAACGACGAGGTCATCTGCTTTTGCAGCATCACCGTAGGTTGGGTGAAGAGTCTTTTCATAAGCCTTGTGGAAGAAGTTTTCCTTGCCCAATTTTTCAATGTCTTTATTGATGAAATCAAGCA
Organism: Streptococcus sp. Marseille-P7375; assembly: GCF_902460365.1. Classification (NCBI taxonomy): domain Bacteria; kingdom Bacillati; phylum Bacillota; class Bacilli; order Lactobacillales; family Streptococcaceae; genus Streptococcus; species Streptococcus sp. Marseille-P7375. The sequence goes on along the minus strand of NZ_CABPTR010000003.1, from coordinate 13,848 downwards.
ACTCTTTGTTTCCTTTTTGGACTGCTGGCGCGATAGTATCTGGGTCACCAAGCGAAGCAATTCCCACTTCATATCCTTTATTTTCAAGAGCCCAAGCTAGAACTTCAGTATTGTCAGTCGAGAAGGCATCTCCACGTCCATCCAAAAGAGCTTGGTAGGCGTCACTGTATTGGTCGTATTTTTGAAGTTTAACTTCTGGATGATTTTTCTCAAAGTAAGTTTCAGCGGTAGTTCCTTTTGTGACAATCAAAGTCTTGCCTTCAAGCTGTTTAACATCTGTGATGACACCTTTCTTAGGAGACACAACACCCAGTGAAACCTTCATGTATGGAAGGGCAAAGTCAACTTGTTTCTTACGTTCGTCTGTGACGGTAAAGTTGGCAAGTGTGATGTCCACCTTGTTAGAAATCAAGTATTCCGCACGGTTGGCAGCATCAACAGACACGTATTTTGCCTTAACACCGAGGTCTTTAGCCAGCTGATTTCCCAGTTCGATGTCATAACCTTGGTAAGAACCGTCGTTGTCTACATAACCAAAAGGTTTTTTGTCTCCAAATACAGCAATTCGAAGTTCACCACTTTTTTTGATTTCATCAATAGTGCGAGCTTTAGCAGTGGTTTTGCCAGATGAAGAAGTAGAATTTCCGCCTGAACCACAAGCTGTAACAAAGATAAGGGCAAAGGCAAGTGCCAAAATAGTTAAGAGTGATTTGAGTAGTTTCATAAGAATCTCCTTTATAAATATGAGCCAAACTGGCTAAAGTCAAAAACGTTTAAAAATTCTTGTGCTCGTTTGGTTTGTGGATTGGTAAAGAAGGACTGAGCCGTTCCTTCTTCGGCAATCTTCCCTTGGTCGAGGAAGATAATCCGGTCCGCAATGGCTTGGGCAAACTGCATTTCGTGGGTCACCAAGATCATGGTACGACCTTCTTGAGCTAGGTCGTTGATGAGTTCGAGGACCTCACGCACCATTTCTGGATCAAGCGAAGCCGTCACCTCGTCAAAGAGGATAATTTCTGGATGCATGAGCAGGGCACGGACAATGGCAACCCGTTGTTTCTGACCACCAGATAATTGGCGAGCGAAACTGTGTTTTTTATCGAGCAGTCCGACGCGTTCCAATAATTGTAGGGCTTCTTCCGTCACTTCTTTCTTATCCCGTCCTTGTGCTTTGATAGGACCTAAGATAAGGTTCTGCAAAACGTCCAGATGGGGAAAGAGTTCATAACTTTGAAAGACCATGCCAATCTTTTGACGAACCAAGTGAAAGTCTTTCTGGTTTCCAATAATGGACTGGCCATCCAGAAGAATATCTCCACCCTGAATGGTTTCCAAGCCATTGAGACAGCGAAGGAGGGTGCTTTTCCCACAACCAGATGGTCCTAGAATAACCACTACTTCCCCTTTTTTGATTTCTAGGGAAAGTCCTTGGAGGATGGGATTGTCTCCGAAGGATTTTTTTAGATCCTTGATTTCTAATATGGTATCAGACATTTAGTTCCTCCAGTGTTTTTCTAAGTGAGTGGATAATTTGGAAATAGGAAAGCAAACTGCGAAATACAGAACCAGTATGGTTCCATAAATCCAAAAGGAAGCTGTTGGAATAGTCAAGCGATTGCTATCGATGATTTGCTGTCCCACCTTGGTAACTTCAACGACTCCAATCAAAACAACCAGAGAAGTCGTTTTGATCATCCGGGTAACGAGATTGATGGCCTGCGGAAGCAGTCTTCTCAAGACCTGCGGGATGATGATGTGGTAGTAAAGTTGGAAATTCGTTAAGCCCAGCGCCTGTCCGCTTTCAAACTGATGTTTAGGAAGGGAAGTGATAGCTCCGCGTACCAAGTCCCCCATTTCAGCTGTTCCCCAGAGTGTAAAAACGATAATTGCAGAAGTCTCTCCCGATATATTGATATTAAAGTTTCGAGCTAAGCCGAAATAAACAATGAAGAGTAGCACCAGCTGGGGCATGATACGGATAAATTCTAGATAAAAACGTGTCAAGAAACGAATGACTCTAGAATGAGAGGTCATGATGATTCCCATGACCGTACCGAAAATCATGGATAAGAGGACAGAGAGGATGGAAATCCCAATCGTGACTCCCAATCCCTGTAAGATCCGCAAGAGATTATTTCCCTGAAAGAGTACTTGTATTCCCGAATCCTGCATGGCGGAGCCTCCTTTCTATCCAACTAAAAAGCAATGATATAGGTAGGAGCATAATAAGATAGGCCACTACCAACATAGCCAGTGCAATGTCTGTCTCATAGTAAAGCCCAATCAAGTCCTTAGCAACATACATAAGGTCGGCTAGAGCAACCGCAGAGAAGACAGAGGTTTCCTTGATCAGGAAAATCACATTGGCACTGAAGGATGGCAGAGCCACTGCTGTGGCTTGTGGCAAGACCACGTAGCGAAAAACTTGAGCGGGTGTCAGACCGATCGCTAAGCCAATCTCATGCTGGGTTTGACTAACTGCTTCTAGCCCGCTTCGGAAGGATTCTGCCATATAAGAGCCTCCTAAAAAGATGAGACCAAGGGTGGCGCAGACCTCTGAGGAAAGGACAATCCCAATCCGAGGAAGCCCGAAGTAGAGAAAGAAGAGTTGGATCAAAAGAGGCGTATTTCGCGACAATTCAATATAAGCTGTGACTAGTTGTGCCAGAACAGGGATGCGATAATGTCGGATAATACTAACAAGTAAGCCAACTAGAAAAGCTCCTAAAATGCCCCAAACTGCGATATGCAGGGTTAGAAAAAATGCCTTTTGATATAATGGTAGATATTGTTCAACAATGGACCAATCCAAAAGAGAACCTCCCATCTAGGAATAATACAGCTATTGTAGCACTAAAAGACATGTTTGGATAATATGTATTTTCTATCACAATGATAAAAAATATTTATCATCTCTATCGCAATCTGAAACTTCCAGACAAAATTTTTGAAAATGACATGAAAAAGAGTTAAGATGTTCCTGTAAATCAAAAAAGTAAACGTTTACTTTTATCAAGGAGGACATTTTATGTCATACAAAACAAGCAATGCCGAAGGCCCCGTGGATTTTATCAACACCTATGATCTGGAGCCCATTGCGCAGCAAGTCATTCCTAAAGCTGCTTTTGGCTACATCGCGAGCGGAGCTGAGGACACGTTCACTTTACGCGAGAACATTAGAGCTTTTAATCATAAACTCATTGTTCCTCATACACTCTGTGATGTGGAAAATCCAAGCACTGAGATTAAATTTGCAGGAGAAAAACTGTCTTCACCAATCATCATGGCGCCTGTTGCAGCCCATAAATTAGCAAATGAACAGGGGGAAGTGGCTACTGCGCGTGGTGTACATGAGTTTGGCTCTCTTTATACAACCAGCTCCTACTCCACTGTTGATCTTCCAGAAATTTCTCAAGCCCTCCAAGGAACACCGCACTGGTTCCAATTTTACTTCAGCAAAGATGATGGCATTAACCGCCATATCATGGATCGTGTCAAGGCAGAAGGCTACACAGCCATTGTCTTAACTGCGGATGCGACTGTAGGAGGCAATCGTGAGGTCGATAAGCGCAATGGTTTTGTTTTCCCAGTTGGCATGCCGATCGTTGAAGAATATTTACCAGAAGGTGCTGGTAAGTCCATGGACTTTGTCTACAAATCAGCGAAACAACGCCTGTCGCCACGAGATGTAGAATTTATCGCTGAATACTCAGGGCTCCCTGTGTATGTCAAAGGCCCTCAATGCCGTGAAGATGTCGAACGTTCGCTTGCCGCAGGTGCTTCTGGAATCTGGGTAACCAACCACGGTGGTCGCCAAATCGACGGTGGACCAGCTGCCTTTGACTCGCTTCAAGAAGTCGCTGAAGCAGTTGATAAACGGGTACCGATTGTCTTTGACTCTGGTATTCGCCGCGGCCAACACGTCTTTAAAGCCTTGGCTTCAGGAGCAGACTTGGTAGCCATTGGACGTCCTGTCATTTATGGTTTAGCCCTTGGAGGTAGCGTTGGTGTTCGCCAAGTCTTTGAACACCTAAATGCTGAACTAAAAACCGTTATGCAACTATCTGGAACTCAGACCATCGAAGATGTCAAACACTTCAAACTACGCCACAATCCATACAATCCAACCTTCCCAGTTGACCCTCGTGATTTGAAATTGTATTGATAAATAAAGCAATTTATAATTAAAAACCACACCCCAAAAGTTAGACATTAAATCTAACGATTGGGGTGTGGTTTTTAATCAGAGTGTATCTAAGCTGGCTCTATGGCATGGATTAGACAAAGCCTCTGGTAAGTTTGACTTGTTTCTCTAATATTTATTTCTTACTTTCTATTAAGCCTTTTCTTGCTCTAGTGGGACGACGACTAGGGTCTTGCCAAGGCTTGCTAATACTTTCAATACCGTATCCAATTGAGGGTTGGTCTTTCCTGTCTCCATTCGAGCGATGACAGGTTGACTGACCCCACTGAGTTCTTCAAGCTTCTTTTGGCTAATGCCCTTTTCATGTCTGGCCTCGATCAACTCTGTCATAATCGCTACCCGCAGATCACTTTCTAGGATTTCTTCCTTAGTGAAAAGCTCTGCTCTCGCTTCTTTCCAATTACTACCGATGGCACTATTCTTCATCTTTTAGCCCTCTTTCTTTCAAATCTTGCAACTCACGTTTGGCTTTCTCGATCTCCCGTCTGGGAGTCTTTTGCGTCTTTTTAACAAAATGATGCAGTAAGACAAAGCTTCCATCTATCCAAGCCACAAACAAAATCCGATCCCGTAAGGGTCTTAACTCCCAAATCTCTGCCTCTAGATGCTTGATGTAGGGCTCACCGGCACGAGTTCCCTGTTGACTCAAGAGCTCGATATAGTCATTGAGCTTATTGAGTTTGATCCGGCTATCCTTGCTATTGAGACTAGCCAGCTCCTTCATATAGTCCAAAACTGGTTGATTCCCATGTTTATCTTTATAAAAATAAATAGTGTGCAAAAAGCATCCTCTTTTCGAATTTATTATAACTCAAAAGCTATCGAAAGTAAATACTTTTAAGTTATCAAATACTGATAAGTCCCCTTTGAAATATTCAAAAGGGGACTCATTTATATAATTCGAAAATAGCGCCCTTATTGGTGCCAATGAGGACAGTTTTTATCTTTGTGAGAACTAATAAGATTAGCAAGGTTAGCGAAATAGACAACTATGCTTTGTAACCATATTTTATCAATACTTTTGTTTTAAACCTATGATAAAAAATCATAACTTCCGATTCGGTATAACTGCAATAGCAATACCCTTATAATCCTCAAAAGAACCTATAAAAACTAATTCTTCTTTTCAAGAAACTATAGTCTCTTGAGAGACCCTCATCTGGCACTTGTTTTTGACGACAAATGGCCGAGGGGCGATGGTTCTTATAAATAGCAATGAAAAGATCGTCCGAGGCCTAGATTACCATGAATCTATAGGAAAAGTAACCAGCCGAGACCTAAGTTGCCATTATTCTATAGGAAAAGTAACCGGCTGAGACCTAAGTTGCCACGAAACTATAGGAAAAGTGACCGGCCGAGGCCTAGGTCACTATAAAACTTCATTAAAGACTAATAACTAACATATCGAGTAGCTTGATTTCAACTAAAAAGATGTTCGTCTATCGCTTAAAAATCCATCCCATCTGGATTAGGTGCTCCGCCTTCCAAACCGCTGATATTTTTGAGAATCTCTAGGTCAGCTGGACTCAATTCAATGTCAAAGCAGTCCAGATTGCTAGCAATCCGACTCGGAGTGACTGACTTAGGCAGAGGCAGGAAGCCTTCCTGCAAGCTCCAAGCTAGAGCGATTTGGGCAACGGTCTTGCCATACTTATCTGCCATAGCTTGCACGGCTGGATTTTGGAAGAGTTCGCCCTGGCCAAATGGTCCCCAAGCTTCAAGGAGGATATCATGGGCACGGCAGAAGTCCACTGCCTCTGTCTGATAGACACCTGGCGCTAGGCGGATTTGGTTGACGGCTGGAGTGACGCGCGCTGTTTCTAGGAGAGCCTCTAGGTGGTGAGGCAGGAAATTGCTGACGCCGATCGCTCGGATCTTACCAGCTTGATAGAGGTCTTCCATAGCCCGCCAAACCTCTGCATTGCGCTTTTGCCAAGCCCCGTCTTCTCGTACAGGCTTAGGATTTGGCCAGTGGATGAGGTAGAGATCCAGATAATCCAGCCCCAACCGCTCCATAGAGCTGTCAAAGGCTTCTAAGGCCTCTTCATAGGTATGCTTGCTATTCCAGAGCTTAGTTGTGATGAAGAGCTCTTCACGCGGAATGCCGCTGTCTTTAATTGCTCGACCAACACTCTCCTCATTCTTGTAGATAGCTGCCGTATCAATATGGCGATAGCCAGCCTTAAGAGCGGCTAAGACTGACTGATAAGCCTCTTCTCCGTCCTGAGCCTTCCAAGTACCAAAGCCTAAGACTGGAATCTTGACGCCATTGTTAAGGGTATAATTTTGCATATCTGTTCTCCTTATTTTTTCTTTCTTTTGGACAATTTTGGCTTAAAGATATTTTCCTTGGTTGGAGCCATGCCTCGGCTGAAAAAGCTGTAAATGATAAAGGCCAACCCAGCAATAAATATCAAGAAACGATGCAGTAGCAATCCAAAGAAGAGGAACACCAAGCCCATTCCCATAAATTTATAATCAATCTTTTTCATCCTGTCCTCCTCGTCTGTGATAACCCTATTATAACATCTTCTCTTTCATTGAGAAAGCCCTACCATCTGTTAAGAAAAATTTCTCAGAGACTTTCTAGTTGCACCAACTATTCTAGCTTTGCCTAAGTCCCTCTAGCAAATCCTAGGGAAAAAGCAGCAACCCCACATTAAAAAGGACAGGTTACCCCATCCTTTCTAAAAATATAAGGAGACTCAATTAAAGAACACTGGAGGCAGCTTCAAAGCGTTTTTCGCCATCCAGATAAGTAGCAACCAGCTCTAAATCCTTGTCCAGCACGATAAAGTCAGCATCATAGCCTTCCTTGATCTGGCCACAGACATCGTCAATGTGGACGGATTTTGCTGGTATGAGACTGGCCATCATGACTGCTTGGTGAGGATTTGCGATGCCCCATTCAACTACATTTTTCAGACCGTCTTTGAGCTGCAGGATTGATCCTGCCAAGTTGCCAGTCGATTTGAGACGAGCTGTGCCATTGGCTACCACCACTGGAAATTCTCCCAGCATATAGTCGCCGTCTTCTAGCCCACCTGCAGTCATACAGTCTGTGATGAGGGCTACATGTTCATGGCCCTTTTGCTTGAGCAAAATATCACAGGCCTTGGGATCTACGTGGTGACCATCACAAATCAACTCTGCATAAGTGTGGGGCAGCTCGTACATAGCCCCAACCATACCTAGCTCACGGTGGGTCAAGCCTCGCATACCATTGTAGGCATGTACCCAGACACTGGCTCCTGCTTCTACTGCTGCCTTTGCTTCGTCATAGGTCGCATTAGAGTGCCCCAAAGCAACTGTCACACCTTCATCAGTGATGGTGCGGACAAATTCTTCCACGCCATCACGCTCAGGTGCCAAAGCAATTTTATTTAGCAGGCCATTGGCTGCCTTTTGCCAAGCACGAAATTCATCCATACGAGGGTCCTTCATGTAGGCTGGGTTTTGGGCACCCTTGTACTTTTCAGTGAAGTAAGGCCCTTCAAAGTAGAGACCGCGAATCTTGGCACCACTTGCTTCTTGATAGCGAGCACCGATATTTTCTGTCACAGCCAAGAGTTGCTCGTAAGATGATGTCAGCGTAGTCGGCAAGAAACTGGTCACCCCAGTCGTCAAAAGACCTTCACTCATGGTATGGAGGGTACCTTCGATGTTATTGTCCATGACATCGACCCCACCAAAACCATGGATATGGGTATCCACCAGACCCGGTGCGACAGAGTAGCCTGTGTAATCCACCACTTCCGCATCCGCAGGGACTTCCTGTACTAATTTTCCAAATTTTCCATCAATCACTTCCAAAAATCCACCCTTGCGAATCCCTTGAGGGTAGAAGAACTGATCGGCTTTTATATATTTAGGCATTTGACTGCCTCCTCTTGTTCTATTTCTATTGACTCTATTATAACGCTTTCTATTTTATTTGTAAATGGTCTATACCTCTTTTTTGGAAAAATTTATTATATTATGTAAAGCAAGAAAAGAGAGGGGGACAGAAATCGGGAATTCGTTAGAATTCAATTTCGTCGTCCCACCTCCGCACAGTTGAGTAGGGCTGTAAAAGCTGATGAAATCAGCGTAGTAGAGCCCACTCAACCACTGCGTCTTACTCGACAATCCAAAGACAATTGAGAGGCTAGGACTTCTGTCCCAGCCTCTTTCTGTCTTAAATTTGTTCCATCTGTACTTTCTCAGCCAAATTCATGGCGTGGTCAGCAACTCTGGTATAGTGGGAAATAATATCGATGAAGTTGACCCCAGCTTGAGGCGTACATTCTCCCTTGTTGAGACGGGCAATGTGGGTCTTGCGCAGGCTGCGTTCTAGCTTGTCAATAGCTGCATGCTTGGCTTCTAAAGTATTGGCCAATTCTACATCATTTGTTTCCACAGAAGTCAAAGCTTCTTTGATAAAGTCCAAGGTCAGTTGATAAATGTTTTCCAACTCTTCCAAGGCAGCCGGTGAGAATTCCACCTTCTTGCGGTGCAAGTAGTCTGTCAAATTCAACAAAGCTTCTGAGTGGTCACCGATTCTCTCCAAATCACGACTAGAGTCCAGAATGCTGGTCAAGACTTCACTCTCTTTTGGATTGAGCTGCTGACCAGATAGGACAATCAGATAGCGAGTCAATTCATCATCAATAGCGTTGATAGCTTCCTCAGTCTTATGGCCCTTCTCAGCTGATTTTTCTTCGTAATTAATAATATAATCATAGGCCAATTCGAAAGATTTAGCCGCGTAGCCACCCAAGTGAAGGAGTTCCTTTTTAGCATTTCCCAGAGCCAATGATGGCGCTTGGTCAATCAAAATCGTATCTAGGTAGAGAGATTCGTATTTAACGGTCTCATCCTCACCCGGAATCAACTTGGTAACCAAATATGCTAAAAAGCCAATAAAAGGAAACTGGATAATGGTATTGGTAATATTAAAAGTTCCGTGGGCAAAGGCAATGGTCATTTCTGGTGACAAGTGTAAGGCTGTCTCAAACCACTGAATCAGCGATGTAAAAGGCAACAAGAAAATCATACAGATGATTGTCCCCAAAACGTTAAAGGCCACATGGGCGCCAGCAACACGCTTGGCTGCAATATTAGCACCCAAGGAAGCGATGATCGCTGTAATCGTCGTTCCGATATTGTCACCGAAGAGAACAGGCAAGGCTCCATGCAAATCAATGAGATTGCTGGCATAGAGATTTTGTAGAATACCAATAGTCGCTGATGATGCCTGGATGAGCAGGGTCAAACCCGTTCCGACAAAGACACCTAAAACTGGATTTTTACTCAGCTGAACCATATAGTCGCGAAAGACTTGCAGATCTTTAAGCGGCTCCATGGCTCCACTCATGAGATTTAGGGCGAAAAAGATCCCGCCAACACCAAAGAAGATGCGCCCGATATTGTTAACAGAGCGATTTTTGGTGAAAAAGAGGCAAACCGCACCGATAAAGAGCAGGGGAAGTGCATAATCACCCAACTTAAAACCAATGATGAAGGAAGTCACGGTCGTACCAATATTGGCCCCCATAACAATCCCGATAGCCTGACGCAGGGTCAACAGCCCCGCACTAACCAGCCCAACTGTAATCACCGTCACACCTGAACTAGACTGGATTAGGGCTGTCATCCCGATCCCAACTAGCACACCTAAAAAAGGATTGCTCGTGTACTTATCAATGAAATAGCGCAGTCGGTCTCCCGCTGCCTGCTGCAAGCCGTCCCCCATCATACGAATACTATACAGGAACAGCCCCAAGCCTCCTAAAAAGCTAAATATAATTTCTTGCCAATTAATGGACATTTCTTTTCCTCCGAAAAATAAATAGCGGATAATCTCCTATACTATTTTAAAACATCCAGCCTAATCTCACAAGCCTTTTCTAAAAAAGAATTGAATTATTTTTGCTCATTTTGAAACTTTTATTTTCTTCATACTCAAGAGCAAACTAGAACAGGCGGCAAGCCCCTCTCACCACAATAAAAGACAAGCAGGAAGAGCTAAATTTCAAAATATTTAGCTTGGTTCATCGCTTTCTAGTCTCAGGCTCAAAACATCTAAATTGCCCAGTTTATCTTTTATCTCAGCATAACTCACATTCTATGCATGCAAAAAGCAAAAATCCCAGATAGCCTATGGCTATCTGGGATTTGCTTTCCATCGCTAAAGTGCTGGTATCATTTTAGCTAGGTTTTAAGATTAGTCTTCCAAATTCACATCAGATGTTGATTCTTTCTTCTTTTTATTCTTAAGAAAGGCTGATGCCAACGTTGCTATTCCTAATCCAAGCGCTGCTAATGGATTATTGGCAGTTCCTGTATTTGGCAAAGCTTTAGTGTCTGGAGTAACCTTGACTTTTTCTGGTTGTGCAGGCTGTGGCTTAGGTGCTTGAGAGTGATTTGTCGCACTAGATACAGTTGCACTTTCAGACAGACTAGTAGAGATGCTTGCGCTATCACTCAGTGACACACTTTCAGATGTGCTCAATGAAGCAGAAACACTCATGCTCAAGTAGGCACTTGCTGAAAGTGAATCGTCGGCGATGGCATGACTGGCACTGATTGAACCTGAAATGCTTGCACTTGTACTCAATGAAGTAGAGATAGACTGACTATCACTTACAGAAGCTGAAGTACTTGCACTTACAGATGCGAGGTAGCTTGGCAGGTTAAACTCTGGCTTAGACTCGCTGGTTGGATCACCCTTACTGTAGCTGAATGAGTTTGACTCTTGTGACACACTTGTACTCAAGCTGCTTGAAAGGCTATCACTAAGCGATGTAGAGGTACTTACACTTGTACTTGTTGAATCTGAGGCACTAATTGAGGCACTGAGGCTCGTACTCAAGCTGGTGCTTGATGAATCTGAAGCACTAATTGAGGCACTGAGGCTGGTGCTCAAACTTGTGCTGGCTGAGTCGCTTGCACTGATTGATGCACTGAGGCTCGTGCTCAAGCTGGTACTTGATGAATCTGAAGCACTAATTGAGGCATTGAGGCTCGTACTCAAACTTGTGCTTGCTGAATCTGAGGCACTAATTGAAGCACTGAGGCTTGTACTCAAGCTGGTGCTTGATGAATCTGAGGCGCTGAGTGAAGCACTGAGGCTTGTACTCAAGCTGGTGCTTGATGAATCTGAAGCACTAATTGAGGCACTGAGGCTAGTGCTCAAGCTCGTGCTTGATGAATCTGAAACACTAATTGAGGCACTGAGGCTCGTACTCAAACTTGTGCTTGCTGAATCTGAGGCACTAATTGAAGCACTGAGGCTTGTACTCAAGCTGGTGCTTGATGAATCTGAGGCGCTGAGTGAAGCACTGAGGCTTGTACTCAAGCTGGTGCTTGATGAATCTGAAGCACTAATTGAGGCACTGAGGCTAGTGCTCAAGCTCGTGCTTGATGAATCTGAAACACTAATTGAGGCACTGAGGCTCGTACTCAAACTTGTGCTTGATGAATCTGAGGCACTAATTGAAGCACTGAGGCTTGTACTCAAGCTGGTGCTTGATGAATCTGAGGCGCTAATTGAGGCACTGAGGCTTGTACTCAAGCTGGTGCTTGATGAGTCGCTTGCACTAATTGAGGCACTGAGGCTCGTACTCAAGCTGGTACTTGCTGAATCTGAAGCGCTAATTGAGGCACTGAGGCTCGTGCTCAAACTTGTACTTACTGAATCTGAAGCGCTAATTGAGGCACTGAGGCTCGTACTCAAACTTGTACTTGCTGAATCTGAGGCACTGAGTGAAGCACTTAGACTTGTGCTCAAACTTGTACTTGCTGAATCTGAAGCACTAATTGAGGCACTGAGGCTCGTGCTCAAGCTGGTGCTTGATGAATCTGAGGCACTGATCGAAGCACTGAGGCTTGTACTCAAGCTGGTGCTTGATGAATCTGAAGCGCTAATTGAGGCACTGAGACTAGTACTCAAGCTGGTACTTGTTGAATCTGAGGCACTGATTGATGCACTGAGACTTGTGCTCAAGCTGGTGCTGGCTGAATCTGAGGCACTGATTGATGCACTGAGACTTGTGCTCAAACTTGTGCTTGCTGAATCTGAGGCACTAATTGAGGCACTGAGGCTTGTACTCAAGCTGGTGCTGGCTGAATCTGAGGCACTGAGTGAGGCACTTAGACTTGTGCTCAGGCTCGTGCTGGCTGAATCTGAGGCACTAATTGAGGCACTTAGACTAGTACTCAAGCTGGTACTTGTTGAATCTGAGGCACTGAGTGAGGCACTGAGGCTCGTGCTCAAGCTGGTGCTGGCTGAATCTGAGGCACTGATTGATGCACTGAGACTTGTGCTCAAACTTGTGCTTGCTGAATCTGACGCACTAATTGAGGCACTGAGGCTTGTACTCAAGCTGGTGCTGGCTGAATCTGAGGCACTGAGTGAGGCACTTAGACTTGTGCTCAGGCTCGTGCTGGCTGAATCTGACGCACTAATTGAGGCACTGAGGCTTGTACTCAAGCTGGTGCTGGCTGAATCTGATGCGCTAATTGAAGCACTGAGGCTAGTGCTCAAGCTGGTACTTGATGAATCTGAGGCACTAATTGAGGCACTGAGGCTAGTGCTCAAACTTGTACTTGATGAGTCGCTTGAACTAATTGAGGCACTGAGGCTAGTGCTCAAGCTGGTACTTGCTGAATCTGACGCACTAATTGAGGCACTGAGGCTAGTACTCAAACTTGTGCTTGCTGAGACAGACTGGCTGGTGCTCAATGAAGTTGAAGCTGATTCACTTGCTGATACAGACTGGCTCAGGCTTACTGATGCTGAAGCACTGGCACTTGCTGAGACAGATTGGCTGCCACTCAACGAAGCTGAGGCTGACTCACTTGTTGAAACTGATTGACTCAAGCTCAACGAAGCTGAGGCGCTTGCACTTGCTGAAATTGACTGACTCAAGCTCATTGACGCTGAAGCACTTGTGCTTTCTGAAACGGATTGGCTCAGGCTCAACGATGCTGAAGCACTGGCACTTACTGAGACTGACTGGCTAGTGCTCAATGAGCTTGAAGCAGACTCGCTTGTTGAAACTGATTGACTCAAGCTCAATGAGCTTGAAGCAGACTCGCTTGTTGAAACTGATTGGCTCAGGCTCAATGATGCTGAGGCACTTGCACTTGTTGAAACGGATTGGCTCAAGCTTACTGATGCTGAAGCACTGGCACTTGCTGAGACAGACTGGCTTGCGCTCATTGAGGTTGAAGTACTGGCACTTGCTGAGACAGACTGGCTTGCGCTCAATGACGCTGAAGCTGATTCGCTTGCTGAGACAGACTGGCTCAAGCTCAATGACGCTGAAGCTGATTCGCTTGCTGAAACGGATTGGCTAAGGCTCAATGATGCTGAGGCACTTGCACTTGTTGAAACGGATTGGCTCAAGCTTACTGATGCTGAAGTGCTTGTGCTTGCTGAGACAGACTGGCTTGCGCTCAATGACGCTGAAGCACTTGCGCTTATTGAAACAGATTGACTCAAGCTTACTGATGCTGAAGCACTGGCACTTACTGAGACAGACTGGCTCAAGCTCATTGACGCTGAAGCACTTGCGCTTGTTGAGACAGATTGGCTGCCACTCAACGAAGCTGAGGCACTTGTGCTTACTGATACAGACTGGCTTGCGCTCAATGACGCT
>NZ_CABPTR010000002.1:0-363491 GCF_902460365.1 Streptococcus sp. Marseille-P7375 | reverse complement strand
TCCGCCCCAAAATATTTTTAAAGTTAGTCTGGTTTAACCTAACAGAAAATCAAAAAAGCCCGATTTCACGGGCTTTTCATTAGGTTGATTCCTGATAAGTCAGGTATTGAAAGGCGGTAGACGGATTTGAACCGACGATCAAGCTTTTGCAGAGCCGTGCCTTACCACTTGGCTATACCGCCACAACTCTTACTATTCTACCTTAAAATGGCCTGTTCGTCAAGAGCCTGACCCGACTTAAGTGAGAATTTCTTGAAGGATGGCTAGCAGATGGGCCGAATCAAAGCGAGAAAATAGTGTCCAAAGACTTGTCAAAAGCTAGAAAATTTGATATGATAGTAGATGCCGTTTAAACGGCAGAAATACTCATTTTAGATGAATTGTGGAGCCGTTGCCGATCGGTAGCTCTGCGAGCTGAAATCTAAGAGAGGAAAAAAACAAAAAGGAGAATTTACTCATGGCAGTAATTTCAATGAAACAACTTCTTGAGGCTGGTGTTCACTTTGGTCACCAAACTCGTCGCTGGAACCCTAAGATGGCTAAGTACATCTTCACTGAGCGTAATGGTATCCACGTTATCGACCTTCAACAAACTGTAAAATACGCAGATCAAGCTTACGACTTCATGCGTGATGCAGCTGCAAACGATGCAGTTATCTTGTTTGTTGGTACTAAAAAGCAAGCTGCTGAAGCTGTAAAAGAAGAAGCAGAACGTGCTGGTCAATACTACATCAACCACCGTTGGTTGGGTGGAACTCTTACAAACTGGACAACTATCCAAAAACGTGTTGCTCGTTTGAAAGAAATCAAACGTATGGAAGAAGAAGGAATCTTCGAAGTTCTTCCTAAGAAGGAAGTAGCACTTTTGAACAAACAACGTGCTCGTCTTGAAAAATTCTTGGGTGGTATCGAAGATATGCCTCGCATCCCAGATGTAATGTACATCGTTGACCCTCATAAAGAGCAAATCGCTGTTAAGGAAGCTAAGAAACTTGGTATTCCAGTAGTTGCGATGGTTGACACAAACACTGATCCAGACGATATCGATGTGATTATCCCTGCTAACGACGACGCTATCCGTGCTGTTAAATTGATCACTGCGAAAATGGCTGATGCTGTTATCGAAGGCCGTCAAGGTGAGGACGCTGTAGCGACTGTTGAAGCAGAATTTGCTGCAACTGAAACTCAAGCAGACTCAATCGAAGAAATCGTTGAAGTTGTAGAAGGCGACAACGCATAATTTTCATAAGTCAATTAACCTAAAGGGGCGGGGCTCAGCCCAGCCCCTTTATTTAAAAATAGTAAACATAGGAGAAGAAAAATGGCAGAAATTACAGCTAAGCTTGTAAAAGAATTGCGCGAAAAATCTGGTGCTGGTGTCATGGACGCTAAGAAAGCATTGGTTGAAACTGATGGTGACATCGAAAAAGCGATTGAATTGCTTCGCGAAAAAGGTATGGCAAAAGCAGCTAAGAAGGCTGACCGTGTTGCCGCTGAAGGTTTGACAGGCGTTTATGTGGATGGTAACGTTGCAGCTATCGTTGAAGTCAATGCTGAAACTGACTTTGTTGCGAAAAACGCTCAATTTGTTGAATTGGTAAATGCTACTGCAAAAGTAATCGCAGAAGGCAAGCCAGCTAACAACGAAGAAGCATTTGCATTGACAATGCCTTCAGGTGAAACTCTTGAAGCTGCATATGTATCTGCAACTGCAACTATCGGAGAAAAAATCTCATTCCGTCGTTTTGCTTTGGTTGAAAAGACTGATGCTCAACACTTTGGTGCTTACCAACACAACGGTGGTCGTATCGGTGTTGTCTCAGTGATTGATGGTGGCGATGACGCTCTTGCGAAACAAATTTCTATGCATATCGCTGCGATGAAACCAACTGTTCTTTCATACAAAGAATTGGATGAGCAATTTGTTAAAGATGAATTGGCACAATTGAACCACGCGATCGATCAAGACAATGAAAGCCGCGCTATGGTTGACAAGCCAGCACTTCCACACTTGAAATATGGTTCAAAAGCTCAGTTGACTGACGAAGTGATTGCACAAGCTGAAGCTGACATCAAAGCTGAATTGGCTGCTGAAGGCAAACCAGAAAAAATCTGGGATAAAATCATCCCAGGTAAAATGGATCGCTTCTTACTTGACAACACTAAAGTTGACCAAGCTTACACACTTCTTGCACAAGTGTACATCATGGATGACAGCAAGACAGTTGAAGCTTACCTTGAATCAGTGAATGCTTCAGTAGTTGAGTTTGTTCGCTTTGAAGTTGGTGAAGGTATTGAAAAAGCAGCTAACGACTTCGAATCAGAAGTTGCAGCAACAATGGCAGCTGCTCTTGGCCAAAACTAATCTAAGTTTATAACAAAAAAAGATTGAAGAGAAATCATTTCTTTTCAATCTTTTTTATTATGCTGGTCTGAATAGCTCTTCTTTTAAATTGAGAAGAACTGGCCTAGGAGATAGGTGACAGCCATGGTCAAAAGTCCGATAGTGAGGTTACGGATCATGGCATTTTTAATGGGTGCCTGTCCCAATTTTGCACTGGTATAGCCGGTTCCCAAGAGAGAAAGAGCTACAACAAGGACGGTCGCTGGAATCCTATAGGCAGCCGGAAGCAGAACGATGGTCAGCATAGGAAAGATTGCACCTATGGCAAAGGCTAGAAAGCTGGATATAGCTGCATGCCAAGGATTAGTGAACTCTTCGACCTCAATGCCGTACTTTTCCTCGACCAAGGCCTTGAGCGGATCCTGCAAGAAGGCGCGATTGGTCAAGAGTTGGGCAGAAGTCTCGCACTCACCGTTTTGGACGTAGGAGGCGTAGAGCGACTGTCTAGCAATATCTGGATTCTTTTCTAAGAGTTCTCGCTCTCTAGCCACTGCAGCCTCCTCAGTGTCCTTCTGAGTGGAGACGGATACGTACTCCCCGCCTGCCATAGAAAAGGCGCCAGCAAAGACAGCAGCCAGACCAGATAGAAAGATAATCCAAACATCTTCCGTCGCACTGGCCACTCCGATGACCACCCCTGCGATAGAAATAATACCGTCGTTGGCCCCCAAAACCCCAGCCCGCAAAATATTCAGGCGTCCGCTAAAATTTTTGTCAATCTTATGTTCTTCCATTCTAAAACTTTTCTCTTTTCTTTTTATTTGTAATGATTATAAATAAAAAGAATAAGGATAGCGAGTGAAAGTAGGAAAATGAGAAAAGTCCGACGATTTAAGGGAAAATTCTTATCAAAAAAGGGCCGTTTTAAACGACTCCTTTCTTTGTAATCACGATAATGTTGTAGCCAACTGATTATTTCACCACGATATTAACCAGTTTATTCGGCACACTAATGACTTTCACGACTTCTTTACCAGCGATTTCAGACTTAATTTTCTCATCTGCCAGAGCGATTTCCTGCAGTTCCTCGCGGCTCAGGTCCTTGGCTACGACTAGCTTAGCACGAACTTTGCCCTTGATTTGAACTACGATTTCGACCTCTGCCTCGACCAGTTTGCTTTCGTCATAAGTTGGCCAAGCTACATAGGAAATGCTCTCGCCAGTTTGAGCTACTGCCTGCCAGAGTTCTTCAGCCAAGTGCGGTGCAAAAGGCGCCAGCAATTGGATAAAGCCTTTGGCATATTCGACATAGAGCTTCTCTTCCTTGTTGGCTGCATTGACAAAGATCATGAGCTGGGCAATGGCTGTGTTAAACTTGAGCTCCTCAATCTGGTCTGTGACAGACTTGACTGTTTCGTGGTAGACCTTGTCGAGTGCTCCGCTATTTTCCGCAACGATTTCTTTACTTGTGATCAAACGATAGACACGATCTAGGAACTTGCGGCTGCCTTCCAGACCTTCCTCGCTCCAAGCGATGGATGCATCTAATGGTCCCATGAACATTTCATAAACACGAAGGGTATCGGCGCCGTATTGTTCCACCACATCGTCTGGGTTGACCACATTCTTGAGGGACTTAGACATCTTAGCAGGCGCTTGCTCTAGTTCTTCTCCCGTTTCGATGTTGAAGAAGGAACCATCGCGTTTTTCCACCTTATCTGTCGCTACAAGAGCACCGCGGTGGTCACGGTAGCTAGTCCCCAAGATCATTCCTTGGTTAAAGAGTTTTTGGAAAGGCTCTTTTGTTGGAACGACACCGAGGTCATAAAGGAATTTATGCCAGAAGCGAGCATAGAGGAGATGGAGCACAGCGTGCTCTGCGCCGCCGATGTAAATATCAACAGGAAGCCAAGCCTTGAGCAGGTCTTCGTCTGCTAACTTCTCATTATTGTGCGGGTCAATGTAACGCAGGTAATACCAGCTAGAACCTGCCCATTGCGGCATGGTGTTGGTTTCGCGGCGTCCTTTGACACCGTCTTCGCGAGTCACTTCCAGCCAGTCAGTCAGATTGGCCAGAGGGCTTTCACCGGTACCAGAAGGACGGATATCCTTGGTTACAGGCAAGACAAGTGGCAGTTCATTTTCAGGGACAGCTGTTGAAGTGCCATCTTCCCAATGAATGATTGGAATTGGCTCACCCCAGTAGCGTTGACGGCTAAAGAGCCAGTCACGCAGGCGATAGGTGACTTTTTCATTTCCGACACCTTCCGCTTCTAGCCAAGAAACCATCTTATCAATCGCGGCAGCCTTGTCCAAGCCATCTAGGAAGCCAGAGTTAATATGCGGACCGTCTTCTGTGTAAGCAGCTTCAGCAACATTGCCACCCTCTAGAACCGGAATAATCTCTAAATCAAACTGCTTAGCAAACTCCCAGTCGCGCTCATCGTGCGCAGGAACGGCCATGATAGCCCCTGTTCCGTAGCTTGCAAGCACATAGTCGGCAATCCAGATTGGGATTTCCTTGCCATTGACAGGATTGATGGCATAAGCTCCTGTCCATACCCCGGTCTTCTCCTTAGCCAAATCAGTCCGAGCCAGGTCAGATTTGAGGCTGGCTGCATGTTTGTAGTCTGCAACTGCTTGGGCTTGTTCTGCACTTGTAATAGCGTCTACCAGTGCATGCTCTGGAGCCAAAACAGCATAGGTCGCACCAAAAAGGGTGTCCGGACGAGTCGTAAAGACGGTAAAGTCCTTGTCAGTGTCCTTAATCTTGAAGGTTACATTGGCACCGATTGACTTCCCGATCCAGTTGCGCTGCATATCCTTGATAGACTCTGGCCAGTCCAGCTCCTCCAAGTCATTGAGCAAACGTTCTGCATAGGCTGTGATTTTCAGCATCCACTGGCGCATAGGCTTGCGGACGACTGGATAGCCACCACGCTCAGATGTGCCATCTGGCAGAACTTCTTCGTTAGCGATAGCAGTTCCCAGCTCTTCCACCCAGTTTACTGGGACTTCAGCTTCATAAGCCAGGCCTTTTTCATAAAGCTTGGTGAAAATCCACTGGGTCCACTTGTAGTAGTTGGGGTCAGTTGTATTGACTTCCCGATCCCAGTCGTAAGAAAAACCAAGCGCATTGATTTGGCGTTTGAAGTTGGCAATGTTTTCTGCTGTAAAGTCAGCCGGGTCATTGCCTGTATCCATAGCGTACTGCTCGGCTGGCAGTCCAAAGGCATCCCAACCCATTGGGTGAAGGACATTGTAGCCTTGGGCGCGCTTGTAACGACTGAGGATATCCGTCGCTGTATAGCCTTCTGGGTGTCCTACGTGCAGACCAGCTCCTGATGGATAAGGGAACATATCCAGCGCATAAAAGTTAGGTTTGTCCTTGTCCGTACCTGTCTTAAATGTATGGTGCTCAGCCCAGTATTTCTGCCACTTGGGCTCGATTTCTTTGTGATTGTAAGTTGCCATAATCATTTACTCTCCAACGATCTTTTCTGTGTTCTAAACACGTTTCTATCTATTATACCATTTTCAAGGGATTTTGAAAGTAACCGACGAAGGAGAATGAAGAAAATCTTTGCGGATTGACCTTGACTTATTTTTAAAAACAGATAGAATGAAAGCAAGTTTAAAAAAGTGATGTTGAGGATGACAAGAAAGATTTTATTTCAGATTATTGAGCCCCATCAAAAAGGAAAATGCGATTGAAAAAGCCTATGATGTGCTTATGTTCCTGACTATTATTGTCAGCCTGATCCCCCTGACCACCAAGAGTCACACCGGAATCTTCATGTGGTTGGATTTTGTGTCAACGATTATTTTTATTATTGACTATATCCTTCGGCTTCTAACGGCTGATTATAAATTGGGAAAGGGGAAGCTTTCTTTTTTCCTCTATCCTTTTATCTTTCTGGCGCTGGCTGATTTGCTCTGCATTTTACCTTCCTTTTTTTGTTGAATAATAGTTTGCGGCTCTTTAAGTTTATTCGCTATTCTAAAAATATCCAAATATTGACCAATGTCTTAAAAAAGCAGAAGGACAGTTTGATGATCGTGGGTCTTTTGGCTCTCGGCTATATCTTTATCTCTGCCCTTATCATTTTTAATGTCGAAGCTAGCACATTTCCTAATTTTTTTGACGCCCTCTACTGGGCGACCATCTCCTTGACGACGGTTGGCTATGGTGATATTTACGCAGTTTCAACGACTGGAAAAATTATTACCATGATTTCTTCCTTTTTATGAATCGCCATTGTGGCTCTGCCCGCTGGTATCATCACAGCCGGTTATATGAAAGAAATCAAAGAACTATAAAAACCTGTTTGGGAAGGCTCTAATGCCTTCCCAAACAGGTTTTTTGATTGATTAAATATTATTAAAGTCGCTTACCAAATCACTACCCGTTCTTCTGGACTGCGCCACATACCGTCTCCTTCTTGGACATCAAAGGTCGTAAAGAAGTCGTCAAAGTTAGGTAGCTGGACATTGGTCCGAAGTTTAGCGGGCGCATGGACATCGACGCTGGCTAGAAGCTTCATGTACTCTTCGCGTCCCTTCATCCGCCAGATGCGGGCAAAGTTGGTGAAGAATTCCTCCGCAGAGAAATCGTCTTCTTTCTTGGCTGCTTCGAGAGCCGCTGCAATACCACCTAAGTCCGCCACATTTTCTGAAACAGTCAGCTTGCCATTGACCTTGGCACCGTAAGAATCTAGACCTTCGAACTGGTCAATGACTTTCTGAGTCCGCTCAGTAAAGGCTTGGTAGTCATGCTCCGTCCACCAGTTGTTGAGGCTGCCGTTTTCATCAAAGGAAGCGCCGTTGGTATCAAAGGCATGGGAAATCTCATGGGCAATAACCGCACCGATACCACCATAATTGGCTGAAGAGGACTGGTGCAGGTCATAGAATGGTGCCTGCAGGATAGCCGCTGGAAAGACAATCAGGTTTTTCTGAGGATTATAGTAGGCATTGACCATGTGGGCTGGCATTCCCCATTCTTTGTAATCCACTGGCTGGTTCCACTTGCTCCAACCATGCTTGATTTCCACTTGTCGCAGCTTTTGAGCATTTTCGAAGAGGCTGAGATTTTCATCCACAATCTTGTCTGCGTAGCGCTCAGGCAACTCCTCTGGGTAGCCGATATAAGGCTTGATGACATTGAGTTTGACAATGGCCTTGTCCCGAGTTTCTGGTGTCAGCCAGTCATTGCCTGCGAGGCGTTCCTTGTAGACTTGGATCATGTTGGCTACTTTTTGCTCCACATCGGCCTTGGCTTCAGGGGAGAATTTTTGTCCAGCATACCAGAGTCCGATGGCTTGATTGAAAGGCGCTTGAGCTAGGTAAAAGGCAGCTTTTTTCTTGTCTTGCGCCTGAGGTGTTCCAGATAGGGCGCGACGGTAAGCGCCTGCTAGGACACGGATTTCGTCAGTCAAGTAGGCTTCAGCTGACGCGATAGCATTAAAGATAAGCACGGCCTTGAGCAGGGGCCAAGTCTCTTCGCAGTAGAATTGGTTGGCAGCTTGCCAGAAACGCTCCTCAGGTACGATAATCTGGTCAGGAATTTGCCCGATGAGTTGGGTGAAGATCGCATCTAAAGGTAGATTCGGTGCTAAGGCTTTGAAATTTTCCCACTTGTAAGGGTGGTAAAGCTTGGCATATTCTGAACTTTCCTCCCGTGACAGAACGACTTTGGCAATTCGAGCATCCAGTTCTAAAACCTTATCCAGCAAATCTTGAATTTCTTCTGCTGAAAATTCGAATTTTTGCAGCAAAGCTTCGGAAGATTCGCGCCATTTTTTTAAGAGCTTATCCTTTTGAGGATGCTCATCGGCATAGTAGGTTGTGTCTGGGAGAATAGTACCTGGTGCCTCTGCCCAAAGGACATTGATACGGGCGTCCATAAAGTCAGGCGCCACGCCAAAGGGAAAGAAATTGGGCTTGCCAGCCAGCTCAAACTCGGCAATCTTTGTGGTAAATTCTGCAAAGGAGTTGAGTGCTTGGTATTCCGCAATCAAAGGCAAAACAGGCTTGATACCGAGTGCTTCCCGCTTGTCATAGTCAGCTGCTAAACGATGGTACTTGATAAAGTTTTGCAAAATAGCATCGTCAGGGACTTCCTCACCCCGCAACCATTGATCAGTAGTGGAGAGCATCAGCTTTTCAATCTCATCTGACAGATCTGTGAAGCCACCGGTGACAGGCTTGTCATCTGGGATAACGGCCGTTTTGGCCCATTCGCCATTAATGGCGTCATAAAAATCATCTTGTAAACGTGTCATGTTTTTCTCACTTTCCTGCTTTTGATATAACCTTATCAAAATTAGCTCCTTTTTTCAAATATTTCTTATATTGATTTTAAGGATTTTTCGAAAATTAACTTGACTTAATTTTCATTTTAATGTATATTAAAACAAAAGAGGTATAACAATGATTGAAATGAAAAATTTAAGTGTCAGTTATCAAGGACAGCTGGCCTTAGAACCAACTTCTTTAACAATAAAAGGACCAACTATCACAGGAATTATCGGACCAAACGGGGCTGGAAAGTCAACTCTCATAAAGGGTATGTTAGGAATTGTTGAGAGTGAGGGGCAGACCTTTCTGGATACAAAACCCATGAAGCTAGAATTAAGCAAGATTGCTTATGTGGAGCAGAAAATTCACATTGATTATAATTTTCCTATCAAGGTCAAGGAGTGTGTGTCTCTGGGTTTATATCCTAAGATCAAGCTTTTTCAACGCCTCAAAGCCTCTGACTGGGAAAAGGTTGCTCGGGCTTTGAAAATCGTTGGTTTAGAAGATTTTGCTGAGCGGCAGATTAGCCAGTTGTCTGGTGGGCAATTTCAACGGGTCTTGATTGCCCGTTGCTTGGTTCAGGAGGCGGACTATATTTTCCTAGATGAGCCTTTTGTTGGGATTGACTCGGTCAGCGAAGAGATTATTATGAAAACACTCCGTCAGCTAAGAAAAGACGGGAAGACGATTTTGATTGTCCACCATGACTTGAGCAAGGTGGTCGCTTATTTTGATCAGGTCTTGCTACTTAACAAAAAAGTCGTCGCTTTCGGATCAACTGAGAGCACCTTCACCAAAGAAAATATGCAGAAGACCTACGGCTCTCAGCTCTTTATGAATGGAGGTGCCTAGGATGATTCAGGAATTTATTCAAGGCTTACATGACTTTCATTTCCTGCAAAATGCTTTGATTACAGCCATTGTGATTGGAGTGGTGGCCGGTGCCGTTGGATGCTTTATCATTCTGCGGGGCATGTCACTCATGGGGGATGCCATCTCTCACGCGGTGCTGCCCGGTGTGGCCCTGTCTTATATTTTGGGGATTAATTTCTTCATCGGTGCCATTACCTTTGGCTTACTAGCTTCCATTATTATCACTTACATCAAGGGCAATTCTATTATCAAAAGTGACACGGCTATCGGAATTACTTTTTCTTCCTTCCTGGCTCTGGGGATCATTTTGATTAGCGTTGCCAAGAGTTCGACCGATCTTTTCCATATTCTCTTTGGGAATATCTTGGCGGTGCAAGACCTTGATATGTGGATTAGTATCGGTGTGGGTATCTTGGTGCTGCTGGTTATTACTATGTTCTTCAAGCAGCTTTTGCTGACGTCCTTTGACCCGCTCTTAGCCCAAGCTATGGGAATGAAGGTGAATTTTTACCACTATTTACTGATGATTCTATTGACTCTGGTATCTGTCACAGCCATGCAAAGTGTCGGAACGATTCTGATCGTGGCCATGCTGATTACACCAGCTGCGACAGCCTATCTCTATGCCAAGAGTCTCAAGACCATGATTTTATTGTCATCTGCCTTGGGGGCTGGTGCATCTGTTTTAGGTCTCTTCATCGGTTATAGTTTTAATGTTGCAGCAGGTTCTAGTATCGTTCTAACCTCTGCCCTGATCTTTTTGGTTTCATTTTTTATCGCACCAAAACAGCGGTATTTAAAAAGAAAAGTAAAATAATATATTTATGGAGGATTTCCAATGAAAAAATGTCGTTTCTTAGTTCTGCTTTTGCTGGCTTTTGTCGGCCTAGCAGCCTGCTCTAGTCAAAAAAGCAGTACCGATACTGGTTCTTCAAAATTGAATGTTGTTGCGACCAACTCGATTATTGCGGATATTACAAAGAATATCGCTGGCGATAAGATCAATTTGCACAGTATCGTACCTGTTGGGCAAGACCCGCACGAATACGAGCCCCTACCTGAAGATGTCAAAAAGACTTCCCAAGCGGATCTGATCTTCTACAATGGGATCAACCTTGAAACAGGTGGTAATGCTTGGTTCACAAAATTAGTAGAAAATGCTAAGAAGAAAGAAAACAAGGACTATTATGCTGTCAGCGAAGGTGTGGACGTGATTTACTTGGAAGGCCAAAGTGAAAAAGGGAAAGAAGACCCTCATGCTTGGCTCAACTTGGAAAATGGGATTATCTATGCGAAAAACATTGCCAAGCGTTTGAGCGAAAAGGATCCAGCTAACAAAGAAACTTACGAGAAAAATCTTAAGGCTTATGTGGAAAAATTGAGCGCTTTGGACAAGGAAGCCAAAGAGAAATTCAACAACATTCCTGAAGAAAAGAAAATGATTGTAACCAGCGAAGGTTGCTTCAAGTACTTCTCTAAGGCCTACAATGTGCCATCAGCCTATATTTGGGAAATCAACACTGAAGAAGAAGGGACTCCAGACCAAATTAAAAGCTTGGTTGAAAAACTTCGTAAGACCAAAGTGCCATCACTCTTTGTGGAATCAAGTGTAGACGACCGTCCGATGAAGACCGTTTCTAAAGACACCAACATTCCGATCTACGCTAAAATCTTCACTGACTCAATCGCTGATAAAGGCGAAGAGGGTGATAGCTACTACAGCATGATGAAATACAACTTAGAAAAGATCGCAGAAGGTCTGTCTAAATAATAATAAGAGGTTGGGAAGACAAAATCCTGACCTCTTTATTTCTGAAGGACAAGCTTCACATGGAGTAGCTCTCAAATTTTCGGTCAAATTATTCGAAAAAAATCACTATTCGCAGTACAATGGAGCTATCAAACATGAATGGAGACTTCCTATGACAACTTTTCTCGGAAATCCCGTAACCTTTACGGGCCAACAACTGCAAGTCGGCGACACAGCCCACGATTTTAGCCTGACAGCTACTGACCTTTCAAAGAAAACCTTGGCTGATTTTGCTGGCAAAAAGAAAGTTCTCAGCATCGTGCCGTCTATCGATACTGGCGTTTGTTCAACTCAGACCCGTCGTTTCAATCAAGAACTCTCTGACTTGGACAATACCGTTGTTATCACGGTTTCAGTTGACTTACCTTTTGCTCAAGGCAAATGGTGTGCTGCTGAAGGCATCGAAAATGCCGTCATGCTATCTGACTACTTCGACCATTCTTTCGGTCGCGACTATGCTGTCCTCATCAATGAATGGCACCTGTTAGCCCGTGCAGTCCTTGTCTTGGACGAAAACAACACTGTGACCTATGCTGAATATGTAGATAACATCAACACCGAGCCAGATTATGATGCAGCCATTGCGGCAGTCAAAAGTCTGTAAAGAACGATACTTTTCAAAAAATACACTCAATTCTTCATAAGAGTTGAGTGTATTTTTGTCGTCTTGACTAAAAATTTTGGAAAATACAAAAAGACAAACATCAGTTTTGACGTTTGTCTACGAGTTGAAAGAGTCTGGATGGCTCTTTTGCTTATTCTGAAGTTAATTCTTTCTGGGCTTCCTTGCCTTGATCCAGCAGGGCTTGGATAATCTTTTGATCACGCAGTTTGACAGAGTTGTTGATAGTTTCTGCGGATTGGATGACCGCCGCTTCTAGCAGAGCGCGTTTTTCCCGTCCTTTATCAATGGCTTCGATAATGCCTTGGTTTTGAGCAACGAGGCTTTCTGCTAGCTTAGTTACAGACTCAACAGCGATAGTAGGGCTTTGGGAAATCCGTTCCAGCTGAGGAATGACTTCCTTGCTGGTTTCAGCGAGCATTTGCAGGGCAGCGTTATTCGCATTAGAGATAGCGTCAGCTACCTGACCGGACTTCATCGATTGCTGGAGAATACCTAACTGGGCAATAGATAGTTTCATAGTTGGAATGGTATTGCGACGGAGCATTCCAAGTTTTTGGCGCATATCAGAGGAAACCTTGACCAGATTACGCATTTGAGGCGTTGTCGCCCAAGCCACATAAAGACGGCTGACATATTCAGTGTGTTGCTGCTCTAAGGTATTGACCACCTCTGTCATTCGGGCTAATTCCTGCGATTTGACTTGATAGTCAACGGTTGTCATATCTAGCTGAGCAACTTCAGCCTGCAGCTTGAGCGCCCGATTACCAGCTTCTTGCTGAGCAGCTTCGATAAAGGAAATAACTCCGACTAGGTTTTCAATCGATTTGGTATTGTCCTCAATCAGCATTTCAGCAGAAACGATGTTGCGAGCCAGAACATCTTCTTGTTTGACGACCGTTGCAGCCATACCGTCCATTTTCTGCTCAATATTTTGTGAGTCGAAATAGAATTCTTGAAGAGTGTTTTTGCTCTGTTTGAAGAGTTTTTCCAGGAAATTAGGCTTCTTGTCTAGTTCCGCTACTTGAGCATCCTTGTATTTTGCGACAAAGCCATTGAGTTCTTTGTTGGTGTTTTTTAAGAGCTCATCTACCTGAGGAATCTGCAATTTTTTCTGCTCGGCTAAGATACGATTGACAGTGCTATTGACTTCTTCGACAGCAGATTGACCAAAGTCCAGCAAGGCATTCTGGTCTGATACGAAATTATCCACTAGCTGAGGGGCTTTAGCCGTAATCGCACTCTGTTGTTCAGGAGTCAGCTTTTCCAGAAAAGTTAGCTGGCCATTTCCTTGAGTCGTGTTGGCCTCGATGATTTCCGTTGTTTTATCGCTTTTGCTGATGGCATTGTTGGCAATTTTATCAATGTCAAAATTAAATTCTTGGCTCATAGTTTCTCCTTTGGTTTATCTAGCTTAAAAGCCGGTGTCTGTTTGCTTTTCTTTGTCTAGGATACGCAGGCTGATGTCAAAATCCCTCAAATCAGCTTCATTTAATTGGCGCAGCGCCTCGTCTAGGTCTAAGTCAAACTGCTCGATAGCTGCTTTGGCTTTGGCTAGCCGCTCCTCTGCATTGTAAAAATCTTTGGGAGACGCTTTGATTTTGAGGTAGCCTTCTAAAATATCTTCGTAGTGCTCCATCTGGGACTGATGAATGGCAGTCAGTTCTTCCTTGTTGTTGCTTTCGGATTGAGAGATTTTTTGAAGAATGGCCTCGTGGTCAATCTGAATATTGCGAACCGTAGCGACCAATTCTGGGGCTAGCTCTTCTAGACTCGTTTTCTTTGGCTGCGCTTCCTTTTGCATTTTCTCTCGTTCAATCTTTTGCAGTTGTTTATCAATTTCCTCGGTTACAGTAGTAATTTTAGTCTGAATGCGCTGGTAGACAGAGGCAGGAATTTCATCTCGCAATTCCTTAGCAACGTTTTTGATATAGGTGAGTTGGGGAAGAACTTGCAGAGCTAAATCATGGTAATCTTCCTTCTTGCCGTATTCTTGGTAGCTTTCTAATTCTTTAATACGGCGGTCAGCCTGCCCAATCTCTGCCTTTAAATCTTCAATACGGCCAATGCTGGCTTGTTTAGCTTCAATACGAACTCTTTTCTGTCTTTGGTAGCGATAGATTCCGTAGCCAACACCTCCTAAAATAGCAATGGGGATCAGATAGCTGGCTATCACTCCAGAACCAAAAATAATTGCAAGTATCCAAATCCAGCTAAACCATTCCGGCTGCTGGTTAGAATAATTCTTTCTTCTCGACATGAACCTTTCTCTTTCTTCTCAATGTGATATTTCTATTTTAACATAAAAGCTGAATTTTGAAGGATAAAGAGTGCAATGATTTTATATATTTAGACGTGTTTTTAGATTTGCTGAGAATGCTTGCCTCATCAAGAAAGAGCTTTGCTTTCTTTTCTGAAAGCAAGCCCGTTAAAGATTGTGAATCCCGACCTGCAAGCAAAAATCGCAGGGTATTCCTTGCGATTCTTATTGCTTAGTCCATTTCTGGGAAAAGTTTGGCCAGTATTTTAGGAGTGATACTTTGCCCCGGCCCCTCAGCGCAATAGGTGTGCATATACATAGAGGGATTGAAATTAAGCTCGATGCAGGTGCAGGTGGGATTTTCCTTGGTGGAAATAGCAGAGCTGTCAGGGATGATTAGGTCAACGCCACAAGCCCAAGCTCCCATAGCCTTTGCCATGTCTGCAGCGAGTTTTTTATAAGATGGGTGCATGCTGTCTGTGACGTCAATCGAGTCTCCGCCAGTAGAAATATTGGAATTGCGCCGCAAGTCGACCTTGACACCAGCAGGCAAGATGTCATCTGGTCTATAGCCTTGCTGGTCCAGCATGAGCAACTCAATGTCTCCCAGTTCAATGATTTCGAGCGGTGAACGATGGTCGCGCCCGCGCAGGGGATTGTCATTTTTGATGGCAACTAATTCTCTCACGGTATGTTGACCGTCTCCGACGACATTAGCTGCCACGCGCAAGAGGACTGCCTCACATTGACCGTCTAAGACAAAGAAGCGGTATTCCGTTCCAGCGATAAATTCCTCCACCAAGACGGCGGCGTCTTCTGAAAAAGCAATCTCCAGAGCCTTGCGATAAGATTCCAGACTAGCCGGTTCTTGGAAGATAGAGATGCCCAGTCCGAAGTTGGTTGACTTAGGTTTGACAACAATTTGTCGGTCTTTAATCAAAGGATAGTAGGCCAGTCCCTCTTCGAGAGAAGAAAACTCTGCCCCAGTCGGAACGGGAAAATCAGCTGCTGCCAAAATCTTTTTGGTGACCGTTTTATTGGCCATGGCCAGCGGGATGACATAGTTATCCTTAGAGGTCATATTGCCATTCTTGACATACTCCACATGCTGACCATGCCAGAGCTTGAGAAATTGGTCATTTTCATCTAAGATCTCGAGATGGAGGCCTTTCTGGAGAGCGTCAAATATCAGCATTTGAGTGGAAAGTTCCATACTTTCATACCCCTTGAGGGCGTAGGGTGCAGTCCAGGCGTAAGCTCGATATTCCCGTGCTTTTGCAAGTCCAAATGTTGATAGGGAATTCTTCTCAATATGAGGCAATAATTGGCCTGCCAGAGTCAGCTTGGGCTCGGCCAGCGTAGCTCTGACTTGTGCTAGCAATTGACGGTAGGCGTCAGGGAGATTGAAATGTTGAATAACATGTTCCATAGCTTGGAGAATAGCAGAGCTGTCGGCCTCTGCGGGTAGAGGAGTCAAGGGGTGAGCCAGCGCAACAGCATCGTTGAGAGCATAGGTGGCTTGTAGCTGTGCATCGCTATCTGTCAGGTCATCCAGCCACAACAGGCCCAAGAGAAAGAGATGGACTGTGTCCAAGGTTTCCTGACTGATGCCCAAGACATCAAATGGATTGAGGTCGAAACAGCGCAGTTCCAAGTAAGTAATGCCTTGTTCTAGGTAATTTCGATTTCGTTTTTGACCGCGAAAGCGCACAGGTGAGTAAAATTCCTTTTCTGCACTTAAGTCGCCAGACTTGACATAAGCCTCGATATCTGAGACATAGCTTTCCAGCGAGCGAAATGACACATGAACATGCTCCTCATTGACATAGCCATAATGGCTATTGCGGAGTGAACGGACAGGAGCCTCAACCGCCTCATCGTAAAAGCCAGCTTCTGCCAGCGGAGCCGCACCATAAAGATAGGTCAAGAACCAGCGGAAACGGAGGAAATTGCGAGCTAATTTGAGATAGAGGGCATTTTTGAAATCCTTGAAGGAAGAAAAGTCGCTAGCCTCAAAGAGAGCCGTCATCAAATCTTTTCCTAACTCGATATTGTAATGAATGCCGGAAATGGTCTGGAGCCGTTTGCCGTATTTTTCTGCTAAACCTTGACGATAATGGAGTTCGTAGGCATTTTCGAGGTGGGCAATCTCAATCTCGTCTTCTCGGAGTTGGGGAGGCATTGACAAGGGCCACATGAGTTCATCTTGGGGAATGGAGCGTCCAGCTACATCGGTGATGGCACCCAGCAGGCGACGAGCCTCCTGAGTTGAAGAGGAAATGGGCGTAATCAATTCGAGCTGTTGCTCGCTAAAATCCGTCTGGATATAGGGATGAAAACTCCGAGAGCCCAAAGAGCTGGGATGGGGAGTTGATGCCAGTGTCCCTGCCTCTGTCACGCGTAGGGATTCTCTTTCCAGTCCAAAAGTCGCCTGTAAGATCGGGCTGGCAGGGTCTAGCTTTTCGAGTAAACGATCAATAGTCATCATGTTTTTCCGTCCTTAGTATAGTACTTTCAGTCTATTATAAAAAAGGCCAGAAAACAACTATTCACTACGTTTTTGATGAATTCCCGAACTTTTATTTCCATTTGTTGGATATATTTCGTGAAAATGGAAAAATCCAAAAAGAATTATTCGCTTTCAAAAGTGAAAATCCAAATTTAAAAGATACCTGATCTTGAAAAAAATTCAAAATTTTCTTATAATAAAGTGTAAGATACGTTTGCAGGTGAAACTCCTGCCTTGTAGATTAAGAAAGGAAGAGCTCTTGTGGCTCAGACGAAATTATGACATCAGTTGTTGTTGTAGGAACCCAATGGGGAGATGAAGGAAAAGGGAAAATTACGGATTTCCTTTCGGCCAATGCTGAAGTGATTGCCCGCTACCAAGGTGGTGACAATGCTGGACATACGATTGTGATTGACGGGAAAAAATATAAATTGCACTTGATTCCGTCAGGAATTTTCTTCCCAGAAAAGATCTCAGTGATCGGAAATGGGATGGTGGTCAATCCTAAATCTCTGGTCAAGGAGTTGGCTTATCTGCACCAAGAAGGTGTTACCACAGATAATTTACGCATTTCAGACCGTGCCCATGTCATCCTGCCTTACCATATCGAGCTGGATCGCCTGCAAGAGGAAGCTAAAGGCGACAATAAAATCGGAACGACGATCAAGGGAATCGGCCCTGCCTACATGGACAAGGCTGCGCGTGTTGGTATCCGTATCGCTGATCTCTTGGATAAAGACATTTTCAGAGAGCGCTTGGAGCGGAATCTTGCTGAGAAAAACCGCCTCTTTGAGAAATTGTACGATAGCCAAGCGATGAGCGTTGACGATATTTTTGAAGAATATTATGAATACGGTCAGCAAATCAAGCAGTATGTGACTGACACATCTGTCATCCTCAATGATGCTCTGGATCAAGGCAAGCGTGTCCTTTTTGAAGGGGCTCAAGGCGTCATGCTGGATATTGACCAAGGTACCTATCCATTTGTAACCTCGTCTAATCCAGTTGCTGGTGGGGTGACGATTGGTTCTGGTGTTGGTCCAAGCAAGATTGACAAGGTAGTTGGTGTCTGCAAGGCCTATACGAGCCGTGTCGGTGATGGACCGTTCCCAACAGAGCTTTTTGATAAAGTGGGCGAGCGTATCCGCGAAGTGGGTCATGAATATGGTACAACGACTGGTCGTCCGCGTCGTGTGGGCTGGTTTGACTCCGTTGTGATGCGCCACAGTCGCCGCGTATCAGGAATTACCAACCTTTCTCTCAACTCCATTGACGTTTTGAGTGGTCTAGATACAGTCAAAATCTGTGTAGCCTACGATTTGGATGGGGAGCGAATCGACCATTATCCAGCAAGTTTGGAGCAACTCAAGCGCTGCAAGCCAATCTATGAAGAATTGCCAGGTTGGTCAGAAGATATCACTGGTGTCCGCAGTCTAGAAGACCTACCAGAAAATGCCCGCAATTATGTTCGCCGTGTCAGCGAACTGGTTGGAGTCCGCATTTCGACCTTCTCAGTCGGACCAGGTCGTGAGCAAACCAATATCTTGGAAAGTGTTTGGTCTAGTTTATAAGCAAATGAAGACAGAGATTGGGACAGAAATCGGTAATTCGTTAGAATTCGATTTCGTCGTCCCACCTCCGCACAGTTGAGTAGGGCTGTAAAAGCTGATGAAATCAGCGTAGTAGAGCCCACTCAACCACTGCGTCTTACTCGACAATCCAAAGACAATTGAGAGGCTAGGACTTTTGTCCCAGCCTCTTTTTGAAAGCAGAAAGAGGAAAAAATGTATCAAACGATTTTATTTGACCTAGACGGCACCTTGACCAATTCAGAACTAGGGATTACCAACTCGGTGGCCTACGCCTTAGGAAAATATGGGATTCAAGTGCCAAACAAGAAAGCCTTAAGAGTCTTCATCGGTCCGCCCTTGCAGGAGTCTTTTGAGCGCTTTTATGGATTTTCTAAGGAAGAATGTTTAAAGGCCATTGACTACTATCATGAGTACTTTTCCGAAAAAGGCCTTTATGAAAATGAGGTCTACCCAGGCGTTCCTGACTTGCTGGCTTCTCTCAAGCAGGCTGGCAAACAGTTGATTGTAGCTACGTCAAAACCTGAAGAATTTTCCATTCAAATTCTCAAGCATTTTGGTTTGTATGATTATTTTGATTTTGTCGCTGGTGCGACCATGGACAGAAAACGTAGTAAAAAAAGCGATGTTATCCAGTATGCCTTAGAGCAAAATGAGATTACAGATTTGACGCATACCATCATGATTGGAGACAGGGAGCACGATGTGCTTGGCGCTCAGGCGCAAAAGCTTGATTCTATCGGCGTCCTTTATGGCTTTGGTAGCAGGGAAGAATTGGAAGAAGCCGGAGCCACTTATATTGCCCAAGAAGTTAGCGATATTGCTAAAATCATCAATATTCAAAAAGCTTAAGCTTTATTTAAGATAGGCCAGCTATACTAGAAGCATAAACAAAGACCTCCTAACTTTGTTTAAACCTCCTAAACTTTTTCATAATAATCTCCCATAAGAGTCGCCCAATCGGCGGCTTTTTTTGTGAGTCCTAAGCTGCCTGTGGTATAATGAACACAGAGAATCAAAGGAAGAGGGAAGAGATGGATTACACGATAGAGGAAAAAGAAATATTTATGAGGGAGGCGCTGAAGGAGGCAGAGATTGCCCTCGCCAATGATGAAATACCGATTGGTTGTGTCTTGGTCAAGGATGGTCAGATTATCGGACGCGGGCATAATGCGCGTGAGGAGCTGCAGCGGGCGGTCATGCATGCGGAAGTCATGGCCATTGAGGAGGCCAATCAGCAGGAGAATAGCTGGCGCCTGCTAGATACGACGCTTTTTGTCACGATTGAGCCCTGCGTCATGTGTAGCGGAGCTATCGGTCTGGCTCGCATTCCCAAGGTTATCTATGGGGCGAAAAACCAGAAATTTGGGGCTGGAGGTAGTCTTTACGACATCCTGACGGATGAGCGCTTGAATCATCGTGTAGAGGTTGAAAGTGGCCTTTTAGAAGAAGAATGTGCGGCGATTATGCAGAACTTTTTCAGAAATCGCAGGAAAAAGTAAAGAAAATTAGCCAAAAAAGAAAGTTTGTGTTATACTAATTAATGGAGCAACAGTTCTGCGTGAAGCGGGTCAGGGGAGGAATCCAGCAGCCCTAAGCGATTTGAACTGTGTGCTCTTTTCTATTGCTCTTGATGAATCAAGCCTAAAAGGTGTAGATGAATATTGGAGCAGTGAATCTAGTTTGAACGGACCTGAAATGAATTCAGCTGACATCCAATCTTAAGAAGCATATTGGTTTTCTTGTCAATCAAAATTGTTCTTCTCAATAGGCCTAAAATTTGTTGACTTGCGCAAACGATTGCTCTCAGTTATGTCCTAGGGTTAGCTTATTTGGAAAAATAGTATAGAATAAAAAATGTAAACGTTTTAAAACAGTAAAAGTACTTGCTTATTTTTTCTTAAAGCGTTATCATAAAAGAAAAGAACAATTGGAGGATAAACATGACACATATTAAATTTGACTATTCAAAGGTACTGGATAAGTTTGTAGCACCACATGAATTAGATTATATGCAGCCTCAAGTGACTGCAGCAGATAATGCTCTACGAAACGGAACAGGTCCTGGAGCAGAAATGACAGGCTGGTTGAATTTGCCTGAAGAATATGATAAAGATGAATTTGCTCGTATTCAAAAGGCGGCTGCTAAAATCCAATCTGATAGTGAAGTGTTAATTGTCATCGGTATTGGAGGATCTTATTTAGGGGCACGTGCAGCGATTGATTTCTTGAATAATTCTTTTGTAAATCTACAAAGCAAGGAAGAACGTAAGGCACCTCAAATCCTCTATGCTGGTAATTCTATCTCTTCAAGCTATTTGGCTGATTTGGTAGATTATGTATCAGACAAAGATTTCTCTGTCAACGTTATTTCTAAGTCAGGAACAACTACAGAGCCTGCTATTGCTTTCCGTGTCTTCAAAGAACTCTTGGCTAAGAAGTATGGTCAGGAAGAAGCAAATAAACGGATTTATGCAACTACAGACCGCGCTAAAGGTGCAGTTAAGGTTGAAGCAGATGCTAATGGCTGGGATACTTTTGTAGTGCCTGATAGTGTTGGTGGTCGTTTTACAGTATTGACAGCAGTGGGACTCTTGCCAATCGCAGCTGCAGGGGCTGATATCAGCAAGTTGATGGAAGGAGCAAATGCTGCTCGCAAGGCTTATGCTTCTGATAAGTTGGCTGAAAATGAAGCATATCAATATGCAGTTGTACGCAATATCTTGTACCGTAAAGGTTATCTGACAGAAGTTCTAGCTAACTACGAACCATCTTTGCAATACTTCTCAGAATGGTGGAAGCAACTGGCTGGTGAGTCAGAAGGTAAAGACCAAAAAGGTATCTACCCAACTTCAGCCAACTTCTCAACAGATCTGCACTCTTTGGGGCAATTTATTCAAGAAGGAACTCGTATCCTCTTTGAAACAGTTATTCGTGTAGATAAGCCTCGCAAAAATGTGTTGATTCCTGAATTAGCAGAAGACTTGGATGGCCTTGGCTATCTGCAAGGAAAAGATGTTGACTTTGTCAATAAGAAAGCAACAGATGGAGTGCTGTTAGCTCACACAGACGGCGGAGTGCCAAATATGTTTGTGACCCTGCCTGAGCAAGATGAGTTCACTTTGGGCTATACTATTTACTTCTTTGAGTTAGCTATTGCTCTTTCTGGCTACCTGAATGGTATCAATCCATTTGATCAGCCTGGAGTTGAGGCTTATAAGAAAAACATGTTTGCTCTTCTTGGGAAACCAGGCTTTGAAGAGCTGGGTGCTGAGTTGAATGCACGCCTTTGATTCTCATATGCTTTGAGTTCATTCAGGATATAAAAAGATCCACAGGTTCATTTCTTGTGGATTTTTTAGTACAAGCCTCTTAATTAGTTTATTATTTTTTTGAACAGTGTAAAAAAGAGTGTCTTAATTCTTTTATGAAAGCGCTGTATAATTGCCTTGTAAATAAAATTTGAGAGGTATCAAAATGAATGATTGGTTAGACATTAAAGGCAAAACAGTTCTTGTGACGGGTGCGTCATCTGGGATTGGTGAGGCAATCGTCGAAGAATTGTTGGAATTAGGAGTCAATGTAGCGAATTTTGATCTTAGCGACAACGATTTACGTCACCCGAATCTATTATTTGTAAAAGTTGATGTAACTTCTCGCTCTGAAGTAGAAGAGGGTGTTGCCAAAATAGTTGAAAGATTTGGCAATATTGATGCGGTAGTCAATAATGCAGGGATTAATGTTCCTAGATTATTAATTGATGCAGAAAATCCTAAAGGTCCTTACGAGTTAGACGATGAAACGTTTGAAAAAGTAACAATGATTAACCAAAAAGGTCTGTATTTGGTTAGTCAGGCAGTAGGCCGGATTCTGGTTCAAAACGGAAAAGGTGTAATTGTGAACATGGCTTCAGAAGCAGGCTTGGAAGGTTCTGAAGGACAAAGTGCCTATGCTGCAACGAAAGCGGCAGTCTATAGTTACACTCGTTCATGGGCGAAAGAGCTTGGTAAACATGGTGTACGTGTGGTTGGAATTGCTCCAGGAATTATGGAAGCTACGGGACTTCGAACTCTTTCTTATGAGGAAGCTCTTGCTTATACTCGTGGAAAGACGGTAGAAGATATTCGAGCTGGTTATGCTTCAACTTCAACGACTCCATTGGGACGGAGTGGGAAACTACGGGAAGTAGCTGATCTTGTAGCGTTCTATATTTCAGACCGTTCTAGCTATATAACAGGTGTCACTACAAATATTGCCGGAGGTAAAACTCGCGGTTAAAACAATGAAGGTAGGGAAGAGAGTTGACCTTAGTAAATCGGTGGTATAATATTTTAGATAAAATGGTCTCGCAGCCAACTTATTCCTTGGTAGATATGCGCTCAGAACTGGATATTAGCTTGCAAACCTTGCAAAAGAGTATCCAACAATTAAATGATGTTTTGGCTCCTAATATCCAGATTATCGCACAAGATGATCAGTTAATGTTAGAAGTGTATGACTATACAGAGTTGGAAAGGATTTTATCTGGTAGTTTAAAACAGGAGAGTGACTTCAATTCTTCCAGTAAAAGAATTGCCTATTTGCTAAAACGTTTAATTGAGTCAACCTCCCCTCTTCTTATTGACGACTTGGCTGAGGAAGTAGGTGTTAGTAGAAGTACCCTTAATAAGGATTTAAAACAAGTAAAATCTTTGGCAGAGAGTTACTCTATCACTATTTCAGGAAAGCCCAACCGTGGGCTGGAGGTCTTGGGGAGCGAGCTGAATTTGCGCTTGCTCTATATTCACCAAGTGGCTCCTTACTTTGAAGGAAGGACACTCACTGAGGCAACATCTTCTTTTCTGGAGACGCTAGTTCAGGACTATAAAATCCCTAAAGAAACACAGGAACTCCTTCGAAAGACCATTTCAATTATGGTGGAGCGTATTCATACATCTAGAGTGTTGAATTGTCCTATTCCTTACTATAGGAATGATTTAACAGAGACACATTTGGCTGAGAAATTAATCTATCATATTGAGATGACTTATAAGATTTCCCTCAGTCAGTTTGAGATAGACTTTTTGTGTTTTCCGTTTAATGTCCGTTTTATTGACACTTTAAGCAAGCCGTCTTATCAATCTGAACAGCTTTCAAACATTTTTCAAGGGATTGTCAAGAAAGTCAAAGAAACAATGTTGGTTCACTTTGATGATGAAGAATTATTTGAAGAAATCAAATCTCATCTAGGCCCCTTAATCAATCGACTGATTTTCCATGTGCAAGCTAATGATATATTTCATGGCGAGGTTCAAACTCAATATCCTTTTGCTTTTGAAATGGCAAAAATAGCTGGAGAAGAACTATCTGTAATTTTTGGTTCTGAATTGGAATTATCTGAAATCGGATATCTGGCTTTGTATTTTGAAATGATTTTAAGAAAGCAAAATTCTGCTGTTAAGGGTTCTCGCAAGCAGATAGCTGTAGTTTGCACAACAGGAAGAGGAACTGCTGCGATGATTATTCAGCAACTCAGGCGAGTCCTTGGAAATGATATAGACATTACCCAACATTCTGAAGAGGATTTTAATGTAGAGCTGAACCAGGAATATTTTGCAATTTTTACGACGGTGCCTCTGAAATATAAAAATTCCAAATCTCCAGTCATTCAAGTTAATCATCTTTTTGATGATCAATGGCTGCAGGAAGAATGGCAGAGGGCCAATGCTTTTCATCAAAAAAATCTAGAAACAGTCAGCTTACGCTTTCTTCGGTTGAGCCCCCAAAAAACCTATCAGCAATACTTGCTAAATATGGTTGCAGAGTTAGAGAAGCTTCAGATGATTGATGAAGGGTTTAGAAATCGGATAATTGATAGGGAGAAAAAGCAATCAACCATTTTTGGTGGAGGAATTGCCTTCCCCCATACAATTAACCAGGGTTATGCAAAGACTATTTTAATGTTCGGAAAACTAGAAGAGCCTTATCAAAAAGAAGATGAATGGATTGAATTTATCTTTCTAGTCGCCATTCCCTCAGAAATTGAAAGAAAAATGGAAAGTGAATTGCTGGAATTGTATGACGATATTTTTCGAATTGCAGGAGAGCCTTCTCTAAAAGAAGCATTGAGGGCTGTAGAAACAGAGACAGAGTTTCTATCATTTTCTAAGAGTAAAGGAGTATTTTAATGAGTTCGCTAATAATTTTCGCTGTATTTGTCATGGCAGCTTATGTATTTCAAATGTTCCTCGGCTGGCAGCAACTTAAAGACTTCAATAAGACCTATACGATGCTCCGAAAACTGGGGCGCGTAGCGATTGGCAGGGAGTCCGGAAGAATCAAATCCGGTACGATTGTCATGTTCGCGGTTGATGAAAACGGTCGGGTTCTTAAAGCTAGCAAAATGCAAGGAGTCACAATCTTAGCACGTTTTCAAAATATGGACGATTATGTTGGAGAAGACATCCATTATTTTGACAAGTATAATCCTCTTGTGAGAAAAGAAAATAAGTTGATGCAATCAGCCATAGAAGATGCTAGAAAAGTCTATCTTTGGCATGAGGCAGGTATTGAGAAAGAGACAAGTTCATCTGATTCTTTTCTGGGATTCGGCTTTTATGCGAATTACTTACAATTATCTATTAAACAGTTATTTAAAAAAAATAAGAAAGGGAGTTCCTTATGAATCACATTACAAATTTTGCAGAGAGTTTTATGAAACTCTTCCAATTAGGTGGAGAAACCTTTATTAGCTGGATGACAAATATTGTACCGCTTGTCTTAATGCTATTGATTGCAATGAATACACTTATCGCTTTCTTGGGAGAAGAGAAGGTCAATTCCCTGGCTAAGATTTCTGCCAAAAATCCTGTTAGCCGGTATATGATTTTACCTTTCATTTCAGCCTTTATGCTGGGGAATCCGATGGCAATCAGTATGGGACGTTTCTTACCAGAATATTATAAACCTAGTTTTGTAGCAGCTCAGATGCAGTTCTGCCACACTTCAAATGGTGTATTTCCGCATATCAATCCTGGGGAATTGTTTGTATGGATGGGAATTGCAACAGGAATTCAAACTTTAGGTTTAAGTCAAATGGACTTAGCCATTCGTTACATGCTTGTTGGGCTTGTCATGAACTTTGTAGGCGGTTGGGTGACCGATTTTACAACTGCTTATGTAGCAAAACAGCAAGGTGTTACCTTGAGTAAAACATTTGATTGATAGAAAGAGTGAAATTATGTCATATAAGAGTATAAAAGTTGTTAAAGGAAATGGCGGCTTCGGAGGACCTTTGGTCATTACACCTAGTGAGGCTAAGCACAAATTTATCTATATCACTGGCGGCGGAGAAAAGCCAGATATTGTAGATAAAATTGCTGATTTGACCGGTATGGAAGCTGTTAACGGGTTTAAAACTTCTATCCCTGATGAGGAAATTGCTTTAGCAATCGTGGATTGTGGCGGTACTCTTCGCTGCGGTATTTATCCTAAAAAGGGGATCCCTACAATCAATATCGTCGCTACAGGGAAAAGTGGCCCTCTAGCTCAATATATCACTGAGGAAATCTATGTGTCAGCAGTTGGCCTTAATCAAATTTCTGCTGCTAATGAAGATGAAAAAGAGACAACTGTGGTAACAGAAAAGCCAACTTACGATACTACTAAAAAAATTACAGAGCAAAAAGCTGAAACAAGTATTGTAGCACGAATTGGGATGGGCGCTGGGAAGGTCGTTGCGACTTTCAACCAGGCTGCTCGTGAAGCCATCCAAACAATGCTCAACACAATCATTCCTTTCATGGCCTTTGTTTCCTTGCTGATTGGGGTTATTCAAGGTTCCGGTGTTGGAAATTGGCTGGCAAAATTAATGGTTCCCCTAGCAGGGAACATCTGGGGACTCATTTTGATTGGCTTTATCTGTTCCTTGCCATTCCTATCTCCTTTGTTAGGCCCTGGAGCTGTTATCAGTCAGATTATTGGAACCTTAATTGGAGTTGAAATCGGCAAAGGGAATATTCCGCCCCAAATGGCTCTGCCAGCTATATTTGCTATCAACACTCAAAACGGTTGTGATTTCATTCCTGTAGCACTCGGTCTATCTGAAGCCAAGTCTGAAACAGTTGAGGTTGGTGTCCCGTCTGTGCTTTATTCACGCTTCCTCAATGGTGTTCCGCGGGTGCTAGTAGCTTGGATAGCTAGTATTGGTCTTTATCAGTAGACCTTTGATAGATGCACGTAAACATAGCAACTATTATGTTAAACTTATCTATAAGCATAAGTTTATGACAGATTTGAGAAAGGATGAATAGGAATTAGATGAAGAAAATTTTTGAAGCTAAAGTAATTCAAGTGGGGCCTGAAGCTCAGAATATGATTCAAGATGCCAATATGCTCATTTTGTTTGGAGAAGAAGCTCCGGAAGACTTAGCAGAGTATTGTTTTAAAATCGATAACAAAAATCTTCTAGGTGCAATACTAGAAGGTGGAAAGCTAGTCGTAGATAGTCAGGAATATTCGATTACTGCCGTAGGAAATGTAGTAGAAAAAAATTTAACTGGACTGGGCCATATCACGATTTCTTTTGATGGTTCAAAAGAGGGCAGCCTGCCGGGCACTCTCCATGTTGCAGCAAACCAAGCAGTAGTAATTGAAAAGAGCTCTACCATTCAGATTTTCGAAACTGCTTGACCATAATAAAATTTCAAATCAAGCAATTTAGAAAAATAAAAGTCTAAAACTAGGCACAACCTCCCTTCTAGGAGGTTTTTTGCTATTTTAAAAAATAGATTTTATCATGTTTTGTTAGTTAGCTCGCTATCTAGCTTGTCTTTTACTTACTTATCTATTCAGCAGCAGTTTTCCTTTCCCTGATTATATGTTACAATCAGAGAAGATGCAGTAGCAATGTGATAGACTTTTATCTAGAAAGTTGAGCTGGCTGCTATTTGGACGGTTCTAGAAAAACAGAAGACCAAGATTGGAAAGGAGTTCGGATGAAGTTATTTTTGGCTGAACAAGTGAAACAAAAATAGTCATATATAGTTGGTTTTGTGGGCACGGACGAGAGTTCGTGCCTTTTTGCTTGTGTGCTTTCAAGCTAAGGCAGTTCAAAATATGATATACTGGAATAAAGTTATATTAGCATGACAAGTTTCATGGTGCATACAATCGCTGGATGTTACCCCCAGTATGAATGGTATAGAAAAGAGAATAGCAGCATTCAGCGAAGAGGCATTGTGAACGGTTAATAGGGTCGTCTTTTCAATGATAGAAGAGCCAATAGAGGAGGAGTTATGGGAAAGAGAAATCTGGAAGCTTTGAGGCAGAAACATCAATCGAAATTCAAGAAGGCTCAAACGAAAAAGCCAGCAGATAGCCAACCATCCTTTCTATCCAAATGGAAAACCAAGGGAGACAAACATATCAAACCGTCTGCGGGATTGCAAGAAGCGCAGGGAGGGGCAGAAGAAAATCAAGCTCGTTCCTCCGTTTGGTCTCCATCAAAAGTGGTATTTCCAATAGAGAGCTCAAGCAATGAGCTGTCTGACATTTCTTCGATAGAGGACAAAAACGGCTATGGGACTAAAATAAATTCTCAAGACCAGCCGGTGTTTTCTGAGCAGTTAGAAGGAGCTCAGCAGGTGAAGGAGCCTCTGTCGCTTCTGTCAAAGAATTTGTTGGAATTAAAGCAGAGGGAGC
This sequence comes from Streptococcus sp. Marseille-P7375, assembly GCF_902460365.1. Lineage (NCBI taxonomy): Bacteria > Bacillati > Bacillota > Bacilli > Lactobacillales > Streptococcaceae > Streptococcus > Streptococcus sp. Marseille-P7375. The sequence goes on along the minus strand of NZ_CABPTR010000002.1, from coordinate 335,503 downwards.
TAAAGCGTCTCATTTCTAGCTTAGAATCACTGAAAGCTAAAAAACAGAACCAACTCCTTCGTGGAAATCAAGCTATCCAGCCGATGTCAGGCCTTGTAACTGAAGCAAAGCAGACCAAGCTTTCTCCGCGAATAAGCTCCAATGAGCTTGCTAGAGAGACAGATAAAGTAGAGTTTAGGAAGAAAAAACGAGGAATCTTTTCTAAGATAAGGGTGATGCTACTTTCTAGTTTGGGGATTATAGCCTCAATGTATAGCATAGTAGAGCAGTGGAAAAAGAATGATGATATAAAACGCATGGAAGAAGCTGCAGCTATTTCTCGTATGTTAGACTCATATGGAAAGGATCAAGATTTAAAATCTGATAATCGTCCAGAATGGATTGCTAAGAAAGAGGAGTATCAGTTTCATATCACCTATGATGATATCACTTCTTTATTCTCAGACTTCACTTCATCGGTTCCAAATCTGACAAAGGTCGACGAGGTGGTTGCAAAGTTAGGGAAAGCTGAATCTGGTAGGGAAACGAACCAAGATGACCTAATCAAGACAATAGATTTAAACTATTCACAAGCAGGGACAGAAGCGAAAGTTAACCTCTCTTTTAAGAGCTATCTTGGTCCTTCTGAAACTCTTAAGTTGGAATCCCTAAAATGTACGCATCTCAGTAGTACGCAACTGCCTAACCGAAATGCTCAGCTCACTCGTCAAGATCTTTCTGGTATAGGGAAAGGAAAGACCTATCAAGAGATTGTCAGTCAGTTGGGACTTCCAGAGCGCCTCGATTGGCATGGGGGAATCTTGAGCAATGCTACTCTATCGATTTATTACCGTTTAGAGGATGGTCAGAAGGTCGGTTTTTCTTTTAAAAATAAAAACTCTCAAAGCTATCAATTGACAGAGAGTCTAGGTTTGGAAAGTGAAGCGGGAGATGCAGGTGCTCAGTAGTACTTGCCTAGCAGGAGAATCAGCCGTTTGTAGAAAGGGAATGAGCAATCAAGTATTTAGTTGATAGGTGAAAAGGTGAAAGATAGAAATTTAGAAGCATTGAGGCGGGAGCACAAATCCAAGTTTAAAGCCAGAAACACTTCGTCAGTCAGGAATCAGCGGGAAAGGGGAGGAACTGCCCTCGAGCAGACAAAGGAAGAAGCAAGGAAAGAAAAGCTAGGAGAGAAGCAGTTTGGAGTCAAAAGTGGTTGGAGATCGAAGAGCCTTAGAACAAGAAAGAAGGGGAATGTTAAGTCTCTAGCTGGTGCTTTGATGAGTCTGGTCTTGCTATCATTAGCCCTTCTTTTACTCTATCGTTTTCTTTCAAATGTGAGTACTCGGGACAGAAGTATTGACCAAATAAGCTGGGAATCGAGCCAAGAAAATATAGCTTCTGCTTACGTTGCAGACTCTTCGTCTAGCGAATGGGAAGCTTCGGAGCAAGAGGAGTCGGCATCATCGGCTTCTAGTGCTGACAAGGAGCCAGAAAATATGACTTGGACTTTCGAGGATGTCCTATCTCTGCACGTTTCTTCGCCTGGGCAGGGGGCGAGTGAGCAACTGTCTCCGACAGCAGAGGAAATTGCTGAACAATATGGAAAAGCAAGTTCGGGAAGTGTGGCTAAAGATGGAGAAGAAAAGGCTCTCTACCTTTTTTATCTCTCATCAGGTGGAGGGCAAATCGTCAAGCTCTATTTCAATCTTATCGGAGATCAGTATCGGCTGAATACAATTCGAGGGGAAGGATTGCTTAGCCAGTCTCAATCAACTCATTCGGATTTATGGATTGAGGAAGATTTTCAGGATTTTACTGTGGATAAATCAGCACCAAGTAAAAATTTACAAGCAGTATTAGAACGATTTGGTGTGCCACAAGTTATCAATAAGTCGGCAGACTATAAGAATCAAACGACAGTTTACATCAAATATAAACTAAAAGATGGAAGATATCTCTATTTAGAGTTTGTCTTAAGTCCAACAGGTGACTATGAGTTGACTCGGAAGAGTGTTTATTGATAGGAAGTGCTTGGTGCTAGAGCTTGGCTTATTTAGCAGAAGTTGTTTTTAGCGGAAAGACAGGAATTACTAGAAAAACAAGAGGAACTTAGGTTCCTTGGAGAGGATGAGGATGGGAAAAGGAAGAAAAGTCCAAAGAGAATGGGGAAAAAGGTCAAGTTTAGACCAAAAAAAGCAGAGAGCCTTCTCTAATGATGGCCCTCGAGAGTCGGGTTTTGAGTTTTCAAGTAAAGAAAAGCGGCGAACAGAGTCAGCAGTCAATCCTAATGGCCAGTTTTTAGCAAAGTCTGTGCTATCTCGTTATGCCTCACTCTTAGTGATTGCCGCTGGTCTAGTGGGACTGATTAGCTTCTTGATGATGTATATGCGACCAACTTTTAAGTCAGAAGGAAATCAATCAGCTATATCGTCTGTTAATACTGTTCCGACAGAATCAGAAAATAAGATTGAGATCCTGACGGAGGGGAATTCAGCTTTTATTGAAAAGAATCGAGAGGTCGATTTTCCATTCGAAGAGATATTCGAGTTGATTAAAACCATGAACCAACCTAATGTGTCTCCAGAGGATATCGTTGAGAAGTATGGGAAAGCCAGCTCTGGGAGTGTGGATAATCGTGTGGAGAATAGTCAACTGGTGCTGCTTTCATACAAGCTAACAGGAAGAAAAGGAGTTGTTAATATGCGTCTTAGGAGTACTGGAGGAGGAATGGAGCTCTATACGGTATCTGCCGCTTTCTTCCAGAATGCTGGGGAATCAATTACGAAGACAGTTGATGATTATCGGTCGCTCATTCCCAAAAGTGATCGAGAAGGAATGGAAGTCAAGCAAGCCATAGAAGAACTGGGGATGCCTAAGAGTATTTATGCTCATAAACCGTTTAAACAACAAGTTGATTTTTTTAGTATGAGCTATCCAACTAAGGAAAAGATGTCTGTTTCGTTGTATTTTGACGAAGTGAATGGGACTTACCGCCTCACCAGTATAATGACAAGTACGGTCTGAGAGCCTAGACTGAGAGCACGGATTTTTTCTTAAATAGACAAGGATAGAAGGATGGGAAAAAGAGATAAGGAAGGCCAATTTCATCTGAATAAACTCCAAGAGTCCAAATAGCTACTAGCTGCTAATAAAGTCACAACTGCATAGTCGAATTATGTTATAATAGAGAAATAAAAGAGATAGGAGAGGGGACTTTCCTCTCCAAACAAAGAATAGAAAGAACAAAGAGGTGACACCATGTCTGCTACGAAAATGAATGCTCAAGAAATTATCAAATTCATCGCTGATGCCAAGAAAAAAACTCCTGTCAAGGTAACCTTCGATGGAGAATTGCACGGAGCGATTCCTTGGTCTGTTGTGAAGTTAGGCAATGTTCTTTTTGGAGACTGGGAAGAAATCAAGCCGCTCCTAGTGAACTTAGAGGAAAATAAGACCTATGTCGTAGAGCAGGATGCCCGCAACTCTGCAGTGCCGCTTTTGGACAAGCGCGATATCAATGCCCGTATTGAGCCGGGCGCTATTATCCGTGACCAAGTTGAAATTGGTGATAATGCTGTCATCATGATGGGAGCAGTCATCAATATCGGTGCAGAAATCGGTGCTGGAACCATGATTGATATGGGTGCTATTCTGGGTGGCCGAGCGATTGTCGGCAAAAACAGTCATGTCGGTGCTGGTGCTGTTCTGGCGGGAGTCATTGAGCCAGCTAGCGCAGAGCCAGTTCGGGTTGGAGACAATGTGCTGATTGGTGCCAATGCAGTTGTGATTGAAGGTGTACAAATTGGCAGTGGTTCCGTTGTTGCGGCTGGTGCGATTGTGACCCAGGATGTTCCGGAAAACGTAGTAGTTGCTGGCGTTCCAGCACGAGTTATCAAGACCATTGACGAGAAGACCCAGCAGAAGACAGCTCTGGAAGACGCTCTGCGTACTCTTTAATATTGGTTAAAAATAGCCGCCCTTGAACTTCATCGGGGCGGTCTGACTCTTTGTTTGTACTGACAAGATTTTAAAGGAAAGAAAAATGCTTGATTATCTGAACATTCGCCGTGATTTACACCAGATACCAGAAATCGGTCTGGAAGAATACAAGACTCATGCCTACCTGATGCAGGTCATTGATGGCCTGACAGCAGGTCTAGACTTTGTGGAAATCCGAACTTGGCGGACTGGTATTTTGGTCTTTATCAAGGGAAGTTCACCCGATAAGACGATTGGCTGGCGGACAGATATTGATGGTTTGCCGATTGTGGAGGATACAGGTCTGGACTTTGCCAGCACTCATGAGGGTCGCATGCATGCCTGCGGACACGATATGCACATGACGGTGGCTCTAGGCCTGCTGGAGCAAGCTGTGAGGGCTCAGCCTACCCACAATTTGCTCTTTCTCTTTCAGCCTGCTGAGGAAAATGAAGCTGGCGGTATGCTCATGTACGAAGACGGTGCCTTTGGCGACTGGTTGCCGGATGAATTTTACGGCCTCCATGTGCGGCCAGATCTCAAAGTTGGCGATATTGCCACTAATAGAGGAACGCTTTTTGCTGGCACCTGCGAAGTCAAGCTGACTTTTAAGGGGAAGGGGGGGCATGCGGCTTTTCCTCATGAAGCCAATGATGCTTTGGTGGCGGCTAGCTACTTTATCACCCAGGTGCAGACTATTGTCAGCCGCAATGTCGATCCTATCGAGGGGGCGGTTGTGACCTTTGGTTCGCTCCATGCTGGCACGACCAACAATGTCATCGCAGAAACGGCCTTTTTGCATGGCACCATTCGGACTCTGACTCAGGAGATGAATCTCTTGACTCAGAAGCGCTTACGGGAAATAGCAGAGGGCATAGCCCAAAGTTTCGGTCTGGAATTGGACTTGGAGCTTAAACAAGGTGGCTACCTACCTGTAGAAAATCATCCTGACCTAGCAGACGAATTGATGGACTTTTTCCAGAAGGAAGAAGGAGTGCAGTTGATTGATATTGCGCCGGCTATGACAGGTGAGGACTTCGGCTATCTGCTCAGTAAGGTCAAGGGTGTCATGTTCTGGCTGGGAGTGGACAGTCCCTATGCCCTCCATCATCCCAAGATGGCACCGGATGAGGCCGCACTGCCCTTTGCTATTGAAAAAATTGGGAAATTCCTAGATTATAAAATCAACGAAAGATAAGGAAAAGGTGGACGAGCTGCATGAAAAAAGAGCTGAGACAAACTGTACTGAACCAGATGAAGAAACTGACAGGAAAAGAAAAAGAGCAGGCAGATAACTGGCTGACCCAGCACTTGCTCAGTTCAGCAGCTTATCAAAACGCTCAGGTTATCGCTACCTATCTTTCTATGCCGCATGAAGTCTCAACTGCATCCTTTATCAAGCAGGCTCAGTTGGACGGCAAGCGGGTTTTAGTGCCCAAAACCTATGGCCAGGGTCGGATGATATTTGTGGATTATGATGAAAGTTGCTTGCAAAAAAGCTCTTTTGGTCTTATGGAGCCGATAAGTGAAGAGGCTGTGGACAAGACAGAAATTGATCTGATTCATGTGCCGGGTGTGGTCTTCAATTCTCAAGGCTTTCGGATTGGTTACGGCGGTGGCTACTATGATCGCTATCTGGCTGATTATACAGGGGCAAGCATTAGCACTATTTATGCAGTCCAACAGGCAGAATTTACACCAGCTCAACATGATGTTGCGGTAAAGGAGTTACTTATTTATGAAGCAGATCTTTGATAGAGACTATCCTGTGACAAGCATCCTGCTTATCCTAACGAGCCTTGTTTTTGTCTTGATGTTTCTTTCTTACGGTTTTCAATACAGCAGTTCCGAAGCCTTGTATCACTTTGGAGCCGTGCACGGTTACACGATTCAAGCGCTGCCGGAGCAGTTTTGGCGGGTTTTTGCTGCCATTTTTATCCATATTGGCTTGGAGCATTTTGTGGTCAATATGCTGACGCTCTACTTTCTGGGTCGACAGATTGAGGCTATCTTTGGCTCATGGAAATTTTTGATACTCTACCTGATGTCAGGCGTGATGGGGAATTTATTTGTGGTCTATTTTTCACCCAATAGCTTGGCAGCTGGGGCTTCTACTGCTCTTTTCGGCCTTTTTGCTTCCGTTGTTGTGCTTCGTTATGCTACGCGAAACTACTATCTGCAGCAGCTGGGTCAGTCCTATATGAGCTTGCTAGCTGTTAATCTGGTCATGAGTTTTTTACCGGGAATTAGCCTTGCAGGTCACTTGGGCGGTCTAGTCGGCGGAGCTTTAGGAGCTGTGATCTTACCAGTATCGGGGGAGCGCTACGCTTTTAGCAAGACTCAACGATTTTTAGCACTGGCAGCCTACCTTGGATTAGCAGCTATTTTGATTTTTCTGACTTTTCAACGACCAATTTTTTAAGAAATGAACTCAATTACCGCTTTTTAAAGCGGTATTCTTTTTATAAATATGATTTTTATAAAGCAAGGAATCTTACTTTAAAGAGGAATAATCAGTCATATATTAGGAATAAACTGGGAATGTTTCTATCTCTACTTTTTCATCAATGTATGTTTTCTCTGTTTTCTATCTGTAAAAGGTATAAAAAAACATTTTTGTAAGCGCTTGCAAAAAGATCTAAAAAGGACTATACTAGAACTATAAACATCAGGGGTATTCCCCAAAAATAAAAAGGAGTTCATAATGAAGAAGACAATCTTTAAAATTGCTATTTCATTAATGGCAATCATGCTCTTACCTATCCAAGCTGTGCAAGCCTGCTGTGGCTTCATTATTGGTCGGCATTTGACTAAGGATGGATCAACACTTTTTGGTCGTACAGAAGACTATCCTTACTACCCGAATGGTGGCAAGCACAACAAAAATTATGTTGTTGTGGAAGCTAAGAAATATAAGGAAGGCGACCAGATTGTGGATGAGTCCAACGGTTTCACCTATCCACGTGCAGCCAGCGAAATGAAATATACTGCAACCTATGATTCTGCGCGTGGTGATGGTAGTAACGGTGCTTTTGGAGAACATGGCTTTAATGAAGCAGGTGTTTCTATGTCATCCACAGTCACAGCAATCCCAAATAAAAAGGTCCTTGAAAAAGATCCTTTAAAAGCAGATGGGCTGGCCGAAGCTGCTATGTTAGATGTGATTTTGCCTCGTGCCAAAACAGCTCGTGAAGCAATCGAGTTGCTTGGAAAAGTCATTCAAGAAAAGGGTTCTGCTGAAGGGAATACAGTGGTGGTTGCTGATCAAAAAGAGACTTGGTACATGGAAATTTTGTCTGGCCACCAATACGTAGCCGTGAAAGTGCCTGAAGATAAGTACGCAGTATTTGCTAATACTTATTACCTTGGCCATGTAGATTTGAAGGACAAAGAAAATGTTATTGCTTCTGAAGATGTAGAGAAAGTAGCCAAAGAAGCAGGAAACTATAAGACAGATAAAGATGGTAATTTCCACATTGCTAAATCATACGGACCTGAAAAATATGCAGAAGGCGATCGTTCTCGTACTTATGCAGGAATCACACTGCTTGATCCAAAATCTAAAATTACTTATGAAGATGAGGAGTACGAACTTTTCCGCTCTCCAACAGATCCAAACAAGAAATTCACTCTTGAAGATGCCTTTGCTATGCAACGAAACCGCTTTGAACATCTGAATGGCCGTTTCGTACCGGATGATCAAATTGGCGTTAAGAAACAAGGTGATGATGGGGCTAATGATGCTGTTCGTAAAGATCAGTACAAATACGCTTTAGGTAATGAAAATGTTATCGATGCCCATGTCTACCAAATTGATCCGAAACTGCCAAAATCTTTCGGTGGTAAAGTTTGGCTCGGTTTGGGACCATCACGCAATACACCATATGTGCCTTTCTACGGTAACGTTCAGGATACTTACAAGGCCTTCAAACCACAGACAGCCACTTATGATCCAAACTCATGGTACTGGACAGTATGGCACATTGACCAAATGGCTATCAAGAACCAAGATATCTTTGGCAAGAGTGTTCAAGACCATTGGAAAGAGTTGGAAAAACAATGGATTATTGAGCAAAAAGCAAGAGATGATAAATATGCTACTTTGAAAGGAAATGAAGAAGCTGCGAAGGCTGCAGAATCAGAAGTAACCAATGAAGCTTTAGCTAGATCTGAGCGTCTATTTGGATATTTCAAAAACTATGAAGCTCAAATGCAGGCTCAATTAGCAGCAGCTGGACGTAAAGATGATCCATATAGAGCGTCTCTTCCTGATGATTATAAGGAACCATCTACTCCAGAAAAAGAACCTGAAAAGGAATCAGAGAAACCAGCTCCTGGTCAAGAACCAGAGAAGAAGCCAGAAGATCCAGCTCCTAGTCCAGAGCCAGAAAAAACTCCAGACACAACAGTTGCAAATGCAGCAGGCAATCCAAATAACCGCTTTGGCTATGCGGCTACAAAAGGTAAGATAACAAGTGTCCAAGTCTTTGAGCAACCAAAATCATACGGTGAAGCTCCTATTTCAGAGCCAGAAAAAACTCCACAAACCACAGTTGTCAATACAGCAGGCAATCCAAATAACCGCTTTGGTTATGCGGCAAGTTCGGAAGGTGGAAAAAATTTCAAGAATGTAGAATCATTCCCTAACACTAACTACTCTTCTAACCAAGACAATAAGTAAGTGAATAGCTTATAAGAAAACACCTAGTAAATATAGGTGTTTTTCTGTACGATGATAAAAGCTGACGCATTAGCTAATCTATTGCTTGAGCGCTTCTATTATTTTTTCGTTTTCTTATCTAATTTTTTGCCTAAATCGATAATGTATTGCTTCAAATCATCCTTAACCTGAGGGTGTTTGAGGGCGTAATCGATAGAAGTTTTCATGAAGCCAAACTTGTCACCGACATCATAGCGGTCGCCTTTGAATTCACGGGCAAAGACGCGCTGAGTTTTGTTGAGGGTATCGATGGCATCAGTCAGTTGAATTTCATTGCCCGCACCAGGAGTTTGTTTCTCCAAGATTTCAAAAATTTCTGGTGTTAGCAGGTAGCGTCCGATAATGGCCAAATCACTTGGCGCATCCTCTGGTGCTGGTTTTTCAACAAATTTTTCAACGCTGTAGAGGCCATTGACGCCTTCGCCTTGCGGTGCAATAACGCCGTAAGCTGAGACTTCTTCGTGAGGAACCTGCATGACTGCAATGGTAGACGCGTGGGTTGCTGCATAGTCATCCATGAGTTGCTTGGTGAGTGGCACTGCCTTGTCATTGGTAATGTCCATCAAATCATCACCCAGCATGACCACAAAAGGTTCATTTCCGACAAAGGCTTTAGCTTGTAAAACAGCATCCCCGAGTCCACGTGGGTGACTCTGACGGATAAAATGTAAGCCAATACCAGTGGTTTCATCTACCAACTTAAGCAAGTCGTTCTTGCCCTTTTCCTTGAGGTTGTATTCTAATTCAAAGTTGGAGTCAAAGTGGTCCTCGATGGAGCGTTTTGACTTCCCTGTGACAACTAGAATGTCTTTGATTCCAGATTTGAGAGCTTCCTCGACGATAAACTGAATAGTTGGTTTGTCAACGATGGGCAGCATTTCCTTGGCTAGTGCCTTAGTGGCTGGTAAGAAGCGGGTACCGAGACCGGCTGCAGGGATGACTGCTTTTCTGACTTTTGACATAACTTTCTCCTTTATAAAAAATACTGTAACTTAAGACCACTCATTTTCAGTTTTGAATTCATTGCTCATCATATCATGAATGGCATCTTTGATATCATGGCCGTCATAGATAACCTTGTAAATAGCCTGGGTAATTGGCATGTAGACACCGAGCTCTTGAGCTAGTTCGTAGGCAGCTTTGGTGGTCGAGATTCCTTCGATAACCATGCCCATGTTGGCTTCAATATCAGCTAATTTTTCGCCACGACCCAGCGCATCGCCAGCCCGCCAGTTGCGAGAGTGGACAGAAGTTCCTGTGACAATCAAGTCGCCGACCCCAGAAAGGCCGCTGTAAGTCAGAGGGCTGGCTCCTAACTTGACACCTAGACGCGTGATTTCGGCCAGCCCGCGTGTGATGATGGCTGCCTTAGCATTATCGCCATAGCCCAGTCCGTGGAGAGCACCTGCTCCAACCGCGATGATATTTTTGAGAGCACCTGCTGTTTCTACTCCAACGACATCGGTATTGGTGTAGAGGCGGAAGTAATGGTTGCTGAAGAGCTCCTGCACATATTTAGCGGTTTCGAGGTCCTTAGATGCTGCGGTAATCAGGGTAATGTCGCGGACGATGGTTTCCTCAGCGTGGCTAGGTCCTGAAACAACGACAATCTCGCTACGCAAGTCTGCAGGGATTTCTTCTTCCAAAATAGTTGAAATTCGTTTGTGGCTGTTAGGCTCTAATCCCTTGGATGCATGCATGATTTTTACCTTGTGATCTATGGTTTGCGCAACTTGTTTGGCTACCAGACGGGTCACCTTGGTCGGCACGACAAAAAGCACAGCATCTACGTTTTCTAGAGTATCTTTCAAGTCGTGATAAGCCTTGATTTCTTCGCTTAGAACCACATCTTTGAAATAGCGTTTGTTTGTATGCTGGTTATTGATCTCGTCAATCTGCTCTGCAATATTGCCCCAAATCCGGACTTCATGGCCGTTATCATTGAGGACTTGCGACAGAGCCGTTCCCCAAGAGCCAGGGCCAATCACAGCAATTCGTTGTTTATCCATCTTTTCTCCTTGTACGAGACCCACAAAAGGGCTCAATCAATTTAGAGTTATTTATTATATTGTACCATATAATAACTGAAATTTCTTACTTGACATTGTTTTTATCTATGATATAGTAAGGAAGCTAAACAAAGTTAAAAATCTACGAGGAGGAATTATGTTCAGAAAAGCTTTATCAGCCTATAAATTATTTATCTTTTTATCTCTTCTGATGACATCGCTGATGCTAGCTAGCTCGCTGTTGCAGCCCCTGTATTTAAAAGATGTCTTGAATGCTCTTTTGGCAGGAAATCGGGAAGAAATCTATCGTTTGGGAGCCTGGTTGCTGGGCTTTGGTCTGGTTGGCTTGCTTGCTGGCGGGGCAAATGTGACCCTGGCAGCCTATATTGCGCAAGGTGTGTCGTCAGATTTACGTGAAAAAACCTTTCGGAAAATCCAGACTTTCTCTTATGCCAATATTGAACAGTTCAATGCGGGGAATCTAGTCGTCCGAATGACCAATGACATCAACCAAGTGCAAAATTTGGTCATGATGATGTTCCAGATTTTATTCCGCCTGCCTATTTTATTTTTAGGTTCCTTTATTTTGGCGGTGGTGACCATTCCCTCCTTGTGGTGGGTCATTGTCTTGATGGTCTTTTTGGTCTTCTTTTTGACAGGAGTGATGATGGGCTTGATGGGGCCACGCTTTGCCAAATTCCAAGTTCTCTTAGAAAAGATCAATTCGATTGCCAAAGAAAATCTGCGTGGCGTCCGTGTCGTCAAATCTTTCGTGCAGGAGAGAGAGCAGTATCAGAAATTTACGCAAGTTTCAGATGAACTTTTGGAGCAAAATCTCTTTATTGGCTATGCCTTTTCGATCGTTCAACCGATGATGATGATCGTCGGCTACGGGGCTGTCTATCTGACTATGTGGCTCTTGTCTAGCATGATACAGATGGATCCAGGCTTGGTTAGCTCGATTGTCTCTTTCATTTCTTACCTGAATCAAATTATGTTTACCATCATCATGGTTGGCTTTCTGGGCAATACCGTTACACGTGCCATGGTATCAATTCGGCGGATCAAGGAGGTCTTGGATACAGAGCCAGCGATGACCTTCAAGAATGAAGCTGAAGAAGATTTGGAAGGTAGTCTGGTCTTTGACCATGTGACCTTTACCTATCCGACAGATACAGAGCCCATGCTCAAGGATATTAGCTTTGAAGTCAAACCAGGAGAGATGATTGGTGTTGTCGGAGCGACGGGAGCAGGGAAATCAACTCTGGCTCAGCTCATTCCGCGTCTTTTTGATCCTCAGGAAGGCTCCATTAAAATTGGTGGCAAGGACTTGCGAGACATTAGTGAAGCTTCGCTGAGAAAAAATGTCTCTATCGTTCTGCAAAAAGCTATTTTATTTAAGGGGACGATTGCGGACAATCTGCGTCAAGGAAAGCAAAATGCCAGCCTGCCAGAGTTAGAACAGGCGGCGCACATTGCACAGGCAAGCGAGTTTATCAATCGCATGGAAGACACCTACAACAGCCAAGTCGAAGAACGGGGAAATAATTTCTCTGGCGGACAAAAGCAGAGAATGTCCATCGCGCGTGGTGTTGTCAGCAATCCTAATATTCTTATCCTAGATGACTCGACTTCAGCTCTGGATGCCAAGTCCGAAAAGCTGGTTCAGGAGGCACTGAACAATGATTTGAAGGGAACTACAACCATCATCATTGCCCAGAAGATTAGCTCCGTGGTTCATGCGGACAAGATTTTGGTGCTAGATCAAGGACGCTTGATTGGCCAAGGTAGACACGCAGACTTGGTTGCTACAAATGATGTCTACCGAGAAATTTATGAGACACAAAAAGGAAAGGAGGACTAAGATGAAGACAGCAAAATTTTTCTGGCAATATTTCAAACAGTATAAACTGGCCTTTTTGGTCGTCATGATTATGATTGTCATCTCGACGGTTTTACAGGTTCTCTTTCCGATTTTTACTGGTCTCGCCATCAGTGAGCTGGTGGAGTTGGGCAGTGCTTTTGCGAGTGGCAAGCTTGCTTCAGGTGATGTTTCAGCCTTTGCCGCTTTCCAAGGAATCATGTGGAATTTGGCGCTGGCTTTCATCTTCCTTTCGCTATCTAGCTTGATCTACATGCTATTGATGAGTCGGATCATTTCTTACTCAACCAATGAAATGCGCAAGGGTCTCTTTGGAAAATTAGCTCGCTTGACCGTTTCCTTCTTTGACCGCCATCAAGACGGGGATATCTTGTCTCGTTTTACCAGCGATTTAGATAATATCTTGCAGGCTTTCAACGAGAGCCTAGTCCAAGTGATGAGCAATATCGCTCTTTACATTGGTCTGATTATCATCATGTTTATGCGGCATGCGACCTTGGCTTGGGTGACGATTGCCAGTACGCCAGTAGCCATCATTGTCTTGGTGTCCATCGTCAAGCTGGCTCGCAAGTACACAGACTTGCAGCAAAAAGAAGTTGGTCAGCTCAATGCTTATATGGATGAGACGATTTCCGGCCAGAAGGTAGTCATTGTGCAGGGAATGCAAGAAGAAGTCATCAAAGGCTTTGTCCAACAAAATGATAAGGTTCGGTCAGCAACCTTTAAAGGACGCGCTTTTGCTGGCTTACTCTTTCCTGTCATGAACGGAATGAGCCTGATCAATACGGCTATCGTGATTTTTGTGGGTTCAGCCATTATGCTCAATGATCCTAATGTGAAGACCTCAGTAGCCATTGGTCTGATTTCAACCTTTACACAGTTTTCTCAACAATACTATCAGCCTATCATTCAGGTTGCGGCAAGCTGGGGAAGTCTGCAGCTGGCTTTCACTGGTGCGGATCGGATTCAGGAAATGTTTGATGCGCCCGAGGAAGTGCGTCCGCAGAATGCTCCGGCCTTTACCGAGCTGAAAGAAGGCGTCGAGATAAAGCATGTGGATTTCTCTTATGTCGAAGGTAAGCCGATTTTGAAAGATGTTTCCATTTCAGCGCCAAAAGGTAAGATGATTGCCGTTGTAGGACCGACAGGATCAGGGAAGACGACCATCATGAACCTGATCAATCGTTTTTACGATGTGGATAAGGGCAGTATCGAATTTGACGGGCGCGATATCCGAGATTATGACTTGGATAGCTTGCGCAGTCATGTAGGTATCGTTTTGCAAGATTCTGTCTTGTTCAGCGGAACCATTCGAGACAATATCCGATTTGGAGTACCGGATGCAAGTCAGGAGATGGTTGAAATCGCTGCGCGTGCCACCCATATTCACGAGTATATTGAAAGCTTGCCTGATAAATACGACACAATAGTAGATGATGATCAAAACATCTTTTCAACAGGTCAAAAGCAATTGATTTCGATCGCTCGAACCCTTTTGACCGATCCTCAAGTGCTGATCTTGGATGAGGCTACCTCCAATGTTGATACGGTAACCGAGAGCAAGATCCAGAGTGCGATGGAGGCTATTGTAGCAGGTCGAACCAGCTTTGTCATCGCTCACCGTCTAAAGACCATATTAAATGCGGACCAGATTATTGTCTTAAAAGATGGGGAAGTCATTGAAAGAGGTGATCATCATGAATTGCTGCATCTAGGCGGCTTCTATTCTGAGCTCTACCACAATCAATTTGTATTTGAATAAATATATACAGAAACGGAGGTATTTCATGAGGCTACCTTCGTTTTTGTTTTTGATATTCATTTATCTCGCCCTAAAAATCAGAAGCTAAAAAAGTCTGTCGTTTAGTCTCTGATTTATTAGAATTCAAGAAACGTTTTGATTTTTCGCTTGATTATAATATAATAAACGTAAGTGAACTGTTAATAAGTATAGGTGTCTAGGAGATGGGAATGAGATCGAGTAAGGGAAAAAAGAGGATTCAGACTTGCCAGAAATGTGCTCTCTGGTCTATTTTTGTGCTGGTAATCTGTTGCCTTACTTTTATTTATTCTAAGGCTAGCATGCCCGATAGCAATCAAATGAAAATCGGGGCAACCTATATGACCATGAACAATGATTTTTATCAAACCTTGAATGCTGAATTGGAGAAAAAAACCAATCAACAGGGGAGTCGGCTCTATGTTCGTGATTCGGAATTGGATGAGAAAAAGCAGAGTCAGCAAATTGCTTATTTTATCAAAGAGAAAGTGGATGTCATCGTCATCAACCCAGTAAAGAGTGATAGTCCAGATATTATCAGGGCTTTGAATGCTGCTAAAAAAGCTGGCATCCGCATTATCGTGGTAGATGCGCCAATGAGTAAGCAAGTAGCCGTTGATACGACTATCGTGTCGGATAACTATCAAGCGGGAGTTTTGATTGCTAAAGATATGATGGGTCGGCTTTCTGAGGCAGATATTCTCTTACTTGAACACCAGAATGCCATCTCAGCTATGGATCGGCTACAGGGCTTTCTGGATACTATCAAGGGCCATCCCAGCTATAGAATCGTTTCTCAGCTGGAGACTTTGGGACAGACCGAAGAAAGCATGCCCCAGGTCAAAAATGCCTTGGATAATGGCTTAGAATTTAACGTCGTCATGGCTCTTAATGATCGTGCTGCAATCGGTGCCTTGGCAGCAATCAAAGATCAAGGTGTCACAGAAAAAATTTATATTTATGGAGTTGACGCTTCTCCAGATATTAAGAATTTTTTAGCCAATACGAACGACATTCAAGGAACAGTGGCCCAGTCGCCTATTCAGATGGGACGAAAGGTGGCAGAAGTGATTGAGCTGTTGCGGGAAAAGAAGTCCTGTGATAGACAGTATTTGATACCAGTCCGCTTGATAAACAAGGACAATATCAGCGAGTATACAGTTACAGGGTGGCAGTAATGAAACCAAACAAAAGCATTTTTTACAGTAAAATAGCTCTGATGGTCATCAATTTTATAGCCATTGTCTATAATGCTTCGATTTACCTCTTTGCAACTAATTATGCCGTGACAAGAGGCTTCAGTCACTCGCTTTTGGAACGCTTAGATGCCATTCCAGGATCTCCCAGTTTCACTTTTCTGATTTCCATTATCTTTTATGCTTGTCTATTGCTGGTGATGTACTATCGGGAAAAGCACCCCAATCAGCTATCCGTTTATGATAAGGTGACCATGATTGAGATTTTGCTAATGCTGGTCATCTTTACTGCCCTGCATTCGTCTTACAATGGGCTGATTCTTCTCGTCTTTGCAGATATTTTCTATGGCTCCAAAGAGTTCAATGCCTCCAAGGACAAAAAATACTGGTTTTCCTTTATTATCTTGAGTTTCAGTATGTTGCTATTGTCAAACTACGACCTGCTGTCACTCTTTGTTAAACTGCCTTCATTGGATACCTATATTCGTTTTTATCCAGAATCTATACGTTTGCTACTGCTTTTTGGTAAGAACTTTCTTTTCTCCCTCAATATTGTTGTTTTTATGATTTCCTTGCTCTTTTATATCATGTCGGCGATTACAGAGCGGCACCGAATTGAGGAGGAACTCCGCATGGCTTCTCAGGCCAATCGGGAGTTGAACAGCTATCTAGCCTTATCAGAAAAAATTGCTGAAGACCGAGAAAGAAAGCGGATTGCCCGTGAGATTCATGATACACTGGGGCATGCTTTGACGGGTATCTCAGCGGGAATTGATGCGATCAAGGTACTAGTAGACATTGATACCGAGCGGGCCAAAGAGCAGCTCAACAATGTCTCAGTCGTCGTTCGTGACGGGATTCGGGATGTCCGAGGTTCACTCAATAAAATGCGGCCGGGAACTTTGGAGAATAATAGTCTGAAAGAGGCTTTGTTAAAGATTATTCGAGAGTATGAAGCCATTTCCAACTTGGATATCCATTTTCTCTATGAATGGGATACGATCGATTTAGATATTGCCAAAGAAGATATTGTGTTTCGCATCGTTCAGGAATCAATGACCAATTCTGTGCGTCACGGGCACGCCAAGACCGTTTGGATTGAGTTGTTAGAAAAAGAAAATTATATTATGACCATTCGAGATGATGGTGTAGGGTTTGATGAATTGCACTATGGCTATGGTCTGAAGCAAATGCAGGAACGGTTGGCTATTATCGGTGGGAAGGTTCATTTTGAAAATCGAGAGGGCTTCTATACCTACATTGAAATCCCTAAAATAGGAGGTTGGAATGATTAAAGTTTTAATTGCAGACGATCAGGCCTTGATTCGTGAGTCTCTGCAAATCATCCTGTCCGCTCATGCTGACATCGAGGTAGTTGGGACAGTTGGAGACGGCAAGGAAGTTCTGGAAAAGCTTCATCGGGTACGCCCAGATGTAATTTTGATGGATATCCGCATGCCGATCATGGACGGTGTACTCTGTACCAAGGCTGTCAAGGAACAGTATCCGGATGTTAAGATTATCATTCTGACGACCTTTGATGACGATGAATTTATCTTTTCTGCTCTCAAATACGGCGCGTCTGGCTATATTCTCAAAGGGGTCTCGACAGAAGAGCTCTACGAAGCCATTCAGACAGTCTATCGAGGCGGAGCTATGATCAATCCCAATATTGCCACCAAGGTTTTCAAAATCTTTTCACAGATGGCCCAGTCCAACTTTGCTATCACGGTGTCAGAGGAAAATGTAGAGGACATGAGCCAGACAGAGTGGAAGATTATCCAGCAGATTGGCTTTGGAATTTCTAATAAGGAGATTGCAGCCAAGCTTTATCTGTCGGAAGGAACCGTGCGCAACTACTTATCAGGGATTCTATCTAAACTGAATCTGCGTGACCGGACTCAGCTGGCTATCTGGGCCGTGCAGACCGGAGTCACCCAGCGAGACTTTAGCAAGGGAAGTGACAAATGAAGTGGCGACTTAGACATTTGGTTGTTCTTGTTTTGGTTTTTGTTTCAGGTATTTTAAGCTTTGCACTTTGGTCGTCTAGTCATGAAAAAGTCCTACACATCGGTGTCTATGCGGGCTCTAGCTGGGATGTTCCAAATAGTCGTGAAAACAAGGTCTTGGACACCCTGATTAAAAAGTTTGAAAAGACGCATCCCCATGTCAAAGTCGTCTACGAAAGCGGGATTCCCAAGAAGAATTATGCTGACTGGCTGGCAGAACAGGTTTTAAAAGGCGAACAGCCAGATCTTTTCATGGTGCCAGAAAATGACTTTAGCATGTTGGCTTCTGCTGGTGCCCTCAAATCCTTGGATACCCTTTTAACGGATGATGAACGGGCAGCCTTTTATCCCGTCGCTTATGAAGCTGGGCAATATCAGGGAGTCAGCTATGCTCTTCCAGTTGAGAGCAATCCTATCATGATGTGTGTCAATAAGGACCTGCTTGAAAAAGAAGGAATCAGCATTCCTGAGTCAGGTTGGACCCTGGCGGATTTCTATGAGATTTGCAAGAAAGTAACCAAGGATACCAATGGCGATGGCGTGGTAGATCAGTATGGTATTACAGATTACACTTGGCAGCAAGCTCTGGTAGCTTACGGCGGCCATTTGACCGATAAATCCGGTATCAATGTAGACAGCCCAGATATGCACCAAGCCTTGGCCTTTATGAGCAAGCTAGATATGCTCAGCCAGCACTATAAGGTGACTTCTCATGACTTTGATGAGGGGCGGGTGGCCTTCTATCCTATGAGTCTGGCCCAGTATCGGACCTACAAGCCCTACCCATACCATGTTGCCAAGTATTCTAGCTTTTCTTGGACCTGTATCCCGATGCCGACAGCCAATAGCAAGGTGATGGGAACTCAGGTCAAGACTTCCCTCTTTGGCATGTCTTCCAACACCAAGCAAGAGAAGCTGGCTTGGGAATTTATGCTCTTGTTGTCACAGGACAAAGAGAGCCAGCAGGCCTTGTTTGAAAAATCGCAGGGAACTTCAGTCTTGCCCTCTGTTGTGAAAAGTCAACAAACCAGAAAAATTCTGCAGGCAGATGACTTCGGCTTGGATTCTCTGACTTCTGAGAGGCTAGATAGTATGATGGAGCGTTCTATCATAGATATTGGACAAGAAGTCGATCGGCAGACCTTGGAAAGGCTTGATTATTTGATTAAGGAAGCTCTGGGAAATCAAGAGATTGACAGTGCCTTGCCGAGCATTCAAAGAGAAATAGAAAGCAGATAATTTTCTGCTTTCTTTTTTATTTCTAATTAAGTCAGAAAAAAAGCCACGGGTGACTAGACCAATATGACATTTGTCACATCTAAACTCACATTTGTCATCTTTTCAAAGTGACATTTGACAATAGGGAAGCGATTTCATTTTGTGTACAATAGAATCAAGAAAATAAGGAGGCAGGAAAGATGAAATATCTTGTACTGGTCAGTCATGGGGGGCTAGCTGAAGGCGTACAAAGCTCCTTGAAGATGTTTGCTGGTGATAAAACAGACCAAATCATCGCTATGGGTCTGAAAGAGGGAAAATCAGTCGATGATTTTGCTCTCGATTTCCGTCAAGCCTTGGCAGGTTTAGAAGCAGATGATTCAGTCTTGGTTTTAGCCGATATTGTCGGAGGCAGTCCTTTGACCACAGCGGCTAGTGTCCTAGCAGAATTAGGCAAATTGGATTCGGCAGTCATTCTTGGAGGGCTGAATCTGACGATGGGGCTCACTGGCCTTGTGATGAAGGACATGCTGGAAGGCAAAGACCTTGCTCAAACGATTCTTTCAGAAGCGACGGCAGCCTTGCAGGAGTTTGAAGTTTCATCAGACGATGATGAGGAAGACGACGACATTTAAAAAGTTATTCATTTACTAACTTAGATAGGAGATTCAAAATGGTAGTAACATTTGTACGGATTGACGACCGCATGATCCACGGTCAAACTGTCACTCGTTGGGCTAAGGAATATCCTTGCGATGGGCTGATTGCAGTCAATGATGCAGCAGCCAGCAACAAAGTCTTGATTCAAGCCTACAAAGGGGCTTCTGACAAGAAAACTTTCGTTTGGACTAAGGAAGCCTTCAAGGAAAAATCTGGCAAGGTAACTGAATCTGACAGCCGCTATTTCTTGATTACCAAAAATCCGATTGATATGAAAGAAATCTTGGTGGACCAAGGATTTGTGCCAGGTAATGTCAAAGAAATCATCGTCGGACCAGCCAATGACCGTCCAGGAGCTGTCAAGCTGGGCAACAATCAATCCATCACGCAAGAAGAAGCGGAAGCGATTGAAGCGATTGAAAAAGCAGGTTACAAGGTGAAATTCCAGCTGCTTCCAGACGTTTCCATCGGTTACTGGAGCGATTTCAAATCTAAATTTGGTTTTTAAACAGGAGCAGAAGTTAAGCAGGACAAGGTTTTGGACTTTCGATAGCCTTGCGGGGCAGGGTCTGTTTGAAGGAGTTGGAACTGAGCTCCTGCTCGATCTTACTTAAAGGAGAAAGATTATGACAATTTCTTGGTTGCAAGCCGCAATACTCGGTATCTTTGCTAGTTTATCCTCTATGCCGGGTATGGGTGGCTCAAGTATTGGTAACTATACACTTGGACGTCCGCTTGTCGGAGGCCTCGTCTGTGGTTTGATTTTAGGAGATGTGAGCCTCGGTATTATCTGTGGGGTAGCCATGCAGTTGGTGTATATCGCGCTGGTAACCCCTGGCGGTACTGTTTCGGCCGATGTCCGTGCAGTTTCTTATATCGGTATTCCTTTGGCAATGGTTGCGATCAAGTCACAAGGGATTTCAGATGCTCAGCAGGCTGCTGACTTTGCAAAATCAATGGGTGTGCTGGTTGGTACGCTGGGAACTGTTCTCTTCTACGGAACAGCAACGATGAACTTGGTATGGCAACACATGGGCTGGAAAGCAGTCGAACAGGGAGCATACAAAAAATTGTATGCAGTTGACTGGTATCTGCCTTGGGTTTCCCACTTCCTCTTCTCTTTTTTGCCAACATTAATTCTTTGCCGTTACGGTGCTGATGCTGTTACAGCTCTGAAAGATGCCCTCCCAATGGATGGTCTACCAATGAAAACCCTCTTCACAGTAGGTTCTCTCCTCCCATGTGTCGGTATTGCGATTCTCTTGAAACAAATCGTTGAAAAAGTGACAGACTTTGTCCCATTCTTCGTTGGCTTTACCTTGGCTGCCTCACTTGGCCTCAACCTTGTGTCTAGTGCAGTTGTATCACTGATCTTTGCCCTGCTCTTCTATGAAGTACAGATGGCGAAAAATGTCAAAGCTAGTGCTGTGGCAGTAGGTGATTTTGACGATGATGACGAGGAGGATATCTAAGATGGCAACTAAAAAAATATCTAAAAAAACACTGACCAAATCATTCCACCACTGGTACTATGGTCACTTGACCTGCTTCTCTCAAGAGCACATGCAGACTTTTGGTTACTTGACTTCTATGCTACCAATCGTGGAAGAATTGTACGATACAAAAGAAGAGCAAGCGCGTTCTATGCACACTTATACAGCCTTCTTCAACACGGAACCTCAGCTGGGTACTCTGGTCGTTGGGATCACAGCTGGTTTGGAAGAAGCGCGTGCCAATGGTGCAGAAGCAGTAAATGACGAAACCATCAACGGACTTCGGGCTGGCTTGATGGGGCCGGTTGCTGGTATCGGTGACTCTCTGATCGTTGGAACCTTGATTCCAGTTATTTTAGGGATTTCAATGGGGCTTTCAAATGGAGGCTCACCTGTCGGTGCCATCTTCTATATCCTAGTTTGGAATCTGCTGGCTTATTTCGGTATGCGTTTCGCTTACTTTAAAGGCTATGAATTGGGAGACAAGGCCGTTGAATTTCTAGTAGGAGAACAAGGGCAAGCTATCCGTAAATCTGTTGGGATTGTCGGCGGAATGGTTATCGGTGCTGTTGCAGCAACTTGGGTACCTATCAAAACTGCCTTCCAATTGACCAATCCGGGTGAAAAAGAGCCTTACCTTGTCTTACAAGATAAATTAGACGGTGTTTACCCAGGTCTCTTAACAGCTGTTTTTATCGTATTTTGCTGGTGGCTCATGGCCAAGAAGAACCTTTCTCCAATCAAAGTGATGCTCATTCTGGTTGTTATCGCCTTTCTTGGAGTACTGGCTGGCTTCTTTAACCCAGGTCTCCAATATTAAGAAAAAGAGGAAAAATCATGACAGAACAAGAATTGATTCAAGGCTATGAAACAGAAATTCAATACCAGAAGCATATGATTGAAAATCTCGGACGCTGGTTTAGTCTTTTCTTTACCATTGCCAGTATCGGTTTTGTCCTGATTTATCTCTTTCATCGAACTAATCTGCTTCTGTTTATCGTAGGAGTCATCTTAGCTATTTTGGGAATTCTTGTCATGCTGGTCTTTGGCTATGGCATCTACAAGGGTAGACTAAATCTGCAAAAAGTGATTGATGATTTTGAAGAGAAACTGAAGTTAGCTCAATAATGTTTCCAATTAATTTCCCCAAAAACTTTGTCATTCGGCAAAGTTTTTTCTTGACTATTTCTGACCAAGTGATAAAATAATAACTATAGATTAGCACTCGATGTCATAGAGTGCTAAAATTCAATCTTTGGAGGAAAAAGATGTTAAAACCATTAGGTGACCGTGTGGTCTTAAAAGTAGAAGAAAAAGAACAGAAAGTTGGTGGCTTTGTCATTGCTGGTGCAGGACAGGACGCGACAAAAGAAGCAAAAGTTATTGCAGTTGGCCAAGGAATCCGTACGTTGAACGGAGAGTTGGTTGCACCAAGTGTCAAGCCAGGTGATAAGGTTTTAGTTGAAAGTCATGCTGGCATTGAAGTCAAAGATCAAGATGAGAAATTCTTGGTTGTTGGGGAAGCAAGCATTCTTGCAATTGTGGAGTAAAAATCTAAGAAAGAGGTTTAAAAATGGCAAAAGATATTAAATTTTCATCAGATGCACGCAGCGCAATGGTTCGTGGTGTGGATATTCTAGCAGATACTGTCAAGGTAACCTTGGGCCCTAAAGGTCGCAATGTCGTTTTGGAAAAATCTTTTGGTTCACCCCTCATCACCAATGACGGTGTGACCATTGCCAAGGAAATCGAACTGGAAGACCATTTTGAAAATATGGGTGCTAAGCTAGTGTCAGAAGTGGCTTCAAAAACCAATGATATCGCTGGAGACGGAACAACGACTGCTACTGTCTTGACCCAAGCTATCGTCCGAGAAGGGATTAAAAACGTGACTGCGGGTGCCAACCCAATCGGTATCCGCCGCGGAATTGAAGCAGCAGTTGCGACTGCTGTCAGCGCTCTGAAAGAAACTGCGATTCCAGTTTCTAACAAGGAAGCAATTGCTCAGGTTGCTGCCGTATCTTCTCGCAGCGAGAAAGTCGGCGAGTACATCTCTGAAGCTATGGAAAAAGTTGGCAACGATGGCGTTATCACCATCGAAGAGTCCAAAGGGATGGAAACAGAGCTGGATGTCGTAGAAGGAATGCAGTTTGACCGTGGCTACCTGTCTCAATACATGGTGACGGATAGCGAAAAAATGGTGGCTGATCTGGACAACCCTTATATCTTGATTACAGACAAGAAAATTTCTAACATTCAAGAGATTTTGCCATTGTTGGAAAGTATTTTGAAAACCAACCGTCCGCTCTTGATCATTGCAGATGATGTGGATGGTGAAGCTCTGCCAACACTGGTTCTTAACAAGATTCGTGGTACCTTTAATGTCGTGGCTGTTAAAGCACCAGGTTTCGGTGACCGTCGCAAGGCTATGTTGGAAGACATTGCCATCTTGACTGGTGGTACAGTGATTACAGAAGACCTTGGTCTGGAGCTCAAAGATGCGACCATTGAAGCGCTTGGACAAGCTTCTAAAGTAACTGTTGACAAGGATAGCACTGTGATTGTGGAAGGCTCTGGTAATCCAGAAGCCATTGCTAACCGTGTGGCCGTTATTAAATCGCAAATCGAAAGTACAACTTCTGAGTTTGATAAAGAAAAATTGCAAGAACGTCTGGCTAAATTGTCCGGTGGTGTAGCTGTGATTAAGGTCGGTGCTGCAACCGAAACCGAACTTAAAGAAATGAAACTCCGCATTGAAGATGCCCTTAATGCGACTCGTGCCGCAGTAGAAGAAGGGATCGTGTCAGGTGGTGGTACAGCCTTTGTTAGCGTATTAGATGCAGTAGCTGACCTTGACTTAACAGGCGATGAAGCGACTGGCCGGAACATCGTCCTCCGCGCTTTGGAAGAGCCTGTCCGTCAAATCGCTTTGAATGCTGGTTTTGAAGGCTCTATCATCATCGACCGCCTGAAAAACTCTGAAGCTGGTACAGGCTTTAACGCAGCGACTGGCGAATGGGTGAACATGATTGAAGCTGGAATCATTGACCCAGTTAAGGTGACGCGCTCAGCCCTGCAAAATGCCGCTTCAGTTGCTAGTCTAATTTTGACAACAGAAGCAGTTGTGGCCAATAGGCCAGAACCTGCGCCAGCAGCACCAGCTATGGACCCAAGCATGATGGGCGGCATGATGTAAGACACATCGAAGAAAGTACAACTTTTTTGAAATCAATAAAGTAAAAAAGACTTCAAACTATTGATCCAAAACAATGGTTTGAAGTCTTTTTATTGTACGGATAATGAGACAAAAATTTGTAAAATAATGAAAAAGCCTTGGATTCCAAGGCTTTTTAGTCATACTTTCTATGCCCCCTGCATGGATTTGTAAGAACTTTTCATATTGAAAATAAACAAAAATGTTGAAATATAGCTGATTTTAGGGAAATACTTTTAGGTATTTTCAATGTCAGGATTTAAAAATGGGGCAAAAGTGGGGCAAAAACAAATTAACGAAAAAAATATCGAGTTCGTGCATCAAGTAAATGATAAATTGCAAGAATAAGTGCAACATTTACTCGAACTCATCCTCTAGAGCTTCACTAGCAGTTCTGTAAGCTAAACATTTTCGTGGTCGGTGATTGATATCATATAAAGCCTTGGTTCCCAAAGCTTTTTTATGTTATAAACTCATTAAAAGAACCCCCAGTTAGATTTGGAATATTTTTTATTCTGTGTCACATAAAAATAAATAAAATGAATGGCTATAGCTAGAGCGAAGATGGTTGCAATACTCAACACTGTTATAGGATTAGAAGCGAAAAGCAAAGAGAGAATCAAGGCAACCAGATAGAGTGTCGCTTGAGCACAGTAGTAACTTCTCGGATAGCGAAGATAGTTTTTGTTATAGGGCCCATTTGCTAGGACAGCAGCTTGGAAGAGGCCAATTCCGATATAAAAGAAGCTGATTGCAACGAGAAGATTAGCCTCGGGATTCAGGAGATAACCCATCGAAACTGTCATCAACATAAGCCCGATGAAAATAGGATAGTGACTATAAATTACAAATAATCCCTTTTGACTAGATCCTTCATCAATAGCATGGTCAAATTCGCCAAAATAAAACAAGAACAGGGAAAGCATGATAACGAAATTGAGAACCGAATAAATCGAGAAATTCTCGACTGTAAAGAAGCTAGCTAGCCCAACAACCATCTCTCCAAACGTAATAATGACAAGAAGGGAGACGCGCTCGATTAAATGGGGAAGATTTACCTGGAAATGCTCATCTTTAGTAATCAAGAAAATTGGCACAATAAATGTTAGCAGAATACTAGCAATAAAGATATAGACTCCAACGTAAATAGGAAAAAGAGCTGCCAGATAGACTCCTAAACTTCCTAGACCTGTTAACCATAGAAAACCTTTGATACTTTCCCGATCAGTATTATCGGTTGATTCTCTAAAAAACTCAACCAAATATTGAAAAAATAAGGTAAGGGTCAATGTACCAACAGCCCAACAGGTATAATAGAACCATTGTTGCCAATTGTATCCAATCATATTGGACATAAAGAGCATAAGTCCCATGTTGATAAACATGATTACCATGTTAAATAACGAGTTTGTTCCATAGCGATTGGTATAAATGGTTTGAATCATCCAGGAATTGATGATAACCATGACAGAGATGAAGAAATCAAGTAAAGAATCCCAAGCCACAACACCGCTATGAAGAGGGTGAATTAAAGCAGTTGCTTTTGAAATTGCAAAAACAAACACTAGGTCATAAAATAGTTCTGAAAATTCTACACGTTTATGTTTAATAAGAGTTGTCATCTTAAGTCCTTTCTATTCTAGAAGTACAATTTATTATAACAGAAAATGGTAATGAGAGAAAAGGAGATGCTTAAATAATTTCATGTGGCGCGAATTGTAAAAACCTTGGACACATTTACCTCATGTACCAACTTACAGGCGGAGTGTTTGATGATTGGTAATAAAGAATGGGTGTTGAAACATTCAAGTTATTATCATACTGAGAAAGATGGAACAACAAAACGAGTTGAGTTCAATGCAACTAAGCAACCGGAAGAACTGAAGAATAAGATTATACAATAGAAAAAGCGAGCCTAAAACTCGCTTTTTTTATTTAATCTAATAGCTCCTTATTTTCAATTAAGAGTTCTAGTGGAGATTTATCTCTTGCTTCAATAAAACCAGGTTCATATTGGGTATGAAGTGTTCTTTTCTGAGAAGTTGGATCAATATACAACTCTTTTCCATCTTCTGTGTATAGTTGGTTGCCTCTTGTTAGGTAAAGTAAATCCTCTAAGTACTGTCCATCAGTATGTAGGAAATGCTCGATGTATTTAACAGCTTTTAAGATTTCACTTACTTTATCAGAGTATTCATTAGATTCAAGAACACTCTTTTCTAACTCAATCTCTTTACTCGTTCCAAAGAGTTGGGTTGGAGTTGCATTAAAATATTCTGCTATCTTATCCAAATTTGCAAANGTGTATAGTTGGTTGCCTCTTGTTAGGTAAAGTAAATCCTCTAAGTACTGTCCATCAGTATGTAGGAAATGCTCGATGTATTTAACAGCTTTTAAGATTTCACTTACTTTATCAGAGTATTCATTAGATTCAAGAACACTCTTTTCTAACTCAATCTCTTTACTCGTTCCAAAGAGTTGGGTTGGAGTTGCATTAAAATATTCTGCTATCTTATCCAAATTTGCAAAGGTAGGATAGCTTTTTTGTTTTTCGTAATCAGAGATGGACTGTTTACCGATTCCTAATTACCTCAGTCTCTTCAGTCTGTTAATTTTTTTTCGAAAATTTCTCTCATTAGTTAAATTAAATGGTTCTTTTCAATTAAGTTTTAACTTCTATCTGGTAAGTAAAAGGAAAAATAATACCCGTGGTGCTAGTTAAACTCAAAATACAAGAAAAGCCTAAAAGGACTATACTGTAAGTGACAAAACAAAACAGGAGGATAGTCCAAATGAGCCACTTACATTAGTCCTGTGAAATACAGAACTAAATCCTTCACTTAAATTACTTGTCTAACTTTTTGGGGTCAGTACAAACAGTGCTTTTTTTGTTGAAATCGCAAAGAATCTAAGCTTTCTTTTTGCAGATAACATTCGCTCTTTTATTTTCGGTATGATTGAGTCGATGCCCCGTTCTCGACCGGTTATTATTGCAACTTATCGAATGCTAGAGCACTATGCCATCACTTTTTGGAAGAATACTTGGAGCAATTCTACGCAGAATGGAATGCGAAAAAGTGATAATTAAAGAGACAAAAAAGCTGAGAATATGATTTCCCAGCTTTTTTGAATGCGATAGAAATAGCAACTAGACTATTTACGAAAGACCTCAATAATGTAGGTGAAGCCAGTAACTAAAAATGCAAAGGCAATGACATAAACGACAAAGACACCTGTAGCCACTGGATTGAACAGAATCACTAGACCTAGTAAAAATTCAAGCAAGGCTACCCACGTGATATTGCTACCAATAATAGGGAAAATCAATCCTAGACGATTGCCTTTAAAGAAAGCAATAATGGCTTCTACAATTAACCAAATTCCTACAATGGTCGGAATGACGACCGGCAGGGTCAAAAAGCCATAAGCAACGAGGTAAAGAGCTAAGAGAAGACTAACAAATCCTTGGAAAAGATAAACAGGTGAGCGAAGCTCTTTTGGTGCAGAGAAATAGCCTAAAATAGCTGCTATAGAAGAAACCAGTAAACTAAATGCAATCCACCAGCTGTAAGCAACAAGATTAGCTACTGGGTTTGTAAATAGGAAAAGTCCTAAAAGGACAAAAACAACTCCTGCAAGGAATAGCAGTAAACGATTAGAAAATTTCATTTCAATACCCTCTATATAGTATAGTATAGTTTGCTAATAAAACTATTGTACTTATTTTTATAGAAAATGTCAATAAAATAAATAAACAATTTGGAAGTTTCAGTCTGACTTACAAAAAGAAAAGGAGTTTTCACTCCTTTTCACAGATTGAAGACAAAGTCCTTATAAAAGTGTCTTCTAAAGATTTTAACTTCAATCTGAAGCGAGGTTATCCTCGCTTTTTCTATTTATCAAACAATTCCTTATTTTCAATTAAGAGTTCTAGTGGAGATTTATCCCTTGCTACAATAAAACCAGGTTCATATTGGTTATGAAGTGTTCTTTTCTGAGAAGTTGGATCAATATACAACTCATCTCCATCTTCTGTGTATAGTTGGTTGCCTCTTGTTAAGTAAAGTAAATCCTCTAAGTACTGTCCATCAGTTTCTAGAAAATCTTCGATGTATTTGACAGCTTTTAAAATCTCACTTACTTTATCAGAGTATTCATTAGATTCAAGAACACTCTTTTCTAACTCAATCTCTTTACTCGTTCCAAAGAGTTGGGTTGGAGTTGCATTAAAATATTCTGCTATCTTATCCAAATTTGCAAAGGTAGGATAGCTTTTTTGTTTTTCGTAATCAGAGATGGACTGTTTACCAATTCCTAAATCTTCAGCTAGTTGAGTTTGACTTACTCCTTTTTCTATGCGTAGGCGTGCCAAATTGGGTCCAAAATTTTGAATAATAAAGGTCATGGAAAACTCCTATTCTTTTATTTTTAACTTATTTTATCACCTATAAACTTACAAATCAAGTTTTTAGTTGACTAACTAAAATGTTTTTTATAAAATATATTTATAACTTAAAAATAAGTTATAAATAACACAAAAAGGTATGTTAGTTTAGTAATAGTGAGGAAGGACTTGAGGACGAGACCACGACTTATGACTATTAGAAGCCTTGGTGCTAGAAATTGAGTGGACAAGGGCAAGGGACTTCGCCTGACGGGAAGTCAGGCGAAGTCCTGCAGACTGCCGTCCACACAATTTCTTACCAAGCAAAAGCTGGCTATTCTAACAGCCAGCAAAAAGGTACACTTAGGACAACGTCCAAAGAACAACGGAACGGGTAAACGTTGATTTGACGGCGTTTCTGAGAGCCAAAAAATCTAAAAAAAGGGGGGCAATTTTGTTGGTCTCTATACAAGATTTAAGAAACATTCAGGAACAATGTGATGTAGGAAAATTAGTACAGCGACTAGATGTCAGTATTGATAGATTAACGGTTATCTGGGATACAGACACTGGTTCGCTAAGACGAATTTTTAAAAATTTGAAATAGGCAATAAGTACAAGAGTTGACGCATTTGAAATACATGATAACGTGCGAGATGATGTCTTTACTTTAGCTAAGGATTTTAATGAGTATGATTCGATCAATATTATATTTTTTCAATTATCCACTTATGGAAATGAACAATTAATAAGAATTGATTTCAATCCTAATACTTTAAAAGAATTTGATGGGATGAAAGTATGGAGGCAATTAATGTACTTTGCTAGATTGAATTCATTGACGGTACGATTGTCTCGTTTTGATTTGGCATTTGATATTTTCAATAGGCCTGAAATCGTTAATTTGCAACATATTAAAGGTGGTGTTACCCATAAGGTCTTCTATGGTCGAGGGGGCGAATTAGAGATGAAATATTGGGGTTCTAGCGGTAGTAATGTACAAGTTAGGTTATATGATAAGAATAAAGAAATCATTGCTCACAAGCGCCAAGAGAAGCTAGATTTGGGTGTAAATCCGTTTTGGTGGAGACTAGAGTTCCAACTCAGAACCAAAGCGATTGGTGAGGAGATGGTCCAAGATATTATGAGTAGACTTGATAATTTCGGTTTTTATAAGCTAGATCATATTCGAGTGGAGCAAAGAGCATTTACAATTATCTTTCTCAACAATCCTGAACTGTTATCATTGGCTTTTCCAAATTTAAAATCAGACAGCATCAAAAAGAAAAAAACAAGAGTCCGCAAACTATTGAGAGAAGAAACGAACCAATTTGCGGAAGAATTAAAAGAAGTATTAATACAGAATCTCCCTAAATTAAATGCAGAATTACAACTACTTGTAGGCGAGTTTCTGAATTTAGAAAATAAATAAGGAGGATAACTATGGACAATAATTTAATTAGTAACAAAGAATTAATTGAAATGGGCTATCGCCCTCATACAGCAAATGATATCATTCATCAGGCAAGAGAATTACTTGTCTCACGAGGCTATACATTTTATAATCGCAAACGTTTGATGGTTGTTCCAAAAAGTGTTGTAAATGAGATTCTAGGAACTGAAGTGGCGTAATATGGCAAGTGTTCGTTATCGAAAGCGAGGAGATAGTAATTTATGGACCTATGAAATTCGTAGCGAAGGGAAAACTGTTGTTCATAATAGCGGTTTTAAAACAAAAAAACTTGCAGAGTCAGAAGCTGAACCGATTCTGCAAGAACTTCGTTTAGGAAAAAGAATTTCTAGAGATATTTCTCTTGTAGATCTGTATCAAGAATGGCTTGAACTAAAAATTCTACCGAGTAGTAGGTCGGAAGAGACAAAGAAAAAATATCTTCTCCGTAAAAACACAATTGAAAGATTATTTGGAAATAAAAAAGTCACTCAAATTCGTGCGAGTGAATACCAAAGAATTATGAATAAGTATGGACAAACAGTTGGTAGAAATTTTCTTGGTAGATTGTATACTGGGATTCATCAGAGCATCCAAATGGCAATTGCAGACAAAGTTCTAATAGATGATTTTACACAACATGTCGAGTTATTTTCATCCAAAGAACAACAGATGACAGAAGAGAAATATTTACATACAGAAAAGGACTATCTGGATTTACTTTTAGCAGTAAAGAGAAAATTTGATTACCAACGTTCAATTGTTCCTTATATTGTCTATTTTCTATTAAAAACAGGCATGAGGTTTGGAGAGTTAATAGCGTTAACTTGGAATGAAGTTGACTTTGACAGAGGACTGCTAAAAACATATAGGAGGTTTAATACCCTTTCTCATAAATTTGTCCCTCCAAAAAATAAAACGTCTATTCGGATGGTACCGATAGACGAAGAATGTATTAAGATATTACAAGTCCTAAAAATTGAACAGGAGAAGGCTAATAAAGAGCTAGGAATCAAGAATAGGTATAAAATGATTTTTCAGCATTATGGATATATTCACTTGGTACCAGATATTGCAAGTGTCAATAAAGCTTTGAGTGTTCTCTTAAATGAGTTGAACATTTATCCAATTATCACGACAAAAGGAGCACGCCACACCTATGGAAGCTACCTCTGGCACAAAGGATTTGACCTTGGAGTTATTGCAAAAATTCTAGGGCATAGAGATATTTCGATGTTGGTAGAAGTGTATGGATACACTTTAGAAGAGAAAATTTTTGAAGAATTTAATCAAATAAGAGATGTTTGGAAAGATTGCTAATAAAAAATGTGGGGCAAATGATGGGGCAGAATGATTTCAGAGCAAGTAAAAAAGCCTACAGAATAGGCTTTCTTAGTCATACTTTCTATGCCCCCTGCAGGGCTCGAACCTGCGACCCATAGATTAAGAGTCTACTGCTCTACCAACTGAGCTAAGGAGGCAAGAGAAAAAGCTGTATTGGTGCCGGACCTTCACGATTTGTATTGAACCCGCGCAATTAAGCAGGTGGGCAACTCGCTCTAACTGAAGCTGCTTCCGCGTGACACGGCTTGCACGCTGTTAGAAGTCTTTTGTTTCCCTAATAATACAAAAAATAGTCGGTCAACACTTAAGTGTGAAGTCGTACACCACAGCGTTTCTATAATTATAATACCATAAATTTTGAAAAATTCAAGAGAAAAATGTGATTTTTTGCAAACGATGCCATCATTTTTTTAAGTCATCGATCTTATTCTTGGTCAATCCAAGGGCTCGCTCGTATTTGCCATTCTCATTAGGCGTGAAGTAATTGGCATCTTTTATCTTGTCGGGTAGATAGTCCTGCTTGACCCAATTGCCAGGATAGGAGTGAGGGTAGAGATAGTCCTGTGCGTTGCCCAATTCCTTGCTGCCGGCATAGTGGCCGTCGCGTAAGTGGCGGGGAATGGGCAGGTTTCCATTCCTCCGTAGGTCAGCTAAGGCCTTGTCCATGGCCACATAGGCTGAGTTGGACTTGGGCGACAGCGCCAAATCAATGACAATATTGGCAATGAGGATACGGGCTTCAGGAAAGCCGATCCGTTGGGCAGCTTCTAGAGCTGTAACGGTATGGACTTGGGCGTCAGGATTTGCCAGACCAATATCCTCGTAAGCGATAACGGTCAAGCGTCGAGCTAGGCTAGGTAGGTCTCCTGCCTCAACGAGGCGAGCTGCGTAGTGGAGGCTAGCATTGACATCGGAGCCACGGATGGACTTCTGCAGAGCAGAGAGGACATCATAATGGCCGTCCCCGTCCTTATCCATGGTGATATAGCTCTTTTGCAGGCTGTTTTCCATCACATCAAGTGTAATATGGCGGATGCCCTTGCTATCTTCTGGGGTAGAAAGCACCGCTAAATCCAGCGAGTTATAGGCGGAGCGCAAATCTCCATTGGTAGAGATGGCGATGAAGTCCAGAGCCTCATCGTCTAGCTCCACTGGGAAATCAAATCCTCGCTCCTTGTCTGTCAGGGCTAGCTGAATGGCCGTCCGAATGTCGTCGTTGCTGAGGGGCTCAAGCTCAAATATCTGAACCCGGCTTCTGATAGCAGGGGTGACAGAAAAGAAAGGATTTTCCGTCGTCGCCCCAATCATGATGACCAGACCGCTTTCTAATAGTGGCAGCAGAAAGTCTTGCTTGGTCTTGTCCAAGCGGTGAATTTCATCTAGCAGGAGCACCAGTCCGCCGGAAAATTTCGCTTCTTCAGCGATTTCCTGCAGGCGCTTCTTGCTATCTACGGTGGCGTTAAAGGTCCGAAAGGCAAACTTGGTTGTGCCGGCAATAGCCGAGGCGATGGAGGTTTTGCCGATGCCGGGTGGTCCATATAGAATCATCGAGGACAGGCGGTTGGCTTCAACCATGCGACGGATGATTTTCCCAGGTCCGACCAGATGCTGCTGGCCGATGATTTGATCAATGCTGGTCGGTCGCATGCGTAGGGCGAGGTTTTCTGGCATAAGATTTCCTTTCTGCAAGTGTTTTTCTTGGCTTTTTGTGTTACTATTGTAGATAGTAATATTTTATCACAATGAAAAGAGGAAATCATGGCTAAGTACGGTTTTTTGGAGATATTGGACGAGGAAATGGGGAAGAGCTTTCCTTTTGACTATGAGATAAACTGGGACAAGAAGAACCACACGGTGGAAGTGGCCTTTCTCCTTGAGGTGCAAAATCCAGGAGGGATTGAGACAGTTGATGCTGAGGGCAATGCCTCGGCTGAGGATATTTACTTTGAGGAAGCCGTGCTTTTCTATAATCCGGTCAAGTCTCGTTTTGAGGCCGAGGACTATCTGGCTGCCCTGCCCTATGAGCCGAAGAAGGGCCTGTCACGGGAGTTTCTGGCTTATTTCGTGGATTTCCTAAGCCAAACAGCTGAGTCTGGCCTCGATGCGCTCATGGACTTCTTAGCAGATCCAGAGGCAGCAGAGTTTGAGCTAGCTTGGAATGTAGAGGCTTTTGAAAATGGCAGAGCTGACTTGGCTGAGACAGACTTTTATCCTTATCCGAGGTATTAGGAGGCGCTTATGGAAAATGCAGAAGGACTAGATTTGCTGCACACACAGATGGAATTTTCTGGCTGCAAGATTGCCTTGCTCAGTGATGACAAGCTGCTGACTATCTTGCGAGACGATATTTCAACCATTCCTTGGCCCAATATGTGGGAGTTACCGGGCGGTGGCCGAGAGGACGAGGAAACGCCTTTTGAATGCGTCCAACGAGAGGTTTTTGAAGAGCTTGGTTTGAAGCTTGAAGAAGCAGATATTCTCTGGGTTAAGGAATATCAAGGAATGCTTGATCCTGACAAAACCTCTATTTTTATGGTGGGAACCATCACTCAGGAAGAATGTGCCAGCATTGTCTTTGGTGATGAGGGCCAGGTTTATCAGATGATGGATGTGAGCCAGTTTTTAGCAGATGACAAGGTTATTCCGCAGCTGCAGGACAGGTTGAGTGATTATTTGGAGGTGCGAGTATGATTTATATTGAACGGGCAGGCGCTGAGGATTTAGAGATTATTATTGCCATTCAGCGAGCGAGTTTTAAGGCCGTTTATGAGAAATATCAGGATCAATATGATCCTTATCTGGAGGAGCGAGAGCGAATTCGCTGGAAGCTGGTTGAGCGGCCCAATAGTTTTTATTATTTTGTCAAAGACGGCGAGAAGATTCTGGGCTTTATCCGATTGAATACAAATGACGAACAGACAGCAGGCTGGATTGGAACAGTAGCGATTTTGCCAGAGTACCAGAATAAAGGATATGGTTCTGAGGGGCTTGGTCTGATTGAGGAGGCATTCTCCACCATTACGCAATGGGATTTGTGTACGGTTTTCCAGGATAAAGGCATGGTGGCTTTTTATGAGAAAAATGGCTATCATCAGACCCATACGGAGCCTGAAAAAGAGGGCATGGATATGGTTTACATGACGAAGACAATGAAATAAACAAAGAAAGGATCGTTCAGTTAAATTTCTAAACTGAACCCGCCCTAAACACTGTGCCAAATGTTAAAGTTCTCATAGACACAAACGTCGTCAGAGAATTTCCTATTTTGGCTTTATGTTTTACGGGCCTGGTATTTAATAATGGACACTTGGCAGGAATTAACGATTGAAGTGAAGCGTGAGGCGGAGGAAGCGGCCTCGAATATTCTGATTGAGCTGGGCAGTCAGGGTGTGGCTATCGATGACAGCGCAGATTATCTGGGACAGGTCGACCAGTATGGTGAGCTTTTTCCAGAAGTTGAGCAGAGCGATCGGGTCCGGATTACTGGCTACTACCCGGATTCGGTGGATATAGAGGCTGTTGCGGCCCAGGCCAATAAGCGTCTGGCTGAGCTGGATGGCTTCGGCTTGGAGACGGGAGATATTCAGCTGACTCGGCAGGAACTGGCTGAGGAAGACTGGGCGGACAATTGGAAGAAATACTTTGAGCCAGCTCGGATCACCCATGACTTGACTATTGTGCCGTCTTGGACGGAATATGAGGCGACAGCTGGTGAGAAGATTATTAAACTGGATCCTGGCATGGCCTTTGGTACGGGTACTCACCCGACGACCAAGATGAGCCTCTTTGCGCTGGAGCAGGTCCTGCGTGGCGGAGAAACGGTGTTAGATGTAGGTACAGGTAGTGGCGTTCTCTCTATTGCCAGCTCTCTCTTAGGCGCTAAGGACATCTACGCCTATGATTTAGACGAGGTGGCGGTGCGCGTGGCGCAGGAAAATATTGAGCTCAATCCCAGTATGGAGAATATCCATGTGGCGCCGGGGGATCTTCTTCGAGGTGTAGAAATCGAGGCGGATGTCATTGTTGCCAATATTTTGGCTGATATTCTCATCCATCTGACAGAGGATGCCTATCGTCTGGTCAAGGATGAGGGCTATCTGATTATGAGTGGGATTATTTCTGAGAAGTGGGAAATGGTGCGCGAGTCAGCAGAAGCGGCAGGATTTTTCCTGGAAACGCATATGATTCAGGGCGAATGGAATGCCTGTGTCTTTAAGAAAACGCAGGACATTTCAGGCGTGATAGGTGGTTAGATGCAACAGTATTTTATAAAAGGAAGTCCTCAGTCTCCTCTGGTGGTCACGGATAAGGACACGGCCAAACACATGTTTTCAGTCATGCGGCTCAAAGAGGGCGACCAAGTCACACTGGTCTTTGATGATGGCGTGAAACGGCTGGCCCGGGTATTGGACCCCAGTCAGCAGAGCTTGGAAATCTTGGAGGAGCTGGCGGACAATACCGAGCTGCCGGTTCAAGTGACCATTGCTTCAGGCTTTCCCAAGGGTGATAAGTTAGAGTTTATCACTCAGAAGGCAACGGAGCTAGGAGCCAGTGCTATCTGGGCTTTCCCAGCTGCCTGGTCGGTGGCTAAGTGGGATGGCAAAAAGCTGGCCAAAAAGAGTGAAAAACTGGAGAAAATTGCTCAGGGAGCAGCTGAGCAGAGCAAGCGCAATCTGATTCCTGAGATTCGGCTATTTGATAAAAAGGCCGATTTTCTGGCAGCCTTGGCAGACTTTGACCGCATCATCGTGGCCTATGAAGAATCGGCCAAAGAAGGAGAATCTGCAGCACTAGTCCGGGCTCTGTCAGGCTTGGCAACCGGCGCAAAAGTGCTCTTTATCTTCGGACCAGAAGGTGGTCTATCGCCAGAGGAAATAACAGCCTTTGGCCAAGTAGGCGCTGTCTCAGCAGGTCTAGGCCCACGTATTCTGCGGGCTGAAACCGCTCCGCTGTATGCCTTGACCGCAGTCAGCGTTATGCTCGAATTAGAAAAATGAAATCAGCGGACTTCTGCTGATTTTTTCTTGTCTGTCGCTACTATATCTCTTTTTGTGGAAAACTGTTCTTGACATAAAAAATTTTTATGGCCAGCTTTAAAAAATACTATTGGACGACTGAGAGGCGGAATGGTAAGATATTCTATATTAAGTTAAGGAGGGATCATCTATGTGCAGAACAATTGTTGGAGTGTCGGCTAATCTTTGTCCAGTGGATCAGGCGGGCAAAAATATTCATTCGTCTGTATCTTGCAAATTTGCCGAAAGCATCAAGCTAGTCGGTGGTCTGCCTATGGTGATTCCTGTTGGGGATAAAAGTCTGGTCAAGGACTATATAGAAACCATTGATAAGCTGATCCTATCAGGCGGTCAAAATGTTCATCCGCAGTTTTATGGGGAAGAAAAGGCCATCGATAGCGATGATTACAATCTGGCTCGCGATGAATTTGAGCTAGCTCTCTTAAAGGAAGCTATTCGTCAGGGTAAGCCCGTCTTGGCTATCTGCCGCGGTCTGCAGTTGGTCAACGTTGCTTTTGGTGGCACGCTTAATCAGCAAATTGACAATCATTGGCAGGGGCAACCATTTGGAACTTCGCACTCCATTCGCACAGAGAAAGGCAGTGTTGTGGAGCGGTTATTTGGTCAAGCCAGCCAGATCAATTCTGTCCATCGCCAAAGCATCAAGGACTTGGCGCCTAATTTCCGAGCAACTGCCTTTGACCCAAGGGATAATACTATCGAAGCGATTGAGGCTGTGGATGGCAGTCGTATCATCGGCCTTCAGTGGCATCCAGAGTTTTTGATCAACGAAGAAAAGGGCAATTTAGAGCTATTTCAATATCTTTTGCAAGAATTATAAAATCTAAAATTATTTTTAGCTAATTTTAAGATAAGCTTTATATAATATAACCATCAAATGAAGACCTCCTAACTTTGTTTGATGAAATCCTAAAACTTTTCTTTTTCATAATAATCTCCCTATAAGAACCGCCCAATCGGCGGTTTTTTTGCTGGAAAGGCTGAGAAATCTGGATTTTCATCAATTTGCTCACTTTTATGTTATAATGAGTCACAGCAGGCCGAGCGAATCGGTCGGTAGATGGAGGAGCAGAGATGTCAAGAGCAGAACGAGTTATTTTAACAAATATGTGTATGGTTTACGATGGGGACCGCATTTTAGTGCAAAATAAAGTAAATGATGATTGGACGGGACTATGCTTTCCAGGCGGCCATGTTGAACATCGTGAGTCCTTTGTCAAATCGGTGATACGGGAAATCAAGGAAGAAACGGGTCTGACGATCTATGAGCCTCGCTTGTGTGGTGTCAAGCAGTTTTATACTGAAAAAGATGAGCGCTATATCGTTTTTCTTTACAAGACCAATCGTTTTGAGGGAGAACTGGTTTCATCCGACGAAGGCGAGGTATTCTGGATTGACCGCAAAGACCTTGACCGCTACTCGCTGGCCGTGAGCTTTAAGGAAATGTATCAGGTTTTCACATCAGATTTGACGGAGCAGTTTACCTATCTAGAAGATGGAGAGGTCGTCAAAGATTTATACTAAGGAGAACCGCCCAATCGGCGGTTTTTTTGCTTGTTTTTTGCGAATTTAGTATAATAGGGACAGTAAAAATAGAAAAGAGAAATGTATGAAAATTCGTGGATTCGAGCTGGTTTCCAGCTTTCCAAATGAAGATTTATTACCCAAGAGAGAGACGGCTCACGCAGCGGGCTATGATTTGAAAGTAGCAGAGCGCACCATCATTGTGCCGGGGGAGATTAAGCTGGTTCCGACGGGTGTCAAGGCCTATATGCAGCCGGGTGAGGTGCTTTACCTCTATGACCGCTCGTCTAACCCTCGTAAAAAAGGCCTGGTCTTGATTAACTCCGTTGGGGTTATTGATGGTGACTACTACGGCAATCCTGGAAATGAAGGGCATATCTTTGCTCAGATGAAAAACATCACAGATCAGGAAGTCGTCCTCGAAGTTGGTGAACGTGTGGTCCAGGCTGTCTTTGCACCATTTTTAATTGCGGATGGGGATGTAGCCGACGGTGTGCGGACAGGCGGATTTGGCTCTACTGGGCATTGAGATGAAAGTGATCTTTGTGCGCCATGGTGAGCCTGATTACCATGAGTTAGAGGAGCGTTCTTATACTGGCTTTGGTCTGGATTTGGCGCCTTTATCTGAGCAGGGAAGACGGCAGGCTCAGGAACTTTGCCAGCATCCTTTACTGCGTTCAGCTGATTTGCTGGTGGCTTCTGCAATGACGCGAGCTTTAGAAACGGCATCTTATGTGGCTTGTGCCACTGGCCTTCCTTTGAGAGTGGAGCCTTTGCTACACGAATGGCAGGTTTATCAAACGGGAAGAGGGAACTTTGAAAAAGCTCGAAGCCTGTTTTTAGAAAATAATGGTGCCTTGCTCCCCAGTAGTCCTATTCAGTATGAGACGGCTGAGGAGATGAAGGCTCGTTTTGTAGACTGTATGGCAAAGTATCGAGATTATCAGATAGTAGTCCTTGTAGCCCATCGCATGCTGATCCGTCAGTTTGTGCCTGATCAGCAGATTGATTTTTGCCAAGTGATTGAATGTGAGATAGAGATATAGAAAGAGGTTTATCATCGCTAAGAAAAAAACGACCTTTGTCTGTCAAAATTGTGGATACCATTCGCCCAAATACCTAGGTCGCTGTCCCAACTGCGGCTCTTGGTCTTCTTTTGTTGAGGAAGTAGAAGCCGCAGAAGTCAAGCATGCCCGTGTTTCCTTGACAGGCGAAAAGACTCGGCCAATGAAGCTGGCTGAGGTCACTTCGATTGATGTCAACCGGACCAAGACGGACATGGATGAGTTCAATCGTGTGCTGGGTGGAGGAGTCGTGCCTGGCAGTCTGGTCCTGATTGGCGGGGATCCTGGCATCGGGAAGTCTACCCTGCTTCTGCAGGTGTCCACTCAGCTTTCTCATCAGGGCACTGTCCTTTATGTCAGCGGGGAGGAATCAGCTGAGCAGATTAAGTTGCGGGCGGAACGCCTCGGTGATATTGACAGTGAATTTTATCTCTACGCCGAGACCAATATGCAAAACATCCGCACGGAGATTGAGAAGATCAAGCCAGATTTTCTGATTATCGACTCTATACAGACGGTGATGTCACCAGAAATTTCCAGTGTTCAAGGCTCTGTTTCTCAGGTTCGCGAGGTGACAGCCGAGCTCATGCAACTGGCCAAGACCAATAATATTGCGACCTTTATCGTTGGTCACATGACCAAGGAAGGAACTTTAGCTGGCCCCCGAACGTTGGAGCATATGGTGGACACCGTGCTTTATTTTGAGGGTGAACGTCAGCATACTTTCCGTATCTTGAGAGCAGTCAAGAACCGCTTTGGATCGACCAATGAGATTGGTATCTTTGAAATGCAGTCTGGCGGGCTAGTTGAGGTGCTGAATCCAAGTCAAGTCTTTCTGGAAGAACGGCTGGATGGTGCGACAGGCTCTTCTATCGTCGTGACCATGGAAGGAACGCGGCCGATTTTAGCTGAGGTGCAGGCTTTGGTGACACCGACCATGTTTGGCAACGCCAAGCGAACCACGACTGGACTGGACTTTAACCGAGCCAGCCTCATCATGGCGGTTCTGGAAAAGAGGGCAGGCCTTCTCCTGCAAAATCAGGATGCCTACCTCAAGTCAGCTGGCGGTGTCAAGCTAGATGAGCCAGCCATTGATTTGGCGGTGGCGGTAGCCATTGCTTCCAGCTACAAGGAACTGCCTACCAATCCTCAAGAGTGCTTTATCGGTGAAATTGGCCTGACAGGCGAAATCCGTCGAGTCAATCGCATCGAGCAGCGCATCAACGAAGCAGCAAAACTGGGCTTCACCAAAGTCTATGCTCCCAAAAACTCTCTGAATGGCCTCAAAGTTCCAGACAATATCCAAGTCATCGGTGTGACAACAATTGGGGAAGTCTTGAAAAAAGTCTTTGCTGGATGATTTTCTTTGTTTTAGATTGCAAAAATATTTTATTATTGCTATAATTTTCTTAAAAACAAGGAGGGAACTCTTATGCAATTTTCCATGGATAGCAACATGCAATTTCCACTCGTTGACCTCTACCTCAATCAAGGAGAGACAGTCTTTATCCAGCGTGGCAGTATGGTCTATCACACGCCTAATGTAACCTTGAACACTCAGCTCAATGCTAACGGTTCAGGTTTGGGCCGCTTTGTTAAGGCAGTCGGCCGTTCCATGGTGTCGGGTGAAAGTACCTTCATCACCCAAGCTGTCGCCCAGTCCGATAATGGTTTCCTAGCTTTAGCACCAGAAGTTCCCGGCCAAGTTATCCCTCTCTATCTGGGAGAAAAGCAGTACCGGCTCAATGACGGTGCCTTTCTGGCTCTGGATGGTACAGCTTACTATACGATGGAGCGCCAGTCTGTTGGCAAGGCGATATTTGGCGGTCAAGGTGGCCTCTTCGTCATGACGACTCAAGGTCAGGGCACTCTCTTGGCCAATGCCTATGGATCGATTAGGAAAATTGAGCTAAATAACCAAGAAGTAACCATTGACAATGCCCATGTCGTAGCTTGGAGTCAGTCTTTGGATTATAATATCCATCTAGAAAATGGTTTCTGGCAGTCGATCGGAACGGGAGAGGGAGTTGTAAACACCTTCCGAGGCACTGGAGAAATCTATGTTCAAAGTCTCAATCTTCAAAGCTTTGCGGGCTCACTCAGCCGCTATATCGCAAAAGGTTCATAGAAAGGTGTGGATGAATTTCCGCACCTTTTTTGCATTTTTCTTTCATTTTTTTTATAAAAAACGGACATTTTTGATTTATCTAGATCTGAAAACTGACAAAATACCCAAAAGATGATAAGATGGTAGGAAATGGTTTGAATATCAAATAAATTCTAGCAAGGGGAAAGAATGTCCTATTTTGAAAACTTTATGAAGGCCAACCAAGCCTATGTGGACCTGCATGGAACCTCCCACCTGCCGATTAAGCCCAAGACCAAGGTCGCAATCGTGACCTGTATGGACTCCAGACTCCACGTGGCTCAAGCTCTGGGGCTGGCGCTAGGAGATGCCCATATCCTGCGCAATGCTGGCGGTCGGGTGACAGAGGACATGATTCGCTCGCTAGTTATTTCGCAGCAGCAGATGGGCACGCGGGAAATTGTAGTCTTGCACCATACGGATTGTGGCGCACAGACTTTTAAAAATGAAGAATTTACTGCTTTTCTCAATCAAGAGCTGGGCGTTGATGTTAGCGGTCAGGATTTCCTTCCTTTTACAGATGTGGAGGAAAGTGTGCGGGAAGACGTGGAGCTTCTCCGCCAATCACCCCTAATCCCAGATGATGTAGAGATCTCAGGAGCGGTATATGACGTTGCTACAGGGCGAATGACCGTCGTTCAGTAATTACCTAGGAAAGCCAATTTATCTGTCGGTATTTCGGCATTGAAATTGGCTGCTTTTTTGTGTTAAAATAGAATACGATTTTAATTTAGTTAGGACAATAAGATGATTCTTTCCATTATTTCACAAGGTCTGGTCTGGGCCATTTTGGGTCTGGGGATTTTCATGACTTTTCGGATTTTGAATTTTCCAGATATGACTACGGAAGGTTCCTTTCCACTAGGTGGGGCGGTAGCTGTCACCTTGATTACCAAGGGGGTGAACCCTTTCTTGGCGACGGCGGCTGCGGTGTTGGCGGGCTGTCTGGCAGGCTTGGCGACCGGGCTTCTCTATACCAAGGGCAAGATTCCGACCCTGCTGTCAGGAATTTTGGTCATGACCTCTTGCCATTCCATTATGCTTATGATCATGGGGCGGGCTAATCTAGGTCTGCTGGGAACTCAGCAGATTCAGGACTTTTTGCCCTTCTCTGGAG
The DNA here is from genome assembly GCF_902460365.1 of Streptococcus sp. Marseille-P7375. Taxonomy (NCBI): domain Bacteria; kingdom Bacillati; phylum Bacillota; class Bacilli; order Lactobacillales; family Streptococcaceae; genus Streptococcus; species Streptococcus sp. Marseille-P7375. The sequence continues at coordinate 293,297 of NZ_CABPTR010000002.1, read as the reverse complement.
AAATTAACAATTTCCTGACAGGCTTGATTTTTGTCAGCCTGGTCATTGTAGCCCTACTCTTTTTCCTAGATACCAAGCTAGGGCAGGCCTATATCGCAACTGGGGACAATCCTGATATGGCGCGTAGTTTCGGTATCAATACTGGCCGCATGGAATTGATGGGCATGATTTTGTCTAATGGCGTCATTGCCTTGTCTGGTGCTTTGATTGCCCAGCAGGAAGGCTATGCGGATGTGTCCCGTGGAATTGGGGTTATCGTCGTCGGCTTGGCCAGCCTGATTATCGGGGAAGTACTTTTTAGGGGTTTGACCTTGGCTGAACGCCTGATTACCATTGTGGTTGGTGCCATTGCCTACCAGTTTCTGATTTGGGGTGTCATTGCTCTTGGCTTCAACACGAGCTATCTCCGTCTCTACAGTGCGGTTATCTTGGCGGTCTGCCTCATGATTCCGACCTTGAAAAATACATTCTTTAAAGGAGCTAAGTTAAGCAAATGACAGCGATTGTAGAATTAAAAAATGCCAGCAAGCGAGTCAATAACGGCTTTGATGAAGAAAAGGTCATCCTAAACGATGTGTCGCTGGAGATTCATGAGCATGATTTTATCACGATTTTGGGTGGCAATGGAGCGGGGAAGTCAACTCTTTTTAATGTGATTGCCGGTACGCTCTCTCTGAGCAGCGGTAGCATTTACATCTTGGGCGAAAATGTGACCAACTTTTCTCCTGAAAAGAGAGCTAAATATCTGTCGCGTGTCTTTCAAGATCCCAAGATGGGAACGGCCCCTCGGATGACAGTGGCGGAAAACTTGCTGGTTGCCAAGTTTCGTGGCGAATCGCGCGGTCTAGTCCCTCGTCGGTTGAATAGCTATCGGCAGGAGTTTCAGGAGACTATCGATAAAATTGGCAATGGTCTGGAAAAACACTTGGATACGCCGATTGAGTTTCTATCGGGTGGTCAGAGACAGGCTTTGAGTCTGCTCATGGCGACGCTTAAGCGTCCAGAATTGCTTCTTTTGGACGAGCATACAGCAGCGCTGGATCCCAAGACTAGCGTTGCCCTTATGGAGCTAACTGACGACTTTGTCCGCAGAGACCAGCTGACGGCCCTCATGATTACCCACCAAATGGAGGATGCTCTCAAATACGGCAACCGACTGATTGTCATGAAGGAAGGGCAAATCATTCAAGATCTCAAGCAAGAAGAAAAAGCCAAGATGACCATAGCGGACTATTATGGTTTGTTTGAGTAAAGTTGACCAGTTTTTTGTAAGGCTGACAAAGGGAATAAGCAGTGAATAGTTATTAAACGGATATAGTTCTGTTTTCCACAGGACTGTATCTTTTTTTAACATTTTCTCAAATAAATCAATAAAAACCGCTAGATTGCGGTTTTTTATCTTATGAAAATCTTGCTCACTCATCTATTCCAATAAACATCATGGCGTTAAGTAAGGATATTAACTCAACCGTATTAACGTTGTTGGAATAAATCAGCCTCTTGTTTTCAATCGGTGGGATAATAAAATTAGAAATGATGATGTCATAGGGTGATTCTTTTAAAGAATCGATTGATAATTCTAATTTATTCCAAACTTCAAGTTCAAAATTATTACTGCAATAATAAGAAAGTGTCTCTGCTACTGATCTTGCATGATACTGGTCAAAATTACTCATGACTAAAACCTTTAATTTAGGCTGATTTTGTAAAAGATTCAGCACTAAATGTTTGCTGTGAGTGATAAAAGTATAAGATAGATGATTGACTTTCATTGAATTATTATCGATACCAAGAGTCTCTAGATAATGTTCAATTCCTTTTTTAATATCTGAAACAAATTGAGGGAAAATATTTTGAAAGTTCTTGATGGTATTCCCTTTTTGATCAAATAGGATAAACTCTGTAGATAGTTCCTGACGGTGCAGATGTGCTGTATTATGCAAATGCCAAATAAGATTATCATTATTGTCAATTTTAAGATTATATTTGCTTTCTATCTGAACAATTAAATCACTTAATAATTGATACGAATTTTTTACATAGCTGTCTGTTTTTGCGCAGCTCATAAATAAATTTTCATCAATGAAAAACATTTTTTGAAAATAGGAGACAAATAGTTGACCAATCACTTCTTTATTCAAAGAGATATGATATTCAGAATCAAAGCTCGCTACAATGTCTTCAATTCCTTCTGCCTGCATGAAAGATTCTAACAATTGATTGTTAAAAGAATTTTTCTCAACTTCCAAGAAATGGCCAAACTTTATTCGATATAAATTCGTAACGAGGAGCAATTTTAACATTCGTTGAGTTGCGAAATTGACAGGAAATACAGTTTCTTTGTATACCAGTGCTAACAGCTTACACAAAGGTCCTACTGAAAAATCTGTAAAGGGCCATTCAAGAAAATAATATTTTTCCGAAAAATATTGTGCAAAAAAATAACGGATATCAATCTCATCTCCAATGATTCGAGCAGGATTGAGACTAATTTTAAAATTATATTGCTTTTTTATGATTTTGTTAATATGACTGATTATACGATAGAGTGAGGAAGAGCTTATATAAAACTCTTTACAAATATTCTCAGTTTCATATCCTTCGTTAAAGAAGATGAATTCTAAAATTGAAAAATGAGTTGAATGCTTAAAGAAATGATGATAGACCATATCAATATCACTATCATCAGTATTAATGATACGTATGCCATTAGTGGACGAGTGAAAAATCAATTGGGGAAAAGAGGACTTAACATGGGATAAATCATCTTTTACTGAACGTTCTGTACAATTTAATAGTTCAGCCAGTTCAGAAATATGAAACCAGCGTTTGTTTTTAAATAGTAGTTCTAATAGTTCTAATTGCCTGTGACTCTTTTTAGACAGTAATTCTCGCATTAAAATAATATCTTTCTTTATATAGTGTTTTTATTATCAGGAAATTATACCATATTTTTATACATTTAATCTCGTTTAATAACTCTGAAATATATCTAAAAATGCTTATAAAAGCCTGTAGAACAAGGAATTTTTATCTTTTTGTATCTATAGTACAGATAAACGGTAAGAAAACCAAGCTGAATTATTATGTTTCCAATTTGGAAAATTATATAATTATATTAATCAAAAATAATATTAAATAATTTTGATTTAGAAAGGAGAATCACTATGTTGTGGTCAATTATTATCGGTGGGCTTATTGGTCTGGTTGCTGGATCAATAACAAAAAAAGGCGGTTCTATGGGAATTGTCGCCAACGTTGTTGCAGGTTTAGTTGGTTCAGCTGTTGGTCAGTCTCTTTTAGGAACTTGGGGACCTAGTTTGGCTGGCATGGCTTTGATTCCTTCTATCATTGGTGCGGTTATTGTAGTTGCAGTTGTATCGTTTTTTGTAGGAAAGAAAGCATAGAATTGCTTTTTGTACAAATATAATTTAATGATGAAAGGATTCAATATGTCAAAATCAAGAAAAATACTTTCCCTTATTTTCTGTATTTTAATCTTGACGATTTTGATTCCTGTTTTACTAGATTTTCATAAAGTTAGCGGTTTAGGCCTCCAGTTATTCACTTGGAAAAAGATTCCGTTTGTAGGATACTATCTATCTAGATATGTTTTCTGGGGGACACTGGTTTTAGCAAGCTTAATATTGTTGCTGATGTTAGTGATACTTTTTTATCCTAAGAGACGTTTGGAAATTCAGTTAGCTGATGCGGATGGTAAACTGATACTGAAAAATTCAGCGATAGAAGGATTTGTTCGTAGTCTGGTGACAGACCATGATTTTATTAAAGATCCTACAGTTTCCGTAAATAGCCGGAAAAACAAATGTATGGTTTCTGTTAAAGGAGCAATTGTTCCGTCAGAAAACATCATCAAAAGAAGTCAGTTGATTCAAGAAGAAATTGCTACTGGATTAACAGAATTCTTCGGTCTCAATCATGATGTCAAGCTTGAAATCTCTGTATCAGATTTCAAACCAAAATCGCAGGCTAAAAAAAATACTAGTCGTGTAAAGTAAGGAAGTACCAAAATGGAATGGTTTAAAAAATATCAATATCTAATCCTATCTGGATTAGCGGGCGGTGTTCTAGCCTGCTTTATCCTATCCTTTGGCTTCTTTAAGACACTATTTGTCTTGATTTGCGCTGCCATAGGAGCAGGAATCGGATATTATATACAACAAAAAAATATATTAAATAAATAATAAGGAGTTTCTTATGTCAAATACAAATAAAGATTTTAAAGATGTTGCTAAAAAGGAAGTTGCGCAAGCAACTCATGAAGTAAAAGGTGAATTGACTTACGAAGATAAAGTCATTCAAAAAATCATTGGTCTCTCTTTAGAGAAAGTTTCAGGTTTGCTAGCTGTTGATGGTGGCTTCTTCTCTAATTTAGCAGATAAATTGATTAATACTGATAACGTAACGAATGGTGTTAATGTTGAAGTTGGGAAAGAACAAGTGGCTGTTGATTTGAACGTAGTAGTGGAATATCAAAAGAATGTTCCTGCCTTGTACAAGGAAATTAAAGATGTTGTTGTGGCGGAAGTTTCTAAGATGACTGATTTGGAAGTTGTTGAAGTAAATGTCAATGTTGTTGATATTAAAACGAAAGAACAACATGAAGCTGACTCAGTTAGCCTTCAAGATCGAGTGACAGATGTTGCTGAATCAACAGGAGAATTTGCTTCAGAGCAATTCGAAAAAGCAAAATCTGGTCTTAGCGGTGGTTTTTCAGCCGTTCAAGAAAAAGTTGGTGAAGGTGTAGAAGCTGTTAAAGATGCTGCTTCATCAAGTGAAAAAGCTCGCGTACATTAATTAAAAACAAAAAGAAATAAAGGAGGACATAGCTATGTCAACAGAAGAAAAATTCAACCAAGCTAAAGGCGCTGTCAAAGAAGGTGTTGGGAAAGTAATCGGTGACGAAAAACTTGAAAAAGAAGGAGCAGCTGAAAAAGTTGTTTCTAAAGTCAAAGAAGTTGCTGAAGATGCAAAAGATGCAGTTGAAGGCGCTATTGAAGGTGTTAAAAATATGCTTCATAAAGACGACGAGAAATAAGGTTATGCTGTATTATATATAGTAGCTGGTAGAAATCAACTATAGTCTAAAGGAGACCTCATCTTAGGGTCTCCTTTACTTTTTTATGTTCATTCTTTTTAGTTAAATTTTTTCAAACTCCATAGCGTAAACGCTTGCAATCTTTTGGTAGAAGGAGTATAATACAAGTGAAGATAGGGAAAGGAAAAACTTAATTTCGCATTCGATTTGCTTTGCTGATATATTTATTTGTAACATATAAGTCGTTGCTTTACTGGACTATTGGTTAGATCATTGGGTAGGCCTGCTTAGCCTATCTGATTATGACAGTGGGATAGAAAGTAGAAGCTTTTAGATGGTTTTCAGTCTTCGAGATGTTAACCGATAGTTGCTTTGTGATTAATATTTCTAATGCTAAGATAAAAGAAAATCATTAGCGCTTAAAGGAATTAAAAATTTAATAATCAACAATCATTGTTAGTCAGTTCCGAATGGAATAAACTGATTGCTCCCATATCAGCAAGGTGAATCAGACCTCTAGCCGAGTCACGCTAGAGGTCATTTTGATGGATTCAGCAGCTATTGCTGGAGTATGGCCTCAGCTAGTGAGGACTAAGAAAGCGGCTTTAAAAAGTGATGGGTAGGGCTTGCTGGGAAAGAAAATTGTCACGCAACTCTTTTACCTTCCCTTAGGCTAGGTCTCTGAAAAGTGATATAATATAGTTAGCAAAACACAAGGAGAAAAGCAATGAAATCTGCAGTTTATCTTAAGGCTGGTCAAGTTGGACTAGCAGAAATGGATCATCCGCAAATTCTAGATCCAGATGATGCCATTATCCGTATTGTTCGGACCTGTGTCTGCGGCTCTGACCTGTGGAGTTATCGAAATGAGCAGGTGAAGCCTGGGCGCATGAACAGTGGACACGAGGCGATTGGGATTGTCGAGGAAGTCGGTGAGGCAGTAACGACTGTGAAAGCAGGCGATTTTGTCATTGCTCCCTTTACTCATGGATGTGGGGATTGTGATGCCTGCCGAGCAGGATATGACGGGACTTGTGACCGGCATATTGGCAATAACTGGTCAGATGGGGTGCAAGCAGAATATATGCGCTTCAAGTATGCCAACTGGGCTTTGGTGAAAATTCCGGGTCAGCCGTCAGATTATTCAGAAGGGATGCTTAAGTCCTTCTTGTCGCTGGCTGATGTCATGCCGACAGGCTACCATGCGGCGCGTGTGGCAGATGTCAAACCAGGCGACAAGGTAGTTGTCATCGGAGATGGCGCTGTTGGACAATGTGCTGTTATCGCGGCTAAGATGCGGGGAGCTTCCCAAATCGTCCTCATGAGCCGTCACGAAGACCGACAAAAGATGGCGCTTGAATCAGGAGCAACAGCGGTGGTCGCTGAACGTGGCGAAGAAGGCGTTGCCAAGGTGCGTGAAATCCTCGGCGGCGGTGCTGACGCTGCGCTTGAATGTGTCGGAACAGAAGCAGCTGTCGATCAAGCGCTTGGAGTCCTTCACAACGGCGGCCGATTAGGCTTTGTTGGTGTTCCCCACTATAATAATCGTGCCCTTGGTTCCACCTTTGCTCAAAACATCACAGTGGCAGGTGGTGCGGCCTCTGTCACTACCTATGACAAGCAACTCTTACTGAAAGCAGTCCTTGATGGCGACATCAATCCAGGCCGCGTCTTTACTTCCAGCTATAAACTGGAAGAGATTGACCAAGCCTATAAAGATATGGATGAGCGGAAGACTATTAAGTCGTTAATTGTTTTTGACTAAGGTTTGTCAAGAGTATTATGCTAGGGGATATTAAAGGCACTCAAAGGAATTTGGAATTCTGAGATATCAGTAAACGATTTGCAAGGATTAGGTCAGGATTTTCAGTCTTCCACAAATTATAGAAGAAAGAGTGGCTTTTTAGGAAGTCGAAAAGGAGGCGTTGCTAGCGTCTTCTTTTTTTGCTATAGTGGAGCTAGAGAAGAGATTGACTAGGAAGAAATGAGGAATAGCGAGACTTATGAAAAAATTGGAAGAGATTGTGGATTTTGGCCCCTTGCCTTCAGCGGCTCAGCTGGCTTATCATCGAGATGAATTGGCCGCTTTTATCCATTTTGGCATCAATACTTTTTACGAGCAGGAATGGGGAAATGGTCAAGAAGATCCCAAGCGTTTCAATCCGACTAAACTAGATACAGACCAGTGGATCAGGGTTTTGAAAGAAACAGGTTTTAAACGGGTCATTGTCGTGGTCAAGCATCATGATGGCTTTGTTCTTTATCCGAGCCGCTATACAGACTATACGGTAGCTGCCAGTCCGTGGAGAGATGGCAAGGGTGACCTCTTGGCTGAGATTTCCCGCTCAGCCAGTCAGTATGATATGGATTTGGGGCTTTATCTTTCGCCTTGGGATGCCCACAGCCCGCTCTATCACATAGATACTCAAAAGGCCTACAATGAGTATTATCAGCAGCAATTAGAAGAAATCTTGAGCAATCCACTTTATGGCAATAAAGGGAAATTTGTCGAAATCTGGATGGATGGGGCGCGTGGAGAAGGTGCTCAAAAGCTTTCCTATGAGTTTGACGCTTGGTTTGAAACCATTCGTCGCTATCAAAAGGACGCTGTCATTTTTTCAACCGAGGCGACTGAATTGCGTTGGATTGGCAATGAAAGTGGTCGAGCTGGCGATCCCTTGTGGCAGAAGATTCGGCCAGAAAAGCTGAGTGAGCAGACACCGCCTGTCTATCTTTGCCATGGCGATCCAGACGGTACTCACTATTCTGTCGGAGAAGCAGATGTGTCCCTGCGTTCGGGTTGGTTTTATCATGATAGTCAGCAACCCAAGTCCTTGGCGGATTTGCTGGATATTTATCTGGCTTCGGTGGGGCGGGGGACACCGCTTCTGCTCAATGTGCCTCCGACCAAGGAGGGCTTGTTGGCGGAAGTTGACGTCCAGCGCCTGCAGGAATTTCATCAGGTGATTTCTGGACTCTATGATGAAGACTTGGCTGCGGAGGCCGAAGTCACAAGTAGCAGTGAAAGGGCAGACTATCCAGCAAGCAATCTGACGGATGGCCAAAGAGATAGCTTCTGGGCTCCGAATGCGGAGGAGACTTCCTATGTCTTGGAGATTGACCTCGGTCGCAGCTGCACTTTTAATCTGCTAGAAATCAGAGAACCGATTGCCAAAGGGCAACGGGTCGCAGGCTTTATCCTGGAAGTGAAGAAAGAGGATGGCTGGACTGTCTTTGCCCGTGGTCAGACGATTGGCTATAAGCGTCTGCTTTTGGGAGAAATGGTCGAGGCTCGTTACTTGCGCTTGATTTTGACAGATTTTCAAGCCTTGCCACTGTTGAGTAAGCTGGGCGTGTACAGGACACAAGCGATCATGGAGGAAGAGAAGCGGCCTTCTGGTTTGGTGCTTTCACAAGCAGCGGACACAGTAATTGGGGGGCAATCAAGTCAGATTCGTCTGCGTCGTTTAGATGGACTGGAGCAGGCGGAGCAGATTCGACTGGTTACGGAGCCTGGCACAGGAACGCACGGAACGGCTTATGAGGACCAAATCTGGGATGTGAGCTTTGCTTCGGGCGAGAGCGACAAAGAGTTGACTTTATCAACCTTGTCTTTCACAGGTCAGCAAGAATTGAATTTTTACCTTTGCGCTAGCCGAGAGGATGGTCGTCAAAGCAGACTCAAGATTGAGGTTAAGGGAAGTTAGAATGAGAAAAGAGAGTGGGACAGAAATCGGCCATTCGTTAGAATTCGATTTCGTTGTCCCACCTCCGCACAGTTGAGTAGGGCTGTAAAAGCTGATGAAATCAGCGTAGTAGAGCCCGCTCAACCACTGCGTCTTACTCGATAATCCAAAGACAATTGAGAGGCTAGGACTTTTGTCCCAGCCTCTTTTGCTGTTTTTATGATCGTGTAGAAGATGAATTTGGCAGCCAAGACAGGTAGAAGTCCAGCCTGTCAGAAGCCAGTAAGTCCTCATGGGAAATTCGTTGCTGGCTTCGTCCGTCTAAGTCTGCCTTTCTCACAAACTGAAAATGGGGGTAGTTATCATGGGCGTAAATATCAAACCATTTTTGACTTTGTGGTAGGAAGAGGCGCAGATGGTTAAAGAGCGGGATACCTAAGTCATAGTGAGGCTTGCCGGGGCAAGTAGGGTAGAGGCCCAAGGCGCTCCAGATATACCAAGCAGAAAGACTGCCATTGTCTTCGTCTCCAGGAAAAGCCTGCCAACTAGCCTGAAAAGCCTCTTCTCTTAAGCTTTTGATTAGGAGACTGGTGTATTCTGGCCTGCTACTATAGCGGAAAAGATAAGGGATATGGAAACTAGGCTGATTGGAAATGGCTAGCTGGCTAAAGTGGGCATTCGCCATTTCGCTCATTTCATGAATTTCGTAGCCGTAGCCTGTGACATCAAAATAGGGCTGGTCCTGACAGAGCCTAGTTAGATAATCGGTAAAGGCTGCCTCACCGCCCATGAGCTCTCTCAAGCCTTCGATATCATGAAAGACGCTGAGCGTATTTTGAATAGCAGAGCATTCGGCGTAATCTCGGCCCCAACTGTAAGGAGAAAAGTCAGCTCGAAATTGCCCTTGTCGGTCTTTGGCCCGCATATAGCCCGTTTCTGAGTCAAAAAGGTTTTGATAATGGCGTGCCTGCTGGGCATATCGCTGAGCTACTTGCTCCTTTTGGAGTTTGCTAGCTAGGCTGGCAATGCAAAAGTCACTGTAGCTATAGTCTAGCGTGTGGCTGACGCTTTCATGATAATCTGTTGGCAGGTAGCCCAAGGTTTGGTAGTCGCTAGCTCCGTGTCGGCCGTAACGTTTGGAAGGATCTTCTTTCTCCGCTGTGTCTAGCATAGCTTGGAACAATTCCTCTTCTAGGTCGGGAATGAGATCTTTCGCAGCGGCGTCCGCAATTACACCGTCAATCAAGGTTCCTGGCATCATGCCCCGTTCATCAGGAGCCAGCCACTTGGGTAGATAGCCCGTTTCTTTGTAGAAATTCAGAAATCCTTCTAGAAAATCGTGATAGGTGTCTGGTACGATAAGAGCTAGCAGCGGAAAATTGGTACGAAAACCATCCCAAAATCCAATATTAGTAAAGAATTTGCCAGACTGGACAGTTTGATGGGTAAAGTCCCAATGAATTTCTTGTCCTTCAGGAGTGATTTCATAAAAGGTCTGAGGAAAGAGGAAAAGGCGGTAAAGAGTCTGGTCGAACATGCGACGGTCGGCCTTCCCCTGCTCCACAACATCAAATCGGTGGAGGTAACTTTCCCAGGCTTGCTTGGTCTGCTCTTTCACCCTATCAAAGTCAGCTTGGGGCAGATTCGTCACGGCTTGCTCTTCCGAGATAAAGGACGTTGCTAGGGCGAATTGCAGTTGTCCCTGCTCAAAGTCTAGCACCAAGTCCTCTCCAAGGGCATGACTGGCTTGAATGGGCTGGTCAAAGCGCAGGCAGACATGCATGGTCAGAGGCCGCTTGGCTGGATTGGTTTCTTCTTTTAAATTACCTATAAGCGTGTAAGCATCCAGCATCCGAAAATAAGTCTGAGCCTCACTGTGTAGGATAAGGCTGATAGGCAGGGTCAATCGGCTTGTGAGGCGGAAGCAGGCTCCGTAAGTAGTCGGAGTCAGTTCCGTACTGACTTGATAACGGTTGGAGTGAACTTTCAAATAATGTGGCTGAAAAATGCTCTCGTCCGGTCGATAGGACGACTGGCGGTGATAGATATCGGGCTTGCTTATCTTTTCGGTGACAGGCGTGAGCAGGAGCCAAGAGAAGTCCCCAATCCAAGGACTGGGCTGGTGGGTCAGACGAATGCCTTGGAAAATAGGTAGGTCTGGTTTAAAGAACCAAGAACCATCTGTATGGCTGCTCTGAGGAACGAAATAATTCATACCGAATGGTGCCCCTGTATAGGGCAGGGTATTGCCGTGGGAAAAGCTATGAGAATTGTCCGTTCCATAGCGGGTATCAATCGTTTCTAGTATTGTTTTCATGGAAAATCTCCTTCGATCCAGCTTGCTTTGTCTTGATTATAACATGAATCGAGAACCAGTGACCAAGGCAAAAATATATGATCGAAAGGCCTTTAGTTTGTGTATATATTTTAAAAACTGTTTAGCCTATACTAGAGAATGTAAACGAGTATGAAAAAGGAGAAGGAATATGGTTTATTCTAAAGAAATTGTTGGGAAATGGTTGGAGTCTATTGCCCAGTTAGCCCAGGATCACCCAGCTTGGGTCTCTGTTTTTGAGCGTTGCTATACGGATACCTTGGACAACACGGTCGAAATTTTAGAAGATGGATCTACTTTTGTCTTGACAGGCGATATTCCAGCTATGTGGCTACGGGATTCGACTGCTCAGCTCAAGCCCTACCTCTTTGTAGCTAAGCAAGATCCAAAAATTCGTCAAACAATTGCTGGCTTGGTTAAACGTCAGATGACGATGATTCTCAAAGATCCTTATGCCAATGCCTTTAATATCGCTGACAACTGGAACGGTCACCATGAGACAGACCATACAGACTTGTCTGGTTGGATTTGGGAGCGCAAGTACGAAGTGGACTCTCTCTGCTATCCTCTGCAGCTGGCATATCTCTTGTGGAAAGAGACTGGAGAAACGAGCCATTTAGACGCTACCTTTGTTGCTGGTGTTAAAGAAATTCTACGAGTTTGGACGATCGAGCAGGACCACAACCAGTCTTCTTATCGCTTTGTCCGTGATACAGATCGCAAGGAAGATACCTTGGTTAATGATGGGAAAGGTCCTGACTTTGCAGTGACAGGCATGACTTGGTCAGCCTTTCGTCCGAGTGATGATGCTTGTATTTACAGCTATCTGGTACCGTCTAATATGTTTGCAACGGTTGTCTTGGGCTATGTGGCAGAAATCTTTGAAAAATTGAACTTGGAGGGTGCTGAGGAGATCGTTCCGCATGCGCAGCGTCTGCAAAAGGAAATCAAGGAAGGAATTGAAAACTACGCCTACACCCAAAATGCCAAGGGTGAAAAGATTTACGCTTTTGAGGTAGACGGTTTGGGGAATGCCAGCATCATGGACGATCCGAATGTACCAAGTCTTTTAGCAGCGCCTTATCTAGGATTTTGCTCAATTGACGACGAAGTCTACCAAGCGACACGCCACACTATCCTGAGCCCAGAAAATCCTTACTATTACGAGGGTAAATATGCTGCAGGACTTGGTAGCTCGCACACCTTCTACCGCTATATCTGGCCAATTGCCTTGGCCATTCAAGGATTGACCACGCACGATAAGGAAGAAAAACGTCGGATTTTGGACTTGCTCGTGGCCTGCGATGGCGGCACAGGTGTCATGCACGAAAGCTTCCATGTAGACGACCCGACTAAGTATTCTCGCGAATGGTTCAGCTGGGCCAACATGATGTTCTGCGAACTAGTATTAGATTACTATGATTTAAAAATTGAGGTATAGAATTAACAAGTAGAGGAACAAAAATGGAAAATATTACTGTACATATCATTTCTCATAGCCACTGGGATCGCGAATGGTATCTCCCCTTTGAATCCCACCGTATGCAGCTGGTCGAGCTTTTTGACAATCTCTTTGATTTGTTTGAAAATGATCCAGAATTCAAGAGCTTCCACCTAGACGGGCAAACCATTGTCTTGGATGATTATCTGGAAATCAGCCCAGAAAATCGCGACAAACTGCAGCGCTACATTGACGAAGGCAAACTGAAAATTGGACCTTTCTATATCTTGCAGGATGATTATTTGATTTCAAGCGAAGCCAATGTCCGCAATACCTTGATTGGTCAGCAGGAGTGCAAGAAATGGGGCAAGTCCACTCAGATTGGTTATTTCCCAGATACTTTTGGGAATATGGGGCAGGCGCCACAGCTTCTGCAGCAATCAGGCATTCATGTAGCAGCTTTCGGCCGAGGAGTGAAGCCAATCGGATTTGACAACCAAGTCTTAGAGGACGAGCAGTTCACTTCTCAGTACTCTGAAATGTACTGGCAAGGTGCTGATGGCAGTAAAGTCCTAGGCATCCTCTTTGCCAACTGGTACAGCAATGGAAATGAAATCCCAACAGATCCAGAAGAAGCGAAAGTTTTCTGGGAGCAAAAACTGGCTGATGTGAAGAGCTATGCCTCTACTAATCAATGGCTGATGATGAACGGCTGTGACCACCAGCCAGTTCAGCGTGACCTCAGCCAAGCCATCCGAGTAGCCAATGAGCTTTATCCAGAAATCAACTTTGTGCACAGTTCTTTTGATGACTATATGCAAGCTGTGGAAGCGGCCCTGCCTGAGGAACTGTCAACAGTTCAAGGTGAATTGACCAGCCAAGAAACGGATGGTTGGTACACCTTGGCTAATACCTCTTCAGCCCGCATTTATCTGAAGCAGGCCTTCCAAGAAAACAGTAACTTGTTAGAGCAGGTGGTTGAGCCGCTGACTGTTATCACAGGCGGTCACAATCACAAAGACCAGCTGACTTATGCTTGGAAGACTCTTTTGCAAAATGCTCCGCACGATAGCATTTGCGGCTGCAGTGTCGACGAAGTTCACCGCGAAATGGAGATCCGCTTCGCCAAGGTCAATCAAGTGGGCGAATTTGTCAAAGGCAACCTGCTGGAAGAATGGAAGCAAAAGCTGGATAGCCGCCAAGCTGAGAGTGACCTGCTCTTCACCGTTATCAATACTGGGCTCCATGACAAAGTAGATACGGTTTCTGTGGATGTGACCTTTGCGACCTGTGATTTTAAGGAAGCACATCCGACAGAAGCCTATAGGAGAATGGCAGAATTGACAATTCCAAACTTGATTGTGAAGGATTTGGATGGTCGTTATGTTGAAGCCAAAATCGAAGATTTGGGAGCTCATTTCCAATATGATCTTCCAAAAGACCGCTTCCGTCAGGCTTATATCGCTCGTCAGTTGCGCGTGACGTTACCGATTCATCTGGCACCTCTGGCTTGGAAAACCTTCCAATTGCTTCCTGGTGCAAAAGAAGAGCATGAAGGGCTCTACCGCAATGGGGTAATTGACACTCCATTTGTGACTATCAGCTTTGATGAAGACTTGACTGTCTATGATAAGACGACCCACGAAGCCTATGAAGACTTCCTCCGCTTTGAAGATCGCGGCGATATTGGAAATGAATATATCTACTTCCAACCCAAAAATACAGAGCCAATCTATGCAAAACTAGCTGGCGTAAAGGTGCTGGAAAACAATGCCCGCTATACCAAGGTGGAATTAAGCCATGAATTGACCTTGCCAGTAAGTGCAGATGAACTGTTGGATCAAGAACAAAAGGGCATTGTTGAGTTTATGAAGCGCTCAGCAGGCCGTTCGTCGGAATTGACAACTATGATCTTGACAACTGAGTTGACAGTCTTTGCGGACAGCCCACAATTGCGCTTTAAGACTCGCTTTACCAATACTGCTAAGGATCACCGCATTCGTGTTCTCTTCAGGACTCACAACTGCAGTAAAACCAACGATTCAGACAGCATTTACGAAGTAGTTCGCCGCAACAACCAACCGGCTGCGTCATGGGAAAATCCAGAAAATCCGCAGCACCAACAAGCCTTCGTCAGTCTTTATGATGATCAAAAAGCAGTCACAGTTGCTAATAAAGGTCTAAATGAATACGAGATTTTAGGTGATGACACGATTGCAGTAACGATTCTGCGGGCAACTGGTGAGCTGGGCGACTGGGGCTACTTCCCTACACCAGAAGCGCAGTGCTTGCGTGACTTCCAAGTCGAGTACACGGTGGAATGCCACCAACCACAAGAGCGATTTGCTGCTTATCGTCGGGCCAAAGCCTTCCAAACACCGTTGACAGCTCTACAAATTTCCAAACAAGAAGGAAGTATTGCAACGGCTGGACAAGCCTTGGATCACCCTGCTTTGAACCTAGCAGAAATCTGCCCGACAGCCCTTAAAGTAGCGGAAGACGAGTCAGGAATCGTACTTCGCTACTACAATATGACCCAAGAGGAGCAAGAAGTGACAACTGGTTCCCAAACTCTAGTCAACCTTTTGGAAGAAGTGCTTCCAGAAAAGGAAGGAATCTTAGGGCCACAGGAAATTCGCACAGAGCTCCTGAAAAACGATTAAAAAGAGGAGGCTAGGGCAATGGACTAAATACTTGAAAATTTAGTTCCTTGCCCTATAGCCTTTCAAGTTCTATAAAACAGAGAAAGGAGAAAAAATGCTTATTGCAACAATTGACATAGGCGGTACAGGTATCAAGTTTGCGGCTATGTCCAAAGAAGGAGAGATACTGGAAAAGAAAGACATTGCTACGCCAGACAATTTAGATGCCTTGCTGGCTTGGCTGGATTCTTGTCTTTCCAAGCGGGATTATCAAGGCGTTGCTATGAGTGTGCCTGGGGCAGTTGACCGAGAGACAGGAGTCATTGGTGGGATTAGCGCTGTTCCTTATATTCACGGTTTTTCTTGGTATGATAAGCTGGCTTCTTATGGTCTGCCGGTTCACTTAGAAAATGATGCCAACTGTGTTGGTTTGAGTGAACTTCTTGCTCATCCAGAGCTAGAAAATGCAGCCTGTGTGGTTATTGGCACTGGGATTGGCGGAGCTATGATTATCAATGGCAAGCTTCATCGTGGTCGCCACAGTTTGGGTGGGGAGTTTGGCTATATGACAACCCTAGCACCTGCTGAAAAACTCAACAACTGGTCGCAACTGGCCTCAACTGGCAACATGGTAGCTTACGTTGTTGAAAAATCAGGGCAGGCAGACTGGGATGGTCGCAAGATTTACCAAGAGGCTGCGGCAGGAAATGCTCTTTGTCAAGAAGCCATCGAGCGGATGAACCGCAATCTTGCACAGGGTTTGCTTAATATCCAGTATCTCATCGATCCGGATGTGATTAGTCTGGGCGGTTCCATCAGCCAAAATCCAGACTTCATCCAAGGTGTCCGCTCAGCGATTGCTTATTATGTCGATCGCTATGAAGAGTATTCGGTGGTGCCAGAAATTTTAGCGTGTACCTATAAGGGGGAAGCCAATCTTTATGGCGCTTTAGTAAACTGGTTACAGGAGGAAGGCCAATGGCCACATTCTTAGGATTATCAAGCAAGCAAGAAAAGGCTCTTGCTCGCTTAGAAAAATATTTGAACTTGGGCGAGATTGAAGTCAGTCTTGTTCCTAACTCAGCCGTCTCAATCAAGGTGGAAGGCCATCAGGGACGTTATCAACTCAGCTATCATAAGCCTCATCAGCTTTATCGTGCTTTAGCCCTCTTATCTGCCGCTCTCAAAGCAGGACAGGATGAGGTGGAGATTGAGGAAAGAGCGGCCTATGAGGACTTGGCCTATATGGCCGACTGCTCTCGCAACGCCGTCTTGAATCTGACTTCGGCTAAGAAAATGATTGAAGTCTTGGCCTTGATGGGGTATTCCACTTTTGAACTTTACATGGAAGATACCTATGAGATAGAAGACCAGCCCTATTTTGGCTATTTCAGAGGGCGGTACACTGTTGCAGAATTGCAAGAGATTGAGGCTTATGCCGCAGATTTCGATATGGCCTTCGTACCATGTATTCAGACCTTGGCCCACTTGTCAGCTTTTGTCAAATGGGGTGTCAAGGAAGTGCAGGAACTTCGAGATGTGGAGGATATCTTACTGATCGGGGAAGAAAAGGTCTACGACCTTATCGAAGGCATGTTTAAGACTATGTCCCAGCTTCGCACACGTAAGATAAATATCGGGATGGACGAAGCCCACTTGGTTGGGCTCGGACGCTACTTGATTCAGCATGGTTTCCAAAACCGTAGCCTCCTCATGTGCCAACACCTTGAGCGCGTGCTGGATATCGCTGATAAGTACGGTTTCCACTGTCAGATGTGGAGCGATATGTTCTTCAAGCTCATGTCAGCAGATGGCCAGTATGACCGTGATGTGGAAATCCCAGAGGAAACTCGAGTTTATCTAGAGCGGCTCAAAGACCGTGTGACCTTGGTTTACTGGGATTACTATCAAGATAGCGAGGAAAAATACAACCGTAACTTCCAAAATCATCATAAAATCAGTCAAGACATTGCCTTTGCTGGCGGTGCTTGGAAGTGGATTGGCTTTACACCGCACAATCATTTCAGTCGCTTGGTAGCTCTCGAAGCCAATAAGGCTTGCCGGAAGAATCATGTCAAGGAAGTGATTGTGACTGGTTGGGGGGATAATGGAGGAGAAACCTCTCAATTCTCAATCCTGCCTGCCCTACAGATTTGGGCAGAACTGGCCTATCGAAATGATTTAGAAAAATTAGCCGAGCATTTCTTAGTTAGCACAGGCCTTGCCTTTGATGATTTTATGAAGGTAGACTTGGCCAATCTATTGCCAGGCTTACCAGAAAACCTCAGCGGTATCAATCCAAATCGCTACATTCTTTATCAAGATATTCTCTGTCCTTTGCTGGAACGCCATATCCGACCTGAAGAGGACGGCCAGCATTTTGAAGCTGCTGCTCAGTCCTTGCAAGAAGTCAGCCACAAAGCTAGTGAATATAATTATCTCTTTGAGACTCAGGCTAAGTTGAATGCGCTCTTGGCCTTGAAGATTGCCGTCACATCTGGCATTCAAGAATCCTATCGTGCAGGAGACAAGGCTCGCTTGGCAGAATTAGCTGAAAATGATTTGCCATTGCTCTATCAAAAAGTAGAAGACTTTGCCGAGCAATTCAGTCGTCAATGGCAGCTAGAAAATAAAATTTTCGGACTGGATACCATTGATATCCGCTTTGGAGGTTTGCTCAAGCGCATCAAACGGGCGCAGGAACGCCTGCAGCAATACACGACTGGTCAGCTTGATTCTGTAGAAGAATTAGAGCAAGAAATCTTGCCTTTCAATGACTTTTATGGAGACAAGGACTTTGCAGCCACAACAGCCAACCAGTGGCATACTATCGCTACAGCGTCAACGATTTGCACAACGTAATTATTTTGTTTGATCATAGTTTTCATGCCTCTGTTCTACTTTTTATCTGTATATTAGATAAATAATTTGTATAGTTTTTTCTATAATTAGGAGTTTAAATGAGAATAGAAAAAAGCATATAATAGAAACATGAAAACGATATCAAAACAATAGAAAGGGAGATTTGAATGAATAAGGTTATCAAAACACTGAAAGAAAACTTTATTTTCTTGCTCATGGTCTTACCAGGAGTTGTTTGGTTTGTTTTGTTCTTCTATATACCGGTTTTAGGAAACGTCGTTGCATTTAAGAATTTTAAACTAAGTGGTGAAGGATTCATCCATAGCCTTATGAGCAGTGAATGGGTGGGCTTCAATAACTTCAAGTTCTTATTTAATTCCAAGGATGCCTATACGATTACACGAAATACCATTCTTTATAATGGTGGTTTCATCATTTTAGGATTGATTTTCTCTGTCGGAATTGCCATTATCTTTAGCGAACTTCGTTCGAAAAAGATGGTAAAGATTTATCAGACAACCATGTTGTTTCCGTATTTCCTTTCTTGGGTTATCATTAGTTTCTTCGTAGATGCTTTCTTGAACCCTGGCAAGGGCTTGCTGAACAATTTATTGCACAATCCGAATATCAACTTTTATACAGTGGTCTCCTTCTGGCCGGCCTTCATCCTTTTCATTGGTATCTGGAAGGGCTTAGGCTACAGTAGTATTTTGTACTATGCAAGTATCATGGGTATTGATCCGACTTACTATGAGGCGGCAACGGTAGACGGTGCTACAAAATGGCAGCGCATCCGGAATATCACCTTGCCATCTTTGGCTTCTCTTATCACAGTATTGACCATTCTAGCAGTCGGAAACATCTTCCGCGCGGACTTCGGCTTGTTCTATACTGTTCCGCATAATTCAGGATCACTCTTTAGCGTAACCAACGTCTTGGATACCTATGTCTATCGTGGATTGACCGGTACAGGTGATATCGGGATGGCTTCAGCTGCGGGTCTCTATCAATCAGTTGTGGGCTGTATCCTCGTGATCGTCAGCAACCTGATTGTCCGCAGAATTGATAAAGAATCTGCTCTCTTTTAGAAGGAGGAACTTATGAAATCCCCAAAAATTCAAAAAGAAAAAGTCGATAATGTGGGAATTCACTCCTTTAGCAAAAAAGCCGATTTTTTCTTTAACATCTTGATTGCCATCTTCTCGCTTTCCTGTGTTCTGCCTTTCTTCTTTGTCATCATCATCTCGCTGACAGATGAAAGCAGTTTGGTTCATAATGGTTTTGCTTTTTGGCCGTCACAGTTTAGTCTAGCGGGCTATGAATTCTTATTTGGCTTGAAAGATCAGCTTTTACAGTCACTCTTTGTGACAGTAGTGATTACGATAGTAGGTACTAGTTTGAATGTTTTCTTCACAACAACTTATGCCTATGCCATCTCACGTCGCAGCTTTAAATTCAAACGCTTCTTTACCTTGTTTGCAATGGCAAGTATGCTCTTTCAAGCAGGGATGATTCCAACTTACATCGTTATGACCAACTTGCTTGGTTTAGGGGATACAGTGTGGGCTTTGATTTTGCCGCTACTGCTTAGTCCTTTCAATATCATTTTGATGAGAACTTTCTTCAAGAGAACGATCCCAGAAGCGATTATTGAATCCGCTAAGATTGATGGTGCCAGCGAGACTCGGATTTTCTTCCAAATTTGCTTGCCACTATCTCTTCCAGGTATCGCTACAATCACACTCTTCACTGCCCTTGCTTATTGGAACGATTGGTTTAACGCGCTGCTCTACATTCGCAGTGACAACTTAGTTCCTCTTCAATATTTGCTGATGAAGATTCAGCAAAATATGGACTACTTGTCTAAGAGTGCGGGAGCGAGTGCTCAGCTTGCAGGCTTGACAGGATCTCTACCTAAAGAGTCTGGTCGTATGGCCATGGTCGTAATTGCAACCTTGCCAATCGCTTGCGTCTATCCATTCTTCCAACGTTACTTTGTTAAGGGATTGACTATCGGAGGCGTCAAAGAATAAGCTGCCTCTTTAGTCTCAGAGTTTTTGCTACTAAAAACTCACATCATTAAATTTGTATATAAAAAATTAAAAGGAGATTTTTCTATGAAAAATTGGAAAAAATATGCTCTAGCTTCTGCTAGCTTCTTGGCTTTCTCAGGCCTCCTAGCAGGCTGCGGTAGTCTTACTGGTAACAACCAAAAGTCATCTAAAACGGATGATGGTAAGACGGTTATCAAAATGTACCAAATCGGTGACAAACCAGACAATTTGGACAAATTGCTCGAAAATGCTAATAAGATTATCGGCAAAGAAATCGATGCTAAGTTGGATATCGAATACATCGGTTGGGGTGACTACGAACAAAAAATGAACGTTATCACTTCATCAGGTGAAAACTACGATATCGCCTTCGCTCAAAACTATGTCATCAATGCCCAAAAAGGTGCTTATGCTGACTTGACTGAGCTCTACAAAAAAGAAGGTAAAAAACTTTACGATTCTTTAGACCCAGCTTACATCAAAGGAAACACTGTCAACGGTAAAATCTATGCTGTTCCAGTTAATGCCAATGTAACTTCTTCACAAAACTTTGCCTTCAATGGCCCACTTCTTGAAAAATATGGTATCAGCGATATTTCAAATATCCATTCTTACCAAGATTTGGAACCAGTTTTGAAAGCTGCTAAAGAAAAAGATCCAAAAGTTGTTCCTTTCGCTATCGGTAAGAACTTCATCCCATCTGATAACTTTGATTATCCTGTAACTAACGGACTTCCTTTCGTTATTGACTTGGAAGGCGATACAACTAAGATTGTAAACCGTTATGAAGTTCCTCGCTTCTTGGATAGCCTCAGAACCATCCATAAGTACTATCAAGCAGGCTATATCCCAAAAGATGTAGCAACTAGCGATACAGCTTATCAATTGTCTGAAGATTCTTGGTTCGTTCGCGAAGAAACAGTAGGACCTGCTGACTATGGTAACAGCTTGCTTTCTCGTGTAGCTAATCGTAAGATCGAAATCAGCCAACTGACTAAGAACTACAAGAAGAGCCAAACTACTCAAGTAGCGAACTTCGTTATCTCAAACAACTCTAAGAACAAAGAAAAATCAATGGAATTGTTGACTTTGCTTAACACAAATCCTGAATTGCTGAACGGTCTTGTATATGGTCCGGAAGGCGAAAACTGGGAAAAAGTTGAAGGTAAAGAAAACCGCGTTCGTACTTTGAAAGCCTATAATGGCAATACCCATATGTCTGGCTGGAACACAGGTAACAACTGGATTCTTTACATCAATGAAAACGTAACAGATCAACAAATCGAAGATTCTAAGAAGATTCTTGCAGAAGCACAAGAGTCACCTGCTCTTGGATTTAACTTCAATGTAGACCCAGTTAAAGCAGAAGTATCTAGCATTACGAACACAATGAAAGAATACGACACTGCTATCAACACTGGTACAGTTGATCCTGATGTTGAAATTCCTAAGATGATGGACAAACTGAAATCTGAAGGAGCATACGATAAAGTATTGAAAGAAATGCAAAAACAATACGACGAATTCCTTGCTTCTAAGAAATAAGCAACATGATGAATCCTCCTCGTCTCGTTTTGGGGAGGATTTTTCTTTTTTGGAGTAATAGGAATTTTTGTAAACGGTTAAAATGTGTTATAATTTTACAATGTATGGAAATTTGACCAGCAGAAAGGAAGAACGATGGGAAAATTAGTTGAGTGGATTTTTCAACGAGTTTATATGGCTATGCTTGCATCCGCAATCTTTTGGGTATTGGCTCTGTGCGGAGGTCTTGTTTTTGGACTTGCTCCAGCGGGGTGTGTGCTCATGACTTTGTTTCAGCAATATCGCTATGACTATAAAAAATATCACTGGAAAGAAGCATGGGATCTGTTTAAAGAAAATTTCCTTGCTACAAACAAAGTATTTTTCACTTTGCTTGTAGTGCAGGCTCTTTTATCTTATGGAATTTATCTCCTTATCCAGCTTCCTCACCAAACTATTTTCTACCTTTTATTGACGATAGCAAATCTGCTCTTTTTGCTTTTGGCACCAGCAGTATACGCAGTCTATCTGAAATTGCAGGTCTTTTTTGAGTTTTCTTATAAAAATAGCTTGAAATTATCTTTGATTGGCGTTTTTCTCAATATTTCAGCCATGTTGAAACTCTTATTAGGAACAATCTTGCTATTGATTGCCAGCTACTTCATGCCGGCCTTACTCTTCTTTGCTTTTATTGGGCTTTGGCACTTTTTTGTTAGTGATGTTTTAGACCCAATTTACCAAACCATTCAGTCTAAGTTGATAACAGAAAAACCATGAAGAAATTTTGGCTCCATTCGTTACTAAAAGTTTATGCTGTCATTATGGTGGCTATTGTGGGATGTTTGGGTCTCATTTTGTCTTATTCTGATTGGCACAGTCGTTATAAGGAAACTGAGCAGATTGCGCAACAAGCAGTGACTCGATTGGCTGACGAAGTGGATTATTATAACCGCCGAGCGAATCAACTAGCTCAAAGTTTGGTTGAAAATCGAGCAAAATTGGACGGGGTTTATAACTACTTTATCATGAGCCCTTCTGAGTACGCTAGCTGGCGCTTATCGGCAGATGTACCTACTTATGTTCAAGTATCCCTCCATCAAAATATCAATGATATTTATGTTGAAAATGAATTTGTTACAGGCATTGACATTGCTTTAAATGATTACAAAACTGTTTTTGTTTCCACAAGGCAAGCGAGAGGTGGCAAACAGCTTCCTGCTGAGGAATTTAGACCTGCGCACGATGCCTTTCCAATTGCGATTTATGATAAGGCAGTCGATCAAGTCATCGGAACGATTTACATTCGGATTGATGGGGAAGTCTTCAACAAGGTTGTCGATAATACGCGGGGCGATGTTCCACTCGCTCTCAGTGTGATTTCGCCTTACAAAAAAGAAATTCTGCATTTTGGTGATACAAAAGGAATTGGCCAAGATGATTGGATCAAAAAAGAAACTATCTACAATTACACTGTCCAGACAGCAGTGCCTGCTCATTATGTGATAGAGAAGACGGTTTTCAGCACTGGGTTGATCATTTTTTCTGGTTTGATTTTAGTTGGAGTTTTATATGCTGCTTTGCAGAGAATTTTTCTCAATTACCAAAGGCAGGTTGTTGACATTGTGGATACGCTTCATCTCATCACAGATGGTGATAATCAGAAGCGTATTGCGACAGAGACTAAGGAGCAGGAGTTGCTTCTGATTGCGACAACGACCAATACCATGTTGGACAGTCTGGACAAGAGTATTCGGGATATCTATCGCTTGGAGATCAGTCAAAAAGATGCCAACATGAGGGCTCTGCAGGCGCAAATCAATCCTCATTTTATGTACAACACCTTGGAATTTATCAGGATGTATGCGGTCATGCAGCATCAGGAAGAATTGGCAGATATTATCTACGAATTTAGCAGTTTGCTGAGAAATAATATCTCAGATGAATCCAGAAGTAGTTTGAAAAATGAATTGGAATTCTGCCGGAAATATAGCTATCTTTGCATGGTTCGGCATCCTAAATCAGTGGCCTATGGTTTCAAAATTGAAGAAGGCTTAGAAGGAATGATGATTCCCAAGTTCAGTATTCAGCCACTGATTGAAAATTACTTTGCTCATGGTATCGACTATCGCAGGCAGGACAATGTCATCAGTGTCAAGGCTCAAAAAATAGACGGCGCTGTAAGGCTGATGATCCAAGACAACGGTCGAGGCATCCCAGCTGAACGTCTAGCTGAGATTCAAGAGATACTAGCTAGCCGAGAGCTTATGGATGCCCAGAATCGAGAGCAGCGGACATCCATTGGTATTCGGAATATTCATGAACGCTTCTTGCTCTTTTTTGGTGACCGCTACAGTATCCAACTGAAATCTCAAACGGATCAGGGAGTAACCTACATTATAGAAATTAAGGATGAATAGAAAAACGATGTACAGAGTATTACTAGTCGATGATGAATACATGATCACAGAAGGCTTGAAAGTGCTGATTCCTTTTGAAAAGTGGAAGATGCAGGTCGTAGCTACGGCAAATGATGCAGAGACGGCCCTCGCCTATATTAAGGATAATCCTGTTGATTTGGTCATCACCGATGTCAATATGCCAGGGATGAATGGCTTGCAGATGATTGAGCAGATGAAGACTTCCCTGCCCAATGCAGCTTTTATCATCCTTTCAGGCTATCAAGAATTTGAATATGTCAAAACGGCCCTCAATTTGCAGGTGGCAGATTATCTGGTAAAGCCAGTCGATAAGGTCGAACTGGCAGCAATCCTAGAAAAATTGAAAAAGGAATTTGACCGTTCTTCCAATAATCAACTAGAGCTGATTTTTAAAGAAGAGACAAGCGAAGATGAGATAGCTACTTCTCTCAAATCCTTCGATAATGTCTGGCTGGGAGCAGCTACTCAAGAAAAAGGACTAGTTTCGGTTCCTTATAGTATTTTGGGGCAGACAGGCTATTTGTTTTTATCACCGCAAAAGGAAGAAGCACTTTATCTGGAAGAATTCACAGTTCCTTATAAACAAGGCCTGCAGGCTTTCAAGCTCAATCTAGAAAAAACTCTTTTTTATGGAACGGTTAGCTTGCAAGAAACCAATCCGCTCTTTAGCTACTATGAGCCCATGTATCGCGTGATTATCCAAGGAAATATTGGTCAGATTTTGGACGAATTGGACTTGCTTAAAGAGATCGTGCTGCAAAATACGCCTGAAGTTTCAATTACTAAACAGTTATTTATTCAGTTTATCATGGATGTTTACCATCTGTTTCAGCATTTGAAACCAGACGATATGACAAGCATTATCAAAAAGATTGAAAGCACGAATACCTTTGAAGATTTGTTGGATTATCTGAAGGCTCAGCTCTCAGATTTGTTCGCCCAGTATCGAATGAATGAGAATGTTGCTAACGTCTTGGAAGTGATTGGTCGTGATTATCAAAAAGATTTATCCCTAAAAGATATCAGCAAGGAACTCTATATCAATCCAGTTTATTTGGGCCAGCTGATCAAGCGTGAGACGAATTCTACTTTTGCAGAGTTGCTAAATAAGCAGCGCATCAAGGCAGCCCAGCAGCTCCTGCTCGCAAAAAATGACAGTATAGAAGATGTTTGTTATGCAGTTGGATATAGCAATGTTGGTTATTTCTATAAAGTCTTTCGAAAGTTATGTGGCAAATCTCCTAAGGCCTATCGGAAGCAAGTCGACTGATGAAATCAATGAAGCGACCACCTCTCCATTTCTTTTTTATCGAATGCTAAAAAAAGTAGAAAAAAAGATATAGAAGAGTCAGTGTGAGGGCCTGCTATTCGTGATATAATCAAGCAGAAAGAACTTACAATATGGTAAAGGAGTTAGGAGAAGCTTATGGTTGAATTAAATCTGAAAAATATTTATAAGAAGTATCCAAATAGTGAGCACTATTCTGTTGAAGACTTTAATTTGGACATTAAGGACAAGGAATTTATCGTTTTCGTTGGTCCGTCAGGATGCGGTAAATCCACAACGCTGCGTATGATTGCGGGTCTTGAGGATATCACAGAAGGAACAGCATCGATTGACGGCAAAGTGGTCAATGATGTGGCACCGAAAGACCGCGATATTGCTATGGTCTTCCAGAACTATGCCCTCTATCCACACATGACAGTCTATGACAACATGGCTTTCGGGCTTAAATTGCGCAAGTACAGCAAGGAAGATATCGACAAGCGGGTGCAAGAAGCAGCTGAAATCCTTGGTTTGAAAGAATTCTTGGATCGCAAACCAGCGGACTTGTCAGGTGGTCAACGTCAGCGTGTTGCCATGGGTCGGGCTATCGTGCGTGATGCAAAGGTTTTCCTAATGGACGAACCTTTGTCAAACTTGGATGCGAAGCTGCGTGTTTCCATGCGTGCTGAGATTGCCAAAATCCACCGCCGTATCGGAGCAACAACCATTTACGTTACCCACGACCAGACAGAAGCGATGACACTTGCAGACCGGATTGTTATCATGTCAGCAACCAAGAACCCTGCTGGAACTGGAACCATTGGTCGAGTGGAACAAATCGGTAGTCCACAGGAAGTTTACAGAAATCCAGTCAACAAGTTTGTGGCAGGCTTCATTGGCAGCCCAGCGATGAACTTTATCACTGTGACACTTGAGGGGAATGAAATCGTTGCCGATGGCTTGCGTTTGACAGTGCCAGAAGGAACGCTGAAAGTTCTGCGTGAGAAGGGTTATGACGGCAAGAAATTGATCTTCGGTATTCGTCCAGAAGACATCAATACAGAACCTGCCTTCTTAGAGACCTTCCCAGATTCTGTGGTTCATGCGACCATCTCTGTCTCTGAGCTTTTGGGGTCTGAGTCTCACCTTTACTGTCAAGTTGGTGACAGCGAGTTTATCGCGCGGGTAGATGCTCGTGACTATTCAGAAACAGGTGCTGGAATTGACCTTGGCTTTGATCTAAACAAGGCGCATTTCTTTGATTTCGAAACAGAGAAAACAGTTTATTAATTAGTGAAAATGATGAAACGTAGACAGATTTGTCTGCGTTTTTTGAATGAACTTTTAGTCTTCGCAATCAAAAATGCCTTTAATCAGTGGAGAAAATTGAATAGACTGTTGCTTTCTTTTTTCAGAAGGTCTTTATATAATGAGGTGTAAAGATAAATCGAGAGGTAAATAAAATATGATTCAATTTCCAAAAGGTTTCGTCTGGGGATCTTCTACATCGGGTCCGCAAACGGAGGGGCGGATTTCAGGAGATGGAAAGGGAGACAACCTTTGGGACTACTGGTTTAGCCAAGAAGCCCATCGTTTCTATAACGAAATTGGCCCTGCCAAGGCATCTACTTTTTATGAAAATTGGGAGCAAGATATCGACCTTTTAGTCGAAACAGGCCACACGGCCTTTCGGACCTCTATCCAATGGTCACGGATTTTTCCAGATGGTCGTGGTCCGGTTAATCAGGTTGGTGTTGACTTCTACCGCAAGGTCTTTGAAAGAATCAAGGCCAAGGGCATTCGCTTGATTGTCAATCTGTATCATTTTGACCTGCCCTTTGCCTTGCAGGAAGCGCAAGAAGGCTGGGAGAGCTTAGATACAGTCGATGCTTATGTAGACTATGCCCGTTTCTGCTTTGAAAGCTACGGTGACTTGGTGGATCAGTGGGTGACTTTTAACGAGCCTATCGTACCAGTTGAGTTTGGCTATTTCTACGATGGACATTATCCTAATAAAGTGGACGCTCGGGCTGCGGTTAAGGTGGCTTATCATACCCAGCTAGCTAGTTCTTTAGCAGTGAAAGCCTGTCATGAGGTTGGAGCAGACTACAAAATCGGCATTATCCTAAACCTGACACCTGCTTATCCACGCAGCCAGCATCCGGCGGACTTGAAGGCCGCTCGCATTGCTGAGCTCTTCCAAGCCAAGTCTTTCTTGGATCCATCAGTTTTGGGGCATTATCCAGCAGAGCTGGTCGATCTTCTGCGTGAGCATGATCTTTTACCAGCTACGACTGAGGAGCAGTTGCAAGCGATTCGGGAAAATACGGTCGACTTTTTGGGTGTCAATTACTATCAGCCTCTGCGGGTTGCAGCGCCTAAGTATTTGAAGCATCCAGAGTCACCGCTTCTGCCAGATCATTTCTATGAGCCTTATGTTATGCTTGGCCGCAAGATTAATCCTCATCGTGGCTGGGAAATCTATGAACAAGGGATCTACGATATTGCACAAAACATCAAGGAAGACTATGGCAATATTGAGTGGATGCTGACGGAAAATGGCATGGGAGTCGAGGGTGAAGAGAAATTCCGTGAAAATGGCATGATCCAAGACGATTACCGGATAGACTTTGTTAAAGGCCATCTGCGCCAGCTTCATCGTGCCATCCAAGACGGGGCCAACTGTACAGGTTACCTCATGTGGACCTTTATCGATTGTTGGTCTTGGCTCAATAGCTATAAGAACCGCTACGGATTGATCGAGCTCAATCTAGAAACCCAAGAACGGACGATCAAAAAATCAGGGCACTGGTTTAAAGAATTAAGCCAAAACAATGGCTTTGAATGAGTCTGTTTTTCAATTTAGCCTATATAAGACAGGGCAGTTTTCCAACTAATCTTCTGATCGATTTCAGGAGATCAGCTTAGGGTATCCTGCTCGGATAATAGAATTTAGTCTCAGACTAGGTTCTATTATTTTTTATCTTGTGAGTAGATCTAGCTACCAAAAGCTGTTTTCTAAAATGAAACTGGGAGGATGCCTTTCTCCGCTAACTATTCTGAGATTTCTAGCTTGCTCTATGGGTTTCCTTTATTTTGAAAAAAGCGTGAAAAAATGCTATAATGACTAAGATGTGCAAACTTTGTTTGCAAAACTGTAATTCGACTTGGCTTGCCAAGGACCGTTAGTAATAAAATCAAGGAATCTTTGATAAATGAGATTCTAAAATCGAATAGGAGTAAAAATGAGTAAGAGCACGATTAAGCTGATTACTTTGGGCGGCGTTCGCGAGAATGGGAAAAATCTCTACGTCGCCGAAGTGGATGATTCCATTTTTGTATTGGATGCTGGGCTCAAGTACCCAGAAAATGAGCAGTTGGGAGTAGATGTAGTCATTCCCAACATGGATTATTTGTTTGAAAATAAAGACCGAATTGCGGGTGTCTTTCTGACTCACGGTCATGCGGATGCCATCGGTGCACTGCCCTATCTTTTGGCAGAAGCTAAGGTACCAGTCTTTGGTTCAGAATTGACGATTGAGCTAGCTAAGCTCTTTGTTAAAAACAATGACGCTGTTAAGAAATTCAATGATTTTCATGTTATCGATGAAAATACAGAAATTGAATTTGGCGAAACGGTTGTCTCTTTCTTCCGGACGACCCACTCGATTCCAGAGAGCTTGGGAATTGTTGTTAAGACGCGTGAAGGCAATATTGTTTATACAGGAGATTTCAAGTTTGACCAATCTGCCAGCGAGTCTTATGCGACAGATTTCGGTCGTTTGGCTGAGATCGGCCGTGAGGGCGTTTTAGCTTTGCTGAGTGATTCAGCCAACGCTGACAGCACTGTGCAAGTGGCTAGTGAGAGCGAGGTTGGCCGTGAGATTACGGACACGATTTCTGATTGGGATGGGCGTGTCATCGTAGCAGCTGTTGCCAGCAACCTGTCTCGGATCCAACAGGTTTTTGAAGCTGCGGCAGAAACAGGTCGTCGTGTCGTTTTGACAGGCTTTGATATTGAAAATATCGTCCGTACGGCTATCCGCCTCAAGAAATTATCCTTGGCGGATGAACGCCTTTTGATCAAGCCTAAGGAAATGTCTAAGTTTGAGGACCACGAGCTGATTATCCTGGAGACGGGTCGGATGGGCGAGCCCATTAACGGCCTGCGCAAGATGTCCATCGGTCGTCACCGTTATGTAGAAATCAAAGATGGGGACTTGGTTTATATCGTTACAACGCCATCTATTGCCAAGGAAGCAGTCGTAGCGCGTGTGGAAAACATGATTTACCAAGCTGGTGGCGTGGTTAAGCTGATTACTCAAAACTTGCGTGTATCTGGCCATGCCAATGCGCGTGATTTGCAGCTCATGCTTAATTTATTGCAACCCAAGTACCTCTTCCCGATTCAGGGAGAATACCGTGGGCTGGATGCCCATGCTAAGGCAGCCATGGAAGTCGGGATTTTACCAGAAAATATCTTGATACCGAAGCGTGGTAGCGTCATGTCCTATGAAAATGGCGACTTTGTGCCATCTGGAGCAGTGTCAGCAGGCGATGTCATGATTGATGGAAATGCCATCGGTGATGTGGGCAATATCGTCCTGCGTGACCGTAAGGTTCTCTCTGAAGACGGTATCTTCATCGTGGCGCTCACGGTCAATCGTAAGGAGAAGAAAATCATTTCTAAAGCCAAGGTTCATACTCGAGGATTTGTCTATGTCAAGAAGAGTCGTGACATCCTGCGGGAGAGCACTGACCTGATCAATAAGACAGTGGAAGACTATCTGGCTCAGGATAACTTTGACTGGGGCGAGCTTAAGGGAACAGTCCGTGATAGTTTGGCCAAGTTCCTCTTTGAGCAAACCAAACGCCGGCCGGCTATTCTTCCGGTTGTCATGGAAGTTCGCTAGAATTATTCGAGGAAAGAGCTTTCCCAGTATTTTGCAGAGAGAAAGTCGAATATCGGCTTTTTCTTATCTTTCGGCGATTGCAGAACAGGATTTGATTTCAGAGTGTGGCTAACGGTGACGCCTAGCCAAGAACAGTAGTTTTCACAAGAGGAGAAAAAAGATGGCAGTGATGCTGATAGAATATTATTCAGAAGCCTTGGAGATGGAGTGGGGAGTCAATGTCCTTTATCCAGATGCGTCGCGCGTGGACGAACCAGATGATACAGATATTCCTGTCTTGTATCTGCTTCATGGTATGAGTGGCAACCACAATAGTTGGCTCAAACGCTCAAATATTGAGCGCCTCGTTCGCTCGACTAACTTGATTGTTGTGATGCCAAATACCAACAATGGCTGGTACACTGATACCCAGTATGGCTATCATTACTATGAAGCTATCGCTGAGGAGCTGCCACGGGTACTCAAGCGCTTTTTCCCCAATATGTCTGACAAGCGGGAGAAAAACTTTATTGCTGGCTTGTCCATGGGTGGCTATGGCTCTTTTATGCTGGCGCTTAAGACTAATCGTTTTTCTTATGCAGCTAGTTTGTCTGGGGCACTCAGCTTTCACGATCGGCATCCAGATGATACTGACCTAGCCAAGCCGGCATACTGGCGTGGTATTTTTGGTGATTTGGAAGACTGGACCAGCAGCCCTTATTCACTGGAAACCTTGGCCAAGCAGTCGGATGAAAAAACTAAGTTTTGGGTTTGGTGCGGCGAGGAGGATTTCCTCTATGCGGCCAATAACCATGCCGTGGAAAATTTGAAAAAGCTAGGACTGGATATTAGCTACAGCCACAGTCCTGGTAAGCACGAATGGTACTACTGGGAAAAGCAATTGGAGCGGGTCTTAGCTTGGCTGCCGATTGACTTTGTTCTCGAAGAAAGACTGTCTTAAAAAATCATACGATTCAGCAGATTCTGGGTCGAGAATGTGATATAATAATAACGTTTGAATACGAAAGCAGGGCGAAATATCCCGGCTATTCCCAAATAGGAGATCGAAAATTGACAAAAGATATTCGAGTGCGTTATGCACCAAGTCCAACTGGGCTTTTACACATCGGAAATGCGCGTACGGCGCTCTTTAACTACCTTTATGCTCGCCATCATGGCGGAACTTTTATCATCCGTATCGAAGATACTGACCGCAAGCGCCATGTCGAAGATGGGGAGCGTTCACAGCTTGAAAACCTTCGTTGGTTGGGCATGGACTGGGATGAAAGTCCAGAAACTCATGAAAACTACCGCCAATCAGAACGTTTGGAATTGTATCAGAAATACATCGACCAATTGCTAGCGGAAGGAAAAGCCTACAAATCTTACGTTACAGAAGAAGAATTGGCTGCCGAACGCGAGCGCCAAGAAGCAGCTGGTGAAACACCACGCTACATCAACGAATACCTTGGCATGAGCGAAGAGGAGAAAGCAGCTTACATCGCAGAGCGTGAAGCAGCAGGTATCATTCCAACGGTTCGTCTGGCTGTCAATGAAGCTGGCATCTACAAGTGGACGGACATGGTCAAGGGCGACATTGAGTTTGAAGGTGGCAATATCGGTGGTGACTGGGTGATCCAAAAGAAAGACGGTTACCCAACTTACAACTTTGCCGTTGTCATCGATGACCACGATATGCAAATCTCTCATGTTATCCGTGGAGACGACCACATTGCCAACACTCCAAAACAGCTTATGGTTTATGAAGCGCTTGGTTGGGAAGCGCCAGAGTTCGGTCACATGACCCTGATTATCAACTCTGAAACGGGTAAAAAGTTGTCTAAACGCGACACTAACACCCTTCAGTTTATCGAGGATTACCGCAAGAAAGGCTACCTGCCAGAAGCAGTCTTTAACTTTATCGCTCTTCTCGGTTGGAATCCTGGTGGGGAAGACGAAATCTTCTCTCGTCAAGAATTGATTGAGCTCTTTGATGAAAATCGCCTCAGCAAGTCTCCAGCTGCCTTTGACCAGAAAAAGATGGACTGGATGAGCAATGAGTACATCAAGAATGCGGATTTTGAGACAATCTTTGAAATGGCAAAACCATTCTTGGAGGAAGCAGGACGCTTGACCGACAAGGCTGAAAAAATGGTAGAACTCTACAAACCACAAATGAAGTCAGTAGATGAGATTGTGCCATTGACAGACCTTTTCTTCTCAGATTTCCCAGAATTGACGGAAGCAGAGAAAGAAGTGATGGCCGGCGAAACAGTTCCAGTCGTTTTGGAAGCTTTCAAAGCAAAACTGGAAGCAATGACAGATGAAGAATTTGTGACAGAAAACATCTTCCCACAAATCAAAGCAGTCCAAAAAGAAACAGGTATCAAGGGCAAGAACCTCTTCATGCCAATCCGTATCGCTGTTTCTGGTGAAATGCACGGTCCAGAGTTGCCAGATACCATTTATCTATTAGGCCGCGAAAAATCTATCCAGCATATCGACAATATGTTAAAAAAAATTCAATAATATGGACCAGCTTTTGAGCTGGTTTTTGCTTTCTAAAAAGCTGTATTTATGTTACAATAATGTTACAAGAACAGGAAAATATTGCGAGGTGCTAAAGATGAAAAAATGGATGATTCTCTTGGCTGGAACTCTGGTGGCATCGTCTGTGTTAGTGGCCTGCGGTCAAAAGAAAGACCAGCTGACTTCGCCTTCTAGTAGTTCCAAAGTTAGCTCGACCTCGACCAGCTCAGCTTCTTCCAAAAAGTCTGAGACGAGCAAAAGTTCGACAGAGCTGTCTACTGAAACAAGTAGTTCGGACACTTCTATCTCTAGCAGTCAGGAGCCTTCGGAGCCAGCAACTAAGGAGTCTTCTGCTAAGCCAGAAAGCAAGGGAAATAAAGAACCTGCGGCTACCTCTGGTTTAGATATGCAGGCCATTGCTTCTGGGGATTTTTCTAGCATGGCTGGTACCTGGAAAGATGCCAATGGCGTCACTTATACATTTGATGCCAAGGGACTTGTATCAGATGTTGCCAAGTTGGAGCTAGTTTACGCTGGTCTGGATGAAAATGGAATTTATCGTACAAATATTCGTTGGAATAATCTTACAGGTGCTGCCTTGTCTATTATTCCAGCAGGGAAAAAGCTGCCAGCAGGAGAGACTGTTAGCGGACAGGATCCGACTGATAGCAGTCGAGATCGCTTCATCATTGCCCAAGGCATCTCAGAGCACCCAGACGTTTTTTACCGTGTAAAATGAGAGTGGGACAGAAATCGGTAATTCGTTAGAATTCGATTTCGTCGTCCCACCTCCGCACAGTTGAGTAGGGCTATAAAAGCTGATGGAATCAGCGTAATAGAGTCCACTCAACCACTGCGTCTTGCTCGACAATCCAAATACAATTGAGAGACTAGGACTTTTGTCCCAGACTCTTTTTTGGAGCTGTACTGCCGGCCTCTTCTCTCCAAACTGCTTCTTTCATTCGGTGAAACTATTCCAAAAAGGGATCTCGTCTCGCACCTAGCCCTTATTGGCTTTTTGGGAAAATATGGTATAATAGAGTTAATTTTGGTGGATGGAGTTGAGTTTTGAGAAAAAACTATCGCGTCAAGAACGAAAAAGATTTCAAGGCGATTTTTAAAGATGGGCAGAATTTTGCCAATCGAAAGTTTGTCGTTTATAAATTAGAAAAAGATCAGCGCCATTTTCGAGTGGGGATTTCAGTCAGTAAAAAGCTGGGCAATGCAGTTGTCCGCAATAGTATCAAAAGAAAGATTCGTCATGTCTTGATTCAGCATCGGGCAGATTTGACCAAGGATGACTTTGTTGTTATTGCTCGCAAGGGAGTTGAAACTCTAGACTACCATCAAGTGGAACAAAATTTATTGCATGTCTTAAAAGTTGCAAAAATTTATCAGGAAGGATTTGTTTGTGAAAAAGAAGAATAAGATAGGATTTCTTTTAGCGGCTTCGCTGCTTATTTTGACAGCTTGTGGCACCAGCGAAGTGACCGCTAATTCAAGTGATTTTTGGGAGAAATTAGTTTATTTCTTTGCGGAGATGATTCAATTCTTGTCCTTTAATGGAAGTACAGGGATCGGGATTATTCTCTTTACGTTGATTATTCGGACAGTCTTGTTGCCAGTCTTTCAATTTCAGACGACCTCATCTAGAAAGATGCAGGAAGTTCAGCCTCATATCAAGAAACTTCAGGAAAAATATCCGGGCAAGGATATGGATAGTAAGACTGCTTTAGCAGAAGAAACCAGCAAGCTTTATAAAGAAATGGGAGTCAATCCCTATGCTGCATTCCTTCCGCTCTTTATCCAAATGCCAGTGCTTGTGGCACTTTTCCAAGCTCTGACACGAGTTGAATTTCTAAAAACAGGTCACTTCCTCTGGCTCAATCTAGGAACAACAGATCCGACCTTTATCCTACCTATTCTCGCTGCTCTCTTTACTTTCTTTAGCACTTGGCTATCCAATAAAGCCTTGCCAGAAAAAAATGGTGGGACGGCAGTGATGACCTACCTGATGCCGGTATTGATTTTCTTCTTTGCGGTGTATGCAGCCAGCGGGGTCGCTCTTTACTGGACAGTTTCTAACGCCTATCAAGTCGGTCAGACCTTGCTTTTGAGCAATCCTTTTAAGATTATTGCTGAACGTGAAGCGAAGGCAAAGGCGGAGCGCCAATTGGAAATGAAGAAAAAACGTGCCCTTCAAAAAGCACAGAAAAAGAAAAAGTAAAAAGGAGGACTCTTGCAGATGGTTATTTTTACAGGAGCAAGTGTTGAAGAAGCGATTCAAAATGGATTAAAAACGCTGGATATCCCACGAATGAGAGCACATATTACCGTTGTTTCGCGTGAAAAGAAAGGTTTTCTCGGTTTATTTGGCAAGAAACCTGCGCAGGTAGATGTGGAGCCGATTGCTGAAACGACTGTGGCCAAGGCCAACCAACAGGCGGTAAAAGGAGTTCCTGAGGAAATCAATGCACAAAACGAGCCGGTACAGAGTGTTAGTGAAGCAACAGTCGACTTAGGGCGAGTGGTGACAGCTATCAAAAAGGCCGAAGGCGAAGGTGAAGCTGTTTCAGAAAAAATCAAGGCTGAAATTCTTAAAAACGATAAAGACGCCAGTACCATTCTGGAAGAAACAGGTGCAATTGATTTCTTAAAGACCAGTCAAGCGGTTGATGAAGTACAAACTTTGAAAGACTCAGAGGAAGATAGCTCTTTAGCAGAAGTGGCACCTAGTCAGCAAGAGACAGCTGAGTCATCCTTCTTTGACTTGGGTATCCAGGTTGAGGATGATTGTGATATTGAAGAAGTTGTCGCAAGTGTGACCACATATGTGCAAAAGATTGTGGATGAAATGGATGTTGAAGCGACTCTTTCTAGCAGCCACAATCGCCGGACAATCAATATGCAAATCAATACGAATGAGCCAGGGCGCGTGATTGGTTACCACGGTAAAGTCTTGAAAGCCTTGCAGCTGTTGGCTCAGAATTATCTTTACAATCAATATTCCAAGAGTTTTTACATTTCTATCAACGTGAATGACTATGTGGAGCATCGTGCAGAAGTTTTGCAAAGCTATGCGCAAAAATTGGCTCAGCGTGCTCTAGAAGACCGTCGCAGCCAGCATACGGATCCTATGTCTAATAGTGAGCGTAAAATCATCCACCGGATCATCTCAAGAATTGATGGTGTGACTAGTTATTCAGAAGGCGATGAGCCTAACCGCTACGTTGTTGTAGATATTGATTCGGAATAAATCTTAACCAGCTGCTCAGCTGGTTTTTAGATACAGAAAGGAGAAAATTCTATGTCACTTTTTCCAGCTATTGAGTCGTTTTTGACTGTTCAAGGAAGTAAATACATTTCACCAGACAAGGCAGGGGAACTGCGAGAGACAATGTTGGATTTGAAAGCTAGAGGTCAGGCTGCTCGGCAGGAGTTTGCGAACTTGGTCCGAGACTTTCAGGCACTCTATCCTAAGCTGAGTCTGGAGCGGACCAGCAATTGGCTGAATCAGGCTCAGATTTTACGCCCACATTTTTGGAATTATCTAAGAGGCTATGGGGAAATCACAGAGCCGATGTTCGCTCTGCGCTTGTATGGAACTGCAGAAGATTTTGGGGTCTCGCTAGAGGTGAGCTTCATGGAGCGCAAGAAAGACGAGCACAGTCTCAGCAAGCAAAATCGGGTACTGAATCTGCCCATTCAACCGCCAGCTTACTATTTTGCCCAGATAGATGGCGTGAGTCAACGCTTCGAAGCTACGGAGGAAAATAGGCAGTATCTAAGCCAGCAGGTGGCTAGAGGATTAGTCCGCAAGGTTTTGATCAAATATGATGTCAATCTTTCTGAGGCCACAAGTAAGCAGCAAGTTCTGTCGGAGCTTGAGCAGGCTATGACAGCCTTGATTCCCTTCTATGAAGCGACACGATTTGAATGATTTCGCTTCCAAAAAGAAACAATTCTTTCAATACTATTGACAAACAGGAGAGAATCCGATAGAATAGTAAAGTATGTTTAGTAACTGATCACTTTATAGCCGGCTAAACGAATACAAAATCTATGAGGAGGTATTCATCGTGAAACGTACTTATCAACCAAGTAAACTTCGTCGTGCGCGCAAACACGGATTCCGTAACCGTATGTCAACTAAAAACGGTCGTCGCGTATTGGCAGCTCGTCGTCGTAAAGGACGCAAAGTTTTGGCTGCATAATCCAAACGATTACCATAAAGAAACCAGTGGAGACTCGAGACCGCTGGTTTTTCTATTGTTCTTGATAAAATAGGCTTCTATGGTTTAAGGGTGGCTAGTATTGCTATGAAGGAGTCCATGCAGAATAGGAACTTTACATGAAATGGAAGGTAAACGGGCTAGTCTAGGTGGTTTCTAGGTGTATCTTATCTAGTTTGAATAAAAGAAAAGAGAGTGGGACAGAAATCGGTAATTGGTTAGAATTCGATTTCGTCGTCCCACCTCCGCACAGTTGAGTAGGGCTGTAAAAGCTGATGAAATCAGCGTAGTAGAGCCCACTCAACCACTGCGTCTTGCTCGACAATCCAAAGACAATTGAGAGGCTAGGACTTTTGTCCCAGCCTCTTTTTGATGATTATATTTGCATGTAAGTATGCTCTCTATCAAGCGGCTAAGAGCAGGGGATAGAGATAGCAAAGTAGCGTGAAACTAATAAGGGCGTAGAAGATACCGATTCGAATCGCTTGGATGGGCTTGTAAAAACGAATCAGGGTTAGAATACACCAGACCAGTAGAACGAGGATAAACCAAGCGGAGATCAGGCGCAATGGTGTTGGACCATAAAGATAGATATAGATGCCAAAGAGTTTCCAGCCAGCAAGCAAGGCCAGTAAAAATGCGAAAATAAAGAGGACAGTGCTGGCTAGACGAGTGCCTTTCTGGTCCCAGAGAGGTTTTTGGGCCAGCAAATAAAAGGCGGCTAAGACAGCGAAATTTAGAAGTGATACACGAACGAGTTGCCAGAAGCCAGCAACAGCAACAGTTGAGGCATTTTGTGGAGAAATAGTTTGGAGGCTAGTGCCAGCACTAAGGAGTTCGCTTAATTCTCCTAAACCAACGAGGAAAAAGAGAGCGTAGGTCAGGCAGAGACTGCCGATGATGATATAGGCTGTAAAAGCAGGAAACATTCGCAGTGGCTGAATTTTATTTTGAAAACTTTGGTAGGTAACTTTGATATTTTTTTGATTCAGTAAGCTGCCAACAATCAGACTGTAGAGATAGAGGCCGATAGGTAGGGCCAAGAAGAGGCGAAGAGCGATGGCGTCTGTATCAAGATTTGAAAAGATCAAGTCAAAGAAAAGATGCAAGGCATCAGCTGTATCGCTAAAGAAAAGAGCAAATCGATCAGAGACTTGGCTGAGTTGTGACCAAACGAAGAAGACAAGCGTACCAGCAATAAGAAGGCTACTTGCGATCATCGTACTTTGGACTGCTTTTTTAGAAGAATCGCCGTCTTCAGTGGTTGCATCTGAAGTCTTATCACTCAGAGCAAAGACTTGAAGACCAGCGAAAAAGTTTCTAAAAGGTAGAATCACAAAGGCCTGAATGCTATCGTACCAAACCATGATTCCCAAGCGGCCTTGATTGAGCCACCCCGTCCGTGACAGGATATAAAAAGAAAAGGAGATGTGGAGAGCCAAAGTCTGAAAAATTTCTAATTGTGGGTGAAATCCCCAGATACTGAGTGCCAGTGCCTGAGTCAGACTGAGAATCAGGAAAAGCTTGGACTCGAGCCCAGTAGAGACATCCTTTTCGATTTGAGGCAAGCTTTTCGGCATTTTTCTTACTAACCACTCGGTCAGGCTCATCAAACCAATCGCAATAGGAAAAAAGTAAATGGTCTTGTTGCCGTCAATGGCAACTGTATAAAAGTAGGCTAAAAAATAGAGAATGAGAGAGCTGATTCTAAAATTCTTCAGTTCCTTTATGTTTAAAACTGAGAAGATGATTTTTCGTTCTTGGTCTTTTTCAAAAGGAAGGTAGGGTTGCCCCGTCATCTGTTCCTGTGATGGTGTTTCCATGTTTATTCCTCCTCGGTTTCATCTGTGATATATTCAAGAATATCGCCGGGTTGGCAGTCCAATTCCCGACAAAGGGCATTAAGTGTTGAAAAGCGTATTGCCTTGGCTCGGTTATTTTTCAAGATGGACAAGTTGGCAGGGGTGAGGTCAATCAATTCTGCTAAGCGTCCAGCACTAATCCGTTTTTGAGCCATGACAAGGTCTAAATTTATCTGAATCATAGTCCCTCCTAAATCGTGTAGTCTACTTCTTCTTGCAGCTCAATTGCCTTGCCAAAAGCATTGCGGATAACCCGAATAATCAAGGTTAAAATGCAGCAAGAAACGGCTACGAGGAGCATAGGCATATAGACTGTCAAGCCCATAAAGAAAGAAATGAGGGCGACCATTCCAACTTCCCAGCCCAGATAGCGCATATACTGTACATTCTGTCTGATAAAGACCTGATTTTTCCCGATGCGGCTGAGGAGCTGATAGAGATGCACGATGCAGGTCAGAGCCAGGCAGCCCAAGACATAGCCTAGAAGCAACAATATCCAATAGCGACTTTCTCCCTGAAAGAAAGGAGAGGGAAATTCAATGACTAGGCTGACTACCCAAGGTCCGATGGCTATCAGGACAATGGAAGCAATGAATAAAATGCTGAGGCTGATTTTTGTAAGCACAATGCTTATATCTTCAGCTGTTTTTTGTCTTGTCTTTGACATGGATTCCTCCAAATAATTTCTATTTTTATTTACTATATCACAAAATATATTGATAATCAATAACAAAATATCGAAAAATAATAAAAAATTATCAAAAAACAGTAAAAGTATTTTTGATAGGCGCTGAAAAAATAACAAATACCCGCTGAAGTAGGTGGAGAGAAAGTAAAGCTCTTGTCCCTTTATCTGACTTTTTTGGTATAATGAAAGGCAGGAAATACAAGGAAGTAAAGCATGAAAATTTTTGATACACACACGCATTTAAATGTGGAAGAATTTGCTGGTCGAGAGGCAGAAGAGATTCGGTTGGCTGCAGAAATGGGTGTTAGCAATATGAATGTTGTCGGTTTTGACCGGCCTACTATTGAGCGCGCCTTGGAGTTGGCCGACAGTTATGAGCAGATTTATGCTACGATTGGCTGGCATCCGACTGAGGCTGGGACTTATGATGAGGCGGTGGAAGCCTATCTGCTGGACAAGCTTGCTCATCCAAAAGTGGTGGCTCTGGGCGAGATTGGTCTGGATTATCACTGGATGACAGCGCCCAAGGATGTTCAGGAACGGGTGTTTCGACGCCAAATCCAGCTCTCCAAAGAGTTAGATCTGCCCTTTGTCGTCCACACGCGCGACGCTTTAGAAGACACCTATGAGATTATCAAGAGTGAGGGTGTAGGCCCTCGGGGCGGTATCATGCACTCTTATTCGGGTTCTTTGGAAATGGCAGAGCGCTTTATCGAGCTAGGGATGATGATTTCCTTTTCTGGGGTCGTCACCTTTAAAAAAGCGACGGATGTTCAAGAAGCTGCGCAGAACCTGCCTTTGGACAAAATCCTCGTCGAGACGGATGCACCTTACCTAGCGCCTGTTCCTATGCGTGGCCGAGAAAACAAAACAGCCTATACCCGCTATGTTGTGGAAAAAATTGCGGAGCTGCGTGGGCTGACGGTCGAAGAAGTAGCGCAAGCGACCTATGAAAATGCAAAGAAGGTGTTTGGGCTTGATTGAAAAGATAAAAATCCCCCAAGTGGTCGTTGTGGAAGGGCGTGATGATACAGCCAATCTCAAGCGCTATTTTGATGTTGAGACTTATGAAACGAGAGGTTCTGCTATTAGCGATGCAGATATCGAGCGGATTCGCCGCCTGCAGGACTTGCATGGAGTCATTGTCTTTACAGACCCTGATTTCAACGGCGAGCGGATTCGCCGTCTGATTATGACGGAAATTCCCACTGTCCAACATGCCTTTCTCAAGCGTGACGAAGCAGCTCCCAAGTCTAAGACAAAAGGACGTTCACTAGGCATTGAGCATGCGAGTTTTGAAGACTTAAAGACAGCCCTCGCTGGGGTAACCAGCCATTTTGAGTCAAGCAGTGATTTTGATGTAACAAAGAATGACCTTATGCGCCTAGGGTTGCTCATGGGAAGAGATAGCCGTCAGCGCCGAGAGTATCTAGGTGAGCAACTCCGCATCGGCTATTCTAATGGGAAACAGCTGCTCAAGCGCTTGGAATTGTTTGGCGTGACCTTGGCGGAAGTGGCAGAGGCCATGCTCAAATATTCAGTCTAACGGAGTCAGAAATGAAAAAAGTAATTATTACGGGCGGCAATAGTGGTATTGGCTATCAGGCTGCTAAGCAGTTAGCTGAAAAGGGCTGGTCAGTGACCCTATTTTGCCGGCGAAAAGAAGCTGCTGAGCAAGCCTGTGAGAAAATCCGTCAACAAACAGGGAATCCGCATGTAGATTACATCTTGGTTGATTTATCTGAGATGAAGAGCATCAGGAAAGCAGTAGAACAGTATATCCAAAAAGAACAGACTTTAGATGTTTTAATTAACAATGCGGCCGATTTTGACTTATCGGTCAGGAAGGCTATTCTTACCAAAGACGGATTGGAAAAACAATTTGCGACCAATGTGGTTGCTCCCTTCTTGCTTTCTATCCTGTTGAAAGATTTGTTGGAAAAGTCTGAGAGTGGTCGGATTATTAATATTTCTTCCCAAGGGCTAGTGCTTTATCCTTTCATGAAGCTTGATTTTGAAAATTTATCTGGTCAAAAACATTACAGTCCTGCTAAGACCTATTATCAGAATAAGCTGGCCTTGTTGATGTTGTCGCTTTATATGCGGAAGCATTGGGAAGGTATCAAGGTTCACGCAATCCGTGTGACCAATGTCAAAGTTGATATGCGCCGCTATGATCACCTCAGCGCTTTTATGAAAAATCTGTATAAAATTAAGTCGAGATTTTCGATTAGTCCTGGAGAAATGGCGAAAGTCTATATAGCCTTATCTACAGAAGATGGCTATGAGGGCTTTTTGTATGACGAGAAATGCAGGGAAGTAAAAGCAAATAGATCTGCTTACGAAGAAGAGGAGCAAGAAAAACTCTACACCTTGCTAGGGCAAATGACCTGCGTAAAGGATAACGCATAAAGAATTAAAAAATAAAGTCCATAAGGAGAAGTAGCATTGGCTTGGTTTAATTTTGGGAAGAAAAAAGAAAAAATAGAATCTGCAACAGAAGTTGTAAAAGAGAAAATCGAGACAAGTGCTTGCTTGGGAGTGTTTGACTTCTTTGCACTTGGGAAGTCCGATCAGCTGTTGATCTTGGGCAGATTGAAAGGAAACTTAAAGTTAGGCGACCGTCTGCAAGTATGTAATCCTGGTGAAAGCTTTGAGTCTTTTGGCGAGCTGACGGTTGAAAAATTAAGCAATGGAAAAGAAGATTCTAACTTCTTGACAGATGAGCCCCTTGCCCATATTGTTGTAACTGCATCTGAGGTCGCAGGTCGACTTAAAAAGGGGAGTGTTCTCTATACGTCCAAGATAGATGAGCGCCAGCTTTTATCTAGTTATACAGATGCCCTTTATACATCTTTTGTGGAAATGCAGAATGGGGATATGAGTAATGAAGACTATCTGCGAGCTAGTTTAGAAGATAGTGTTGAAATTTTGCGTTTGTTCTTATGGGATTGTAGAGAAAATCGGCAAAATGGGAGTGAAGAAGAATATCAAAAAAATCTGGCTAAAATTGCCCACCTTGAGGAGGTTGTAAGAGATAAGTTGCTTGAAGCAGATGAGGTCTATGTGATTTATTCTCAATTAACAGGAGAGCCCTATATGTTTTCGAAGACATATGACCGAGGAGATGATGGCTATCTGTGTACTGATCCCTTGATTCACCTCTCAACTTCTCGTTGGTACCATCATTACAAAGAAACATTTGACAGTCAGCCAAATACCGAAGTGAGACGGATTGAAAATACAGAGGACAAGGAAGCTATTAAAAACTTCTTGGGTTCCGCTTTTTACCTTAATGGTGCTCTAGGAATTATCATGAATTCAGATGATGTGTGCATCAAGGCTCAAAGCTTGGTAGAAAAACCTGATTTTTCAAATCTACCTGAGATTCAGGTGCCTGTCATGAATCCTGATGTAGTGAGATGGCTACTCTTACTTGGACAGCTAGGTAAGCCAGATACAGAAGACAAACAGCTGGTAGACAGGCTTTATTATGGCTTCCTATCAAAGGCGGTGCCTAAGGCTAAATTCCTCATTCCCGTGCGAAGAGGTGAGAATTTCCCTGAAGCGAGCGATGAAGCCAAGGAAGTAATGTTAGAAAGAGGGGCTAGTCTAGATTTACCAGTTCGAGAAGGAAAAGATGGCCGACAAGCTATCTCTCTCTTTACAGACTGGAAACGTCTGCGGATGGTTTTTGATGAAGAATGGGACGGTATGATTGAGCCGGCAGGAAATATGATTGCTATGTTTGACTACATTGTCAATGGAACACAGTATCTAAAAGCGGGATGTTACATAAGCCAAGAGTCTTTCAAAGAAATGGAAAAAATAAGTGCCGAGCTAAATGATGCTCCAAAGCAGTAGAAGAGGTAAATATGAAGATCATAGTTGATAGAGTCGCTGTTAGTGCAGGAGATGACACCGTTCTACATAAGACAGAATATCAAGTGACTGAAGAAATGACGGTAGGAGCTTTCTTTGCTTTTCTTGAAGAAGATAGTTATCTCCCTCTTGTTCAAGGAAATGATGTTGCATGGGAGCTTCGTAATATCAATGGGGAACAGGGGGCCTACTTTACAAAAACAAAAGAGACGCTTCAAGTAGATGCCTTGTTAAAGACAATGATTGAAGAGGCAAATGGTGATAGCCGATTTGAGCTGATTTACCATTCTACACCTGAAAATTATTTAAAAAGAAAAGAGAGAAAATGAGAATTGCAGATTATAGTGTGACCCGTGCCATTCTGGAGCGTCACGGTTTCACCTTTAAAAAATCGTTCGGTCAGAATTTCCTGACGGATACCAACATCCTCCAGAAGATTGTGGATACAGCCGAGATTGACAAAAAGGTCAATGTTATCGAAATTGGTCCCGGTATTGGGGCTTTGACGGAGTTTTTAGCCGAAAGTGCCGCCGAGGTCATGGCTTTTGAGATTGATGAGCGCTTGGTGCCGATTTTGGCAGATACTCTGCGTGATTTTGACAATGTGACCGTGGTCAATCAGGATATTCTCAAGGTTGATCTGGCTCAGTACATAGCAGAGTTTAAGAATCCAGACCTGCCTATCAAGGTAGTGGCGAATCTGCCCTACTACATCACGACACCGATTCTCATGCATTTGATTGAGAGCGGGATTCCTTTTAGTGAGTTTGTCGTGATGATGCAGAGGGAAGTGGCGGATCGGATTTCGGCTCAGCCGAACACCAAGGCTTACGGCAGTTTGTCGATTGCGGTGCAGTATTATATGACGGCCAAGGTTGCCTTTATCGTGCCGCGGACAGTCTTTGTGCCAGCGCCAAATGTGGATTCGGCCATTCTCAAGATGGTACGCAGAGACCAACCTGCCGTTGCAGTAAAGGACGAGAAATTCTTTTTTAAGGTTTCTAAGGCTAGCTTTGTCCATCGTCGCAAGACGCTCTGGAATAATCTGACCAGTCATTTTGGAAAGTCTGAGGAGACCAAGGCTAAGCTAACAGCTGCTTTAGAGCAAGCTGAATTGTCTCCAAGTGTTCGGGGGGAAGCCT
Organism: Streptococcus sp. Marseille-P7375; assembly: GCF_902460365.1. Classification (NCBI taxonomy): domain Bacteria; kingdom Bacillati; phylum Bacillota; class Bacilli; order Lactobacillales; family Streptococcaceae; genus Streptococcus; species Streptococcus sp. Marseille-P7375. The sequence continues at coordinate 248,762 of NZ_CABPTR010000002.1, read as the reverse complement.
TGACTTTGGCAGATTTTGCCCGTCTGGCGGATGCCTTGAAGGAACAAGGATTATAAGATTTGAAAACCAGCCCTTTTTGAAAAAGGCTGGTTTTTCTAAAATAAATTGCAAAATGTTTTTATAATTTTTTCAAAAGAAAAACTCTTGTCAACTTGGACAAGAGTTCTTGTTCGATGCGGAGGAAGGGATTTGAACCCTCACACCCGTACGGGCACATGCGCCTGAAGCATGCGTGTCTGCCGTTCCACCACCTCCGCTTGCTTTTTATTATAACATATTTTTTGAAAATGCCAATAGTAAAAGCCAAATATATGTTTTTTTGATATAATAATTGTATTAACTTTAAAGGAGCAGTCTTGCAAGGAATAATTATCAAAGCCTTGGCTGGCTTTTATTATGTAGAGTCAGATGGGCAGGTGTATCAGACCAGAGCACGTGGGAATTTCCGAAAAAAAGGGCAAACGCCTTATGTTGGCGACCATGTTGAGTTTTCAGCGGACAAGGATTCCGAAGGCTACATTTTAAAAATCGCCGAGCGTAAAAATAGTTTGGTGCGGCCACCCATTGTCAACATTGATCAGGCAGTTGTCATCATGAGTGCCAAGGAGCCTGACTTCAATGCCAATCTCTTGGATCGTTTTCTGGTGCTTTTGGAGCACAAGGGCATCCACCCCCTCATCTATCTGAGTAAGTTGGATCTGTTGGAGGATGAAGCCAGCTTGGATACTTATGTTCAGGCCTATCAGCGGATTGGCTATCAGGTGGTCCGGTCTGTCGAGGATTTATTGCCACTTCTGACAGGGAAAGTCACTGTTTTTATGGGTCAGACTGGTGTTGGGAAATCCACCCTGCTCAATAAAATTGCACCAGACTTGCAATTAGAAACAGGAGAAATTTCTGAAAGTCTGGGGCGGGGTCGCCATACGACACGGGCGGTCAGCTTTTATAATCTAAATGGCGGAAAGATTGCGGACACTCCGGGCTTTTCTTCTCTAGACTATGAGGTGGACAAGGCAGAAGACCTGAACGCTGCCTTTCCAGAAATTGCCGAAATCAGCCGGGACTGCAAGTTCCGTACTTGTACCCATACACATGAACCGGCTTGTGCCGTCAAACCAGCCGTAGAAGCCAAGCAAATTGCTGCTTTCCGTTTCGAAAACTACCTGCAATTTCTTAGTGAAATTGAGAATCGTCGTGAAACTTATAAAAAGACGGCTAAAAAACTTCCTAAATAGAGAAAGGAACTATCATGAAAACATTTAAAATTGCTCCCTCTGTTCTGAGTGCGGATTATGCTAATTTTGAGACGGAATTGAAGAAGCTAGAAGCCAGCGGGGCAGAATATGCCCATCTGGATGTCATGGATGGCCATTTTGTGCCCAATATTAGCTTTGGCGCTGGTGTTGTAGCCAGTATGCGTCCCCACAGCAAGATGGTTTTTGATTGCCATCTCATGGTATCCAATCCTGAGCACCATATTGAGGAATTTGCTCGGGCGGGTGCGGATATTATCAGCATCCATGTCGAAGCGACGCCACATATTCATGGAGCTTTACAGAAGATTCGGGCGGCAGGTGTCAAGCCTAGTGTGGTTATCAATCCTGGAACACCGGTTGAAGCGATAAAAAATGTCTTGAATTTAGTGGATCAGGTCCTAGTTATGACAGTCAACCCAGGCTTTGGTGGTCAGGCTTTTCTGCCAGAAACCATGAGTAAGATTCGTGAACTGGTCGCTCTGCGAGAGGCCAATCAGCTGAACTTTGATATTGAAGTTGACGGTGGGATTGACGATAAGACGATTCAGATGGCTAGAGAAGCTGGCGCCAATATTTTTGTGGCCGGTAGCTATGTCTTCAAAGGTGATGTCAGCCATCAAGTTCAGACCTTGAGGGATGCGCTAGATGCCTAGAATTGCTCTGTTTGCTGGCGGTGATTTGACTGAGCTTAATCGGGATTTTGATATCTTTGTCGGAGTTGATCGTGGCGCCTTTTATTTGCTAAAGCAGGGATTGCCTCTGGACTTAGCGGTTGGTGATTTTGACTCTGTTTCCGATGAAGAATTGCTGCGCATAAAAGCTAGCGCCAAGGAAGTCATTCAGGCTCAGCCTGAAAAGGATGATACGGACTTGGAATTGGCAGTTCTGGCTTGCCTTGAGCGCTATCCAGATGCTTATCTGACGATTTTCGGCGCTTTTGGTGGTCGTCTAGACCATGCTCTGGCCAACATTTTTTTACCCAGCAATGACAAAATCGCCCCCTATATGGAGCGACTGACCTTAGTTGATTCCCAGAATTGCATCCGCTATATACGTTCTGGTCGTCATGAAATTAAGCCGGTGGAAGGCATGGATTATCTAGCCTTTATGCCGACAGAGGATGTGGCTCTGACCATTGAAGGAGCTAAATATCCTTTGAATGAAAGGAATTTTTTCTTTAAAAAAGTCTATGCTTCTAACGAATTTATAGATAGGCCTGTACTTTTATCCTTTGACAAGGGTTATACGGTTGTTATTTACAGTAAAGATAGGAGTTGATATGGAATATATCATCATCATCCTGCTTATCATCAATCTGGTCTTTCTCTATTTCTTCTGGCAGAGACAGGGGCAGCAGGAGCAGGCAATCAAAGTCTTGTTAGAAGAGCAGGAAGACCATCTGTCCGACCAGCTGGACTACCGCTTTGAGCAAGAAAGACAGCAGGAAGCTCTTCGGCAAAAAGAGTTGGAACTTGTTCTGGGAGATCGGCTGGCAGAAGTTCGAACAGATTTGCACCTCCATTTGACGGACTTGCGAACCGAAATGGCGGAGAGTTTCAGCAAAAATCGAGACAAAACCGATGAGCGGATGCGTCAGATTCAGGAGTCCAATGATCTGCGACTGGAGCAGATGCGCCAGACCGTTGAGGAAAAATTGGAGAAGACTCTGCAGAGTCGCCTGCAAACCTCCTTTGAAACGGTGTCCAAGCAGCTAGAATCTGTCAATCGTGGTTTAGGAGAGATGCAGACAGTGGCTCGGGATGTGGGCAGTCTCAATAAGGTTCTTTCCAATACCAAGACCCGCGGCATTATGGGCGAGCTCCAATTGGGACAAATTATCGAAGACATCATGACGCCCAGCCAATATGAGCGGGAATTTGCCACAGTGGCAGGTTCTAGTGAGCGCGTGGAGTATGCCATCAAATTGCCTGGGCAGACAGAGCAGGACTATGTCTACCTGCCCATCGATTCCAAGTTTCCTCTGGCGGATTATTACCGCTTGGAAGAGGCTTACGAGTCTGGCAACAAGGAAGAAATTGAACTTTATCGCAAGTCGCTGTTGGCTAGTGTCAAGCGTTTTGCCAAGGACATCAACAGTAAATATCTAGCTCCGCCAGCTACGACTAATTTTGGGATTATGTTTTTGCCAACGGAAGGTCTCTATTCCGAAGTGGTTCGCAATCCAGAGTTTTTCGACGGTTTGCGGCGAGATGAGCAGATTGTCGTGGCGGGTCCATCTACCTTGTCAGCCCTGCTCAACTCTCTCTCGGTTGGCTTTAAAACCCTGAATATCCAGCGTAGCGCAGATGACATCAGCAAGGTTCTGGGCAGTGTCAAGCTAGAATTCAACAAATTTGGCGGTATTCTAGCCAAGGCTCAGAAGCACCTCAAGAACGCTTCTAGTAGTATTGATGAGCTACTGACTCGCCGAACCAATGCTATTGAAAGAACGCTGCGGCATATTGAATTGTCTGACCAAGACCGTCATTTACACTTGCTCGATATTCCAGATGAAAGGGAAGACTATGAAAATTAATCAAATGAAAAAAGATGAGATGTTTGAAGGCTTTTATCTGATTAGGTCAGCCGAAGTCCGACAGACCAGAGCTGGGAAGAATTACCTCGCCTTCACTTTCCAAGATGACACTGGAGTGATTGAGGGGAAATTGTGGGATGCCCAGCCCCATAATGTGGCAGAATTTACAGCGGGGAAAGTCGTTCACATGCAAGGACGCCGCGAGGTCTACAATAACACCCCTCAGGTTAATCAGCTAACTCTACGTCTGCCAAAGGCTGGTGAGCCCAATAATCCTGCTGATTTCAAAGAAAAACCACCCGTTGATCAAAAAGAACTGAGAGAATACTTGGCTCAGATGATTTTCAAAATTGAAAATCAAGTCTGGCAGAGGGTTGTGCGCTCACTTTACAGCAAATACGATAAGGAATTCTATTCTTACCCAGCAGCGAAAACCAATCACCATGCTTTTGAATCAGGACTCGCTTTTCACACAGCTACTATGGTCAAGCTAGCGGATGCGATTGGTGACATCTATCCTCAGCTCAATAAAAGCCTTCTTTTTGCGGGGATTATGTTGCACGACTTGGCCAAAGTCATTGAGTTGAGCGGTCCAGAAAATACGGAATACACCGTGCGAGGCAATCTGATTGGCCATATTGCGCTGATTGACGAAGAATTGACCAAAACCTTGGCGGAGCTGAAAATTGATGATACCAAGGAAGATGTCATCGTTTTACGCCATGTCCTCCTCAGTCACCACGGTCTCCTTGAATACGGCAGTCCCGTTCGTCCAAAGATTATGGAAGCAGAAATCCTACACATGATTGACAATCTGGATGCCGAAATGATGATGATGACCACGGCTCTGTCTCTCGTTGCTCCAGGAGAAATGACCAATAAAATATTCGCATTGGAAAATCGTTCCTTCTATAAACCAAAAATTGATAAGTGAAATACGAAAAATGGGCATTATATTTAGTATAATGTTCGTTTTTTTGATATAGTATGATATAATGAAAAAAATAAAATAAATATTTATAGAAATCACTCCAAACTTTGAAATAGAAAGAATTGAATTACTGCTCTATGCGAGAAGAGTCTAATTCTCAGACTGGTTTGTGGCTGATTTTGATGGAATCGAATTGGTGAAAAAATGAAATTAAGAAGAAGTGAGCGCATGGTGGTTATTTCCAATTACTTGATTAACCATCCTTACCAATTAACAAGTTTAAATACATTTGCAGAAAAATATGAGTCTGCCAAGTCTTCTATTTCAGAAGACATCGTGATTATCAAACGTGCCTTTGAAGAAATCGAAATTGGTACGATTGAGACAATCACGGGTGCTGGAGGAGGTGTGGTCTTCACTCCTTCCATTTCAGAAGAAGATGCAAAAGTCATCGTTCAAGATCTCCGCGATCAACTGTCTGAAAGCAATCGAATCCTGCCTGGCGGCTATATCTATTTGTCTGATTTGCTCAGTACGCCGTCTATCCTCAATAATATCGGTCGCATTATTGCCAAAGCTTTCAAAGACCAAAAGATTGATGCCGTTATGACAGTGGCGACCAAGGGTGTTCCCTTGGCCAATGCTGTCGCTAATGTCTTGAATGTTCCCTTTGTCATTGTCCGTCGCGATTTGAAAATTACTGAGGGATCTACGGTCAGTGTCAACTATGTCTCTGGCTCTAGCGGAGATCGAATTGAGAAAATGTTCCTCTCAAAACGTAGCCTAAAAGCTGGAAGTCGGGTACTGATTGTTGATGACTTTCTCAAGGGAGGCGGAACGGTTAATGGGATGATTAGCCTTCTGTCTGAGTTTGATTCGGAGTTGGCGGGAGTAGCGGTCTTTGCGGACAATGCGCAAGCCAATCGCGATCATCTGGAATACAAATCGCTGTTAAAGGTGACCAATATCGACGTTAAATCAAATACGATTGATGTTGAGATTGGGAATATATTTGATTAACTTTAGGAAAGAATTATGAGAAATATTTTTGATAAATTAGAGGGAATTTCTGTTTTTGTTCGTTCTGGAATTATATTGATCTTAGCGGCTATCTTGATTTCTGGTCTTTTATTTTTAAAACCAGCTCAGAAGAATACTGGCTCAACTAAAAACGTTAGTTACAGTAGACGTTCAAGTTCTAGCGACGCTAGTTCTACAAATCAAGCATCTTCAGAGGATAATACGATTCAGGATGCTGAAGCTGCTGTTAAAAAATTAGAAGAAGAGCGTACCGATGAAAGTTCAGCTCAAGCACAAGCAGCGGTTGATAAGGTAAAAGATGAGGAAACTAAAGCTAAGTTCCAAGGTCGAATTCAAGCCGTAAAAGATGCAATGAAAACACCTGAGGAATCCTCTGAACCTGATTCAGCCCAGCAGCCTGTTCCAACGCCTTCACCAGCCTATGTAGCTCCCGCAGTTGTAAGTGAGACACCATCACAACCACAGGAAAATCAGAATCCAGCCCCTTCTACAAGCTCGGAGCCTACTCCCAGCTCGTCTTCAACTCCCGCAGGAGCTTAAGCGACACAGTGATTACGAGTAGAAGAATCATGCTAAAAATAATAAGAACTCTCAATCATGCAATATGAAGCATGATTGAGAGTTTTTTTAGTTTGTTAATAGTAAAATATTTTTATTTTAAACGCTTATTAAAGATTATCAGAATAAGTAAAAAATTAAGAAAACCTATTGACGAGGATATGCTTCTGTGTTACAATGATAAACGGTACTTTTTACTTTTGGTCTCTCAAAAGTGTACAGAGACGTGCTGACAAATGTTGCAAAAGTACACACAGATGGTAGCTGTCACCAAGTGTATCATCACCAAAATTAAAAAAATACAGGAGAATGTAGATGCCTACAATTAACCAATTGGTTCGCAAACCGCGTAAATCAAAAGTAGAAAAATCTAAATCACCAGCTTTGAACGTTGGTTACAACAGCCACAAAAAAGTTCAAACAAACGTATCTTCACCACAAAAACGTGGTGTTGCAACTCGTGTCGGAACTATGACACCTAAGAAGCCTAACTCAGCCCTTCGTAAATTTGCCCGTGTACGTTTGAGCAACTTGATCGAAGTTACAGCTTACATCCCAGGTATCGGACACAACTTGCAAGAGCACAGCGTGGTGCTTCTTCGTGGTGGACGTGTAAAAGACCTTCCAGGGGTACGTTACCATATCGTTCGTGGTGCACTTGATACAGCAGGTGTTACTGACCGTAAGCAAGGCCGTTCTAAATACGGTACTAAGCGTCCAAAAGCATAAAGAAAGGGGATAAAGATAAATGAGTCGTAAAAACCGTGCGCCTAAGCGCGAAGTATTGCCAGATCCGCTTTACAATTCACAATTAGTTACTCGTCTTATCAACCGCGTTATGCTTGATGGTAAGCGTGGTACAGCAGCTTCTATCGTTTACGGAGCTTTTGAGCAAATCAAAGAAGCTACTGGAAATGATGCACTTGAAGTATTTGAAACAGCGATGGAAAACATCATGCCTGTTCTTGAAGTACGTGCACGCCGTGTCGGTGGTTCAAACTACCAAGTACCGGTTGAAGTTCGTCCAGAACGTCGTACTACACTTGGACTTCGTTGGTTGGTAACAATTTCACGTGGTCGTGGTGAACACACTATGCAAGATCGTCTTGCAAAAGAAATCATGGATGCTGCTAACAACACTGGTGCAGCAGTTAAGAAACGCGAAGATACTCACCGTATGGCTGAAGCTAACCGTGCCTTCGCACACTTCCGTTGGTAAGATCATGATACCAAGAGCGCTAAAGGCACAAGGCACAAATAGGAAACTGATGCAGTGTTTGAAGAACACAAAGCAGTTTGTCTTTTTTGCGCAGGGCCTCGCTCGGGTTCAAATTAGCTAAAAATATTATTCTTAGCTATAATTCAACTGATCATCTTGTAAGTTGAAACCAACAAAAAACAAGATAAACATTGAGAACGGGTAGGTCCTGCCTATCCGTTTTTTCTAAATAATGTTATAATAGATTGTAAAATAAAAAAATAGGAGAAACTAACCTCATGGCACGCGAATTTTCACTTGAAAAAACTCGTAATATCGGTATCATGGCTCACGTCGATGCTGGTAAGACAACTACAACTGAGCGTATCCTTTACTATACTGGTAAAATCCACAAAATCGGTGAAACTCACGAAGGTGCGTCACAAATGGACTGGATGGAGCAAGAGCAAGAACGTGGTATCACTATCACATCTGCTGCGACAACCGCTCAATGGAACAACCACCGCGTAAACATTATCGACACACCAGGACACGTGGACTTCACAATCGAAGTACAACGCTCTCTTCGTGTATTGGATGGTGCGGTTACCGTTCTTGACTCACAATCAGGTGTTGAGCCTCAAACTGAAACAGTTTGGCGCCAAGCAACTGAGTACGGAGTTCCACGTATCGTATTTGCCAACAAAATGGACAAAATCGGTGCTGACTTCCTTTACTCAGTAAGCACACTTCACGACCGTCTTCAAGCAAATGCTCATCCGATTCAATTGCCAATCGGTGCTGAAGATGATTTCCGTGGTATCATTGACTTGATCAAGATGAAAGCTGAAATCTACACCAACGACCTTGGTACAGATATCCTTGAAGAAGATATTCCAGCTGAATACCTTGAACAAGCACAAGAATACCGTGAAAAATTGGTGGAAGCAGTTGCTGAAACTGATGAAGAATTGATGATGAAATACCTTGAAGGTGAAGAAATCACTAACGAAGAATTGAAAGCTGGTATCCGTAAGGCAACTATCAACGTTGAATTCTTCCCAGTATTGTGTGGTTCTGCCTTCAAGAACAAAGGTGTTCAATTGATGCTTGATGCGGTTATCGATTACCTTCCAAGCCCGCTTGACATCCCAGCGATCAAAGGTATCAACCCAGATACAGACGAAGAAGAAACTCGTCCAGCATCTGACGAAGAGCCATTCGCAGCTCTTGCCTTCAAGATCATGACTGACCCATTCGTAGGTCGTTTGACATTCTTCCGTGTTTACTCAGGTGTACTTCAATCAGGTTCTTACGTATTGAATACTTCTAAAGGTAAACGTGAACGTATCGGACGTATCCTTCAAATGCACGCTAACAGCCGTCAAGAAATTGATACTGTTTACTCAGGTGATATCGCTGCTGCCGTTGGTTTGAAAGATACGACAACTGGTGACTCATTGACAGATGAAAAAGCTAAAATCATCCTCGAGTCAATCAACGTTCCAGAACCAGTTATCCAATTGATGGTTGAGCCAAAATCTAAAGCAGACCAAGACAAGATGGGTATTGCCCTTCAAAAATTGGCTGAAGAAGATCCAACATTCCGCGTTGAAACAAACGTTGAAACTGGTGAAACAGTTATCTCTGGTATGGGTGAGCTTCACTTGGATGTCCTTGTTGACCGTATGCGTCGCGAGTTCAAGGTTGAAGCAAACGTAGGTGCTCCTCAAGTATCTTACCGTGAAACATTCCGCGCTTCTACTCAAGCACGTGGATTCTTCAAACGCCAGTCTGGTGGTAAAGGTCAATTCGGTGATGTATGGATTGAATTTACTCCAAACGAGGAAGGAAAAGGCTTCGAGTTTGAAAATGCTATCGTCGGTGGTGTGGTTCCTCGTGAATTCATCCCAGCGGTTGAAAAAGGTTTGATTGAGTCAATGGCAAATGGTGTCCTTGCTGGCTACCCAATCGTTGACGTGAAAGCTAAACTTTACGATGGTTCATACCACGATGTCGACTCATCTGAAACAGCCTTCAAGGTTGCGGCTTCACTTGCTTTGAAAGAAGCTGCTAAGACTGCACAACCAGCTATCCTTGAGCCAATGATGCTTGTAACCATCACTGTTCCTGAAGAAAACCTTGGTGATGTTATGGGTCACGTAACAGCTCGTCGTGGACGTGTTGACGGTATGGAAGCACATGGTAACAGCCAAATCGTTCGTGCCTATGTTCCGCTTGCTGAAATGTTTGGTTATGCGACTGTTCTTCGTTCTGCAACACAAGGACGTGGTACTTTCATGATGGTATTTGACCACTACGAAGATGTACCTAAGTCAGTACAAGAAGAAATCATTAAGAAACACCGTGGTGAATAATTCACTACATGACGCTCGCTTCTAGCGGGCGTTTTTTCTTTATGGATCAAAATATGAAATTTATGAAAAATATCGAAAATACATGAAAGAAAATTTGTTACTTGTTAATAATAATGAAATCAGTTGCAATTTTACTCAATAAGGTATATAATAGATATGTTGAAAGGTGATTTTTGGTGATTCAAGTTACTCTTTTCACAATAAAATTTTCATGATTTTCATAAGGAGGAAATCACTAATGGTAGTTAAAGTTGGTATTAACGGTTTCGGACGTATCGGTCGTCTTGCTTTCCGCCGTATCCAAAACGTAGAAGGTGTTGAAGTTACTCGCATCAACGACCTTACAGATCCAGTGATGCTTGCACACCTGTTGAAATACGACACAACTCAAGGTCGTTTCGATGGTACTGTTGAAGTTAAAGAAGGTGGATTCGAAGTTAACGGTAAATTCGTTAAAGTTTCTGCTGAACGTGATCCAGAACAAATCGACTGGGCTAACGACGGTGTAGAAATCGTTCTTGAAGCAACTGGTTTCTTTGCTACTAAAGCAGCTGCTGAAAAACACTTGCACGCTGGTGGTGCTAAGAAAGTTGTTATCACTGCTCCTGGTGGATCAGATGTTAAAACAGTTGTATTTAACACTAACCATGATATTCTTGATGGTACTGAAACAGTTATCTCAGGTGCTTCATGTACTACAAACTGTTTGGCTCCAATGGCTAAAGCTCTTCATGACAACTTCGGTATCGTTGAAGGTTTGATGACTACTATCCACGGTTACACTGGTGACCAAATGGTTCTTGATGGACCACACCGTAAAGGTGACCTTCGCCGTGCTCGTGCTGCTGCAGCTAACATCGTTCCTAACTCAACTGGTGCTGCTAAAGCAATCGGTTTGGTTATCCCTGAATTGAACGGTAAATTGGACGGAGCTGCTCAACGTGTTCCTGTTCCAACAGGTTCTGTAACTGAATTGGTAGCAGTTCTTGATAAGAACGTTACTGTTGATGAAGTAAACGCAGCTATGAAAGCAGCTTCTAACGAATCATACGGTTACACTGAAGATCCAATCGTATCTTCTGATATCGTAGGTATGTCATTCGGTTCATTGTTTGACGCAACTCAAACTAAAGTTCTTGACGTTGATGGTAAACAATTGGTTAAAGTTGTTTCATGGTATGACAACGAAATGTCTTACACTTCACAACTTGTTCGTACTCTTGAATACTTTGCAAAAATCGCTAAATAATTCAATTGTATGAAGAAGAGATCCGAATGGATCTCTTTTTTTGTTTTACAGAACAGCTTGAAGGAGTGGCTATTGGAAATCACCCTGCTCATGCAACATCATTAGCATTTATCAGAAAAATGAGAATCGTGTAGTCTTTCATCTATCTTTGATTGGAGAAAAGGAAAAGCCATGAATTTTTGCTATCACTTTTGTAGATTTTGTGATATAATTAACACGTATAAAAAAAGAAGGAGTCATATCTAATGGCAAAATTGACTGTTAAAGACGTTGAATTGAAAGGGAAAAAAGTTCTCGTTCGTGTTGATTTCAACGTTCCTGTAAAAGATGGCGTGATTACTAACGACAACCGTATCACTGCAGCACTTCCAACTATCAAGTACATCCTTGAACAAGGTGGACGTGCAATCCTCTTCTCTCACCTTGGACGTGTAAAAGAAGAAGCAGACAAAGAAGGTAAATCACTTGCTCCTGTAGCTGCTGACTTGGCTGCTAAATTGGGACAAGAAGTTAAATTTATCCCAGGCGTTACACGTGGTGCTGAATTGGAAGCAGCTGTTAACGCTCTTGAAGATGGACAAGTTCTCTTGGTTGAAAACACTCGTTTTGAAGATGTTGACGGCAAGAAAGAGTCTAAAAACGATCCAGAACTTGGTAAATACTGGGCATCTCTTGGAGATGGTATCTTCGTAAACGATGCATTCGGTACAGCTCACCGTGCACACGCATCTAACGTTGGTATCTCAGCAAATGTTGAAAAAGCTGTTGCTGGCTTCCTTCTTGAAAACGAAATTGCCTACATCCAAGAAGCAGTTGAAGCTCCAGAACGTCCATTCGTGGCGATCCTTGGTGGTTCAAAAGTTTCAGACAAGATCGGTGTAATCGAAAACTTGCTTGAAAAAGCTGATAAAGTCCTTATCGGTGGTGGTATGACTTACACATTCTACAAAGCGCAAGGTATCGAAATCGGTAACTCACTTGTAGAAGAAGATAAATTGGATGTTGCCAAAGCTCTTCTTGAAAAAGCAAATGGCAAATTGATCTTACCAGTTGACTCTAAAGAAGCAAATGCTTTTGCTGACTACACTGAAGTGAAAGACACTGAAGGTGAAGCAGTAGATCCAGGCTTCCTTGGTTTGGATATCGGTCCTAAATCTATCGCTAAGTTTGACGAAGCTTTGACTGGTGCGAAAACAGTTGTATGGAACGGACCTATGGGTGTGTTTGAAAACCCAGACTTCCAAGCTGGTACAATCGGTGTCATGGACGCTATCGTGAAACAACCAGGCGTGAAATCAATCATCGGTGGTGGTGACTCAGCTGCCGCAGCCATCAACCTTGGTCGTGCAGACAAGTTCTCATGGATTAGTACGGGCGGAGGCGCTTCTATGGAGCTTCTTGAAGGTAAAGTATTGCCAGGTTTGGCTGCACTTACAGAAAAATAATTTCAGCCCGTTAGTCTCTACAAAATCCTGATTTTGTAGAAAAAGGAACAAAACTGAAACGTTAACAAAAAGGTGGCTATGTCACCTTTTTGTGTTAGTGGAGGTATTTGTGACGCGGTGGTGGAGCCTCAATGGAACTCCTTGAAGGTAAAGTTCTTCCAGGGCTTGCAGCTTTGACTGAAAAATAATCTTTGAAACGGAAAGAGTTGGGTAACCAACTCTTTTTCTTTTGTCCTCGTAGGTTTCTGAGGAAATGGGCTTTTGACTTCTATTTTCCTAGCGAGTAATCAATAATGGGAAATGTAGTTAGAAATACAGTAGAAGCTGGCTATGCATCTTGTAGGATACAAACAATAAACTGGATGGACAGAGCCTTTTTGTTAGAAAATATGTTAGAATAAAGATAGTCTACTTTTAAAAAGGAAAAGGCATGAGCTATTTTAGTAAGTACAAATTTGATAAATCAAAATTTCGCTTGGGTATGAGGACGATGAAAACAGGGATAGCGGTTTTTGTTGTCCTACTCATTTTTGGCATGTTTGGCTGGAAGGGGCTCCAAATTGGGGCTTTGACAGCGGTGTTTAGCCTGCGAGAAGATTTTGATAAAAGTGTTCATTTCGGAACTTCCCGTATTTTAGGAAATAGTGTCGGGGGCTTTTATGCTTTGATATTCTACCTACTGGGAAATTTATTGAACGGCCAATTTTGGGTGACTTTGGTGTTTGTGCCAATCTGTACGATGCTGACGATCATGACCAATGTTGCTATGAACAATAAGGCTGGGGTGATTGGTGGTGTTTCAGCCATGCTGATTATCACTCTTTCCATTAGTCCGGAAGATACTATTTTATACGTTTTTGCTAGAGTTTTTGAAACCTTTATGGGGGTCTTTGTCGCAATAGTTGTAAATTCGGATGTGGATAGAATTAAGAATTTCTTTAAGTCTATAAATTAAAATGTGTGAGAAAATCTCACATTGATTGTTGACATACAAAAAAAATTAGTTATAATAGTGCATAGAGAGGAAAAAAATGAAGGAAAAAGAGTTTCGCCGAAATATGGCAGTCTTTCCCATAGGTAGCGTTATGAAGTTGACGGACTTATCTGCCCGTCAGATTCGATATTATGAGGAGCAAAACCTCATCACTCCCCTTCGGAATGAGGGCAATCGCCGGATGTATTCCCTGAACGATATGGACCGGCTTTTGGAAATTAAGGATTATATTTCTGAAGGCTATAATATCGCTGCTATCAAAAAGAAATATGCTGAACGTGAAGCTAAATCCCACAAAACGATTAGTGAAAAGGAAGTCCGTCGGGCTCTCCACAATGATATTTTACAGCAAGGTCGTTTTGGCTCTTCTCTGCCAACCTTTGGTCACATGCGTCGGCCATAAACTATTTTTTAAAACTATAAGGAGTTACCCATGCCCATTACAGCAGCTGATATTCGTCGCGAAGTAAAAGAAAAAAACGTCACTTTCATCCGTCTAATGTTCTCTGATATTTTGGGAACCATGAAAAACGTTGAAATTCCAGCAACGGATGAGCAGCTTGAGAAGGTCTTATCAAATAAGGCTATGTTTGACGGTTCGTCTATCGAGGGATTTGTTCGGATTAATGAATCTGATATGTATCTTTATCCTGATTTGGATACTTGGACAGTTTTTCCTTGGGGAGATGAAAATGGCAGTGTAGCAGGCTTGATCTGTGATGTTTATACGACAGAACATGTTCCCTTTGCAGGAGATCCTCGTAGTAACCTTAAGCGAGCTCTCAAACATATGGAAGCACTGGGCTTCAAGTCTTTCAATCTTGGTCCTGAGCCAGAATTTTTCCTTTTCAAATTGGATGAAAATGGCGATCCGACACTGGAAGTGAATGACAAGGGTGGCTATTTTGACTTGGCGCCGACAGACTTGGCAGACAATACCCGTCGGGAAATCGTCAATGTCCTGACCAAGATGGGCTTTGAAGTAGAAGCGAGTCACCACGAGGTGGCAGTCGGTCAGCACGAGATTGACTTTAAGTATGATGAAGTGCTTCGCGCTTGTGATAAAATTCAGATTTTCAAATTGGTGGTGAAAACCATTGCTCGTAAGCACGGTCTCTATGCGACTTTCATGGCTAAGCCAAAGTTTGGTATTGCTGGTTCTGGTATGCACTGCAATATGTCCCTCTTTGACCAAGATGGAAATAATGCGTTTTATGACCCAGAAGATCCAAAAGGAATGCAGTTGTCTGAGACAGCCTATTATTTCTTGGGTGGTTTGATTAAGCATGCCTATAACTATACAGCTATCATGAATCCAACTGTTAACTCTTACAAACGTTTGGTGCCTGGCTTTGAAGCACCAGTTTACATCGCTTGGGCTGGCCAAAATCGCTCACCTTTGGTTCGAGTACCGGCATCGCGCGGCATGGGAACTCGCTTGGAGTTGCGTTCAGTAGACCCGATGGCCAATCCTTATATTGCTATGGCAGTGCTCTTAGAAGTGGGACTTCATGGAGTGGAAAATAAAATCGAAGCGCCAGCTCCAATCGAGGAAAATATCTATGTGATGACAGCTGAGGAGCGCAAGGAAGCCGGTATTACTGACC
This sequence comes from Streptococcus sp. Marseille-P7375, assembly GCF_902460365.1. NCBI lineage: Bacteria > Bacillati > Bacillota > Bacilli > Lactobacillales > Streptococcaceae > Streptococcus > Streptococcus sp. Marseille-P7375. The sequence continues at coordinate 233,569 of NZ_CABPTR010000002.1, read as the reverse complement.
TGCCATCTACCCTCCATAATGCCCTTAAGGCTTTAACTGAAGATGAGGTCGTCAAGGCAGCTTTGGGTAACCATATTTACACTAGCTTTGTTGAAGCCAAGCGGATTGAATGGGCTAGCTATGCGACCTTCGTTTCCCAATGGGAAATTGATAATTATTTGGACTTATATTAATGAATTCTAGAACAGGGCTTGAAAAAGTCCTGTTTTTGTATGGAAACAAGATATTTTCAGTTTTTAACTGTTGTATTTCCAACCTTTTTCATGTTTTTGCGTCTATAATGTACGGGAAATGCTTGTAAAATATATTTAAAAGTGATACACTTAAATCATAAAAGCACGAAAGGCGAATAATAAAATGTCAAACAAGTTGTTATATTCGGGAAAAGCAAAGGATATTTTTGCGACAGAAGATGAGCAGGTGATTTTGTCCCGCTACAAGGATCAGGCGACTGCTTTTAACGGTGTCAAAAAGGAGCAAATTGCAGGTAAGGGAGTTTTGAATAATCAGATTTCAGCCTTTATCTTTGAAAAGTTGAATGCTGCCGGTGTAGCAACGCATTTTATCGAGAAAATCTCAGATACAGATCAGCTCAATAAAAAAGTTGACATTATTCCTTTGGAAGTTGTGCTCCGCAACTACACAGCTGGTTCCTTTTCAAAACGCTTTGGTGTGGAAGAAGGCATCGCATTTGAGACTCCGATTGTCGAATTTTACTATAAAAATGATGATTTGGATGATCCTTTTATCAATGATGAGCATGTGAAATTCCTAAAGATTGCGGATGACCAGCAGATTGCTTACTTGAAGGAAGAAACTCGTCGTATCAATGAACTTTTGAAGGTATGGTTTGCTGAGATTGGTCTCAAATTGATTGACTTTAAGTTAGAGTTCGGTTTTGACAAAGATGGCAATATTATCCTGGCAGACGAATTTTCACCAGATAACTGCCGTTTGTGGGATGCGGATGGCAACCACATGGACAAGGACGTTTTCCGTAGAGGACTGGGTGAATTGACAGACGTTTACGAGGTTGTCTGGGAAAAGTTGCAAGAATTGAAATAATAACCTAAAGGTCGTTTGGGAATTTGGGAACATTGTAAGAGCTGGAATAAAGGAATAAGAATTGATGGATAAACGTATTTTTGTTGAAAAAAAGGCTGATTTTCAGGTCAAATCAGAGAGTTTGGTAAGAGAACTCCAGCACAACTTGGGATTGTCAACTTTGAAAAGTATTCGCATTGTACAGGTTTATGATGTCTTTGATTTGGCTGAGGACTTGTTTGCACCTGCAGAGAAGCACATCTTCTCTGAGCAGGTGACAGACCATGTCTTGGACGAAGCAGCTGTGCAAGCGGATCTTGCCAACTATGCTTTCTTTGCCATTGAAAGCCTGCCAGGGCAGTTTGACCAACGTGCAGCATCTTCGCAAGAAGCTTTGCTTTTGCTGGGAAGTTCGAGCGATGTGACAGTCAACACAGCCCAACTGTACTTGGTTAATAAAGATATTGATGCGACTGAGTTAGAAGCGGTCAAGAACTATTTGCTCAACCCAGTTGATTCTCGTTTCAAGGACATCACGACAGGGATTGCCAAGCAGGAATTTTCAGAGTCAGACAAGACCATTCCTAAATTGACTTTCTTTGAAAGTTATACGGCAGAAGATTTTGCCCGCTACAAGGCCGAGCAAGGGATGGCCATGGAAGTGGATGATTTGCTCTTTATCCAAGACTATTTTAAGTCAATCGGACGCGTGCCGACGGAAACAGAGCTCAAGGTTTTGGACACTTACTGGTCTGACCACTGCCGTCACACGACTTTTGAGACCGAGTTGAAAAATATCGACTTCTCAGCTTCAAAATTCCAAAAGCAATTGCAGGCGACCTATGACAAGTATATTGCCATGCGTGAGGAGTTGGGGCGTTCGGAGAAACCACAAACCTTGATGGATATGGCGACTATTTTCGGTCGTTATGAGCGTGCTAATGGACGTTTGGACGATATGGAAGTGTCTGATGAAATCAATGCCTGTTCGGTCGAAATCGAAGTGGACGTTGATGGTGTCAAGGAACCTTGGCTCCTCATGTTCAAAAACGAAACCCACAACCACCCAACGGAAATTGAACCATTTGGTGGAGCGGCTACCTGTATCGGTGGTGCCATTCGTGACCCATTATCAGGTCGCTCCTACGTTTACCAAGCTATGCGTATCTCAGGCGCTGGTGATATTACGGCACCGATCTCTGAGACACGTGCTGGGAAATTGCCACAACAAGTCATTTCTAAAACAGCGGCTCACGGTTACTCTTCTTATGGGAACCAGATTGGTCTTGCGACGACATACGTTCGTGAGTATCTCCACCCAGGCTTTGTAGCTAAACGCATGGAGCTAGGTGCTGTTATCGGAGCGGCTCCCAAGGGTAATGTTGTTCGTGAAAAACCGGAAGCGGGCGATGTCATTATCCTCCTTGGTGGGAAGACTGGACGTGACGGTGTCGGTGGTGCGACAGGATCTTCTAAGGTTCAAACAGTTGAGTCTGTAGAGACTGCTGGAGCTGAGGTTCAAAAAGGGAATGCCATCGAAGAACGCAAGATTCAACGTCTTTTCCGTAATGGCGATGTCACTCGTCTTATTAAGAAGTCCAACGACTTTGGTGCAGGTGGTGTCTGTGTGGCCATCGGTGAATTGGCAGACGGTCTTGAAATTGACCTCAACAAAGTGCCTCTTAAATACCAAGGTTTGAACGGGACAGAAATTGCCATCTCTGAATCACAAGAACGGATGGCAGTTGTGGTGCGTCCTGAAGACGTAGATGCCTTCGTTGCGGAATGTAACAAAGAAAATATTGATGCTGTTGTGGTTGCGACAGTCACTGAAAAACCAAATCTTGTCATGCACTGGAATGGTGAAACAATTGTCGACTTGGAACGCCGCTTCCTTGATACCAATGGTGTGCGCGTAGTCGTTGATGCCAAGGTTGTGGACAAGGATGTCAAACTCCCAGAAGAACGTCAAACATCTGCTGAAACACTTGAAGCTGATACCCTTGCGGTTCTATCTGATTTGAACCATGCGAGTCAAAAAGGTTTACAAACTATCTTTGACTGCTCGGTCGGTCGTTCAACGGTCAATCACCCACTTGGTGGTCGCTACCAACTCACGCCAACTGAGGCATCTGTGCAAAAATTGCCAGTTCAGCATGGTGTGACTCATACTGCATCTGTTATGGCTCAAGGATTCCATCCATATGTAGCAGAATGGTCTCCATATCATGGAGCTGCTTATGCGGTTATCGAAGCGACTGCTCGTTTGGTAGCTGCTGGTGCCAACTGGTCCAAGGCTCGTTTCTCTTACCAAGAGTATTTCGAGCGTATGGACAAACAGGCAGAGCGTTTTGGTCAGCCGGTAGCAGCTCTCCTAGGCTCTATCGAAGCACAAATCCAACTTGGCTTGCCATCTATCGGTGGTAAGGACTCTATGTCTGGTACCTTTGAAGAATTAACCGTACCACCAACCTTGGTTGCCTTTGGGGTGACGACGGCAGATAGCCGGAAGGTGCTTTCTCCTGAGTTCAAAGTTGCAGGTGAAAACATCTATTATATTCCAGGTCAAGCCCTATCTGCAGAGATTGATTTTGACTTGATTAAGAAAAATTTTGCTCAATTTGAAGCCATTCAAAAGGCTTACAAGGTGACGGCGGCTTCAGCTGTTAAATACGGTGGTGTCGTTGAAAGCTTGGCTCTTGCTACTTTTGGGAACCATATTGGTGCAGAGGTTATCTTGTCTGAACTTGAAAGTTCTTTGACAGCTCAATTGGGCGGATTTATCTTCACATCTCCTGAAGAAATATCTGGAGTAGAAAAAATCGGTCAAACGAGCGCAGACTTTGCTCTCCTTGTCAACGGTGTGAAGCTAGATGGAGACAAACTCGATAATGCTTTCCAAGGGACATTGGAAGAAGTCTATCCTACTGAATTTGCCCAAGCGAAAGAATTGGACGAAGTGCCAGCTGTCGCTTCTAAGGCAGTCATCAAAGCCAAAGAAAGAGTTGAAAAACCTGTGGTTTACATCCCAGTCTTCCTAGGAACCAACTCAGAATATGACTCAGCTAAGGCTTTCGAAAAAGAAGGTGCAGAGGTTAATTTGGTGCCATTCGTGACCTTGAATGAAGAAGCTATTGTCAAGTCAGTTGAAACTATGGTTGACAACATCGGCAAGGCTAATATCCTCTTCTTTGCAGGTGGCTTCTCGGCTGCGGATGAGCCAGATGGATCAGCTAAGTTTATCGTCAATATCCTGCTCAATGAAAAAGTGCGTGCAGCCATTGATAGCTTTATCGCTCGTGGTGGCTTGATTATCGGTATCTGTAATGGATTCCAAGCCCTCGTCAAATCAGGTCTTCTTCCATACGGGAACTTTGAGGATGCCAGCAGTACTAGCCCAACCCTCTTCTACAATGATGCTAACCAGCACGTGGCTAAGATGGTAGAAACTCGAATTGCTAATACAAATTCACCGTGGCTTGCCGGAGTGCAAGTGGGTGATATCCATGCTATTCCTGTTTCGCACGGTGAAGGGAAGTTTGTTGTGACGGCTGAGGAATTTGCGGAGCTCCGTGACAATGGTCAAATCTTTAGCCAATACGTTGACTTTGAGGGCAAACCAAGCATGGATTCTAAGTATAATCCGAATGGTTCTGTCAATGCCATCGAAGGAATTACCAGTAAGAACGGACAAATCATCGGTAAGATGGGCCACTCAGAACGTTATGAAGACGGTCTCTTCCAAAATATCCCAGGAAATAAAGACCAGCACCTGTTTGCGTCAGCTGTGCGTTATTTCACAGGGAAATAAAAGGTATAAAAAATGACATACGAAGTAAAATCTCTTAATGAAGAATGTGGTGTTTTCGGTATTTGGGGACATCCAGATGCTGCTAAAATGACCTATTTTGGGCTCCACAGTCTTCAGCACCGTGGTCAGGAGGGGGCTGGAATCCTCTCCAATGACCAAGGGAAATTGAAGCGCCATCGTGATATGGGGCTTCTATCAGAAGTTTTCAAAAATCCTACCAAATTGGATAAACTGACAGGAACTGCTGCCATCGGGCATGTGCGTTATGCGACTGCTGGGGAAGCTTCTGTAGATAATATCCAGCCTTTCATTTTTCGCTTTCATGATATGCAGTTTGGTCTTGCTCATAACGGAAACTTGACCAACGCTGAATCGCTCAAAAAAGAATTGGAACAAAGAGGTGCTATTTTCAGCTCAACCTCTGATTCTGAAATCTTGGCTCATTTGATTCGTCGGAGTCACAATCCAAACTTGATGGGCAAAATCAAGGAGGCGCTCAGTCTTGTCAAAGGTGGCTTTGCTTATATCTTGCTGTTTGAGGATAAGTTGATTGCGGCGCTTGATCCTAATGGCTTCCGTCCGCTTTCTATCGGGAAAATGGCCAACGGAGCGGTGGTCGTTTCCTCTGAAACCTGTGCTTTTGAAGTCATTGGTGCCGAGTGGATTCGCGATGTAAAACCAGGAGAGATTGTGATCGTGGATGACAGCGGGATCCAGTATGATAGTTATACGAATGATACTCAGCTCGCGATTTGCTCTATGGAGTACATCTACTTTGCCCGTCCTGACTCTAACATCCATGGTGTTAACGTCCATACGGCCCGCAAACGTATGGGGGCTCAATTGGCGCGTGAGTTCAAGCACGAAGCGGATATTGTGGTTGGTGTGCCTAATTCCTCACTCAGCGCAGCTATGGGGTTTGCGGAAGAATCTGGTCTGCCAAATGAAATGGGGCTGATTAAAAATCAATACACCCAACGCACCTTTATCCAACCGACTCAAGAATTGCGGGAGCAAGGGGTGCGGATGAAACTGTCTGCTGTTTCGGGTGTTGTTAAAGGCAAACGTGTGGTCATGATTGATGATTCTATTGTTCGTGGGACAACCTCTCGCCGTATCGTTCAGCTTTTGAAAGAAGCGGGGGCTTCTGAGGTTCATGTTGCTATTGGAAGTCCTGCGCTAGCTTATCCATGTTTCTACGGGATTGACATCCAGACGCGCCAGGAGCTGATTGCGGCTAATCATACAGTTGAAGAAACTCGCCAAATCATTGGTGCGGATAGCCTGACCTATCTTTCAATTGATGGCCTGATTAATTCTATCGGGATTGAAACAGATGCGCCGAACGGTGGTCTCTGTGTCGCTTACTTTGACGGTGACTACCCAACTCCTCTCTACGACTATGAAGAAGACTATCGTAGAAGTTTGGAAGACAAGACCAGTTTTTACAAATAGGCGGATGAAGGCTCTCCATTAAAGGAAAGGAAGAGGAGAAAAGATGACAAATAAAAATGCTTATGCGCAATCCGGTGTGGATGTTGAAGCGGGTTATGAAGTTGTTGAGCGGATCAAAAAGCACGTGGCTCGCACGGAGCGTGCGGGTGTCATGGGAGCTCTTGGTGGCTTTGGTGGCATGTTTGACCTTTCAAAAACAGGTGTCAAAGAGCCCGTCTTGATTTCAGGGACTGACGGTGTCGGGACCAAGCTCATGTTGGCCATCAAGTATGATAAGCATGATACGATTGGGCAAGACTGTGTGGCCATGTGTGTCAACGATATCATCGCTGCAGGTGCGGAGCCTCTTTACTTCCTTGACTACGTCGCGACAGGGAAGAATGAACCAGCTAAACTAGAACAAGTCGTTGCTGGTGTGGCAGAAGGCTGTGTGCAGGCAGGCGCGGCCCTCATCGGTGGGGAAACGGCTGAAATGCCAGGTATGTACGGCGAAGATGACTATGACTTGGCTGGTTTTGCAGTCGGTGTGGCTGAAAAATCTCACATCATAGACGGTTCAAAAGTAGCTGAAGGTGATGTTCTTCTCGGGCTTGCTTCAAGTGGTATCCACTCCAATGGTTACTCACTCGTGCGTCGTGTCTTTGCCGACTACACAGGTGAGGAAGTCTTGCCAGAATTGGAAGGCAAGCAACTCAAGGAAGTCCTGCTTGAGCCGACTCGTATCTATGTCAAGGCTGTCTTGCCACTCATCAAGGAAGGGCTGGTCAACGGCATTGCCCACATCACAGGTGGGGGCTTTATCGAAAATGTCCCTCGTATGTTTGCAGTTGACTTGGCTGCAGAGATTGAGGAAAGCAAGGTCCCGGTGCTTCCGATTTTCAAAGCCCTTGAAAAATACGGTCAGATCAAGCACGAAGAAATGTTTGAAATCTTCAATATGGGTGTAGGGCTCATGTTGGCAGTTAGCCCTGAAAATGTAGGTCTTGTCAAGGAATTGCTGGATGAACCAGTCTATGAAATTGGTCGCATCGTCAAGAAAGAAAACGAAAGTGTCATCATCAAATGAAAAAAATAGCGGTTTTTGCCTCTGGTAATGGCTCAAACTTTCAGGTGATTGCCGAAGAATTTCCGGTAGAGTTTGTCTTTTCAGACCATCGTGACGCCTATGTGCTAGAGCGGGCAGAAAAGCTCGGCGTCCTGTCCTATGCTTTTGAACTCAGAGAGTTTGAGAACAAGGCAGACTACGAAGCAGCCCTTGTCGAACTCTTGGAGGAACACCAGATTGACTTGGTTTGTCTCGCCGGCTACATGAAAATCGTTGGGCCAACCTTATTGGAGGCTTATGAAGATCGAATCATCAACATTCATCCAGCCTACCTGCCAGAATTTCCAGGTGCTCATGGGATTGAGGACGCTTGGAATGCTGATGTCGCTGAGAGTGGTGTGACCATTCACTGGGTGGACTCGGGTGTGGATACAGGCAAGGTTATCAAACAAGTCCGTGTACCACGTCTAGCTGATGATACCATTGACAGTTTTGAAGCCCGCATTCATGAAGCAGAGTACAAGTTGTATCCAGAGGTTCTGGATAGCTTGGGAGTTGCACGAAAATAAGAAGGAAATCATAGACGATTTTGCGGCAAGGATTAAAAGTCATCTGCTAAGGAGAAATTTATGGGTTTGTTTGATTTTTTAAGAAAAAACCTTCTAGCGAAGAGACGCCGACTAAAGATAAGGACAAGATTGTTATTAAAGTTGAAAATACAGATGATAGCGCTCCAGGATGGGAAGCGATTGATGCAGAATTTAATCGTTTATACCCTGATCAGCCCAGTCCTCTTCATTATGGAACAGTTATCAAGTATATGCTAGGCGGTCCAGATCCACTTGATGGCATCAGTGTTTACGATGCAGGAGATTTTTGGCATTTTGTGAGTTATGGTTTATCAGAATTATATACCAAAGAAAGCGAAGATCTTGAATACAGTGGTTATGGGATTGAATTAACCTTTAAGTTAAAGAAATCAAATAATGACGAAGAAGAAATTAAAAATGGCTGTGGTTTGCTACAGTATGTGGCAAGATATATTTTTAAAACGGGTAAAGTGGTTTTGCCAGAAGAATACATCTATACCAAGCAAACGGTAGGAATTGATGCCCAACAGAAATCTAATTTGACAGGATTCTTGACTGCTGCTGATGATTTAGCTAAGCCTCTAGATACTCCGCATGGAAAAGTGGAATTTGTAACCTTAATTGGTGCGACAGACGCCGAACTGCGAAGTATTTATGAAAGTGAAACAAGTAAGCTGGAGGTCAGGAAATTGTTGCAAGGACTTGGAGATCAGCTTACAGATTATAGTCGCCAGTCTTTGGTTTAAATGATGTGAAAGCACCTCTTGATACAATGAAAGGAAAAAACATGACAAAACGCGCCTTAATCAGCGTCTCAGACAAAGCGGGCATTGTTGAATTTGCCCAAGAACTTAAAAAACTTGGTTGGGAGATTATCTCGACAGGTGGGACTAAGGTTGCCCTTGATAATGCTGGGGTGGAGACCATTGCGATCGATGATGTGACTGGTTTCCCAGAAATGATGGACGGCCGTGTCAAGACCCTTCACCCAAATATCCACGGTGGCCTCTTGGCTCGTCGTGATCTCGATAGCCATTTAGAGGCGGCTAAAGATAATAATATTGAGCTTATTGACCTTGTAGTGGTCAACCTTTATCCATTCAAGGAAACGATTCTCAAATCAGATGTGACATACGCTGATGCGGTAGAAAATATTGACATCGGCGGACCGTCTATGCTTCGTTCAGCAGCTAAAAACCACGCTAGCGTGACAGTTGTAGTAGATCCTGCTGACTATGAAGTGGTGCTTGACGAATTGGCAGCAAATGGCGAAACAAGTTACGAAACGCGTCAACGTTTAGCAGCAAAAGTATTCCGTCACACAGCGGCCTATGATGCCTTGATTGCGGAATACTTCACAGCTCAAGTGGGCGAAAGTAAACCAGAAAAGCTGACCTTGACTTATGACCTCAAGCAAGCTATGCGCTATGGGGAAAATCCTCAACAGGATGCGGACTTCTACCAAAAAGGTTTACCAACGGCTTACTCAATTGCTTCAGCTAAACAACTTAACGGTAAAGAATTATCATTCAACAATATCCGCGATGCGGATGCAGCTATCCGTATTATCCGTGATTTCAAAGAGCGTCCAACAGTTGTGGCTTTGAAACATATGAATCCATGTGGAATTGGTCAGGCAGATGACATCGAAACTGCTTGGGATTATGCTTATGAGTCTGATCCAGTGTCTATCTTTGGCGGCATTGTCGTTCTCAACCGTGAGGTGGATGCTGCGACAGCTGAGAAGATGCATGGTGTTTTCCTTGAAATCATCATCGCGCCAAGCTATACGGATGAAGCGCTAGCCATTTTGACCAATAAAAAGAAAAACTTGCGTATCCTTGCCTTGCCATTTGATGCTCAAGATGCTAGTGAAGTGGAAGCAGAATACACAGGTGTTGTCGGTGGACTTCTGGTGCAAAACCAAGACGTGGTCAAGGAAAGCCCAGCTGACTGGCAAGTGATGACAAAACGCCAGCCAACTGAGACAGAGGCGACTGCTCTTGAGTTCGCTTGGAAGGCTATCAAATACGTCAAATCAAACGGAATCATCGTGACTAATGACCACATGACACTGGGTGTTGGCCCTGGTCAAACCAACCGTGTGGCTTCTGTTCGTATCGCCATTGACCAAGCCAAAGACCGCCTTGACGGCGCTGTTCTGGCTTCAGATGCCTTCTTCCCATTTGCCGATAACGTGGAAGAAATCGCCAAAGCAGGTATCAAGGCCATCATCCAGCCAGGAGGCTCTGTCCGTGACCAAGAATCTATTGAGGCCGCTGACAAATATGGCTTGACTATGATATTCACTGGTGTCCGGCATTTTAGGCATTAAGAAGTTAATAAATAGCGAAAAGCAATCAGCTAAAAGTTGGTTGTTTTATTTTGTAAATTTATCGTCTAACTATGAAATTTTGAATAGATTCTGTTATAATTATTTTGAACAAGATGTAATTATATAGATTGGACAAGTTATGCCTGAGCAACAAAATGATAGTAATTGGTTTAAATGGTGGAATTATGTAAAAGAGGAGGTAGGGATAAAAAATTATGTAAAACAATTATTTCCTCAATATTTTATAATGGTAATTCCAATATTATTGTCTTTGCCAATATTGCCTTTACAAGTTTTGATGAAGCATTGGTGGGGAGTTCTGATTCTAATAATTATAATTTTAATTTTAATTGCAGCTCAAACTTTTTTTGAATATAAAAATGATATAAAACATGTTCAAAAAATTCAACAATTAGAAGAAGAAGTCGAAAGAGCTAGACAAGAAAAAGAGCGTCTTGAAAATGAAAACGAATTTTATGCCTTAACAATTGAAGATAATCAAAAATATTTTTTAATCATGCTTTATAGAAAATTAGGGTTAACGGAATCAGATAGAATATCATTATATTATAGAAATAGTATTGATAAAGACTTTGAAATTGTAGCTCGATATAGTACATCAAATCGTTTTAAAGAGCATAGTCGCCCTTCGTATCCACATGATCAGGGCTATATTTCTAAATGTTGGGAAACAAAGGATGATGATTTTTATGTGGAGGCTATTCCTGAAGCAAGCTATACTGAAAACATTGATTATTTTGCTAGTGAAATGAATATGGCTCCTGAAACACTAAGACATTTAAAAATGAAAAGCCGCGCATTTTATATAAAAAATGTGAAGGACAAGAATAGGGATAAGTCTATAGGCGTTATTGTTATCGAATCTATAAATTCTAAAATCGCGAATTTAAGTGAGAAACAATTGAAAAGTAAATTAGATTCTGATATGATGGAGTACCTATATCAACTTATGGACAATAAATTAAGAGGAAATTAATAATGAAAAATATGGTAGATCAAGTATTACGCTATATAGTAAAAAACTATCCCATTCCTGAAGAATTAACTAAAACAAGAACAACGAAGTTAGTGTACTTGGTTGATTGGGAAATGGCTAAGAGAAAACACAGGCAGTTAACTGATATTGAATGGAAATTTGATCATTTTGGGCCTTTTGTTTCAGATGTTTATGATGCAGCTGATGAAGATAAGGAATTGAGTATTGTGAAAAAGCAATCAGCATTTGGTACAACAAAGTACATAGTTCAATCTAAAAATGATAGGGAACGGCTAGAATATCCTGATTTAGATAGAGAAACACAAGCGATAATTGATGATGTAATTGATAAAACAAGGAATCTTTATTGGAACGGATTTATTGAGTATGTCTATGATACATATCCAATAAAACATGTTCAAAAGTATAATCATTTAAATTTAGTTCAATTAGCAGAGGAAGAATCCAGATTACACATTCAATAATTTTAAAAATCCCCGGTTCGTTATGAACCGAGGATTTTTCTTGTTCGCTTTTTTTTATTTCCTAAATTGTCAAATTAAGTTAGACTTTTCAAGTAACTCAGAAAAACTTGGTATAGTGTTTGATAATTCAATGATTAGTCCAGAATGTGATATAGCACAAAATAAAAGACGTTATTATAAGTTCATTCGTGGATGCGTTATCTCTAAAAACTTAATTGAAAAAATTTTATCCGATACGTTTTACGAGAATAAATTCAAATTCAAGAAAGAAGATGGGAAGGTAGTTTTTAAGTTTAATGATACTATATTTAACGCACTAGAGTTTAAGCATAAAAGTTATCAAAATAGTTCAGTCTATTTGATTTTGGATTTTTCACAAATTACTACAATTCCTGTTACTGATACTACAATTACTGAAAAGGAAGTTCTGTTTTCTATTAATTCCGATATGCTTAGTACAATAAAAAATAAGCTGGCGGCAGTCATTTACAAAAAAGGTTACCAACATTTATAGTTAAGGGATATCTTGTTTCTGAGAATAATTATCATCCAGCCAGGAGGCTCTGTCCGTGACCAAGAGTCAATCGAAGCGGCTGATAAATACGGAATGGCTATGGTCTTCACAGGCGTGAGACATTTTAGACATTAAGAAGATTTATATTGGAGAAAATGGAGAGATCTTTTCTCCAATTTTTTGCGCAAAAAAACTCCCAAAAGGATGATTGGTTCATCTTTTTGGGAGTTGATTTTTATAAGGACTTAACAGATTTAGAAAGAAAGTCCACTTTGGAAAGCGCTGAGTTTTTGCTTAGCTACCTCGTTGATTTGATCGATAGCAGCATTGATAGCTTGACTAGTCAAATCAGATAGAGTTTCCATATCTTCTGGGTCTACAATAGCAGGCTGAAAGTCAATTTTGACAACCTTTTTATCACCAGTAAGAGTTGCTACGACTAAATCTTGGCTAGATTTTCCAACAAATTCAGTTGCCGCTAATTCTGCTTGAGCAATTTCCATGTCTTTTTTAAGTTTTTGGGCTTGCTTCATCATGTTTTGCATATTCATCATAAGATTTTCTTTCCTTTCTCTCGCAAGGGCTGATCCCCTTGGTAATCTTCACTCTTCAATTATATCATTTTTTGGAAAAGTGGCAAGAAGAACATTTTTAGAAGGTTTGACAAAGATTTAGTATTTATGGTAGTATGGTCACGAAACTATATACCGAGGAGAAGATAACTTGAAAAATAAGAATATAAAAGGTTTGCTGTTGGTAGTGCTCTCATCCCTCTTCATCTTAATCGGTTGTAGTGGCAGCCCTAAAATTCAGGGGAAATGGAATGTGCAGGATGTTAGAGGAGAACAAACGACCATTGAAATAAAAGAGAAAACCATCATTATCAACGAAGAAGAGTATAAGTATACTCAAAATGCTGTTGGTTTTAAAAATGGGGTGAGTTATTATGGCCTGACTCGGAAAGATAATGGCAAAATATTTTCTATCGTCTTTCCTGAGAAAGATAAAAATGTTGCTATTATGCTAATTCCTGATTCAGACGAAGACTATCTCACAGGTAGTATGCTCTTTGCTATGAACCGCAAGGAAAAGCCAGATTATAAAAAATATGCTGAGAAATATTTCAATCTAAAATAAGAGAAAAAGGCGCCGAAAAATCAGCGTCTTTTAGTTTTATTGTTGTGATATCATGGTTGGCAAGTACAGACTAGATTGCCCTAAATCAACCGTCAACTGATAATCTGTCTTATCACGGACGGTGTGTTCGAAGTCTGTGGTGTAGAGGACGAGGCGTAGTTGGTCGCCTTTTTTCATCTTGTAGATGGTTGGTTGCAGCTCAAAGCTACATTCCATCCATTGGTCAGGAGTGACTTCTTCGACTGTCAGCAAATCTGTCCGATTTTGCAGGTTGAGGAAACCTTTGGTAATGACACGGTGTGGCATTTCAGCAAAAGGCAGCTCAAGCAGATTGTCCAGCATATAGTAGCGGCCATTGTCCATGACTCGAGGCTCAAGCGGTGTCGGAATCGGAGTGAGGCGCTTAGCTGGTCCGAAGTCCAGCAATTGAGCAGAAAGCAGTCCCTTGTCCGTGCTGGATTTAAGGCGCAGTTTGAGCTGGGTGGCCCCGTTGAGGAAGAGGTCGTCTTCCAAAGTCCAATCCAGAGTAATCTGGTTAACCTTGCCGTCAAAGAGTTCGTTTTTAAAGCTTTGATAGCTCTTGGCAAAACGATTATACTCTTCTTCTGAATACTGGTTTTGAATCTCTTGAGCGCCTTCACCTAGTTGGAAATGAGCGTAGTTCTTCTGTCCACCAAAGTCTTCCAGAGTTAGCCAGCTTTGAGCTTGGCTGTTGTCCTGCCAGATGACTGTTGGCAGTTCAAAGTCTGATTCACAACCCAGCAGTTTTTTGCTCAGCAGAGCATTGATAGACTCGCGGAAGTCGATGGACTGCCAGTTGTTCATGTAAACATGGGCACCGTTATGGAAGAAGAGGTGCTTTTTGATGTGAGCTGGCAGAGCTCGGAACATATTATAAACATGGAGGGGCTTGACATTCCAATCCTGAGAGCCGTGAGTGAAGACGACTTCGGCCTTGACCTTATCTGTATGGAGCAGATAGTTGCGGTCATGCCAAAATTGATTGTAATCTCCGGTTTGCCGGTCTAGGTCTTTGCGCTGTTGCTCTAGGCTTTGCTGATAGGCATCATTATGACGCAGGTAGTCACCAGCCCTCAGGTTGCGGGAGTAGGTCAGTTCGGTCAAGGATTCAAAGTCTTCTCCTGGGTAGCCGCCTGGACTTGTGACAAGGCCGTTTTCGCGGTAGTAGTTGTACCAAGAAGAAATCCCAGCTTCGGCGATAATGACTTCCAGCCCATCTACTCCAGCTGTCGCTAATCCATTGGACATGGTGCCCAGATAGGAGATACCGGTCGTAGCTACTTTTCCGTTGGACCAACTAGCCTTGATTTCCCGCTGGCGGGTGTGGTCGGTGAAAGCTCGGCAGCGGCCGTTGAGCCAGTCAATAACGTTCTTATAGGCCTCGATCTGCTGGTAGTCACCGCTGGTCATCAGGCCTTGAGAATCTTTGGTTCCCACGCCAGACACGTAGAGATTGGCAAAACCGCGGGGTAGCAAGTAGTCGTTGAGCGTGTAGGTGCCAATATGACCCAATTTTTCCTCAGCTTCAGAGACTTCTTGGACAAGAGCTGGCGAATCCAACTGGAGCAATTTAAGCTCAGGATCTTGTACAGTGATTTGATGAGGTTCTTTCCTTGCCAAATCCACATTCATATTATGGAGAGCCTTGTCACTGGCAGGGTCGTTGGTTCCTTGATGATAAGGAGAAGCGGTCATGACAGCAGGGATTTGCCCTTGGTAACGAGGACGGATAATGCTAACTTTGACCAGATCTAGCTGACCGTCTCCATCAGTATCCACGCGTGATTCTACATAAACCACCTCACGAATGGCATCATGGCTGGAAAAGGTTGCCAGGCTCTTACCGTTGAAGTAGTGGTGGGTATTGTCCTCAGGAATCAAACCCTCGCTGACCAGCTTATCAACCAACAGGTTGCCATTTTTTGTTCGAGTGTTGAGCAACTGGTAGAGGTTTTCTAGCAGATCGTCGTAAACGATAGGGAAGTTACTTTCTGTTCGGAATTTCTCAAGATCGGTGAAATCAACAAAAGGCACAAAATCCAAGAGCTGAAAGGCAGTCATATAGAAGACCTCAGCTGTCAGTTCATGGTCTGACTCAAAGAAGGTCAATAGGTCAGTTTCGCTATCAGCTGCCCAAGCTCGAAGCAAGTAATCAGTATCCTGATAGAGAAAGAAACAACGTCGTAGGAAGCTTTGGAGATTGTCTTTGTCAGAAAGGTGCGGCTCATAAACAAAGCCCAAGTCGGCTAATTCTTGGCGCATGGTGTCTGGATTTGTCTTGCGATAACTATACTGATTAAAGCGCATATTTTTCCCTCTTTTTCTGGTTTTTATTAAAATGACCTTTACATTATCCATTATACTTGATAAAATATAGATTGTCTAAAAAATTTTAAAGGAGAAATTAGATGGATTTCAGTTGGGCTATTAAATATGCCACGGAATTTTTAGGAACAGCTATCCTTATCATTTTGGGGAATGGTGCTGTTGCCAATGTTGAATTAAAAGGAACTAAAGGTCATCAAAGTGGCTGGTTGGTCATTGCCGTTGGTTACGGTATGGGGGTTATGATTCCAGCTTTGATGTTTGGAAATACCTCAGGTAACCACATCAACCCTGCCTTCACTTTAGGACTTGCGATTAGCGGTTACTTCCCATGGGCGCATGTAGCACCTTACATTCTTGCTCAAGTTTTGGGTGCTATCTTCGGACAGGCTTTGGTCGTAGCGACACACCGCCCTTACTACTTGAAAACAGAAAATCCAAATAATATCTTGGGTACTTTCTCAACCATTTCAAGTCTAGATCACGGAACACCTGAATCTCGTAAAGCAGCAACAATTAATGGCTTTATCAATGAGTTTGTTGGTTCCTTTGTTCTTTTCTTTGCAGCGATGGGCATGACTAAACTTCACTTCGGTGCGGAACTGAAGGTTCTTATCGAGAAGAATGTACAACAACAAGCTCTTCAAGCAGCTCAAGCAGGCCAAAAAGTAGCAGAATCAGATGTTCAAAGTCTTATTCACAATACATTTGCACAAGCAACAAATGGATCATCTGCTGTCGCTCACTTGGCACTTGGTTTCCTTGTCATGGCTTTGGTAACTTCACTTGGAGGTCCTACTGGACCAGGTCTTAACCCAGCCCGTGACCTCGGACCTCGTATCTTGCACTTTATCTTGCCAAAATCAATCCTTGGTGAACACAAGGGCGATTCAAAATGGTGGTATTCTTGGGTACCGGTTGTGGCACCAATTGCAGCTGGTATTGCAGCAGTAGCTTTATTTAAAGCGATTTACGGATAATATCTATCGAAAGACTGAGAGAAATCTCGGTCTTTTTTTGTTGGTTTTTTACTAATAGAAAAATTCGATTTGGTTTATATTTTTGGTCTGTTAGATTAGGATAGTGGAAATGTTCTGAAAATTGTTGGTTTGCGCATAATTTCTTGTCAAAAAAATGAAAATTTATTACAATAAAATGGTTTGGAGGAAGTTATGAGTGTGAATCATGTTGCAAGAATCGTTCCAGTAATAAAAGTAAATAATCGGAACCTAAATCAAGATTTCTATAGTAAAACGCTGGGGATGAAATCCCTATTGGAAGAAGGAGCCCAGTTGTCTTTGGGCGATCAAACCAAAACAGAAAGATTGATTTTAGAAGAATCTCCAAGCATGCGCTCTCGCCGAGTGAAAGGGGCAAAGAAATTGGCTCGCTTAGTGATCAAGGTGGCACAAGCGTCAGAAATTGAAGCCTTGTTGGCTCGAGGGTTTGAAGTTGACAGTTTATATCGTGGGGAGAACGGTTATGCTTTTGAAGCGACTTCCCCAGAAGGCGATCGCCTCTTGCTCCACGCGGAAGAGGATCTGAGTAGCTTACAACCAGTCCAAGAAACTCCTGCATTTGAAGTGCAGGACGACTTTATCGGCTTGAGTCAATTTGATGTGGAAAAGATTGAGCTTCGTGTCCCAGATTCACAAGCTGTCAAGGCTTTCTATCAGCCAGTGAGTAATGTCTTGGATTTCCTAGATGTGCAGGAAGCCCAAGGAGAAGATTTGACGGCTGATAATACAAAAACTTGGGATTTGGCTATGCTCAAATGTTTGGTGACGGACTTTGATGTGGAAAAATTGTCATCGATTTTTGCGCCACAGGAATTTTTTGTACCTAAATCTAAAAAATTCTTAGTCGGCCAAGACCAAAGTAATATTGAACTATGGTTTGAACAACTATGACCCAGCGGATTTTAGAAAAGATCGATCAGCAGCTTGCTGCGGGGCTTTATCCTGGGGCTAGTTTGTCTCTTTATCGTGATGGTCACTGGCAGAGTTTTTATCTGGGTCTGGCAGACCCGGCCAATCAATCAGCAACGCGAGCAGGTTTGGTTTATGATCTGGCCAGTGTTAGTAAGGTGGTTGGCGTAGGAACCTTGGTGGCATTTTTGTTTCAGACTGGTGACTTGGATATCGATGTGCCTTTGCGGCAATACTATCCAGCCTTTCATGATGATCGGGTGACTCTGCGCCAGCTATTAACCCATACCTCTGGGCTCGATCCCTTTATTCCCAATCGGGATAGGCTCAATGCTCAAGAACTAAAGGTAGCCCTCAATAGCTTGACAGTGCTGGATGACAAAACCTTCCATTATACAGATGTTAATTTTCTCCTGCTGGGCTTTATGCTGGAGGAGCTGTACGGGGAAGCTTTGGATAAGTTATTTGAAGACAAGATTTTTAAGCCGTGGGCGATGAAGAACACTAGCTTTGGGCCAGTAGCTTCTGCGGTGCCGACTGTTCGTGGCGTTGAAGCAGGGGTGGTTCATGATCCCAAAGCGCGTGTCTTAGGCCAGCATGCTGGTAGCGCTGGGCTTTTTTCAAGGCTTGAGGATTTGCAGATTTTTTTAGAGCATTATTTGCGGGATGAATTTGCAGAGAGATTGAGCCAAAACTTTGCTCTAGAGCCGGGCAAGACGCGCAGTCTGGCTTGGAATTTGGAAGGGGAATGGCTGGATCATACAGGCTATACGGGTACTTTTATCATGTACAATCGGGCGGAACAGAAAGCAGCAATCTTTCTTTCCAATCGCACCTATGAAAAGGATGAGCGTGCCCAGTGGATTTTAGACCGCAATGAACTGATGGCTCTAATCAGAAAAGAGTGGTAGCATCCTCCCTACCGAGGCTAAAGGCCAGTCACTGATGATGAAATAGGATAGAACTCCGGCTTTTGCTTGGAGTTTTTGACTGCTTAACGTGACTTTGTCAGTTAAGATGGGAAAAGATCGCTTTTTTTTCAAAAGTATATTAAAATATAGAAGATAGAAGGAAGAAATAGAGAGAAAGTATGACAAAAGAGAAGGGTGTCGGCAAGGCACATAGCAAGATTATTCTGATGGGGGAGCATTCGGTGGTCTATGGCTATCCAGCCTTGGCTTTGCCTCTCAATAATATCGAAGTGACTTGTCAGGTATTTCCTTCTGAGAAGCCTTGGACTCTCTATGAGGAAGATACCTTGTCCATGGCTGTGTTTGCCTGTCTGGAGCACTTAGGGAAGCAAGGTGATCAGATTCGCTGTCAAGTGGATTCTATGGTGCCAGAAAAACGGGGCATGGGTTCGTCTGCTGCTGTCAGCATTGCAGCCATTCGTGCGGTTTTTGACTACTTCGAAGAAGCCTTGGATCATGAGACACTGGAAATTCTGGCCAATCGAGCAGAGATGATTGCCCATATGAATCCAAGCGGTCTGGATGCCAAGACCTGTCTTAGTGATGTAGCCATCAAGTTTATCCGCAATGTCGGATTTTCAGAGATTGAGTTAGATTTGAGCGCTTATCTGTTGATTGCGGATACGGGTATTCACGGACACACGCGGGAAGCCATCAAAAAGGTGGAAAGCTTGGGTCAGGAGGCTCTGCCCCTCTTACAGGAGCTGGGAAATTTGACGAAAATTGTTGAGAAGGCGATCCATCTCAAGGATTTGCTAACCATGGGACAGGCCATGACCAAGGCTCACGGCAAACTAGCCCAGTTGGGAGTTTCTTGCCAGCTATCTGATGACTTGGTCGAGCTGGCGCTTGAAAATGGGGCTCTTGGAGCCAAAATGAGTGGCGGTGGCTTAGGTGGCTGCATGATTGTGCTAATAAAAGAAAAGAAAGAGGCGGAAGACCTAGCCCGTCTTTTGAGAGAGAAAGGAGCCAGCAATATATGGATAGAAAGCCTGTAAGTGTCAAGTCTTACGCCAATATTGCTATTGTCAAGTATTGGGGAAAGGCAGATGCTGAGCGGATGATTCCTTCCACTAGCAGTATTTCCTTGACTTTAGAGAATATGTATACCCAAACCCAGTTAAGTCCACTTTCGGCTGAGGCTGCTGGCGATGAATTTTATATCGATGGGCAACTGCAAAGCCCAGAAGAGCATGCTAAGGTCAGTCGGATTATTGATCGCTTTCGCACGGAGCCAAGTGACTGGGTGCGGATTGATACCAGTAATAATATGCCGACAGCAGCAGGTTTATCCTCTAGTTCCAGCGGCTTATCTGCTTTGGTCAAGGCCTGTGATGCTTATTTTGAAACTCATTACAGTACTGAGGAGCTGGCTCAGTTGGCCAAGTTTGCTTCAGGTTCGTCAGCCCGCTCCTTCTTTGGTCCTTTGGCAGCATGGGACAAGGATAGCGGAGCGATTTATCCTGTGCAAACCGATCTTAAGCTAGCCATGATTATGTTGGTGCTTCATGATGAGAAAAAGCCGATTTCTAGTCGACTTGGCATGCAGCTCTGTGCCGAAACGTCCAAAAATTTTCAGGCTTGGATTGACCAGTCAGCACAGGACTATCAGGATATGCTAGTCTACCTAAAGGATAATGATTTTGAAAAAGTTGGGCAGTTGACCGAGGAGAATGCCCTGCGGATGCATGCAACGACAGAGACAGCCACGCCTCCATTTACTTATCTGACAGAGGAAAGCTATACTGCGATGGATTTTGTTCGCCAGCTCCGAGGCCAGGGACATCCTTGTTATTTCACCATGGACGCTGGTCCTAATGTCAAGGTTCTCTGTCTTGAAGAGGACTTGGAAGACTTGGTGCCCCTCTTTGAGAATCAGTACCGTCTGATTGTCTCCAAAACCAAGGAATTGCCTGATGGAAACTAAGATGCAAGTCCAGACCTGCGGAAAGCTCTATCTAGCCGGGGAATATGCTGTCCTGAGTCCTGGTCATGCGGCTTTGATTAAGAATATCCCCATCTATATGCGGGCAGAGATTGAGGCGGCGGACAGCTATGAGCTGGATTCGGATCTTTTTAGCCACAAAGCCAGTCTATCGCCAGACGCGGACTATGGCTTGATTCAAGAGGCTATTCAGCTGATGAATGACTATCTCAGCTTGCTGCAACGCCCATTGCGCCCATTTGCTCTGACTATCAGAGGAAAAATGGAGAAAGACGGGCGCAAGTTTGGGCTGGGTTCCAGTGGCAGCGTGGTTGTCTTGACGATCAAGGCTATGGCTGTCTTTTATCAACTGGAACTAAGCCCTGACCTCCTCTTTAGACTAGCTGCAGTAGTGCTTCTCGAGCGGGGGGATAATGGCTCCATGGGAGATCTGGCCTGCATTGCTTATGAACAACTGGTTTATTATCGTTCTTTTGATCGGATGGCAATCCGCCAGCGATTGGTCGACACAAGTCTATTAGAAATTTTAGAGCAAGATTGGGGCTATGAAATTAAGCCAATCCAGCCTAGTTTGGCCTGTGATTTCTTAGTTGGTTGGACGAGAGAACCGGCTATTTCGAGTGACCTTGTCAAGCAGGTTAAGTCGAGTTTAAACGAAGACTTCTTGACTCAAACCCAGCTTCAGGTGGATTGTCTGAAAGAAGCTCTTGAGTCTGCTGATAAGACAGCTGTAAAGAGTAGTCTATCGACTGCCAGTCAGTTATTAGATAGCCTCAGTCCGCTGATTTACACGGAGAAATTACAGGACTTAAGAGAGGCGAGTCAGGGCTTAGATTGTGTCGCTAAAAGCAGTGGAGCTGGCGGTGGAGACTGTGGCTTCGCCCTGTCTTTTGCTACCGAAGATAGCCAAACCTTGATCCAACGCTGGCAAGAAGCTGGTCTGGAATTACTCTACCAAGAAAGGATGGGTGCTCATGAGCCAAAGTCGTAAAGATGATCATATCAACTACGCCCTAGAACAGCCCCTTGGCTACAATAGCTTTGATGATATAGAATTAATCCATTGCTCTCTGCCAGCCTATGATTTGGACGAGATTGATTTATCCACTCATTTCGCTGGGCGTGACTGGGATTTTCCCTTTTATATCAATGCTATGACAGGTGGAAGTCTAAAAGGGCGAGAAATCAATGAAAAACTGGCTAAAGTGGCGGAGGCCTGCGGCATCCTCTTTGTGACAGGTTCCTACAGTGCTGCTCTGAAAAATCCAGATGATGATTCTTATGCTGTGGCAAAGGATAAGCCTAGCCTACTCTTGGCCAGCAATATCGGACTTGACAAACCAGTAGCAGCAGGCTTGCAGGCGGTATCGGATTTGAAACCTTTGTTTCTCCAGCTACATGTCAATGTTATGCAAGAATTGCTAATGCCTGAGGGAGAGCGGACTTTCAGAACTTGGAAACAGCATTTGGAAGTTTATGGAAAAGATTTTCCAGTTCCCCTTGTCCTCAAGGAAGTAGGATTTGGCATGGATCGGAAAACGATTGAGGAAGCTCAGACACTAGGGATTGCGACCTTTGATATTTCTGGTCGTGGTGGAACGAGCTTTGCCTATATTGAAAATCAGCGGAGCGGTCAGCGAGACTACCTCAACGGTTGGGGGCAGACCACAGCTCAGGCTTTACTGGCAGCCCAAGACTGGGTGGACAAGGTGGAGTTGCTGGCAAGTGGTGGCATTCGCCATCCTCTAGACATGGTTAAAGCCTTGGTTCTGGGTGCCAAAGCAGTCGGCCTTTCTCGGACTATGTTAGACTTGGTCGAAAAACACTCAGTCGAAGAGGTCATTGCTATTGTAAATGGTTGGAAAGAAGATTTACGGCTGTTGATGTGTGCCCTGTCCTGCCGCAACCTCCAAGACTTAAAATCCGTCCCCTATCTGCTTTACGGTCGCTTAAAAGAAGGAGCCGAACAGGTGCAATAATCACTGGCTGGTATGCTTTATCTAGCTGATAAAATGCTTTAGCAAATCATTCAAGGAAAAGCGAAAATTATTCTTGCTATTTGTTGGAAAATCTAGTATAATTATTATTTGTGAGTGAACCTCACTTACCCCTTGCAGCGTCTTGGGGTCATTAGACCAAAAGGAGGAACATATCAATGGCTAAATACGAAATTCTTTATATTATTCGTCCAAACATTGAAGAAGAAGCTAAAAACGCTTTGGTAGCACGCTTTGACTCTATCTTGACTGACAACGGTGCAACTGTTGTTGAATCAAAAGACTGGGAAAAACGTCGTCTTGCATACGAAATCCAAGATTTCCGTGAAGGACTTTACCACATCGTTAACGTTGAAGCAAACGACGATGCAGCTCTTAAAGAGTTTGACCGTCTTTCAAAAATCAACGCTGACATTCTTCGTCACATGATCGTCAAACTTGACGCTTAAGAAGGTAAATTATGATTAATAACGTTGTACTTGTGGGACGTATGACCCGTGATGCTGAACTTCGCTATACACCGCAAAACCAAGCGGTCGCAACCTTTACTCTGGCTGTTAATCGCAACTTTAAAAATCAAAGTGGTGAGCGTGAAGCGGACTTTATCAATGTTGTTATCTGGCGTCAGCAGGCAGAAAATCTTGCTAATTGGGCCAAAAAAGGCGCTCTAATCGGAATTACTGGTCGTATTCAGACTCGTAACTACGACAATCAGCAAGGCCAGCGTGTCTATGTCACAGAAGTCGTTGCAGACAACTTCCAGCTTCTGGAAAGTCGTGCAAGCCGTGAAGGGCAGCCTTCAGGTGGCTTCGGTGGAAATTCTGCACCAAGCTATGGGAATGCTGACTCATTCAACCAAGTACCAAACTTTTCTCGTGATGAAAGCCCATTCGGCAATTCAAACCCAATGGACATCTCAGACGATGATTTACCATTCTAAAAATGGACAAAACTAGAACTATAATATAAAGGAGAATAACATGGCTCAACAACGTCGTGGCGGATTCAAACGCCGTAAAAAAGTTGATTACATCGCAGCAAACAAGATTGAATATGTTGATTACAAAGATACTGAGCTTCTTAGCCGTTTCGTTTCAGAACGTGGGAAAATCCTTCCTCGTCGTGTAACAGGAACTTCAGCTAAAAACCAACGTAAAGTAACAACAGCTATCAAACGCGCTCGCGTAATGGCTTTGATGCCTTTCGTAAATGAAGACTAATGAGAGTCCCTGCTTTTTGCAGGGATTTTTGCTGTCTTGATGATAGGAAGGGACAGTGCTATAATAGGAGCAACTATCGAGATATGGGAGGTTTGCCATGACAGAAGAACTAGCCATCAGAAAGATGCTTTTTGAGGATATTGAAGGCTTATCGAATGCTTTTATCCAGCAAGGCTGGCCTGGTCGGAGAGAGATTTTAAAAACCTACTTTCTGGAGCAAGAGGCGGGTGAGCGCCAAGTTTTGGTAGCGGTCGTTGGGGAATTTTTGGCTGGTTACATTACAGTTATTCCATTGGCAAAGCATGGGCCTTTTGCTGGTCTTTATCCTGAGTTAACGGATTTTAATGTTTTTGAAAGTTTCCAAAGGCGAGGAATTGGGACAGCTTTATTGGACAAAGCAGAGCAAGTAGCACAGTATTATTCAGATGTGGTTAGCTTGGGCGTTGGGCTGCATAAAGGCTATGGTCCAGCACAACGACTATATGTAGGTCGCGGTTATATGCCAGATGGGTCAGGAGTTTGGTTTCAAAGTCAGCCACTCACGCCCTATGCTTCGTGCGAGAATAACGATGACTTGGTCTTATACTTTTTAAAAAGAGTAAAATAAAAGAGGTTGCAAAACCTCTTTTTTATGCTGTTTAATATTTCGCTGGTCCCATAGTCGCACTCTTGATATTGAAGCGCTTCTTGAGGTAGAAACGGAGTGCTAGGGTGATCCCTCCGATGATGGCAACGGCGATATTTGAAAAATGTGGGTTGAGAGAGTCAGGCAGTAAGCTAGAACCAATGATTGAAAGGGTCCAAAGACCAATGGCTACTAGCATGATAAGGATAGATTTGAGTAGATGTGGACGCTGGCTACGCTCAGTATCTGGTCCGTAAAAACGGTAAACGAAATGATAGAGGGCGTAGAAAGCGAGACCACCGACAATACTACCAAAGACAAGTGTCGTCATGCCGTAAACAGACGGTCGAGAAGATGCCAAATTGACGATGGAAGTCAGAACGGTGAAGAAACCGAAAATGAAGAGGACGGAATCCAGCATCATCCATTTTGGATCATCGTTTTGTTTTGGATGCTCGGCGTCATAGCGCTCCTTAGCAGTGAGAGAAGAGGCCCAGTAAGTTGGTGCACCGTAGAGAGCACGGGCAGGAATGCCCTTGGCTTGATTTTCTAAAATGTTTGGAATGATTTCCTCTAAGATTGCCTTCACTTCTTCATCGGATTTGCCATCTTTGAGGAGTTGGTGAGTGGCGATGTGGAGAAATTCCTTGTTTTTCTTAGTTAGTTTGTCTGATACTACTTGTGACATGTGAGTCCTTTCTGCTGGTTAGAATAATTTTTTATGGAAGAGGTAGAGGGTCAGAGAGCCACTCAGAGCAAAGGCGATAAACATGATAATCCAGAAGGCATGTGGCTCGCCATTTAGAGGCAGTTCATTATCTTTGAAGTTCATCCCATAGGCTGAGAAGAGCATGGTCGGGATGGACATAACAACGGTTACCAAAGCCAGTGTCTTCATGACATTATTCTGGTTGTTGGAAATAATGGAAGCAAAAGTATCTGTCATGCTGTGGAGGATATTTCCATAAATATCAGCCATCTCGATGGCCTGCTGGGTCTCAATCAGGGTATCTTCCAGCAAATCCTCATCTTCCAAGTATTTCTTGATATTGCTAGTAGAGCTGGTTAGTTTTTTAATCACGCGCTCATTTGTCTTGAGGGAGGCTTTGAAATAGACGATGGTCTTTTCCAGCTCCATGAGCTCAATCAGTTCTTCATTTCGAGTTGACTGGTGCAGCTGGCTCTCAATCTGCTCACTCTTGCGGTCAATGGAACGCAGGGCTGTCAGATATAGCTCGGCATTGCGGTAGAGAATCTGAAAGATAAAACGTGACCGCATGAAAGTATAAAAGTTACGCAAGCGACGGTGGATAAAGATATCCAGCAGGGGCAGCTTTTCCAAACAGGTCGTGATGATAGCTTCTTCTGTGATGATAATACCAAGCGGGATAGTAACATAGTAAGTCTGGTTATTCCGCTCCTCAGTGATAGGTACGTCTACGATGATCAGTGTGTACTCATCCTCGATAGTGACACGAGACATTTCCTCGGCATCGAGTGGTGCTCGTAGGTCAGCTATGTCAATGCCAAAGGCGTTTGCGATTTCTAAAGATTCATTTTGGGAAGGATTTACCATATTTATCCAAGTTCCCGATTCAAGTGTATCAATCTCCTTGAACTCGGTTGTTGTTGATAAAAATACTTGCTTCATATCTCCTCCTAGAATCGTTTATAAGCACCGTCTTATTATACTACAAATTCTAGTCTTTTGGGAAAAAGTTTGCAGAAAAATTTGCTATAATAGAAGAAGTTTAAAGGTAAAGTGTGGAAGAGATGCAAGATAAAATTGTGATTCATGGAGCGCGAGCTCATAATTTAAAAAATATTGATGTAGAAATACCCCGAGACAAGCTGGTCGTGGTGACTGGTCTGTCTGGTTCAGGTAAGTCTAGTCTGGCTTTTGATACCCTCTATGCAGAAGGGCAGCGCCGCTATGTGGAGAGTCTGTCGGCCTATGCTCGGCAGTTTTTGGGCAACATGGAAAAGCCAGATGTGGACTCGATAGATGGTCTTAGCCCGGCTATTTCCATCGACCAGAAGACGACCAGCAAAAATCCCCGCTCAACTGTGGGAACAGCTACCGAAATCAATGACTACCTACGGCTGCTCTATGCCCGTGTTGGAACGCCCTACTGTGTCAATGGACATGGAGCTATTAAGGCTTCGTCTGTTGAACAGATTGTCGACAAGGTCTTAGAATTGCCAGAGCGTCAGCGGCTGCAGGTTTTAGCGCCAGTCATTCGCAAGAAAAAGGGACAGCATAAGACCGTTTTTGACAAGATTCAGAAAGATGGTTATGTCCGGGTGCGCGTGGATGGCGATGTCTACGATGTAACAGAAGTGCCAGAGCTTTCTAAGAGCAAGCAGCATGATATTGAAGTCGTGGTGGACAGAATTGTCATTAAGGAAGGAGTGCGCAGTCGCCTCTTTGACTCGGTCGAAGCAGCTCTGCGGATTGCTGAGGGCTATGTGGTGATTGATACCATGGACGGTCAAGAACTACTCTTTTCTGAGCACTATGCCTGTCCAGTTTGTGGCTTTACAGTGCCAGAGCTAGAGCCACGCCTCTTTTCTTTCAATGCGCCTTTTGGTTCTTGTCCAGACTGTGATGGTCTGGGGGTTAAGCTGGAGGTGGATCTCGATGTAGTCGTGCCAGATTCTGGTAAGACTTTGCGCGAAGGAGCGCTAGCGCCTTGGAATCCCATCTCCTCCAACTACTATCCGCAGATGCTGGAGCAGGCCATGGCAGCCTTTGGCATTGATATGGACAAGCCTTTTGAGGAGCTGACTGAGGAAGAAAAGCAGCTGATTTTCTTTGGCTCAGATGGACGAGAGTTCCATTTCCATTATGAAAATGAATTTGGTGGTGTGCGCGATATTGACATTCCTTTTGAGGGGGTTATTACCAATATCAATCGTCGCTACCATGAGACCAATAGTGATTTTACTCGGACGCAGATGCGGACATATATGAATGAGCTGACTTGTGCGGCTTGCCATGGTTATCGACTCAGCCCTCAGGCTCTGTCTGTCAAGGTTGGTGGCGAAGATGGCTTGCACATCGGTGAGATTTCAGACTTGTCCATTGCAGACCATTTGCTTCAGTTGGACAAGCTTAGCTTGACTGACAATGAAGCTACGATTGCGCGCCCTATTCTCAAAGAAATTCATGACCGCCTGACCTTCCTCAATAACGTTGGTCTTAATTACCTGACCTTGTCTCGTTCGGCTGGGACTTTATCAGGAGGGGAGAGCCAGCGGATTCGCTTGGCGACCCAGATTGGTTCCAATCTAAGTGGCGTCCTTTATATCCTGGACGAGCCCTCTATTGGCTTGCACCAGCGTGACAATGACCGTCTGATTGCCAGCCTCAAGAAGATGCGTGACTTGGGTAATACCCTCATCGTGGTTGAGCACGATGAGGACACCATGCGGGAGGCGGACTGGCTGATTGACGTGGGACCAGGAGCCGGTGTTTTCGGCGGTGAAATTGTCGCAGCCGGCACTCCTGCACAAGTGGCTAAGAACAAGAAATCCATCACAGGTCAATACCTGTCAGGTAAGCGTGAGATTCCGGTACCATTGGACCGCCGTGTAGGCAATGGCCGCTTTATTGAAGTGACAGGGGCTCAGGAGAATAACTTGCAGAATATCTCAGCTAAATTCCCCTTGGGCAAATTTATCGCTGTGACGGGAGTTTCTGGATCTGGCAAGTCAACGCTGGTCAATTCTATTCTCAAAAAAGCCATTGCCCAAAAACTCAACCGCAACTCTGCTAAGCCAGGTAAGTTTAAGAAAATCAGCGGTATTGAGCATGTGGACAGACTGATTGATATCGACCAAAGTCCGATTGGCCGGACACCACGCTCTAATCCGGCTACCTATACTGGAGTTTTTGACGATATTCGCGATCTGTTTGCCAAGACTAATGAAGCCAAGATTCGCGGCTACAAGAAAGGCCGTTTCAGCTTTAACGTCAAGGGCGGTCGCTGTGAGGCCTGCTCGGGTGATGGGATTATCAAGATTGAGATGCACTTCCTGCCTGACGTCTATGTGGCCTGTGAGGTCTGCCACGGCACCCGCTATAATAGCGAGACTCTAGAAGTCCACTACAAGGAGAAGAATATCGCTCAGGTTCTGGATATGACGGTCAATGATGCGGTGGAATTCTTCCAGCATATTCCGAAAATTGCCCGCAAACTCCAGACGATCAAGGATGTGGGACTAGGCTATGTGACTCTAGGGCAGCCAGCTACGACCTTGTCAGGTGGTGAAGCCCAGCGGATGAAGCTGGCTAGCGAGCTCCATAAGCGCTCAACTGGCAAATCCTTCTATATTTTGGATGAGCCGACGACAGGGCTTCATACAGAGGATATTGCGCGTTTGCTAAAGGTTCTAGCCCGCTTCGTGGACGATGGCAATACGGTCCTCGTTATTGAGCACAATCTGGACGTTATCAAGACAGCTGATCATATCATCGACCTAGGACCGGAAGGCGGTGTCGGTGGTGGTACGATTATTGCGACAGGAACACCAGAAGAAGTCGCAGCCAATCCAGCCAGCTATACCGGTCAGTATTTGAAAGGTAAGCTAAAATAAGATTTTTATCCTGCTAAAACACAAATCCCTCACTAGGCTAACCTAATGAGGGATTTTAACTTGCATTTATGGGTGAAGCAGGGCATTAGAACTGCTTACCTGATGGTTTTAGAATGTTTTTTCTTTGTCACGAACGACCAGTAAGTCCACTTTCGCGTGGCGGAGGATATATTCGGATGATGATCCGACTAGGAGGCGTTCAAAGGCATTGAGACCAGTAGCTCCGACCATAATCAAATCAACCTTGTGTTCGTCAGGAATGTCAGTTGACAGGAGAGTTTTGGGATTGCCCAGTTCAATGACGATATCAACGTATTTGACTCCGGCTTTTTGTGCCTTTTCCTTGTATTCTGTCATCAACTTTTGTGCTTCTTCTTGGAGATCTTCGTAGACCTCAGCGTCAAAGGTTGAGACGCTTTGGAGAGCCCGGGTATCAATCACATGAGCAATTGTCAAGCGAGAAGCATTTCTCAGCGCCACATTAACACCTTTTTCAAAAGCGAGTTCTGCTTCGCGAGAGCCGTCAACAGCGACCATGATATTTTCATATTTTTGTTGAGTCATAAAGCTACCTCCATCTTTTGTCGAATCCAAGATTCGAGTTTCTTATATCTTCACTTATATTGTAAACCTTTTCAGAAAAAAAGTAAAGCTGCAAATGAAATTCAGAAATCAAGTGAAATTATTTTGATGGATAAGTGTATTTTCCTAAGTTATAAGATATATTTAAATTCAAACAAGCTTTCCCAAATTCTTCCTGATTGTCAATCTTTTTTTCTGGTGGTATAATAAAATCATTCAGATGAATTGAGGAAAATAGGATGAAAGAATTTAATAAGTCCAGCAAACTGGAGCATGTAGCCTATGATATTCGTGGACCAGTTTTGGATGAAGCGATGCGGATGCGGGCCAACGGAGAAAAGATTCTCCGCCTGAACACAGGAAATCCAGCTGAATTTGGCTTTACCGCTCCAGACGAGGTCATTCATGATTTGATTATGAATGCGCGTGATAGTGAGGGCTACTCTGATTCTAAGGGGATTTTCTCAGCCCGTAAGGCCATTATGCAGTATTGCCAGCTCAGAAATTTCCCTAATGTTGATATTGATGATATTTACCTTGGAAATGGAGTTAGCGAGCTGATTGTTATGTCTATGCAGGGACTCTTGGATGATGGAGACGAGGTCTTAGTGCCAATGCCGGACTATCCGCTCTGGACGGCTGCAGTTAGTCTGGCTGGTGGGAATGCGGTTCATTATGTCTGTGATGAGCAGGCAGAATGGTATCCAGATATTGACGACATCAAGTCAAAAATCACTTCTAATACTAAGGCTATCATTATCATCAATCCTAACAATCCAACGGGAGCACTTTATCCTAAGGAACTTTTGCTAGAGATCGTGGAAATTGCTCGCCAGAACAATCTTATCATCTTTGCGGATGAAATTTATGACCGCATGGTGATGGATGGACATGTGCATACGCCTGTGGCAAGCTTGGCACCTGATGTTTTCTGTGTCAGCATGAATGGCCTGTCAAAATCCCACCGTATCGCTGGCTTCCGAGTTGGCTGGATGGTGCTATCTGGTCCTAAGTGGCACGTTAAAGGCTATATTGAAGGCCTCAATATGCTTTCCAATATGCGCTTGTGCTCCAATGTCTTGGCCCAGCAGGTCGTCCAAACATCGCTTGGAGGTCACCAGTCGGTGGATGAATTGCTTTTGCCAGGTGGCCGTATCTATGAACAGAGAAACTTCATCTACAATGCCATTCAAGATATTCCAGGTTTGTCTGCAGTCAAACCTAAGGCGGGTCTTTACATCTTCCCGAAAATTGATCGAGAAATGTACCGTATCGATGATGATGAGCAGTTTGTCTTGGATTTCCTCAAGCAGGAAAAAGTCCTTCTTGTCCATGGACGAGGCTTTAACTGGAAGGATCCAGATCATTTCCGAATCGTTTATCTGCCTCGGGTAGATGAGCTAGCTCAGATCCAAGAAAAAATGACGCGCTTCCTGCGCCAATACCGCAGATAAGCATAATTATAAGTCATAAACCGTTTAAAACAAATTCGTCTTAGAATTGTTTTAAATGGTTTTTTTGATGAAGTGATTTTTTTCGCAATCATTAAATTCTGAATCTTTCAGAATTGTAGCGAATTTTTTTTCAATACACAATTTTCAGATAATTATTGAAAATTTCGGTCGATTATGATACAATCAAGGAGACTAAATACGAGGTAAATGTATGGCAAAACTATTAGAAAAAACAAGGAAGATTACTTCTATCTTGAAACGTTCAGAAGAGCAACTTCAGGAGGAACTTCCTTACAATGCGATCACTCGCCAGCTTGCTGATATTATTCATTGCAATGCCTGCATCATCAACAGCAAGGGCCGTCTCTTGGGCTATTTCATGCGCTACAAGACAAATAATGATCGTGTAGAAGCCTTTTTCCAAGACAAGACATTCCCCAAAGAATATGTCCAAGAAGCAAACATGGTGTATGAGACGGAGGCTAATCTGCCTGTAACTCACGATTTGACGATTTTCCCAGTGGAAACCAAGGATGAATTCCCAGATGGTTTGACTACTATCGCACCGATTCATGTTTCCGGAATTCGCCTGGGCTCGCTGATTATCTGGCGCAATGATAAAGAATTTTTGGATGATGACTTGATTCTAGTTGAGATTGCCAGCACAGTGGTCGGTATCCAGCTGCTTAACTTCCAGCGGGAAGAGGACGAGAAGAACATCCGTCGCCGGACAGCTGTGACCATGGCGGTCAATACTCTGTCTTACTCAGAGCTAAGAGCCGTTTCAGCTATTCTGGGCGAGCTCAATGGCAATGAAGGGCAACTGACGGCTTCTGTCATTGCTGACCGCATCGGGATTACCCGTTCAGTGATTGTCAATGCCTTGCGCAAGCTGGAAAGTGCGGGGATTATTGAAAGCCGCTCGCTGGGGATGAAGGGAACTTATCTGAAAGTGCTGATTCCAGATGTTTTTGAGGAAATTAAAAAGAGGGACTATTAATGGCTAAAGCACTGATTTCCATTGATTATACAGTTGATTTTGTTGCAGATGAGGGCAAGTTAACCGCAGGAGCGCCGGCTCAGGCAATTTCTGAAGCCATTGCTCAAGTGACCGAGGCAGCTTTTGATCGAGGCGACTATATCTTCTTTACTATTGATGCTCATGATGAAAATGATGCCTTTCACCCAGAAAGCAAGCTTTTTCCGCCCCACAATATCAAGGGAACGAGCGGTCGCAATCTTTATGGACCCTTGGAGGATTTTTATGACAAGCATCAAGCGGACTCTAGGGTCTTTTGGATGGATAAACGTCATTATTCTGCTTTTTCTGGCACGGATTTAGATATACGCCTGCGGGAAAGAAAGGTAGATACGGTCATTTTGACTGGAGTCTTGACAGATATTTGCGTCCTGCATACGGCGATCGATGCCTATAATCTTGGTTACCAGATTCAGGTGGTAGAGCCGGCAGTGGCTTCTCTATCAGAGGAAAATCACAAATTTGCCTTAAATCACTTGCAAAATGTTCTAGGTTCGACTATAATAGATACAATTTAAGAGTAAAAGAGAAGCAGAGTAGGCTTGCTAACTTGCACAGAGAGTACTGATAGCTGAGAGCAGTACCAAGAAAGCAAAAACCGAAGAACATGTTTCGTAATCTTTTGTGTGATTAAGCACAAACGCCGCTCACGTTACGAGCTCAGAGGCTGCCTTTTAAGGTGGCGAATAACAGTGGTACCACGGCTTTCGTCTGTTTCATAGACGGAAGCTTTTTGTTTTGCAAAAGGGAAAGTGGATATGCTGTAAGAAAGTTGCTAATATGCCTAAGGACAGGGCGGCTTGCAAATGGATTTGAGAGGGAAAGAATATGAAAGAAATTTTTATCGGAAACTACGGTTTAGAGCAGGTCGGACAGACCATGACCGCAACTGGCTGGGTGGCCAATATCCGCAATCACGGCAAGCTAGCCTTTATTGAATTACGGGACCGTGAGGGCTTGCTTCAGGTCTTCGTTGGTGGTGAGATAGAAGATTTTGCTAAGCTGGAAGACATTGGCAAAGAGGATGTCATTGCAGTGACAGGGCAAGTCGTTCAGCGAGAAGAGCGCTTTGTCAATAAGTCCATCAAGTCTGGTCAGGTTGAGCTAAGGGCAGAGAAGATTGAGGTCATTGCTAGCAGTAAGTCTCTGCCTTTTGAGTTGGACCAGCATGCCCATACAGGGGAAGATCTGCGTCAGAAATACCGCTACCTGGACTTGCGCCGTGAGAAGATGACACATAACCTCAAACTGCGCCATCAGGTCACATCAACTATTCGAGAATATTTGAACGGTTTGGACTTTTTGGAAGTGGAGACGCCGTATCTGACCAAGTCAACTCCTGAAGGTGCTAGAGATTTCTTGGTTCCTAGTCGGATCTTTAAAAATCAGTTCTACGCCTTGCCACAGAGCCCGCAGATGCTCAAGCAGTTGCTGATGGGAGCTGGTCTCGAGCGTTATTATCAGATTGTTCGTTGCTTCCGTGATGAAGATTTGCGGGGCGACCGTCAGCCAGAGTTTACCCAGGTGGACTTAGAGCTGAGTTTTGCCAGCGAGGAAGAAATCCGAGCTCTGGTTGAAGCTATGCTCAAGGCTGTTGTCAAGAAAACTCATGGTTTAGAGTTAACAGAAGATTTTCCGACTATCAGCTATGATGAGGCTATGAGCCGCTTCGGTTCTGATAAGCCAGATACACGTTTTAGTTTAGAGTTGAAGAGTTTGACGGATTTGTGCCAGTCCAATGATTCGCTTCTCATCAAGAAAGCTTTGGACAACCAAGAGGAAGTGATGGGAATCTGTGTGCCAGATGCGGCTAGTGCTTTTAGCAAGAAACAGCTGAGTCACTACTATCAGGAAATGAAGGAATTTGGATGCAGTCGTTTCGCCAGTCTAAAGGTTGAAAATGGCCAATTGGTTGGTGATTTGGCTAGCACCTTTGAGGCTGAGAGTCAGGATTTACTAGCACGTTTTGAGGCCAAGGATGGAGATTTGATTCTGCTAGTCATGGCTAAGAAGCGTCGGGCTCAGGAAGCTTTGGGACATCTGCGTCTAGAAGTCGCAAAAGCTTTGGATCTGATTGATCCGAGTCTGCTTCATTTTCTCTGGGTTGTGGATTGGCCGCTGTTGGAGTGGAATGAAGACCAAAACCGCTATCAAGCCATGCACCATCCTTTCACACAGGGCATTTTTGAAGAAGGTCAGGAGTCAGATCAATTCCGCAGTCACGCTTACGACATCGTCTTGAACGGTTATGAGATTGGCGGAGGAAGTCTACGGATTCATGATCGGAAGGCTCAGGAAGCGATGTTTGAGCTGCTGGGCATGTGCCGAGAAGACTATGAGCGGGACTTCGGTTTCTTCTTAGAAGCCTTGGAGTATGGCTTCCCACCACATGGCGGCTTGGCTCTAGGCTTAGATCGCTTGGTTATGATTTTGGCTGGGGAAGAAAATATCCGCCAAGTCATTGCCTTTCCGAAAAATGGTACTGGTTTTGACCCTATGCTGGAAAGTCCAAGTTTGGTGGACCAAAGACAGCTCAAAGAACTGCATTTGGAATTGAAGAATTAGCCTGAAATATGGTAAAATGAAATGATGCGAATTCCTGAAGAAATCAGGAAGAAGCCAAAGAAAGAGGTCGCAGCTACGAGAGCTTGGCGCCCCCTATCTTAGCAAAATAATACGAGCTAAAACCTCGAAAATAAAGATCTTTCTTAGATTTATCGTTTTCGGTTGGCATTCAGGCTCGTCTATCTTATGAAAGGAATCAGAGATGAAGATTACTCAAGAAGAAGTAAGTCACGTTGCAAAACTGTCAAAACTGGCTTTTTCACCAGAAGAGACAGCTGAGTTTGCGACAACCTTGTCTAAAATTGTCGACATGGTCGAATTGCTCAATGAAGTGGACACAGAGGGTGTGCCTTTCACTTCCAATGTGGCAGCTAACATCAACTATATGCGAGAAGATGTGGCTCAGCCAGGCTGGAACCGGGAAGAGCTTTTCCAAAATGTACCTGAAAAAGAGCGGGGCTACATCAAAGTGCCTGCCATCCTAGATGACGGAGGAGATGCCTAATGACTTTTAATCACAAGACCATTGAAGAGCTGCATGATCTGCTGGTCAAGAAAGAAATTTCTGCAGTAGAGTTAACTCAGGCGACTTTGGCAGACATCAAAGAACGTGAAGGAGCTGTGGACAGTTTCATTACTATCAGCGAAGAGGAGGCTTTGGCTCAGGCTGCGGCTCTGGATGCCAAGGGCATTGATGCTGATAATCTTATGAGCGGGATTCCGCTGGCGGTCAAGGACAATATCTCAACCAAGGGAATTTTGACGACTGCTGCATCTAAAATGCTCTACAACTACAAGCCGATTTTCGATGCGACCAGCGTAGAGAAGCTTTACGGTAAGGACATGATTATCGTTGGGAAGACCAACATGGACGAATTTGCCATGGGTGGATCCAGCGAAAATTCTTACTTTAAGACGACTAAGAATGCTTGGGACAGCAGCAAGGTTCCTGGTGGATCATCTGGTGGTTCAGCGACAGCTGTTGCTTCTGGTCAGGTTCGTCTATCACTAGGTTCAGATACGGGTGGTTCTATTCGCCAGCCTGCTTCCTTTAACGGTGTAGTCGGCCTCAAACCAACTTACGGACGGGTTTCTCGTTTTGGTCTCATTGCTTTTGGTTCTTCTTTAGATCAGATTGGGCCTTTCTCTCAGACGGTTAAGGAAAATGCCCAGCTTCTGAATGTTATTTCTGGTAATGATCCTAAAGATTCTACATCATCACAAGAAGCAGTGCCAGACTTTACTAGCAAGATTGGCCAAGACATCAAGGGCATGAAGATTGCCTTGCCTAAGGAATACATGGGTGAGGGAATTGACAGCAAGGTCAAGGAAACGATTCTGGCAGCAGCCAAGCACTTGGAAAGTCTAGGAGCTATCGTTGAAGAGGTCAGTCTGCCCCACAGCAAGTACGGCGTGGCTGTTTACTATATCATTGCTTCCTCTGAAGCCAGCTCTAACCTGCAGCGTTTTGACGGTATTCGCTATGGCTACCGAGCAGAAGGGATTGAAAATCTAGAAGATGTCTATGTCAAATCTCGCAGCGAAGGCTTTGGTGAAGAGGTGAAACGCCGCATCATGCTGGGAACTTTCAGTCTGTCATCTGGTTACTACGATGCCTACTTCAAGAAAGCTGGTCAGGTTCGGACCTTGATTATGCAAGATTTTGCCAAGGTTTTTGAGAAATATGACTTGATCTTAGGCCCAACTGCACCAACTGTAGCTTATGACTTAGGCAGTCAAAACCAAGATCCTGTGGCTATGTATCTGGCGGACCTTTTGACCATTCCAGTCAATCTGGCTGGCCTACCGGGGATTTCAATCCCGGCTGGCTTTGTAGATGGTCTTCCTGTCGGCTTGCAGCTGATTGGGAACCACTTTGATGAAGCGACCATCTATCAGGCAGCCGCAGCATTTGAAGCGACGACTGACTACCACAAACAGCAGCCAGTTATCTTTGGAGGTGAAAAATAATGAACTTTGAAACAGTTATCGGACTGGAAGTCCATGTTGAATTGAAGACCAATTCAAAAATTTTCTCACCGGCTCCAGCTCACTTCGGTGAAGATCCAAATGCCAACACTAATATCATTGACTGGTCCTTCCCGGGTGTTCTGCCTGTTATGAACAAGGGTGTTATCGACTATGGTATCAAGGCTGCTCTGGCTTTGAACATGGATATTCACCAGAAGATGCACTTTGACCGCAAGAATTACTTCTATCCGGACAATCCCAAAGCCTATCAAATTTCTCAGTTTGATGAGCCGATTGGCTACAATGGCTGGATTGAGATTGAGCTAGAAGATGGCACGACCAAGAAAATCCGTATCGAGCGGGCCCACTTGGAAGAAGATGCCGGAAAGAATACCCATGGCAGCGATGGTTACTCTTATGTGGACCTCAACCGTCAAGGGGTGCCGCTGATTGAGATTGTATCGGAAGCAGATATGCGCAGTCCAGAAGAAGCTTATGCCTATCTGACTGCCCTCAAGGAAATCATCCAGTACACGGGTATTTCGGATGTCAAGATGGAAGAGGGCTCCATGCGGGTGGACGCCAATATTTCTATCCGTCCTTACGGACAGGAAGAGTTTGGTACTAAGACTGAGCTGAAAAACCTTAACTCCTTCAACTTTGTCCGTAAGGGTCTGGCATTTGAGGAAAAACGCCAGGCTGAAATCCTGCGCAGTGGTGGTCAAATCCGTCAGGAAACCCGTCGTTATGACGAAGCAACTGGCGAAACTCTGCTCATGCGGGTTAAGGAAGGTTCAGCGGACTACCGTTACTTCCCAGAGCCTGATCTGCCAATCTTTGAGATTGAGGATGCTTGGATTGAGCAAGTACGCAGTAGTCTGCCTGCCTTTCCAAAAGAGCGCCGGGCTAAGTATGTGGGCGACTACGGTCTGTCTGACTACGATGCCAAGCAGCTGACCGCGACCAAGGCTGTGTCAGACTTCTTTGAAGCAGCTGTTGCGGCAGGCGCTGACGCCAAGGCTGTCTCTAACTGGCTCCAAGGAGATGTGGCCCAATATCTCAATGCTGAAGGAAAGACCATCTCTGAGATTGAGCTAACGCCTGAGAACCTGACTGAAATGATTGCCTTGATTGCAGACGGAACGATTTCCTCTAAGATCGCTAAGAAGGTCTTTGTCCATCTGGCTAAAAATGGCGGTTCTGCTAAGGAATATGTACAGAAAGCAGGCCTGATCCAAATCTCAGATCCTGCCCAGCTATTGCCAATCATTCAACAAGTCTTTGCGGATAATGAAAAAGCCATCAATGACTATAAGGGCGGCAACAAGAATGCGGCCAAGTCCTTGATTGGTCAGCTCATGAAGGCCACTAAGGGCCAAGCCAACCCACAAGTAGCACAAAAACTGCTCAATGAAGAGTTGGAGAAATTATAGAAATAAGTAGAAAACCAGTCGTGAGGCTGGTTTTCGCCTTTTATTTGAAAGGAACTTATGGTAAAATAGATAAAAAATAAAGGAGTTCTTATGTCAGAAATTAAAGTAAAACGCGGAACAGGCTTTGTAGGGATCATTGGGAATTTTCCAATTTTAATCAATGGTCAAAAGGTTGGTACAATCCAGAATGGCGACGAAGCGTCCTTTCCTATTGAGGGAGAAGAAGCTGTTGTTCGTGTAGGAGCAGCTCCTATGAGAACCAAGCCAGTGACAGTTAAAGCAGGGCAAACCTTGCTGATTGAAACAAATTTTACTAATTTTTCTATCTGTCTAGGAGTTTTGTTGCTCGGCCTGTTCTTTGGTGGTCTAGTGCGTGCAATTCTCTTAATTCTTTATATTGTTTTAATGTTTCTTCTGCCTTTTTACTCAGCTAGGATTGAAGAATAAACTGAAAAGTTTTTGTTGATAGGCTGGATTGAAATAAGGGAGTTCTTGATGTCAAAATTTACCATTACACGTGCTACTGGGATGGTCGGAGTAGTTCAAAATGTTGCAGTATATCTAAATGGTGCACTTGTGGATAAACTTGCGAATGATGAAAGTAAAACGTTGACTTTTGAGGGAAACAGTGTTGAACTACAAGTTGGACAAAGTTTTATGAAATCGCATAAGATTCAAGTTAAAGATGGCCAGAAAGTACTTGTTACAGCTTCTGGAATGCGAGCTATGCTAGGAATTATTGGCTTTATATTAGGTTTGCCTTATTTACTTCTTGAGATAGAGGATTAGCCATTTTTGGGCTCTGCTAAATCATAAAAAATCAGTCAAAACAGACTGATTTTTCTTTATGGTTTATGTTATAATGATCAAAGCTAACAGAAAGAGGTTTGGGATGTCAAAAGTTTTAAGGGGAACCCTTTATACCTTGGCTGCGGGGATTGCTTGGGGGTTGTCGGGAACAAGTGGTCAATATCTGATGGAGCATGGTTTTTCGGCACTGAGCTTGACCAATGTGCGCTTGTTGCTAGCGGGTTTGGTCTTGATGATGTTGGCTTATGCGACAAATAAAGATTCTTTTAAAGAGATTTGGAAGGACAAGAGCTCTCTTCTACACATTTTAATTTTTGCAGTTCTAGGCTTATTTATCAATCAATATGCTTATTTAGCGGCCATTCATGAGACGAATGCAGGAACAGCAACGGTCTTACAATATCTCTGTCCAGTGGGAGTTTTGGCATACACTTGTATCAAAGACAGAGTAACACCGACTGTGGCTCAGGTTTGCTCTATGATTTTGGCTATCGGAGGAACCTTTCTGATTGCGACCCACGGTCAGATCAATCAGCTCTCGATGACGCCAAAAGGCTTATTTTTAGGTGTTTTCTCAGCCTTTACATACGCACTTTATATTCTTTTGCCGATTGGGCTCATCAAAAGGTGGGGAAGCATGCTGGTTATCGGGATTGGCATGACCATTGCAGGTATCTTGCTCCTTCCTTTCAGCGGTATTTTCCAGCATCAGTGGCAAGTCCGTTCGGATATCCTTCTGGCCTTGGTCGGCATCATTGTCATCGGGACAATCTTTGCATATACCGTCTTTTTAAAGGGAACAAGCTTGGTCGGTCCTGTTAAATCTAGTCTTTTAGCTTCGATTGAGCCAATTTCAGCGGTCTTCTTTGCCTTTGTCATTATGAATGAACGCTTTTATCTGCTTGATTTTGTAGGTATGGGCATGATTTTGCTGGCTGTCCTGTTGATATCTGTCAAGGACTTAATCTTGGAAAAGAAAAAAGGTTTATTATAAGTAAGAAAGAATAAGGAAAGACCTAGCTCTACATAGAGCTAGGTCTTTGTTGTTTACTAATTTGGTTTATTCATCGCTTTCTGAGCTGCCAAAGAATGCTTTGTACAGAGCACGGATGGCCTCTTTTTCTTGGTTCTTATTGACAACAAACATGATAGAAACTTCACTGGAACCTTGTGACATCATTTGGATATTGATTTTATTGTCAGAAAGAGCTCTAGTCGCAGTAGCAGTCACCCCGATATGACTTTTCATTTTTTCGCCGACAATCATGATGATAGAGAGGTCATGCTCAATCTCAGCGTAGTCAACTTCTGCCTTTTGTACAAGCTGGCGTAGAATCTCTTCTTCTTTGATTGGAGTCAATTCGCGTTCACGAAGGATGATCGAAAGATCATCAATCCCTGTTGGCATATGCTCCCAACCGATATTTAAATCTTCCAAAATCTGCAGCGCCTTGCGACCGAATCCAACTTCTCGGTTCATGAGGTACTTGGACATGTTAATACTTACGAAGCCAGAATCACCAGCGATTCCTACAACAGGAGGATGATCTTCGCTATGTTTATGGACGATGCGCGTACCGGGGTGCTCTGGATTGTTGGTATTTTTGATGACGAGTGGAATTTTTCCGCGATAGGCTGGAAGCAGGGCTTCATCGTGAAGGACAGTAAAACCTGCATAGGCTAATTCCCGCATTTCACGGTAAGTAAGCTCAGCGATGGAGCGTGGCTTATGAATAATCCCAGGGTGAGCAGCGAAGATGCCGTCCACATCAGTGAAGTTCTCATAGACATCAGCTTTGACACCAGCTGCAATAATCGATCCTGTAATATCTGAGCCACCACGAGAAAAAGTACAGATCTGTCCATCTTGAGTGACACCAAAGAAGCCAGGGATGACAAGGACTTCATCGGAATGAATTAGTTCTTCCAATTTATCATAGCTTGAAGGAAGGATCCGAGCATTTCCTGGTTCGCTTGAAACCACTAGTCCAGCTTCTCTAGGATGGACGTAGCGAGCCGGGATGCCATTGTGGTTAAAGTAAGCTGCGATGAGCTTAGCATTGTTGTTTTCACCAGCTGCTAGGAAAGTATCGTAAAGAAATTCATTATTTTCAATTGGCAGAGTAGCTAGGGAGATGATGCTCTTAGAAATTTTTTCAATAATTGCAGATTTTAGACCTAGCTCAGAGACCATATCGGAGTAGCGTTTAATAATCCAATTTTGCTCCTTTGAGACATCATTTCCTGCAATGTACTGGCGATAATACTTAATCAGGGCATCGGTGACTTTTGTATCTTGGTCATCTCTTTTTCCTGGTGCAGAAACGACAACGAAGCGACGCTCAG
Organism: Streptococcus sp. Marseille-P7375; assembly: GCF_902460365.1. Lineage (NCBI taxonomy): Bacteria > Bacillati > Bacillota > Bacilli > Lactobacillales > Streptococcaceae > Streptococcus > Streptococcus sp. Marseille-P7375. Next base: position 192,325 of record NZ_CABPTR010000002.1, on the reverse strand, counting down.
CATCAGACTTTACAATATGTAAGACTTTTTCTAATTGTGAAGCAGAAGCGAGTGAACTTCCGCCAAATTTTACAACTTTCATAGAAACTCCTAAAGATGATTTAGGAAAAATTATAACAAAATTCTGAAAATTTTGCAAATCTATCAGAAGCACCGCTTTATATAAATTTATTGCAAAAATAAGCAAAAAACGAATATAAAATCAAATTTTCCAGTTTTTGTTTTCTTTCTTACATCTTTTATGCTAGAATAAATATAATTTGACTATCAAATTATTTAATTATGAAATAAAATGACTGTAATTACCCAGTCTGGAATGGAGTTAGAATGACTTTTAATGGTATTCTTTATAAGGTAGTTGATGAAGTGGCGACTATTACCTTCAATCGTCCTGAAGTTTCAAATGGTTTCAATATTCCGATGTGTGAGGAGATTTTAGAAGCGATTGAGCTGGCCGCAAATGATGAGGCAGTGAAGTTTCTAGTGATCAATGCCAATGGGAAGGTCTTTTCTGTCGGTGGCGACCTAGCTGAGATGCAAAGAGCTGTCAGTGCTGACGATATTCAATCCCTGGTAAAAATTGCAGAGTTGGTCAATGATATTTCCTTTGCTATGAAACGGCTACCTAAGCCAGTTATTATGAGTGTGGATGGCCCTGTTGCTGGTGCAGCTGCCAATATGGTCGTGGCTGCAGATTTCTGTATTGCAACGGAAAAATCTCGCTTCATTCAGGCTTTTGTGGGAGTGGGCTTAGCGCCAGATGCCGGTGGACTTTATCTTCTGACTCGGGCAATTGGTGTGACTCGGGCGACCCATTTGGTCATGACGGGAGAGGCCCTGACAGCAGAGAAGGCTCTGGATTATGGTTTGCTCTATAAAGTTTGTGAAGCAGAAAAACTGGAAAAAACAACGGAACAGTTGCTGAAGAAGCTAAAACGCGGTTCGCTGAATTCTTACAGAGCTATGAAAGAAATGGTCTGGAAGAGCCTGTTCAGCGGTTGGAATGAATATGCGGAGTTGGAGTTATCTTTACAGAAGTCTCTTGCTTTCACTGAGGACTTCAAAGAAGGTGTCCAAGCTTATACTGAGAAGCGTCGTCCACAATTTACAGGTAAGTAAGGATTTGTAGGATAAGAAAATTGTTTGAAAATCAAATAAATTTTCAAAAGGACTTGCAAATTATTTTGAGATCTGATAAAATTTGAATGTCAAAGTGTTTATGAAGGAGGTGTTGGTTTGAATTATCAATTAGTCAATGATTATTTAACATCCATTTTTAATAATGTTTTGGTTATTGAAGAGTCCAGCCTCCGAGGCAGTCAATTTAAAGACGTCTCCATTAAAGAAATGCATACTATTGATGTTATTGGTACCATGCTTAATGCGACTCCAAGCGATATTTCAAAGGAATTGTTAGTCACTTTGGGGACTGTCACAACCAGCTTGAATAACTTGGAGCGTAAAGGGTATATCGAGCGTCGCCGTTCATCCATTGACCGTCGTGTAGTTCATCTGAGTTTGACTAAGAAGGGGAGGCTCTTGTATCGCCTTCATAAACGATTCCACAATCGCATGGTCATGCAAGTAGTGGAAGGAATGTCCCCAGAAGAAAAAAATGCAATGCAAAAAGGTTTGCAGAACTTGTATAATTTTTTAGAGGAGTTGAAATAATGAACTATGCAAGAATTACTCAAGTAGCTCATTATGCTCCAGAGCAGGTTATCACAAATGATGATCTGGCCAAGATTATGGATACAAGTGATGAATGGATCTCAAGTCGAACAGGTATCAAACAGCGACATTTATCTCGGACTGAGTCAACAAGTGATTTAGCTACAAAGGTTGCTGAGCAATTACTGGAAAAGGCTCAACTGTCTGCTGATCAGCTTGATTTTATCATTATTGCGACGATCACTCCGGATTCTATGATGCCGTCAACCGCAGCTAGAGTGCAGGCCAATATTGGAGCTACCAAGGCTTTTGCTTTTGACTTGACGGCGGCTTGCAGTGGCTTCATCTTTGCCTTGTCAACTGGGGAAAAGTTCATTTCTTCTGGTCGTTATCAAAGAGGTTTGGTCATCGGTAGCGAAACGCTGTCGAAAGTCGTTGATTGGTCGGATCGTTCGACGTCAGTTTTATTTGGTGATGGGGCTGGAGGAGTCTTGCTTGAAGCGGCAGAAAAGCAGCATTTTTGGGCTGAAAGTCAGTTTACTGATGGCTTGAGAGGTCAGAGTTTGACCTGTGGTGGACTTGGTTTGTCCTCTCCATTTTCGGAAAAGCAAGTTGATGACCGCTATTTGAAAATGGAAGGCCGAGCAATCTTTGATTTCGCTATTCGTGATGTGGCACAGTCTATCAAAAATACCATTGAAGAGAGTCCATTTTCAGTGGAGGAGCTTGATTATCTGCTCTTGCATCAAGCCAATATCCGAATTTTAGATAAAATGGCTAAGAAACTCGGAGTTTCTCGGGAAAAACTACCTGCTAATATGATGGAATATGGCAATACTAGTGCAGCTAGCATCCCGATTTTATTATCTGAGTGTGTCCAACAGGACTTGATTAAGCTGAACGGAGATCAGACTATTTTATTGTCAGGTTTCGGTGGAGGTTTGACATGGGGCACGCTTATTGTTACAATTTAGTTAATCATGTGGAAACACATAGATAAAAAATATATTTTTAAAGGAGTCTATCCATGGCAGTATTTGAAAAAGTACAAGAAATTATCGTTGAGGAACTTGGTAAAGAGCCATCAGAAGTTACACTTGAGTCAACTTTCGATGATCTTGAAGCAGATTCATTGGATTTGTTCCAAGTAATTTCAGAAATCGAAGATGCATTTGACATCCAAATCGAAACTGAAGAAGGCTTGAAAACAGTTGGTGACTTGGTTGCCTACGTAGAAGAAAAAACAAAATAATAAAGATTTGAGAGTATCGCAAGATATTCTCTCTTGTTTAGGTAATAGTTTGAATTTCAAAGTAAAAAGTCTGCTATCTAGCGGTTTGGGCTCAAGCTATTACTTAAGCAATGATTAGAGGAAGGTATTATGCAAACACGAATTACAGAATTATTAAATATTAAATATCCTATTTTCCAAGGTGGTATGGCCTGGGTTGCAGATGGTGACTTGGCTGGTGCTGTTTCAAAGGCTGGTGGTCTTGGGATCATCGGTGGTGGAAATGCGCCTAAGGAAGTAGTGAAAGCTAATATTGACAAGATTAAGTCTTTGACGGATCGTCCTTTCGGTGTCAATATCATGCTTTTGTCGCCTTTTGTAGATGACATTGTGGATTTGGTGATCGAAGAGGGTGTAAAAGTGGTAACGACTGGTGCGGGCAATCCAAGCAAGTACATGGCTCGTTTCCATGAAGCAGGTATTACGGTGATTCCTGTTGTACCAAGTGTGGCTTTGGCTAAACGGATGGAAAAAATCGGAGCAGATGCCGTCATTGCTGAAGGAATGGAAGCTGGTGGTCACATCGGTAAGTTAACAACGATGACCTTGGTTCGTCAGGTTGTAGAAGCAGTTAACATTCCAGTTATTGCGGCTGGTGGTATTGCGGATGGCTCTGGTGCTGCAGCTGGCTTCATGTTGGGGGCAGAGGCAGTTCAGGTCGGTACACGCTTCGTTGTGGCTAAAGAATCCAATGCCCATCAAAATTATAAAGATATGATCTTGAAAGCTCGTGATATCGATACGACAATTTCTGCTCAGCACTTCGGTCATGCGGTTCGTGCGCTCAAGAATAAGCTGACTCGCGATTTTGAAAAGGCTGAAAAAGAAGCATTCAAGCAAGAAAATCCAGACTTGACTGTTTTTGAAAATCTGGGTGCTGGTGCTCTGGCCAATGCAGTTGTCCGTGGCGATGTGGAAAATGGTTCCGTCATGTCTGGTCAGATTGCCGGCTTGGTTAGCAAGGAAGAAACAGTCGAAGAAATCCTCAAGGATATCTATTATGGCGCTGCTGAGAAGATTCAGCAAGAAGCAAAACGTTGGGCAGGAGTAACTAGAAATGACTAAGACAGCCTTTCTATTTGCTGGTCAGGGAGCCCAATATCTGGGAATGGCTCGTGACCTCTATGAGCAGTATGATGTGGTTAAGGCGACTTTTGAGGAAGCGAGTCAAGTTCTGGGCTATGATGTTCGGGCATTGATTGACCAAGATGAAGAAAAACTCAACCAAACTCGCTATACTCAGCCAGCAATTTTGACAACTTCTCTTGCTATTTATCGCCTGTTGGCAGAAAAAGGAATCCGTCCTGATATGGTAGCTGGTCTTTCTCTGGGCGAATACTCTGCCTTGGTAGCTGCTGGCGCGCTGGACTTCAAAACAGCGGTAGCTCTAGTCGCTAAACGCGGAGCTTTCATGGAGGAAGCGGCTCCTGCTGGTTCTGGAAAGATGGTTGCGGTCCTAAATGCGGACGTAACTCTTATCGAGGAAGCTTGCCAGACGGCTAGTCAGCTAGGAGTGGTTTCTCCTGCTAATTACAATACTCCAGGTCAAATCGTCATTGGAGGAGATGTGGCAGCGGTGGATAAAGCGGTGGAACTCCTCAAAGAAGCAGGTGTGAAACGCTTGATTCCGCTGAATGTTTCTGGTCCTTTCCATACAGCACTCTTGAAACCAGCCAGTGAGCAATTAGCTCAGGTTTTGGCTGAAACAGAATTTGCTGATTTTCAACTTCCGCTAGTGGGCAATACAGAGGCGGATATCATGGAAACTGATAGAATCAGGGAATTATTAACTCGTCAGGTCATGGAGCCGGTTCGTTTCTACGATAGTATCGCTAAAATGCAGGAAGCTGGTGTGACTGAGTTTATCGAGATTGGTCCAGGGAAAGTATTGTCTGGCTTTCTGAAAAAAATTGATAAATCAGCAGTTGTTTATCATGTTGAAAGTGTGGAGACTTTAACAGCCCTACTGGAAAAATAATGGGGAATACCAATGGAATTAAAGAATAAAAATGTTTTTATTACTGGCTCTAGCCGTGGGATTGGTCTGGCTATTGCCCATAAGTTTGCAAGTGCAGGTGCCAATATTGTCTTGAACGGTCGCGGTCAAATTTCAGACGACGTTTTGGCTGAGTTCGCTGGCTATCCGATCAAAGTCGTGGCTATTTCAGGCGATGTATCTAATGGCGCTGATGCTAAGCGAATGATTGAAGAGGCGATTGCAGCTTTGGGCTCTGTAGATGTCTTGGTCAACAATGCTGGAATTACCCGCGATAAGATTATGCTCAAGATGACAGAGGAAGACTTCGAGCAAGTGCTGAAGGTCAATCTGACTGGAGCCTTCAATATGACGCAAGCTGTCTTGAAACCAATGACCAAAGCTCGCCAGGGAGCAGTCATTAACCTATCAAGTGTTGTCGGCTTGACTGGTAATGTCGGCCAGGCCAACTATGCAGCTTCTAAAGCTGGCTTGATTGGATTTTCTAAGTCGGTTGCTCGTGAGGTAGCTGGGCGCAATATCCGTGTCAATGTGATTGCCCCAGGCTTTATCGAATCGGATATGACAGACGAGCTTTCTGAAAAAATCAAAGAAGCTTCTCTGGCTCAAATCCCAATGAAACGGTTCGGCAATACCGAAGAAGTAGCAGATGTTACCCTATTCTTAGCAGGTCAGGAATACCTCACTGGTCAGGTCATCGCGATTGATGGCGGATTGACTATGCAGTAATTGCATGCATTTGGATTTGACAGTTTACCAATTATCATAAAGGAGTTCACTATGAAACTAAATCGAGTTGTTGTGACAGGTTATGGCTTAACCTCTCCCATCGGAAATACACCAGAAGAATTTTGGAATAGTTTAAAAGAAGGTAAGATTGGGATTGGTCCCATCACCAAGTTTGATCACAGCGATTTTGCTGTTCATAATGCGGCTGAAGTCCAAGACTTTCCATTTGATAAATACTTTATCAAGAAAGATACCAATCGTTTTGACAATTATTCTCTGTATGCCTTATATGCAGCTCAAGAAGCGGTAACAAATGCGAATCTTGATGTAGAAGCAATTGACAAAGATCGCTTTGGTGTCATCGTTGCTTCTGGTATCGGTGGTATCAAGGAAATCGAAGATCAAGTCATCCGATTGCATGAGAAAGGTCCAAAACGCGTTAAGCCAATGACTCTTCCAAAAGCTTTGCCAAATATGGCTTCAGGAAATGTTGCTATGCGCTTTGGTGCAAATGGTATCTGTAAATCAATCAATACAGCTTGTGCCTCATCAAATGATGCGATTGGGGATGCCTTCCGCTCTATCAAGTTTGGTTTCCAAGATGTCATGTTGGTGGGTGGATCAGAAGCGTCTATCACTCCATTTGCCATTGCTGGTTTCCAAGCTTTGACTGCCCTATCAACTACAGAAGATCCAACTCGTGCTTCTATTCCATTTGATAAAGACCGTAATGGCTTTGTCATGGGAGAAGGTTCTGGTATGTTGGTGCTTGAAAGTCTGGAACACGCTGAAAAACGTGGTGCAACTATCTTGGCTGAAGTAGTCGGTTATGGAAATACCTGTGATGCTTACCATATGACTTCACCTCATCCAGAAGGTCAAGGCGCGATTAAGGCGATTAAATTGGCTTTGGAAGAGGCAGAGATTTCTCCAGAGCAAGTGGCTTACGTCAACGCCCACGGAACTTCAACTCCTGCTAATGAAAAAGGAGAAAGTGGAGCTATCGTAGCTGTTCTTGGTAAAGAAGTACCTGTATCTTCAACCAAGTCATTCACAGGACACTTGCTTGGAGCTGCAGGAGCGGTAGAAGCAATCGCTACAATCGAAGCAATGCGCCATAACTTTGTACCAAAAACAGCTGGAACAAGTGAATTGTCAGACTATATTGAAGCGAATGTCGTTTATGGGCAAGGCTTAGAGCAAGAAATTCCCTATGCGATTTCCAATACATTTGGTTTTGGCGGTCACAATGCTGTTCTGGCATTCAAGCGTTGGGAGGGCTAGATGAATATCAATGAAATTAAAGACTTGATGGCTCAGTTCGACCAATCAAGCCTGCGTGAATTTTCTTATAAAAATCAAAGCGATGAGCTGACATTCAGTAAGAATGAAGGGCAAGCCGCAGTTGCAACAGCTCCAACAGTCAGTGCAGCTCCTGTGCAGCCAGCAAGTGCACTTGTATCTGAGACAGTTTCCCAAGCAGCTCCAACTGCAGCACCTGAGGTGGGTCCAGAGGCTCCAGCTCCAGCTGCTGAAGGCGATGTCGTGGAAAGTCCTTTGGTTGGCGTGGCTTACTTAGCAGCAGGTCCAGATAAACCAGCTTTTGTCAGTGTAGGAGACCAAGTTAAAAAAGGTCAAACCCTGATGATTATTGAAGCCATGAAGGTCATGAATGAAGTGCCAGCACCGAAAGATGGTCTGGTGACAGAAATTCTGGTTCAGAATGAAGAAATGGTTGAGTTTGGGAAAGGGCTGGTACGCATCAAATGATTGATATCAATGCAATAAAAGAGGCGCTTCCGCATCGCTATCCCATGCTTTTGGTGGACCGTGTATTGGAAGTCAGCGAAGATGAGATTGTCGCTCTGAAAAATGTGACGATTAATGAGCCATTCTTTAACGGACATTTTCCCCAGTATCCAGTTATGCCAGGTGTCTTAATCATGGAAGCACTGGCTCAAACGGCTGGTGTGCTGGAATTGTCTAAAGAAGAAAACAAGGGCAAGCTGGTCTTCTATGCTGGCATGGACAAGGTTAAGTTCAAGAAGCAAGTTGTGCCAGGTGACCAGCTGATTATGACGGCCAAGTTTGTCAAGCGTCGTGGCACTATTGCAGTGGTAGAGGCCAAGGCTGAAGTTGACGGTAAACTTGCAGCAAGCGGAACCTTGACCTTTGCGATTGGTCAATAAGAAAGAGGAGATTTCACCATGTTTCGTAAAATTTTAATTGCTAACCGTGGGGAAATTGCGGTCAGAATTATTCGTGCAGCTCGCGAGCTAGGAATTGATACGGTAGCTGTTTATTCAACGGCTGATAAGGAAGCGCTCCACACCCTACTGGCTGATGAGGCAGTCTGCATCGGGCCAGCCAAGTCTACGGATTCTTATCTGAACATGAATGCCGTCCTATCTGCTGCTGTTCTGACAGGTGCAGAAGCCATTCACCCTGGTTTTGGTTTTTTGAGTGAAAACTCTAAATTTGCGACCATGTGCGAAGAAGTTGGCATTAAGTTTATTGGACCTTCAGGTGCTGTTATGGACCTGATGGGGGACAAGATCAATGCTCGGGCTCAGATGATTAAGGCGAAAGTGCCGGTAATCCCAGGTTCTGATGGAGAAGTTCATAACTCTGAAGAAGCCTTGGAAGTCGCCGAAAAGATTGGTTATCCAGTCATGCTTAAAGCTTCTGCTGGCGGCGGCGGAAAAGGCATTCGTAAGGTTGAAAAGGCTGAGGATTTAGTAGCGGCCTTTGAATCTGCATCTAGCGAAGCCAAAGCGGCCTTTGGTAATGGTGCCATGTATATGGAGCGGGTTATCTATCCAGCGCGCCATATTGAGGTGCAGATTTTGGCAGATCAGCAGGGGCATGTGGTCCACTTAGGCGAGCGGGATTGCTCTTTGCAGCGGAATAATCAGAAGGTGCTGGAAGAAAGTCCATCTGTGGCAATTGGGAAAACCCTGCGCCAGCAGATTGGGGAAGCGGCTGTTCGGGCTGCTGAGTCAGTCGGCTATGAAAATGCTGGGACGATTGAGTTTCTGTTAGATGAAGCCAAGGGTGAATTCTACTTTATGGAGATGAACACTCGGGTGCAGGTTGAGCATCCAGTGACTGAGTTTGTTACCGGTGTGGATATTGTTAAAGAGCAGATTAAGATTGCGGATGGTCAGGAGCTGTCCTTTAGTCAAGAAGATGTTGAAATCCGCGGTCATGCGATTGAATGTCGGATCAATGCTGAAAATCCAGCCTTTAACTTTGCACCGAGCCCAGGAAAAATTTCCAATCTTTATTTGCCAAGTGGCGGAGTGGGATTACGCGTGGATTCGGCGGTCTATCCTGGCTACACCATTCCTCCTTACTATGACAGTATGATTGCCAAAATCATCGTTCACGGGGAAAATCGCTTTGATGCCCTGATGAAGATGCAACGGGCTCTCTATGAGCTAGAAATCGACGGTGTCGTGACCAATAGCAGTTTCCAGCTGGATCTGATTTCAGATCCTAATGTGATTGCTGGTGATTATGATACAGCCTTTCTCATGGAGAAGTTCCTTCCGGCTTATCAAGAGAAAAAATAGATGACAAGGAGTGATTTTGTTTGAAAGAAGCAGAATCACTCTAAAATTTAATGAAGGAGTAAGCAATGCCTTTGTTTTCAAAAAAGGATAAATATATTCGAATCAATCCTAATCGTTCCTCTCGTGCCTTGCCTCAGCCAAAACCAGAAGTTCCAGATGAGCTTTTTTCCAAGTGCCCTGGTTGTAAGCATATTATTTATCAAAAAGATTTGGGGGCAGAGCGTGTCTGTCCAAGCTGTGGCTACACTTTTCGGATTTCAGCTTTTGAGCGCCTGAGCTTGACGGTGGATGAAGGAAGTTTTGAGGAATTGTTCACAGGTATTGAGACGACAGATCCCTTACATTTTCCAAATTATCAAGAAAAACTGGCAAAGATGCGGGAAAAGACTGGTCTAGATGAGGCCGTTTTGACAGGAACCGCTATGATAAAAGACCAAAAATTAGCTCTTGGGATCATGGATTCCAACTTTATCATGGCTTCCATGGGAACGGTTGTCGGAGAGAAGATTACCCGCCTATTTGAGTATGCGACAGAGCATCAGTTGCCAGTCGTCCTCTTTACGGCTTCTGGTGGTGCTCGTATGCAGGAAGGTATCATGAGCCTGATGCAGATGGCTAAAACCTCAGCTGCTGTGCAACGTCATTCAAAGGCTGGTCTTTTTTACCTGACCGTTTTGACAGATCCGACGACAGGCGGTGTCACAGCCTCTTTTGCTATGGAAGGGGATATTATCTTGGCAGAAGCGCAGGCTTTGGTAGGCTTTGCCGGACGTCGGGTCATTGAGTCTACTGTGCGGGAAAAATTACCAGATGACTTCCAAAAGGCAGAATTTTTGCTGGAGCATGGCTTTGTTGATGCGATAGTCAAGCGTGGTGAATTGCGGGATCGGATTGCTACTCTCTTGAGATTTCATGGAGGTGACCAATGACAAAAATCAGTCAGATTATCAAAGCAGCGCGTGATCAGTCCCGTTTGACGGCTCTGGATTTTGCCCAAGGCATTTTTGATGATTTTGTGGAACTGCACGGAGATCGTGGTTTTCGTGATGATGGTGCTGTCATTGGCGGTATCGGAACCTTAAATGGTCAGCCGGTCACAGTGGTCGGTATTCAAAAAGGTCGCAATTTGCAAGATAATTTACGACGGAACTTTGGTCAACCTCATCCTGAAGGCTATCGTAAGGCCTTGCGTCTCATGAAGCAGGCTGAGAAATTTGGCCGTCCAGTCGTGACCTTTATCAATACGGCTGGTGCCTATCCTGGTGTCGGTGCTGAGGAGCGCGGACAGGGCGAAGCCATTGCCCGTAATCTCATGGAAATGAGTGATCTGAAAGTGCCCATTATTGCCATTATCATCGGCGAGGGTGGCTCTGGCGGGGCACTGGCCTTAGCAGTTGCTGATAAGGTCTGGATGCTGGAAAACTCTATGTATGCCATTCTCAGTCCAGAAGGCTTTGCCTCGATTTTATGGAAGGATGGCAGCCGAGCAATGGAGGCGGCGGAGATGATGAAAATCACCTCGCACGAACTTTTGCAGATGGGTGTCGTTGATAAGGTCATTCCTGAACGTGGCTTTAATAAAAATGAGCTCTTAGCTGCAGTCAAGCAAGAGATCAGTACTGAACTAGCGGAACTTTCCAAACTTTCTCTCGAGCAACTTTTGGAAGATCGCTATCAACGTTTTAGAAAATATTAGCCAGAAGCCGTAGGGCTTCTTTTTCTTGCTTGAGAGAGGTATGGAGGCAGTTAAGGCAGGTAATATATTTTGGTTTGACATGTAGCAATATATTCTCTTTATGGAGGCCATATAAAATATATATTATACAAGCTGTCAGACCTATGTTAAGATAGTTGCTAATCAAAAGAAATGAGGTTTCATATGTCAGAATTTACTATCCATACGATTGAGTCTGCACCAGCTGAGGTGAAAGAGGTTTTAGAAACGGTTCAAAAAGATAACGGTGGCTACATTCCCAATCTAATCGGTCTTTTGGCCAATGCGCCAACGGCTTTGGAAACTTATCGGACGGTTGGAGCCATCAATCGTCGTAACAGCCTGACACCGACTGAGCGTGAAGTAGTGCAGATTACGGCTGCAGTTACTAATGGCTGTGCTTTCTGTGTGGCGGGCCATACAGCCTTTTCAATCAAGCAGATTCAAATGAATGACGATCTTTTGGAGGCTCTGCGCAATCGTACTCCGATTGATACGGATCCGAAGCTAGATACGCTTGCCAAATTTACCATTGCTGTCATCAATACCAAGGGACGAGTCGGAGATGAGGCTTTGGCAGACTTCCTAGAAGCGGGCTATACGCATGAGAATGCTCTGGATGTAGTTTTGGGTGTTAGCCTTGCGACCCTCTGCAATTATGCCAATAATCTGGCCAACACACCAATTAATCCGGAATTACAGCCTTATGCCTAGTCTTTGAGGAGGTGGCAGAGCTTTTTAGAACGCCCCTTGTCTCTCATTGACTGTATCTAATACAAAACCTAGTTCCGAGCTGGGGAGACTTTCCCTGGCTCAACTTCTGGAAGAGCTTTACTAATACTTTAGAAAATATAAAAAATCGAAGCCGAAAGGCTTCTTTTTATACTTGTTTTTTAATGTTTTGTGTGATATTATATTCTAAGAAACAGATGTTGCGCAACAATTGTATCTAAAAGGAGTTTTGATGCCACCTAAAAATAAATTTACTCGTGATGAAATTATCCAAGCAGCTCTAGGGATTGTCAGGGAAGACGGTTTAGCTGGTTTGACCGCTCGTTCTCTAGCGGAACGATTACAGTCTAGTCCCAAGGTTATTTTCGGTCAGTTTGAAAATATGGAGGATCTAAGTCATTCGGTTGTTCGGGCGGCTGAATTCGTTTTGGTCCAATATATTCGTTCGGCTTTGGAGCGAGCCAAGCCTTTCAGAGCAGTTGGCATGGCCTATATCCTTTTTGCCAGTCAGGAACCTCAGCTTTTTAAAATTCTCTATCTAAATCCTCACAAGCACCCCATTGAGTCTTTCAAGGACTTTTTACCTCAGAAAGACCATAGTTATCAGCAGATATTAGAGTCGATTGTGGAGGATTATCCCATGTCCATAGAAAGTGCAGAGTTCGTTTATCAGCATTTATTTATCTATTCTCATGGTTTGGCTAGCATGATAGCATCGGGTATTTATTCTTTTAGTCAGGAGGAAATAACAGAACGCTTAACGCAAGTATTTACTGCCCTCCTAAAGGAAATGAAAGGAAAGTAAGAATGATTAGATTAAAGGGAATTTGTAAATCTTACAGTGGAAGAGAAGTTTTAAAAGGGATCGACTTGGAGATTGCTGACCAAGATTACTTGGTCATTTTGGGAGCTTCTGGATCTGGAAAGTCAACCTTGCTCAACGTTTTATCAGGCCTAGAAAAACCAGACAGTGGTCATGTATACTACGGTGAGGAAGATCTATCCAAGCTGACAGAAGCTCAATTGACGGCTTTTCGCCGAGCGCAGATTGCCTTTATTTTTCAGCAATATTTCTTACTTCCAAATCTCACAGTGGAGCAAAATGTCAAAATGGGAGCCAACCTAGCAGGCAACCAAGATTATGTCCGTATTTTAGAGGCTTTAGGTTTAGGTGATAAACTTCAGCATTATCCAAGTCAACTGTCAGGCGGTGAGCAGCAGCGGGTGGCTATTGCACGAGCCCTAGCTAAAAGACCGAATGTCCTCTTTTTGGACGAGCCGACTGGAGCTTTGGACGAAGCAACAGGTCGTCAGATTCTAGCCTATATTTCAAGTCTTCAAGAGGAGCTAGGTTTTACGCTGGTCATGGTGACCCACAATGCAAATATTGCTCAGATGGCTAAGACCATTGTCCATATCAATAGCGGTCAGATGCAAAGCTTAGAGACAAATAGCCAGCCCAAGACGGCCTATGAGATTGGATGGTAAGCTATGTTTTCAATGAAAGATTTGTATAGATTAGTCGTTGTATCAATTATTAGCTTTTGTGCGGTCTTTGTGACCAATCTCTTCTTAAATTTTTATCTGGATATCCGTTTACTAGATCAAACAAATTGGTTGCCTGAGATTCAAGCTGCTTACGATGCTCAAGTTGCGATTTCTTGGTTGATTGCATCAATTAGCGGAGCTGTTTTATCCCTAACATCGATACTCCTTCTCTTCTTTTACATTCGGCAATTTATTGATCAGCATAAGCCAGAATTAGGAGTTTTAAAGGCTCTAGGCTATAAAAACTGGGAAATTGCTCGAAAGTTTTGGCTTTTTAGTCTTCCAATTGGTTTGGGAACAGGCACTGGCTATTTCTCTTCTTTTGCTATGATGCCGCATTTTTATCAGTTGCGTAATCAAAGCGGAGTTTTGCCTGAAATTACCATTCGGCAACATTGGCCCCTTTTCCTGTTTCTCGTTGTCTTGCCAACTATAGCCTTTGCTGCTTTAGCCGTTCTCTATGCTAGTTATTGTCTACGTTTGCCTGCTCTAGACTTGCTCAAGCGGGTCAGCTCTAGTAAAAAGTCACCAAAAAGGAAAGTAGGAAAGAAAATAAGGAAAGACCGTCCCTTTTTAACAGACCTTTCTGCCAGCCTGCTCTGGTCTAGAAAATTATTAATATTCTTTGTCATTTTTGGTTCGATGTGCTTTTCAGCTATGATTCAGCTATCATTTGGTATGAAAGAATTGACAGATGAGACCATTCAGATCATGATGATGTCAATCGGTACTGTCCTGTCAGTGGCAATCCTCTACCTGTCGCTCGGAGTACTCCTGCAGGAAAATCAAGAAACCCTAGCTATTATGAAGGTTTTTGGTTATAGCAGAAATGAGTGCCATAAGAGTTTGTTTGCTCCCTACCGCTTTCTTGCTTTTTTGGGCTTCGTCTTAGGAACTGGCTATCAATACGGGATTATGCAGCTTTTACTCAGATTGATGGAAAAATCAATAGCTCAGAAAGTTAACTATGATTTTGATTTTGGAGTCTGCCTGATGACTTTGCTAGTCTTTGTCTTAGTCTATGAAAGTTTAATCTATTTATCCAACAGGAGGCTAGATCAACTGACTATTAAGCAAGTCATGTTGGGAGAATAAAAGAGGCTGGGACAAAAGTCCTAGCCTCTCAATTGTCTTTGGATTGTCGAGCAAGACGCAGTGGTTGAGTGGGCTCTACTACGCTGATTTCATCAGCTTTTACAGCCCTACTCAACTGTGCGGAGGTGGGACGACGAAATCGAATTCTAACGAATTACCGATTTCTGTCCCACTCTCTTTTTTGCTGATGATATGCTGGATGCCTGTCTGGAGGTGCTTGAGGATGTGTGTAATTTCCTTTGGAAAAATTTTGTAGTTTTCCAAGTCTGTCAGGGGAATCCAATAGACTTGTTCTTGGTTATGTTGGTAATCAAATTGCTTGCCGCGTGGTTTCATTAGGTAATAGAAGCAAATCTCATGACAGTCTAGTCCCTTGAGGACGCCGGTTGAGTTTGAAAATAAATTTTCATGAACAAAAGCCAGCTTTTCAATCTCATACGTTTGTCCTGTTTCTTCGAAAACTTCTCGCTGGACAGCTTCTTCGGAGGTCTCTCCAAATCTGACCGCTCCTCCCACTGAATAGAAATAGTCCTCGCTAGGAGAAGACATGACACAGAGGGATTCCTCCTCAATGATGAGTGCAGCAGCCCGATAGCGAAAGCGCTCCTGTCCTTGCCTATAAGAAATATCCTTTGCCATAGTATCCTCCTTGCGTTTTTTAGTTTACTTGATTTCGCTCTTTCTGTCAATGCTTTCTGTACCCAGACAGTTGTATTCTTTCTCTCTTGCGACAGGCTTTTTTTCCTGTTAAAATAAGGGCATGACTCGTTATAAAGCCCTTATTTCCTACGACGGACATGACTTTGCTGGCTTTCAGCGCCAGCCTCATGCTCGGAGCGTTCAGGAAGAAATTGAAAAAACCTTAACTCGTATCAACAAAGGCCAGCCCATTGTCATCCACGGAGCTGGTCGGACTGATAGCGGTGTTCATGCGCTTGGGCAGGTCATTCACTTTGACCTCCCGTCGGCTAGAGATGAAGAAAAGCTGCGGTTTGCCTTGGATACCCAGACGCCAGAAGATATAGATGTCATTTCTGTGGAGGAAGTGACGGAGGATTTTCATGCCCGTTACAAGCCGCACAGCAAGACCTATGAGTTTCTGGTGGATATTGGTCGGCCAAAAAATCCAATGATGCGCCACTATGCGACCCACTATCCCTATCCTTTGGAGATTCCTCTGATGGAGCAGGCCATTAAAGCCTTGGAGGGAACGCATGATTTTACAGGCTTTACAGCCTCGGGTACCAGTGTGGAAAATAAGGTTCGCACGATTACAAAGGCTAGTCTGACTTTTGATGAGCAACGTAATTTTCTAGTCTTTACTTTTTCGGGCAATGGCTTTCTCTATAAGCAAATCCGCAACATGGTGGGAACCCTGCTCAAGATTGGAAATAAGCGGATGCCAGTCAACCAAATCGAACGGATTTTAGAAGAAAAGGATCGGCAACTAGCTGGGCCAACCGCAGCGCCTAATGGTCTTTATCTAAAGGAGATTATTTATGAAGAATAAGTTGATTTTAGCCCTCTCTGGCAATGATATTTTTAGTGGTGGCGGTCTTCATGCGGATCTGGCTACTTATACGGTCCATGGTCTGCATGGTTTTGTAGCGGTGACTTGCTTGACCGCTATGACGGACAAGGGATTTGAAGTTCTTCCGACCGACGAGCAGGTCTTTGCACAGCAACTCTCCTCGCTCAAAGATGTGTCGTTTTCGGCCATCAAGTTGGGCTTGTTACCAACGGTTGCCATTGCAGATCAGGCTCTGGACTTCATCAAAAAGCAAACGGGCATACCAGTCGTGCTAGACCCTGTCTTAGTCTGCAAGGAAACCCATGATGTAGAAGTTTCGGCCCTCCGAGATGAATTGATCAAATTTTTCCCTTATACGACCATTATCACGCCCAATCTACCAGAAGCAGAGATCTTGACCCAGTCGGAGATCAAGACTTTGGATGATCTCAAGGCTGCGGCTGTGACTCTCCATGGACTGGGAGCTCAAAATGTCGTGATCAAGGGAGGAAATCGTTTCAGCCAAGATCAGGCCTTTGATTTATTTTACGATGGCAAAGACTTTGTGTTGTTGGAAAGCCCTGTTTTACCAAATAATAATACAGGAGCCGGCTGTACTTTCGCTTCTAGCATAGCTAGTCAGCTTTTGGCAGGCCAATCCCCTCTTGAAGCCGTCAACTATTCAAAAGATTTTGTTTACCGCGCCATTCAGCGCTCAGATCAATATGGAGTTATTCAATATGAAAAATAATCAGACAAGAAAAATCGCTTTGCTGGCTGTCATTACAGCCCTATCCATTGTTTTGGGGAATTTTTTCAAAATCCCTACGCCAACTGGTTTTCTAACCTTGCTAGATGCAGGGATTTACTTTACCGCATTTTATTTTGGTCGTAAGGAAGGAGCCTTGGTTGGTGGCTTGTCCGGTCTCTTGATTGACTTGGTGGCGGGCTATCCACAGTGGATGGTCTTCAGCCTCATCTGTCATGGTCTTCAAGGCTACTTTGCTGGCTTCACTGGCAAGCAGCGTTATATCGGCTTGCTCTTGGCCGGCCTTGCCATGGTCGGCGGCTATGCTCTCTTTGGTAGCATCTTGAGTGGACCGGGTGCAGCTATCGCAGCGATTTGGGGCAATGTCATGCAAAATATTTTTGGTTTGGTGGTCGGCTATGCTCTTTATAGAGCCTTTCCCCTTGTTTTGAAAAGAGCCGTTCAGCCAGAGTAAGTGAGGTAAGAGATGGATTTAGAGAAGCTTGAAAGGGAGACCAGACAGATCGCTACAGATGTCTTGGACAAGGCGGGTTTGGTCAAGGGAAATATTTTTGTCCTAGGTCTATCTTCTAGTGAAGTCATGGGGGGACACATTGGCCAGCATTCCAGCAGGGAAGTCGGTCAGGTCATTGTCAAGACCTTGTTAGATATCCTGCAAGCTCGGGGGATTTACTTGGCCGTTCAAGGTTGTGAGCACCTCAATCGTGCCCTAGTCGTGGAACGAGAATTGGCAGAAAAGAA
Source organism: Streptococcus sp. Marseille-P7375 (assembly GCF_902460365.1). Lineage (NCBI taxonomy): Bacteria > Bacillati > Bacillota > Bacilli > Lactobacillales > Streptococcaceae > Streptococcus > Streptococcus sp. Marseille-P7375. The sequence continues at coordinate 174,954 of NZ_CABPTR010000002.1, read as the reverse complement.
AGATCTAGAAATTGTCAATGTCCTGCCTAGTCTACATGCAGGCGGGAGTGGCCAGCTAGCGGCTTTTGACTATATGAAAGATCCTGTGGAGGTTGAGTTTATCACAGCCCATGCTGGCTTGGATGTAGGAGACACGTCAATCGGAATGCATGTCAAGCATGTTCAGGTTCCGATTCGCCCTCAGCTACGCAGTTTGGGTCAGGCTCACGTGACTGCCCTTGCTAGTCGTCCCAAGTTAATTGGCGGAGCCAGAGCCTCTTATATCGAAGATAGGATTCGAAAATCTTAGTAGGATAGTAGAAAGAGGCTGGGACAAAAGTCCTAGCCTCTCAATTGTCTTTGGATTGTCGAGCAAGACTCAGTGGTTGAGTGGGCTCTACTACGCTGATTTCATCAGCTTTTACAGCCCTACTCAACTGTGCGGAGGTGGGACGACGAAATCGAATTCTAACGAATTACCGATTTCTGTCCCACTCTCTTTTCCCAAATGGTAGACTTTGCCTGTCGATTCTCGTGCTGGCGAGGAAAATAAATCTACAGTTATAGGGGAATAGTGTCTGCTGAGAGCTGGGCAATGGTCAAAAAAGAGTAAAAAGTGGCTAAGATTTCAGCGTATGAAAGGGGAAAAAGGCGAAAAATAAAAGGTGTCGCTTGAAAAAACTGCTACTTATGTTATAATGGATTGTATGCAAAAAATTTGAAGGAGAACTGACAGAATGTCTGTATCATTTGAAAACAAAGAAACAAATCGTGGTGTATTGACTTTTACTATCGGTCAAGACCAAATCAAACCTGCTTTGGATCGTGCTTTTAATGCAGTTAAGAAAAATATCGCTGTACCAGGTTTCCGTAAGGGTCATATTCCTCGCCCAGTCTTCAACCAACGTTTTGGTGAAGAGTCACTTTATCAAGATGTCTTGAATGCATTGCTTCCAGCAGCTTATGAAGCAGCTGTAAAAGAAGCTGGTCTTGAAGTGGTTGCACAACCAAAAATTGATGTGACTTCAATGGAAAAAGGTCAAGAATGGGTGATCACTGCTGAAGTTGTGACAAAACCTGAAGTGAAATTGGGTGCTTACAAAGACCTTGAAGTATCTGTAGACGTTTCTAAGGAAGTTACTGATGCTGAAGTTGATGAGCGCATTGAGCGTGAACGCAACAACTTGGCTGAATTGGTTCTGAAAGATGGAGCAGCAGCTGAAGGTGATACAGTTGTCATCGACTTTGTTGGTTCTGTTGACGGTGTTGAATTTGACGGCGGAAAAGGCGATAACTTCTCACTTGGACTTGGTTCAGGTCAATTCATCCCAGGCTTCGAAGACCAATTGGTTGGTCACTCAGCTGGTGAAACAGTAGACGTTGTTGTAACCTTCCCAGAAGACTACCAAGCAGCTGACCTTGCTGGTAAAGAAGCTAAGTTCGTTACAACAATCCATGAAGTAAAAGAAAAAGAAGTTCCAGCTCTTGATGATGAACTTGCAAAAGACATCGACGAAGAAGTTGAAACTCTTGCTGAATTGAAAGAAAAATACCGTAAAGAATTAGCAGAAGCGAAAGAAGCAGCTTACAACGATGCAGTTGAAGCAGCAGCGATCGATCTTGCAGTAGAAAATGCAGAAATCGTTGACCTTCCAGAAGAAATGATTCACGAAGAAGTTCATCGCGCTGTGAACGAATTCCTCGGCAACATGCAACGTCAAGGTATCTCTCCTGATATGTACTTCCAAATCACTGGTACAACTCAAGAAGACCTTCACAAACAATATGAAGCAGATGCTGCAGCACGCACTAAGACGAACCTTGTTGTAGAAGCAGTTGCGAAAGCAGAAGGCTTTGAAGCTAGTGCTGAAGAAGTTGAAGCAGAAATCACTTCATTGGCAACAGACTACAACATGGAAGCAGACCGCGTTCGCCAATTGCTTTCAGAAGAAATGCTTAAACATGATATCGCTGTTAAAAAAGCAGTTGAAGTCATCACAAGCACTGCTAAAGTAAAATAATAGCTTCTAGTCAGCCCTAGTGGATGACAAATGCAAGCATAGGAGAGAACAATTTGTTCTCTCTTTTTTTGATGTTAGAGAGCTTATTTCAAAATAAGAACTGTTCAAGAGAGATGTGTGGAACTTAGATATCGACTAGTCGCTTTTCCTATAGACTCATGGCAACTTAGGCCTCGGTCGGTCACTTTCCTTTAGATTTTAAGGTAAATGATACTTTAGATAACTGTTCATCAAAAGCAATTGTCTGACGAGGGGGGATTTCTTTCTGTTTGGAAAACGGCTAGCGGAACTGGCTAGTCTAGCTGGTTTCTAAGTCCCAAATAAGGAATTATTTCAAAAACAAATAGGATACCAAAATGCAGTTTTTTGCTGATTGCTGAGAAATGCTAGACTGTCATAGAGAGATATTTAGCTTTTAGACAGATTTTTTGGGGGAGCTTGTGATATACTGTTAGTATGGAAAAAAATGATATTGTTTACGGCGTGCATGCTGTGACCGAGGCCTTGATGGCCAATACGGGAAATAAACTTTATATTCAGGACGACTTGCGTGGCAAAAACGTGAGCAAGATCAAAGATTTGGCGGCAGAAAAGAAGGTTTCTATCTCTTGGACACCCAAGAAAACCTTGCAGGAGATGACGGATGGAGCTGTTCACCAAGGCTTTGTCTTGCGGGTATCGGAGTTTGCCTATGCAGATTTGGTGGATGTTTTGAAAAAAGCGGAGCAGGAAGAGAATCCTCTGCTATTGATTTTGGATGGCTTGACAGACCCGCATAATCTAGGCTCTATCTTGCGCACGGCTGACGCTACCAATGTCACGGGAGTGATCATTCCTAAGCATCGAGCAGTTGGTGTGACACCCGTTGTGGCCAAGACCTCTACGGGGGCTATCGAGCATATTCCTATTGCCCGTGTGACCAATCTCAGCCAGACCCTGGACAAGCTCAAGGAAGCTGGCTTCTGGATTTTTGGGACGGATATGCAGGGGACGCCTGTTCATAAGTGGAATACGGCAGGCAAGCTAGCCCTCATCATTGGCAACGAAGGCAAGGGCATTTCCAGCAACATCAAGAAGCAGGTGGATGAGATGCTGACCATTCCTATGAATGGTCATGTTCAAAGCCTCAATGCCAGCGTCGCAGCGGCCATTCTCATGTATGAAGTCTTTAGAAATCGGGTGGGCTAATGCAAGTACTTGGAAGCTATCTGTTAGAGAAATATCAAACAGAAACGTTTGAACCGATCATTTATGATATCTATCATAATAAAAGAGAAGATAATTATTGCTTTTGCTTTGAAATCACTGAGGAAGCAGATCAGTATCCCTTAGAGGATTTATTGACCCAATATTCCTTGAATTGCACGGATTTATACGGTCAAGGAAGTCAGGTAAATGGCTCTTTGAAATACCTAATTGAGGTCGAAACCTTATCCATTGATAAGGCGGATTTCATCAGCATTCTCAATCTTTCTACAATTTTAAATAAAGAGATTGTTAATTATGTAAAAGGAAAATATGAGTGCCTTGCTGAAAAGAGGTGTATGAGCTCCTTTTATATGGGGAACCAAAAAGTGAAAGTTCCTGTGCTTGCTTGTAGAAATGATAACTCTGGGATGGTTTCTTTTCAAAATAAATATCCAGAAGGACAATTAACAAATTTATTTTTAGAAGATAAAAAATATGATGTTGAGTGTTTAGATGGGGAATGGACCTGTATTGAATTACTTGATGGTAAGGCAAACTTGATTTTAAAAGCTTCACAAGATGAATATTTCCAATATATTTTTGATTTGAAAGGTTTTCAAGGTGTCAGTCCTGTTCTAGACTGACCGAGCGAAATAGCTTTCCTAAAAAGCAAGAAATTTCTAATAGCTAGTCCCGGCATGTTGGTAGGAAAATCACCAGGAATAGCCCGCTTATGTCCATGGAGAAGCCTTCTCTGTGGCAACTAAAAAATGATGGAGAAAAAAGATGACCTTTAAAATTTTAACGGATTCGACGGCAGACTTGCCGGAAAGCTGGACCCAAGAACATGATGTGCAGGTTCTGGGCTTGACCATTCAGCTGGACGGCCAAACCCACGAGACCGTCGGACCGAATAAGCTGACCAGTGAGCAGCTTTTAGCCAAGATGGAGTCTGGTAGCAAGCCGACTACCAGCCAGATCAATGTCGGCCAATTTGAAGATGTTTTCCGCCAGTATGCTCAGGAGGGCACAGCGGTTCTCTATGTGGCTTTTGCTTCAGCCCTGTCTGGAACCTACCAAAGTGCAGTCATGGCGCGGGAGATGGTTTTAGAGGATTATCCTGAGGCGATCATCACCATCCTTGATACCAAGGCGGCTTCGATGGGTGAAGGGCTCTTGGTCATGAAGGCTGTAGAAGCGAGAGCAGCAGGTCAAAGCCTAGAGCAGACGGCAGACTTGCTTCAGAGTCTAGTGCCTAGAGTTCAGACCTATTTCTTGGTGGATGACCTCAACCACCTTATGCGGGGTGGCCGTATTTCCAAGGCAGCGGCTCTCATGGGAAGCTTGGTCAATATCAAGCCCATCATCGCGGTGACAGCTGATGGAAGTCTGGATTCGGTCGCTAAGGTGCGAGGCAAGAAGAAGGCGCAGGCTGAGGTGGTTCGGATGACCTTAGAGACGATTTCTGATCCGCGGGTGGTGGTCGCCTATGCGGGTGAAAAAGAAGTTGCTGAAACTGTCAAGGAGCAGCTTTTAGCTTCTGGCCAGGTTACAGAAGTCCTTATCCTGCCTCTTGGTCCCGTTATTTCGACGCATACTGGGCCAGGTACTCTAGGACTCTTTAGCATTAGCAGTGAACTTTCAGACTAAATAGAAATGAAATCGTTATTTTATAAATAATTGCATCAAATATATTGACTTTTGGTTAGAAAATTTGGTATGATAGTAGGCGGTATTGTTTACCCCATTTGTAAGGCCCCGGAACCTTTCAAATAACCCGCGGACCGGAACATCCGCCCTGTAAACAAAAACGATATTCATATAGGAGAAATCATGAACAAAACAACATACATGGCTAAGCCAGGTGAAGTTGAACGCAAATGGTATGTAGTAGACGCTACTGATGTACCTCTTGGACGCCTTTCTGCAGTTGTAGCAAGCGTACTTCGTGGAAAAAACAAACCAACATTCACACCACACACTGATACAGGTGACTTCGTAATCGTTATCAACGCTGAAAAAGTTAAATTGACTGGTAAAAAAGCAACTGATAAAGTTTACTACACTCACTCAATGTACCCAGGTGGTTTGAAGTCTATCACTGCTGGTGAACTTCGCTCTAAGAACGCTGTTCGTTTGATCGAAAAATCAGTTAAAGGTATGCTTCCACACAATACTCTTGGCCGTGCTCAAGGTATGAAGTTGAAAGTATTTGTAGGCGCTGAGCACACTCACGCTGCACAACAACCAGAAGTTCTTGATATTTCAGGACTTATCTAAGGAAAGGAACAATAAAGTATGTCACAAGCACAATATGCAGGTACTGGACGTCGTAAAAACGCTGTTGCACGCGTTCGCCTTGTTCCAGGAACTGGTAAAATCACTGTAAACAAAAAAGATGTTGAAGAGTACATCCCACACGCTGACCTTCGTTTGGTTATCAACCAACCATTCGCAGTTACTTCAACTGTTGGTCAATACGACGTTTTCGTAAACGTTGATGGTGGTGGCTACGCTGGTCAATCAGGCGCTATCCGTCACGGTATTGCTCGTGCCCTTCTTCAAGTAGACCCAGACTTCCGCGATTCATTGAAACGCGCAGGCCTTCTTACTCGTGATGCTCGTATGGTAGAACGTAAGAAGCCAGGTCTTAAGAAAGCTCGTAAAGCTTCACAATTCTCAAAACGTTAATCGAACCGATTATATCAACGTTTCAAAGCACTCAAAAGTTTACCTTATGGGTGCTTTTTTCGTGTTTTTTTGAAAAGTTTACCTTATTTTCACCTTATTGTTTTAGAGACTTTAAAGCAAATTCATCTACTGTCATAGGAACTATATTAGAAGTATTTACATAAATCTGTGTTGTTCCTGTGTCACTGTGTATTAGAGCTTCGGAAATGGCTTCTAAGCTCATTCCTGCCTGTTTAGCGAGTGTTGCACCAGTATGACGTAATTTGTGTGGTGTAGCGTGTGTAAGCTCTGGGTGTCGCTTTCTGATAGTTTTCATCTTATTATTGAGATAGTCAGCATGTAAAGGCTTGTTGATGTTTCCTCTAGTGTCTATATAAGTAAAGACAAACTGTTCAGGTAGTATGTCTTGCATGCTGTTTACTTCTTGTCTCTTGTTTTAGGCTTTGAGATAATAGCGACAACAGAAGTAGTTGTGGATTATTTTTGTGAATGTTCAAATTAATCATTAGAAAATTGTTGGCAGTTGAGAGCTCTAAGTAAATTATTTTGATACAATTTATGGTCGCACATAGATAGTATGTCACAAAAGAAACTACGGCTCGTTAAAAATTCCATTTTTTCAGAGATAGGTCTCTTTTTACATGATTTACCTATTAATATTAGTAAATGTTAAGGATAAGTATTCTTTTTATTTTTTGGCGAATACCGGCTTTTTTGCCACAAATGAGTATCAACATCTTTCGAATGGAATAGTTGACAACTGTTTTTAAGAATTATACTATTGAATTGAATAGATAAGGAGTTGATTTGATGCAAGAGACAATGATTGATTACAAACAAAATATTTACCAAGAGCTATCTCGCTTAACAAAGGGGCTAGGAAGTGAGAAGCGTCTTGATATTTTAAATATATTATCACAGGGGCCAAAGACAGTTGAGGGAATTGCGCATGCGACGGGTCTCTCTGTTGCCAATACTTCGCGCCACCTTCAGGTTTTAAAAGAAAGTCACTTGGTGGTGACGAGTCGAAATGGTAATTTTATCCGTTATAGCTTGGCTTCTGAAAAGGTTGTCCAGTTAGTCCTTCTGTTATTTGCCGTCGGTGAAGAACAGTTAGCAGAAGTCAGAGCGATTGAGTCAGACTATGATGAGGCAGCTGGTGTTCCTCAGATTGAGCTCGCTAATGCAATTGAATTAGCAGCTAAGACAGATGCTCTCCTACTTGATTTAAGGCCTGTTGAGGAGTATGAGGCAGGGCACTTGCCAAAAGCTCTTAATTTACCAATCGATGAGTTTGATCAAAAAAAAGCTCAGCTTCCCAAAGAGAAGACCATCATTGTTTATTGTCGCGGGCGCCAATGTGGCTATGCTAACCTAGCAGCACAGGATTTACAGAGTTTAGGCTACAGTATCTATAGTCTCAATCGCAGTTTTGCTGATTGGAAGTGGGGTACATCCTCTCGTTCAGAACTTGACTAAGGTGTATTCCTTAGTCTTTTCTTATAACCGGAGACTCGTGAGCAAAATCATTGCAAAATAGATTTAGTGTGCTATAATTCAATTATTCAATAAAAAAGTTGAATTTCTTTTTTACTCAACCTATTCAACAATTTTATTGAATTACATCTTTGAAATACTTCTTATTTAGTATCTCAAAGAAACTAAGTGATACAAATTGGATTTTCAGAAGGGCTAAGTTAACCTTTTTGAAATTCATTCTTTTATTCTTATGCTATTCAATTATATGATTGAATAGAAGCGATTTATTTTAGATAGGAGTTTTTTATGACGACACAACTAACAACCGAAACATTTGCGAAATCTATCCAAAATGGGGTAAGTTTTATCGATTTTGGGGCGCAGTGGTGCCCACCTTGTCGGATGATGGAGCCGGTAGTGGAAGAACTTTCACAGGACTTTGACGGAAAAGTAACGGTTGCTCAGGTGGATGTGGACCAATCACAAGATCTGGCCAATCTCTTTGGCATTCGTTCTATCCCAACAATGGTGATTTTTAAAGATGGCAAACCCGTTGATGCTCTTGTTGGTGTTCATCCTAAACAAACATTGATGGAAAAAATCCAAGCACAGTTATCATGAGGTGATTTATGTATGATGCAATTATTGTAGGCTCAGGACCTGCAGGTTACACAGCTGGCATTTATTTAAGTCGAGCTGGTTTGAAAAATCGATTGATCACAGGCTATTCTGAGGGGGGTCAATTAACCACCACAACCCTTGTAGAAAATTATCCAGGTTTTGAAAACGGGATTGATGGCAATAAATTAGTCCAAACAATGCGCCGCCAAGCAGAACAGTTTGGCACCGAAATGACCTTTGGATTTGTTCAAAAAATTGAAGGCGAAAAGTCTCCTTTCGAGGTACATCTGGATAATGGTGAAATCATTGATATCAAGGCCGTTATTATCGCAACAGGCTCTAGCGCTAAATACCTAGGTATTGAAGGCGAAGAAGAGGCCGTCGGAAAAGGTGTCAGCGCTTGTGCGACCTGTGATGCTTTCTTCTATAAAGAGCGTGAAGTCCTTGTAGTTGGCGGGGGTGATGTCGCTATGGAAGAAGCCCTCTATTTGACACGCTTTGCATCGAAAGTGACCGTTGTCCACCGCCGCAATGAGTTACGCGCATCTGATATTATGGCCAAACGGGCTCAGGCAAATGATAAAATTCATTGGATGTTAAATTACACGCCTATCAAAGTTACATCTAATCTGATGGGAATGACTGGTTTGGATGTTCGTAATAATGAAACAGGTGATATTGAGCACATTCAGGCTGACGGTCTCTTTGTGGCCATTGGTCATCAGCCAAACACCGATTTTCTTGATGGAAAATTAGCATTGGATGATAAAGGCTATATTCAAACACAGGCAGGAACAGCAAAGACCTCTGTTGCAGGTATTTTTGCAGCTGGTGATGTGCAAGATCCAAAATACCAACAAGCCATTACTGCAGCAGGTAGCGGTGCCATTGCTGCCCTAGATACATTGGCCTATATTGATAACCTATGATGAAATCAGTCACATCTAGTATCGAATTAGAAGAACTGTTAGCCGAACATCAAAATCTAGCTCTTCTTGTTTCAGGAAATCAATGCAGTCTATCGTCTCTTTGGCAAAAAGAACTCATAGACACGGCTGAACGAGAGCATTTGGTGCTTTACCAAGCAGATATTTTTCAAGTGCCCCGTCTTATTTCTTTATTTGGCATTCAGCCTACCCTGACGAGTTTATTAGTCTTTAAAAAGGGTCAATTGGTTGATAAGAAAGAGGTTTAAATGGCAAGAAAAGCTTTGATACAAAGGAAAAAGAAGGCCTATCCGGTTCAAGAATACTCACGCTGTTTGGCATGCGGCCGCCCGCATTCGGTTTACCGCAAGTTTAAACTTTGTCGGATTTGTTTACGCCAGCAAGTTTACCAAGGTGTCATTCCTGGGTTGAAAAAAGCTTCTTGGTAGTGGAAAGAAAGGAAGAAATATGGAAATTAGTTACTGGTCAGATATTGCCTGTCCATTTTGTTACATTGGTGCTAGTCGGATGAAGCGTGCTATGGCAGCTGTTGGTTTAAACCCGGAAGATTTGACAATGAAAGCTTACCAGCTAAATCCCAATGCGCCTTTAGAAACAAGTGAAACCATGCTCCCAGAGTTTGCTGCCAGTCACGGTATGACCACTGAGCAAGCTAAAGCTCAGTTTGCGCACATGGAAAGCATGGGAAATGAAGAAGGGCTTCGTATTGATATGGCGGGGATTATCCCAACCAACACCTTTTCAGCTCACCGTCTTATTAAATGGTCGCAGAAGTATTTAGATAAAAAAGATCATCAAAATTTCATTATGGCCTTGTACTATCTTTACTTTGAAGAACATGCCAATATTGCGGATCATTCTGTGTTACTAGCTGTTATCAGTGAGTTCGCTCTACCACAAGAAGAGGCAGCGCAGGTTCTTGCTGGCGATGCGTTTGCTGACGAGGTCAAACGTGATATCTTAGAAGCCCATCAATCAGGCGTTCAAGGTGCACCTTTCTTTGTTCTGAACAATAAGTATGGCATTTCAGGTGCTCAGCCTTATGAATACATGTTAGCGGTATTAAAACAAATTCAAGCAGAGGAAGGAGCACAATAAAATGATAGATACCCCTTTTCAACTACTAGACAGCAATTCAGAAGAGACAGGTTTAGTTTGTGGGATTGATGGCTGCAGCATAGAGCCCTCAACACAGCCGTTAGAAACTCACTCTCAGCCATTAGAAAAAAGCAAAAAAGCAGTCATTAGGAGGGCAGAATGGAAAAACAAAGGGTAGAAGCCTTGTCAGATGCTATATTGGCCATTATTGTCACAATTATGGCCTTGGAGTTACAGTTACCTGAGGAATTGACCGTAGTAGGACTTAGAAGCATGCTACCCATGCTTTTTATCTACATTACTAGTTTTTTGCAAATCATGGTAGTCTGGCTATATTATCATGAACTCTACAAATTAGTAGATCATGTCAGCTTTCGTTTATTTGGAGCCAATAGTTTTTGGCTTTTAGCAGCTAGTTTTGTTCCCTTAGCGACTCGAGGGATTGGACAGCATTCCGCTAATTTTGCCTTTCTCCTGTTTTACCTCATCGTTCTTGCCCTTTGGGATGTAGCTTGGATAATCATGACAGCAATGGTGATCAAGACGAGTCAAAGACCGTTATCAGCTGAAGAAAAAATGATACCTTATCGGTGGGCACTATTATATGGATTGCAGCTAGTGATCATATTATTAGTTGGTTATCTTTTTCCAAATCTCATTTCTCTTGCCCCGCTACTGATGATTGTTAATGTTATCTATGGTTTTTTAAGCAACAAATCTTGAAAAAGACTAAAAATAATGGCTAAATAGCATCGGTTATAAAAACCAGGTCTTAAGAAAGCTCGTAAAGCTAGCCAGTTCTCTAAACGTTAATTCGTTGCTGGACAGCAGAATACAAACGAAAACACTTTGCATATTGCAAGGTGTTTTTCTATAAGAACTGGCGGTGCGCAATTAGGATAGCTCTAGCGACTTTAGTCGCATAGAGATATGCTATGCACAGTTGCCCCAAGAAAACAAGCGAAGCGATGTTTGATTGGATGGCAACCACTGCACTCAAAACGTTCTTCGAAAGAATTACTATACTTACAAAGAGCACCTTTCGGGGTGTTCTTTTTTATCGACACTTTGTAGATTTATAATTGGGCATCTCCTTGAATGGTATCAGGTAAATGAAAAGATTCGTTGATAATATCCTATTTCTTCGTACTTTAGTCTAATACCTATAATGTAAAAAACTCTAGCTATCAGGTAGTTGATAGTTAGAGTTTTTTTCTATTCATATGATTTAATGAAATTAAATAAGGCCTCTACTTCTGATGATGGCGTAGCTGATTTGAGATAAGCGTAATAAACTGTAAATGTTATCCGGTCCTCCGGTATTAGAGGGATTTTTATTAAATCATCATCTTCATCAGAAAGTGCGATATCAGCCAGTAAACTAACGCCAATCCCTTTCTTTAAAAGTTCTTTAATAATGATAATGTCGTCACTCTTAAAGAATATTTCTGCCTTGTTTTGATACTTTTGATTAAGTAGTTCAAAAGCTTTCAGGTGAACAAAGTGTTCGTCTAAGAGTATAAAGGATTGATCTACTAATTCTTCAAAAGTGAGGGAAGGAGCAGTAGCAAGAGGATGGTTCTTAGATAAAACGACATAAAGTTCTTTATGAAAGAGTTCATGCGTCTCTATTGAAGGATGATTGAGTGGTTCAATCAATCCGAGTAAGCTCGCATCTAATTCTCCCTTAAGGAGAAGGTTTAATAATTCTACGGATCCACCACGAATAGGACGTACCTTTTTTAAAAAATCAAATTCAGTTTCTTTATTTAAGACAGTGAAAAGATACTGAATGATAATAGGAGGGAATCCTACAGTAGAGCAATGCGCCAAAGAGCGATCAATTTCTTTGCGAGTAGAAATGACCTCAGGTAAAATCAGTTCTGTATGCTTCAGAAGGATTTGTCCTTGATTAGTTAGTTTAAAGGAGCGATGTGAAGGATCATGGTGAATCAATTTGCAATTAAAAGATTCCTCTAAGCGCTTGATGGCATAAGAAATAGATGGTTGGCTGACTTTGTGTTGTTTTGCTACTTCTGTATAGGATTGAAGCTGGCAGAGGTCATAAAAATATTGTAGATCTTTTAAATTCATATAGGCTCACTTTCATTAGTTGGAGAAGGAAAAAAAGCGAAAATCACCAGATAAATGATTTTTATCTGTATCATTGAATTTGACTATACGGACCTTCACCAGTTACAATGTAGATGAGTCAGGAGTATCAGAGATTGTCTAATATACTTTCGAAAATAGCTAACATCTTTTCTCGTTTATCAGTAGGAAGTTGTTTAATCTTCATGTTGATTCTTTTGAGTGAAAGATTGTCAGTCTTATCAGAGGTTGATTCAAGGCTATCAAAATTGAAAAATTCCTCTGGGGTCATCTCTAGGGCGTCAATCACTTTTTCAAGACTGTGAATGGTCAGATTCACATTTTGGTTTTCTAGTTGGTTGATATACTTAAGCCCAAGTCCCGCTTGTTCCGAAAGTTCTTCCTGGCTTATTTTGTTTTGTGTTCGAAAATATTTCACCTTTTTGGAAATATATTGTTGTAAATAGTTTTTAGTTGTCATATAAATAGAATACAAGTTTTGTATGACAAAAAAACACCTTAAAAAATACGAAGTATTGTATAAAAAACTTAAATGATATTTATCTATTGTAATTTGCTTTATCAATTTATATTTTGGTATGGCTCTATTTGTCCTATGGTAAAGAGCGATTACCGAGTATTGAAATTTATAACATAAAGAGGTTAAAGAATCACAAAATGGTGCTTTGAGTAATAACCTACAGAATAAAGAGTTTTCAAAAGCACTTTACTTCTAGACTCATTATAACATATACACTAACGATTGTATTTTTTAAATAACAAAGTTCGTATCAAAATACATATCAAGTGGTATAATATTATCAAAAAGGAGGTTGCACTATGACTGCACATGATATTTTAAACAACCCTTTCCTCAATAAAGGTACTGCCTTTACCTTAGAGGAGCGAAAGGAACTAGGTCTTATTGGTTTATTGCCACCTTATGTTCAAACCATTGAAGAACAAGCGGCGCAAACTTATGCACAAATGCAAACAAAAGTAAATGATTTGGAAAAACGTCTTTTCCTAATGGAAATTTTTAATACCAACCGTACTCTTTTCTATTATCTCTTTTCTCAACATTTGGAAGAATTCAATCCAATTGTATACGATCCAACCATTGCAGATACCATTGAAGGCTATAGTGATCTCTTTGTAGATCCCCAATATGCGGGATATCTTGATATCAATCATCCTGAAAATATTGAAGCCACTTTGAAAAATGCTGCTGGTGATCGCGAGATTCGTCTCATTGTTGTAACAGATGCAGAAGGAATCCTTGGAATTGGAGACTGGGGAACAAATGGTGTCGATATTTCTGTTGGGAAATTGATGGTCTATACTGGCGCTGCTGGAATCGATCCTTCTATGGTCCTTCCTTTAGTCATTGATGCAGGGACTAACCGTGAAGAACTTTGTAACAATCCTAATTACTTAGGAAATCGTCACGAACGGGTCCGCGGAGATCGTTACTACGACTTCATTGACCAATTCGTTCAAACAGCAGAACGTCTCTTTCCTAAACTCTACCTTCACTGGGAAGACTTCGGTCGCTTGAATGCTGCGAATATTCTAGAAAAGTACAGGAAACAAATTCCGACCTTTAATGATGATATTCAAGGTACAGGAATTGTTACCTTAGGTGGTATCTTTGGTTCATTGGATATTAGTGGTGAAAAATTAACCGATCAAGTTTATCTCTGCTATGGTGGTGGTACTGCGGGTGCAGGAATTGCCTCTCGTGTTCTTCGTGAAATGGTGAGTGAAGGTCTTTCCGAAGAAGAAGCTTATAAACGTTTCTTTATGGTTGATAAACAAGGTCTTCTCTTTGATGACATGGATGACCTAACTCCTGAACAAAAACCGTTTGCTAAGAAACGTGCCGACTTTAGTAACGCAGACAAGTTGACTGACCTGCTTGAAGTAGTGAAGACTGTGAAGCCAACCATTCTTGTAGGAACTTCAACTCAACCTAATACCTTCACTAAAGAAATAGTAGAAGCTATGTGCGAAAATACTGAACGTCCAATGATCTTCCCATTATCAAATCCAACCAAGCTGGCCGAAGCAAGCGCCAAAGATTTGATCGAATGGTCAGATGGCAAAGCTTTTGTCGCAACAGGAATTCCTGCTGATACGGTCTCTTATAAAGGTGTAGACTATGTGATTGGTCAAGCCAATAATGCCTTGATTTACCCTGGTCTTGGTCTAGGTATGCTGGCTTCTGAAGCAAGTCTTTTAACAGATGAAATGATTGGAGCGGCGGCTCATTCGTTGAGTGGTATTGTCAATCCAGGCCAACCAGGAGCTCCTGTCTTGCCACCATTCAAGTATGTAGCAGATGTTTCTATTAAAGTAGCTGAAGCAGTCGCTAAAAAAGCGCAAGAACAAGGTCTTGCACGTGCTAAGGAAACAGATATGGCCAAAGCAGTTCGTGATTTGAAGTGGTATCCAGAGTATAGATAATTCATTCCTGCTGCTATCCTTCTATAGCGACAGATTTATATGGGCTGTGGACTTAAGAAATTTAGAAAGGATACCTATGTCACTCTTTTTAACCTCGATTACGAGTATCATTCCGATTATTGCTATTATTGTTTTGGGGTATATTCTTCAGGTGAGGGGATGGTTTGGAGATGACTTTGGTCCCAATCTGTCTCGTTTGATCATGAATGTAGCCTTGCCAGCGTCAATTTTTGTGTCGGTGATGAAATACCTAACACTAGATAAACTAATCAGTCTTTCTGGAGGCCTCCTTTATACTTTTGTGGCCTTTATCTTAGGATATATGGTAGCTTATATTGCAGTTATGCTTTTCAAGATCCGTCCAGGACGACGAGGAACCATGATTAATACCTTTGTTAATGCCAATACTATTTTTATCGGTTTACCTTTAAATGTTGCTCTTTTTGGGGATCAGGCTCTTCCTTATTTCTTAATTTACTATATCACCAATACGATTTCCACCTGGACATTGGGCGTGTATTTGATGACGAGCGACAGTAAATCGGGTCAAAGCAAGAAGACAAGTAAATTTGACTGGAAGAAATTGCTACCAGCTCCGCTTGTAGGTTTTCTTGTGGCTCTAATAGTTTTGATTCTCCGAATTCCTATTCCAGATTTCGCAACGAACACCTTAACCTATGTTGGAAATATCGTCACTCCCTTATCTCTGATTTATATTGGTATCGTTCTTGCTAAGGCAGGCTTGAATACCATTGCTTTTGATAAAGATACAATTGTCACTTTAGTTGGACGCTTTATCCTAGCTCCTCTAATCATGCTTCTTGTCTTGAAGTTCTTTGCCCCAAATATGGCGGCAGTAGAATTTAAGACCTTTATGATTCAGTCCGCGACACCAGCTCTAGCTGTTCTCCCAATCCTTGCTAATCAAGGAAAAGGAGATGTGGAATTCTCTACGAATGTAGTGACTCTAAGTACGGTTCTATTTATCGTTGTTATTCCAATATTACAAACTTTATTAGGATAAGAAGGAAGAGGATAGGATTGAAAGTTCTGCGTTAAGAAATTTCCTTATTTAAAAAATATTGATCCAAATTTTATGAAATTAATCAGTAGATATCGTTCTGAAAAGCCTTGATAATACGCTGTTTTTAGTCCAACTGAAACCCATACTTTCCAAACCAGGTCTTAAGAAAGCTCGTAAAGCTAGCCAGTTCTCAAAACGTTAAGAACCAGCTATAATACAGCATTTACAACACTTCATGGTTCACACCATGGGGTGTTTTTTGACGTTTTCTAACAAAATTCACACCACTTTTCACACCAAATTCAGGCTCTTTTCTACCATTTGTCAATTCTATCAAGGCTTTAAGTAAAAAAAGAGATAAGACAGTAGCTATTCTGAGGTTACTGTCTTATTTTTAACACTTTTTGATCCATAAAGGGCATGCTAAAAAACACCTCATCTGGTATTTTTGTCAACTGTAGTGGGTTACCAAAAGTCATACTCTGGAGAGGACAAGATTTGTTCTCTCCTTATAAACAATCGCTTCATTTTGAAAATCAGGAAAGCGTTGTTTACGGATCTAGTAAAGCAAATAATAGCCAAGAAGGCAATGCAATGTTTGGTGGCTTCTTCTTTATCGGTATCTTCCTATCCATTATCTTTATGGTCGGTACTGTATTAGTCATCTACTACAAACAAATCTCTGAAGGATATGAAGACCTCGAACGCTTTGTAATTTTGCAAAAGGTTGGTTTGGATCAAAAGCAGATCAAGCAAACTATTAATAAGCAAATCTTGATCGTTTTCTTTCTTCCTGTAATCTTTGCCTTCCTCCATCTGGCCTTTGCTTATCATATGTTGAGCTTGATTCTAAAGGTCATTGGAGTAGTCGATGCGACCATGATGTTGACGATAACCTTATCAATCTGTGGAATCTTTGCACTCATCTATGTTTTAATCTTTATGATTACTTCAAGAAGTTATCATAAGATTGTTCAAATGTAAAAAATAATAATGCAATAGAGTGCCTAGAATATAAACATACAGAGGAGATACCGTTTTTTCTTTTTCGGATAAGGAAACAAAATTTTCTTCCTTTCTCTATCTTTTAAATTGATATATTTTTGCAGAGAAAGACTGTAAAATTTTTGATATAATGTTAAGGATAGACTGACGGATGCTTAAAGGATAATTTTCAAAAGAATGACAGGTGAGCATTAAAAATATGTAAGATTGGACAGAAGTCTCTCTACCATCATCCAGGCAGAAAAAATTATATGAAATAAAAGGAGTAACCAATGTCCGGAAACTATTCAACACGTGAATTCCGCGAGAAACTATATGATGACCTTCATGTTCGATTAAGAGATACAGTGATTTTGATGTGTGCGATTTTTATTGCCTCTATAGGTCTAAATATGAATTCAACAGCTGTCATTATTGGAGCCATGTTGATTTCCCCTCTTATGACACCGATTGTTGGACTGGGGTTTGGTTTAGCTATTTTTGATACGCGTTTAATCAAACAATCTCTAGAGGTTTTATTTACTCAAGTATTAGTCAGTTTGCTTGTATCGACTCTGTATTTCTGGATTTCTCCCTTATCTTATGCAAGTAGCGAGTTGATTGCACGAACCTCTCCAACCATTTGGGATGTTCTCATTGCTATTGCTGGTGGGATAGCAGGTTTTATTGGTTCAAGGAAAAAAGAAGCAAACAATATCGTACCAGGAGTAGCCATCGCAACAGCTCTGATGCCACCTATCTGCACTGCAGGATATGGTTTAGCTAATGAAAATGTACGATTTTTATTTGGGGCTCTTTATCTTTTCTTGATCAACTGTGTCTTTATCATGCTAATCAACATTGTTGGAACAAGAATTATGATGAGAAAATCTCCCTTAAGTTCATTTAAAGAGCTAAATATTAAAATGAGAATTGGGTTGATCTCCTTGATTGTATTATTGGTTCTTCCAGCCAGCTATTCAGCAGTTACTCTGACGATGGATCAAGCGCGAAAAGAAGGGATCAAACAGTTTGTAGGAAAAGAGTTCGCCAATCATACAGTCATAAATCAAGTCTACAAGTCAAGGAATAATGAATTGGTCTTGACGGTCGTTGGAGATCCGATTTCAGAAGAAGAATTAGAAACAATTCGCCAAAAACAAGCCTCTTACGGTATTCAATCTGTTCAATTGAAAGTCAATCAAGTCCATAATTCGACAAAATTAGATAGTGAAGCGACCAAGGAATTTTATGAAACCATTGACAAGTATATCGATCAAAAACTCTCTGAAAAAGATTCACAAAAAGATCTCGTAAAAGAAAATGAAGCAGACAAGGATTGAGGACGATGAACTGAATAGGTTTAGAGTTGCTGTCTGAAGAAAATAGTCTAGATGTCTATTCTTTTGAAAAAGAAAATCGGGAGTATTTTGAGCGAAATTTACCTCCCAGACCAGCTAACTATTTTGATCCAGAAGGTTTTAAAAAAATTACAGCGGAATTGTTAATGGAACAAGAAAATCATGACACCTACATGCATCTTATTAGAGATTCGCAAGGCATGATGGTCGGAAGAATCAATTTAAGTGTTTTAGGGAGCGATAGAAAAACAGCAGAACTTGGATATAGGATTGGAGAAAAATATACTAATTTAGGTTATGCCAGCGAAGCGGTTAAACTCGTTTTAGACAAGGCATTTCATACTTATGGTTTAAATAGAATTGTTACAGGAACGGCAACGGATAATCTGGCCTCTAAGAGAGTGCTTTTAAAAAATGGTTTCACCTTTAGTAGGATCATAGAAAATGACCTACAAATGAATAATGAGTGGGTTCATACAGCGGTATTTGAGATAATGAATCTATAACATCATCATTCCCGGTTTACTGACAGGATAGATGGAGTTATCAACCTTTGCAGACATTCAAGAATTTTCATCAACTGTTTGATTAGCGAATCAGCTGTAATTACATATGCTTTTGTTACCTGTTTATCACTATGAGTTAAGGCTCCAGAAACAGGCTGTAGTGAAACTCCAGCTTGTTTTGTTAACCTGGCTCCTGTGTATCTTAGTTTGACATTCATGAGATAGTTTTATTCTCTTCTGAAAAATCGATGCCTTAGCAATATAGAAAAAGCACTCTCATCCCTAGTTCTGCTAAAAGCATTGGATAAGAGTGTTTTTCTATAAGAACGATAGATGATGATTATTCTTCGTCTTTTTTGATAATGTTTTTAACGCCTTCGATAGCACCTTCAACAGCGCCTTTTGCGTCTTCAGCAACTTCTTTCGCTTTTGAAGCTAGTTTTTCAGCAGTGCCTTCTGCTTGAGTTTTTGTATCGCCAGTAAGTTTTCCCAATCCTTCTTTGAGAGAACCTTTAGCTTGGTTGAATTTTTCTTCGATTGACATGGAAATTTCCTCCCTTTATTAAATGTATTATCTAAGTTGGATGCGGTTTGATACTCATTCAAGCGAGATAATACATACAAGTATAGACTCTTTACTAAGAAAAAGCAAATAACTGCTACGAAATGACAAATAATTTTTAATAAGTCACGACATTAATTTCGCCTTTGTCATATTCTGCAATGAAGATATCGGAGACATTTTCAAAGCCTTCTTTTTGTAATTCGGTCATCAACCATTCTTCTGACTTGCCGATAGTTTCTAAGATTTCAAGTTGGACAACTCCATCGGTAATGATTGGATATTTCGGATTTTCATCGCCAATTCTTACGATAATCAACTGACCATTTTGCTCGATAACGGCTCTTTTGACTTCTTTCAGTTGGAAGACTCCTTGGGAGCGTAATTTCAGAGCGACGTCTGATGCGGATAGCCCTTTTGAACGACAGGCTTCAGGATCTAGTTTACCGTTTTTGATGATAATGGTTGGCTTCCCATCAATCAGATGCTTGATGTAGGAAACATTGGTGTTCAGCCATTTTAAGAGCAAAATCAGAATAGTCCAGATGATTAGGATGATTGCATATTGAAGGATAGTAATGGAGCTATTGTAGATGATCCCGCCGATAATGCCACCGAGAACAAAGTTTTGTACTTGGTCTGTTGCAGAGCTTGGTGCTAAATTTCCCTTACCTGTCATATTGATGACAAAAACGAGAGAAACGAGTCCCAAAGCTAACTTAATCGCAATTGTAATAAAAAAGCTCATTATTTTTCAACCTCCACGAGTTCAACGTCTGATTTGTACAGTTCCATTTTTTCTAATAAATAGCTATCCTGATCGGTTCCGCTAATAGCACGGTAGAATTGTTTGCCAACCTTAATGATAGCTCCATCTGTTGTAGCTGAAGTGTTGACGTAGACTTCTTCTTTCTCAACGCCTAATTCTTTTGAGACAACCTCAATAAAATGCAAGGAGCTACGGAATTGATTGTCATTTGACTGATTGTTTTGGAAGTTAGTAATGCTAATCAAAACAGTGGCTACTAAGGTCAAGATAGAAATAATGGACAGTTCGCGAAACTTACTTCCTCGTCTGTCTTTATAGGCCTTAAAGGCGAAAAATCCCGTCACCAAAACCAAGCAGGCTGATACAATCACCATCACCCAATTCTGCTGGCTAATCTGACTCAGTACATAGTCATATGAATAGAATTTCATAAGATCCCTCACTTTTTTTGAATTCAAGCTATTATAAAACAATTTAGCGGCTACATCAATAGCTTTATATCGGAAAAATAAGGTTTTCTAGAACTTGTTTGAAATATGAGTTTGACTGCTGGTGATCTTTCAAAAAGATACTGTATATTCTCAGGTAAAATATTTGCTTCATTCGAGTTTCCAAACTGCCAATAGAACTTGACAAAATCATTCAGAGTGCTAGAATAGGAGACAGGTAGAGGCCGATTTAGCTCAGTTGGTAGAGCAACGCACTCGTAACGCGTAGGTCACAGGTTCGATCCCTGCAATCGGCAGAAAGAAAACCAGCACCTTTTTATGGGGTTGCTGGTTTTGTTTATATAATTCTTATAAAGAAGTAAGAAAAGTTAGGCCACCTAATATCACTCCCGCAGCATTGGGAATAATGAGGATCCAGTCTTTTTTAGGTTCTTTTGTCCAACCGTAGATAACCCAAATCAGGCAAGAAACCGCTGCGAATAGTGGTTGGAAAGGTTGAGCTTTGGATCCTTGTAAGTTTGCGATAATTTGTGGAATATAAGCGACGAATACAAGAATTCCAATAAAAGCTCCAATAGATCCGACAAAACGATTAATTTTTTGTTTTGACATACGATACCTCCTGAACGTCCATTATATCAAAACGGAAAAAATTGTCAAATGAGACGTAAGCCAGTATGGAGAATAAGTTTTAGTTTTTATCTAAAACTAAGAGAAAGAGCCAAGTGTGGTTTGAGAAGTAGCGTTAGAATTGTTCATACCTGGTTTATCCATTGTTAGGCTGGATAGAGAGCTTATGATCATAGAAATAGTAGTAAATCAGTATTGTCGTGTTGATAAAAATGGGTAATGATTAATTTCTTTGAAGCCTTATGCTGGGAAAATTCAAGATTTTTTATTTCATTTTAATCTTTTAAAATAACCACTTACCAGCCCATATTGACCACTTACTGAAAGTCCCTTGTTTCTTTTCAAGAAATTGTTATAATGAAGATAGAAAGAGGGGAGGAGTGCTTATGAAGGTTCGGATTGAGCTAGACGATCGTTTGGCTGATACAGAATTGGTGATTCGAGTATCGCGGATTGATGAGAGGATTCAGAAGATTCAAGATGCTTTGAATGAAGCGACTGCTCCAGCCATTCTCTTTTACAAGGAAAATAGTGAATATTTTGTGGACTTGGCGGAGATCCTCTTTTTCGAGACGGACGGAGCCAAAATCTTTGCCCACGCGCGCAATGATGCCTACGAGGTCAAGTTGAAACTCTATGAGCTGGAGGAGTTGCTGCCTCGCTATTTTTGCAGAATTTCCAAGTCAACCATTGCTAATGCTAGGGCGATTTATTCTCTAGAAAAGTCTTTCTCAGGTACCAGTTCCGTCCAGTTTTCTGAAACGCATAAAAAAGTGCATGTTTCAAGGCATTATTATCAACTACTAAAAGAAAAGTTAAGTGAAGTGAGGTAATCATCATGAAAAAAACAATTCTAGGCGTCGGTTTTTTGGTTTTAGCCGGCTGGATTTTGCTTCAGGGAAACTTTGGTATTCCTATGTTTAATTTTAATATCTGGCCTCTGCTTTTGGTCGGTATGTTTGCGTATTTTGCTTTGGAAAATTTCTTGGAGCAAGATTTTGGTGCTGCCCTGATCATGACGATTATTGCTCTGATAATTGCTAATTCTGTCTATCACTTCTTGGCAATCTCTACAGGCACCTTGGTAATGGGTGGTGTTTTGGCCTGCATTGGGCTTAACATGATTTTCAAGCCAAGAAGGATCTGGGGTGTTCGTTATTTGTCTAGAAAGGGCTTGTCTACAACGGAAGGAGAGATTTCTTTTGGCAGCGGCACTCGCTATATCAATTCGGAGAATTTCGTCCATGATAAAGTAGAATGTGTTTTTGGTAGTGCGACTGTATATTTTGATAATGCCAGAATTTTAGGCGATTCTGCTAGTTTTGATGTGGAAGTAGCCTTCGGTAGTGCGACGCTTTACATCCCAAGTAACTGGCAAGTAGAGCTAAATGTGGACAATGCTTTCGGTACAGTGGTCAATCCGCATAATGTCAATGAGAAAGACAAGACTTTATATGTGCGCGGCAATGTTGCCTTTGGCTCTTTGAAGATTGTTTACATCTAAGAAAACGGATTATTGATTAGAAATTGTAAAGTTTGGGAAAATGTACTTGCCAAACGCCAAGTTTTTTGATAATATAGTACGGTATGTGGTGCTAGCACATCCGTAATATTAGATCTAATAGGAGGAAACACACTAATGGCTAAAGTATGTTACTTTACAGGTCGTAAGACTGTATCTGGAAACAACCGCTCTCACGCGATGAACCAAACAAAACGCGCTGTTAAACCAAATCTTCAAAAAGTTACTGTTTTGATCGACGGAAAACCTAAAAAAGTTTGGGCTTCAGCTCGCGCGCTTAAGTCAGGTAAAGTTGAACGCGTTTAATACATGAAAGGGATTGGAAAGATTTATTCCTTCCCTTTTTTGTTGTTGAATTTTCAGACTAGACAGTTTATTTCTGTCCTTCCTCTTTTACACCCTGTCTAAAATATGGTAAAATAAACTATAAAATACTTTTGAGGTACAAGTGATGACTGTAAAAATCAATACAAAAGATGGTCAAATTGAGCTGACTGATGACGTGATTGCGACAATCGTTGGCGGCGCAGCAACCGAAATTTTTGGTGTGGTTGGAATGGCCAGCAAAAATGCAATTAAAGATAACTTTCAAGCTCTTTTGGGTAAAGAAAACTATGCCAAGGGTGTGGTAGTAAAAACATCTGAGGATGGTGGTATTGCAGTTGATGTTTATACCGTTTTGAGCTACGGCATTAAAATCAGTGAAGTTTCCAAAAATATCCAAGAACGCGTTAAGTTTAGTTTGGAAAATCAACTTGGGATCACTGCCCACACAGTGAATGTCTATATCCAAAATATTAAAGTTGTAGGAGAATAATCGTGTCAAATATTACTACTAGTTTATTTCAAGAAATGGTGCAGGCGGCATCAACTCGTTTAAATAAACAGGCTGAATATGTCAATTCTTTAAATGTTTTCCCAGTACCAGATGGAGATACTGGGACAAACATGGGGATGACCATTGAAAATGGTGCCAAAGAAGTAGCTGATAAGTCAGCTTCAACAGTTGGTGAAGTAGCAGCTATCTTTGCTAAGGGACTCTTGATGGGTGCGCGTGGGAACTCTGGTGTTATCACGTCTCAGCTCTTCCGTGGTTTTTCACAAAGCGTAAAAGGAAAAGATGAGCTTGATGGACAAGCTTTGGCTCTTGCCTTCCAATCTGGTGTAGAAGTAGCCTATAAGGCTGTTATGAAGCCAGTTGAGGGAACAATTTTGACCGTTTCTCGTGGTGCGGCCATCGGTGCTAAAAAGAAAGCTGAAGCGACAAATGATGCTGTCGAAGTTATGAAAGCGGCTCTTGAAGGAGCAAAGGCTGCCCTTGCTAAAACGCCAGATATGTTACCAGTTCTCAAGGAAGTTGGTGTTGTGGACTCTGGTGGTCAAGGTTTGGTCTTTATCTATGAAGGTTTCCTTTCTGCCCTGACTGGCGAATATATCGCATCAGAAGATTTTCAAGCGACTCCGGCTACGATGACTGAGATGATCAATGCTGAACACCACAAATCTGTAGCAGGCCATGTGGCGACAGAAGACATCACTTTTGGTTATTGTACAGAAATCATGGTGGCTTTGAAGCAAGGACCAACCTATGTCAAGGACTTTGACTATGATGAATTCCGTAATTATTTGAATGAGCTTGGGGATTCCTTGCTGGTAGTTAATGATGATGAAATCGTGAAAGTCCACGTCCATACAGAAGATCCAGGTCTGGTCATGCAAGAAGGACTGAAGTATGGTAGCCTTGTCAAGGTAAAAGTGGACAATATGCGCAACCAGCACGAAGCCCAGCTTGAGAAGGAAGAAAAAGCTACCAAGCCAGCTGAAGAAAAAGAATACGCTATTATCGCCGTGGTAGCTGGTGACGGCCTTGCTGAAATCTTCAAGGCTCAGGGTGTGGACTATATCATTTCTGGTGGTCAGACTATGAATCCTTCTACAGAGGACTTTATCAAGGCTGTTGACCAGGTTAATGCGCGCAATATCATTTTCCTACCTAACAATAAAAATATCTTCATGGCGGCCCAATCTGCAGCGGAAGTGCTTGAGCAACCAACGACAGTGATTGAAACACGCACGCTTCCTCAAGGTTTGACAAGCCTTTTGGCCTTTGATAGTGGAAAAACCATCGAAGAGAACCATGAGCGAATGACAGCTGCCTTGAGCGACGTGGTCAGCGGTAGCATTACGACTGCAGTTCGTGATACGACCATTGATGGCCTCGAAATCCATGAAAATGATAACTTGGGTATGGTTGATGGCAAAATCCTTGTGTCAAATCCAGATATGTTAACAACTTTAAAAGCAACCTTTGCGAAGATGTTGGATGAAGACAGTGAGATTGTTTCCATCTATATCGGTGAAGATGGTGACGAGGAATTAGCAAATGGCTTGGCTCAAGATCTGATGGAAGAATATGAAGATCTAGAAGTTGAGATCCACCAAGGAAATCAGCCAGTGTATCCATATATTTTTAGTGTAGAATAATTTATTTGGGAGTGGGACTGTAAAAGTTGATGAAATCAGCTTAGTAGAGCCCACTCAACCACTGCGTCTTTGCTCGACAATCCAAAGGCAATTGAGAGGCTAGGACTTTTGCCCCAGCCTCTTTGATTTTTTTATATGCAAGCTTTAGACAAGATAGTGGCATTATGGTATACTGGAAAAAATAAAAAGAAAAGGTGTACTATGAAAAAGTTATTTATTCTAGTTATTTCTGCTTCTGTATTATTGACAGGATGTGTAGTTCCGAAATTTGGCAAGCATCGTCCAAAGGTTCCAGCTGAATCAAGAGTCGCTGAAACGAGCTCAAGTTCCAGCTCAAGTGACTCCTCTACGAGTGCTTCTTCTGAAAGTACAGCTATTGTCTCTAAAACCTTGGTCGGAGACCTCAAAGGCATCCATCATCGTGATACGGTGACCTATCGAGGAGACAAACTCTTGAAACTTCGAATGGAGCTGTTGAGTAATTTGCCAGAAGAAGCCAGTGGTGCTGCAGCTACTATGAGCCCAGAGGAAATGACCGCTATTATTCGAGAAGGAATGGAATCAGAACCAAACTATGTGGAAGCTAAGAATATGGAGGGAGTGACGATTGAATACTCCGTAACAGCTGATAAGAAATTACAGGCCATAGTTGATCTGGATTTTGAGAAAATGGATGTAGCGAAAGCAGCAAGCCTATCTTTCTTTAAAGACTTGGGACTTAATGACATAAAAGACACCTCTCCTTCAATGTTTATTTTAGGTATGAAATTAGGCGGCTTGAAAGAAGAATAAGAGTGTATAAAGGCGAGTTATCTCGTCTTTTTTTGCTGTCTAGAAACCATGACATTTGTCATATGGTCTAGTGACAAAATCATCTAGTCGGAAGATGCAGGAAGGTCTATAATACAAGTAAGAAATGAAGAAATCAGGAGTAGTTACATGAAAATATGGTTGATAAAAGTAGCAGTCTTGAGTCTCGTTGGGATGATGTTTTATCAGTTGGCGAGAATGAGCGGAGCAGCTCTTTACCGCTTTCCTTGGGAGATTTTTGCTAGCTTGGGGCTGGCTAGCTATGTCCTAAAGGAAGCGGCTAAGTTAAGCAAGAGGAGAAAGTAGAAATGAAAAAGTACTTGTCCATCTTATTCATTGGAGTTGCAATGGGTGTATGGTGTTTTCAAATGATACCGGGTTTTCTGTTAGAATTTCTACCCCAGCAATTTTATATGGGAGTAGAGGGAGTGATTCTAGTTGTCTTTGTCATCTGGCCGCTCATCTATGATTTTATTAAGGAGGAAGATCATGAAATTGATTGAAGTGAAAAAGCTATCTAAAAGCATTCGGGGGAAGGAAATCTTGCGTCACATTTCCTTTGACATTGAAGAAGGGGATTGTGTGGCTCTGATTGGCCCCAACGGAGCTGGCAAAACAACTCTGATAGATTGTCTCCTAGGCGATAAATTCCTGACTTCTGGTCAAGCACTAGTTCAGGGGCTAAAGCCAACGGATAATCGTTTGAAGGAGATGGTTGCCATTTTGCCTCAGGAAAATACAGTAGTGGGAGATTTGAAAGTCAAGGAACTCCTCGCTTTCTTTCGATCCATCTATCCCAATAGCCTGTCTGAAGAGGAAATCAATGCCTTGTTGGGCTTTTCTGACAAGCAGAAGAACCAGCTAGCTTCCAAGCTCTCTGGTGGTCAAAAACGCCTCTTCTCCTTTATTTTAGCCTTGATTGGCCGTCCAAAGATTCTCTTCTTGGATGAACCGACATCTGCTATGGATACCTCGACGCGCCAGCATTTCTGGGAAATTGTGGATCAGCTCAAGAAGCAAGGTGTGACTATTGTCTATTCTTCCCACTATATTGAAGAAGTGGAGCATACGGCTGATAGGATTTTGGTGCTCCATAAGGGAGAGCTCATCCGCGACACCACGCCTTATGCTATGCGCAAGGAAGAGCAGGAAAAACACTTCACTCTGCCCCTTTCCTATAAAGAAATCGTGGAAAAGATAGCCGGTGTAACAGAGATTGAAATCAAGCAAAAGGCTCTATCTTTTGCGACCAAGGATGCCAGTCAGGTCTGGCAAATTCTGCAGGAGCATGGCTGTACGATTGAAGAAATCGAAGTCCGCAATCGCACCCTGCTGGATAGCATTTTTGAGACGACACAAGAGTAAAGGAGAGCATTATGAAAAATATGGTTAGTTTAATGAAAATGGAGTTGATTTTAATGAAGCGGCAGGCGGCTTACTACCTGCTCTCTATCGGTCTGCCCAGCGTGTTCTATCTGATCTTTTCAGGAATGATGTCAGGTTCTGATGTGCCGACGCTTGCGCTACATACCTACCTCTTTTCTATGACCGTTTTTAGCATCATGTCCAGTGCCTTTTTCAGTATTCCCAGTACCTTGCAGTCGGACAAGACCAATAACTGGCAAAAATTGATTCAGCATTCGCCCGTTTCTATGGTAGAATATTATATATCAAAGCTTTTCAGTACTTTGTTGACCTTTCTGCTTTCCATCATCGTGGTCTTCTCTGTTGGACATTTCGTTCGTGGAGTCAATATGCCCATGATGGACTGGCTGGCGATTGCCCTGATTCTTTTGGTCGGTAGTATGGTCTTTATCGCCATGGGCGTCTTGGTTAGTCTCCTGCCCAGTGCCCAGCTCATGTCGGTCGTAGGCAATATCGTTTATATGGCTTTAGCGGTCTTGGGTGGGCTTTGGTTTCCACTGACTATGTTTCCGGACTGGTTGCAATCTATCGGCAAGCTAACTCCGAGTTACCAGCTCATGCAGGTGGTTTCTGCCTATTTGGAACACCATGACTGGAATGTCTCTGCCATGCTAATCGTCCTAGCCTACACCATTTTCTTTAGCATTTTAGTCCTTCAGCTCAAAAAACGGATTGAGGTTAAATAATTCTATGTGGGAAAAGTTCAAAAACATACATCATATGTTTCATATTTCTCTGGTCTTTATCATCTTTCCAATAGCGGGTGTCATCAGCGGTGAATACCCGCTTTTGACTTTGCTTTGGACAGCATTGTTTATAGTGGCTTACTATACCATCCTCACAGAGAAAAAGCCTTTCTATCAGGCGCTGTCCTGGTGGATCATGCTTGCCTACATTTTTTACACTTCCATTTGGCTGAATGGGGGCTTCGTGTGGTATATTTTTTATTTGTCCAATCTTCTAATTTATCATTATAAGGAAATTTCCTTTACATCTTGGCGCTTCTGGAGTTTCTTAGCTATCCAACCGTCTATTTTGTTTGGGTTTTATATTCAAAATCAAATAAGTATAGGTGATTTGATTCTTTTCTCAACGACCTTTCTCTTTTCGGATTTCTTGACCCTAGGTCTGCATCGTATCCAAGTTGCTGAACAGCTCAAGGAAGAAAAAAGTAAGCAGAATGCCCAGCTCAATCTCTTCCTAGCGGAAAATGAGCGCAATCGAATCGGACGGGATTTACATGACAGTCTAGGGCATACCTTTGCCATGCTTAGTGTCAAGACAGAGTTGGCCCAGCAATTCCTGCAAATGAAGGCCTACGAGCAGGCGGAGAAAGAGATGGAGGAAGTGCGGCGGATCAGTAAGCAGGCCATGGCTGATGTTCGACGGATTGTAGACAATCTCAAGACGCGGACGCTGGATGAAGAGTTAGTAACAATCCGAACCATGCTGGAGATGAGTGATATTGATTTGGAGCTTCATAATCAGCTCAATGTCGCCAGCATTCCTACGGAAATACAGTTTACCATTAGTATGATTTTATTGGAATTGGCAACCAATATTATCAAGCATGCGGAGGCCAAGAAGTCCAGAATTGATTTGTATAGTCAGGGCCGAGATTTGATCTTGGAAGTTGAAGATGACGGCCGAGGCTTTAGGCAAGTGACGGGCCAAGACTTGCATTCGGTACGTGAGCGCTTGGAGGGGCTTGACGGTAGCGTGGAGGTCATCAGCAATCACAAGCCAACCATTATTCGCGTGCTCTTGCCGTATAGGATTAAAGGAGACGAGCGATGAAGATATTATTAGCAGAAGATCAGAGTATGCTGCGGGATGCCCTTTGCCAGCTCTTGCAGTTGCAGCCGGATGTTGCTAGTGTTTCTCAAGCGGTAGACGGTCGTGAAGCTGTTGAACTGCTCAAGACCAATCCAGTCGATGTGGCTATCTTGGATGTAGAAATGCCCTATCAGACAGGGCTGGATGTCCTAGAATGGATCAAGGAATACCAGCCAACTGTCAAGGTTATCATTGTGACAACTTTTAAGCGGCCAGGCTATTTTGAGCGAGCGGTTAAGGCGGATGTTGATGCTTATGTACTCAAGGAACGTAGCATTGCGGATCTGATGAAAACCATCCACACGGTTTTGGCTGGACAAAAAGAATACTCACCTGAACTCATGGAAGTGCTGATGACTCATAAAAATCCCCTCTCTCATCAGGAGCTTCTAGTCTTAGAAGCAGCAGCAACTGGACTTTCTAATAAAGAAATTGCTGAAAAACTCTATTTATCAAATGGAACTATTCGCAACTATATGTCGACCATCCTGACCAAGCTAGCAGCAGACAATCGTACGGAAGCTGTCCGAATTGCTCAAGAACAAGGATGGATATAAAATAATTATCTCGCTACATTCGGATTTAGCGGGATTTTTTTATCTTTTTCAATCAGAATGAAAAAAAACATCCGCGATACTTGCAATTTTTTTCAAAAATGTTATCATAGTAGAAAGCTTTTTGAATTTTTAGAAAATTGTAAATAAATGAAAGGGGAAATATGGAAAGAATCCAATTAGAAACTCCTAAGTCCGGCTCGCAGCTGGTCTTGGAAACCTTGAAGAATCTTGGTGTTGATACTATTTTTGGCTATCCTGGTGGTGCAGTCTTGCCCCTCTATGATGCTATTTATAGCTTTAAAGGTATCCGCCATATTCTTGGTCGCCATGAGCAGGGGTGTGTTCATGAAGCAGAAGGCTACGCTAAGTCTACTGGGAAAATTGGTGTGGCCGTTGTAACCAGTGGTCCGGGGGCAACCAATGCCATTACTGGGATCGCCGACGCTATGAGTGACAGTGTTCCCCTTTTGGTGTTTACTGGGCAGGTAGCGACGCCAGGTATTGGTAAGGATGCCTTTCAAGAAGCCGACATTGTCGGTATTACTACTCCCATCACTAAGTACAATTATCAGGTACGGGAGACGGCAGACATACCAAGAATCATTACGGAGGCTATTCATATTGCGACCACAGGTCGTCCAGGGCCAGTCGTTATTGATTTGCCAAAGGATGTCTCAGCTCTGGATACGGACTTTATCTATGACACTCAGTTGCATCTGCCAAGCTATCAACCAACAATTGAGCCTAATGAATTACAGATTAAGAAGATTCTTAAACAGCTTTCTAAGGCTAAAAAACCTGTTCTTCTTTCTGGTGGTGGTATTAGCTATGCAGGGGCAGCAGCGGAGATGGTTGCTTTTGCAGAGCGGTATCAGATTCCAGTAGTGACCTCATTGTTGGGTCAGGGAACGATTGCGACAGATCATCCTTTGTTCTTAGGTATGGGTGGTATGCATGGTTCTTTCGCGGCTAATATTGCGATGACGGAAGCGGACTTCATGATTAGCATTGGATGTCGTTTTGATGACCGTCTGACTGGTAATCCTAAGACCTTTGCTAAAAGTGCTAAGGTGGCCCACATTGATATCGATCCAGCAGAAATTGGTAAGATCATCAGCGTAGATATTCCTATTGTAGGAGATGCCAAGAAAGCTTTGCAAATGTTGCTTGAAGAAGAGCAAGTGCACAACAATACCAGCAAGTGGATAGAAAAGGTGACACGAGACAAGGAGCGGGTACGCTCCTATGATAAGAAAGAGCGTGTCGTACAACCTCAGGCTGTTATTGAGCGCGTGGGTGAGTTGACCAAGGGCGATGCTATTGTGGTGACGGACGTCGGCCAGCACCAAATGTGGACAGCCCAGTATTATCCTTATCGCAACGAACGTCAGCTCGTCACGTCTGGCGGTCTCGGAACCATGGGCTTTGGTGTTCCAGCAGCGATTGGAGCCAAGATTGCCAATCCAGATAAAGATGTGGTTCTCTTCGTTGGAGACGGCGGCTACCAGATGACCAATCAAGAGATGGCCATCCTAAATATCTACAAGATTCCGATTAAGGTCATCATGCTCAATAATCATTCGCTAGGTATGGTTCGCCAGTGGCAGGAAGCTTTCTATGATGGTCGTACCTCCGAGTCAGTCTTTGACAGTTTGCCAGATTTTCAGCTGATGGCTCAGGCTTATGGTGTCAAATCCTATAAATTTGATAATCCAGAGACCATTGCTCAAGATTTGGAAGTCCTAAAGGAAGATATACCGATGTTTATCGAGGTAGATATTTCTCGCAAGGAGCACGTGCTTCCAATGGTGCCAGCTGGCAAGAGCAATCATGAGATGTTGGGGGTGAAGTTCCATGCGTAGAATGTTGACAGCTAAACTCCAAAATCGTTCGGGTGTTCTGAATCGCTTCACGGGTGTGCTTTCCAGACGTCAGGTCAATATCGAAAGTATCTCTGTCGGTGCGACTGAGGATGAAAATGTTTCTCGGATCACCATTATCATTGATGTAAATTCCCTCAATGAAGTGGAGCAGATTATCAAGCAGCTTAATCGCCAGATTGATGTGATTCGGGTGCGAGATATTACAGATCATCCTCACCTAGAGCGAGAAGTTATTTTGATCAAGGTATCGGCACCAGTTGCTAAGCGTGCAGAAATCTTGGCCATTATCCAGCCTTTCCGGGCAACGGTAGTAGATGTGGCACCAAGCTCAATCACTATCCAGATGACGGG
This sequence comes from Streptococcus sp. Marseille-P7375, assembly GCF_902460365.1. Taxonomy (NCBI): domain Bacteria; kingdom Bacillati; phylum Bacillota; class Bacilli; order Lactobacillales; family Streptococcaceae; genus Streptococcus; species Streptococcus sp. Marseille-P7375. The sequence goes on along the minus strand of NZ_CABPTR010000002.1, from coordinate 143,220 downwards.
CGATGCAGAAAAGAGCGAAGCGCTCTTACGAGTCATCCGTCCTTACGGCATTCGCAATATCGCACGGACTGGGGCAACTGGCTTTACCCGTGATTAAACGAAACCTTTAATTTGTTAAACAAGCCTATAAGGCAATAAAAAATAGAAAAGAGAGTAAACATTATGGCAGTAACAATGGAATACGAAAAAGATGTAAAAGTAGCAGCGCTTGACGGTAAAAAAATCGCCGTTATCGGTTATGGTTCACAAGGTCATGCTCATGCACAAAACTTGCGTGATACAGGTCATGATGTGATTATCGGTGTTCGTCCTGGTAAGTCATTTGACAAAGCTAAAGAAGATGGCTTTGACACGTACACAGTAGCAGAAGCAGCTAAATTGGCTGATGTTATCATGATCTTGGCTCCAGATGAAATCCAACAAGAACTTTACGAAACAGAAATCGCTCCTAACTTGGAAGCTGGTAATGCAGTTGGATTTGCTCATGGTTTCAATATCCACTTTGAATTTATCAAAGTTCCTGCAGATGTAGATGTCTTCATGTGTGCACCAAAAGGTCCTGGTCACTTGGTTCGACGTACTTTTGAAGAAGGCTTCGGTGTTCCAGCTCTTTACGCGGTATATCAGGATGCGACTGGGAATGCCAAAGACATCGCGATGGACTGGTGTAAAGGTGTTGGTGCAGCTCGTGTTGGTTTGCTTGAAACAACTTATAAAGAAGAAACTGAAGAAGATTTGTTTGGTGAACAGGCTGTACTTTGTGGTGGTTTGACTGCCCTTATCGAAGCAGGTTTTGAAGTCTTGACAGAAGCAGGCTATGCTCCAGAATTGGCCTACTTTGAAGTGCTGCACGAAATGAAACTCATCGTTGACTTGATCTATGAAGGTGGATTCAAGAAAATGCGTCAATCTATTTCAAACACTGCTGAATACGGTGACTATGTATCAGGTCCACGTGTGATTACTGAGCAAGTCAAAGAAAACATGAAAGCAGTTCTTGCAGATATCCAAAATGGTAAATTTGCAAATGACTTTGTAAATGACTATAAAGCTGGACGTCCAAAACTCACTGCTTACCGTGAACAAGCAGCTAACCTTGAAATTGAAAAAGTCGGTGCGGAATTGCGTAAAGCAATGCCATTCGTTGGTAAAAACGACGACGATGCTTTCAAGATCTACAACTAAGATTGTGTGGAAAACTCAGCTGGAATCCCAGCTGAGTTTGTTTACCTCATTTGGAAAGGAAAATGAATGTTAACAGCAAAAGATATCGTCCGTGCTCATAAGGTATTAAAAGATGTTGTTGTCAATACACCGCTTGATTATGATCATTACTTGTCAGAGAAGTACGGGGCAAAGATTTATCTTAAAAAGGAAAATGCCCAACGTGTTCGTTCTTTCAAAATACGTGGTGCCTATTATGCCATTTCTCAGTTGAGCAAGGAAGAGCGAGAACGTGGGGTTGTTTGCGCTTCTGCGGGCAATCACGCTCAGGGTGTCGCATACACTTGTAATGAAATGAAAATTCCAGCTACTATTTTTATGCCCATCACAACTCCTCAGCAAAAAATTGGGCAGGTTCGTTTCTTTGGTGGTGATTTTGTTACGATTAAGCTAGTAGGAGATACTTTTGATGCTTCTGCTCGGGCTGCTATGGAATTCACACGGATGGAAAATCGGACTTTCATTGATCCTTTTGATGATGCTCATGTTCAAGCAGGTCAGGGAACGGTTGCTTATGAAATCCTAGAAGATACAGCTCGGGAGTCCATCAATTTAGACTTGGTCTTGGTACCAGTAGGAGGCGGCGGTCTCATCGCAGGAGTATCCACTTACATCAAGGAAAGCCAGCCACAAATTGAAGTGATCGGAGTAGAGGCGAATGGAGCCCGCAGTATGAGAGCAGCTTTTGAAGCAGGCGGTCCTGTCAAACTCAATGAAATTGACAAATTTGCGGACGGTATCGCAGTTCAAAAGGTAGGGGCCTCTACTTATGAAGCGACGAAGAAGAATGTAGAAACACTTATCGGGGTTGATGAAGGCTTGATTTCAGAAACCTTGATTGATCTCTATTCTAAACAAGGAATCATCGCAGAGCCTGCTGGTGCAGCTAGCGTGGCGGCCTTGGAGGTGTTGCGAGAATATATCAAAGGAAAAACTATCTGCTGTATCATTTCGGGCGGAAATAATGACATTAACCGTATGCCTGAAATGGAAGAGCGTGCCCTCATCTATGATGGCATCAAGCATTATTTTGTAGTAAACTTCCCGCAGCGGCCAGGTGCCTTACGTGAATTTGTAAATGATATTTTAGGGCCAAATGATGACATCACTCGATTTGAATACATCAAGCGGGCCAGCAAAGGAACCGGACCGGTCCTGATTGGGATTGCCTTGGCCAATAAGCATGACTATGCGGGTCTGATCAATCGAATCGAGCATTTTGATCCTTCCTTCATCAATCTAAACGGAAATGAAACGCTTTACAACATGTTAGTCTGATCCTAAAAATATTTTAGCAAAATCCCACTTTTTAATTGCAAGTGAGTGAGGACTGTGCTAGAATATACTATATTAAATTAAGGAGATACGATTATGTTACTGAATTTCTTTTTCTTCTTTCTCATTTTTGTCCTTCTTTGTGGTCTATTGGCACTTAGCTCGCTTTATGTCGTGCGCCAGCAATCTGTTGCCATCATTGAGCGTTTTGGTCGTTACCACAAGACTAGTACAAGTGGGATGAATGTCCGTTTGCCTTTGGGAATTGACAAAATCGCCGCTCGTGTTCAGTTGCGTTTGCTACAAAGCGACATTATTGTTGAGACCAAGACTCAGGATAATGTCTTTGTGACCATGAATGTGGCGACCCAGTATCGGGTAAATGAACACAATGTTACAGATGCTTACTATAAACTCATGCGGCCAGAAGCGCAGATTAAGTCCTACATCGAAGATGCTCTGCGTTCCTCTGTTCCTAAGCTGACCTTGGACGAGCTCTTTGAAAAGAAGGACGAAATTGCCCTAGAAGTCCAAAAGCAAGTGGCAGAAGAAATGTCAACCTATGGCTACATCATTGTCAAGACCTTGATTACCAAGGTTGAGCCAGATGCAGAAGTTAAACAGTCTATGAACGAAATCAACGCAGCTCAACGCAAGCGCGTGGCAGCTCAGGAATTGGCAGAAGCAGATAAGATTAAAATTGTAACTGCTGCAGAAGCTGAGGCTGAGAAAGATCGTCTTCATGGGGTCGGTATTGCAGAGCAGCGGAAGGCAATCGTAGATGGCTTAGCAGATTCAATTAAGGAGCTCAAAGGCGCCAATGTTGAATTGACAGAAGAACAGATTATGTCCATCCTCTTGACTAACCAATATTTAGATACCTTGAATAATTTTGCAGATAAGCAAGGAAATAATACAATCTTCCTTCCAGCAAATCCTGATGGAGTGGAGAGTATTCGCACCCAGATCCTTTCAGCCCTCAAAGCTAAATAAATATAGAATATTCAGAATTATTTAATTTGTTTGTTTTGGTTTTTCTAAGTTGACAAACTGTATAAAAACCATTATATTAGTATTCGAAATAAGTTAGAGAGGAGTAAGAAATGGCTAAATCAAATTTTGAAAAAGTAGAGTCAGTCGTTGGATGGGTTCGTGACAAAAAAATTACAGGTTACCGTATTAGTAAAGAAACAAACGCGCGTGAAATGTCAATTATTGCTCTTGCTCAAGGACGTGCAAAAGTAAAGAATATTTCTTTTGAAACAGCTCTTGGCTTGATTGATTTCTACGATAAGAATCATGAAAAGTTTGAAGACTAATCTTCGGAAAGTGGGGAAACCCGCTTTTTTATTTTGCGAATAAAAAAACAAGGCGGATGTATCTTTTTCCGTCTTGTTTGTTTGATTGGTTGTTTATTTCAAGAAGCGATGTAGGAATTCCTTGGTTCGTTCTTCTTTAGGATTGGTAAAGAATTCTTGTGGAGTGCCTTCTTCTGCGATGACGCCTTTATCCATAAAGATAACACGGCTGGAAACATCACGGGCAAATTCCATTTCGTGGGTCACGACAATCATAGTCAGGCCTTCTTTAGCCAATTCCTTCATGATTTTCAGAACTTCGCCGACCATTTCTGGGTCAAGAGCTGAAGTTGGCTCATCGAAAAGGATGGCATCAGGATTCATGGAAAGCGCACGTGCAATGGCAACCCGCTGCTTTTGTCCACCTGAGAGTTGTTTAGGCTTGGCTTGCCAGTAGAGCTCACCCATACCGACCTTTTCCAGATTTTCTTTGGCAATCTTTTCTGCTTCAGCACGCTCTCTTTTGAGTACGGTTGTCTGAGCTACGATGGTGTTTTCCAGCACATTGAGATTTTCAAAAAGATTAAAACTTTGGAACACCATGCCTAATTTTTCGCGGTAGTGAGTCAGGTCGTAGTTTTCGTCCAAGACATTTTTCCCGCGGTAGAGAATTTCGCCAGCAGTAGGTGTTTCTAGGAGGTTGATGGAGCGGAGAAAGGTTGATTTTCCGCTACCAGAACTTCCGATAATGGAGATAACTTCGCCCTTGCGGACAGTCAGAGAAATGTCTTTCAAGACTTGGTTCTCTCCATAGGATTTTTTGAGATTTTTGATTTCTAAAATTGTTTCGGTCATTGTTTCAATTCTCCCGTCTGCATTTGGTTGGCACCTGTTGTGTAATGATCTGTGTCAAATTTCTGCTCGATGAAACGAAGGATTCGAGTGACGGTAAAGGTCAAGACAAAGTAAATAGCTGCGATAATAGTGAAGGTTTGGAAATACTGATAAGTCTGAGTTGCAATGGTATTTCCTGAGAAGTAGAGCTCCACCACGGAGATAACATTGAGGACAGATGTATCCTTGATATTGATGACAAATTCATTCCCCGTTGCAGGCAGAATATTGCGAACTACCTGTGGTAGGACGACCTTGCGCATGGTTTGGCCGTGGGTCATTCCGAGGGCAGTAGCCGCTTCGAATTGTCCTTTATCAACGGCAAAGATACCACCGCGGACAATTTCACTCATGTAGGCACCAGTATTGATAGAAACGATAAAGATGGCTGCAGCCGTCCGGTCAATCGAAATACCAAAGGCCTGAGCTGTTCCATAGTAGATAACCATGGATTGTACAATCATAGGCGTACCACGGAAGATTTCAATGTAAACATTAAGGAACCAACCGAATAGTTTTTGCAGGAAGGCTAGAGCCTTATTTTTTGAAATGGGCGCTGTCCGATAGACCCCAATCAACAAACCGATGAGGAGACCAGCGATCGTCCCTGTGATGGAAATAAGCAAGGTCAAACCAGCTCCGCGTAAGAACTGAGGCCAATTTTCCTTCCAAATTTTAAAAACTTTGTTGAAGAATGTATCTTCAGCATCGTCAGTATCGGTGTCCACCGGCTGCTTCTTAATCATCTGATCCATCAGCTGGACTTGGTCATCCGTTGAGAGTTTAGCGATAGCTGCATTAGCTTGCTCGATTCGGCTGTCGTCTTTACGCATACCGACAGCGATAGAGGCATCTTCTTCGCCAACCTCAAAGCCCTCTTTAAATTGGATCATCTTGAACTTAGAGTTGGCAGCTTCAGCTGTCAGAGCTTCGGGACGTTCAGAAATATATCCGTCAATAACACCGGATTCTAGAGCTTGACGCATTTGGGCGAAATCTCCCATGGCGGTCTCTTGCTTAGCACCTGGCAGTTGAGAAATCAGATTGTAAAGATAGACACCTTGCTGAGAGGTGATTTTAGCATCCTTGAAGTCTTTGAGGGTCTTAGCATTAGCGTAGTTGCCGTCTTTTCGAACCAGCATAACAGGCTCACTAGTATAGTAGCTGTTAGAAAAGGCGATTTCTTTTTTCCGTTCGGCAGTTGGGCTCATACCAGCGATAATCATATCGATTTTACCAGATGTCAAGGCTGGAATCAGTCCGTTCCAAGAAGTTTTTACAACTAGAGGCTCCTTGCCCATTTCCTGAGCAATCTTTTTAGCAACTTGGACATCGTAACCATTGGCATACTGATTTGTTCCTTCGATTTTAACAGCGCCATTCGAATCATCATCTTGGGTCCAGTTGAAAGGGGCATAGGCCGCTTCCATCCCAATTCTGAGATAATCATCCGCCTGAGCTACGGTAAAGGTCCCCAGACAGACGAGGAGGGCTGTCAATAAGGTTAAAATGAATTTTTTCATATTCTCTCCTAGTCCTTCTAAAATAGTTCTTTCTATTCTACCGAAAAATATTCGACTTTTCAATCCCGGTAAGCCCTTACTTGAGAAAAATGCTATAATAGGATAAAGATTTAGAAAAGGACTTTGGTTTATGAAAAGGTACTTGTCAGGGATTTTTATTCTTTTTTTGAGTTTATTTTTTGCTGGAACGGTGTCAGCTTTAGACTATCAAATCCAGTCTTATAATGGAGATTTGGAGATCCACGCCGATAATACAGCTACCTATACAGAAGAGGTGACTTATCATTTTGATGATGATTACAATGGCCAGATGGTTTCCCTAGGCTCAGCAGGAAAGATGCCAGAAGGCTTTGCTATTGATTCAGATCCAAAAGTTTCTGTGAAAACGAATGGAGTCGTAAAATATGACTTTGAACCACGAGTCACGGATTTAGGAGATGGCTACGAGGTTAAGATTTACAATGCGGGTAAAGAAGGCGATACGGTCAAAGTAACAGTCACATGGAACTTGACCAATCTTCTGTTTCTTCATAAAGATATTGCAGAGCTCAAATGGACTCCAATCAGTGATTGGGAAGAAGAGCTGCAAAATGTGACGATTAAGGTTTGGGGCTTGGGAACTTGGTCTCTAACAGACATGTATGTTCATACAGGTTATTTTGGCCAATCGGCTACTATAAATAGGGACCGAGGTGATTATCGGATACAGCTATCTCATTTGCCTAGCAGGAAGAAGGTTGAACTGCATGGATATTGGCATCGCCAAGCCTTACATCAGGCAGTAGAGGATCCAAAAGCAACCAACTATCTACAGACTTTTCAAGCAGTTGAGAAAGAGATTGTAGCCAAGAGCCAGTTTTATCATCGCTTGGGGGAAGTTTATCTGCCTCTTTTGGGGTTGTTCTTGCTGATGCTTTCGGGAATATTTTATTTGATCTTTCGAGTTAAGATTCGTCCTAGCCAAGCTTTTCCAAAAGATGCTCGCCTCTATGAAGCTCCGCAAGATCTGGCTCCGCTCATTGTAGCGGCCAATATCTTTGCTGTGGATATGAGGGAAGTCGATCCGACCAGTGGCGGACGAGCCGCATTGAAATTTGAAAATTTGGTGCAGGCGACCTTGCTGGATTTGATGGATCGAGGCTATATCGAGCTTTTAGGAACTGCAGACAAGCCAATCTTGAAACCAACTTCTAAAAAAGGTTTGTCAGAGTTTGAAGGTCAATTCTTACAGATGGCATTTGGTGACCATAAACAGACAGCTGTAGCAGACTTGTTTGAATCTTATCAGATTTCAGAAGATCTTTATAAAAATAAAAAATCAACAGATGAAGCACGAATCCGCCAAATTGGAAATCGAATAAAAAATCGCTTTTCAACTGATTTAAACCTTTTGTCTGAACAAGTATTAAAGGAGATTCGGGAGCTAAACTTGCTGGATCACTATCGTCCTTTGAAACGAGGAGAAAAGCTTCTCTTGTGGTTGGCTCTAATGGCAAGTTTCCTTGCTTTTGGCTTGTCTCTCTTGACATTTTTTATCTATTTGATCAAGCTAGACGGTTTTATTTGGTCCTATCTTCCGCTTGCAGCTGTCGCTTCGGTGTTGACCGTTCTGCTGGGCAGAGCCTTGCAGTTATATCAGCGGGATGGTGTCTTGAGCGATGAGGGGGCCCATGATTTCTATCTCTGGAATAGCTTTGCGAATATGCTACGCTACATCGCTCGCCTATACGATACCGAGGTAGAGGGCATTGTCCTGTGGAACCGACTTTTGGTCTATGCTACCCTATTTGGCTATGCGGATCGGGTTAGTCGGGTCATGAAGCTGCGTCAGATTTCCTTGGAAAACGCGTCTATGAATACTTATCTACAATATAATCTTCATCCTATTTTCTACGCAAGCTCCCATAGTTTTTCAAATTATGGACACATTGCCTCGACGGCCAGTCATTTTTCTGTTTCATCAGGAGGGGGAGCAGGAGGTGGCTTCTCTGGTGGCGGTGGAGGCGGAGGTGGCGGAGCCTTTTGATAAAAAGCTTGCTAAAGCCCTTGAGAAAGCTTTTCCTCTCCTCCAATATGTGGTATAATAAATGTTAAAGTTGTTTTAGGAGTTATGTATGTTTATTATTGAAATTTTAAAGTCCATTATTTATGGAATTGTTGAAGGAATTACAGAGTGGCTACCCATTTCGAGTACCGGCCACTTGATTCTGATTCAAGACTTTATCAAGTATAAAAATGAAAATCCAGCCTTCATGGAAATGTTCAATGTTGTCATTCAACTGGGAGCTATCTTGGCGGTTGTGGTGATTTATTTTGATAAGCTCAATCCTTTTAAGCCAGGGAAAACAGCTCGTCAAATTCAGCTGACATGGCAGCTCTGGGCCAAGGTAGTCGTTGCTGCTTTGCCAGCTGCAATCATCGGTCTTTTCCTAGATGATTGGTTTGAAGCGCATTTTTATAATCTGGTATCCGTCGCGATCATGCTGATTATCTACGGGGCTGCCTTTATCTATCTGGAAAAACGAGAGCAGGTGGAACCGACTGTTACAGAATTGAGTAGACTTCCTTATCAAACAGCCCTTTATATCGGTCTTTTCCAAGTCTTGTCCCTCTTTCCAGGAACTAGCCGATCAGGTGCGACCATTGTCGGTGGTCTCTTGAATGGTGTCAGTCGACCAGTTGTGACAGAGTTCACTTTCTACTTAGGTATTCCAATCATGTTTGGTGCAAGTGGGCTGAAAATCCTGAAATTTATTATCAAGGGTAATTCTTTAGGTTTCGATCAATTATTCCTTTTATTGGTAGCGATGGGAGTGGCCTTCGGTGTCAGTCTTTATGTGATTCGCTTCCTGACAGACTATGTCAAGAATCATGACTTTACAATCTTTGGTAAATATCGGATCGGACTCGGAGTTTTGCTCTTGGTTTACGGTCTGATTAAGGTCATTATTGGCTAATCAGGGCTTGGGAAATTTTCCCAGCCTTTTCTTATTTGACCAGTTATTTTTTTGAAATAAGTTTAGAATTTTAGTATAATAGAAAGACTATGAAAGTATGAGGTTGATGAGATGGAAGTGAAACAGATTAATGATTCGACGATTAAAATCACCATCCAGTTGGAAGATCTAGAAGAACACGGAATGGAAATCGCGGATTTCCTAGTTCCCCAAGAAAAAACAGAAGAATTTTTCTATACTATTTTGGATGAGTTGGAAATGCCGGAAAGCTTCTTGGACAGTGGCATGCTAAGCTTTCGAGTGACGCCTAAGCCAGACAAGTTGGATGTCTTTGTGACGAGATCCAAGATTGATAAGAATTTGAATTTTGAAGATTTGGGCAATCTACCAGACATGGATGAGCTCAGTCAGATGTCTCCAGATGAGTTCTTAAAGACTTTAGAGAAAAATATCTTTGAAAAGAGTAAGGATGACCTTGAGGCAGTCAAATCTTTAGAAGCAGCAGAGGCTGATCAGGAGGCCTCTGTAGATTCTTCAGAAGATAGGGAAGAAAATCTAGATCGTTATGTCTACTATATTTTGTCATTTACTAATTTGCAGAGTGCAGTTTCTTTCGCCAAAACGGTTGACTATCCAATAGACCTGTCAGAACTCTATAAATATGACTCTGCCTACTACCTGACTATTTTGGTAGATTTGGAAGAGCAACCAGAGCTCTATCCAGCTTGGTTACTGTCTAAAATGCGGGAATTTGCTGAGGATACAGATATTACTCGTGCTGTCCTACAAGAACACGGACGTCTGCTTTTGGTGACAGAAGCCATCCAACAGTTGCAGAAAGTTGAATGCTTATGATTGCTTTTCCATTGAAGTTCATTTTGGTGCTACTAGCGACATTTTTTGTCGGAGTTTTGCTGACTCCCCTCGTTCGCCTCTTGGCTTTTAAAATGGATGCAGTCGACTATCCTAATGCTCGACGAATCAATAAGAAGCCCATGCCGAGTGCAGGCGGTCTGGCAGTTGTGACGGCTTTTACCTTGGCAACTTTGGTCTTCATGCCGCAGATTGTTGGCGTCACTTTTTTTGAACAGACTTATTTTGACTATATTTGGCCGGTGGTGTTGGGGGGCTTGATTGTTGCCCTGACAGGGCTTATCGATGATATTAAAGAATTAAGTCCTCTGATGAAGTTAGGGGGGATTGTGCTAGCTGCCTGTCTGATTTGGTGGCTGACGGATTTCCGCTTGGATGACTTTAAGATTCCGTTTGGTGGTCCCCATCTTTTTTTCCCACCTTGGCTATCTTTTATTCTGACCATTCTCTGGATTGTCTCTATTACTAATGCGGTCAATCTCATGGATGGTTTAGACGGCCTTGTTAGCGGGGTCTCCATTATTTCCTTGCTAACCATGGGCATTGTTTCCTACTTTTTCTTGCCGGGTCATAATTTATTTCTGACTTTGACCATCTTGGTTTTAGTGGCCTCTATTGCTGGCTTCTTTCCTTACAATTATCATCCAGCCATTATATATGGCGGGGATACGGGGGCTCTTTTCATTGGCTTTATGATTTCGGTCCTGTCTCTACAAGGCTTGAAGAATGCGACAGCGGTAGCGATTGTAACGCCTATGATTATCTTGGGTGTACCAATTACCGATACCTTTTTGGCAATCGTTCGTCGAACTTTGTCAGGTCAGAAATTTTACCAGCCTGACCGTCACCACCTTCATCATAGGCTCTTGTCCTTGGGGCTGACACATCGGGGAACAGTTCTGGTTATCTATGGGATTTCTATGATTTTCTCAATGATTTCTCTCCTGCTAAATGTATCAACCCGCATCGGTGGACTCCTCCTCGTAATTGGTCTTCTGCTAGGTGTCGAACTCTTGGTAGAACTAATAGGTGTTCTGGGTCCACAGAGGACGCCTCTGCTCAATATCCTACGCTTTATCGGAAACTCTTCTTATCGAGAAGAAGTTCGAGAGAAGAGATACCAAAAGAAACACAAACAAGAATAGTTCTAAACAAAATAAAAGCCTTTTGGGCTTTTTTTTGGTATACTAAAGTATGTAAATCAGCTAAGCAAAGAAAGGAAAAAGAAATGTCTGTCTTAGAAATCAAAGATCTTCATGTTGAAATTGAAGGAAAAAAAATCCTCAAAGGAGTAAATCTTACTCTGAAAACGGGAGAAGTTGCAGCCATCATGGGTCCAAATGGAACAGGGAAATCTACCTTGTCTGCAGCTATTATGGGAAATCCTAACTATGAAGTAACTCAAGGAGAGGTGCTTTTTGATGGGGTTAATATCTTGGAGCTAGAAGTGGATGAACGGGCTCGTATGGGACTCTTCCTTGCGATGCAGTATCCTAGTGAAATTCCTGGTATTACCAATGCAGAGTTTCTCCGTGCGGCCATGAATGCTGGCAAGGAAGACGATGAAAAAATCTCTGTCCGCGACTTCATTACTAAACTAGATGAAAAGATGGAATTGCTCAACATGAAGGAAGAGATGGCTGAGCGCTACCTTAATGAAGGTTTCTCAGGTGGTGAGAAAAAACGTAATGAAATCCTGCAGTTGCTCATGCTAGAGCCAACTTTTGCGCTTTTGGATGAGATTGACTCAGGTCTGGATATCGACGCTCTCAAGGTCGTGTCTAAAGGGGTTAATGCTATGCGCGGCGAAGGCTTTGGCGCTATGATCATCACCCACTACCAACGCCTGCTCAACTATATCACTCCAGACGTAGTTCATGTCATGATGGAGGGGAAAGTTGTTCTTTCTGGCGGTCCAGAACTGGCAGTTCGCTTGGAAAAAGAAGGCTATGCCAAATTGGCTGAAGAGTTGGGCTTCAACTATACTGAAGAAGTCTAGTCAAACATTCTTTTGACTTTGATAAAAGATAGGAGAATGACATGACAAAAGAATTGATTCACGAATTTTCACAAGTTCACGCAGAACCAGTATGGTTGGCTGATCTCCGTCAGCAGGCTTTTGACAAGATTGATCAACTGGACTTGCCAGTTATTGAGCGGGTCAAATTTCACCGCTGGAATCTGGGTGACGGCCGTATTTCGGATAGCGAGCCTTTGACTAATGTGCCAGATTTCACGGCTCTTGGAGACAATCTCAAGTTTATTCAAATGGGAACCCAAACTGTCCTTGAGCAATTGCCAGCTGATTTGGCAGAGCAAGGTGTGGTCTTCACTGATTTCCACTCTGCTTTGGAAGAGATACCAGAGTTGGTAGAGAAGCATTTCATGTCCGCAGTCAAGTATGACGAGGATAAATTGGCGGCTTACCATACGGCCTACTTCAACAGCGGTGCGGTTCTTTATGTACCGGATAATGTTGAGATTGACCAGCCGATTGAAGGAATTTTTTATCAGGATAGCGAAAGCGATGTTCCTTTTAACAAGCATATTTTGATTATCGCAGGCAAGCATTCAAAGGTTAGCTACTTGGAACGCTTGGAAACTTACGGTGAGGGAACTGTTCTAGCAACTGCCAATATCACCGTTGAAGTCATTGCCCAGGCTGGAGCTCAGATTAAGTTTTCCGCTATTGATCGTTTGGGCGAAAATGTGACGGCTTATATCAGCCGTCGCGGTAAGTTGGATAATGATGCCATGATTGACTGGGCTATCGGCGTTATGAACGAAGGCAATGTCGTGGCTGACTTTGATAGCGACCTTTACGGTAATGGAAGCCATGCGGATATGAAAGTAGTGGCGCTCTCAAGTGGCAAGCAGGTTCAGGGAATTGACACCCGAGTGACTAACTATGGCTGCAACTCTATCGGAAATATCCTACAGCACGGGGTTATCCTGGAAAAAGGAACGCTGACCTTCAATGGTATCGGCCATATTATCAAAGGGGCTAAGGGAGCAGATGCCCAGCAGGAAAGCCGGGTTCTCATGCTGTCTGACCAAGCGCGCTCAGATGCAAATCCAATTCTCTTGATTGATGAGAACGATGTGACAGCTGGTCACGCGGCTTCTATCGGTCAGGTTGATCCGGAGGATATGTATTACCTCATGAGTCGGGGTCTTGATAAGGCGACGGCTGAACGTTTGGTCGTGCGTGGCTTCTTAGGCTCAGTGATTGTGGAAATCCCTGTTAAAGAAGTCCGTGATGAAATGATTGAAAATATCGATATTATTCTCGCAAAAAGATAAAAAGCTGGGCCTTGTCCCGCGTAAGTAGATAGGAGTCTTCATGTCTGGATTTAATGCAGAAGCAATCAAGAAAGATTTTCCCATTTTGGACCAAATTGTCAATGATGAGCCTTTGGTTTATTTGGACAATGCGGCGACAACCCAGAAACCCAAGCAGGTGTTGGCAGCTATCGAAAACTACTATCTTAGAGACAATGCCAACGTCCACCGTGGTGTGCATACGCTGGCCGAGCGGGCAACAGCAGCCTATGAAGCAGCCAGAGAAAGAGTTCGCTCTTTTATCAATGCGGCTTCTAGCAGAGAAGTCCTCTTTACGCGAGGAACCACGACGAGTCTCAATTGGGTGGCTCAGTTTGCGGCTGAAAGGCTGCAGCCTGGTGACGAAGTGCTGATTTCTATCATGGAGCACCATTCCAATGTCATCCCTTGGCAGGAAGCTTGTAGGAAGACTGGAGCCAAGTTGGTCTATGTCTATCTCAAAGACGGTGCTCTGGATATGGAAGATTTCCGTGCCAAGCTCAATGAGCGAACCAAGTTTGTCTCTCTGGCTCATGCTTCTAATGTCCTCGGTGTCATCAATCCCATCAAGGAGATTGCCCAACTGGTTCATCAGCGAGGAGCACTTTTGGTGGTGGATGGAGCTCAATCCATTCCGCACATGAAGATTGATGTGCAGGATTTGGATGTGGACTTCTTCGCCTTTTCGGGGCATAAGATGGCAGGCCCGACTGGTATCGGAGTTCTCTATGGCAAGGAAGAGCTGCTAGAGCAGATGACACCAGTCGAGTTCGGCGGCGAAATGATTGATTTCGTCTATGAGCAGGAAGCGACCTGGAAGGAGCTTCCTTGGAAGTTTGAGGCCGGTACGCCAAATATGGCAGGTGCAATCGGTCTTGCGGCGGCCATTGATTATTTGGAAGAGCTGGGCATGGATGCCATTGCTCAGCATGAGCAGGACTTGATTGCCTACGTATTTCCTAAGTTACGGGCAGTGGAAGGCTTGACCATTTATGGCTCTCAGGATTTGGCCCAGCGCTCAGGCGTGATTGCCTTTAACCTGGATGGTCTCCATCCACATGATGCCGCAACGGCTCTGGACTACGAAGGAGTGGCTGTTCGGGCGGGTCACCATTGTGCTCAGCCTTTGCTCACCTACCTGCAGGTGCCAGCGACTGTGCGGGCCAGCTTTTATATCTACAATACCTATGCGGATTGTGACAAGTTGATAGATGCTTTAGAAAAGACAAAGGAGTTTTTCAATGGCGCTTTCTAAGTTAGACAGTCTTTACAAGGCGGTTGTGACCGATCACTCGGCTCACCCCCATCATCATGGGAAACTGGAAGATGTGGAGCAGGTAGTCCTCAATAATCCGACCTGTGGTGATGTTATCAGTTTGTCAGTGAAGTTTAATGCTGAAAATCAGATAGAGGATATTGCCTTTGTGAATTCCGGCTGTACTATCTCAACGGCTTCGGCCAGCATGATGACGGATGCGGTTCTGGGCAAGACAAAAGAGCAGGCCTTGGAATTAGCAGAAGTCTTCTCACAGATGGTTCAGGGCCAAGAAGACAGTCGCCAGAAAGAATTGGGAGATGGAGCCTTTTTAGCTGGCGTTGCCAAATTCCCGCAGCGGATTAAGTGTGCGACCTTGGGTTGGAATGCCCTCAAGCGAGCAATTGAAGAAGATAAAAAGTAAGAATGTGAAAGGAAATTATGTCAGAAGAAAGAGTAGAACCAAAACCAATTGATCTCGGTGAGTACAAGTTTGGTTTCCATGACGATGTTGAGCCTGTTCTCTCGACAGGGAAAGGGCTGAATGAAGCGGTTATTCGTGAGCTTTCTGCAGCCAAGGGTGAACCAGAGTGGATGTTGGATTTCCGCCTTAAGTCCTACGAGGTTTTCAAAAAGATGCCGATGCAGACTTGGGGGCCGGATTTGTCAGAAATTAATTTTGATGACTTGATTTATTACCAAAAGGCCTCTGATAAGCCAGCTAGAAGCTGGGATGAAGTGCCTGAGAAGATCAAGGAAACCTTTGAGCGGATTGGGATCCCAGAAGCAGAGCGAGCTTACCTTGCTGGTGCAGCTGCCCAGTATGAGTCCGAAGTGGTCTACCACAATATGAAGGAAGAGTTCCAAAAGCTAGGAATCGTTTTCACGGATACCGACTCAGCTCTTAAGGAATACCCAGAGCTCTTCAAGCAGTATTTTGCTAAGCTAGTCCCTCCAACAGATAACAAGCTAGCAGCTCTCAACTCCGCCGTCTGGTCTGGTGGTACCTTTATCTATGTGCCAAAAGGTGTTAAGGTAGACATTCCGCTTCAAACCTACTTCCGTATCAACAATGAAAATTCCGGTCAGTTTGAGCGGACCTTGATTATCGTTGATGAGGGAGCAAGTGTTCACTACGTAGAAGGATGTACAGCGCCTACTTATTCAAGTAACAGCTTACATGCAGCTATTGTTGAAATCTTTGCCCTTGACGGCGCCTATATGCGCTATACGACCATCCAAAACTGGTCTGATAATGTCTATAACTTGGTAACCAAACGTGCACGGGCCATGAAAGATGCGACAGTTGAGTGGATTGACGGAAACTTGGGTGCCAAAACAACCATGAAGTACCCATCTGTTTACCTTGATGGAGAAGGGGCGCGTGGTACCATGCTTTCTATTGCCTTTGCCAATGCTGGTCAGCATCAGGATACAGGGGCTAAGATGATTCACAATGCGCCACATACTAGCTCATCTATTGTTTCCAAGTCCATTGCTAAGGGCGGAGGTAAGGTAGACTACCGCGGACAAGTGACCTTTGCTCGCAATTCTAAGAAATCTGTCAGCCATATCGAGTGTGATACTATTATCATGGACGACTTGTCTGCTTCAGACACTATTCCATTTAATGAAATTCACAACTCGCAAGTGGCTTTGGAACATGAAGCTAAGGTTTCTAAGATTTCAGAGGAGCAGCTCTACTACCTCATGAGCCGTGGCCTATCGGAATCCGAAGCAACAGAAATGATTGTCATGGGCTTTGTCGAGCCCTTCACCAAGGAACTGCCAATGGAATACGCTGTTGAGTTGAACCGTCTCATCAGCTATGAAATGGAAGGGTCTGTTGGATAAAAAGAGGCGTTGGCCTCTTTTTAATTGTGAATAAATCTTTGCTTAAGCAAAGTGTTTAAAAAATTCAGAGGACCTGTTAAACAGTAGCAGAATACTATATTGTTAATTACCCCTCAAAGAACTTTTTTTGATTACTTTAAACGTTTACAAAGTATACAAATAGCCGCGAATCAATTGATTCGCGGTATTTCTTTTATAACTTCTCATTGACAAAGCGGATGAAGTCGTTCCACCAGACTTTGAAAATGATAGCTTTTTCAACCTTTTCTTCTGTAACCATAGAAATAGAAGTTTTCTTATTTTCGATGTAGCCCTGGCCGATTGGCTCAGAATCTGTATAAGTGAGGGTGCCCACTACACTACCCTTTTTCAAGGGTGCCTGCAGCTCCTGTGAACTTGGAGTAAAGGTAACTTTATGTTCAGCCTGATTGGCTATCCGTTCTAGGATTACCAGGTCCTCACTGGCAACTGCAGCGACCTTATCCTCTTGGCTGTCTCTAATAGCTACTTGGGAGTTGTTGTATCTTTCCCCTTTTTTGACCAAGACTGTCGGAGAAAAATTTTGCGTAACGTAGGTCATTAGGCTAGATGTAACGCCAAAACGAGTATTAGGGTCGTTATCTTCCTGTGCGACCCCTAAAACGACTGTGATCAATCGCATCCCTTTTTCACTTGTTACGCCGACAAATGAGACACCATTCTGCTTGGACCCACCTGTCTTCAAGCCCTTCACTCCTGTCCGAAAACTAGGAGAGCCTTCCAACATTAAATTGGGATTTTCTAGTTGGATTCCTGCAAAATTCACATGAGATTTGGAAGTGATACCAAGGACCTCTGGGTAGTCATCGATCAGATGTGAAGCAATCACAGCTATATCATAAGCACTGAACTTATTGACAGTCTCTTGTTTTTTCTTGCTTTTAGAATTCTCTGCGGCCTCCTCTTCGGTATTAGTAGTGTCTAGCGAACCATCTAGTAAACGAATATCTGTACCAGTAGCATTTACAATGGTTGCATCAGAAATATTCCATTCTTTGAGTTTGGCTTTCATCATTTTGACAAAATTTTCTTCACTTCCAGCAACTTTTTCTGCCAGAGCGATAGTGGCGCTGTTGGCACTGGCCAAAAGAGAGGCATTCAGCAAGTCCTTTACCTTGTAGCGTCGCGCTTCCAGAGGCAGGTTCGCGATAGAGGGATTTACTGTCAGCTGGTAAGCATAATCAGAAATATCAACCTCAGTTTCTAGGCTCAGTTTGCCATTAGCAATGGCTTCGTAAACCAGATAAGCAGTCAAAATGTTAGTAATAGCACCGACTTCTAGTGGGCTTGTAGTCTCCTTTTCATAGAGGATTTTTCCTGAGTTTGCATCGACAGCAATGGCGCTTTTAGCGGCAATTTCATAGTCATCTGCCAGAACAGGCTTGGCAATCAGACCAGAGAATAGCAGTAGAAATATAAAAAGTTTTTTCATTTCTTTCCCCTAGATTAGTAATAAATCTATTGTAACATAAAAAAGCCGATATTTTTGATAATCCTATTCAAGAATCCTTGTAAAATATTGAACAAATTTTTATTTATAAGATTTTATGCATGTTTATGAAAATATATGAAAATGCATAAAAATTTTCCTATACTTTGTTTCAATAAAAATAAGAAAAATGCATAGAATTTTAAAATTTTCTTAAATAAGACTTGTTTTTGTCTGGAAATGATGTATAATAATACATAATCTAAAGAAGGAGATTTGCTCATGAAAAAATCTAAATGGTTGGCTATTACTGGTTTGGTTGCAGCATCAGCGCTATTCTTAGCTGCTTGTGGCAAGTCAAGCACCAGCTCGGCAAAGACATATTCTTATGTCTATAATACAGATCCAGATACATTGGATTATGTAAACTCCAATCGCGCCTCCACTTCTGACGTTATTGCCAATTTGGTCGACGGTCTTTTAGAAAATGATCAATATGGGAATCTTGTCCCTTCATTGGCTGAAGACTGGACTGTGTCCAAAGACGGCCTAACTTATACTTATAAGTTGCGTAAGGATGCTAAATGGTACACAGCAGAAGGTGAAGAGTATGCTGCTGTCAAGGCACAAGATTTTGTCACAGGGCTCAAGCACGCTGCAGATGAAAAATCAGAAGCATTACCAATCGTGCAAAACTCTATCAAGGGCTTGGATGCTTATATCAAAGGAGAAAGCAATGATTTCTCTACTGTCGGTGTCAAGGCAATCGACGACAATACAGTTCAATACACTCTGAATCAGCCAGAAAGCTATTGGAATTCTAAGACAACGATGGGCATTCTCTTCCCGATTAACGAAGAATTTCTGAAGAAAGAAGGCAAAGACTTTGGTACCGTGAAACCTTCCGGTATCCTCTACAATGGTCCATATGTATTAAAGTCATTTACTTCTAAGTCTGTTATCGAATATTCTAAAAACCAAAACTATTGGGACAAGGACAATGTGAAGATCGAAGATGTCAAGTTGACTTACTACGATGGTTCTGACCAAGAGTCGTTGATCCGTAACTTTACTGATGGTGCTTACACACAAGCTCGTCTCTATCCGACTAGCTCAAACTACGCATCAGTAGAAAAGAAATACAAGGACAACATCATCTTTACTCCACAAAACTCAACTAGCTATTTCTATGCCTTTAACTTGAATCGTCAGGCTTATAGCCACACTTCTAAGACAGATGCCCAAAAAGCTGCCAGCAAAGAAGCAATTCAAAATAAAGACTTCCGCCAAGCAATCAACTTTGCTTTTGACCGTAAATCCTTTGGTGCCCAGATGAATGGTAATGAAGGAGCAACGAAAATTATCAGAAGCTTGCTTGTGCCTCCTAGTTTTGTGCAAGTAGATGGCAAGGACTTCTCGGATGTTGTTGAATCACAGTTGGCTTCTTATGGGGATGAATGGAAAGGTGTCAAATTAGCTGATGCTCAAGACAGCATTTACAACCCAGATAAGGCCAAGGCAGAATTTGCTAAGGCAAAAGAAGCTTTGCAAGCACAGGGAGTTGAATTCCCAATTCATCTAGATGTACCAGTTGACCAAACTGATAAAATCATGGTGCAGCGGACCAACTCCTTCAAACAATCTGTTGAGGCAGCTCTAGGCCAAGAAAACGTTGTGATTGACGTGCATCAAATGTCATCAGACGATTTTGATAACTCTACTTACTTCGCAGAAACAGCTGCCCAAAAGGACTATGACCTCAATATGTCTGGTTGGTCAGCGGACTATCAAGATCCAGTGACTTATTTGAATATCTTTAACCCAGAGACAGGGGATATCTTGGACAATATTGGTCTGACAAAAGGCCAAAACCAAGATCTTGCTTCCAAGGTTGGTTTAACGGACTACAAAGCGCTTTTGGATCAGGCAGATGCAGAAAAGCAAGACACCAATGCTCGCTATACGAAATATGCAGCAGCGCAGGCTTGGTTAACAGATAGTTCTATTGTCATTCCATCTATTTCTGCAGGCGCTTCACCAATGGTTCAAAAGGTCGTACCATTTACCAAAGCCTACTCTTATGTAGGTATCAAGGGTGATGTCTATGTATTTAAGGGAATGGAGCTTCAAGATAAGGTTCTGACAGTAGCTGATTATCAAAAGGCTTTGAAAAAATGGGAAAAAGAAAAAGAAGAATCAAATAAAAAAGCTCAAGAAGAGTTAGCAAGTCACGTTAAGTAACAGAAAAGGAGAGTGGGACAGAAATCGGTAATTCGTTAGAATTCGATTTCGTCGTCCCACCTCCGCACAGTTGAGTAGGGCTGTAAAAGCTGATGAAATCAGCGTAGTAGAGCCCACTCAACCACTGCGCCTTGCTCGACAATCCAAAGACAATTGAGAGGCTAGGACTTTTGTCCCAGCCTCTTTTTAAAGTAGAAAATCCTATATTTCGTTTCTCTTTCTGAACTGTTGAGTTTCTCCTTAAGGAGTATAAGAAAAGGTCCGATTGTTTCGGACCTTTCATTGTTTATTTTGGTGCGATGACTTCCAAGCCGCCCATGTAAGGACGTAGGACTTCAGGAATGGTTACAGAGCCATCTTCGTTTTGGTAATTTTCTAAGATAGCAGCTACTGTACGTCCGACAGCCAATCCAGACCCGTTTAGAGTGTGGAGGAGTTTGACCTTGCCATCGGCTTCGTCACGGTAGCGAATTTGTGCTCGACGAGCCTGGAAATCTTCTGTGTTAGAGCAGCTAGAGATTTCACGGTAAGTGTTCTGAGCTGGAATCCAGACTTCCAAGTCGTAGGTTTTAGCAGCAGAGAAGCCCATGTCGCCAGTAGAAAGAGCAACGACACGGTAAGGCAGATTGAGCTTTTGCAGGATGTTTTCTGCATTGGCAGTCATCTTTTCCAGCTCTTCATAAGATTCTTCTGGCTTGGCAAATTTCACCATTTCAACCTTGTGGAATTGGTGCAGGCGGATCAGACCACGTGTGTCACGACCAGCAGAACCAGCTTCAGAGCGGAAAGATGGGCTCATAGCTGTGAAGTAGATTGGCAATTCCTTGCCATCTAGAATTTCGTCTCGATAGTAGTTGGTCAGTGGAACTTCGGCAGTTGGGATGAGCACGAAGTTGGTATCGCTTAGCTCAAAGGTATCTTCTTTGAACTTAGGATATTGGCCAGTACCAAACATAGAGTCATGGTTGACCATATAGGGAGTGATGACCTCCGTATAGCCTTCTTTGCCATGCTCGTCTAGCATAAAGTTGTAGATGGCGCGCTCTAATCGAGCTCCTAATCCCTTGTAAAAGAGGAAGCGGGCTCCAGTAACTTTTGCGCCACGTTCCCAGTCTAAGATGTCCAAATCTTCGCCCAAATCCCAGTGAGCCTTAGCTTCAAAGTCAAATTGGCGAGGTGTACCCCAACGGCGGACTTCTACATTGTCATCCTCGTCTGCTCCGACTGGCACGCTATCGTGTGGAATGTTTGGCAGGGTTGTAGTGAATTCGGTTAGTTTAGCATCCAATTCAGCTAAAGTAGCATCCAAGTCCTTGACTTGGGCAGATAGTTTTTGCATGGCTGCAATCTTGTCATCTGCATTTTCTTTGTTGCGCTTGGCTTGGGCAATCTCTGCAGAAACGGTGTTGCGTTCTGCTTTGAGATTTTCTACTTTCACCAGTAAATCACGTCTTTGCTCGTCAATTTCCTTCATTTGATTGAGCACATCAGCTGCTACACCACGGGTAGCTAATTTCTCTGCGACAGCATCAAAGTCTGTCCGAATACGTTTTAAATCTAACATAAGACCTCCAAAAATAAAAGCACACCGAGGAGACTGTTGGAGCGGCTAGGCCGCGGTTCCATCCAACTTCACAGGTGTGCACTTGATTATGTATGTAGTTGTTTTACAACGGTAGAATTTCACACTAGGCTCCTATCTGCTCGCAGCACCCGCAGACTTTCTGAAAGAAGCGATAGTCTTACTTATCCGTTTCCTAGATTATACAGGATTTTCTATTTTTTTGCAAATAGATTTTTAAAGAATTGGCCAATTGTTTGGATCAAGGTAGGCAATTTGACAACTTTCTCATTTCCGATATGTTGCCGTGCAATTTTGAGAATCTTTCCAGTGTCCTTGGAGGCAAAGAGAAACTTGCCCTTGTCTGTAAAGACTTCAAAATGGCGACTGACATTTTTTCCAGAGACATTGGCACCGATCTGCTGGATGCTAGACCAAGGTAGCTGGATATAGTCTTCTACATTAGCGTCGGCGTAGAATTCCAGTGCAACATCACCAACTAAAAACTTCCCAACCTTGCCACCTAAACCCAGATAGGAAACCCCTGTCGTTTGAAATTCAATCGATTTATTTTGCGATTGCGCCATAGAACATCTCCCTTTTAAATACTATAGCTATTATACCATAATAAAAAGAAGGCCGAAACCTTCTTTTTGATTACATCAAACCAATAACGCGGGCAACGATACCAACAACGAAAAGTCCGATGATGATTGTGATTGGAGAAACTTTCTTCTTAAGCAACCACATGCAGAGGAAGGTAAGGAGAAGTCCCATCAAACCTGGAATCAAAGAGTTAATTTGTCCTTGAAGGGTATTTGCTTTTTCAGGAGTCAAGCTCAATCCGCCTGCAACATCACCCAAGATTTTTTGAAGTTGCTCGCCAGTTACAGCACCTTTAGGGAAGTTGATGTAAGCTCCCTCAGAGAGTTTTGTAGATGGCAATTGAAGCGCAAAGCTAACGTTTACCCAGCGTGCAACCAATACAGCTAAGATAAACATACCAAGGATTGAAGCACCTTTAGTGATGTCTTGGAGGATACCACCAGACATGTCTTTAGTGATTTCAGAACCAGCCTTGTAACCCAATTCTTGAGTGTACCACAAGAAGGCCATACGGATCGCATTCCAAAGAACGAAGAAGAGGATTGGTCCTATGATGTTCCCTGTTGAAGCAAGAGAGGCACCGAGTGCTCCAAGGATCGGACGAACTGTGAACCAGAAGACTGGGTCACCGATACCAGCCAAAGGTCCCATCATACCGATTTTAACCCCTTGGATAGCTGCATCGTCAATTTCTGCACCATTTGCTTTTTCTTCTTCAAGGGCGAGTGTTACACCGATGATTGGAGCAGCAACGTATGGGTGAGTATTGAAGAATTCCAAGTGACGCTCAAGAGCAGCAGCTTGATCTTCTTTTTTAGTGTAAAGTTTCTTGAGAGCTGGAATTAAAGAATAAGCCCAACCCAAGTTTTGCATACGTTCATAGTTCCAAGAACCTTGCAAGAAAGTAGAACGCCACCAAACTTTTTGACGGTCTGATTTAGATAATTGAATTTTTTCAGTCATGATATAGCAGCTCCTTTCTTAGTAGTCTTCTAGGATATCGCCGATTGGGTCGTTAGATGTAGCAGAACCGCCACCACCGTTTCCGCCTTTCTTAGAAAGGTTGAGGTAGATAAGGGCGATTGCTACACCGATAGCACCGAGGGCAATCAAAGTCAATTGGCTAACAGCAGCAAGAGCAAAACCGATAGCAAAGAATGGCCATACTTCGCGAGTTGCCATCATGTTGATAACCATAGCGTAACCAACGGCAACAACCATTCCCCCGCCGACAGCCATACCGCCTGCCAACCAATCAGGCATCATAGCAAGCAATTTTTGCACTGCTTCTGCGGGGATAGCAAGAAGAAGGGCTGCAGGGATCGCGATACGAAGTCCTTGAAGAAGGAGAGCTACAAAGTGCGCGCGTTCAACGCTAGCAAAGTCGCCTTTTTTAGCAGCAGAGTCTGCAGCGTGAACCAAGGCAACAGAGATAGTACGCACAATCATAGTAAGGAAGAGACCAGCTACGGCAAGAGGAATCGCGATTGTAGTTGCAACTGTGATACCTTTGTCAGTGAAATCTCCACCTTGAACCATGATGATAGCAGCAGCAACAGAAGCAAGGGCAGCATCAGGTGCAACAGCAGCACCGATATTTGCCCAACCAAGAGCGATCATTTGAAGAGATCCGCCAAGGATAACACCAGCAGTTAAGTTACCAGTTACAAGACCGATCAAGGTACATGCAACCAATGGTTGGTGGAATTGGAATTGGTCCAGGATACCTTCAAGACCAGCTAGGAAGGCAACAAAGACTACTAAAACCATAGAAATAATAGACATGTTTTAAATCCTTTCATAATAATATGAGAGCGAAACGTTTAAGATTATTGAACGTTGGCTTTGTTAATTAAGTCAAACAAATCTTTCTTAGAATCATTTGGTACTTTACGTACGTCGAATTCAACTCCGAGGTCACGCAATTTTTCGTAAGTTGCCACATCGTCCTTGTCCATTGATAGAACGTTGTTGACCATTGTCTTACCAGTTGAGTGAGCCATTGAGCCGACGTTGAGGGTCTTGATTGGCACACCGCCTTCAATAGCGCGTAGGGCATCTTGCGGAGTTTCAAATAAGATAAGAGCGTGCGTATTACCGAAACGTGGATCTTTTGAAACAGCAATCAGCTTATCAATTGGAACAACATTTGCTTTAACATTACCGGGTGCAGCTTGTTTGATGAGTTCTTTACGAAGTTCATCCTTAGCTACAGAGTCAGAAGCAACGATGATACGGTCTGCTTTTGAATCTGGAGTCCAAGCCGTTGCAACTTGCCCATGCAACAAACGTGTATCGATACGAGCAAGGTTGATTTTGAGCTTGCCGTCTCCGATAACAGTTCCTTCTGGGATAGCCGCTTGAGCAACTGGTGCAGCAGCAGGAGCATTTGCTTCTTCAGCAGCTGGATTCAGCTCTTCAGGCAGAGCTTTGACTCCTTCCTTGGCTTCTTTGATGATATTGGCCACTACAGCTTCAACGCCGGCGTTGGCATCCATCATCCTTTCTGTATAAGCTTGAATCAGCATAGGCAGGTTCAAGCCTGTAATGATAGCGAACTTGCGGTCTGGATTTTCACCCATGACACGGCTAGCTTGGTTAAATGGAGACCCACTCCAAAGGTCAGCCAAGACCAATACCTCATCGTTCGCATCAAACGAAGCCACAGCGTCATTGAATTTTGCATACAGATCATCAGGACCTTCGTTTGGCATGAAAGTTACAACTTGAACTTTTTCTTGCTCACCAAAAATCATAGAACCTGACTGATGAATGCCGGCAGCAAATTCACCGTGGCTGGCAATAATGATTCCAATACTCATTATTGTTTTTCCTCCTTATAAAATGTTTGACTTAAGTTTAAGAAAACTTTAAGGCTAACTATTATTATAAAACGTTTTCATGAAAAATGCAAGTACCTGAATCGAGGAGACAATTATTTTCAAATTCTATTTCTAGTGAAAAACGTTGTTATATCAGTCTTTTTTGATCTTTTCTTCTCACCAAATAATTAGATGAAGATTAGATTGCTAATGTAACTAGGTTAATATATGAAAGTGGATGAAAATTTCTATGAAAATGCTTATCTGATAAATTGATTAGAAAGTGAATTTATATAGGAAGAATTTATAGCTGAAGTCCAAGAAGTATTTTACAAATCATCTATTTTCTGCTATAATCTTTTTTAGAAAGAATTCTCATTGTCTACTTTTTAGCGAGTCTGGGTGGGTGGGAGCCAGATAGGGAAGCAGTGCAGATGGCGCTTTCGGTTAACATTTTTAAACGTAATGAAGTAATAAATTAGGGTGGAACCGCGTCTTGACGCCCCTAGGTCGCATAGCCTAGGACTGTCGGATGTGGTTCTTTTGCGTACTGAACCTATTGTTCGAAAGAAAGGAGATTCGTGGAGAACTTTTATCTTGTAAAAGACGAGAACCAATTCGCAGCTTTTCAAGATTTCGTCGCAAAGAATTCCGCAAAGTTGCAGGATTATCTAACATTTTTAAAAGACGAGTTTGCGGTTTATGACTTGCCGCAAGCCATCATTTGGTCCGATTTTGATTCTGCTACGCAGATCATTCGGGAAATTCCTGTACCAGCCTATACAAATGATAGGCGGATGGTTATGACTCCCGAATTGACGGTTTGGAAAGATTTGTATCTCCTTCAGTTGGAGAATTACGATACCTCTCACCAAACTCAAGCAATAGCAAACCACTATCAGTCTTTGTCTGAAAATTCTCTCTTGCAGATTGTGGGCCATGAGTTAGCTCATTGGTCGGAGCATTTTTTAGATGACTTTGATGGATACGGTGCCTATATCTGGTTTGAAGAAGGGATGGTTGAGTATATTAGCCGCAAGTATTTCTTTACAGATGAGGAATTTCGAGTGGAAAAAGCTTGTAATCAGTCTCTTGTTGAGCTCTTTCAGGAAAAGCACGGTTGGCACTCATTGAATGATTTCGGTACTTCGACTTATCAAGGGAATTATGCTAGTATTTTTTACGAATACTGGCGCAGTTTTTTGACAGTTGACAAGCTAGTAGAAAATTTAGGAAGTGTGCAAGCAGTCTTTGATTCTTATCATCGGTGGGCAAATACAGATAAGACAATTCCCTTGTTGGATTGGTTCATAGAACAGAAAATAATAGACAAAGAGATATAAACAAACAAAAGGAGTAACAAATGTCTAAGAAGTTAACATTTCAAGAAATTATTTTGACTTTACAGCAGTTCTGGAATGACCAAGGTTGTATGCTCATGCAGGCTTATGATAATGAGAAGGGGGCGGGAACAATGAGTCCCTATACCTTCCTGCGGGCAATTGGGCCAGAGCCTTGGAACGCGGCCTATGTAGAGCCGTCTCGCCGGCCAGCAGATGGGCGCTATGGGGAAAATCCGAATCGTCTGTACCAGCACCATCAATTTCAAGTGGTTATGAAGCCGTCTCCAAGCAATATCCAAGAACTTTATTTGCAGTCTTTGGAGCTCTTGGGCATCAATCCGCTGGAGCACGACATCCGCTTTGTCGAGGATAACTGGGAAAACCCGTCAACTGGCTCGGCTGGTCTGGGCTGGGAAGTCTGGCTGGATGGTATGGAAATCACTCAGTTCACTTACTTCCAGCAGGTCGGAGGTCTACCAACTCAGCCAGTAACTGCTGAGGTGACTTATGGTCTGGAGCGTCTGGCTTCTTATATCCAAGAAGTGGACTCAGTCTACGACATTGAGTGGGCAGATGGCGTTAAGTACGGTGAAATTTTCACTCATCCTGAGTATGAACATTCCAAGTACAGCTTTGAGGTCAGCGACCAAGACTTGCTCTTGGGGAATTTTGAGAAGTTTGAAGCGGAAGCTAAGCGCTGTCTGGACGAGCATCTGGTGCACCCAGCCTATGACTATGTTCTCAAATGCTCGCATACCTTTAACCTCTTGGATGCGCGTGGAGCTGTATCTGTGACAGAGCGGGCTGGTTATATTGCCCGTATTCGTAATCTGGCGCGTGTTGTGGCTAAGACCTTTGTGGCTGAGCGCAAGCGTCTAGGCTACCCACTTTTGGATGCTGAGACTCGCGAGAAACTCTTGGCAGAGGAGGGAGAATAATCATGGTAAAAAATTTATTAGTTGAATTAGGCTTGGAGGAAATGCCAGCCTATGTCGTGACACCGAGCATGAAGCAGCTGCGCGACAAGATGGGAGCCTTCCTGAAAGACCATCGTCTGACCTTTGAGAAAATTGAAATGTTCTCTACGCCTCGTCGTCTGGCGGTGCGCGTAGTTGGCTTGGCGGACAAGCAGTCTGATTTGACCGAAGATTTCAAAGGCCCTTCTAAGAAAATTGCTCTGGACGCTGATGGGAACTTTACAAAGGCTGCCGAAGGTTTTGTCCGTGGCAAAGGCTTGACGGTTGAGGACATTACTTTCCGCGAAATTAAAGGGGAAGAATATGTCTATGTGACCAAGGAAGAAATCGGCCGCCCAGTAGAGGAGATCATCCCAGCAGTGACGGAAGTTCTGCAAGCTCTGACCTTCCCTGTCAGCATGCACTGGGCCAACAACACCTTTGAATATATCCGCCCGGTCCACACCTTGACTGTGCTCTTAGATGAGCAGGCCTTTGATTTGGATTTCTTGGACATCAAGAGCGGCCGTACTAGCCGTGGACATCGCTTCTTGGGGAAAGAAACAGAGATTTCTTCAGCCGATTCCTATGAAGATGACTTGCGGGCTCAGTTTGTCATTACTAATCCTCTTGAGCGGGAAAAGATGATTATCGAACAGATTCGGGCGTTAGAGCAGGAGCACGGTGTTTCTATCGAGATTGACGAAGACTTGCTCAATGAAGTGTTGAATCTGGTAGAATATCCAACTGCTTTCTTGGGTAATTTTGATGCCAAATATTTAGAGGTGCCTGAGGAAGTGCTGGTCACTTCCATGAAAGAGCATCAGCGTTACTTTGTTGTGCGCGATGCTGAAGGCAAGCTTTTCCCACACTTTATCTCTGTCCGCAACGGAAATGCAGAGCATCTGGAAAATGTCATCAAGGGGAATGAGAAAGTCTTGGTGGCTCGTCTGGAAGATGGGGAATTCTTCTGGCGGGAAGACCAAAAGCTGGCGATTGCTGACTTGGTTGAAAAACTTGGCAATGTGACCTTCCACGAAAAGATTGGCTCTCTGGCAGAGCACATGGAGCGGACTGGCAAGATTGCGGCTCTCTTGGCGCAAGATGCAGGATTGGATGCTGATGAGACAGCCGACTTGGCTCGTGCGGCAGCTATTTATAAGTTTGACCTGCTGACTGGCATGGTTGGTGAGTTTGATGAGCTGCAAGGTATCGTGGGCGAGAAGTATGCTCTTCTGGCTGGTGAGAATGCTGCAGTTGCAGCTGCCATTCGGGAACACTATATGCCGACTTCAGCCGATGGCGAATTACCTGATACCAAGGTCGGAGCAGTCTTGGCTCTGGCTGATAAGCTGGATACGATTCTGTCCTTCTTCTCAGTTGGCTTGATTCCGAGCGGTTCCAATGACCCTTATGCGCTGCGCCGTGCGACTCAGGGTGTTGTGCGTATCTTGGATAAGTTTGGCTGGAACATTGACTTGGCTCAACTTCTTGGTCGACTTTACGAACTCAAGTTTGATAGCCTAAGCTATGACAATCAAGAGGCGGTGCTAGACTTCTTTCGTGCCCGCGTTGAGAAAATGATGGATCGCAGCATTCCAAAAGACATCGTGACAGCTGTTCTTCAAAGCACTAACTTTGTCGTACGAGATTTGGTAGAAACGGCTGCGCTCCTAGCAGAAAAAGCTCAGGAAGATAACTTCAAGTCGGCAGTGGAAAGCCTGTCTCGTGTCTTCAATCTAGCTGAGAAAGCTCAAGGGCAGACAGCTGTCAATCCAGCGCTCTTTGAAAATCAAGAGGAAAAAGACTTGGCTGCGGCCATTGAAAAAGTGGAGCTAACGCCTGACTTAGCTGCCAATCTGGACCAACTCTTTGCTCTCAGTCCAGTTATCGATGCTTTCTTTGACCATACCATGGTTATGGCAGAAGATGAGGCTGTACGTAACAACCGTCTAGCTCTCCTAGCTTCTTTGACAGACAAGGCTGGCCAGCTGGCGCAATTTAATCAGATTAATACCAAATAAAAGGTAAGAGAGGTAGAATCATGGATCCTAAAAAAATTGAACGCATCAACGAACTGGCTAAAAAGAAAAAAACCGAAGGCCTAACTGCTGAGGAAAAAGTGGAACAAGCCAAGCTTCGTGAAGAGTACATCGAAGGCTACCGCCGTTCTGTTCGCCATCACATTGAAGGCATCAAGATCGTTGATGAGGACGGCAATGATGTGACGCCTGAAAAATTGCGCCAAGTTCAGCGCGAGAAAGGTCTTCATGGCCGCAGTCTAGATGATCCAAATTCATAACAACAAGAAAAAGAGAGAGTGGGACAGAAATCGGTAATTCGTTAGAATTCGATTTCGTCGTCCCACCTCCGCACAGTTGAGTAGGGCTGTAGAAGCTGATGAAATCAGCGTAGTAGAGCCCACTCAACCACTGCGTCTTACTCGACAATCCAAAGATAATTGAGAGGCTAGGACTTTTGTCCCAGACTCTTTTTTTGAATTTATAACTTAGCTTAAGGCTAGGAATACTTATAAACTTGCTTCATAATATTGAGGAATACAGCATTATAAGGAGGAGTAGAAACAATGTTCTAGAAAACAGTAGGTAAGTTAGGATTCTATCCTTCTATATAATCTCTTAATGCTTGACCACTTAGGCTGACATTGAGGGCAATCAGTAGCTTGATGCGAGCCTTCGGTGCATTGAGCTCTTTGACAAACATGATTCCGGCTTGGTGCAGCTTGACACCACCGCCTTCATAGGCGTAGACAGGTTCAGCAATACCGTTGAAACAACGTGAAACGAGAGCGATGGGGAGACCAGCTTCTGCCATCTCTGTTAATGTTTCCGCAGTTTCTTTTGGCAGATTGCCTGCGCCAAAGGCTTCGATGATGAGACCGTCTAGCTTTTGCCAATCCAGCATATCAAGCAGTTCTGTTTTCATACCGGCATAGGCTGGAATGATGGGTACCAGTCCCGAAATGCTAGTCAGATCAAAGCGGACGCGAGGTTCTGCTGTTTTGAAATAGAGAATTTCCTGTTTCATGACCAGGCCTAGAGGACCGTGCGTCGGAGTTTGAAAGGTGCTGACATTGGTGGTGTGGGTTTTAGTGACATATTTGGCAGCATGCACTTCATCATTCATAACGACGAGAACGCCCTTGCCTCGACTCTTCTCGTCACTGGCTACCCGCAAAGCAGTCAGGTAGTTATAAACTCCGTCACTACCGAGTTCATTTGAACTTCTCATAGCTCCGGTCAAAACGACAGGGATGTCAGGCAGGTCCATGGTATCAAGGAAGTAGGCCGTTTCCTCTAGAGTATCGGTTCCGTGGGTAATGACCACACCGTCGTATTGGTCAGCGTCAGCCTTGATTTTTTGGTAGAGGTCAAGCATGTGTTGGGGAGTGATGTGAGGACTGGGAACGTTGAAGAAATCAACCACTGTCACTTCAATACCCTCTAAGGGAACAGCCACATGGTTCATGGGATTGTCTTGGCTGCTATTGACAGCGCCACTTCCATCAGCCTGCATGGAAATGGTTCCACCTGTATGTAAAACTAAAATTTGCTTATTCATAGATGAGCTTCTCCGTGAATTGTGTTATAATTTATTGTATCATAAAAGGAAAGAATGAGAAAATCAATGGAAATAAAAGCCGTCTTTTTTGATATAGATGGAACCTTGATTAATGACAGTCGAACCGTCTTGAAATCGACAGAAGCTGCCATTAAGAGTTTGCAAGAACAAGGGATTTTGGTCGGTTTAGCAACAGGTCGGGGCCCCTTCTTTGTCAAGCCTTTTATGGACAAGCTGGATTTAGACTTTGCTGTCACCTACAATGGTCAGTATATTTTTTCAAAGGACAGGGTCATTTCTGCCACACCGATTGATAAGCAGAGCTTGCGTGATTTGATTGCCTATGCCAAAGAGCACCGGAAAGAGATTTCCTTGGGAACAGAAAAGGCCATGCAAGGTTCAAAAATTATGACCTTTGGTATGAGTTCTTTTTCACAGTGGGCTACCCAGTTTATTCCTAGGAAAATGACTCGGACGGTGAGCCATGGTTTTAACAAGATTGTGAGTAAGGCCCTGCCTCAGCATGAAGAAGATCTGTTGAAATTGATTCAAGAGCCTATCTATCAAGTTCTAATTTTGGCTGATCCAGCCGAGAGTGCAAAGATTGAAGCGAATTTCCCCCATTTGAAATTTACTCGTTCAAGCCCCTATGCAGCGGACATCATCAATCAAGGGATGTCCAAGCTGGAGGGCATTCGTCTAGTCGGTCAAGAATATGGCTTTGATATCCATCAGGTCATGGCCTTCGGCGACTCCGACAATGACTTGGAAATGCTGTCGGGAGTTGGCTTGTCTATTGCCATGGGGAATGGTACCAGCTCTGTCAAGGAAGTAGCCAAGCATACGACTAGCAGCAATAGTCAGGATGGGATTCATCGGGCACTAGAACATTTTGGTATTTTAGCGAGTGAGAAAGTCTTTGTGTCCCGCGATCACCACTTCAATAAGGTTAAGACTTTCCATAGTGTTATGGATGAGTCTACGCAGGAAGAACCCATCGCTTGGACACCAGAGGAAGCTCGGCACCGTGCTGACTTTAAGCTGGAAGAGTTGGTTGAATTTCTCAGAGCTGCCAGCTCTTCAGAGGAAGAATTTGATCAGTCGATGGCCAGAATGCACGAGGCTTTAGATAAGGCTGCTGCCAAGGTTCGTAGCAAGAGCAAGGCAGAAATTTCTTTAGTTGGTCAAGTGGATGCTCTGATCGATACGCTCTACTTTACTTACGGTAGCTTTGTCTTGATGGGAGTTGATCCTGAGCGGATTTTCGATATTGTTCATCAGGCCAATATGGGGAAAATTTTCCCAGATGGAAAAGCGCATTTTGATCCCGTGACTCATAAAATCCTCAAACCAGATGACTGGGAAGAGAAATATGCGCCAGAACCAGCAATCGAACGGGAGTTGGAGCGGCAGATTCAGGCCTATCAGCGCAATGTGGAAAAGGCGCAAAAAGAAACAAAAGACGAAGAGTAGGGACTCTTTGTCGGCAGAATTTTATTTTACGATACTCAATCGAATTATTTTACGGAGGTTTTCTCATGTTATCAAGAGTTGAAAAATTTGAAGCAGCCTTGGCTCAGACAGAATGCGATGCTGTCCTAGTAACCAATCTGAAAAATATTTACTATCTGACTGGTTTTAGTGGCACAGAAGCGACAGTTTTCATCAGCAAGTCACGACGGATTTTCTTGACGGATTCTCGCTATACCTTGATTGCCAAGGGCGTGGTTGAAGGCTTTGATATTGTTGAAACACGGGATGCAGTTGGAGAAATTGCTAAAATTATTGCAGACGATCAGTTGGCAAAAATCGGTTTTGATGATGAGATTTCATACGCTTACTTCAAGATGCTGGAAAGTGTGTTTGCTGGTCATGAGCTGGTGCCGATGACAGCCTTTATCGAAAATCTGCGCATGATCAAGGATGAGCAAGAAATTGCGACCATTCGCAAGGCCTGTCAGATTTCGGATCAAGCCTTCCTAGACGTGCTGGACTTTATCAAGCCTGGTCAGACGACAGAGCTGGCTGTCATGAACTTTTTGGATGCCCGTATGCGCCAGTTAGGTGCTTCAGGTGCCTCCTTTGACTTTATCATCGCTTCGGGCTACCGTTCTGCTATGCCGCACGGTGTGGCTAGTGACAAGGTCATCCAAAATGGTGAAACCCTGACCATGGACTTTGGTTGCTACTACAATCACTATGTCAGCGATATGACGCGGACTGTTCATGTGGGGCAGGTGACGGATGAAGAGCGGGAAATTTATGATATTGTCCTGCGTAGCAATCAAGCCTTGATAGAAGCGGCTAAAGCTGGACTCAGCTGTATTGATTTTGACCGGATTCCTCGTCAAATTATCAACGATGCAGGCTACGGCCCTTACTTCAGCCACGGGATTGGCCACGGGATTGGTTTGGATATCCATGAGATTCCTTACTTTGGCAAGTCAGAAGAGCCGATTGAGGCTGGCATGGTCTTGACCGATGAGCCGGGCATCTATCTGGATGGCAAATACGGCGTTCGGATCGAAGATGACCTTCTGATTACAGAGACTGGTTGTGAGGTCTTGACCCTTGCTCCAAAAGAATTGATTGTGATTTGAGAATTATCAAGCTTTATGGTAGAATAAAGAGTAAATTATTTATTAAAGAGGTAAAAAACAAATGATTGAAGCAAGCAAGCTGAAAGCTGGAATGACTTTTGAAACTGCTGATGGTAAATTGATCCGTGTCTTGGAAGCAAGTCACCACAAACCAGGTAAGGGAAATACTATCATGCGTATGAAATTGCGTGATGTTCGTACTGGTTCTACATTTGAGACTAGCTACCGTCCAGAAGAAAAATTTGAGCAAGCTATCATCGAAACAGTACCAGCACAATACTTGTACCAAATGGATGGTACTGCGTATTTCATGAATACTGAGACTTACGATCAATACGAAATTCCAGTCGTTAATGTAGAGGACGAGTTGAAATTCATCCTTGAAAACTCAGATGTGAAAATCCAATTCTACGGCTCAGAAGTGATCGGTGTGACAGTACCGACAACTGTTGAATTGGTGGTAACAGAAACACAACCATCTATCAAAGGTGCTACTGTAACAGGTTCTGGTAAACCAGCAACTCTTGAAACAGGTCTTGTTGTCAACGTACCAGACTTCATCGAAGTTGGACAAAAATTGGTCATCAATACAGCAGAAGGAACTTACGTTTCTCGTGCGTAATTTCAATCTTTCATATAGAAAGGAATTCTTATGGCAAACGAACAATTAGGCGAAATCGTTATTGCGCCACGAGTCTTGGAAAAAATTATTGCCATTGCTACGGCTAAGGTAGAGGGCGTTCATTCTTTTGCAAATAAAAGCATGTCAGATAGCCTTTCTATGCGTACGCTTGGACGCGGTGTTGCGCTGCATACGGATGAAAGTGGCGACATATCAGTTGATATCTACCTCTATCTGGAGTACGGTATTAGTGTGCCAACAGTTGCAGTTGCAATCCAAAAGGCGGTCAAAAGTGCTGTGAACGATATGGCTGAAGTGGAGCTATCTGCTGTCAATATCCACGTGGCAGGTATTGTTCCAGAAAAATCACCAAAACCAGATTTGAAAGATCTGTTTGATGAGGATTTCCTCAATGACTGATGTTTTGTTAGAATCTAGAAGAGAGCTACGCCAGCGGGCGTTTCAGGCCTTGATGAGCCTAGAGTATGAAGGGGATGCCATTGAGTCTTGTCGCTTTGCCTATACTTATGATAAGGACGAAGAGCAGACAGATGCTGAAGTCAATATCCCAGCATTTCTACTCAACTTGGTCACAGGAGTATCTCAATCCAAGGAAGAATTAGATAAGAAAATCGCCCAGCACTTGAAAGCAGGCTGGACAGTTGAGCGTCTGACCTTGGTGGAAAAGAATATCCTGCGATTAGGCATCTTTGAAATCACAGAGTTTGATACTCCTGAGCGAGTAGCGGTCAATGAAGCTATTGAACTTTCCAAGCAATTCTCTGATGAAAAATCAAGTAAGTTTATCAATGGTATTTTAAGCCAATTTATAACAGAAGAAAAAGACTGAGACGATTGTCTCAGCTTTTTTGGTTTTTGATAGTTGCAGTTGCTGATAATACTTAAAAGGTTTCCATTATAGCAACCTAGACCTCGGTTGGTAACTTTTCCTATAGATTCGTGGTAACTTAGGTCTCGGTTGGTCATTTTTCCTATGGAATCATGGTAACTTAGGCCTCGGCTGCTTACTTTCCCTATAAATTCATGGCAACTTAGGTCTCGGCCGGTCACTTTTCCTATAGATTCCTGGTAATCTAGGCCTCGGCTGGTCATTTTTCCTATAGATTCGTGGTAACCTAGGCCTCGGCTGTTCACTTTTCCTATAGATTCACGGCAACTTAGGTCTCGGCTAGCTACTTCAAACTTAATTATAAAAGAAAGTCATCCTAGACGGAGCTAACATTGAAGTAATTGCTAGGGATTAATGATATTAAAAATCCCCCAAAAGTTGGTTTCTGCCAAATCTTTGGGGGTTCGTCAAGATGAAGGAATTTAGTGAGATCAAAAAAGTTACACACTCTTGCCTGGCAAGAGGTTCACCGGCAGGAAGTAGCCCGTTGTTGTGACTTCTTGCTTGTCAATTTTTTGTAGCAGTAAATCGACCAGAAGTTTGGCAATCTCTTTCAGCGGTTGCTTAATGGTTGCCAGCTGAGGGTAGTAGTTCTCCACAAAGTAGGTGCCGTCGTAGCCGATGATTTTTAAATCTTCAGGAATCTGGATGTCTAGCTCCTGAGCGACTTTCATGACTAGAATAGCTGTCAAATCATCTGAAGCGAAGATAGCATCTGGCTTCTTGTGGGTCAAAATGTGTTTGATTTCCATTTCCTTTCGGACTGGAGAAAAGTCGCTGGACACATTGATGATAGGAGCGTCCGGCAGGACAGAGGCGAAGCCAGCATGGCGCAGCCCAGTTGGGGAATTGGAGTTGTCATTGCCGGTGATCATGATGATATTTTGAGCGCCAGTCTTGACCAAGGTCTGAGCAGCCAGCACTCCACCGCCATAGTTGTCTGAGGAGACAACTGGAATATCTGGTGAAAGGTTACGGTCAAAGGAAATGATAGGAGCAGTTACGCGATTGTAGTCTTCGATGCCTAGATTGTGGCTACCGGAAATAATGCCGTCCACCTGATTAGCCTCCAGCATTTCAAGGTATTCACGCTCCTTGTCAGAGTCGTGCTCGCTATTGCAGATAATGGTTTTATAGCCTTGTTTAAATAGCTCGTGCTCTAGCTTGCCAATCAATTCTGCATAAAAGACATTGCTGATATTGGGGAAAATGAGTCCGATCAGCTTGGCTGATTTTCCTTGGAGGCTACGCGCCAGATTGTTGGGCTTGTAGGCCAATTCTCGCATGGCTGCTTCAACCTTAGAAATCGTTTTGTCGGATAAGTAGCCTTTTCTGTTAATGACGCGGGAAACAGTTGTGGGGCTGACTCCTGCAAGTTTTGCTACATCAGTTAGCTTTGCGACCATAATCTAATTCATAGTAAGTACCGGTTGGATTGCCCTTAGTAATAGCAATACCTGTTTGGTCTTCTCTCGGGAAGACACGACCGGAAAATACTTTCTCTCCTTTATTGATGAAAATTTCAAAAATCGATTTATCGATGAAGATAGTAGCACTCGTTGCTTCTTTGTCAATGTCACAGCTTCGGCTGGTTCCAAAGTCCAGGGCAAATGGCTCGCCTGCCTGACTGCGATCAACTGTCACTTGTCCTTCCTTGAGGTCGAAGTTGATGCGTAGGCCCTTGCCGTCCTTGTCTGTAAAGAGGACGATTTCGTGTTCGGTGTCCGCAGCGAGATTCAGCTCTAGTTCGTAGCTGTTTTTGCTTTCTGCCAGAGCAGCGAAAGGCTGTTCCTCTGCTCGCAAATCTTTGATAGCAGGCACTGGGTACTGATAAAGCTTGCCGTCTTTTAGGGTCAATTCCTTGACGAGGGAGAGGGTCCCCTGATGGTCGAAGTGGTCAGAAGGGTATTCCACATCGGGTAAGCCTAGCCAGCTGACAGCCAGTGCACGACCGTCAGGTGCGTTGAAGGCTTGGGTCGCGTAGCAGTCGAAGCCATAGTCTAGATTTTGGATGGGACTAGGATCAATCATAGCAGCTTTGTTTGTGTCAAACGATTGACCTATTTTATACATATTTGGATAAATGTTGTCATAATCCAGTACGTCTTTAGACAAGCCTTGAGGGCAATAGAGCAGAACTGGTTGATCATTGATAAAGACTAGATTAGGACACTCCATCATATAGGCTGTCTTGTCATTGGCGAAGTCTAAATCACCAATAGCTTCCCAGTTGGTATAGTCATTATCAACTGCCTTGTAAAGCTTGATATAGCCTTGCTTATCCAGATTTTGCCCGCCGACAATAGCATAGAATTGCCCTTTGTAGTTGAAAATCTGTGGATCGCGGAAGTGGTCAGTCGCTTCAGCAGGTTGTTCAATCAAGACCTTGTCAATTTTTTCCAGCTTGCCTGATTTATCTAACAAGGCGCCGATTTGATAGGGGTGACGCACCCAATTTTCATCACGAACATTGCCGGTGTAGAAGAGAAAGAGCTTGTCGTCAAACTGCATGGCAGAGCCTGAGTAGGCACCGTGGCTGTCCAGAGCAGTATCTGGCAGCACCCGAAGACCAGTTTCCGTGAAATGGACTAGGTCATCGCTTTCCATCTGAACCCAGCACTTGAGACCGTGAGCTGCTCCGAAAGGGAAGTTTTGATAAAACACGACCCACTTGCCATCAAAGTAAGAAAAGCCATTGGGGTCATTGAGCAGACCAGTTTGAGGCTCCACATGATAGCTGGCCCGCCAAGGAGATTTAGCTATGTTTTCTTTGATCTGCTGTACCTCCTCCTGAGTCCAGTCTTCATAACGTTTGTAACGTTTTTCAGTCGTCCAAGCCAATCTTTTGTCCTCCGAATCATATTATTTCTTATTACTATAGTAAACGTTTTCTGCTGAAAAATCAACATTTAACAGTAAAAAAATATTTTTTCTGCAAAACGCTTGACATATCTCTGAATCATGGTAAAATAATATTCGTAAAGGTGATAAAATCGCTTTCAAAAAGTTTTACAATATTTTTATAAGGAGATTTTTGCAAATGGATTATTCAAAAGTTGCAAAACAGGTCATTGAGGCTGTTGGAAAAGATAATCTTGTGGCAGCAGCACATTGTGCAACTAGATTGCGCCTCGTGTTGAAAGATGACAGTATTATTAATCAAAAAGCATTGGACGATAATGCTGATGTTAAAGGGACTTTTAAAACAGATGGTCAATATCAGGTTATCATTGGTCCTGGTGATGTAAACTTTGTTTACGCTGAGATTATAAAAGAAACTGGTCTTAAAGAAGTTTCAACTGATGATTTGAAGCAGATTGCTGCTAATGGAAAGAAGTTTAATCCTATTATGGCTTTGATTAAACTCTTGTCCGATATTTTTGTACCTATTATTCCAGCCTTAGTTGCAGGCGGTCTTTTGATGGCTCTTCGTAATTTCCTGACCTCAGAAGGATTGTTTGGGCCACAATCAATTGAGCAAATGGTTCCAGCTATTAAGGGGCTGTCAGAAATGATTCAGCTCATGTCTGCTGCACCATTCATGTTTCTGCCAATTCTTGTTGGTATCTCAGCTGCAAAACGCTTTGGAGCTAACCAGTTCCTGGGTGCTGCAATCGGTATGATTATGACGACACCAGACCTTGGAGGGGCTGAGAAATTTTGGGATATTTTTGGTTATCATGTGACACAAACAAGTTATGTTTACCAAGTAATTCCGGTTCTCGCTGCAGTATGGATTTTGGCTCACCTTGAAAAATTCTTCCACAAGAAGTTACCGTCCGCTGTAGATTTCACCTTCACCCCATTGCTATCTGTTATGATTACTGGGTTCCTGACATTTACAGTCGTTGGTCCAGTAATGCTATTGGTATCTAATGGTATCACTGATGCAATTGTTTGGCTCTACAACACAACAAGCTTTATTGGTATGAGTATCTTTGGTGGAACTTATTCATTAATTGTAATGACTGGACTTCACCAATCTTTCCCAGCTATCGAAACACAATTGCTTTCTGCTTGGCAAAATGGTAGTGGACATGGCGACTTTATCTTTGTTGTTGCATCTATGGCCAACGTTGCTCAAGGTGCAGCTACCTTTGCAATTTTGTTCTTAACTAAGAATGCTAAAACTAAAGGTCTTGCATCATCTGCAGGTGTTTCAGCCCTCTTGGGTATTACAGAGCCAGCTCTCTTTGGTGTAAATTTGAAATATAAATTCCCATTCTTCTGTGCCCTTATCGGATCAGCAGTAGGAGCTCTCTTTGCGGGTCTTTTCCAAGTTGTTGCTGTGTCTCTTGGTTCGGCAGGTTTTCTTGGCTTCCTTTCAATTGATGCTAAATCAATTCCATTCTATTTCTTATGTGAAGTTATTGCTTTTGCAACTGCCTTTGCTTTGACTTACTTCTACGGTAAGACAAAAGCAGCAGATGCCTTTGCTGCGGAAGCAGTAGCTACGGGAGCAGATGAGACAGTAGAAACAGAATTAGCTGAAGATGCGAGTGCTGAAGAAACTAATGCTCTCCAAGATGAAACAATCATTTCTCCAATCGTTGGTAGTGCAGTAGCTTTGAGCGATGTAAATGATCCTGTTTTCTCAAGCGGAGCTATGGGTCAAGGGATTGCGATCAAACCAACTGAAGGTGTCGTTTAT
Source organism: Streptococcus sp. Marseille-P7375 (assembly GCF_902460365.1). Lineage (NCBI taxonomy): Bacteria > Bacillati > Bacillota > Bacilli > Lactobacillales > Streptococcaceae > Streptococcus > Streptococcus sp. Marseille-P7375. Next base: position 103,384 of record NZ_CABPTR010000002.1, on the reverse strand, counting down.
GCCCCAGCTGATGCAGAAGTGACAATTGCTTTTGCGACAGGTCATGCTTATGGTTTGAAGACAGCTAATGGTGCTGAAATCCTGATCCACGTTGGTATTGACACAGTGTCTATGAATGGCGAAGGATTTGATCAAAAAGTTTCTCAAGGTTCTAAAGTCAAAGCTGGCGATATTATTGGAACGTTTGATTCAGCTAAAATCGCAGCAGCTGGTCTGGATGACACGACTATGGTTATCGTGACTAACACAGCCGACTACGCATCTGTGACTCCAGTAGCAGAAGGAACTGTTGCTAAAGGCGATGCGATTATTGAAGTGAAAGCTTAATCTTAGCTATAGAAAGTCAACAAAGGAAAACGAACAACTTATGTTTGTTCGTTTTTTACTTGAGTGCTAAGATTTACAGAGGAAAATCTAAAATATAGAGCCATTTCCAATATGGAAATATGCTATAATGGAGTATAAAGAATACAAGAGGTGTTTGAAATGACAAAATTGTACGGAAGTTTAGAAGCTGGTGGAACGAAGTTTATCTGTGCTGTAGGCGATGAAAATTTTAATGTTGTAGAAAAAACACAGTTTCCTACAACTACGCCGATTGAGACGCTAGATAAGACGATTGAGTTTTTCTCTCGTTTTGACAATTTAGCAGGTCTGGCAGTCGGCTCTTTCGGTCCAATTGATATTGATCCTAATTCAAAAACATATGGCTACATTACGACAACTCCAAAACCACATTGGGCAAATGTGGATATTGTGGGAGCGCTTCGTCGTGCTTTGAATGTGCCCATTTACTTTACGACAGATGTCAACAGCTCAGCTTATGGTGAAGTTGTAGCCCGTAACAATGCTGGTGGCCGCATTGAAAATCTGGTTTATTATACGATTGGAACAGGGATTGGCGCTGGTGCTATCCAACGTGGTGAATTTGTTGGGGGTACAGGCCATCCAGAGATGGGACACTACTATGTAGCTCAGCACCCGATGGATGTGGAAAAAGGCTTTAACGGCGTCTGTCCTTTCCACAAGGGCTGTTTGGAAGGCTTAGCAGCTGGCCCTAGCTTAGAAGCGCGGACAGGTGTGCGTGGTGAAAATATCGAGCTCAATAATTCTGTCTGGGATATTCAGGCTTACTATATTGCGCAGGCAGCTATTCAAGCGACGGTGACTTTCCGTCCGGATGTCATTGTCTTTGGCGGTGGCGTGATGGCGCAGCAGCACATGTTAGACCGTGTCCGTGAGAAATTCACTGTCCTGCTCAATGGTTACCTGCCAGTGCCAGATGTGCGTGACTACATTGTCACACCGGCTGTTGCAGGAAATGGCTCAGCAACACTAGGAAATTTTGTCCTCGCAAAAGATATTAGCGAACGCTATGCAAAATAAGTAAACAAGGCGTTGAGAGTGTTCAAATAAACTAAGGAGGCTGAGATAGGGAATCCAGCCTCTTCCATTTGAGGTGAAATATGCAAAAAGCAATTGTGAAAGATCCTTTCTTTTTACAGCAAAAATCAGTCCCAGCTACAAAGGATGACCTATTTTTAGCCCAAGATTTGCAAGATACCTTGTTGGCTCATAGAGAGTCTTGTGTCGGTCTTGCTGCGAATATGATCGGTTTCCAAAAGCGGGTGATTATTTTTATGTATGGCATGCTGCCCATGGTCATGTTTAATCCAGTTCTCATTCAGAAATCAGGAGCTTATGAAACAGAAGAAGGCTGTCTATCCTTGATAGGTAGTCGGTCAACCATTCGTTACCAGAAAATCACTGTCGAATATCTGGATCAGAATTGGCTGAAGAAGATCATCACGTTAGAGGATTTCCCAGCGCAAATCTGCCAGCACGAATTGGATCATTTGGAAGGAATTCTCATATAGGAAATATATCTGGAAAGGATAGGAATAGAATGAAAGTATATCAGCGCGATGGAGAAAAATTTTATATCATGGGCTTTCTCTTACTCTTTTTTATCTTTTTTACCATGTCTTTTGTATCTATGGATAAGGCCTCCCCTGAGTCAACAAGTCAAAATAGTAGCAATCAACTGGTTCATAGGAGTCCTATCAGCAAAGAAGAGCAAAGAAGCAGCCAGACTACTGAAGAAAGCAACAATATGCTCAATCTGCTCTATTGGGGAATGGGCATAACCGCTATGTTTATGTTTGTTCTAGGCTATGTTTCGAATCATAAACCACCGATTTTAGAGATGGATGAGATGGGAATAAGGCTGAGAGGCTTATCTGCTAAAAGAGAGAAGTACTTCTTGTGGCAGGAGATTGAGCAAATTGAATACGATATCTATCGATCTAGGTCAGAACCGGGCAGTCGAATTTTATATTTCTATCCTAAAAATCAAGAGGAGAGTGCGGTCTCTTTGGACTTGGATGATGTGAAAAATACTAGCTTTAATGAACTTCATCAAGAAATTTCCAATCTTGCTCCGCATATCAAGTGGCTTTTTCCGTAGAGATGAATGATGAGGAAGATTATTCTAGAGCAGGGATTTGATCTGCTTATTTTATCGATGTAAGATTAGTTGGATAAAAGATAATGGCACAGCTCAGGCTGTGCTTCTTTTGTAACCAATTCCTTATATGAAGGTTAGAAATTTTGCATGTTTTATTTAAGGCCGCACTTTAGAATTTTCATTTGATCTGTTTGGTCATTTTAGAGATTGCAAGGATGCATTTTTACATGAGGTTGATTTCAAACGCTATTTACCAGTTTAGTCAAGTATGATAAAATAGAAAAGTCACAGTATTAAGAAATTAAGGAGACAATGATGAAAAAAGTATTTAAATACACAGCCTTGCTTGTGGCAGGTGTGAGCTTAACAGCCTGTGCCTTGCTTCCAAGTCCAAATAAAAAACATTCTGGTAAGCCAAGTCAGGAAACGACTGTCAAAAAATCAGCCAGCAATGGGCAGGTTGATATCCAGATTAAGGATGGTCAGTTCATTATGCCAAGTAACGGATCAGCTGATGCCAAATACTTGGCCTTGTCTTTGGAAATTAAAAATAAAACAAATGATAAGATCATGATTTCCTCCTCAGACATTGGTTTTTATGATTCAGAGGGAGAAAAGATCCAGCCAGTCGGAGTCTATGACGATAAGCAGAATTTTAAAACACTGAGCTATGAAGACTTAGCGGAAGGAAAGACTCTTTCTGGTAATCTGGTCTTTAAGGTTGAAGATGGCAAGAAATACGAGCTTCACTATGAGAAGAAAACCTATGGATCCGATGAAAAAGCAGAAGCCATCAAACTAAAGGTTGATCCTGCGAAATATCCGAATCACGTTGACGAATCAAAGAAATTAGCTTCTGATTATCTCAATGCTGTTTTCTTGGGAGGAGAAGCAAAGACAAAATCCTCCAAAGACAAGGGCGATTTGGTTTTAGGTGGCGATTTGGAGCAAGATAAAAAAGATTATAGAGCAGCTTTTGCAGCAGATTTCACACGTAAATTGCATGATTATCCCTTTAGTGAGGATGAAATCAATGCTTTCATTGATGCCTATGTGAAAAGTAATGCCAAACGCTCAGAAATTGATTACACAGTAGCCCAGTACATGCCAAATTCAATCGTTATCAAGATCAAACCGAGAACGGTCAGTCTAAATAAAACCATGTATACCTACCGTCAAGATTTTTATGACAAGCATCGCTCTGAATATGGAAGCCTGAGTGACGTCTATAAAGCTACCGATAAGAGCTATGCTAATGACATGATGGCTGGAATGGATTCACGTCCTCTCCTTACACCAGAGCGAGATTATCAGTTGAAATTTGTCAAAACAGATGGCAAATGGGTCCTAGAGCGTGATTATTCTTATGAATCTATCGTCAGAGCTTTTGAAGGCGATATATCTTAATATCAAGATGAGAGGGCAGATGCTTCATTCTGCTCTCTATTTATTTTGTTTTCTAGTCTAGCTTTGTGCTATACTGGAGGGGAGATATGTAGAGTAAAGGAGTCTACCATGAAAAAATTCTATGATAAATTAGTAAAAACGCGTCATCATCTCCATCAGCATCCAGAGCTGTCTGGCCAAGAATATGAAACAACGGCCTTTCTAAGCCATTATTTGCAAGACTTGGGGATAAAAATCTTGGACTCTGGCCTAGAGACGGGCTTGATTGCCGAAATCGGTCAAGGAGACCCAGTCATCGCCTTGAGGGCAGATATTGATGCCCTGCCCATTTTAGAGCAGACAGGTCTGCCTTACGCTAGCCAAAATCCTGGTGTCATGCATGCCTGCGGTCATGATTTTCATCAGACTAGTCTTTTGGGAGCGGCGGAGTTACTCAAGGCTATGGAAGAAGATTTACAGGGAACCATTCGTCTGATTTTTCAGCCAGCCGAGGAAACCTCTCAAGGAGCCAGTCAAGTTCTGGCTACGGGCTTGCTGGATGATGTAGTTGCGATTATCGGTTTTCATAATATGCCCCAGTTAAAAGCTGGACAAATGGCCTTGAAGCCTGGAGCCATGATGGCAGGTGTAGAGAAGTTTAAGGTGACTGTAGAGGGAGTCAGTAGCCATGCGGCTCGGCCAGATTTGGGAGTGGATACGGTACTGACTCTGACCAGCATGATTCAAAATCTTCAGTCACTGGTTTCTCGGACTGTCTCGCCCTTTGAGCCAGTTGTTTTATCTGTGACCCACATTGAGGCTGGGGCGACTTGGAATGTCTTGCCTCAAAATGGCTTATTTGAAGGCACCATTCGTTGTTTTAATCCTGATTTGCAAAAGCGTTTGAAAGCGGATTTTATCCGTATTGTGGAACATACGGCGGAGAATTTTGGTGCTAAGGTCGCCATTGTCTGGGATCAGACTCCGCCAGTGACCTATAATGATCCAGAATTAGCCGAGCTTATTTTTAAAAATTCTCAGAATATCGGGGAGCTACTGCCTGCCCAGCCGTCTTCAGCTGGCGAAGACTTTGCCTTCTACCAGGAAAAAATCCCTGGTGTCTTTGCTTTTATCGGCTCAAATGGTGCAGCAGATGCGCCTGATCTGCACCATGATAGCATGACAATTGACGATGCAGCCTTTCAGGTCTCTGTGCCTTACTATGTCGAAAACACCCTCTTCCTCCTCAAGCACTATAAGAAATAACTATAGTCTTTCATAGAAAATAAGAACTAGGCAAGCTCCTCTTCTTTTGTTATCATAGAAAAACAAGATTTCGATATTTTCAAATAGTTTGAGTAATCGAATCAGTGATAAAGAAAATCTATCACCTTGATAAAAAATATATAATGGTCAGGATTTTCGACTTTTGGTATGATAGAAACATGCTCTTTAGGAGGAGATAGAGATATGAATATTAAAAAAATATTGAAATACACTGCCACTGCTGTGGTAGGAAGTCTTGCAGTTGGGCTGCTTGTAGCCTGCTCGTCTTCTGCAAGTAAAGATAGTACTACAAAGAAAAAGACGATTGAAGTCGGAACGGTTGGAACAACTAAGCCTTTCTCTTATGAGGATAAGGACGGAAAACTAACTGGTTACGAAATTGAAGTGCTTCGTGAAATCTTTAAAGGTTCAGATAAGTACGAGGTCAATTTCAACAAAACCAAATGGGCTTCTGTTTTCTCTGGCTTGGACAGTGACCGCTACCAAATCGGTGCCAACAACATCAGTTATTCAGAAGACCGTGCTGGTAAATACCTCTATACCAACCCTTACGCTAAAAACCCAACCGTCTTGGTGGTTCGTAAAGGAGTGAATATCAAGTCGCTGGACGATATCGGAGGCAAGTCTACTGAGGTTGTTCAAGGTACTTCAACAGCCAAACAACTGGAAAAGTACAATGAAGAGCACAGTTCAAATCCAACAACCATCAACTACACAGATGGTACAATTCAACAAATCTTGGCTAATTTGAATGATGGCCGCTCAGACTACAAGATCTTTGAGCGTATCACAGTAGATACTATCATCAAAGACCAAGGTTTAGATAATGTCGAAGTGATTGAACTTCCAAGTGACCAACAACCGTATGTCTATCCAATCCTTGCTTCAGGACAAGAAGAGCTTCAAACCTTCATGAACAAGCGGATCAAGGAACTCTACGAGGATGGAACACTTGAAAAATTATCAAAAGAATTCTTTGGCGGCACTTATTTGCCAGATGCCAAGGATATTAAGTAAGTTCTGATTTTCTTTGCCCTAAACAATCAGAAATAACTTACAACCCTTTCATTAGAAAAAAATATATTTTATAAGGAGATAATCTCATGAAATTGAAAAAATGGTTTGGTGCAACAGCACTCTTAGCTGTAGCAGCATTTGGTTTGGCAGCTTGCTCGTCTTCAACATCAAAAAACGCTAAGTCAGCAGACAGTGCGACAGTGACTGTAAAAGTTGGTGTGATGAACCTCAGTGATACAGAGGAAGCGCGCTGGGACAAGGTTCAGGAAATCCTTGATAAGGATAAAGCAGGTGTTAAATTGGAGTTCACCCAATTTACAGACTATTCTCAACCTAACCAAGCAGTTCGTGACGGCGATGTAGACATCAATGCCTTCCAGCATTACTACTACTTGAAAAACTGGAATAAAGAAAACAATGCTGATTTGGTGTCTGTAGCAGATACTTATATCGCACCAATCCGCCTTTACTCTGGTACTAAAGATGGCAAAAACAAATATACTGATGTAAAAGACATTCCAGAAAACGGAAGCATTGCTGTACCAAACGATGCGACAAATGAAAGCCGTGCCTTGAACCTTCTTCAAGCAGCTGGTTTGATCAAGTTGGACGTGGATTCAACGAAGCTTGCGACTGTTGCTAACATCAAAGAAAACAAGAAAAACTTGAAAATTTCTGAATTGGATGCTTCTCAAACAGCAGCTTCTCTTACTTCTGTAGATGCAGCAGTTGTCAACAATACCTTCGTTCGTGAAGCTGGTATTGACTACAAGAGCGCTCTTTACAAAGAAAAGACAGATGAAAATTCTAAACTTTGGTACAACTTGATTGCTGCTAAGAAAGATTGGGAAAAATCTGACAAGGCAGACGCTATCAAGAAAATCATCAAGGCTTACCATACTGACGAAGTTAAAAAAGTCATTGAAGAGTCTTCAGATGGTATGGATCAACCAGTTTGGTAAGATTTTATAGAAAATAATTGAAGATAGAAAGGGCGGGGAATGGATTTCTCCAGCCCTTTATCTGCTATTAGTTAGAGTTTTTATCAACGGAGATGACTTAGCAATATTAAAACGCAGAGTCACAGACTTACCTGACAGCAAGCCTTTGCTCTTTCGTGAATAATAGCAGATAATCTTTAAAGAGATGCGATTAGTAGGAGTTACACATGCCTTTCTCAACTGAGAGTGAACAAATTAAAAAGTTTGAAAATGATGAGGTGGCCCAACACTATTTTGAAGTGTTGCGGACTTTGATTTCTAAAAAGTCTATCTTTGCCCAGCAAATTGGGCTCAAGGAGGTAGCTACCTATCTGGGAGAAATTTTCACTGCTGCGGGTGCTAAAGTGATGATTGATGACAGTTACACGGCTCCCTTTGTATTGGCAGAGTTTCAGTCGGACAATCCTGAGGCCAAGACTATCATTTTCTATCACCACTATGATACGGTGCCGGCCGATAATGACCAGCCTTGGACCAACGACCCCTTTACTCTGTCGGTCCACTACGGTGTCATGTATGGCCGCGGAGTCGATGATGACAAGGGACACATCACTGCGCGTTTGACAGCAGTGCGTAAGTATATCCGAGAGAACGGTTCGCTGCCAGTCAATATCATCTTCATGATGGAGGGAGCAGAGGAGTCGGCTTCGACAGACTTGGATAAATATCTGGCCAAGCATAAGAAACATTTGCGGGGAGCAGATTTGCTGGTCTGGGAGCAGGGCACGCGTAATAATCTAGGTCAGCTTGAAATTTCTGGTGGGAATAAGGGAATTGTCACCTTTGATATGTCTGTTCGCAGTGCGGAAGTTGATATTCATTCTAGCTATGGCGGTGTCATTAATTCAGCTTCTTGGTACTTGATGGATGCTATCTCTAGCCTGCGTAGTGCTGACGGTCGAATCTTAGTGGAGGGCATCTATGAGCAAGTACAGGAGCCCAATGAGAGAGAGCTAGCTTTGATTGCCCAGTATGCTCTGAAGACACCAGAAGAGTTGAAGGAAATTTACGGCCTCCAGCTTCCAGTCTTGAAAGAGGAAAGGCAGGAATTCCTCCGTCGTTTCTATTTTGAGCCAGCTATTAACATTGAAGGCTTCGGTTCGGGCTATCAGGGACAAGGAGTCAAAACCATCCTCCCAGCATATGCATCTGCCAAGATGGAAGTACGATTGGTACCAGGCTTAGAGCCTCATGATGTCTTGGACAAGATTCGCAAGCAACTGGACAAAAATGGCTATGATAAGGTAGAATTAACTTATACATTGGGAGAAATGAGCTATCGTAGCGATATGAGTACTCCTTCTATCCTGAATGTGATTGAACTGGCCAAGGATTTTTATCCAGAGGGCATCTCGGTGCTTCCGACCTCGGCAGGAACAGGGCCTATGCATACAGTCTTTGAGGCTTTGGAAGTTCCGATGGCTGCTTTTGGCTTGGGAAATGCCAATAGTCGAGATCATGGTGGCGATGAAAATGTCAAGATTGCCGATTATTATACCCATATTGAATTAATCAAGGAGTTAATCAGAAGTTATGAGCAATGAAATTATCAAATTAGACCGTATTGATGTCACTTTTACACAGAAAAATCGTGTCATCAAGGCGGTTGAAGATGTGACCATTCACATCAATCAGGGGGATATTTACGGTATCGTAGGTTATTCTGGTGCCGGAAAGTCAACTTTGGTGCGGGTTATTAACCTTCTGCAGAAGCCATCTGGTGGTCGCATCACTGTGGATGGGACAGTCCTGTATGACAAAGAAAGCGTCCAATTAAATGCGACTCAACTGCGGGAAAAGCGCAAGGACATTGGTATGATTTTCCAGCATTTCAATCTGATGGCCCAGATGACGGCCAAGGAAAATGTTGCATTTGCCTTGAAGCACTCTTCCTTGTCTGCTGCTGAAAAAGAGGAGAAGGTTCGTAAACTTTTAGAACTGGTAGGTCTGGAAGATCGAGCGGATAATTATCCGTCTCAACTGTCTGGCGGTCAGAAGCAGCGCGTGGCGATTGCTAGAGCCTTGGCCAATGACCCGAAAATCTTGATTTCAGATGAAGCAACTTCGGCATTGGATCCTAAAACAACCAAGCAAATTTTGGCCTTGCTTCAGGATTTGAATCAAAAGTTGGGGCTGACGATTGTACTGATCACGCACGAAATGCAGATTGTCAAAGATATTGCTAATCGTGTAGCTGTTATGCAGAATGGGAAATTGATCGAGGAAGGCTCGGTTTTGGATATTTTTACCAATCCACAGAACGAATTGACCCAAGACTTTATCACAACGGCAACAGGTATCACCGAAGCGATGGTTAAAATCAATCAACAGAAGATTGTGCAAGATCTGCCAGCAGATTCTGTTTTGGCGCATTTGAAGTATGCTGGTACGGTGACAGATACAGCCATTATCAACGATATCTACAAGCAGTATCAAGTTTCAGCCAATATTTTACATGCTAACATTGAGATTTTAGACAATGTGCCTGTCGGGGAGATGGTAGTCATTTTGTCAGGGAATGCAGAAAATCTTGCGTCTGCTCAAAGCAATTTACAAGCTGCTGGCGTAGAATTAAAGGTGCTTAAGGGAGGAATTTAGATTGATAGACTTGATTAAAACATTTTTGCCCAATGTCTATAAGATGGGCTGGGCTGGTCAGGCTGGCTGGGGAACAGCGATTTATTTGACCCTTTATATGACGATTATTTCTTTCCTGATCGGTGGAATTCTAGGCTTGATCGCTGGACTTTTCCTAGTATTGACAGCGCCCGGTGGTATTTTAGAAAATAAAACAGCCTTTTTCATCTTGGACAAGGTCACATCCATCTTTCGGGCAATTCCCTTTATCATTCTCCTAGCTTTGATCAATCCTTTCACACGGATGATTGTGGGCACAGGGATTGGTCCAACAGCAGCTTTGGTGCCACTATCTTTGGCAGTCTTTCCTTTCTTTGCCCGTCAGGTGCAGGTGGTTCTATCAGAATTAGACCGTGGTGTGATTGAAGCAGCGCAGGCAGTTGGGGCTAACTCATGGGATATCATCGGCGTTTACCTGCGTGAAGGCTTACCAGACTTGATTCGGGTGACAACAGTGACCCTAATCTCGCTAGTAGGTGAAACGGCTATGGCGGGAGCGATCGGTGCAGGCGGCCTTGGGAACGTAGCGATTGCCTACGGTTATCAACGTTTCAACCAAGACGTGACCATTTTAGCGACTGTTTTGCTCTTGCTTCTTATCTTCTTTATCCAGTTTTTGGGTGATTTCTTAACCAGAAAAATCAGCCATCGCTAGACAGAGAGTGGGACAGAAATCGGTAATTCGTTAGAATTCGATTTCGTCGTCCCACCTCCGCGCAGTTGAGTAGGGCTCTATTACGCTGATTTCATCAGCGTAATAGAACCCACTCAACCACTGCGTCTTGCTCGACAATCCAAAGACAATTTAGAGGCTAGGACTTTTGTCCCAGCCTCCTTTTGTCAACTATCATCCTTTGAAAAGTCTGAAAATTTAATTTACATTCTATTTTCATAATGCTATAATAAATAAAGCTAAGTATAGAAAAATAGCATAATACATTACTTCTTGGCAGTGCTGGATTTTGCCCATGCCGAGGAAAGTTGCTTTAATAAACAACTAGTTTTCCTAGGAAGGAAGCTTATCAAGGATGCTAGATCTACAAACCTTGCTAGAACTTCCTCCTGCAGGAAGGATGGCAAAGCATGAAATGCGCATTTGCACGTATCAAGGATATAGCTATCAATAGTTTTATGAAGTTTTAGCTTCACAATTAGAAAGGATTCGATAATGACATCGTTAACACTGAAAGAGCTGAAATGGACGGGAGTCTTTGCTCTGCTCTACTTTCTCTGTGTCGGACTAGGAGTACTAGTAGGGCACTTTTTTGACAATGCTGGCAATATGCTCTATGCTCCAGTATTTGCTGCAGTTTTTGGCGGAAGCGTTTATATGTTGCTGCAAAGCAAGATTAAAAAATTTGGAGCGATCAGCTTAGTGGGCCTAATAATGGGAGGCTTTTTCCTCCTGTCTGGTCATTTTATGATTGCTGGTTTGCCGGGCTTGGTGTTCGGTCTCTTGGCAGACACGATTGCAGGCTTAGGCAAATACGAAAATAAATTCTTGAATCTGCTTTCCTTTGTTTGTTTCTCTTTTGTCAATTCGGGCCCTATTATCCTCATGTGGATAGCGCGTCAAGCTTATATTGATGGCTTGGTGGCGCGTGGTAAGACAGCGGAATACATCAATCGGATTTTGCTGCCATTGGATTTCCCGACCATTGCTAGTTTTATCGTGATGGTAGTGGCAGGTGCTTTAATCGGTGGCCTGCTGGGCCAATATCTGGTAAAGAAACGCAGTGAAAAAGCTGATTTTCAGTCATAAAAAGTTAAGCGAGACTAACAGTGCTGGACTTTCTTATCTCGGCTTGCTCAGGCAATCGGTCTAGCATAAGTCCAAGCCAGAAGATGACTCATCTTGCATGCTATATCTTTGAGAAATAGACGGTTATAAAAAAATTCTATGCCTCCAGCTCTAGCGAAAAGGGCCTAATTTTGGTAAGATTAGAAGACTTGGAGAATATCAGGCTCAAGGCCTGGGAGGAATAAGATGAACAACATATTAGTGCTGCAGTCGGACTTCGGTCTGGTAGATGGAGCAGTGTCAGCTATGATCGGAGTAGCTTTGGAGGAATCACCAACGCTGAAAATCCATCATTTGACCCATGACATCACCCCTTACAATATTTTTGAAGGTAGTTATCGTCTCTTTCAGACGGTAGATTATTGGCCTGAGGGAACGACTTTTGTTTCAGTCGTGGATCCGGGAGTGGGTTCCAAGCGGAAAAGTGTAGTTGCTAAGACCAGTAAAAATCAATATATCGTGACACCTGATAATGGTACTCTGTCCTTTATCAAAAAGCATGTCGGTATTGTAGCTATTCGTGAGATTTCAGAAGTGGAAAATCGCCGCAAGAATACCGAGCATTCTTATACCTTCCACGGGCGAGATGTCTATGCCTATACAGGTGCCAAGCTAGCCAGCGGCCATATCAGTTTTGAGGAAGTTGGTCCAGAGCTGAGTGTCGAAGAAATTGTTGAAATCCCTGTTGTCGAAACAAGGTTAGCAGATAATTTGGTCAGCGGAGCTATTGACATTTTGGATGTTCGCTTTGGCTCCCTTTGGACTTCGATTACGCGCGAGGAGTTCTGCACCTTGGAGCCAAGTTTTGGCGACCGTTTCGAAGTCACCATTTACAACAATGATATGCTGGTTTATCAAAACCAAGTGACCTATGGCAAGTCCTTTGCGGATGTTCGTATTGGTCAGCCGATTTTGTACATCAATTCCCTCTATCGGGTGGGCTTGGCTATCAACCAAGGTTCCTTTGCCAAGGCCTATAATGTTGGTGTTGGTGCTCAATGGCATATTGAGATTAAACGTATAGAAAATTAAAGGAGAACATTATGAAAAAGAAATTGTTAGATACAAAGTTTACCATTAAAGAAGTCGTTGCAACGGGGATTGGAGCTGCACTTTTTGTAGTTATCGGAATGATTAGCATTCCAACACCTGTCCCAAATACCAGTATTCAGCTGCAATATGCGGTTCAGGCTCTCTTCAGTGTCGTTTTTGGCCCCTTTGTTGGCTTCCTGATGGGCTTGATTGGTCACGTTATCAAAGATGCTATGGCTGGCTACGGTCTCTGGTGGTCATGGATTATCGCTAGTGCCTTCTTTGGTTTCATTCTTGGTTTGTTTAAAAATCGCATCCGTGCAGCAGAAGGTATTTTTGAAGTGAAGGACATCGTCAACTTCAATATCTTCCAGCTTTTGGCCAATGCTTTTGTCTGGCTCTTGGTCGCTCCGATTGGCGATATCTTGATTTATAGCGAGCCGGTCAATAAGGTCTTTGTGCAAGGCTTTGTGGCAACTCTGTCCAATGGAGTGACAGTTGCTGTAGCAGGAACCTTGCTCTTACTAGCCTACGCTCGTACTCAGACTCGCTCAGGTAGCCTTAAGAAAGATTAATCAAACTAGATAATTACAAGATTGGGAAAGTCCCAATCTTTTTTTGTACAAAATAAAAAACAAAATGTAATTTATATATTGCATTATTTAAAATATATTGTATAATGGACTTATGAAGATGAAAGGAGCGTAGATATGAATAAGAAAGGGAATAATCTGCTTACACTACTTATTTGTCTTGTATCGGCGATAGTTCTACTAGTTGTTGGCATGATTCAGAAAGATCAAACCTTTATCATAATCGCTTGTGCTAATGCCGCCCTTGGCTCTGCTTTCTACGCCATAGACGGGCAAAAGAATGACGATAAGGATGGTGACTATGGCAAAAAATCTTAGGTTAAAAATGGCAAGGGCTGAGCATGACATGACTCAAGGCGACTTGGCTGATGCTATCGGCGTGACTCGTCAGACCATTGGCCTGATTGAGGCAGGCAAGTACAATCCCAGTCTTAGTCTATGCTTGGCCATTTGCAAATGCCTCAATAAAACGCTGGATCAGTTGTTTTGGGAAGAATAGTAGGAAAGTGAGAAAGAAAATGAAGGACAAACCACAAAAAGTCTATACAGACGAGCGGACTCTACAACTTGAGCGAAAATTAGGAAAAGAAGTTGCATTTTTTGCAATTATCTTGCTCCTTATCTCTATTTTTATCAAAATCATGATTTGGCATGTGCCAGTAGAAGGTTACTTACCGGAAATTCTAGTTATTTTGGCTATGGAAATCTATGCTGGCATTCGTAGCTGGCAGTTGGGACTTGATATCAGACGTGACAAGCCATCTATTGGGCATAGGAGTTTCAGAAGTCGTTTGGCTAACGGAGCTATCTTAGCGATTGTAATCGTGGCTGTTCAGATGTGGAGTGGAAATTCAGCTCTTCGACCATTCTTTCGCCATCATCCAATTTTGCAATTTATTTTTATTGTAGCTTTGATAACTGCCTTTTCTAGTATATTTGATCAGTTGGTCAATTATTTTTATCAGAAGAGACAGGTTTTATTGGACCAAGAACTAGAAAATGATGAGAATTAGAATCAATGAATCTTTAACTTATAAATGAGAAAGGGAGTAAAAAATGAAGAAGCAGCCTGTTATAAAAGATGAACGAACAGAAAAATTAGACGGCAAAGTTGCGGGAGAGTTAGTACTAGGAATGTTCCTCTTCTTAGCTATCTCTGTATTTTTCAAAGCCTATATCCTCCATCTAAGCTTGCTGGCCTATCTGCCAGAAGGGATTCTACTTACCCTAGTAGGTCTATATGCCTTGCTTCGTCGCGTAAGCCTAGGCGTTGATGTTCGCGATATGGTGAGAGAGGAAAAATGGCCAGAGCGTTTTGGCGGTGGACTTGTCTTTGCTCTCATCGTTATAGGCATTGATTTCTTTGGTCAGCGAGAAAATCTGGCTAGCATGTTCAGCATTTTGTATCTGCTCAAGCTGGCTCTTGCAATGCTACTGTTTATGCTTGGAAGCTTGAACATGGACAAGGTCAGTCTTTACCTAAATAGTAAAGGTCAAGCAAAGCTAGATCAGGAATTGGAGGATAAAGAATGACTTGGTGGAAACGATTGATCTGGGTTGGCTGCGCTTTCTTAGCCTTGGGTTTGTATGTCCTTCCTATGCTATTTCAGCAGGTAGCCATAATTTATCAATTTCCCAAACAGTGGACCATCGGTCTTGGGCTTTTGCTGATTTTCCTAGCCTTGATAGTCTTTGTCGTAGTAGCAAAGAAAACAGGAATTTTATCTCCGTCTGGAAAAATTTTTCAAAAAGGAGACGGGAAGCGAATTGCTCTAGGCCTCTTAGGCATGATGCTCATATCTGTCCTTGGGACAGTATTACTCCGGTGGCTGCATGGAGAAGTGACAACGGCTAATCAAGCATCTTTGATGGAGGAGTTCCAAAGAGGAGATATCATTTTATTGTCCATCATGCTTGGAGTTTTAGCGCCTATCGCAGAAGAAATTATTTTCCGTGGCATCATTCCTCTCAAAATCTTTAAAGGCTATGAAAGCTGGGGCTATATCATAGGCGGACTGCTCTTTGCGATATTTCATGGCCCAACCAATATCATGTATTTTGTGATTTATGGTGGTGCATCTGTGATTTTGATCTTGCTGGCTTATCGAACTCGGCGCTTGGAAGTCAGTATTGCAGTTCACATGATAAATAACGGACTTCCTGCCATTCTTATGTTGTTAATTACTATTTTTGGAGTAGAAGTATAGGAGCTTGAAATGAAAATGAAACTTATTAAACGTCAAATTTTAGACGAACGGGAAGAGCAGCTGGTCAACAAAGCTGGTATGGAGAGTTTCAGTCTCATGCTATGTGGCAGTTTAGCTTTATATATGGGTTCTGTAGCTATGAATGGGGGAGTCGTTCACTATCAGCCCTTCTTGGTACTGATTCTCATCAGTAGCTTTTATTTTATGTGTCGAGCTCAGTATCTGGGGGCTAATTATTACAATAGTTTCAGTCTGACCATCTGGGGTGTGCTGGCTGCGACAGGCTTTCTGACCCTTTTGATTGCCTGCCAGAATTTTCAGCTCAATCATGCTATTTATCATAACAATGTTTTTCACCCCATGTTTCTATTTGTTATTATAATTACTTTTGTCATTCACTTTCCTTTTATTTTGCTGGTCAATATTCTCTTGGAGAGTCTCAGCAAGTGGCAGAAGAAGCGCTTTGAGAAGTATTTGGAAGAATTGGAGAAAGAGAGCTAACCTGCTTTTCTGCGTAGAGATTCCAGCTCTGCTATTTTCCAAACAAATTTTTTGCCCAGCTTTTCTTCTCGCGTTATAATAAATAGATGAATTAAAAAATTCAGAAAATTTTATAGAGAAAAGAGAGTTGAAATCTTATGGCAAAAGATATTCGCGTCCTACTTTACTACAAATATGTTCCGATTGAGAATGCTGAGAAATTTGCAGCTGATCATCTGGCCTTCTGCAAATCTATCGGTCTGAAAGGCCGTATCCTGGTAGCAGATGAGGGAATCAACGGAACTGTTTCTGGTGACTATGAAACCACTCAAAAATACATGGATTATGTGCATAGCCTTCCGGGCATGGAAGACCTTTGGTTCAAGATTGACGAAGAAAACGAGCAAGCTTTCAAGAAAATGTTTGTTCGCTACAAAAAAGAAATCGTGCATTTGGGCTTGGAAGACAATGACTTTGACAACGACATCAACCCGTTGGAGACGACAGGAGCTTACCTGTCTCCAAAAGAGTTCAAAGAAGCCCTTCTTGATGAAGACACTGTTGTCCTAGACACCCGTAACGACTATGAGTACGATCTGGGTCACTTCCGAGGTGCCATTCGTCCAGACATCCGCAACTTCCGTGAATTGCCGCAATGGGTTCGTGATAACAAAGAGAAGTTCATGGACAAGCGCGTGGTTGTTTACTGTACCGGTGGTGTTCGCTGTGAGAAATTCTCAGGCTGGATGGTGCGTGAAGGCTACAAAGATGTCGGTCAGCTTCATGGTGGTATCGCGACTTACGGCAAGGATCCAGAAGTTCAGGGCGAGCTTTGGGATGGTAAGATGTATGTATTTGATGAGCGTATCTCCGTTGATATCAACCATGTTGATCCAGTCGTGATTGGGAAAGACTGGTTTGACGGTACTCCTTGCGAGCGCTATGTCAACTGTGGTAATCCAGAGTGTAACCGCCGCATCCTGACTTCAGAAGAAAACGAAGACAAGTACCTCCGTGGCTGTTCTCACGAATGCCGTGTTCACCCTCGCAACCGCTATGTGGCTGAAAACGGCTTGAGCCAGGCAGAAGTGATGGAGCATTTGGCTGCGATTGGGGAGAGCTTGGAAACACTAGTAGCTCAGTAATTTAATCGTGAAGATAAAAAACTTTAGATGTTTCAAGTGTCTAAAGTTTTTTCATTATTTAGTTGCAGATTAGCTTTTCATTATTCAGATTTCGATGTTTTGTCCCTTCTTTTTGATGTGATATAATGGGCTTAAATAAATGGGAAAGGAGCAAGTCTATGTCTAAAGTTATCATGGAAGAAGTGGCAGCCTATCTGCGTCAGCATGCAGATGAAGAGCTGAGTCTGACTGATTTGGCTCAGCATTTCCACTATAGTCCTTCCCATCTATCCAGAACTTTCAAGAAAAAGATGGGCTTTTCTATCAAGCAATATATGGAAGCTCTTAAGATGGAAAAAGGGATTCAGGAGATTGTAGAAGGCCGACAAAATGTGACCGAGACCTCTATGGAAGCTGGTTATGATAGTCTAGGCAGTTTTTCCAATACGTTTAAGCGACATACTGGACTTTCGCCTAAAAAATATCATCAGGAATCAACCAAGGCTTATGATTTTATGGTCAAACAGCTAGAAGAGAAGGGAGCTTTGTTACATCAGGATCCCGACTGTAAAAGTGGCAATCGGTTGACTGTGGCGCTATCTTATCCTGAGGGGTATGAACCACGCCTTAGCTGTATCGGGCTTTTTAAAACCCGCATACCCAAAGAAGAGCCAGTTATCGGAGTAGCACTGAGTCAGGAGAGACAGTTTACTTTTGAAAATGTACCAGATGGCCACTACTATCTTTTGGCTTGTGAATTGCTGGAGGATTTACGCCTAACTAAAAACTATGTCTTAAAGCATAACTTTCGCTGGGGCAGCGATGATCCTCTCGCTTTTTCAGGCGACAGCATCTATCAAGAGGAAATCAGCATGCGGAGGCCATTGCCGAGCGATCCCCCTATCACAGTTAATCTTCCAGTTTTAATCATGCGTTCCCTAGCCAAACAAGCGCAATTGAGAATAAGAAAATTTTTATCTTAATTGATAAACTGATACTAGAGATTTATTCTCAGCTATAAAAAATTGGAGGAACAATAATGAAATTAGACGTGTTTTTAAGTTTTAATGGTCAGGCCGAAGAAGCTTTTCGTTTTTATGCAGATCTTTTTCAGACAGAGATAAAGGGACTTGTCCGAGCCAGTGAGATGATGGACCCAGCAAACCTTCCTGCAGAAAAACGGGATAAGCTTGCCTGGATTGCCTTAGATACGGAAAACTTAACCCTGAACGGTGAAGATGTAGGCATTTTTAACGACCTATCTATTCCTAGCAACCCTCAGCCCAATCAATGGTTGGTTCTGAGCCCAGACAGTAGAGAAGAAGCCGATGAGCTTTTTGCTAAGCTTGCTGAAGGTGGACAAATTCTCTATCCTTTAGAGGGACAAACTTTCGCAGAGTTTTATGGTCGCTTGATTGACCGTTTTGGTATCGGCTGGGATGTGATGAAATGAGGCCGAAGGATGGCTTATAGTGAATCCTTAGCCCAGCAAGTCCGTGCCATTTTAGCTACTGAACTTCCTCCTCATGTTTTTGAAGAAGAGGTAGAAGAGAAGAAGATGTTTGGTGGCTTGACTTTTATGGTTCGAGGTAAGATGACCGTTACTGTGAGTTCGAGAAGTCAAGAGCTTGTCATGGTACGCATTGGTAAGGAAATGGAAAAGCAGATTCTGCCTAAAAATGGTGCTAGTGTGACGTTAATGAAGGGCAAGCTCTATCATGGCTATATTGATTTAGATGGCGAAGGACAAAAAGAACTATCTTACTGGATTGGTCTAGCCTTGTCCTACAATCAGGAGTTGACACAAAAATGAAGTGATAGAGCGTTTGACTGCGATTGGGGAAAGTTTAAATGAAGTAAGTCCTGCATAAAGAATAAAAAAAAACAGTCCACTGGGGCTGTTTTTGATATGGAAAGACAACCTGTTTAGTAATGGGGCTCAGCGTTATGTATTTTAGGATGATGGGTATGGCAAGCTAGTATTTTTAGAAATAAATCTAGAAAATCTCTTATAGCTCTATTTTTCTAGTTATAGGTCTTTATTTTACATTCTTGTAGCATATGTTATAATATAATAGGATAATATAAGGAGGTTTGCTTTATGAGTATTACATTTTCTATTCCAAATAAACGGGGGTTTCTAGGATTTCAGAAAGTTTTAAAAATCAGTGAATTGCTTGGATTTGTTGATGGACTTGAACCCCACCCTATACAGAAAGAGTTTGTGTACCTTGGACTAGATAAGCTTGCTCTATTGAAATGCTGGGTTCCTGCAAAGTCAGGCCGTTATATTGACTTGGAATATGATAAGACTCAACAAACTTACAATGTGCGGATTCTGACTCCTTCAACACTTGCTGATTGGTCTCAGGCTCTTACTTTGGTTTCTAAGTTATCAAGTCGCTTGGGGACAAGCATCCGTGATGAACATGGTAGAGAATATAGCAGTTCAAGTGTCTGGGACTACCCTTATCAAGAGGACATAGTTTTTGGCTTGAAGGCCTTTCTAAAATCAGGCTATGAGCTTGTGTATCAAGATGGTATTCGGAGAACGCTTGCTCTGAGTCCACATCTGGTGGAATGTTTCTTGAAGGCAGATAATCCTGCTCAGAGTTATAGCGATTTTTTCACCACTCGACAGTATATTGGTGCCTATGACGCTCAAAGTAAATTTTATGGAAGTGAGCAGAATGAAAAAATTTTAGGGACCTATACGCTAACTGCTGGTGTTGATACAATCCTTCCTCTCGTACCTACCCTCGCACAAGAAGATACTGAATATATTGATGAATCAAAACTTAGCTGGTGCTGTAATCTGGTCGGATGTGATGATGCAGACCCGGACAATCTGGAGAAATTTTTTATTTATAAGAGAATTTCATATTCAGATTTTTTGGACAAGCTTCCTGAAAATATGACACAATTATTTGATGCTGAGAAAGTCCTTGTTTCTGCTATGACTTTTGCCCAAATGAAAGCTCTCTTTGAAGATTGCCAGGAGTTTGTTTTGTAGTCTTTGTTCATGCCAAGACTGGACTCAGCCAGTTTAGCTTCCATTTATGGATGAATAATCTTTTTATGTGAAAACTCTCATTCAGATTGAATGCCCTCCGATAGCTAGATATTAATCTAGCGCTTGGGGGGCAGTTGCTTTATCCCAATCTTTTTTGTTTTGAAATGCGCTTGAGCCCATCCTTGCTATAGAGTCTGCCTATATCCTTGACTAGCTAGAAAATATGCTGGTGATAGTCAGGAGACTGCCTTTTTATGATACAATAGTAGGATAGAGTCAGTGGACGCTAGCTGGCTATTTCATGCTAAAGAAAGGGACAAAATAAGCCAATGATTCTTGAAGAGTTTGACCAAAACCGTAAGGCCATCATCAATCCAGAGGATTTGATAGAGCCTATTGAAGGATTTCCGCAGACGGCAGTGTCCTGCTTTGCTCGGGAGACCTTTGCCCGAATGCTGGCGGATTTTGACCATGAGTTGATTACGACGACATCTATGGCCAACATTGAAATTCCTATCTATCGGGTCTTTGCGGATGGTCAGGAGCTAGCTCTTTTTAATGCTCCAGTTGGGGCTTCTGCTTGTGTGGCTATTCTGGAGGATTTGATTGCTTTTGGTATGAGAAAGCTGGTTCTCTTTGGGACTTGTGGTGTGCTGGACGAGGATATCAAAGCAACATCCGTCATTATTCCGACAGCAGCTTTGCGTGATGAGGGGACTAGCTATCATTACCAGCCGGCTAGTTCGGAGATAGCAGTCAATGTTGGCTCGCAGGATTTTCTCTTGAAATTCCTTGAACAGCGAGGAATTTCCCATAGTTTGGGCAAGGTTTGGACGACCGATGGTATTTTCCGAGAGACTGCGGATAAGCTGCGCAGGCGAAAAGAGGCGGGAGCTATCTGTGTGGATATGGAATGCTCGGCTGTAGCAGCTCTGGCGGCCTTTCGTGGCATTCAAGTTTGCCAGTTCTTTTATGCGGCGGATCATCTGTCTGAGGAGGCTTGGGATATGCGCAACCTGGCTAATCACGCGGACTTAGACGAGAAAGACAAGGTGGCCAATCTGGCGATTCAGATCGCTCTGGCCTTATAGAAAAACATGAAAAAACCAATTATTCAATTTGAAGATTTTAGTTTTCAATATCAGGCTCAGTCGGAGCCGACTTTGAAGCATATCAATTTGACCATTTATAAGGGGGAAAAGGTTCTGCTGATTGGGCCGTCTGGCTCTGGTAAGTCAACCCTGGGGCAGTGTCTCAACGGCATTATTCCCAATATTTACAAGGGTCAGGCCAGTGGACAACTCTTAATTAAGGAGCAGCCAGCTTTTGACACCAGCATTTATGACAAGTCAAATCTAGTCAGCACGGTCTTGCAGGACACGGATGGTCAGTTTATCGGGCTCAGCGTGGCAGAGGATTTGGCCTTTGCCTTGGAAAATGATATGGTGGACTTGCCCTTGATGCGGGAGAAAGTCCTGCGTTGGGCGAAGCAGCTGGACCTAGAGCAGCTTTTGGATCACCGTCCTCAAGACTTGTCTGGTGGGCAGAAACAGCGGGTCAGTCTGGCGGGTGTCTTGATCGATGAGAGTCCAATTTTGCTGTTTGATGAGCCTTTGGCCAATCTCGATCCCAAGTCTGGCCAGGATACGATTGATCTGATTGATCGGATTCATAGAGAAGCTGCGACCACGACCATCATCATCGAGCATCGCTTGGAAGATGTTCTTTATCGACCTGTTGATCGAGTTGTTCTTGTCAATGATGGGCAAATCCTCTTTAATGGCGCGCCAGATGATCTGCTCAAGACGAAGCTCTTAGCGGAAAATGGGATCCGAGAACCCCTCTATATCACAGCCTTGCGGCAGCTTGGTTTTGATGTGGCAAGCGAGACTCATCTGGCTGATTTAACCAAGCTGGAACTTACAGGACTTTCGCAGAATCTGACCAACCAAAAAGCAGAGCAGGATGGCTGTCGTCACGAAGCCCTTTTGGAACTTGAACATGTTTCCTTTGCCTATCAGAGCAATCAACCTATTTTGCGGGATATTAGTCTGAAGATTTTTAAGGGTGAGCGGATAGCCATCGTTGGGAAAAATGGAGCTGGCAAGTCTACTCTAGCCAAGGCTCTCTGTCGTTTTATTGATACAGAAGGGGAGTATCGTTGGCAGGGACAGGATATCAAGGGAGACTCTATCAAGGAGCGAGCGGAGCGGATTGGCTATGTCCTGCAAAATCCAAATCAGATGATTTCGACCACAATGATCTTTGATGAAGTGGCTCTGGGGCTGCGGTTGCGTGGTTTGGCAGATGCGGAAATTGAAGAAAGGGTTCATGCTGTTCTCAAAACTTGCGGTCTATATGAATTTCGCAGTTGGCCGATTTCAGCCCTGTCTTTTGGTCAGAAGAAGCGGGTGACCATTGCTTCTATCTTGGTACTAAATCCAGAGATTATTCTTTTGGATGAACCGACAGCTGGTCAGGATCAGCGCCATTATACAGAAATGATGGACTTTCTCGATGAGCTAAACCAGCAGGGACACACGATTATCATGATTACCCATGATATGCAGCTTATGTTGGATTATTCGGATCGGGCCATCGTGGTGGTGGACGGCCAGATTTTAGCAGACCAGTCGCCTGCTCAGGTTTTGTCCAATCATGAGTTGATTGCAGCGGCCAATTTAAAGGAAACTTCGATTTTTAGTCTAGCTGAGAAGCTGGGAGTGGATCCGCTAGCTCTGACTCAATTTTACATGCAAAAAAAGGAGGAAAGTCATGTTTAATCAACAGAAATTGATTGGCTACCATGCCGGAAAGACTTTTCTCCATGCTCTTTCTGGTGCTAGCAAACTAATCTTTTTTATCCTGGTTTCGGTGGCGGCCATGATGAGCTACGATACGCGTTTCCTCCTTCTTGTGGCCCTGCTTTCCCTGATGTTATTTCGAGTGTCTGAGATTCGGCTGAGGGATATTTCTTTCGTTTTGGCTTTTGCGGGAACCTTTGCAGCGCTGAATATTCTCATGGTCTATCTCTTTGCACCACAGTATGGGGTGGAGATTTATGGAGCCAAGAATTTGCTCTGGACAGGATGGGGAGCTTATAATCTCACGCTACAGGAGCTCTTTTATCTCTTGAATCTTTTACTTAAGTATTTCTCAACGATTCCCCTAGCGGTGATCTTTCTTATGACCACCCATCCCAGTCAATTTGCTTCTAGTCTGAACCAAATCGGCCTTTCTTATAAGATTGCTTATGCGGTCAGCCTGACCCTGCGTTATATTCCGGATTTGCAGGAAGAATTTTACCTCATCAAGATGTCTCAAGAGGCGCGTGGGCAAGAATTATCCCAAAAGGCTCCCCTCAGCAAGCGGGTCAAGGGCAATCTGCAAATCGTCATTCCCCTGATTTTCAGCTCGCTCGAGCGAATCAATACTATCGCGACGGCCATGGAGCTACGCCGCTTTGGAAAAAATAAAAAGCGGACATGGTACACCCAGCAAGCCTTCAGCAAACTAGACAAACTTGTAATCGTGGTGTCCGTCCTTCTACTAGCCCTCAGCCTTCTTCTTTTCGTTGTCAATCAAGGACGCTTTTATAATCCTTGGGCCTAGGCTAAAGGTGGAAAACAAGCCAGGTTTGGATTGAGAGGATCAATTGGTGCAAGAAAAAATAAATTTTAAATTTTATAAGGAATTAGTTTTTCCTGTTTTTTGTGGTCTAGGGGCTTTCGTTTTGCTCTTGGCTTTGTCACAGACAGATGAAGTCGGGGGGAGAATGGCCCTGATTTCAATCATCTTGCTAATAGGGATGAGTGGTCTCTTTACTTGCCTTGCTATAGTCAATAGAGAAAAGAGTTTGCGACGCTGTCAAGAACTTTATTCTCACTTTCCAGAGCTTGAAAAGGATTTTCAACTAATTTATAGCGACTCTCGTTATGCGCGTGAAAGCCTATCTCTCTATCTCTACAAGGATGTCATCATACGGGTTGATACTTATTTCCAATTTCTCATGCTTTCTGACTTAGCTGATGTGACCATTAAGATTGAGGAAGTGGAACAAACGAACCATCTAAAAATTCATTATCTTTATTTGTATTACAATCCAATGAGTTCTAACAAAGATATTCGTCTGGCTTTTGGGCCTTACACGGATCAAAAATATATTGACTTATTACAGTTTTTAGATGTGATAAATCAAGTTGCCCCTCGGATTCGAATCTATAATGAAGCTGTGGAAAAATAATATGGTTTAACAAACATAAAAAATCAGGCAAGGATTGCCTGATTTTTCTTTTTATAATGGTCTTTTATTTGGCATACCGGCCTTGCGGGGGTATTTGTTGGGAGTTTCTTTCTTCTTTTCAACCACTGTGATAAAGCGGGGATCGCCGTTTGGTAGGGCATAGCTGAGGTTGTCTTGGACCTTGCTAAAGAGTAGGTTCAAGGCATTTTTTGCTTCTTCCAGTTCCTCCGGAGCATTGGAAGCCTTGAGCGCTAGGAGCTTCCCGCCAACTTTTAGATAGGGAATGGTCAGTTCAGATAGGACCTGCATCCGAGCGACTGCACGGGCAGTCACTCGGTCAAATTGAGCTCGAAAAGCCTTGTCCTGAGCAAAGTCTTCTGCACGACCGTGGTAGAAATGAACCTTGTCCAACCCGAGCTCTTCAGCCAGCAGTTTGAGGAAGTTGATGCGTTTGTTAAGGGAGTCAATGATAGTCACATCCAGCTGGGGACAGATGATTTTCATAGGGAGGCTGGGAAAGCCTGCACCTGCTCCGATGTCCAGCAGCTTAAGCTCTTGATTGTCAATCAGACCTTGCAAAACGGGGGCAATTGAATCATAGAAGTGCTTGAGGTAAACCTCATTTTTCTCAGTGATAGCTGTCAGATTGATTTTTTCATTCCATTCGACCAGAAGTTCAAAATAACGCTCAAACTGGTCTTTCTGGCGGTCGGTCAGTTCAATTCCCTGCTGGCTTAGTAGCTGGTAAAATTCTTGCGGTGTCATAGTTTCATCCTTGTTTGTCAGTATTCATTCTATTATATCATAAAACGGGGTAAGGTGCTGCTGTCTATCAGCTTCTTGTGTCTCAAAGGATTAGATACTGACTTGTCTTGATTTCTAGAAAAGTGAAGAAGCTTTTTCTAGA
Source organism: Streptococcus sp. Marseille-P7375 (assembly GCF_902460365.1). Classification (NCBI taxonomy): domain Bacteria; kingdom Bacillati; phylum Bacillota; class Bacilli; order Lactobacillales; family Streptococcaceae; genus Streptococcus; species Streptococcus sp. Marseille-P7375. The sequence goes on along the minus strand of NZ_CABPTR010000002.1, from coordinate 78,189 downwards.
TTTCTGACTATTTTAGCGTTTGGATATTATTTAAGATAAACCTATTTTACTAGATGACATGTCAAGAAAGACAGGTTGAGCTTTTTTTGTTATAATAGGTGCAATCAAATCATAAGGAGTATCTTTATTATGTCCATGTTTTTAATTATTCTTGCCGTTGTGGCAGTTGTAGCTATTTTCGTGATTTCTGTTTACAATGGTCTTGTTAAAAGCCGTATGCAAACTCAAGAAGCTTGGAGTCAGATTGATGTCCAGCTCAAGCGCAGAAATGACCTGATTCCCAACCTTTTAGAGACGGTTAAAGGTTATGGGAAATATGAGAAATCAACCTTGGAAAATGTTACTCGATTGCGTAACCAAGTAGCTGCTGCCTCATCACCTGCTCAAGCTATGGAGGCTAGTGACGCTCTGACTCGTTCGATTTCTGGTATCTTTGCGGTTGCTGAAAATTACCCAGACCTTAAGGCAAATACAAACTACTTGAAACTTCAGGAAGAGTTGACAAATACAGAAAATAAGATTGCTTATTCTCGTCAGCTTTATAATTCAGTAACCAGCAACTACAATGTCAAAATGGAAACTTTCCCAAGCAATGTCATTGCAGGTATGTTTGGCTTCAAAGCAGCAGACTTCTTGAAGACACCAGAGGAAGAAAAGGCTGTTCCTAAAGTGGATTTTAGCGATTTGGGGTAGGTGGCTACTATGTTGTTTGACCAAATTGCCAGCAATAAAAGGCGTACTTGGGTTCTCCTCGTCGCCTTCTTTGCTCTTTTAGCTTTGATTGGAGCTGCTGTCGGCTATCTTTGGCTCGATTCTCCCTTTGGTGGGATGGCCATTGCTTTCATCATCGGTGGTATTTATGCTGTCAGTATGATTTTTCAGTCCACAGAGATTGTCATGTCGATGAACGGTGCAAGGGAAGTTTCCGAGCAGGAAGCGCCTGAACTCTACCATGTTGTGCAGGATATGGCCATGGTGGCTCAGATTCCTATGCCTCGGGTCTACATCATAGAAGATGCTTCACCCAATGCCTTTGCGACTGGCTCAAAGCCTGAGAATGCGGCTGTGGCTGCTACAACTGGATTGCTTGCCCTCATGAATCGTGAAGAGCTTGAAGGTGTAATGGGGCATGAAGTCAGTCACATTCGCAATTATGATATTCGCATTTCGACGATTGCAGTGGCGCTTACAAGTGCTGTCACAATGCTGTCTAGCATGGCTGGGCGCATGATGTGGTTTGGCGGTGGCAGCCGTCGACGAAACGATCGAGACAATGACAATGGCTTAGGAATTGTTTTGATGATAGTATCTCTGCTGGCTCTTTTCTTGGCGCCGCTTGCTGCAACATTGGTGCAGTTGGCCATTTCCCGTCAACGTGAGTATCTAGCAGACGCTTCAAGTGTTGAGCTGACCCGTAATCCTAAGGGCATGATCAATGCCCTGCTGAAGTTAGACAATAGCCAGCCCATGGAGCACCATGTAGATGATGCCAGTGCAGCTCTCTACATCAATGATCCGAAGAAAAAGGGTGGCTTGCAAAAGCTCTTTTATACTCACCCACCAATTTCTGATCGGGTAGAAAGATTGAAAAATATGTAAGAGAGTGGGACAGAAATCGGTCATTCGTTAGAATTCGATTTCGTCGTCCCACCTCCGCACAGTTGAGTAGGGCTGTAAAAGCTGATGAAATCAGCGTAGTAGAGCCCACTCAACCACTGCGTCTTGTTTGACAATCCAAAGACAATTGAGAGACTAGGACTTTTGTCCCAGCCTCTTTTTTGTATGAAATTGCGACGATTTTTACTCTAGTTATTTTTGAGGCTGAGCAGAAGGCAGACACCACCAAGCAGAGAGAAAACTAACCAAGCGCTTCCCATATTCCAAAGACCGAGACTAGTGAAAAGCATGCTTCCTAGCGGAATGGAAAAGGTAAAAAGCATAGTGAGAAAGTTGGAGGTTTGGGCTAATACTTCTGGAGGCAGTTTACTCAGCAGCATGCTGTTGATTTTAGGATTGATTTTTCCAGAGATGTACATGAGAAAGGTCAGAAAGAAAATTCCCAAGAGAGCAGGAGCTTGGAGTAAATTGCTGATACCTAAGAGGAGGAGAGCTAGCGAGCACCAAACGACGAGCCGCATCAGGGAGAGCTTAGAAAAATAATCATTTGAGAAGGCACTGGCAGAGATAATCCCAACCACTGTGCAGGACTCGATGACTAGCAGAGACTGGCTCAGATTTAGTCCCCAAAATGGGTGATCCAATAAATAGAGATTGTAGAGTCCCATGGTAGAGCCGGCCAATGCGTTTAAGAGGAGGACTTGAAGCAGCACTAGCAGGAAGTTTCCGATTTTTTCTTGTTCAAAAATCATTTGGACATTCTGGTAAAGGTCTTTCATCTGAGTCTTGAAAGGAAGTTTTTGCTCTGAAACAGCAGGGGCGTCATGGGTGAGTTTTTGGCGAATCAGATAGAGAGTGTTTGAGGAGAGTAGGAAGCAGAGGGCGTTGATGAGGGCGACCATAGCGAAATTCTGCTGGCTGATACTTAGTAACCAGACTCCTAGAGCTTGCCCAGCAAAATTTCCCAAAAAAGTGAGAAGTTGAGTGAAGGAGTAAGCTTCCATCAAATCTTTCTCTTCTATATTTTTCTGTAAGATAGGCATCTGTAGGCCACTGCGATAGTCGCTGATAATGTCAGAAAAGATATTGAGAAAGCAGACGGTAGCAAAGGCTAGGTAGGAGGCAGACTTGGTTAGGAGGGCGACTAAGATGAAGAGGAAGGCCTGCAAATAACCTAGATGAATAAGCCAGCGAGCCTTTCGATGGGTTTTGTCAGCTTTCATCCCGACAAAGACTGTGAAAAAGGTAGGAACAAGAACGATAAAATTAGCAATACCGACTGCAAACTTGGGCTGGGGCATGCTAGAAGCAAATACGATAAAAACGATATTATAGATAGAAGAGCCTAGGATATTAAAGATCCGTGACAGACTGATAAAGGCAAATAGTCGATTTCTTAAAGCAAGTTTCATAATAAATCTCCTTGGGGACGAATCAATTTCGGAATGTGAAGGAATTCCAACTCGCAATGCATTGGTAGTTATGATTATAGCAAAATGTGGCATGTCCGCAAGGCCTTTTCGCTGACTGGTAGAAGCGGACAAGCTAAGTGGTAGATTTCTAAAAGTGACTTGCAAAAGCTATAAGGTAGCCTATCAAAAGCTGATATATTCTTTTAGATTTTTTTTTATACATGAATGTGATATAATAGATAGGATATGACAAAAGAATTTCATCACATTACTGTACTTCTTCATGAAACGATTGACCAGCTTGATGTTCAGCCAGATGGTATCTATGTTGATGCGACCTTGGGTGGAGCTGGTCACAGCGAGTATCTTTTGAGTAAGCTGGGTGACAAGGGACATTTGTATGCCTTTGACCAAGATCAAACTGCGATTGACAATGCCAAAAAACGTCTGGCTCCCTATATTGAGCGAGGCATGGTGACCTTTATCAAGGATAATTTCCGCAATCTCAAGACTCGTTTGAATGAAGTAGGGGTCGAGAAGATTGATGGAATTTGTTACGACTTGGGCGTATCTAGTCCGCAGCTAGATGAGCGAGAGCGTGGTTTTTCTTATAAGCAGGACGCACCGTTGGATATGCGGATGAATCAAGAAGCTGCCTTGACAGCTTACCAAGTTGTGAATCAATATCCTTACAAGGACCTAGTCCGTATTTTTTTCAAATATGGCGAAGATAAGTTTTCTAAGCAGATTGCCCGTAAGATCGAGCAGGCGAGAGAAATCAAGCCCATCGAAACGACGACGGAGCTAGCTGAGATCATCAAATCAGCCAAACCTGCTAAAGAATTGAAGAAAAAAGGTCATCCAGCTAAGCAGATTTTTCAGGCTATTCGGATTGAAGTCAATGACGAGTTGGGAGCGGCCGATGAATCCATTCAGCAGGCCATTGACTTGTTGGCAGTGGGGGGGCGCATTTCAGTGATTACCTTTCATTCGCTGGAGGATCGTCTGACCAAGCAACTGTTTAAAGAAGCTTCAACCGTAGATGTTCCCAAAGGTCTGCCTTTCATTCCAGATGATTTGCAGCCCAAGCTGGAGTTAGTTTCACGCAAACCCATTTTACCAAGCAAAGAAGAATTAGAAGCCAATAATCGCGCCCATTCTGCGAAGTTGCGCGTGGCTAGGAAGGTGCATGAGTAAGTTTCATGGCAGAAAGAAAGCAACACCCTATTCAAAAACGGATTCGGAAATTTTCTCGAGTCGAAAAAGCCTTCTATGGCTCCATTATTTTAACAGCGATTATCCTTGCAGTTAGTATTGTGTTTATGCAGACCAAGCTGTTGCAGGTCAACCATGATTTGACTGAAGTTAATGCTCAGATTGAGTCAGAGCAGGCTAAATTGGATAATATTAAGCAAGAAGTGAATGAATTGACACGTTATGAAAGGCTGTCCCAGTTGGCCAGCTCTCAGGATATGAAACTCCAAAAGGGAAATCGTAAGACAGTGAGTACAACCAATGAGTAATAGATTTTTAAAAAATATTCAGCGATATGCTTTAAAAAATAGACAAAGCCCAGAATACAATCGACGAAAAGTTGGAAAAAGTATGAGTGCCTTGGCCGTCTTTCTTTTTTTCATTTTCTTGATTAATTTTGCGACCATTATCGGGACAGATCAGAAATTTGGTGTTAATTTGTCAAAAGGTGCTAAGCAAGTGCACCAAAAGACGGTCGTGGTCGCTGCCAAGCGAGGAACTATCTATGACCGCAACGGTGTCCCGATCGCTGAAGATGCAACGACTTATAACATTTATGCTGTTATTGATAAAAAATACAAATCCGCTGCTGGCAAGGTCCTCTATGTAGAGGAGTCCCAGTATGAAAAGGTTGCTGAGATTCTTAATCAACATCTAGGAATAGATAAGGACTATGTTAAGCAGCAACTTGCGCAAAAGGATTTAAAGCAAGTTTCTTTTGGTTCTCAAGGAAATGGGATTACCTATAGCACCATGAGCTCTATCCGGCAAGCGATGGAGAAGGAAAAGATAGAGGGGATTGATTTTACAACTAGCCCTAACCGCAGCTATAGTAACGGTATCTTTGCTTCGCAATTTATCGGTCAGGCTCAGATGCAAGAGGATAAAGAAGGTAATAAAACACTTGTGGGAACCTCAGGTATGGAGCAGTCGCTAGACCGTATCTTGGGCGGTCAGAATGGTCTGGTTACCTATGAAAAAGACAGCAAAGGGAACATCATCCCAGGTTCAGAGGAAGTTTCTGTTAAGACAGAAGACGGAAAAGATGTGTATACAACCCTCTCTGCTCAGCTGCAGACATACTTGGAAACGCGGATGGATGCCTTCCAAGAAACAGCTAAAGGAAAATTTGTCAGTGCGACTTTGGTCAGTGCCAAGACAGGCGAGATTCTAGCAACGACCCAGCGTCCGACTTATAATGCGGATACCAAAGAGGGCCTGAATGTAGATCATTTGAAAACTTGGAATAGCTTCCTTTACCAGACGCAGTATGAGCCTGGATCAACGATGAAAGTTATGACTCTAGCCTCAGCGATTGATAATGGATCCTTTAATCCAACCGGAACATTCGATAGCTCAGAATATAAGATTGCAGATGCTACCATCCGCGACTGGGATGTGAACATGGGGTTAGCAACAGGACAAGTCCTGACCTATGCTCAAGGCTTTATTTTCTCAAGTAACGTTGGTATGACACGCATTGAGCAGGATATGGGCAATGCCAAGTGGATCGATTATCTATCGAAGTTCAAATTTGGCTTACCGACTCGTTTTGGTATGGGCTATGAAGAATATGGTGCCTTGCCTACAGACAATGCTGTAACCATTGCTATGAGTTCCTTTGGACAAGGGATTGGGGTAACCCAAGTGCAGATGTTACGTGCCTTTTCAGCTGTGTCAAATGATGGTGTCATGTTAGAGCCGAAATTTATCTCTGCCATCTATGACTCAAAAACGGGTAGTGCCCGCAAATCCCAGCCAGAAATCGTTGGTCATCCAGTTTCAGGAAAAGCAGCGAAAACGACTCGGGACTATATGATTCAGGTTGGAACGGTCCCTTATTATGGAACACTGAATATCGGCGGAGAACCGGTTATCAAGGTTTCTGGGCAAGATGTGGCCGTGAAATCCGGAACAGCCCAAATTGCGACAGCTAAGGGCTATTTGGAAGGGGAGAATAATAACATTTACTCCGTAGTAGCCATGACGCCGGCAGAAAGTCCAGATTTCATTATGTATGTCACTGTTCAGCAGCCTGAAGTTAAATTCTCCCCTCTTTTCTGGCAGGAAGTTGTCAATCCAGTCTTGGAAGAAGCTGTGGCACTTAAAGATAGCTTGAATCTAACTGGCGATAGCCCTGCCTTGGAATTGGTTGAAAAAGAAACAACCTACAAAATGCCATCTATCGATGGTTTGACCAAGCAACTGAAGCTGAAAAATCAAATCAGCCCAGGAGGCTTGGCTGATGAACTCCGCCGCAATCTGGTACAGCCCGTCATTTTAGGAACAGGCAGTGAAATCAAGAAGATTTCTGTAAAAGAAGGGCAAGAACTGAAAGCTAATCAACAGATTTTGATTTTAAGTGATAACTTTGAAGATTTGCCAGATATGTATGGCTGGACCAAGGAAAATGTGGAGCAATTTGCTGAATGGCAAGGGCTGGAAGTCAATTTTAAAGGCAAAGGCTCAAAAGTTGTCAAACAGAAGGAAAAGGTCAATACAGACCTGAAAAAATTGAAAAAAATAACCGTTACATTGGGAGACTAGCATGTTAACAGCAATTATTGCAGGAATTCTGACCTTTATCCTAACACTTGTTGGGATTCCTGCCTTTATCCGTTTTTATCACAAGGCTCATATTTCAGGCCAGCAAATGCACGAGGATGTTAAGCAGCATCAGGCTAAGGCTGGAACGCCGACGATGGGGGGAACCGTCTTTCTGGTTGCTTCTGTTTTGGCTAGTTTTGTGACAGCTTTGCTTTCCCAACAACTATCCAACGGCTTGATTATGATTCTCTTTATCTTGGTTCTCTACGGAATCGTTGGCTTTTTGGATGATTTCCTCAAGGTTTTCCGTAAGATCAACGAAGGCCTGAATCCTAAACAGAAACTAGCTCTGCAGCTGGTAGGGGGAGTTATCTTTTACTTCTTCTACAATCAGCACGGGGCAGGTGACTCTCTCAATGTCTTTACGATTCCAGTGCAGCTAGGTTTCCTCTATATCTTCTTCGTCCTCTTTTGGCTGGTTGGTTTCTCCAACGCTGTCAATCTGACCGATGGAATTGATGGTTTGGCTAGTATCTCTGTTGCGATCAGTTTGGTGGCTTACGGAGTCATTGCTCTGGAGCAGAAGCGCTTTGACCTTCTGATTGTCATTATCAGCATGATTGGTGGCCTGCTAGGCTTCTTTGTCTTTAACCATAAGCCAGCTAAAATCTTTATGGGGGACGTGGGAAGTCTTGCCTTGGGTGGTATGCTCGCAGCCCTCTCCATTGCCTTGCACCAAGAGTGGACCTTGCTTCTCATCGGAATTGTCTACGTCTTTGAAACGACTTCTGTTATGATGCAGGTGACTTATTTTAAGTTGACGGGTGGCAAGCGAATTTTCCGTATGACGCCAGTCCATCACCACTTTGAATTGGGTGGTTTTTCTGGGCATGGTCAGCCTTGGAGCGAATGGAAGGTTGACTTCTTCTTCTGGGGAGTAGGTCTCTTAGCTAGCTTGCTGACTTTGGCCATTCTATATTTGTGATATGAAGGTGGGTATAAGCCCGCCTTTTCTTTTCCTGAGCTGAGCAGAAAAGATATTTTTTTGGTATAATGGATAAGATTAAGAGTAAACAGAGGAAAAAATGAAATTTACAGAATTTAACTTTAAAGATTATATTCAGGAAGCCCTCAAGGACCTGAACTTTATGGAGGCGACAGAGGTTCAAGAAAAGCTGATTCCGGTGGTGTTATCTGGCCGAGACTTGGTTGGAGAGTCCAAAACCGGATCAGGCAAGACCCACACTTTTTTGCTGCCTATCTTCCAAGAACTCGATGAGGAGGCTGACAGTGTCCAAGCGGTGATTACAGCACCCAGCCGAGAATTAGCAACCCAGATCTATCAGGCCGCCCGTCAGCTGGCTAGCTTTTCAGAGCAAGAGATTCGAGTGGCCAACTATGTCGGCGGAACTGACAAGGCTCGTCAGATTGGCAAGCTAGAGTCTAGCCAGCCCCATATCGTCATTGGAACACCAGGGCGGATTTATGACTTGGTTGAGTCAGGCGATTTGGCTATCCACAAGGCTCATACCTTTGTTGTGGACGAGGCTGACATGACGCTTGATATGGGCTTTTTGGAGACAGTCGACCGGATTGCGGCTCGCTTGCCCAAAGACCTGCAGTTTTTAGTTTTCTCGGCTACCATTCCACAGAAGCTCCAACCCTTCTTGAAAAAATACCTGTCTAATCCGGTCATGGAGCAGATTAAGACCAAGACGGTGATTGCCGATACCATTGATAACTGGCTCCTGTCAACCAAGGGGCAGGATAAGAATGCCCAGATTTATGAGATTAGTCAGCTCCTCCAGCCTTATCTGGCGATGATTTTTGTCAATACCAAGACTCGTGCGGATGAATTGCAGGCCTATCTGACTGCGCAGGGTCTAAAAGTAGCCAAGATTCATGGCGACATTCCACCACGGGAGCGCAAGCGCATCATGAATCAGGTCAAGAATCTGGATTTTGAATACATCGTGGCGACGGACTTGGCAGCGCGTGGAATTGATATTGAAGGTGTCAGTCATGTCATCAATGATGCTATTCCGCAGGATTTGTCTTTCTTTGTCCACCGAGTTGGTCGGACGGGACGAAATGGTCTTCCCGGCACAGCCATTACCCTTTATCAACCGAGTGACGATTCAGATATTCGAGAGTTGGAAAAGCTGGGTATCAAGTTTACTCCTAAGATGATCAAAAATGGTGAATTTCAAGATACCTACGACCGAGATCGCCGTGCTAATCGGGAAAAGACCAAGGAAAAGCTGGACACAGAAATGATTGGTCTGGTCAAGAAGAAAAAGAAAAAAATCAAACCAGGCTATAAGAAGAAAATTCAGTGGGCGGTTAATGAGAAGCGCCGCAAGACCAAGCGAGCTGAAAATCGTGCACGTGGTCGAGCAGAACGCAAGGCTAAGCGCCAGACATTCTAGCCATAAATTCTTTTTATGGCAGATATAGAAAGATTATATTTTAAAGACCAGTAAAACTATGATAGACTAGGATTACTGGTCTATTTTATTGTCATTTCCCACTTAGCTATTAAAGGTTTAAAGATTATCTATTCTTGATGCCAAATAGTTTGCATCTGGGTCAAATTATGATAGAATAATGCATTATCGAGAAAGAGAAGTAATTTAAATGTTTACAACTTATATCCTAGCTGCAAACTGGTATGAAGAGCTCTTGAAGCTCCTTCCAGACGGCAAATTATTTAGTTTACGTGCTGTTTTTGATGCCATTCCAGCGATCCTGAAAACCTTGCCTGTCACACTTTTGTTGACACTGGGTGGGGCATTTTTTGGCATCATCTTGGCCATGATTTTCGCAGTGGTCAAGATTAACCGCACGAGAATTCTGTATCCTATTCAGGCTCTCTTTGTGAGCTTCCTCCGTGGGACACCCCTTTTGGTTCAGCTCATGTTGACCTATTTTGGGATTCCGCTCCTGCTGAAAGCCATCAATCAAAAATATGGGACATCTTTTAATATCAATGCCATTCCTGCCTCAGTCTTTGCTATTATCGCCTTTGCTTTCAATGAAGCGGCTTATGCCAGCGAGACGATTCGGGCAGCCATTCTTTCAGTGGACGCGGGTGAGATTGAGGCGGCTCGCAGTCTGGGTATGACCAATCGCCAAGTCTATCTGCGGGTCATCATTCCAAATGCAGCAGTTGTGGCAACACCGACTCTGATCAACTCCCTCATCGGCTTGACAAAGGGAACATCTCTGGCCTTTAGTGCGGGCGTCGTAGAAGTCTTTGCCAAGGCTCAGGCTATCGGTGGCTCTGATTATCGTTATTTTGAGCGCTTTATTTCTGTTTCCATTATTTACTGGATTGTCAATATCGTGATTGAGCAAATCGGTCATGCGATTGAAAAAGCTATGGATATCAAGGCGCCAGCCAATCTGGAAAAAATGGAGCAAGCGCAAGGAGGTAGGATTTGATGATTAAAATTTCGCAGTTAAGTAAGGAATTTTCTGGCCAAAAGGTCTTGGATAACCTGAGTTTGGAAATTCAAAAAGGCGAAGTCATTGCTCTAATAGGCTCCTCAGGTGCTGGTAAATCAACCTTCCTGCGCAGCCTCAACTATCTGGAGCAGCCAGATAGCGGAAGGATTGAAATTGATAACTTCAAGGTGGATTTTTCAACTATTTCACCAGATGAGATTTTGACGCTACGTCGAAAATTGGCCATGGTTTTCCAACAGTTCAATTTATTTTCCCGTCGGACAGCTCTGGAAAATGTCAAGGAAGGTTTGCTGGTAGTTAAAAATTTGTCTGACCAAGAAGCGACCAAAATTGCCAAGGAAGAGTTGGCAAAGGTTGGCCTGTCTGATCGTGAGAATCATTATCCCAAGCATTTATCAGGCGGTCAAAAACAGCGGGTGGCTTTAGCGCGAGCCTTGGCCATGAAGCCAGATGTTCTCTTGCTAGATGAGCCGACCTCAGCCCTTGACCCAGAGCTAGTCGGTGAGGTAGAGAAATCCATTGCCGACGCTGCTAAAGCAGGACAAACTATGATTCTGGTCAGCCATGATATATCTTTTGTCTCTCAGGTAGCAGATCGGGTGCTTTTCTTGGATAAGGGGCATATTATCGAGTCAGGTAGTCCAGAGGAGATTATCAATCATCCCAAGGAAGCTAGAACTAAAGAATTCTTTGCTAGTTACAAACGGACTTATATTTGATATAATAGAGAAAGTGAAAGCTCAGTTGGCTAGACCAGCTGGGTTTGTTTTCGACTGAAACCTTTTTAAGGCAACTGATTATTGAGGAGCTGACATGTTAATTAAGATTTTTTCTCTCTATATCCAAAGTCTCATCTATACGACGATTCTGGTAGGACTTGCCGATGGTTTGTGGCTTTTATTGCAGCGGCTCGGTCGCAAGGATCGGACGCTTGCGGTAGGTCAAAGCCAAATTTACGATCTTCTTTTGATTACAATTATGACGATTCCAATTTTGTCTTTTGCGATTTTTGGCTTACTGGTTGTTCTCAAAGCTTAAATACTTGTAAAAGATTAGTTAGTTTGTTAGAATAACAGTAGTTACAACAAAGAGAAAGGAAAAAGATGATGTACGATACAATGATTATTGGAGCTGGTCCTGCGGGAATGACAGCAGCCCTCTATGCAGCTAGAAGTAATCTTAAAGTGGCCCTACTTGAACGCGGAATTTACGGCGGCCAGATGAATAATACTGCGGAGATTGAAAATTATCCCGGTTATGCTCGTATCAGTGGACCAGAGCTGGCTGAGAAAATGTTTGAACCCTTAGAAAATCTAGGTGTAGAGCATCTATTTGGTCAGGTTGAAAAGATTGAAGACCATGGCGACTTTAAGAAAATCATTACTGAGGATGAAGCCTTTGAAACCAAGACAGTGATTTTGGCTCCTGGCGCCAACCATCGTCATCTAGGAGTTCCTGGCGAGGAAGAATACAATAGCCGCGGCGTTTCCTACTGTGCGGTCTGCGATGGTGCTTTTTTCCGTGATGAGGATCTCTTAGTGGTCGGAGGCGGCGATTCTGCCGTTGAGGAAGCGATTTTCCTCACGCGCTTTGCAAAGTCTGTGACCATTGTTCACCGTCGTGACCAATTGCGGGCGCAAAAGCTCTTGCAGGAGCGGGCCTTTGCCAATGAAAAAATTAGTTTCATCTGGGATTCCGTTGTAAAAGAAATCAAAGGGGACGACCGTAGGGTAACCAGTGTGGTTTTTGAAAATGTAAAAACGGGGCAAAGCAGCGAGTCAGACTTTGGTGGCGTCTTTGTTTATGTCGGCCTAGATCCTGTTAGCGATTTTGTCAAAGATCTGGGTATTTGCGATGAAGCTGGTTGGGTTGTCACGGATCAACATATGAAAACGGCTATTGACGGCATTTATGCCATTGGTGATGTCCGTCAGAAAGATCTACGCCAAATTACCACAGCCGTTGGAGACGGAGCAGTAGCAGGCCAAGAAGTTTATAAATACATCACAGAGCATTAAAGAGGAAGAGATGGGAATAAGAGCAAAAAATGATTCATTTTTGGTCTTTCCCAGCTCTTTTTTATTTTTGTTTACGAATTACATAATAGAAAGAATAGGTTTCAAATCAGTTTTGTATTAAACGATACAAATTTGTTACCAATTTGTAATAATTGTCCTATTATGCTACAATAAAGGTGTGCAACTCTAAAAAGGATGGAGAAAGCGTATGAAAACAAAAGGATTAGTTTATCTAGCTAGTACAGCTATTTTATTAGCAGCCAGTGCTAATAGCGTTTTTGCTGACGAAACAAATCAAGCAGCAAATGATAGGCAGCAAACGGAGCCTTCAGTTGCTGTGACTAATCGAGATGCTTCTAAACAGTCTGAACCAGCTAGCAAGCCTTCAGAAGTAGATTCTGAGACAAAGAAAGATAGTAGTACATATGAAGCATCTTTAGGTAAAGATGAAAAAGTCGCTTCAAGTTTCTCTGAAAAGGATAGTAACTCGTCGCTTGAACAGCCTAAGAACGATTTGGCACCAGTCCCTTCTGAAAACATTTCTTCAGGGAGGGCTTCATTTAGATCTGTGACAGCTGCTTCTGATAAGCCACAAGAAGTAGAAACAAGGGCAGAATCTGAGCCAAAAGCGAGAGTTTCTCGGGCAGTTGATGACAAGCCTCAAGGCACTATCAATATTACAAATGTGGATCCAAATGCTGGTACTTTCGATGTGCATGTAACCAATATCTCATCCCCTAAGCCTATTAAAAAAGTCGCCCTACCAACTTGGTCTAGCGTGAATGGTCAGGATGATATTATCTGGTACGATGCTAAACGACAAGTGGATGGCACCTATAAAATTAGCGTTACAGCTCGTGACCACAAGTATTCTACAGGTGAGTATAATGTTCATCTCTATTATCTCTTGGAAGATAATCAGTTGGTCGGTGTAGGCGGTACAAAAACAACTGTTACCATTGGCAAACCACAAGGAAAAATTGATATTGTCAATAATAATCCAGACACAGGCAGTTTCGATGTTGTTGTCTCAGGAGTTTCTAATCCTTATGGTGTGAAAAAGGTTGTTGTTCCTGTTTGGTCTAGTGTCAATGGTCAAGATGATCTAGTCTGGTATGAGGCGCAGCGCCAGACCAATGGCAACTACACTGTCACAGTCAAAGCTTCCCACCACAAGAACTCTCTAGGTGAGTACAATATCCACCTCTATTATGTTCAGGATAATGGCCAGTTGGTCGGTGTAGGTGGTACAACGACTAGAGTTTCTAAGGCTCAGCCTAAAGGAACGCTGAAAATTGAAAACAATAATCCAGATACAGGTAGTTTCGATGTTGTTGTTTCTGGTGTTTCCAGTCCTTATGGCGTCAAGGAAGTCAAGTTACCGACCTGGTCCAGTGATAAAGGTCAAGATGACCTGATCTGGTACACAGCAGTCAAGCAGGCGGATGGTACCTATCGGGCAACCGTCAAAGCAGTAAATCATAAGAAATCAACAGGCGAATACAATGTCCATCTCTACTATATTCAAGATGACGGTCAGCTGGTTGGTGTAGGTGGCACTCGAACAACAGTTAGCTTATCTCAACCTAAAGGAACTTTGAGAATTGAAAACAACGATCCAGCTACAGGTAGCTTTGATGTCGTTGTCTCTAACGTTTCCAATCCTTTTGGTGTTAAGGAAGTCAAGCTGCCGACTTGGTCTAACGATAAAGGTCAAGATGATCTAGTCTGGCATACAGCAATCAAACAGTCTGATGGTACTTATCGAGCTCGCATTCAGGCTCGCGATCACAAATATTCTTTGGGAGACTACACTGTTCACCTTTACTATATCCAAGATGACGGCCAACTAGTTGGTGTAGCAGGCACTCAGTTCAGTTTAGCAGCTAAGCCTAAAGGAAGCTTGAAAATTGAAAACAATAATCCGGATACGGGCAGCTTCGATGTTGTTGTGTCTGATGTTGTCAGTCCTTTTGGTGTCAAGAGCGTGCATCTGCCGATTTGGTCTAGTGATAAAGGCCAAGATGATATTGTTTGGTATACAGCCACCAAGCAGTCCGATGGCACATACAGGGCTAGCATTCAAGCCCGCAACCATAAGATGTCCACAGGTGAGTATCATATCCACCTCTACTACCTTCAAGATAATGGCCAGATGATTGGGGTTAGTGGCACAACAACTACTGTTTCTGTCGCTAAACCAAAAGGAACTCTCACGATTGCCAATAATAATTCAACAACAGGTAGTTTTGATGTTGTCGTGAGCGGAGTGAGCAGTCCAGAGGGAGTTCGTGAAGTGCTTCTGCCAACTTGGTCTAGCACTAATGGTCAAGATGATATTATCTGGTATCGAGCTGCCAAGCAGGCTGATGGTAGCTACAAGATGAATATTAAGGCGAGCGACCATAAATATTCTACAGGTGAGTACAATGTCCACCTCTATTATGTAGGGAATAATGGCCAGTTGGTCGGAGTTGGAGGAACCAAGACGACCGTATCTCTAGGAACCCCGAAAGGTAAGCTGACTATCCAGAATAATAATCAACAGACAGGCACCTTTGAAGTGGTGGTTTCTGAAGTCGAGAATGCTTATGGTGTCAAGGAAGTCAAATTGCCAACTTGGTCAAGTGCTAATGGTCAGGACGACATTATTTGGTACACAGCAGTCAAGCAAACCAATGGTACTTACAAGGCACAGGTCAATCTACGTGACCACAAGTATTCTACAGGCGAATACAATATCCACCTCTACTATGTTCAGAATGATGGCCGTATGGTCGGGGTCGGAGGCACGAAGACAACAGCGAATGTAGCTTCAGAGCACATTAAGCCAACGGGTCAAATCACCATTAAAAATAATAATCCTCGATTAGGCACATTCGAAGTTGTAGTAACCAATGTTTATAGTCCAAAAGGAGTCCAGGAAGTCAAATTGCCAACTTGGTCAAGTGTCAATGGTCAGGATGACATTGTTTGGTATCGGGCTCAAAAGCAAGCCGATGGTAGTTATAAGGCTTTAGTACGCACCTCTAGCCATAAATATTCTACTGGGGAATACAATATTCACCTCTATTATGTTCAAAATGATGGTAGTTTGGTAGGCGTTGGTGGAACGACTACAACAGTCAGCAGAGGAGTTTATGATACGCCATATTATTCACAACGTGATCCTAGATGGGCTGGTTTATATTATGGAAAATATAATTTAGCAGCTACTGGCTGTGTTCCTACCACATTAGCAATGACTATTTCTGGTATTACAGGTCAAACGGTTTTACCAACAACCGTAGCGGACTTCCTTTATCATCATACGGACTCCTTTAACAAAAATGGTCTATTTGGAACGTCAAGTAAGGGGATTGTCCAAGGGGCACAGAACTGGGGACTGACCACAGATGTCTTGCATTCATCAGCAGCGCTTAAAGAAGCTTTGGCAGCAGGTCATCATGTCATGGCGGCTGTTGGTAATAGCGTCTTTGCTAGCTATCCTGTTACCCATGAGATAGTCTTAAGAGGCTATCAAAATGGCCAAACCCAGGTCTATGATCCTTATAATGCTAATAATAACGGTTGGTACTCAGTGGATTATATCTTTGGTTCAAAGAGCGGAGCGCCTGAAGATAATACAGAAGGCTCACCATTTATCTCTGTGAGAGCTTAGATTGTAGCTGGTCACAAAATACTTTATATGGGGCTCTAGCACATGTTCGTATGCTAACAGTATCTACATTCAGGAGGTTGGGACAAAAGAGTCCCAGCCTCTTTTTTATGGCTAGATTGTAAATATCATGCAAGAAAAAAATCACAGAGCCTCAACTCGTGTAAACTGTCAGTCACTAGACAATCAGCTTCACTTGGAGATTCTATGAGTTTTTATCGTCTTATCATATTGGGAGAGTTTTGCATATTCATTTTGAATGCTGTCAAAAGCGTCAGTTGTAACTTATGTCCTAACGAATGCCATTCCAAGCCACACTTCCCCAATAATATTTCCATCTTGTTTTTTCAAGGTATTTTTTGAATGCGATCAATTCATCGGACTTATTCTTCAGCACCTCGTCACATACAAAAGGATACAACTTAAATGCTAAATAACTAATTTGGTCCCCTTTCTGTAGCCCTTTGGCACTACTTAAGAGCTCTTCCCGTAACTTTGAGCTAATGATGATACTATCGTTATTATAGATCCTGTCAATCTGTTGGTAGTATTCATCTCTCTTCTTGTGATTTTTAGTAAATATCATAACCACAATCTCCTCACAACTTTAAATATATAATTGGCCGGGTAAAAACAAGAAAACTAGGAAGTGGAGCTCACAATCCTTGGATTGCATCATCCCAAAGTGGATCACCTAATCATAGTATTGTCCTAGTAGCTTTATAGAGTTTTCTGCTCTTCATAAGGCAGGGGTAAACATTTGATTTTATGTCATTATAGCAAATATCTCTTTGCATATCAATTTTAAATGTATAATCGCCATCAAAATTTTGACAATAGAAGTAATAGACCTATAGTGTTTAAGGAACATAATCTACCAGCCATTCGCTGCTATCAAAAGCTGGTATAAACGAAGGAAAAATCATTTTTAGACCTGCAAAAAGACGTTAAAAAATTGATCTGGATGGAGTGGATTGCGGATTGAGGACAGTGCTTCGGTCAATGGCTTTCACCTTTTTATCTAAGTGCGATTTCCTGCTTCTGCAATTTGCATTTTAAAAAATTCTCGTTTAGTGGTATAATAAGGATAATATCTTAGAGAAAAGAGTTCATTTATGACAAATTATGCCGTTATTTTGGCTGCGGGTAAGGGTACTCGCATGAAGTCAGATTTACCAAAGGTCTTGCACAAGGTGGCAGGAATTTCCATGCTAGAGCACGTTTTCCGTAGTGTCAGTGCGATTGACCCTGAGAAGACTGTTACTGTTATCGGGCACAAGGCGGAGCTGGTCGAGCAAGTCTTGGCAGGTCAGACAGAGTTTGTCCGTCAGACCGAGCAGCTGGGAACGGGCCATGCGGTCATGATGGCTGAGTCTGTTTTGGAAAATCTAACTGGTCAAACATTAGTTATTGCTGGCGACACTCCTCTGATTACGGGAGAAAGCCTGAAAAACCTGATTGATTTTCATATCAATCACAAGAATGTTGCGACAATCCTGACAGCAGAAGCGGACAATCCTTTTGGTTATGGCCGGATCGTGCGCAATCAGCACGGAGAAGTCATCAAAATCGTTGAGCAAAAAGATGCTTCTGACTTTGAGCAGCAAATCAAGGAAATCAATACAGGAACCTATGTCTTTGACAATGCCCGTCTCTTTGAGGCCCTCAAAAATATCAATACCAACAATGCGCAGGGAGAATACTATATCACAGATGTGATTGGAATTTTCCGTGAAAATGGGGAAAAAGTCGGTGCTTATACGCTGAAAGACTTTGACGAAAGTCTCGGTGTCAACGACCGCGTGGCTTTGGCGACAGCTGAAAGCGTTATGCGCCGTCGGATTAACCAGCAGCACATGATTAACGGTGTCAGCTTTGTCAATCCAGATGCGACCTATATCGATATTGATGTAGAAATCGCACCTGAAGTCCAAATCGAAGCCAATGTGATTCTGAAAGGTCAAACCAAGATTGGGGCAGAGACGATTCTGACCAATGGTACCTACATCGTGGACTCTGTCATTGGAGAACGGACTGTCATTACCAACTCTATGATTGAAGAGTCTAGTGTGGCAGATGGAGTGACGGTCGGGCCTTACGCTCACATTCGTCCAGGTTCTAGTCTGGCCAAGGATGTCCATGTCGGAAACTTTGTAGAAGTTAAAGGATCGTCAATTGGAGAAAATACAAAGGCTGGTCATTTGACCTACATTGGTAACTCTGAAGTCGGTGCTAATGTCAACTTTGGTGCGGGAACGATTACGGTCAATTATGATGGCCAGAAGAAGTACAAGACTATCATTGGTAACAATGTCTTTGTTGGTTCTAACTCGACCATTATTGCTCCAGTTGAGCTGGGTGACAACTCACTGGTCGGTGCGGGTTCTACCATCACGAAGGACGTGCCAGCAGATGCTATTGCTCTGGGACGTGGCCGTCAGATTAACAAGGAAGATTATGCTAAGCGTCTTCCTCATCACCCTCAAAATAAGTAGGTTCAGCCATGGAATTTGAAGAAAAAACCGTCCAACGGACAGAGATTTATCAGGGACCGATTTTTAAAGTGGTTCAGGACCAGGTAGAGCTACCAGAAGGCAAAGGACAAGCCCAACGGGATTTGATTTTTCATAATGGCGCGGTGGCTGTGATTGCTATCACTCCGGAAAATAAGATGATTTTAGTCAAGCAGTACCGTAAGGCGATTGAAACGACTTCATACGAGATTCCAGCTGGGAAGTTGGAGCTAGGAGAGAATGCAGATCCGCAAGCGGCTGCCCTCCGAGAATTAGAAGAAGAGACGGGCTACACTGGCCAGTTGGAGCTGGTTTATGATTTTTACTCTGCCATCGGTTTTTGCAATGAAAAAATCAAGCTCTACAGCGCCAGCCATTTAACAAAGGTCGAAAACCCTCGTCCTCAAGACGAGGATGAAACATTAGAACTTTTTGAAGTCAGTCTGGAGGAGGCACATCAGTTGCTGAAAAGCGGTGATATCTGCGATGCCAAGACCATCATGGCCCTTCAGTACTGGCAACAAAAAAATCTGAATAAATAGGAACGTAGATCAATGGGAAAAGCTTTATTAACAGATGAAATCATTGAGCGGGCCAATCGTGGAGAACATATTGATGGTCCCTTGCTGATGGACGATGAAGAAACTAAGGTCATTTCTATTGCTAGAAAAGGAACTTTCGGTTATGCTGCTCCACGGCAAGCTGTCAATCAGGATACTCTACAGATTGAAGTTGAACCGACAGTTATCAAAAGTCGTCGAATCGAAAATCAAAAACGAAGTATTTTTCAGGCTAAGTTAAACAAAATCCTGTTCTGGATTGTGCTTCTTTTGATTGGATTAATTGCGGCTATTATTTGGCTATGATAAAGAAGGGGAGTGACGGAAACGAGAAAATGAAACTCTGCTTCCTCTCCCTCTTTTTAATGTAAAAAAGGAAAGAATGAATCATGAAAATCGGAATTATCGCGGCTATGCCTGAGGAATTGAAGCTGCTGGTAGAGCATCTGGAGATGGCTGAGAAACACCAGCGCCTAGGGAATGTTTATTATACTGGTCGGATTGGCCATCATGAGGTTGTCTTGGTGGAAAGTGGAATCGGCAAAGTCATGTCAGCCATGAGTGTGGCTGTTTTAGCCAATGATTTTGAGGTGACGGCGGTCATCAATACGGGTTCCGCTGGAGCAGTGGCTTCGAGCTTGGAAATCGGAGATGTAGTAGTGGCAGATCGTTTGGTCTACCATGATGTGGATGTGACAGCTTTCGGCTATGACTACGGTCAAATGGCACGGCAACCCCTCTACTATGAAGCCAGTCGCTACTTGGTTGAGGAGATGAAAGCAGTGCTGGAAAAGGCCCAGCAGACGAGCCGAGTTGGCTTGATTGCGACGGGAGATAGTTTTATCGCTGGACAGGATAAGATTGACCAAATTAAGGAGCATTTTCCTGATGTTTTGGCAGTAGAGATGGAGGGAGCAGCCATTGCTCAAGCCGCGCATTCTCTTGGCTTGCCTTTTATGGTCATCCGCGCAATGAGCGATACAGCCAGCCATGATGCCAATATCACTTTTGATGAATTTATCCTAGAAGCAGGTAAGCGCTCAGCTGAAACCCTGATTCAATTATTGAATAACTTAGACTAAAAAAGACTTCAGAATGAACAATCATTCTGAAGTCTTTTTGTGTATGATAACTCTATTTGATGATAGGCTGTTTATTAGAATCTAAGGTAAAGCCTTCTCCTAAGATTTCATGGGCTTCTGTAATAGTTGTAAAGGCAAATGGATCGATGTCATTGATGAGTTTCTTCATTTGCTGCATTTCGTTACGAGAGACAACGCAATAAACGATTTGCAAATCTTGCTTGCTATAGAAGCCCTGTCCTTGCAGATAGGTAACGCCTCTTCCAAGTTTTTCATTGATGGCTTCAGCTAGTTCTATTGGTTTACTGGTGACAATCAGGAAGCCTTTGCCCGCGAAGCCACCCTCAGCAATCAAGTCAATAACACGAGAGGTGATAAAGACAAACATGAGTGTATAAGAAACCATGCGTAGATCTTTGAAGACTAAAAGAACCAGAGAGATCACGATAAAGTCCACTGTCAGCATGAGGCGGCCCATGGAGATGCTGGTATATTTATTGAAGATACGAGCTACAATATCGGTCCCACCAGTCGTCCCTCCAGCATTGAAAATGATTCCTAGACCAACTCCAAGAATAATTCCCGTTCCAAGGCAGGCTAGTAAGACGTCGCCATCTAAGGAAGAAAAGAAATAGTCTTGTAAATGTTTGGAAGAAGGTAGCAATTCGAATAGTTTAAGCCAAGCTGATACAGAGAAAGTCCCTAAAATACTAAGGTAAAGGGTGCGATTTCCCAGTAATTTCCAAGCGAGAATAAAGAGTGGAATATTGATGACCAAATTGGTGGTTGATACAGGAATCTTGAAGAGGTAGTAGACAATCAAGGTGATCCCCGTTGCTCCGCCTTCATACAAGTGAAAAGGAATCACCAAATAATGAATCCCAAAAGAAAAAATTCCAGCCCCCAGAATGATGGCCAGTATATTTTTAAATTTAAACATCAGACTCTCCTAAGAATTTTCTGACTCTATTTTATCAAAAGTTTTCATTTTTGAAAATAATATGAAATAGTTTTCGAGAAATTCTTCTATGGGCTTTTGGGATAATTTTTGGTACAATAAAGCATAGACTAAAATAGGAATTTCTGTATCCATTGGCAGAATGAATGTAAAAGGAAAACGATGAAAAAAGGTATTTTTATATCGCTAGAAGGGCCAGAAGGTGCTGGGAAGACCAGTGTATTAGAGGCTTTGCTTCCTCAGCTGAAAGAGATGGGCTATAAGTTACTGACGACGAGAGAGCCTGGCGGTGTCGCTATTTCTGAAAAAATCCGCGAGGTGATTTTGGATAAGGGGCACACAGCCATGGATGCTAAGACCGAGCTGCTGCTTTATATTGCCAGCCGACGTCAGCATCTGGCGGAGAAGGTTCTGCCTGCTTTGGAGCAAGGGACATGGGTCTTGCAAGATCGGTTTATTGATAGCTCGGTGGCCTACCAAGGCTACGGACGGGGCTTGGCGGTTGACGATGTGGAATGGCTCAATCAGTTTGCGACTGATGGACTCAAGCCAGATTTGACCCTCTATTTCGATATTGATGTCAAGGAAGGTCTGGCTCGCATTGCTCGAAATAAGGAGCGCGAAGTCAATCGTTTGGATCTGGAAGGTCTCGACTTGCACGAGCGCGTGCGCCAAGGCTATCTGACTATTTTAGAAAAGGAACCAGAACGTGTCGTCAAGATAGATGCTAGTCAGCCGCTGGAGCAAGTCGTGGCCGACAGTTTGGCAGTTATCAAAGAGCGTTTTATCAAAGAAAAATGACAGTAGAAGAATTACGTCAGGCCCAGCCTAATCTTACAGAAACTTTTCGGCAAATCTTAGAAGCAGGGCGGCTCAATCATGCTTATTTATTTTCGGGGAATTTTTCTAGTTTTACCATGGCTTTGACTTTGTCCCAGAGTCTCTTTTGTGAGAATCGTCAGGGAGTTTGGCCCTGCGGTATTTGCCGGGCTTGTCGCTTGATTGAGAGTGAGGATTTCTCAGATGTGACGGTTGTCCGGCCAGTGAATGGTATTATCAAAACGGAGCGCATTCGTGAGTTAGTGAGAAATTTCTCCCAGAGCGGTATGGAGGGCAACAGACAGGTCTTTATCATCTGTGATGCAGATAAGATGCATGTCAATGCCGCTAATTCCCTCCTCAAGGTCATCGAAGAGCCCCAGAGTGAGATTTACATCTTTCTTTTGACAGCCGATGAGCATCTGATTTTGCCTACAATCAAGAGTCGAACGCAGATTTTTCACTTTCGGAAGAATCAGGCCGCTCTCCAGCACCAGCTGGAAGAGGCTGGCTTAATTAAAAGTCAGGCTGAGTTACTAGCTGCGTATAGCCAGACCCAGGAAGAGGCCGATCAGCTGGTGTTCAACAAGTCTTTCTTTGAGCTAGTCAGTGAGAGTCAGCGATTTGTTAAAGCTGCCTTGACCAATGAGAATCAGGCTTATCTTCAAGTGGCCAAGCTAGCTAAACTGGCTGAGGACAAGGATAAACAGGAGCAGGCCTTTAAAATCTTGGAGGTCTTGCTGGCCAAGGAACTTGGAAGCGAGGCAGGTCGCAAGAAACTGGAAGATCTCTTAGAAGCAAAGAAGATGTGGCGAGCCAATGTGTCTTTTCAAAATGCTCTGGAATACATGATTTTAAAAGCCAGTGCCCAAGCAAGATAGGAGCAGATAATGAATAAAAAAGAACTATTTGATGCCTTGGATGATTTTTCTCAGACGCTTTTAGTGACCCTTGCCGAGGTAGAGGCAATCAAGAAAAATCTCAAGAGTGTCGTGGAGGAAAATATCGTCCTCCAGCTAGAAAATGACAAGCTGAGAGAGCGACTAGGTGAGGTAGAGCAAGCAGCACCGGTTAAAATCAATAAAAATCGGGACAACCTCCGCAAATTGTACTACGATGGTTTTCATGTGTGTACGGATTTTTATGGTCAACGCCGAGAAAACGATGCGGAGTGCATGTTCTGCGACGAGTTGTTATTCAGGGAGTAGAGATGCAGATTCAAAAGAGTTTTAAGGGACAGTCGCCATACGGCAAGCTGTATTTGGTGGCGACTCCCATTGGAAATATGGACGACATGAGCATTCGCATGGTCAATACCCTCAAGGAAGTGGATGTCATTGCGGCCGAAGATACCAGAAATACAGGCCTTCTACTCAAACACTTTGGAATTGAGACGCGGCAGATCAGCTTTCATGAACACAATGCTCAGGAAAAGATACCGGTATTGCTGGACTTGCTCAAGTCAGGGCAAAATCTGGCTCAGGTATCCGATGCAGGCTTGCCTAGCATTTCGGATCCGGGACATGATTTGGTCAAGGCGGCTATTGCTGAGGACATTGCTGTGGTGACAGTTCCGGGGCCCAGCGCCGGGATTTCCGCTCTGATTGCCAGTGGTTTAGCGCCTCAGCCTCATATTTTTTATGGTTTCTTGCCTCGCAAGTCAGGCCAGCAGAAGGAATTTTTTGAGAGTAAAAAATCCTATCCAGAGACACAGATCTTTTACGAATCTCCTCATAGGGTCAAGGCTACGCTGGAAAATATGCTGGAAGTCTATGGCGACCGATCGGTGGTCTTGGTTCGCGAGCTCACCAAAATCTACGAAGAATACCAAAGAGGAAGGATTTCTGAGTTGATAGACTATCTGGCAGAGAATGCCCTCAAGGGCGAGTGCCTCCTGATTGTGGCTGGTGCAAGCTTGGAGAAGGAAGACAAAGCGGATGAGGAACTATTGGCTGAAATTGACAGCTTGGTCCAATCCGGTAGTAAGAAAAATCAGGCTATCAAGGAAGTAGCTAAAAAATATGGGCGCAATAAGAGTCAGCTCTATGCCCTTTATCATGAAGAAGACAGAAACTAGTCCTATTCGACTAGTTTTTTTGTTCAAAAACCTCCTTTTGTTCGGGAATTTCCCCAAAAGAAAAATATCTTTGAAAGAATTATAGAAATTTTCTGAACATTGTGATATGATAGACAAAATACATTTTTGGAGGTAGGATATGACGATTTACAATTTTTCTGCTGGACCGGCAGTATTGCCCAAGGAAGTCTTGAAAAAAGCTCAGGCTGAGTTTCTAGACTATGCCCAAAGTGGCATGAGTGTGATGGAGCTGTCCCACCGATCCAAGGAATTTGACGATATTATAAAAGAAGCTGAGAACTTGCTGCGTGAGCTCATGGATATTCCGAACAATTACCGCGTACTCTTCCTGCAGGGTGGGGCTTCTACCCAGTTTAGCATGATTCCGCTCAATCTCGCTAAGGGAGGCAAGGCCTACTACCTAGTAGCTGGTTCTTGGGGCAAGAAAGCCTACACAGAAGCAGTCAAGTTGGCTAAGACAGTTCCTTTTGAGCCCATTCTCTTGGCTTCATCAGAGGATTTAAATTACACGGAAATTCCTTCTTTCGATGAAAAAGAGATTGATCCGCAGGCGGCTTATGTGCATCTAACAACCAATAATACTATCGAGGGAACGGCTATTTATGACCTGCCTGCGACTAATGGCGTGCCCATTGTGGCGGACATGTCTTCTAATATCCTTGCTGCTCAGTACCGAGTAGAGGATTTTGGTTTGATTTATGCTGGAGCTCAGAAGAATATCGGACCAGCCGGCGTGACAGTAGTCATCATTCGTGAGGATTTGCTCAATGATGAGCCTGTTCTGTCTAGTATGCTGGACTACCGCATTCAGGCGGACAATGGCTCTCTTTACAATACACCACCTACTTTCGCCATCTATATGGCCAAGCTGGTCTTTGAGTGGGTCAAGGAGCTGGGTGGTGTAGCAGAAATGGAAAAGCGCAATCGTGAAAAATCTGTCCTTTTGTACGACTTCATTGAGCAGTCTGACTTTTACAGCAGTCCAGTCCGTTATAAGGAGCAGCACTCAGTAGCCAATATTCCCTTTGTGTCTCCTAGCCCTGAGTTGGATGCCAAGTTTAACAAAGAGGCTGCTGAAGCAGGATTTAAGAATATCAAGGGGCACCGCAGCGTAGGTGGCATGAGAGCTAGTCTCTACAATGCCTTTCCGCTCCAAGGTGTCAAGGACTTGATTGCCTTTATGCAGAAATTTGAAGAAGAAAATTCTTAAGAGAGGAAAGCTATGGTCTTTAGTGTCAAAACCTTTAACAACATCAATCAAATCGGGCTCAAGGAGCTGGGCAATGCTTTTCAGATTGACGGAGATAAGTCTGACAATCCGGA
Source organism: Streptococcus sp. Marseille-P7375 (assembly GCF_902460365.1). Taxonomy (NCBI): domain Bacteria; kingdom Bacillati; phylum Bacillota; class Bacilli; order Lactobacillales; family Streptococcaceae; genus Streptococcus; species Streptococcus sp. Marseille-P7375. Next base: position 52,862 of record NZ_CABPTR010000002.1, on the reverse strand, counting down.
TGCTTATATCCTGCGCAGTCAAAACCTGCATGGGCAGGAATTTCCAAGCAAGCTCAAAGCCATTGCGAGAGCAGGCGCAGGAACCAATAATATTCCTGTTGACCAGGCAACAGCGCAGGGAATCGTGGTTTTCAACACGCCAGGAGCTAATGCCAATGCGGTGAAAGAAGCAGTCTTGGCTTCCATTCTTCTGTCTGCCCGTGACTATATCGCAGCTAACAGTTGGGCAAACGGCCTTTCTGGAGAAGATGTTCCCAAGCAAGTGGAAGCTGGTAAGAAACAGTTTGCTGGGACAGAGATTGCAGAGAAGACTTTGGGAGTCATTGGGTTAGGAGCAATCGGTGGCCGTATTGCCAACGATGCCTATCGTCTGGGGATGAACGTCCTGGGTTATGATCCTTATGTATCCATTGAAACAGCTTGGAATATCTCTAGTCATGTCAAGCGGGTAGCAGACATTAAGGAAATCTTTGAAAAGAGCGACTATATCACTATCCATGTGCCCCTGACTGATGATACACGCGCTACTTTTGATCAGGCTGCTTTTGGTCTCATGCAAAAGGGGACGACTCTCATCAACTTTGCCCGTGGCGAGTTGGTGGACAATGCTGCTCTTTTTGAAGCCATAGAAGCTGGTGTAGTCAAGCGCTATATCACAGACTTTGGTGTAGAAGAGCTGCTCCGTCATCCGCAGATTACTGTCTTTCCGCATCTGGGTGGCTCGACAGAGGAAGCTGAGCTCAACTGTGCCATTATGGCTGGGAAAACCATCCGACGCTTCATGGAAACGGGGGAGATTATCAACTCAGTGAATTTCCCTAATGTCCGTCAGGCACTCTCAGCGCCTTATCGCATTACCTTGATTAACAAAAATGTACCGAATATTGTGGCTCGGATTTCAACAGCGGTCAGTGATTTGAATATCAATATTGACAATATCATCAATCGTTCCAAGGGTGATTATGCCTATACTTTGCTGGATCTGGATGAGTCAGATGAAAGCAAGATTCAGGAGCTGGTTGATAAATTTGAGAATAGCGATAATATTGTGCGCGTGCGTTTAATTAAGAAATAACAAAAAAATACGGCTTACATAAAAGTGATTTATATGCTAAATATCATAAGTAAAATATCATAGGAGTTATTATGTTTATTATTGATTTAACTTATAAAAAAGACCTAGTAGAAGTTGAAAAATATTTACCAGAGCATATTTCTTTTTTAGATAAATATTATGCATCTGGCCATTTTATCGTATCAGGACGGAAGAATCCTCGGATTGGTGGGATTATTTTAGTGAATACTGATAGTAAAGAAACTGTTCAAAAGATTATTTCAGAAGATCCTTTTTATATTCAAGAGATTGCAGCATATACTTTCACCGAGTTTTATCCGACAAAGTATTCGCAGCACTTCAAGAAAATATTGGATGAGGGTGATGTCTTGTAGAGGAAGCATTTGCTTTCTTTAACAGTAAGCATAGAAATTTCAAGCTATTTTGGAATTTTAGACCACAAAGGCTAGAGATAAATAAGAATTGAGGTAAGTATGTTACAATTTATCGAATACCCAAAATGCTCTACCTGCCGTAAGGCCAAGGCTGAGCTCGATCAATTAGGAGTGGAGTTTGAAGCGGTGGATATTGTCAAAGAAACGCCTAGTCAAGAGCAACTTTTGCAATGGATGACTCATTCTGATTTGGAAATCAAGTCTTTCTTTAATACCAGTGGTATCAAGTACCGAGAATTGGAGCTCAAGGATAAGGTCCCTCAGTTTTCTGCTGAGGAGGCAGCCGCACTTTTGGCGACCGACGGCATGCTGATTAAGCGACCACTGCTAGTCCAAGATGATCGGATTGTGCAAGTCGGCTACCGAACAGAATACAAAGAACTAAATCTTTAGTCAAAGATGGGAAATTTCCTGTCTTTTTATATTTTTCTGAAACAATTGAATTTGGCTAATCCATAGAGGCGCAGTATTTGATATGATTTCTAAGAAAGTCCCAATCAAAATCCTATAAAAGTTCCTCTTTTTATGAGAAAATAGAGGAAAAGATTGGAGGGATGTTTATGGCAGAAATTTATCTAGCGGGCGGTTGTTTCTGGGGCTTGGAGGAATATTTTTCTCGGATTGAAGGGGTTGAGGAGACGACAGTAGGCTATGCCAATGGACAAGTAGAGTCCACCAACTACCAGCTCATTCACCAGACCGACCATGCGGAGACGGTGCACTTGATTTATGACGAAGAAAACATCAGCCTGCGGGAAATTTTGCTCTACTATTTCCGAGTCATTGACCCCTTATCCATCAACAAACAGGGTAATGATATTGGCCGTCAGTATCGGACAGGTGTTTACTATGTCCGTGAGGAAGATCGCGCCACTATCGAGCAGGTTTTTGCTGAGCAGGAGGAGCAATTAGGACAAAAGTTGGCTGTAGAGCTAGAGACCTTGCGCCATTATATCTTGGCCGAGGATTATCATCAGGACTATCTCAAGAAAAATCCGACGGGTTATTGCCATATCAATGTCAAGGATGCTGAGCAGCCCTTGGTAGATGCGGGTCATTATCCTAAACCTAGCCAGCAGCAACTCAAAGCAGTGCTAAGTGAGGAGCAGTATCAGGTGACCCAGCAGAGCGCAACGGAGCGCCCTTTCCATAATGCTTACAACGCGACTTTTGAGGCAGGGATTTATGTTGATGTGACAACTGGCGAACCACTCTTTTTTGCGGCTGACAAGTTTGAATCTGGTTGTGGCTGGCCTAGTTTTGCTCGTCCTATCGCTCGCGAAGTTATCAAATATTATCAAGATTTGAGTCATGGCATGGAGCGAATTGAAGTACGGAGTCGCTCGGGGAATGCCCATCTAGGTCACGTCTTTACCGATGGTCCGCAGGAATTAGGTGGCTTGCGCTATTGCATCAACTCAGCATCTCTGCGATTTATTCCCAGAGAGCAAATGGAAGAGGAAGGCTACGGCTACCTGCTACCCTATATGGACTAATACTCATTTTTGTCGCTTGTCAACCTTTTCAAAATCTAGCTAAACTAGACAGAAATAATCAACCAATTTCCTCTTTTCTAACGCTCCAAGCATTTATATATGTAAATACTATAGAAAAGTGTATAATGGTTAGGAAAAGATAAATGTTATGGAAGGAATGCAAAATGGAGAAATTGGATATTACTACAATGTCTGATTATAAAAAGGTAGAAGCTGTTATTCAATTACTAATCGATGGAGTTTTGACCAGCTATCGTGTGGCGACAGATGCCAATATCAGCAAAATGAGCATCTTGACACTGGTCAAAGGTAGCAGCAAGATTAAGAATATTACTTATCAAACGGCTATTGCTCTGATTAATTGGTACGAAGAAAATCATGAAAAATACGGTATTACTATTCAATAAGTAGCCGATTTTACAGGGAAATATATATAATTGGAATTCTATGAGTGCTTGCTTGTGGGATTCTTTTACTGAAGGAAAGAATAGCCTTTCCATTATTGCAGGAAAGGCAAAAATTTCATATAATGGAAATAAGAAAAATGAGCGTAGGAATGTCTGCTGGTTGTAGCAGCCCGCTAAATTTTTTATAAGGAGAACTCAATGTCACAATTATCTGTTAATGCCATTCGCTTTTTAGGAATTGACGCGATTGAAAAGTCTAAGTCAGGTCACCCCGGCGTCGTTATGGGCGCTGCGCCGATGGCTTACGATCTATTTACCAAACAGCTGCGTATCAATCCAGAAGAGCCAAATTGGATTAACCGCGATCGCTTCGTTCTATCTGCAGGACACGGCTCTATGTTGCTTTATGCCTTGCTCCACCTGTCTGGCTTTAAAGATGTCAGCATGGAGGAAATCAAAAACTTCCGCCAATGGGGCTCTAAGACACCAGGTCACCCAGAGTTTGGTCATACAGCTGGAGTTGATGCGACGACTGGACCATTGGGACAAGGGATTTCTACAGCGGCTGGATTTGCTCAAGCAGAGCGTTTCTTGGCTGCTAAGTACAACCGTGAAGGCTATCCGATTTTCGACCATTACACTTACGTCATCTGTGGTGACGGTGATTTGATGGAGGGTGTTTCTGCAGAGGCTGCTTCTTACGCCGGCCTGCAAAAGCTGGACAAGCTGGTTGTTCTCTATGATTCAAATGATATCAACTTGGACGGGGAAACCAAGGATTCCTTTACAGAAAATGTTCGTGCCCGCTATGAAGCCTACGGCTGGCATACTGCCTTGGTAGAAGACGGCACAGACCTAGCAGCGATTGATGCAGCTATCAATGAAGCGAAAGCTTCTGGCAAGCCATCTTTGATTGAAGTTAAGACGATTATTGGTTATGGTTCACCAAACAAGCAAGGTACGAATGCAGTTCACGGTGCGCCTCTTGGAGCAGAAGAAGCAGCAGCGACTCGTCAAGCCTTGGGCTGGGACTATGCGCCATTTGAGATTCCTGAGGAAGTCTATGCTGACTACCGTACAAATGTAGCAGAGCGTGGTACAGCAGCATATGATGCTTGGAAACAATTGGTAGAGGACTACAAGCAAGCTCATCCAGAATTGGCGTCAGAAGTAGCGGCTATCATCGCTGGTCAGGATCCAGTAGAGATCAAGCCAGAAGATTTCCCAGTACTTGAAAATGGCTTCTCTCAAGCGACCCGTAATTCTAGTCAGGATGCCCTCAATGCAGCAGCTAAGGTGCTTCCAACTTTCCTCGGCGGTTCTGCTGACTTGGCTCATTCTAATATGACCTACATCAAGGAAGACGGCCTGCAGGATGACGCTCACCGTCTCAACCGCAACATCCAATTTGGTGTGCGCGAGTTTGCCATGGGAACTATTCTCAATGGTATGGCGCTTCATGGTGGTCTTCGCGTTTACGGCGGTACCTTCTTCGTCTTCTCAGACTATGTCAAGGCAGCTGTCCGTTTGTCTGCCCTTCAAGGCTTGCCAGTGACTTATGTCTTCACTCACGACTCAATTGCAGTTGGTGAAGATGGCCCAACTCATGAGCCGATTGAGCACTTGGCTGGTCTGCGTGCGATTCCAAACTTGACTGTCCTTCGCCCAGCAGATGCACGTGAAACCCAGGCAGCTTGGTATTTAGCCCTTAAGAGCCAATCTACTCCGACTGCTCTGGTCTTGACCCGTCAAAATCTGACAGTCGAAGAAGGCACAGACTTTGACAAGGTCGCTAAAGGTGCTTATGTAGTCTACGAAACAGGAGCAGATTTCGATACTATCTTGTTGGCTTCTGGTTCTGAGGTTAATTTGGCTGTTGCAGCTGCTAAAGCACTGGCAGCAGAAGGCGCTAAAATTCGCGTGGTCAGCGTGCCATCAACAGAGCTTTTTGATGCTCAAGATGCAGCCTACAAAGAAGAAATTCTGCCAAATGCAGTTCGTCGCCGTGTAGCGATCGAAATGGCAGCTAGCCAGCCTTGGTACAAGTATGTCGGTCTGGACGGCGCAGTTATCGGAATTGATCAGTTCGGTGCCTCTGCTCCAGCAGGTAAGGTTCTGGAAGAATACGGCTTTACAGTTGAGCACGTAGCAGAGGTTGTTAAAAATCTTAAATAAAAAGACATAAAATCGGGATGCAAGGCATCCTGATTTTTTTGGAAATCATTTTCCTGCCTTGTCAAACGGGCCAAAATCTGCTATAGTAATTACGTAGATGAATTCCAAAGGAGAAGAGAAATGAATCCAACAATGATGATTATCTTTTTTGTTGTACTAGTAGGAATGATGTATTTCCAAGTACGGACACAGAAAAAGCAAGCTGAAAAACGGATGGAAAGCCTTAATAAACTGCAAAAAGGCTATGAAGTCATTACTATTGGTGGTCTTTACGGAACTGTTGACGAAGTTGATTCAGAGCGTAAGACTGTTGTCTTGGACGTAGACGGTGTTTTCTTGACATTTGAATTAGCAGCCATTAAGACTGTTTTGCCATTGACAGAAGGTATCCCAGCTGCTGCGGGAGTGGAAGGCGATATCGCTGTGTCTGATGAAGATACTGCAATTGAAGAATAGGATATCGGACAGTCGAGAGGCTGTCTTTTTTATTTTAAGGACATATTGTAAACTCATCTTTTACAATATTATAGTTGTGCGAAATAAGCTAAAACTGCTTGTAATCACTACCAACTATTTATCATCAGCTCTGATAGACGAAAAATCAGCTCTCCTGCCCACATTTAAAGGATTTATGATATAATGAAATGATAAAACTTTAAATAGGATAAAAAATATGTTTAGTTTTAAGAAAAAAGAAAAGCTCGATGAGGCCTTGCTTGTTCCCAAGCATATAGGCATTATCATGGATGGCAATGGTCGTTGGGCTAAAAAACGTATGCAGCCGCGCGTCTTTGGTCATAAGGCAGGTATGGAAGCTTTGCAAGAAGTGACGATTGCAGCTAAGGAGATGGGTGTGCAGGTCTTGACAGTCTATGCCTTTTCAACGGAAAACTGGACGCGACCAGAAAAAGAAGTGTCCTTCATTATGAATTTGCCGGTTGAGTTTTATGACCGCTATGTGCCAGAATTGCACAGAAACAATGTGAAGATTCAAATGATTGGCGATACGAAGCGCCTTCCTAAAGCTACTTTTGAGGCCTTGGAGAAGGCTGAGGAGCTGACTCGCTTGAATACGGGTCTGATTTTGAATTTCGCCCTAAACTATGGCGGACGAGCTGAAATCAATCAGGCGGTTCAGAAGCTTGCCCAAGATGTTTTAGATGCGAAAGTTCAACCAGCTGATATTACAGAGGAAATGCTTGGAGATTATCTCTATACCAGCAGTCTGCCTGCAAGTTTGCGAGATCCTGACTTGGTTATTCGTACGAGTGGCGAGCTGCGCCTTAGCAATTTCTTGCCTTGGCAGACAGCATATAGCGAGTTGTATTTTACAGATATCCTTTGGCCGGATTTCGATGAGAAAGCTTTGAAGGATGCGGTTGTAGAGTATAATCATCGCAATCGACGCTTTGGCGGTGTATAAAGGAGGGAGAAAAAGATGAGTTTTGATTTACAAAGACGTCTTCTTTTTGGAGGAATTGCTCTAGCTATTTTTATTCCTCTAGTGAAGATGGGGGGGATTCCCTTCCAGATCAGTGTTGGCCTTTTAGCTATGCTAGCAGTGCATGAATTGCTTAAGATGAAGGGGCTTCCGACAGCGACCTTAGAGGGTGGATTGTCTATGCTGGCAGCTTTCGTCTTGACCCTGCCACTTGAAAATTACTTGAAGTTTTTGCCCGTGGACGGCAATGTGATGGCTTATGGCTTGGTCGTTTTCGTCTTGCTAGGAGCGACTGTTTTAGGTTCCTCTTATAGCTTTGAGGATGCGGCTTATCCGATTGCTTCTAGTTTTTATGTTGGTTTAGGTTTTAATGCTTTGATCGATGCCCGTTTGGTGAATGTGGACAAGGTTTTGCTGGCTCTTTTTATCGTCTGGGCGACAGACAGTGGAGCCTATCTGGTCGGTACCCGCTACGGGCGGAGAAAATTATTGCCAAAGATATCGCCAAATAAAACCATTGAAGGCAGTTTGGGAGGTCTTATCTCAGCGGTGCTGGTTTCTGCGATTTTTATGTCTGTTCGTCCGCAAGTTGCCACTCCGTATAGCTTTGTGACCATGTTGCTCTTGACTGTTGTCTTTAGTATTGCTGGCCAATTTGGCGACTTGGTAGAGAGCGCCATCAAGCGTCACTTTGGTGTGAAAGACTCAGGGAAGTTTATTCCTGGGCACGGCGGCGTTTTGGATCGCTTTGATAGCTTGCTTTTTGTCTTTCCACTGATGCACCTCTTTGGCCTGTTCTAAGGAGTTTGGTGGCCAAGCAGCCGAAAGCCTTCTTGGCTTAATGAACAATCTTAAGAGAAAGATTAGACTTATGCAGATTATTACATTTATTATTATTTTTGGGATCATTGTGGTGGTTCATGAGTTTGGACATTTCTACTTTGCCAAAAAATCAGGCATTCTAGTTCGTGAGTTTGCCATTGGGATGGGCCCGAAAATCTTTGCTCATATTGGCAAGGATGGAACAGCCTACACGATTCGGATTCTGCCGCTAGGTGGATATGTCCGCATGGCTGGCTGGGGCGAGGATTCGACAGAAATCAAAACAGGTACGCCAGCAAGTTTAACTCTGAATGAAGAGGGAAAAGTCGTCCGCATCAATCTGTCTGGCAAGAAAATTGATCAGACGGCTCTGCCTATGAATGTGACCAGTTTTGATTTTGAAGAAAAACTGGAGATTACAGGGCTGGTCTTAGATGAGACCAAGACTTATTCTGTCGATCACGATGCGACCATTGTTGAGGAAGACGGAACGGAAGTTCGGATTGCTCCGCTGGATGTTCAGTATCAAAATGCGACTATCTGGGGACGCCTTATCACCAATTTTGCTGGCCCCATGAACAATTTCATTTTGAGTATTCTAGTTTTCATGTTCTTGGCCTTTCTGCAAGGCGGTGTCCAAGATGAAAACAGCAATCATTTTCAGGTACTGGAAGGTGGGGCCGTTGCCAAGGCAGGGGTAAAAAGCGATGACCAGATTCTGAAAGTCAACAATTATGAGATTGCAAACTGGGGTGACCTGACCGATGCAGTGTCAGAAGCGACCAAAGATAAGGCAGATGCACCAAAATTGACCATCACCTATAAGAGCGAGGGTCAGACTCATAAGGTGGATATTGAACCTAAAAAAGAGGGGGATCGCTATCTATTGGGCGTTTCCCCTGCTATCAAGACTGGTTTCTGGGACAAGGTGATCGGAGGCTTTACCGCTACGTGGACGACCACAGGTCGGATTTTGACAGCCTTGAAAGATTTGATTTTTAACTTTAATTTAAATAAATTAGGTGGCCCAGTTGCTATTTATAATGCCAGCAGTCAGGCGGCTCAGCAAGGTCTGCCGACTATTCTGAATCTCTTAGCCGTGCTATCCCTTAATATCGGGATCTTTAATCTAATTCCGATTCCGGCTTTGGACGGTGGGAAAATTGTCCTCAATATCCTTGAGGCTATCCGTCGCAAACCCTTGAAACGGGAAACAGAAAGCTATGTTACCCTTGCAGGGGTAGCTGTCATGGTTGTCCTTATGATCGCTGTGACTTGGAATGATATTATGAAATTGTTCTTCTAACATTTTAAAAGATTGAAAAATATTCTATGAAGGAGTTTTGTTTTTATGAAACAAAGTAAAATGCTAATCCCAACGCTGCGCGAAATGCCAAGCGATGCTCAGGTTATCAGCCACGCCCTTATGTTGCGGGCTGGCTATGTTCGCCAAGTTTCTGCGGGAGTTTACTCTTACCTGCCACTGGCTAACCGTGTTATTGAAAAAGCTAAAAAAATCATGCGGGAAGAGTTTGATAAGATTGGTGCGGTTGAAATGCTGGCGCCTGCCCTGCTTAGTGCAGATCTCTGGCGCGAGTCAGGTCGTTACGAGACTTACGGTGAAGATCTCTATAAATTGAAAAACCGTGAAAAGTCAGACTTTATCCTAGGTCCGACACATGAAGAGACCTTTACTTCTATTGTTCGTGACTCTGTTAAATCATACAAGCAATTGCCGCTCAATCTTTATCAAATCCAACCTAAGTACCGCGACGAAAAGCGTCCACGTAATGGACTTCTTCGTACCCGTGAATTTATCATGAAAGACGGTTATAGTTTCCATGCTAACTATGATAGTTTGGATGTAACTTATGATGAGTACAAATCTGCTTATGAGAAAATCTTCACTCGCAGTGAGCTAGACTTCAAAGCCATTATCGGTGACGGTGGTGCCATGGGTGGTAAGGACAGTCAGGAATTTATGGCAATCACACCTGCTCGTACAGATCTTGACCGTTGGGTCGTTTTGGACAAGTCAGTTGCCTCGTTTGATGAAATTCCTGCAGAAGTGCAAGAAGAAATCAAGGCAGAATTGCTTAAATGGATGGTTTCTGGTGAAGATACCATTGCCTACTCAAGCGAGTCTAGCTATGCGGCCAACCTAGAAATGGCAACCAATGCTTACAAACCAAACAAAAAAGTAGTGACTGAAGCAGAGTTGGTGCGTGTAGAAACTCCTGACTGCAAGACCATTGATGAGGTAGCAGCTTTCCTACAAATTGATACAGAAGAAACAATCAAGACCTTGGTTTACATGGCTGATGAAAAGCCTGTCGTAGCCCTCCTTGTCGGCAATGACCAACTCAACGAAGTCAAGCTGAAAAACCATTTGGGTGCAGATTTCTTTGAAGTCGCTAGTGAAGAGGAAGTTCGTCAGCTCTTGGGCGCAGGTTTTGGCTCACTAGGTCCAGTCAATCTGTCAGAGGATGTGACCATTATTGCGGATCGTAGAGTTCAAGACCTTTCTAACGCCGTGGCAGGAGCTAACGAAGATGGCTACCACTTGACTGGTGTAAACCCAGGTCGTGACTTTAGCCCAGAGTATGTGGATATCCGTGAAGTTCGTGAAGGAGAGGTGTCTCCGGACGGTCAAGGCATCCTTAAGTTTGCTCGTGGGATTGAGATTGGACATATCTTTAAGTTGGGAACGCGCTACTCTGATAGCATGAATGCCAATGTCTTGGACGACAATGGCCGAGCAGTACCGATGATTATGGGCTGCTACGGTATCGGTGTCAGCCGTCTCCTCTCTGCTGTTATGGAGCAACACGCTCGTCTCTTTGTCAATAAAACTCCTAAGGGTGAATTCCGCTATGCTTGGGGTATCAACTTCCCGAAAGAGTTGGCACCATTTGACGTGCACCTGATTCCAGTCAATGTCAAGGACGAGGAAGCTCTGGCTCTGACTGATCAAATCGAGGCTAACTTACTAAGTGCTGGTTATGAAGTCTTGGTGGACGATCGCAATGAGCGCGCAGGTGTTAAGTTCAGCGACAGCGATTTGATTGGCCTCCCAATCCGTGTGACAGTTGGTAAGAAAGCCGCAGAAGGCATTGTTGAAGTCAAGATTAAGGCTACTGGCGATACCATTGAAGTCCATGCTGATAATCTGCTCGAAACTCTGTCTATTTTGACAAAATAAAACAAGAGTTTAGGACAAAAGTCCTAGCCTCTCAATTGTCTTTGGATTGTCGAGCAAGACGCAGTGGTTGAGTGGGCTCTACTACGCTGATTTCATCAGCTTTTACAGCCCTACTCAACTGTGCGGAGGTGGGACGACGAAATCGAATTCTAACGAATTACCGATTTCTGTCCCACTCTCTTTCTTTTGCTTATTGGTCTTGAAAATGCTATAGTAGGGAAAAATAGATTGGAGGACCAAATGATGGGATTATTCAGCGGTTTATTAGGCAATGCCTCTCAGAAAGATATTGAAAAAACGGAAAGACAATTGGAGGATATTCTGACAACAACAGAGAATGTGGAACTGGCTTTTAGCCTTATTCGCGACTTGATTGTCTTTACAGATAAGCGGTTGATTTTGGTGGACAAGCAGGGAGTGACAGGCAAGAAAACGGCTTATAAGTCTTATCCTTATCGCTCCATTTCTCGCTTTTCAGTGGAAACGGCTGGCCACTTTGACCTAGATGCTGAGCTGAAAATCTGGGTTTCCAGTGCTGAGGAACCAGCTGAAACCCTAACCTTCCGAAGTGATAAAAGTGTCATTGCCATCCAAAAAGCGCTGGCAGAAGCAGTATTGAGATAAAAAGCGGTTGAAACCGCTTTTTTTCAAACAAAAACTAACCGTATCTTATTAGCTTGGTTAGTTCATAAATAAAGATTGACGATCTGGAATACTTCCTATCTAGTTGTCTTCGCTAGGGAAAGATTCACCAAAATGCAGCTCAGAGTATGGAGTTTCAAAATGACCCCCGTCATAAGCTACCTTGACTGAAGTTATTCCAAAGTCAACGATTATTGGTTTTGCAGCAGTTATAAAGACATAGCGATTAGCGTTTTGTTTTATATCATAGACTTTTACTGCTCCGTAAATGGAATCGGAATAATAGATATCTCCATTTTTAGTCGATTTGGTTATTTCAATGGTCTTCTTAGCAGGAGAGTAGGATAAATTATAAGCTTCTTTTTTTCCGATGCCTTGTGTAATAAAAGTTTCGTTGTCATCACTTTTAGCTTGAAAGTGAATAAAATTTTTATCAAAACTTTTCTGAGCGTTGTTCATAACGAGAAATACATTTACTCCCCATGCAGCTAAGCCCAAAATAAGAAGAGAAGCGATACCAATAAAAACAGTTTTTTTAGTTAAGCGCATAAAAGTTCCTTGAAAATCATGCTATTGGAGAAGTGAAAGCCAATAGCTTGCTCTAAAAAATATTTTCTAAGTTTTTTTCTTGCTGGTGAACTAAGGAGTTGGCTAGCAAGACAGGATAGTTTCTAAAGTAAAAAATATGTCAGAAAAGATTTCATTCTTCTGTGAATCCTTGTGATAGCAGAAAAGCAAAGAAATCTTCGGGCTTTTCCTTAAGCTTTTTAAATAGGTTATCTTTAGTTGTTTCCCCTAAAGCCGCCATGACTTGTTTTTCTTTTGCTTTGCTGAGATCAAAGTGGGCAACTTGTGCAACGGTTTTCTTGTCCTCTGAAACTTTGACTTCAAGTGTGACCCCATCTAACTTGCTGAATTTATCATAAATGTCACCAGCTTTTAATTCTTCTTGATAAATGTTGATGATTTCTTCAGGACTCTTACTTTGCTCGTCCTCTTGAGTCGGTTTCGTAGCCATAAAATCGAAGGCTCGAATCCTATCTTTTTGATAATAAGCAACAATTTTATTATTGTATCCGTTAGGCATGTTGTAAGCAAAAGTCTTGGTTTTTACTTTCTCTTCTTTTTTTGGCTTGCTTTGGCTCTGACTTTGGTTGGGCTTGCTTTCGTGCTTAGTTTGCTTAGGCATGCTGCAGGCAGTCAAAGCCAGCAGACAGGCGCTAGCTAGTAAAATTTTCTTCACAGTTAAGACTCCTTTTGATAAATGTTCTGTTCTATTATAGCATAACTTAGTTTTAAGACAAGAAAACATATAAATATATAGACGTCAACAACTTTACTCCGCTCTTTTTCTGTCGAAAAAAGTGCTGATTTATGGTAAAATAGGGTCACTACTGTACGAGGAAATGTTATGTCAAACAAGTTTGAAATTTTAATGCATCAACTGGATATGCCACTGGAAATAAGAAATTCAGAGGCCTTTTTGAATGCAGAAATTGAGAAGGTTCTAGTCCACAAGGTCAGTCGGGTCTGGGAGTTTCATTTCTCTTTTGCGAATATTCTGCCCATTGAGATTTTTCGGGAATTGCAGAAGCGCTTAGCTCAAGAGTTTTCTAAGACGGGCAATCAAGCTATTTTTGAAATTCACTGTCAGGCTCCCCAGGTATCAGACGAGCTCTTGCAGGTTTATTACCAGCTGGCCTTTGAGGAAGGTCCATGTGCCAGTCATGGCTTCAAGAGCCTGTATCAGGATTTGCGGGTCCATTTGGATGGGGACAAGCTGCTGATTGAGGGAGCTTCGACTATTGATACGGAGCATTTTCGCAAGAATCACCTGCCAAATCTCAGCCAGCAGCTGGTCAAGTACGGTTTTCCTCAGCTGACCTGTCAGGTTCAGCACAGCGATGAGCTGACCCAGCAGCAAGCGGAGAATTTCCAGGCGGAGAATGACAAGATTGTCCAGGCGGCCAATGAAGAAGCGCTCAAAGCCACGGAATCTCTCCAGCAGCTGGCGCCGCCGCCAGAGGAAAAGCCAGCCTATGACTTCCAAGCTCGCAAGGCTGCAGCAAAGCCAAATCTAGACAAGGCAGAAATTACCCCTATGATCGAAGTTCAGACTGAGGAAAACCGTCTGGTCTTCGAGGGAATGGTTTTTGACTTGGAGCAGAAGGTCACTCGGACCGGCCGGGTCTTGCTTAACTTCAAAATGACAGACTACACTTCCAGTTTCTCCTTGCAGAAATGGATGAAAAACGAGGAAGAAGCCAAGAAGTTTGACATGATTAAGAAAGGTGCCTGGCTGCGCGTGCGTGGAAATGTGGAGATGAACAATTTTACCCGCGATCTGACCATGAATGTGCAGGATGTCCAGGAAGTTACCCACTATGAGCGCAAGGATCTGATGCCTGAGGGGCAGAAGCGGGTTGAATTTCACGCCCATACCAATATGTCTACGATGGATGCTTTGCCTGAGGTCGAGGAAATTGTTGCAACAGCCGCCAAGTGGGGCCACAAGGCTGTCGCCATTACCGACCATGGCAATGTGCAGAGCTTTCCCCATGGCTACAAGGCTGCCAAGAAGGCTGGTATCCAGCTGATTTATGGTATGGAGGCCAATATTGTAGAAGACCGGGTGCCCATCGTCTATAATGAAGTGGACATGGAGCTGAGCGATGCGACCTATGTAGTCTTTGACGTGGAAACGACAGGGCTTTCAGCGGTCTACAATGACTTGATTCAGGTCGCTGCCAGCAAGATGCACAAGGGCAATATCATCGCTGAGTTTGATGAGTTTATCAATCCGGGGCATCCTCTGTCGGCCTTTACGACGGATCTAACCGGGATTACAGATGAGCATGTCCGCAATGCCAAACCGCTAGAGCAGGTGCTGAAAGAGTTTCAGGAATTTTGCCAGGACAGTGTCCTCGTTGCCCATAATGCTACCTTTGACGTGGGCTTTATGAATGTCAACTATGAGCGTCATGGCCTGCCGAAAATTACCCAGCCGGTCATTGACACGCTGGAATTTGCCCGCAACCTCTATCCAGAGTACAAGCGTCATGGTCTGGGGCCTTTGACCAAGCGTTTCCAGATTGCTCTGGAGCACCACCACATGGCCAACTATGACGCGGAAGCGACGGGCCGCCTCCTCTTTATCTTTATCAAGGATGTGGCTGAAAAGCATGGTGTGACCAATCTCAAGGATCTGAATACGGATCTGGTCGATGAGAATTCCTACAAGAAGGCTCGGGTCAAGCATGCGACCATTTATGTAAAAAATCAGACGGGGCTCAAGAATATTTTCAAGTTAGTCAGTCTGTCCAATACCAAGTATTTCGAAGGTGTTCCTCGGATTCCACGGACCGTGCTGGATGCCCATCGTGAAGGCCTGATTCTGGGCTCAGCCTGTTCAGAAGGCGAAGTCTATGATGCTGTTGTCTCTCAGGGGGTGGATGCGGCTGTCGAAGTAGCCAAGTATTATGACTTTATCGAGGTCATGCCACCGGCTATCTATGAGCCGCTGATTGCCAAGGAGCAGATCAAGGACCAAGAAGAACTGCAGACCATAATTCGCAATCTGATTGAGGTTGGCGATCGCTTGGGCAAGCCTGTCCTTGCGACGGGGAACGTCCATTATATCGAGCCGGAAGAAGAAATCTATCGCGAGATTATCGTTCGGAGTCTAGGTCAGGGAGCCATGATTAACCGGACCATCGGTCACGGCGAAAATGCCCAACCGGCTCCGCTTCCTAAGGCTCACTTCCGGACCACCAATGAGATGCTGGACGAATTTGCCTTTCTAGGCGAGGATTTGGCTAAGAAGCTGGTCATCACCAATCCGAATCAGCTGGCGGAGACTTTTGAGCCGGTAGAAGTGGTCAAGGGCGATCTCTATACACCTTTCATTGACAAGGCCGAGGAGACAGTTGCCGAGCTGACCTACCAAAAGGCCTTTGAGATTTATGGCAATCCGCTGCCAGATATCGTGGACTTACGAATTGAAAAAGAGCTGACCTCCATCTTGGGGAATGGCTTTGCCGTGATTTATCTGGCTTCGCAGATGCTGGTGCAACGCTCCAATGAGCGGGGCTATCTGGTAGGTTCACGGGGGTCTGTTGGATCCAGCTTTGTTGCGACCATGATCGGGATTACCGAGGTTAATCCTTTGTCACCCCACTACGTCTGTGGCAAATGCCAATACAGCGAGTTCATCACAGACGGCTCCTATGGTTCTGGATTTGATATGCCGGATAAGGACTGTCCAGAGTGTGGCCACAAGCTGAGCAAGAACGGTCAGGATATTCCATTTGAGACCTTCCTTGGATTTGACGGGGACAAGGTACCCGATATTGATTTGAACTTCTCTGGAGAGGATCAGCCGAGCGCCCATTTGGATGTGCGGGATATCTTTGGTGCAGAATACGCTTTTCGGGCTGGAACCGTTGGTACCGTTGCGGCTAAGACGGCCTATGGATTTGTCAAGGGCTACGAGCGAGACTACGGGAAGTTCTACCGGGATGCTGAAGTTGAGCGTCTGGCGCAGGGAGCTGCCGGAGTCAAGCGGACGACTGGACAACACCCGGGCGGAATCGTTGTTATCCCTAACTACATGGATGTTTATGACTTTACACCGGTCCAATATCCTGCTGACGATGTGACGGCCGAGTGGCAGACCACCCACTTCAACTTCCATGATATTGATGAAAATGTTCTCAAGCTAGACGTTCTGGGACACGATGATCCGACCATGATTCGGAAGCTTCAGGACTTGTCTGGCATTGATCCAAATGACATTCCTATGGATGATGCTGGCGTCATGGCTCTCTTTTCTGGGACAGATATTCTGGGTGTGACTCAGGAGCAAATCGGCACGCCGACTGGTATGCTGGGGATTCCGGAGTTTGGGACCAACTTTGTACGGGGCATGGTTGACGAGACTCATCCGACGACCTTTGCCGAGCTCTTACAGCTATCTGGTCTCTCTCATGGTACGGACGTTTGGCTGGGCAATGCTCAGGACTTGATTAAGCAAGGGATTGCTGACCTGTCCACCGTTATCGGCTGTCGGGACGACATCATGGTTTACCTCATGCACAAGGGGTTGGATCCTAAGATGGCCTTTACGATCATGGAGCGCGTGCGGAAGGGCCTTTGGCTGAAGATTTCTGAAGAAGAGCGCAATGGCTACATCGCAGCCATGAAGGAAAACAATGTGCCAGAGTGGTACATTGAGTCCTGTGGAAAGATCAAGTACATGTTCCCTAAAGCCCATGCGGCAGCCTACGTTATGATGGCCCTGCGGGTGGCCTACTTCAAGGTGCATCATCCGATTTATTACTACTGTGCTTATTTCTCCATTCGGGCCAAAGCCTTTGACATCAAGACCATGAGTGGTGGACTTGATGCCGTTAAGCGCCGGATGAGCGAAATCGCTGAAAAGCGCAAGAACAATGAAGCCTCTAATGTAGAAATTGACCTTTATACGACTCTGGAAATCGTCAATGAAATGCTGGAGCGGGGCTTCAAGTTCGGAAAGCTAGATCTCTACAAGAGCCATGCGACCGAGTTTCTCATCGAAGGAGATACCCTTATCCCACCATTTTCTGCTATGGACGGTCTGGGTGACAACGTTGCCCGCCAATTAGTTAGAGCGCGGGAAGAAGGCGAATTCCTTTCTAAGACAGAGCTCCGCAAGCGCGGTGGCCTTTCTAGCACCCTAGTTGAAAAAATGGATGATATGGGCATTCTCGGCAATATGCCAGAGGATAACCAGTTGAGTTTGTTTGATGAGTTTTTCTAAAATATAGAAAGAGGTTTTTATGAAATTGACCATTTCCGCTCAGGATAAGCCTGCGCAAAAGGTGTTTGATTACCAGCTGGAGTTTGACCCAGATACGATTTTGAAAATGACCGCTTTGATTTGCGGTACGGTGGCAGCGGTTAGCCTGCTGTCCCTGTTTAAAGAGAAATAACAAAAGAAAAGGAGAAGCAGCATGGTTCTGCCAAATTTTAAAGAAAACTTAGAAAAATACGCTAAACTATTGGTTGCGAATGGAATCAACGTGCAACCTGGTCACACAGTGGCGCTCAATATTGATGTGGAGCAGCGTGAATTGGCACATTTGATCGTAAAAGAAGCCTATGCTTTAGGTGCTCATGAGGTTATCGTTCAGTGGACAGATGATGTCATCAACCGTGAGAAATTCCTCCACGCGCCGATGGAGCGTTTGGACAATGTCCCAGAGTACAAGGTTGTTGAGATGAACTATCTCCTTGAGAAGAAAGCTAGCCGTCTTGGTGTCCGTTCTTCTGACCCAGGTGCCTTGAACGGAGTGGACGCTGACAAGCTTTCAGCTTCTGCTAAAGCGATGGGACTTGCTATGAAGCCAATGCGCATCGCAACTCAATCCAACAAGGTTAGCTGGACAGTAGCGGCCGCTGCTGGACTTGAGTGGGCTAAAAAAGTCTTTCCAAATGCTGCAAGCGATGAAGAAGCAGTCGATCTCCTTTGGGACCAAATCTTTAAAACTTGTCGTGTCTATGAAGAAGATCCCGTTAAGGCTTGGGAAGAACATGCAGCCATTCTCAAGAGCAAGGCAGAAATGCTCAATAAAGAACAATTCTCAGCCCTTCATTACACAGCACCAGGAACAGATTTGACACTTGGCTTGCCAAAGAACCACGTTTGGGAATCAGCTGGTGCTATCAATGCACAGGGAGAAGGATTCTTACCAAATATGCCAACAGAAGAAGTCTTTACGGCTCCTGACTTCCGTCGTGCAGATGGTTATGTCACTTCTACAAAACCACTTAGCTACAACGGAAATATCATCGAAGGCATTAAGGTAACCTTTAAGGATGGACAAATCGTGGATATTTCAGCCGAGAAGGGTGATCAGGTTATGAAAGACCTTGTCTTTGAAAATGCGGGCGCTCGTGCCTTGGGTGAATGTGCCTTGGTACCAGATCCAAGCCCAATTTCCCAGTCAGGCATTACCTTCTTCAATACCCTTTTTGATGAAAATGCTTCTAACCACTTGGCTATTGGTGCAGCCTATGCGACCAGTGTTGTTGGTGGAGCAGAGATGAGCGAAGAAGAGCTTGAAGCTGCAGGCCTCAACCGTTCAGATGTTCACGTGGACTTTATGATTGGCTCTAACCAGATGAATATTGACGGTATTCGTGAAGATGGTAGCCGTGTGCCAATCTTCCGCAATGGAGATTGGGCAATTTAAGATTTTAAGTTGTTTTGACGGGCACTTTTAATCTGGCAGCTCCCACCTGCTTCTTGAAAAGTATTCTTAGAAACATAGAAAGAAGGATCCTATATGATTGGTAGTATGTTTGTCGGTTTTATTATTGGTCTCATGGCTGGGGCTATTACCAGTCGCGGGGAGCGTATGGGCTGTATCGGAAAAATCCTCTTGGGCTGGTTTGGTTCATGGCTTGGGCAATTGCTTTTTGGCCACTGGGGACCAATGCTAGCGGACACAGCCATTCTTCCCTCAGTCTTGGGTGCTGTGATCCTTTTGGCTCTTTTCTGGGATCGAGGCACTTAGAATAGTGTAAAAGAAATACCTAGACGTGAAGGCGTCTAGGTATTTTTGTTTGAGCTATATGAGTTCTTTATTCCAGCACCAGCATGCCATCTTGGACTGCAAATGGATCTTTTTCGTTGATGCGGTCGTAAAACATGATGCCGTTGATATGGTCAATCTCGTGTTGAACCACGATAGAATTATAGCCTTTGAGTTTGATGCGGTGTTTTTGACCATCCTTGTCAAAGTAATCCACGGTCACCCGTGCATGGCGCACGACATAGCCTGGTACCTCTCGGTCAACGGATAGGCAGCCTTCTCCATCAGCCAGAGCAGCATCTTGCACAGAGTGGGCAACAACTTTAGGATTGTACATGACCTGAGCTAGGGAGTAGGCTTCTTTAGGCGGATTTCCTTCTTCGTACTCCAGATTTGGCACTAGCACAGCGATAATCCGCTTAGAAATATCCAGCTGAGGCGCTGCTAGACCAACTCCGCCACGGAGCCCCATTTTTTCAGCCATGACAGGATCTTGAGAATGTTTCAGAAACTGCATCATTTTCTCACCTAAAATGATTTCCTGATCAGATAGGGGAAAGCTGACCTCCTCAGCCACTGCACGCAAGGTAGGATTTCCCTCACGGATAATGTCGCTCATATCAATCAAATGAGCTGCTTTGGTTAATTTATCCATAACCGATTTTTTTTCACTAACAGACATGATTCTCTCCTTTTTCTTTCTTTCATCATAACACAAATCCCGCCAGAAATAAAGAAAGGGCTTGTCCTTTTATCAGAGGAGAAATTTTTCGAAAGAATACTCTTTTTAATCACTGATTTTTTAAGAAAAGATGATTGCGTCTTTTTCTAAAAAGCTGTATGATAGAATGAGTGTAATTTTTAAAGGAAAATAGAATGAAAAAGTTTATGGAAAAAGTGAGTATTCTCTCACTTTCTTTGGTGTTAACGACCTCCTTTTCGATTTCCAGTGCCCAATCGGCTATGTTTGCTTATTATAAAGACTTGCCGGAAAGCTGGATTGAATTGTTGGTTTCTCTCCCATCGGCTGGGATTATGCTTATGCTAGTTTTAAATGGCCTAGTGGAGAAATATTTATCGGAACGAAAGATGATTGTGACGGGGCTCTTGATTTTCGCTCTTTGCGGCTTTGTTCCTCTCGTGAATAAGGCCTACTGGGTGATTTTTGCCTCGCGTCTGATCTTTGGTATGGGAGTTGGTTTGCTCAATGCCAAAGCTATCTCGATTATCAGCGAACGTTATGAGGGCAAGGAACGGATTCAGACCCTCGGTCTACGTGGATCGGCTGAAGTTGTCGGGACGGCTCTCTTGACACTTGGAGTGAGCCAGTTGCTTCGCTTTGGCTGGGAAATTTCTTTCTTGGTCTATGCTTCGGGGTTGATTGTTCTAGCCCTCTACCTGCTCTTTGTGCCTTATGGCAAGGAGGAGAAGCATCATGAGGCTCATCAGGAAGGCAAGGGCTTGACAGCTGCACAGTGGTTTTTGACAATCGGCCTAGCCCTAGTAGCAGCGGTGATTGTCTTGACGAATGTGGTCATCAACGTGCGCGTGCCCGGACTGGTTGAAAAGTCTGGTATGGGCAGTGTTCAGACGGCAGGCTTGATTCTTTCAACTATGCAGTTGATTGGTATTGCCGCAGGCTTGTCCTTTGCACCTCTTCTTCACTATTTCAAGGAAAATTTATTGACGGTTGCGGGAGTGGTCTTTGGTGTTACTGCGATCATGATTGGCCTAGCACCAAATCTCTTGCTCTTGAGTGTGGTTACCATCGCTTCTGGCTTTGTTTATAGTGTCAGTCTGACATCGATTTTCCATATTCTTTCAGAGAGAATCCCTAGCAAATCCTTGAATCAAGCGACTTCGATTGTGATTTTAGGCTGCAGTGCTGGAGCGACTGCCACAACCTTTTTCTTGTCTTTGATTAGTCAATTTTCAAGCCAAGCTTCCTTTATTTTTGGCGTTTTGGGAAGTCTGATGGTTTTAATGGCAGTGCTGGCATTCGGCATTCTCAAGAAAAAGTCTGCTTAGGAGAAGAATATGCGTTTGGATAAATTTTTAGTGGAAAGTGGGCTTGGCTCACGTAGTCAAGTCAAGCAACTATTGAAAAAAGGTCAAGTCTGGGTCAATGGAGCAGCGGTCACGTCGGCCAAGACACAGATTGATGAGCGGTCGGATCAGATTGTGGTGGATGGTCAGACCCTGGTTTATGAAAAATTTGTCTATTATCTATTGAACAAACCCAAGGGTGTTATTTCTGCCACTGAAGATGACCGCCATAAAACGGTTTTAGATTTATTGGACGATACTGCCCGTCAAAAAGAAGTATTTCCTGTGGGGCGGTTAGATGTGGATACGCATGGCCTCTTACTTTTGACCAATAATGGTCAGCTATCGCATGCTATGCTGTCCCCTAAGCGCCATGTGGCTAAGGTTTATCAAGCCCGGGTTGCCGGTCTGATGGATCAGGCAGATGTCGAGCGTTTTGCCCAAGGAATCAAACTCAAAGACTTCACTTGTCAGCCTGCCCAGCTCGAAATTATCGAAAGAGATGAAGGAGCACAGACCAGTCTGGTTCGTATCACGCTCTCAGAAGGCAAGTTTCATCAGGTGAAGCGGATGGTTCTAGCTTGTGGGAAAGAAGTCACCGACCTTCAGCGCTTGTCTATGGGACCTCTCCAGCTTGATCCAAGTCTGGAGCTGGGGCAATGGCGACGCTTGACAGAAGAAGAAATGCAGCGCTTGGAAATCTTTCAAGTTGAACTATAGAAAGCTAGGAACGTGGAGCAACATACTGCTTCACTTTTTTGCTTTATTTGACAGTTAAGCCTTGATATGATAAGATTTAGGTAACTATATCTAGAAAAAGTTTCAGAGGAAATTATGGCAATTGAAAAGACAGTCAGCGAGCTGGCCGAGATTTTAGGAGTCAGCCGTCAGGCAATCAATAATCGTGTCAAGGCTCTGCCGCCAGAAGATACAGAAAAAAATGAAAAAGGGGTCACAGTCGTGACCCGCAGTGGCCTGATTAAGCTAGAAGAAATTTATAAAAAGACCATTTTTGAAGATGAGCCAGTCAGCGAAGAAGTCAAACAGCGCGAGTTGATGGAAATCTTAGTGGATGAAAAAAATGCTGAGATTTTGCGCCTTTATGAGCAACTCAAGGCGAAAGATAATCAGCTGGCTAAGAAAGACGAACAACTCCGTGTCAAGGACGTGCAGATTGCTGAAAAAGATAAGCAGCTGGACCAGCAGCAACAGTTGACAGCCAAGGCTATGAGCGAGAGGGAAACCCTTCTTTTGGAACTGGATGAAGCCAAGGAGAAGGTACAAAAACAGGAAAACAAAGGATTTTTCGCCCGTTTATTTGGTAAATAAGAAAGAAAATCTCAGTTGAAAAGCTGGGATTTATTTGTCAAAGAAGGGGTGGAGCCAAGATGGCAATAACAGGAGCGGACTCACTGTAGCCACTGTAACTTGACTACCCTTTTTCGCACAAATTTCTGAAAGAAGAATAAGATGAAACCAGAAAAACTTAGCTTTAAGCGCTTTTATCATAATTTAGACAAGATCCTAGTTCTCTTTTTCATGGTCTTTATGATGATGGAGTATGCTTGGATTCCCTTTAATTCCTACGCAGCAGAATACCTGCTCAAACAGACAGGCTATCTCTTTTTGTCTTACAATAATGTCTGGGCAGTCCTCAGCTCCAATTGGCTAGTCGGTCTAGGTTTTCTAGTCCTCGTTGTGGTCAATCTCTTTGTCGCCTATTTCCAGAGCGGCATGATTTTCATGGGGATTCGCAATCTTTTGGATAAAGAAAACCGACCAGTATTCGCTTTTCTTGGAAAAACATTCAGGGATAGTTTTGCTATTGTCAAGAAGGCTGGCCCAGGGAAAATGCTCTTTATCGTACTTTATATGGGCTTTCTTTTTCCTTTTTTGCGTCAAATTTTGAAAATTTACTATCTCAATAAAATTTTGGTTCCGGATTTTATTGTCACCTATTTGGCAAATAATATTGTGTTCGCTGTTTTCATGGGACTTCTTGTGGTCGGCATGCTTCTGGTGGCAGTGCGACTAATGTTTGCCCTACCACAGCTCTTTTTTGAGCACGCAACAGTTCCTCAGGCAATTCGCTTTAGTCTGGCCAAAACTAAGAACCGCCTTTTCTTTTACGCTAGGCATCTTTTTTGGATTATTATCAAAAGCTTTCTGCTTTATACTTTTCTCTCAGCTCCAGCTATACTGGGACAGCGATACGCGAACACTCAACCAAATGAGGTTGTCCTCTTTAGCGGTATTGTAGCTTTTGTCCTGATTAAGTTTGCCTACTATGCTATGTTGTCCTATTTCCTTCTCAAATTTGTCTCCTTCCTGACAGATCGTACCTTAAATGACTATCCAACGAAAAGAGGCCTGTCTCTAATGCGTTGGTTTGTTCTGACTATTGCCAGCTCAAGCTTCGCATTAGAAGGTTATGTCTATCTAAATTTCCCTTTGGAGAATGTTCCGATTACGATTTCCCATAGAGGGGTTTCGAGGGAAAATGGAATCCAAAATACCGTAGAGGCGCTGGAAAAAAACAGCCTTGCTCAAGCCTGACCTAGTAGAAATGGATGTGCAGGAAACAAAGGATGGGCAATTTGTCATGATGCATGATGCAAACCTGAAGCAGTTGGCAGGTCTTGATGCCCAACCTCAAGACCTAACCTTGGCCGAATTAACTTCGCTAGAGATTTCAGAAAATGGCTATCGGGCTAAGATTTCTAGCTTTGACGATTACTTTACTCGAGCCAATCAACTCGGACAGCGTCTCTTGATAGAAATCAAGACCAGTAAGAAAGATTCCAAGGATATGATGGAGCGATTCTTGAGCAAGTATGGTGCCAAAATCAAGGTTTATCAACACCAGATTCAGTCTTTGGACTACCAAGTTATCGATCAGGTTGTCAAATATGACTCCTCTATCCCCAGTTTCTTTATCCTACCTTATAATACAATCTTTCCACGAACCAAGGCTTCTGGCTACACCATGGAATATTCAACCTTGGATGAAAATTTTGTCAATAAACTCTGGCAATCCGACAAACGTCTCTATGATTGGACCATTAATGATGAGGATAGTATCGTCAAATCTTTTCGTTTAGGAGTGGATGGGATGATTACAGATGATTTAGAGCTGGTTCAAAGTTCCATAAAAGAACTCAAGGATGATCCGGACTATACTACCCTTCTATTAAATAAGTCTTTAGACTTGCTAAGTTTTTCTTAGAATAGCAGTAGAAAATGAACACGAGTAATAGAGTAGAGTTATTGCATGTCTACCATAATATTCAGAAAATTTAGTTTACTTTTTTACTTTCTTGTGCTATAATCCTAAGTAAACCTAAAAAACAAAATTGGAGAATTCGTATGAAAAAAAGCAAAGTATTAGCTTTAGCTGGGGTTAGCCTTCTTTCAGTAGGCGTTTTAGCTGCTTGTTCTGGTTCATCAAAAGGAAACAGCGCATCTAAAGCTTATAATTATGTCTATGTTGCTGATCCAGAAACATTGGACTATGTGACATCTGGTAAAGCTTCAACAGTTGACCTCGTGACAAACGGTGTGGACGGTTTGTTGGAAAATGACCAATATGGTAATTTTGTACCGTCTATTGCAGAGTCTTGGACTGTTTCTAAAGATGGTTTGACTTATACCTATAAAATCCGTAAAGATGCTAAATGGTACACTTCAGAAGGTGAAGAATACGGCGATGTGACAGCTCAGGACTTTGTGACTGGTCTCAAGCATGCTGCCGACAAGAAATCTGAAGCCCTATACCTTGTTCAACAATCTGTAAAAGGCTTGGATGACTATGTGACTGGTAAGACAACTGACTTCTCTACTGTCGGAGTTAAGGCAGTTGACGACCACACTCTCCAATATACTCTGAACCAACCTGAACCACAGTGGAATTCAAAAACAACTTCACAAGTTCTTTGGCCAGTTAACGCAGATTTCCTTAAGAAACAAGGGGACAAATTCGGTCAATCTACTGACCCATCTTCTATCCTTTACAATGGACCATTCTTGATGAAGTCTATCACTGCTAAGTCTGCTGTTGAGTATCAAAAGAATGAAAACTACTGGGATAAGAAAAATGTTCATGTCGATACTATCAAGTTGTCTTACTTTGATGGACAAGACCAAGATGCCCTTGCTCGTAACTTTAAAGACGGCGCCTACACAGTAGCTCGTCTCTACCCTACCAGCTCAAACTATGCTGGAGTAGAAAAAGATTTTAAGGACAACATCTACTTTACTGCACCAGCTGCTACTGTAAATGTGATGAGTATCAACCTTGACCGCCAAGGTTACAATCACACAAGTAAAACAACGGATGCTCAGAAGTCTGCTACTAAGAAAGCAATTCTAAACAAAGACTTCCGTCAAGCCTTGAACTTTGCTATCGACCGTAAGTCTTATTCAGCACAAGTTAATGGTGAAGAAGGTGCTCCTTACGCTGTTCGCAATACTTTTGTACCGCCAACTTTTGTTCAAGCCGGCGATAAATCCTTTGGTGATCTAGTCGAAGAAAAAGTGGCTACATTGGGCGACGAATGGAAAGGTGTTAAACTTGAGGATGGACAAGACGGACTCTATAATGCTGAGAAGGCAAAAGCAGAGTTTGCAAAAGCAAAATCAGCCTTACAAGCAGAGGGAGTTGAATTCCCAATCCATCTAGATCTTCCAGTTTCTCAAACATCGAAACCATTGATCAACCGTGCTCAATCCCTTAAGCAATCTGTTGAAAAGGCTTTGGGATCTGAAAATGTGGTAGTAGATATCCAACAAATGTCAGAAGATGATCTCTTCAATATTACTTACTACGCACCAAATGCTGCCGCTGAAGATTGGGATATTTCAATCCTCGTTAGCTGGGGTCCTGACTATCAAGATCCATCAACATACACAGACATTCTGAAAACTTCAGCAGCTGAAACAACAAAAACCTACCTTGGCTTTGAAGGAGCAGATAATGCTGCCGCTAAGCAA
Source organism: Streptococcus sp. Marseille-P7375 (assembly GCF_902460365.1). NCBI lineage: Bacteria > Bacillati > Bacillota > Bacilli > Lactobacillales > Streptococcaceae > Streptococcus > Streptococcus sp. Marseille-P7375. The sequence continues at coordinate 26,556 of NZ_CABPTR010000002.1, read as the reverse complement.
GTTGGTTTAGATGAATATGACCGCTTGGTAGATGAAGCTGGTAAAGAAACTTCAGATGTTGCTACTCGTTACGAAAAATATGCAGCGGCTCAAGCTTGGTTAACAGATAACTCTATTATTGTTCCATTGATGGCAAACCAAGGAGCAGCACCATTTATCTCACGTATCGAGCCATTCTCAGGCGCTTATGCCCAAACTGGTAATAAGACAAGTTCTACTTACTTCAAACGTATTAAAGTGAAAGATGAAGTAGTAACGAAGAAAGACTACGAAGCAGCTCGTAAGAAATGGCTGAAAGAAAAAGAAGAGTCAAATGCGAAAGCACAAAAAGATCTCGAAAGTCATGTAGAATAAATCGTTCACTAGAACTTTCTCTAATAACGAGAGAAAGTTCTTTTGAAATTTAAAGGAAACGATAAATGAAGAAATACATTTTTATGCGTATTTTACGCTCAATTGTGTCGATTTTCTTGGTAACGACCTTGACCTATACCATTATTTATACAATGGTTCCGAGAAGATTGATTTTCAAACAAGACCCGAACTACAATAAGATAGCCACAACCGAAGATAAAAAGACAAACTATGAAAATACAGTCTATGAGCGGATGGGTTATATCGACTATTATGATACAAAAGAGTTGCAGGAAAAAGCCAAGAAGGAAAATAAATCTGTAACTACTGAGGCAACCGATGAGAATAAAAAAATCTACGAAGCCTACGTTGAAAAACTTGGCAAAGGTTGGAAATTGTATCAATTCAAAGAAAGCAAAGAATTCTATGCTGTTCGTGAAGTTCCAGTTTACGAGCGTGTACTTGAGTTCTATGCTAATCTGATTCAGATTGATCATCCAAATGTGATTCAAGATGAGGAAAATCCAAATCTTAAGCGCTATATCCGTATCGAAAATGACCCAGCCATTGGTTGGTCAGTCGTAGGTTCTGGTACTCGTCATAAATATCTTCTATATTTTAATGGCCAATTCCCATTTGTTCACCAAAACTTTGTTAGTTTGAACTTAGGAAATTCTTATCCTACTTATGCGAATACGCCTGTATTGCAAGTTATTTCCCAAGGACAAGGTCAAACAAAATCATCAGAAGTTCAATTCCCAACAGGTAAGAAAACTTCTGCTGTAGATATTTACTCTCGTACCTACAAGACTCCAAGTAAGGCAGACTCTCAAGATATTGCTAAATATGGCAAGGGAGATGCTTACACTGCAACCAAGAATAACTATCAAAACCCATCGATGATTGTCAGCTCATCTATTATTGGTCTGATTGGTGTGGCGCTTTCTTATTTGATTGCTGTTCCGCTTGGTTCTTATATGGCTCGTTTGAAAAATACTTGGTTTGATAGTATTTCAACAGGTGCCTTGACCTTCATGATGTCACTGCCAACCATCGCTCTTGTTTATATTGTTCGTTTGGCTGGTTCAGCTATTGGTCTTCCAGATTCCTTCCCAATTTTGGGAGCAGGCGACTGGCGTTCGTATGTTTTGCCATCTCTGATTCTTGGACTTCTGAGCGCACCTGTGACAGCTGTCTGGATCCGTCGTTATATGATTGACTTACAATCCCAAGACTTTGTTCGCTTTGCTCGTGCCAAAGGTCTTTCTGAGAAAGAAATTTCGAACAAGCACATTTTCAAGAATGCGATGGTGCCATTGGTGTCTAGTATTCCAGCTTCTATCGTTGGTGTTATTGCAGGTGCGACCCTGACAGAAACTGTCTTCGCCTTTCCTGGTATGGGTAAAATGCTGATTGATTCTGTTAAGGCATCAAATAACTCAATGGTGGTTGGTCTTGTATTCATTTTCACCTGTCTTTCAATTTTTGCCCTCTTAGTTGGTGATATCTTGATGACAATGCTTGACCCACGTATTAAATTAACATCTAAAGGAGGTAAATAATGGCTACAATTGATAAAAGTAAATTTCAATTTGTCAAACGTGACGATTTTGCCTCTGAAACGATTGATGCTCCGGCTTATTCATACTGGCGCTCCGTTATGCGCCAGTTCTTGAAAAAGAAATCAACGACGATCATGTTAGGGATTCTGATTGCCATCGTTTTGATGAGTTTCATTTATCCAATGTTCTCGGATTTCGATTTCAATGATGTCAGCAAGGTAAATGACTTTAGTATGCGCTATATCAAACCAAATGCTGAACACTGGTTTGGTACAGACAGTAATGGTAAATCATTGTTTGACGGTGTTTGGTTTGGTGCGCGGAATTCTATCTTGATTTCCATTATCGCAACACTCATTAACCTGATTATCGGAATTATTATTGGTGCTATCTGGGGAATTTCCAAAGCGGTTGACCGTGTCATGATGGAAGTCTACAATATCATTTCAAATATTCCAGCACTCTTGATTGTCATTGTCTTGACTTACTCTATCGGTGCTGGTTTCTGGAACTTGATCTTTGCCATGACCATCACTGGCTGGGTAGGGATTGCGTATACGATCCGTATTCAAATTATGCGTTACCGTGATTTGGAGTATAACTTGGCATCGCGTACCTTGGGAACTCCAACATATAAGATTGTGACCAAGAATATCATGCCCCAGTTGGTATCTGTTATTGTAACGACAACTTCTCAAATGCTTCCAAGCTTTATCTCTTACGAGGCTTTCCTTTCCTTCTTTGGACTTGGTCTTCCTGTAACAGTACCAAGTTTGGGACGCTTGATTTCCGACTATTCACAAAACGTAACCACCAACGCTTACCTTTTCTGGATTCCATTGACAACCCTGATCTTGGTATCCCTGTCCTTCTTCGTAGTTGGTCAAAACTTAGCTGATGCAAGTGATCCACGGACACATAGATAGGAGTAAATATGACAAAAAATAAAAATGTAATATTGACTGCTCGCGATATTGTCGTGGAATTTGACGTTCGTGACAGAGTATTGACCGCCATTCGAGGCGTTTCCCTTGACCTAGTTGAAGGTGAAGTTCTAGCTCTGGTTGGAGAATCTGGCTCTGGTAAATCTGTTTTGACAAAAACATTTACTGGAATGCTGGAAGAAAATGGCCGTGTAGCTCAAGGAACGATTGATTACCGAGGAACTGATTTGACGGCCCTAAAGAGCAATAAGGACTGGGAACCCATCCGTGGTGCTAAAATTGCGACTATTTTCCAAGATCCGATGACTAGTCTAGATCCGATTAATACAATCGGAAGTCAAATTACCGAAGTTATCATCAAACACCAAGGAAAAACAAGCAAAGAAGCCAAAGAAATGGCAATCGACTACATGACTAAAGTTGGAATTCCAGACGCTGAAAAACGTTTTGAAGAGTATCCCTTCCAATATTCTGGTGGGATGCGCCAACGGATTGTTATCGCGATCGCCTTGGCTTGTCGTCCAGATATTCTGATCTGTGATGAGCCGACAACAGCCCTCGATGTGACGATTCAAGCCCAAATTATTGACTTGCTCAAGTCGTTGCAGGCAGAATACCATTTTACGACTGTCTTTATCACCCACGACCTTGGTGTTGTAGCAAGTATTGCTGATAAAGTGGCAGTTATGTATGCTGGTGAAATCGTTGAATATGGAACAGTTGAGGAAATCTTCTACGATCCAAAGCATCCATATACATGGAGCCTGTTGTCTAGCTTGCCGCAGTTAGCTGAAGCAAATGGTGAACTCTACTCGATTCCAGGTACACCACCGTCGCTATATACTAGCATTAAAGGAGATGCTTTTGCACTTCGTTCGGACTATGCAATGGCTATCGATTTCGAAGAAAAAGCTCCTGCCTTTCAGGTTTCCGATACTCACTGGGCTAAGACCTGGCTCTTGCACGAAGATGCACCAAGAGTTGAGAAGCCGGCTATTATCGAAAACCTTCATGATAAAATTCGTTCAAAAATGGGCTTCAATCACTTAGAAGCTTAGGAGGAAGGAAATGACTGAAAAATTAGTTGAAATTAAAGATTTAGAAATTTCCTTCGGCGAAGGAAGTAAGAAGTTTGTAGCTGTAAAAAATGCAAATTTCTTTATCAATAAAGGAGAAACTTTTTCCCTAGTAGGTGAATCTGGTTCTGGTAAGACAACCATCGGCCGTGCTATCATCGGCTTGAACGATACCAGTGCAGGTGATATCTTATACGAAGGTAAAAAGATCAACGGGAAGCAATCTAAAGCTGAGGAAGCTGAATTAATTCGTAAGATTCAGATGATTTTCCAAGACCCAGCAGCCAGCTTGAATGAGCGTGCTACGGTTGACTATATCATTTCAGAAGGTCTTTATAACTACCATCTTTTTGAAAATGAAGAAGACCGTCAGCAAAAGGTTAAGAATATCATTCGTGAAGTTGGTCTTTTAGCTGAACATTTGACACGCTATCCTCACGAATTTTCTGGTGGTCAACGCCAGCGGATTGGGATTGCTCGTGCCTTAGTCATGGAGCCAGATTTCGTCATTGCGGATGAGCCAATCTCTGCCTTGGACGTTTCTGTACGTGCACAAGTCTTGAACCTTTTGAAAAAATTCCAAAAAGAACTTGGCTTGACCTATCTCTTTATCGCCCACGACCTATCAGTAGTTCGCTTTATTTCAGATCGAATTGCTGTTATCTATAAAGGGGTTATCGTTGAGGTGGCAGAGACAGAAGAGTTGTTTAACAACCCTATCCACCCTTATACGCAGTCCCTTTTATCTGCTGTGCCAATTCCAGACCCAATTTTGGAACGTAAAAAGGTCTTAAAGGTTTACGATCCAGAGCAGCATGACTACTCAGTGGATCAACCTAGCATGGTTGAGATCCGGCCTGGTCACTATGTCTGGGCTAATCAGGCAGAAGCTGACCGCTATAAAAAAGAATATAAATAAAAAGAAGCTGTAGAAACATGAAATTGAATGTTTCTCGGCTTTTTTTTATTGTTATTTCAGCAAATTTATGGAAATATACGCAATCGCTTGCATGCTAAAATTTCACCTTATTCTATATATTATTCCACTAAATATAGGAAAAAGTCCCAAAATAATTTTTATAAAAGCCTTTACAAAATTAAAAATAGTGGTATAATAGTATTATTAAATGCAAACGATTTCATCAAGGGGTGGTTTGTGGAAATATAAGGAGGTCTGGATGATGAAAGATTCATTCAAAAACATTTTTAGCTTTGAATTTTGGCAAAAATTCGGTAAAGCTTTGATGGTGGTTGTTGCGGTAATGCCCGCAGCAGGTTTGATGATCAGTATTGGTAAGTCAATTCCGATGATCAATCCTGAGCTAGGTTTTCTAGTGACTACTGGTGGCGTTTTAGAACAAATTGGTTGGGGGGTTATCGGTAACCTGCATATCCTCTTTGCTCTTGCTATTGGAGGTAGCTGGGCGAAAGAACGTGCTGGTGGTGCCTTTGCGGCAGGTTTATCCTTCATTTTGATTAACCGTATCACTGGGGTTATGTTTGGTGTATCAAGCGATATGCTGAAAGATTCTAAAGCAGTGGTTAGCACTTTCTTAGGAGGAAGCATCAAGGTTTCTGATTACTTTATCAGTGTTCTTGAGTCTCCTGCTTTGAATATGGGGGTTTTCGTCGGAATCATCGCAGGTTTTGTCGGAGCAACAGCTTACAACAAGTACTACAACTTCCGTAAATTGCCAGATGCTTTGTCATTCTTTAATGGTAAGCGTTTTGTACCATTCGTTGTTATCTTGCGTTCAGCAATCGTAGCAATTGTTTTGTCATTCGTATGGCCAGTTGTTCAATCAGGTATTAACAACTTTGGTGTTTGGATTGCAAATTCACAAGATACTGCACCAATCCTAGCACCATTCATCTATGGTACTTTAGAACGTCTCTTGCTTCCATTTGGTTTGCACCACATGTTGACTATCCCAATGAACTATACTCAACTTGGGGGAACTTATGAAGTATTGACTGGTGCTGCTAAAGGAACTCAAGTATTTGGACAAGATCCACTTTGGTTGGCTTGGGCAACTGACTTAGTTGGTACTAAGACAGCTGATCCTACTAAGTACCAATATTTGCTTGACACATTCCACCCAGCCCGCTTCAAAGTTGGACAAATGATCGGTTCATTTGGTATCCTTATGGGTGTTGCCGCAGCTATTTACCGCAATGTAGATGCTGACAAGAAACACAAATACAAAGGTATGATGATTGCGACTGCTTTGGCAACCTTCTTGACAGGGGTTACTGAACCAATCGAGTATATGTTCATGTTCGTTGCAACACCACTGTATATCATCTATGCTTTTGTACAAGGTGCTGCATTTGCAATGGCTGATATCGTCAACCTTCGTGTACACTCATTCGGATCAATCGAATTCTTGACTCGTACTCCAATGGCAATCAATGCTGGTTTGGGTATGGATGTCATCAACTTTATCTGGGTTACAGTTCTCTTTGCAGTGATCATGTACTTCATTTCTAACTTCATGATCAAGAAATTCAACTATGCAACTCCAGGACGCAACGGTAACTATGAAACAGCAGAAGGTTCAGATGAGGCTTCTTCATCAGAATCTGGTAATGGTAAAGTTGCTGCAGCTTCTCAAGCCGTTAATGTTATCAATCTTCTAGGTGGTCGCGCTAATATCGTTGATGTAGATGCATGTATGACGCGTCTGCGTGTGACTGTCAAAGATGCTGAAAAAGTTGGAACAGCAGAGCAGTGGAAAGCAGAAGGCGCTATGGGCTTGGTTATGAAAGGTCAAGGCGTTCAAGCAATCTACGGACCAAAAGCTGACGTTCTTAAATCTGATATCCAAGACTTGTTGGATTCAGGAGAAGTAATTCCTGAAACTCTACCAAGCCAAAAAGCTGAGTCTGCAGCTGCAGCAGTTAGCTACAAAGGTGTGACAGAAGCAATTGAAACCGTTGCTGATGGTGAAGTGGTCAAGTTGGAAGATGTGAAAGATCCAGTCTTCTCACAAAAAATGATGGGTGACGGATTTGCGGTTGAACCAGCAAATGGCAAGATCTATTCTCCAGTAGCTGGTAAAGTGACAAGCGTTTTCCCTACAAAACACGCTCTTGGTCTTTTGACTGAAGCTGGTCTTGAAGTGCTTGTTCATATCGGTTTAGATACTGTTAGCCTTGAAGGCAAACCTTTTGAAGTACATGTAGCAGAAGGACAAACCGTTGCTGCAGGTGATCTTTTGGTAACAGCAGATTTGGCGGCTATTAAAGAAGCGGGTCGTGAAACAACCACTATCGTTGTCTTCACAAATGCTCCAGCAATCAAATCAGTAGCAGTTGAAAAATTCGGTAAAGTCGCTGCTAAGACAGTTGTGGCTAAAGTAGAATTGTAAGATAGAAAAGAGAAATCATGGCAAAATTCCTGACTTTAAATACTCATAGTTGGATGGAAGAAGAGCAAGAAAGCAAGCTAAATCAGCTAGCTGAGCGGATTCTTCAAGAAAAATATGATGTCATTTGCCTGCAGGAAGTCAATCAATTAGTGGAGTCTGAACAGGTTGTTCAGGCTCCCTTCTATTATGCGGTAGATGGCGCCATTCCGATTCACCAGGATCACTATGCCCTGTGTCTGGTTGAGAAACTAGCTGAGGCAGGTCTGGACTATTATTGGTCTTGGGCTTATAATCATATTGGTTTTGATATTTACAATGAAGGGGTTGCAATTCTGTCCAGAAAGCCCCTGAAGGCAAGAGAACTCTTGGTATCTGATGTCAATGATCCAAGTGACTATCATACGCGTAAAGTCTTGCTGGCAGAAACGGAGCTCGATGGTCAGCCTATCATGGTTGCTTCTTGTCACTTATCTTGGTGGGATAAAGGCTTCCAAGGAGAGTGGGCTAAGTTTGAATCTGAGCTCTTGCAAGTTGAGACTCCTCTTGTCCTCATGGGAGATTTTAACAATCCCGTTGATTACGAGGGTTACCAGCACATTCTTCAAAGTCCACTTGCTCTCCAAGACAGCCATAAGGTGGCTGACCAAACGATTGGTACAGCGACGGTTGAAGGCGATATCGCTGGCTGGGCAGGAAACAAAGATGCTCTAAAAATTGACTATATCTTCACAAGTAAAGATTTCAATATTGAAAGATCTGCTGTTGTTTTTGATGGGCAACGTGGTCCAGTCGTTAGTGACCATTTTGGCTTGGAAGCTCAAGTTCATTTCTAAGCTTATCTGAACAATAGAAATAAACTAAAAATCGCTTTAAATGTTTGTTTTGTTTAAACAGCATTTGAAGTGATTTTTGCTTTTTAGAGGAAAAGTGTAAAGAAGTCTAGAGCCAAGAAGTTCTGCTGGTTAAGATAGGATAATCTTGCTATTTCATGCCTCAGACGGAGGTTTTTTTGCTTAATTTTGTTACAATAGATATGTAAGGAAGGGAATAGCTATGTGGAAAGTTCAATTATTCATCTTTGTTGAAGCGATTCTATTATCAATGGCCTTGGTTACCATGCTGGCCGCCGATTTTTCGCGTGTTGTTCTCATCATGCTGCTCTTTCTCTTGTTTTTATATTATTATTTCGGCAAGCAGAGAGGCAATTCGCTATTGGTTGCGACCATGATTGTCTTCTTTTTCATTGTCATGCTCAATCCTTATGTTATTGCTGCTGTCCTTTTTGCATTGATTTACGGCATGATTGTGGCCTATCCTTATCTTTACAAAGAAAATCAAGAGACCCATCTTTTCTTTGAAGATGCGACCGAAGTTCGAGCTGAAAAAAATCGTTGGTTGGGGGATTTGCAGCATTTTGCAAAGGATGATTGCCAGTTTCATGATATTAATCTCTTGAGAATGATGGGAAAGGACACCATTCACTTAGAGGATGTCATTGTGGTCAATCATGATAATGTGATTGTGATTCGTAAGGGCTTTGGGGATACCAAGATTGTCATCCCTTTAGATGTAGAAATCCAGCTTCAGATTAACACTTTGTATGGAGATTTGAATTTTTTAAATCATCCGCCACGCAAGCTGCGCAATGAAACGATTTCTCTGACAACGCCTGACTATAAGCGGGCCAGCAAAACTGTAAAAATTGTCTTGGTCAGCTTTTTAGGAAATGTGGAGGTTGTTAGAAAGTGAAAAAAACAAGTTATTTGGTCATTTTTCTCTATACCTTCTTCGTTTTAGGGATTATCTTTCACTATGTCTTTAATCTTTTTAATTTAGATTGGCGAAAGCTGATGAATAATCTGGACTTGCTCCAGTCCTTTGCTTTCTTTGTTCTGGTTCTTGGCTTAGCGTTGACTATTTTCTTGGCCGCTGCTGCGCGCTTCCTTCAGCACCTGTCTCTTTCTCAAGTTCAAAATAATTTAAAAGCTATTTTAGAAGGCGGTGACATACAAGAAACCAGGCAGGTGGAATTGGACGATTCTCTCGTCCGCTTAAAAGAAAAGGTGGATAGTCTAACCGAAAATTTGCAGAAATCTGAGAATCAGGCCTTGCAGGCGGAAGAAAAGATTATTGAAAAAGAACGCAAGCGGATTGCTCGCGACTTGCATGATACGGTCAGTCAGGAGCTATTTGCTGCTAATATGATTCTCTCAGGTGTCGCGGGGAATGTGGAGCGTCTCGATAAAGACAATCTCCAACAACAGTTAAAGGGAATCGCAGACATTCTAGAGACAGCGCAAAAAGATTTGCGGATCTTGCTCTTACATTTACGGCCGACAGAATTGGAAAATCGGACCTTGGTAGAGGGCATGAATGTCTTAATCAAAGAATTGACAGATAAGTCGGACTTGACTGTCCAGTTTAAGCATGAGGTGGTCAGCCTGCCCAAGCAGATAGAGGAGCATATTTTTAGGATTATCCAAGAAATCATCAATAATACCTTGCGCCATGCTCAGGCTAGTCGTCTGGACATCTATCTCTATCAGACGCCAAATAGGCTCAAACTCAAGGTTTCTGATGACGGAATCGGTTTTGATCCGGCTAGTTTGGCTGACATGAGTTATGGTTTGAAAAATATTGAAGATCGAGTGCATGATATGGCTGGCACTTTGAAGATTCTGACGGCTCCTAAAAAAGGAGTTTCTATTGAAATCAGTGTTCCATTGTTAGAAGGGGAAAAGGATGAGAATATTACTAGTGGATGACCATCAAATGGTCAGATTGGGCTTGAAAAGCTTTTTTGAATTACAGGACGATATTGAAGAAGTGACAGAGGCTACCAATGGTAGAGAAGGTGTCGAAAAGGCTCTGGAAAGTCGTCCAGATGTGATTATGATGGATATCGTTATGCCAGAGATGAGCGGCATTGATGCTACTTTGGCTATCTTGAAAGAATGGCCAGAGGCAAAAATTTTGATTTTAACGTCCTATCTGGATAATGAAAAAATCTATCCAGTGTTGGATGCGGGTGCTCGTGGCTATATGTTGAAGACTTCTAGTGCGGATGAAATTCTCCATGCCGTCAGAAAGGTTGCAAAGGGTGAATTTGCCATTGAAACAGAAGTCAGCAAGAAGGTAGAATATCATCGGAATCATATAGAGCTTCACGAGGATTTGACAGCGCGGGAGCGGGATATTTTGGGGCTTTTAGCCAAAGGCTATGAAAACCAGCGGATTGCTGATGAGCTCTTTATTTCCTTGAAAACGGTCAAGACGCATGTGTCCAATATTTTGTCTAAGCTGGAAGTGAGCGATCGAACCCAAGCAGTCGTCTACGCTTTTCAGCATCACCTTGTTCCGCAAGACGATTTTTAATGATATAATAGAAAAGATTAAATTGAAAGAGGAAAATATGAAGGCAAAATTAAAATTTAAGGCGAAAAAGATTAAGATTGTTTTCTTTGATATCGATGATACCTTGAGGGTCAAGGAAACGGGCTTCATCCCAGAGTCGATCAAAGATGTATTTAAGCAGCTGAGAGAAAAGGGAATTTTGACAGGAATTGCTTCTGGTCGTGGCATTTTTGGAGTTGTTCCAGAAATTCGTGACTTGGATCCTGATTTTTTTGTTACCTTGAATGGAGCTTATGTTGAAAATCGAAAGGGCGAAGTCATTGCGAAAACGGTCATTCCGCAAGAGTGTGTGGAATCCTATATCGCTTGGACCAAGGAAGTGGGCATTGAGTACGGTTTGGTAGGCAGTCACGAAGCGGCTTTGTCTGTTCGTAATCCGATGATTTCGTCAGCAATTGATATCATTTATCCAGATCTAGCTGTCAATCCTGATTTTTACCAAGATCATGAAATCTATCAAATGTGGACTTTTGAGGATGTAGGTGACAGTTTGCAGTTGCCAGAAGATTTGGCCAAGTCTCTCCGTATGGTGCGTTGGCATGAGCATTCATCGGATGTCGTACCGAAAGAAGGTTCAAAGGCAGCTGGTGTTGCCAAGGTCGTGGAGCACCTCGGTTTCAAACCAGAAAATGTTTTAGTTTTTGGCGACGGACTCAATGATTTAGAGTTGTTTGACTATGCAGGACTCAGCATTGCTATGGGAGTTTCCGATGAAGAGCTAAAGAAAAAAGCTGATTTCGTCACAAAAACGGTCGAAGAAGACGGCATTTTTGATGCTTTGGAGCAATTGGGCATGGTGGAGAAAGAATTGACCTTCCCACAGCTCCATCTTGACGAGGCTCAAGGTCCAATTGCAAAGATCAAGACAAATCATGGTGAACTGAAGATTCAACTCTTCCCAGACCAAGCCCCCAAAACAGTTGCCAACTTTATCGCCTTATCAAAGGATGGCTACTATGATGGAGTAATCTTCCACCGAGTTATCAAAGATTTTATGATTCAGGGGGGCGATCCGACAGGTACTGGCATGGGTGGAGAGTCCATCTACGGTGAACGCTTTGAAGATGAGTTTTCACCTGAGCTTTACAATATTCGTGGGGCTCTTTCCATGGCGAATGCTGGACCAAATACCAATGGCAGTCAGTTCTTTATTGTCCAAAATAGCAGTCTTCCTTATTCAAGCAAGGAATTGACTCGGGGAGGATGGCCGAAGCCAATCGCTGAAGTTTATGCTAGCAAGGGCGGGACACCGCATTTGGACCGCCGACATACTGTATTTGGTCAACTGGTGGATGAGCCATCTTATGAAGTTTTGGATAAAATTGCAGCGGTTGAAACAGCTTCAATGGATAAACCACTTGAGGATGTTGTCATTGAGACGATTGAGGTTATAGACTAATGAAAATCGGAGATAAGTTAAAGGGCAAAATTACAGGGATTCAGCCCTACGGTGCCTTTGTCGAACTAGAAAGCGGTCTGATCGGCCTCATTCATATTTCTGAGATTCGGACGGGCTATATTGACAATATTCACGATATTTTAAAAATCGGGGATCAGGTCCTCGTGCAGGTGGTGGATTATGATGAGTTTTCTGGCAAGGCCAGCCTGTCAATGCGGACTTTAGAGGAAGAAAAACATCGTTTACCGAGACGACATCGCTTTTCAAACGATCGTTGCAAAATTGGATTTGCACCTTTAGGTAAGCAATTGCCAATCTGGATAAGGGAAGCCAAAGCTTTTCTGAAAGAACAAAAAGAGTAAAAAATTCCTACCCAAACGGGTAGGAATTTTGTTAACTATTTTCACGATTAAGCGTCAAATTCGTAGAGAGCGGTAGATAGATAACGTTCACCATTATCAGGTGCTAGGGCAAGGACTTTCTTGCCAGCTCCTAGTTTTTTAGCGACTTCGATGGCTGCAAAAATAGCTGCAGCAGATGAAATTCCGACTAGGAAACCTTCCTGACCGCCAATGTGGCGTCCTAACTCTAGCGCTTGATCAGAAGTCACGCGGACAATACCATCATAGGCTGCTGTATCCAAGGTCTCTGGAATGAATCCAGCTGAAAGTCCTTGGATTTTGTGAGGACCTGGTTTCTCACCAGAAAGGATAGCAGATTCGTCTGCTTCAACCGCATAGATTTGGACATTTGGATTCGCTTTTTTAAGAGCATGAGAGACACCAGAGATAGTCCCACCAGTTCCGACACCGCCTACAAAGGCATCCAGCCCAGTTTCACCGAAAGCAGCGATAACTTCTGCTCCTGTTGTTCGTTCGTGAACCTCTGGATTAGCCGGATTGTTAAACTGCAGTGGCAACCAGCCATTTCGCTCTTGGGCGATTTCTTCTGCCTTGGCAATAGCCCCTTTCATTCCTTCGCTACCCGGAGTCAAAACTAGCTCCGCTCCATAAGCTTGGATAATCTTGCGGCGCTCCACACTCATGGTTTCTGGCATCACAATGACAACCTTGTAGCCTTTAGCAGCCCCAACCCATGAAAGTCCAATGCCAGTATTTCCGCTGGTTGCTTCCACAATAGTGTCGCCAGACTTGATAAGGCCATCGCGCTCAGCTGTCTCAATCATACTGAGAGCAATCCGGTCTTTTACAGAAGAGCCAGGGTTGAAGGCTTCTAACTTGACATAAACCTCAGCAGCTCCTTCTGGAACAATATTATTAAGTTTAACAATTGGCGTTCTTCCAACTAATTCTGTGATATTTTGATAAATGTTTGCCATTTTTCCTACCTCAATACTTTAATGAAACTAGTATAAGCTGAAAGTGGCAGTTTGTAAAATATAAAAAAGCTATGACAACGATAAAAATTCTTTATCACTAGGCCTAGCTGTTAAGATTATTAAACTGTTAAAGGAATTTCAACCTCGCGCAAACCTTGATCATCAATTTGGATTTTGCCATTGAAAAACTCGATTAATTTCTGCTCTAGTGGTTCTTTTTCCTGCTTGTCGATATAGATGGTTGTAGCCACTAGATCTGTAAACTCTGTATCAAATTCAATCAGATCCTCGGCTTTCAAAAAGTTATCGAAGTTTTGATACTGGCTGTAAGACATTTTGAGGCGCAAACCGGCTTGTTCCTTGATCTCAATGAGACCAATTTCTTTGATTGCCAAGGCGACGCTGCCTGCATAAGCCCGAATGAGCCCACCAGCTCCTAGCTTAATCCCACCAAAATAGCGCGTGACCACAAAGCAGACATTGGTTAGCTGGTGATTTTCCATGACGCCGAGCATAGGAACGCCCGCTGTACCACTAGGCTCACCGTCATCACTGGTTCGCTTGATCTCACTTTTCTCTCCGACAATAAAAGCAGAGCAATTATGAGTGGCTTTGTAGTGCTCTTTTTTGATGGCTGCAATAAAATCCCGAGCTTCCTCTTCTGAGTAAACGCGCTTGGCGTGGCAAATGAAACGAGATTTTTTAATTTCTTCTTGGGCTTGGCCGTCTTGTCTAATTGTTCTATATTCCATAGTTTTATTGTACACAAAAAAATAGATTTTTCCAAAAGTTTTACGAATAAAAAAGTATGTTAGAAAGAAATGATTGCCTAGGTAGAATATTTACAAAAGATCAGCTCAGCCCCGAGTTGCGCTTGCAGGCCCAGCAGCTGCCCAGTATGCGAGAGGAAAGGAGAAAGTTGTTTTGCGGCCGTTGTGGCTCTCAAGTGGACAAGGAGAACTACCAACTACCTGTCAATGCCTACTATTGCAGGGAATGTCTGATTTTGGGGCGAGTTCGGAGTGATCAAGAACTTTACTATTTTCCGCAGGAAGATTTTCCTAAAAATCAGGTACTCAAGTGGCAAGGCCAATTGACAGCCTTTCAAGCGAAAGTTTCTCAGGGACTGTTAGAGTCAGTTGCTCAAAAGCAGAATAGCCTAGTCCATGCAGTGACTGGTGCGGGCAAAACAGAAATGATTTATCAGGTGATTGCAGAAGTGATTGATCGTGGAGGTGCCGTTTGCCTAGCCAGCCCTCGGATTGATGTCTGTTTGGAGCTTTATCGCCGGCTCAAGCTGGATTTTGCATGCCCTATTTCGCTTTTGCATGGGGAATCCGAGCCATATTTTCGTAGTCCCTTGGTCATTGCCACTACCCATCAGCTTCTTAAATTTTATCGAGCCTTTGATTTGCTGATTGTGGATGAAGTAGATGCTTTTCCTTATGTAGACAATCCTGTGCTCTACCACGCCGTGGAGCAGTCGGTCAAGGAGGAGGGAACCACTATCTTCCTAACTGCCACTTCGACGGATGAGTTGGATAAAAAAGTCCAAAAAGGAGAATTAAAACGACTTAGTCTTCCTCGTCGCTTCCATGGCAATCCTTTGATTGTGCCCCAAAAAATTTGGCTGGCAGATTTTCAAAAATATTTAGCGAAAAAGAAATTGCCGCCTAAATTGAAAAAGTATATCGAGAGACAGAGAAAAACGGGCTTTCCTTTACTGATCTTTGCCTCGGAAATCAAAAGAGGTCAAGAATTTGCGCAAGTTTTAGAGAAGGTATTTCCAGCGGAAAGAGTCGGATTTGTGGCTTCAACAACTGAAAATCGTTTAGAAATCGTTGAAGAGTTTCGCAAGCGAGAAATTACCATTTTGGTTACGACAACCATCTTAGAGCGTGGTGTGACCTTTCCCTGTGTAGATGTTTTTGTTCTAGAGGCCAACCATCGTCTCTTTAGCCGTAGCGCCTTGGTGCAGATTTCTGGTCGGGTAGGACGTAGTATGGAGAGGCCGATGGGAGATTTATTCTTCTTTCACGACGGCACTACACGTTCAATCGAAAAAGCGATTCGTGAAATCAAACTGATGAACAAGGAGGCTGGCCTATGAAAAATTGCCTGTTATGCAGCCAAGTAGTCGAAGAAAATAGGACTTTTTCTTCCTTGATTTTATTGCAAAAAGAGCAAAATACAATTTGTAACCATTGTCGAGCGGGATTTGAAGCGATTTCCTATATCCATTGCCCACGTTGCTGGAAGGATGGGGAAGCGAAAGTCTGCTCGGATTGTCAAACCTGGGAAGCGCAAGGCTATTTAGTGCAGCATCAGGCTTGCTTCCTTTATAATGATTTGATGAAGGACTTCTTCAGCAAATACAAGTTTCAAGGAGATTATCTTCTGAGATTTGTTTTTACGGAAGTTCTCAAAAAAAGTCTCAGAAACGTCAAAAAATATACTTTAGTTCCTATTCCAGTCAGTCCTGAAAAATACCAAAGTCGAGGTTTTAATCAGGTAGAAGGTTTCTTGCAAGCTGCTGGTTTGCCTTATCAACATTTGCTTGAAAAGCAGGATGTGCTTGCCCAATCCAGTAAAAATCGCCAAGAACGTTTAAAAAGCCAGCAATGTTTTACATTGGCGAAAGATGTCTGTCTGCCAGATAAAATTTTACTGATAGACGATGTGTATACGACAGGAAAAACCTTACAATTGGCTCTAGAATTATTGCTGGAAGCAGGTGTGAAAGAAGTTTTGACATTTTCACTCGCAAGATAAGAAAATATTTGCAAAAAAGGAATGAAAGCGTTATAATGATATTGTAAATAAAACATTTATGTTTAGAAAGAAGGTACTTATATGCTTAAATATAGTATCCGTGGTGAAAACCTAGAAGTAACTGATGCTCTCCGTGACTACGTAGTTTCTAAACTTGAGAAGATTGAGAAGTATTTCCAAGCGGAGCAAGAACTTGATGCACGGGTCAATTTGAAAGTGTACCGGGAGAAGACGGCGAAGGTCGAAGTAACCATCCCTCTTGGCTCCATTACCCTTCGGGCAGAAGATGTTTCACAAGACATGTACGGATCTATTGACTTAGTTGTCGATAAGATTGAACGTCAGATTCGTAAGAATAAGACAAAGATTGAAAAGAAAAATCGGAATAAGGTTGCAACTAGCCAGTTGTTCACTGATGCTTTAGTAGAAGAAGTTGATGCAGCGTCTTCTAAAGTAGTACGTTCTAAGCATATTGATTTGAAACCAATGGATCTAGATGAAGCTATTTTGCAAATGGATTTGTTGGGACATGACTTCTTCATCTACACAGATGTTGAAGATAGTACAACGAATGTTATCTATCGTCGTGAAGATGGAGATATCGGTTTGTTAGAAGTAAAATAATGTAAAAGAGCCGTCCAATGGACGGCTTTTTGTTGTAGAGAAAGCTCTCGCTCATTCTACTTCAAAGAATGATTACGAATAAAGAAATTCTATTTTATTTTTATAGCTGTCCTATGGTATAATAAAGGGATAAATGTTAGGTGGTAGGTATGGCTAAATTAATTCCTGGTAAAATTCGAACGGAAGGAATTGCCCTCTGTGACAGCAAAAAAGTCGAAATTCTTGACGTCAAAGATTCCTTTTTATACACGCGCGTGGATCAGTACAATCTACGCTATAGTCTAGATGATGATGCAGTTTTCTGCTCCTGTGACTTTTTCCAAAAGAAGAAGTACTGTGTCCATCTGGCTGCCTTGGAATATTTTTTGAAAAATGATCCGGCGGGTAAAGATCTGCTGGCGAAGATGACAGAAAAAGAGTCTTCCAGTCAGGAAGCCCAGAAATTGGTTTCTTTTGGTAGCCTTTTTTTGGATAAGATTTTGCTAGATAAATCCAGTCAGCAAGTCCGCTATGAGCTATCAGCGACTGGACAGGAAGATATTTACACAGGACAATTTTTATGGAGTCTGCGGATTAGCCGTCTGCCGGATGAGCGCTCTTATGTAGTGCGTGATATTTTGTCCTTTTTGAGAACCTTGAATAAGGGTGGGCATTATCAAATCGGTAAGAATTACTATGAGCCTATCCGAATGGAGAATTTTGATGAAGCTAGTCAAGACCTACTAGAATTTTTACGAGGCTTGGTGACGGATTATAAGGGGCAGGACTCTTCGTTGGTCTTTCCCAATGCTGGACGCCACCTTTATTTCCCAGCCAGTCTTTTTGAGGAAGGTGTGACTCGCTTGATGAATCTCACTTCATTTCGTTTAGAATATAGCTTTTATGATTATGCTGAGGTATTTTTCCAAGATTTGCATGAAGAGGCGGAGATTTATCAGTTTGAGGTGCAAGAACGGGAAAACTTTTTTGAGCTGCTGATATCTGAAAAGAATTATAAGATGCTCTATGGGGGGCAATTTATCTTTCATAATCAGACCTTCTATCAGCTGACGACTGAGCAGACCAAGTTAGTCAAAGCTTTACAGGAATTGCCGATTGAGCAAGAGCGCGTCAAGCGCCTGCAGTTTGATGTGTCTGAGCAGTCCAAACTGGCAGTAAGCTTGCTCGAGTTCAAAAAAATTGGCCGTGTGACAGCACCTGAGCGACTGTTCATTCATGATTTTACCGTGGATTTCAATTTTTATTTAGGGGCTGACAAGCAAGTATTGCTGGATCTTGTCTTTGATTATGGCAGTCAGACTGTCACCAGTCGTGAAGAGCTGAGAAAGCTGCCTTTTGCCAGTAATTTTGAGCGGGAACAGCAAGTTTTTAAAGCAATGCTGGAGGAAGGTTTTGCAGATGATTTTATCAGCCAGCGTCCGCCTTTACGACCTGAAGAAATTTACCGCTTCTTCTCCGTGTTGATTCCACGCTTTAGAGCACTAGGTAATGTTTACTTGTCATATGAGCTGCAGAGTCTATCACAAACAGCACCTCCGAAAGTTTCCATCAGTATGAATGGTGGGCTCTTGGATATTGGCTTTGATTTTACTGGTATTGATCAGTCTGAAGTGGATGATGTTCTAGATTCACTAATGAGTCAAAAGGATTACTTTATCAGCAAGACGGGTCAAGTTGTGATTTTTGATGAGAATAGTAAGCGAATCAGCCAGACTTTGCAACAATTGCGAAGCAAACATTCTAAAAATGGGGTCATCCAAACGCATAGTCTGGCTGCTTATCAGCTCTCTGAATTGTTCAAAGATCAGGAAAGAGTTGACTTATCGCAGGATTTTCGCCAGCTAGCTTATGATTTGACCCATCCTGAGGATTTTCCCCTGCCTAAGCTGAAGGTTCAGGCAGAGCTTCGAGATTATCAGGAGACGGGTGTGAAATGGCTATCCATGCTGAATAAATATGGATTCGGTGGTATTCTAGCCGATGACATGGGCTTGGGAAAGACTCTCCAGACCATTTCTTTCTTGACTGCTCATTTGACCAAGTCTAAGAAAGTTTTGATTTTGGCGCCGTCTAGCCTGATTTACAACTGGAGCGATGAGTTTGCCAAATTTGCTCCAGACCTAGATGTGGCTGTTGTGTATGGTCTGAAAAATGTTCGAGATGCTGTGATTGCAGAAGACCATCAGATTACCATTACCAGCTATGCTTCCTTCAGACAAGATGTTGAAGAGTATCAAGGACTTCATTTTGACTATTTGATATTGGACGAAGCACAGGTCATGAAGAATGACCAGAGCAAGATTGCTCAATATCTGAGAGCATTTGAGGTGGAGCGGACTTATGCCTTGTCTGGGACGCCGATTGAAAATCATCTAGGTGAACTTTGGTCTATTTTCCAGATCGTCCTTCCGGGCTTATTACCGAACAAGAAAGCTTTTTTGAAGATGTCGGCAGAAACAGTTGCGCGTTATATCAAACCCTTTGTTATGAGGCGCAAGAAAGAAGAAGTCTTGCAGGAACTTCCTGATTTGATTGAGGTTTCTTACCGAAATGAACTCGCAGACAGCCAGAAAACGATTTATCTAGCCCTGCTCAAGCAAATGCAGGAGCGAATCCTTCATGCAACGGAGGAAGAAATCAATCGTAGCAAAATTGAAATCTTGTCTGGTCTTATGCGACTCCGTCAAATTTGTGACACTCCCAAATTATTCATGGAGGATTACAATGGAGAAAGTGGCAAGCTGGAAAGTTTGCGGGAGCTGTTAGAGCAGATCCAAGACGGTGATCATCGTGTTCTGATATTTTCGCAATTCCGTGGCATGCTGGATATTATTGAGCAAGAACTGAGTCAGATGGGAATGGAGTCCTTCAAAATCACAGGCTCAACTCCAGCAAAAGAACGTCAGGAGATGACCAAAGCCTTTAATCAAGGAGAAAGATCAGCCTTCCTGATTTCTCTTAAAGCTGGCGGTGTGGGTCTCAATCTAACTGGTGCAAATACTGTTATTTTAGTGGATCTTTGGTGGAATCCCGCAGTAGAAGCTCAAGCTATTGGTCGGGCTCATCGCATCGGTCAGGAACGGAATGTAAAAGTTTATCGTATGATTACACGGGGGACTATTGAAGAAAAAATTCAGGAATTACAAGACACCAAACGAAATCTGGTTTCAACGATTTTGGACGGGGCGGAGTCTCGCTCCAGTCTTTCGCTGGAAGAAATTCGAGAAATTCTTGGAATTTCATCTGAATCGCTTGAAAAATAGTTTGAATAGTTTATAATAATGAAGAGTTGAAAGGACATGCTATGACAAATACTAAATTTCCTATAATTGCTGATGACGAAATCATGTTGACAGAAATGCCACACATGAATTTGTACGATGAGTTGGATCTGATTAGCAACATTAAAGGTGACTACCAGGACCGTAATTATTTAGAATGGATGCCGATTGCTAAGCCAGAAAATCCTGCTCATGCTGCTCCTAGTCAAACCGTAAGTAAAGCGAGAAAGAAGCAAGCTCTAGTTACGGACTTTAAAAAGCCGATTGATAAGAAAGATCCCGCTATTCGCTATGCTGAGCAAGCACGAGAGGAAGCTCGGGCTGATCTGAGGAAAAAACGTTCGGCTGCTTATTTGACGAGCAAGCTCCCAAATAAGGTTCGTAGTCGGAAGGTGGCACCTCCTTTTGAGGGAAATCCAGTTAAACCAACAGCCCCTTTCCAAAAGGAAAATCCGGGTGAGTTAACGAAGTTCAGTGATAAGCTAAAGCAAGGTAGCTACATATTAGCAGATGTTCAGTCTCAACCTCTCATAGAAGTACCAACGAATCCAGAAAAAAAGAAAAAGAATAACTACGATTTTCTCAAAACCAGCCAAGTCTATAACAAGGGCAAGAAGCGAGAAAAACACAATAAGCATAAAAAAGCTCAGGAATTGGACATCACCAAGTTGAGTTCAGATGCCCAAGGGCAATAAGGCTTCAGTTGTTTAAGATTTAAGGAGTAATCATGACGAAAACCTATCATTTTATCGGAATTAAGGGCTCAGGTATGAGCGCTTTGGCTTTGATGTTGCATCAGATGGGCCATAAGGTTCAAGGAAGCGATGTTGATAAATATTATTTCACTCAGCGTGGTCTGGAACAGGCTGGGATTCCCATTTTGCCTTTCGATGAGAAAAATCTCCAGTCAGATTTTGAAATTATTGCCGGTAATGCCTTCCGTCCAGATAACAATGTGGAAATTGCCTATGCAGATGCCAATGGTATTAGCTACAAGCGCTACCATGAATTTTTGGGTAGCTTTATGCGTGACTTTGTCAGCTTAGGAGTAGCAGGTGCTCACGGGAAAACTTCTACAACGGGCATTCTTTCTCATGTTCTGTCTAATATCACAGATACTAGCTATCTAATTGGGGATGGTACAGGCCGCGGTTCTGCTAATGCCAAGTATTTTGTCTTTGAATCAGACGAGTACGAGCGTCATTTTATGCCTTATCATCCGGAATATTCAATTATCACCAATATTGACTTCGATCATCCAGATTATTTCACAAGCTTGGAAGATGTCTTTAATGCTTTCAATGATTACGCCAAGCAGATTACCAAAGGTCTCTTCGTTTATGGAGAAGATGAGCAACTACGCCGCATCACTGCAACTGCACCGATTTACTACTATGGTTTCAAGGAAGAAGGCAATGACTTTGTCGCTCACGATCTCTTGCGCTCTACCAGCGGTTCAGGATTTAAAGTTTCCTTCCGCGGACAAGAGCTGGGTGAGTTCCAGATTCCAAGCTTTGGCCGTCACAACATTATGAATGCGACTGCGGTCATCGGTCTCTTGTATATTGCAGGTATTGACTTGAATCTAGTAAGGGAACATCTCAAGACCTTTAGTGGGGTTAAGCGCCGCTTTACAGAAAAGATTGTCAACGACACAGTCATTATTGATGACTTTGCCCATCATCCAACGGAAATTATCGCGACTCTGGATGCAGCTCGTCAGAAGTATCCAAGCAAGGAAATTGTGGCCATCTTCCAGCCGCACACCTTCACTCGGACCATTGCTCTCTTGGACGAATTTGCGGAAGCCCTCAATCAGGCCGACTCAGTCTATTTAGCTCAGATTTACGGATCTGCGCGTGAGGTGGATAAAGGCGATGTTAAGGTAGAAGATCTGGCTGAAAAGATTGTGAAGCGTGCCAAGGTTATTGATGTGGACAATGTTTCTCCACTTCTTGACCACGATAATGCCGTTTATGTCTTTATGGGAGCTGGAGATATCCAGACCTATGAATATTCCTTTGAACGCCTCCTGTCCAATCTTACCAGCAACGTTCAGTAGGAGGAGACTTGATGGAAGCACCGATTCGAATCAGGCAGGCTGACTTGAGCGACTGGGAGGAAATTCTTGCAATCGAGCAGCTGAAATTTCTAGCAGCAGAAGCAGCCAGTGCAGAAGTTCTCAAAGAGCGGATTGAACGCATCTCGGATACTTTTTTGCTGGCAGAGCTGCATGGTCAGCTGGCGGGTTATATTGTTGGACCAGCTGTTCAGACGCGATATTTGACAGATGATCTCTTTAGCAAGGTGGGTGTTAATCCTTCAGAAGGTGGCTTCATTGCCGTCCAAAGTCTGTCCGTCCATCCGGATTTTCAGAGGCAGGGAGTCGGAACCTTGTTGCTTGCAGCTCTCAAGGAGACAGCTGTTCAGCAAAACCGGCGGGGCATTAGCCTAACCTGCCATGATGAGCTGATACCTTATTATGAGATGAATGGCTTTGTCCACGAAGGGATTTCTGACTCAACTCACGGTGGGACTATCTGGTCAAATATGGTATGGGAAAATCCTGATTTTAAGGAGAAAGAATGATTATCCGTCAAGCTCAAATGGCTGACTTAGATGCCATTTATGCCATCGAATTGGAAAATTTTAGTCCAGAAGAGGCTATTAGTCGTGAAATACTGGCGAAACACATTGAAACGATTCCTTCAACTTTTTTGGTTGCAGAAAAAAGTGGCAAGATTTTGGGCTATTTAGAAGGTCCTGTCCGACCAGAACGCTATTTAAAAGATATTTCCTTTACAGAGGACGTTGAAGATTATGGTCATCTGGATGGTGGCTTTATCTCATTGACCAGCCTTTCTATCTCGAAAGATGTTCAGGGGATGGGAGTCGGCCGCAAGCTATTGGAATCTATGAAAGAGATTGCTATAGCAGATGAACGCCACGGTATTAATCTCACTTGTCATGATTATTTGATAGCCTATTATGAGAAGCATGGCTTCGTCAATGAAGGACCTTCGTCCTCAACTTATGCAGATGAAGTATGGTTTGATATGGTTTGGGAAAATCCCCAGATATAACTTTCATAAATAATATAGTTTTAAAAGTCGGATATGATTGCATTTATCTGACTTTTAAGATATAATGTTAGGGATTATGAAGAAGGAGATCAAGTTTTTGACTGAAAATTCACAGGATAACGAAAAGACGCTGAGTTTTAAAGAGAAGATTTTGAATGAGTTGGCAGCAGCCAATGGTATCCAAAATCACTCAGTTCAGGAAGAAGCGCAGCCTCTTTTAGGTAAAGAAATGGAATTGGCGGAGAGCTTGGAATCTCTCGTTTCTGCTGTTGAAAAATCTCATGAGGTTCTAGAGAAGGATACTTCAGTAGAGGAAGAACCTAGTAAGATCAAAGTAGAAGAGCCAATGGGAAAAAGCGACCCTACTGTTCATACTCAGGCAGATGTGCTAGAAAATATAGTTCGTAATTCTACGATTTCGGAAGTTCCATCAAATGTTGATGGACCAGGACAAGCTGATGTTGCTAAGAAGGAAAGTATAGAGTCTGGAGAAGTTCAGACTTCTGTGGCTCATTCAGAAGCTTATCAAGAAAAGGTAGCACCAGTTGCAGATGAGATAAAAGAAACAGTGTTACCTGATTCAAACACTACAGATGAAAGAGAAGCTAAAAAAGACTTTTCTACTGCAGAACCAACGCTAAGCCGTAGAGATGTTGCTCATGGAAAGAAACGTTCACGTGCAGATCGTACCAATAGTAGTAAAAAGAAAAAACGTAAAAACGGCCTAGCCAATCGAATCGTGATGACAGTCTTGGTACTTTTCCTATTGGGCCTTGGTATTACTGGTTTTGTTGGATACAATTATGTTTCCTCTGCGCTGAAACCAGTAGATGCCAAATCGACAGAATATGTGACGGTGGAGATTCCTGCTGGTTCTAGTACCAAACAAATCGGAGAGATTTTAGAAAAGAAAGGCCTGATTAAGAACGCTCAAGTCTTTAATCTTTATTCAAAAATCAGAAGTTATGGTAATTTCCAATCTGGTTACTATAATCTTCAAAAGAGTATGGACTTAGACACGATTGCTAAGCAATTACAAGAAGGTGGAACAGATACACCACAGCCTCCAGTTCTTGGCAAGATAACAATTCCTGAGGGATACACTTTGGAGCAAATCGCCGAAGCAACTACTGTCAATGCTGCAAAAACTGCGAACAAGAATACTAAAACACCATTCAGCAAGGAAGATTTTCTAAATAAAGCTCAAGATGAAGACTTTATTGCAAAAATGGCAGCTAAATATCCGCAGCTTCTAGCTACTTTGCCGAGCAAGGATAGTGGTGTTAAATATCGTCTTGAAGGTTATCTCTTCCCGGCTACTTATGATTATGGAAAAGAAACCACGGTTGAAGAACTGATTGACCAAATGTTGGCTGCTATGAATACCAATCTGTCGCAGTATTACTCAACAATTGAGTCCAAGAATCTGACGGTCAATGATGTTTTAACACTCGCCTCTTTAGTTGAAAAAGAGGGATCAACTGATCAGGATCGCAAAGATATTGCGAGCGTCTTTTATAATCGTTTGAACCAAGCTATGCCACTTCAGAGCAATATTGCGCTTCTTTATGCTCAAGGAAAACTTGGTCAAAAGACAACTCTTAAAGAAGATGCTGAAATTGATACAAATCTTGACTCGCCTTATAATGTGTACAAGAAGCAAGGTTTGATGCCTGGTCCAGTAGATAGTCCAAGCCTGTCTGCTATCGAAGCTACTATTAATCCAAGTAAGACAGATTACTTGTATTTTGTAGCAAATGTGGAGACAGGGGCTGTATATTTTGCAAATACCTACGAAGAACACGCTAAGAATGTGGAAGAACACGTTAATAGCAAATTAAACCAATCAGGTGAAAGTTCTAACTAAATTATGTGGTTTTCCACATAATTTTGTTTTATCAAAAAATAGAAAGAAGAGAGAAAATAAAGTAATGGCTGAAAAAACTTATCCTATGACCCTTGTAGAAAAGGAAAAATTAGAACAAGAATTAGAAGAATTGAAATTGGTTCGACGTCCAGAAGTAGTAGAACGCATTAAAATTGCTCGTTCTTACGGAGATTTATCAGAAAATAGTGAATATGAAGCAGCAAAGGATGAGCAGGCTTTCGTTGAAGGACAAATTTCAAGTCTGGAGACTAAAATCCGCTATGCTGTGATTGTTGATAGCGATTCAGTTGCTAAAGATGAAGTTGCCATCGGTAAAACAGTTACTATCCAAGAAGTCGGTGAGACTGAAGAAGAAGTATACATTATCGTTGGTTCAGCTGGTGCGGATGCCTTTGCGGGAAAAGTTTCAAATGAAAGCCCAATTGGTCAAGCATTGATTGGTAAGAAGACTGGTGATATTGCAACAGTAGAAACACCAGTTGGCAGTTATGACGTCAAAATCCTAAAAGTTGAAAAAACAGTCTAAGAAAGGTCGAGCACGCTCGGCTTTTTCTTTATCAATTTATGCTATAATATAGAACAAGCAAAGGAGATTGTATACTGATGGTTTTATCAAAAAAACGAGCACGCCATGTCATCGAGGAGATCATTGCCCTATTTCCTGATGCCAAACCGAGTTTAGATTTTAGAAATCACTTTGAGCTACTCGTGGCAGTCATGTTATCCGCTCAAACGACAGATGCTGCAGTTAATAAAGCTACACCGAATCTATTTTTAGCTTATCCTACTCCAGAAGCTATGGCAGCAGCATCCGAGGCAGATATTGCCAAGCACATTTCACGCTTAGGACTTTATCGAAATAAGGCCAAGTTTCTAAAAAAATGCGCCCAGCAACTCTTGGACGATTTCAATGGTCAAGTGCCTCAGACTCGGGAAGAATTAGAAAGTTTAGCTGGGGTGGGGCGTAAGACAGCTAACGTGGTCATGAGTGTAGGGTTTGGTATTCCAGCTTTTGCTGTTGATACGCACGTTGAACGCATTTGTAAACACCACGATATTGTCAAAAAGTCAGCAAGTCCTTTAGAAGTTGAAAAACGTGTTATGGACGTTCTCCCACCTGAACGCTGGCTAGCTGCGCATCAGGCTATGATCTACTTTGGTCGGGCTGTTTGTCATCCCAAAAATCCAGAGTGTGATCACTATCCTCAACTTTACAACTTTGATCATGTTTAAGTTAGTGTCTTTGATAATAAATTTCGCTAGGCGACGAACGGTTTAAGGGGCGTAAAAGACTGTTGCGAGAGTTAGAGGAATATTTAATAGACTTTAGCAGCACGGTGATATAGAGAATAAGGGAGAGGTAAGAGGGAGAGGATACCTTTCCCTTTTAGTTATTGATTTATCAGTGATATTGTAGGCATTAGGAAATAAATTTGTAAAAAAAAGATA